>NZ_JADDKQ010000010.1 GCF_016464425.1 Actinotalea solisilvae
CGGCTCGCGGTTCCCGACGGGCCGGTCCCGCGCGGCATCGGCGTCGGCCCGCCGCCCGGGGCGCTCGCGCGGCGGGCCGGGCGAGCCGCCTCGCGTGCGCCGGCACCCGGGGCGGGCGTCGCGGACCCGCGCACCGACGTGCGGGGGCGGCCCGGCGTGCCGGGTCCGTCGGAGGCCCGGCGCCGCGTGCCGTCCGCGGGGGTCATCCGCCGGCTCCCGCCGGGACGGGGTCGCCGAGCACGGCGCCGTCGGCGAGGCGCAGGTAGGCCCCGTGCGTCGTCGGGACCATGCCGAGGGCGGACGCGGCGGCCGCGAGCTGCGCCGAGGACTCGGCGAGCCGCAGCTCCGTGGTGATCCGCTGCTGGACCTGGGCCGACTCGGCCAGCCGGGACTGCAGCGCGAAGCGCTCGTACTCCCCCTGCGCCATCGACGTGTTGAGCAGCAGCGCGCCCAGCAGCGAGCCCGCGAGCAGCGCCATGCACGTCACGACGAACGGCGCGCGCGTCCGCGCCTGCGCGGGGGCCCGGACGACCCGCAGCCGGGGCGGGACGTCGCGGCGCGGCGAGCCGGACGTCGAGGGGTCGCGCGACGGCCGTCCCGGGCGCGCGACGGGGACGGCGGACTGCTGGACGGCGCTCATGCGGCCCACCTCGGGGTGTGCTGGCGAAGGTGGTCGGGGGTCGGGCGCAGCCGCGCGGCGGCGCGCAGGCGCACCGACGCGGACCGCGGGTTGGCGGCGAGCTCGGCGTCGTCGGCCTGCTCGGCGCCGCGCGTGAGCAGCTCGAGGTAGGGCCGGTGCGTCGCCGGCTCGACGGGCAGGCCGGCAGGCGCGCTCGACGTCGCACCCCGGGCGAGCGCGCGCTTGACGATGCGGTCCTCGAGCGACTGGTAGGCCATGACCACGATCCGTCCGCCGACCGCCAGGCACTCGAGCGCTGCCGGCACCGTCCGCTCGAGCACCTCGAGCTCGTGGTTGACCTCGATGCGCAGCGCCTGGAACGTGCGCTTGGCCGGGTTGCCGCCGGTGGCCCTCGCCGCGGCCGGGATGGCGGACCGGACGATGTCGACGAGCTCCGCGGTGCGCGCGAGCGGCGCGACGGCGCGGCGTGCCACCACGGTGCGCGCGATCCGCGGCGCGAAGCGCTCCTCGCCGTACTGGCGCAGGACCCGCACGAGGTCCGCCTCGGCGTAGGTGTTGAGCACGTCGGCCGCCGTCGGGCCCGTGCTCGGGTCCATGCGCATGTCGAGCGGGGCGTCGTGGGCGTAGGAGAAGCCGCGCTCGGCCTCGTCGAGCTGGAGCGAGGACACGCCCAGGTCGCCGAGCACGCCCTGCACGGGCCGCCCGACGACGTCCTGCACGACGTCGAGCACCTCGTCGTAGACCGCGTGCACGGGCGTGAACCGGTCGCCGAACGGCGCGAGGCGCTCGCTCGCGAGCGCGATCGCCTGCCGGTCCCGGTCGAGGCCGACGACGCGCAGGTCCGCGAACCGCGCCAGGAGCGCCTCGGTGTGCCCGCCCATGCCGAGGGTGAGGTCGACGAGCACGGCGCCCGGCGCACCCACGGCGGGCGCGAGGAGCTCGACGCAGCGCTCGAGCAGGACGGGGACGTGCCGGTCGGCCGTCGGGCGGTCCTGGCTCATCTCACCTCCTGCTCCTGCTCGGGTTCCTGCTGCTCGGGTCCTGCTCGTCGTGCCGCCCCGTGGGGCCGTGTGGTCCGTCCCGGCGGGGCCGGGACGGCGGTGCTGGTCGGGAGGCCCTCCGCCGCCCGACCAGGTCTCCCTCCGCAGCCCCTCTGGCGCCGGGGAAGTGCGCCAGAGCGGGCGGGGAGAGACCTCGTCGTGCGGTGGCTGTCAGCGGGACGTCACCGGCACCGGGGTGCCCTCACTCAGAAGGCACCGGGGAACACCTCCTCGGCCGTGTCCGCGTAGTGGCTGACCTGCTCCTCGAGGTACGTCTCCCAGGCCGTCGCGTCCCAGATCTCCACCCGCGTGCCCGCGCCGATGACGGCGACGTCGCGGTCGAGGCCCGCGTAGGTCCGCAGGCCCGCCGGGATGGACAGCCGGCCCTGCTTGTCCGGCACCTCGTCGTGCGCGCCCGAGAGGAAGACGCGCAGGTAGTCGCGGGCCTGCTTGCTCGTCACGGGGGCCTGGCGGATCTGGTCGTGCATGCGCCGGAACTCTTCGACGGGGAAGACGAACAGGCAGCGCTCCTGGCCGCGCGTGACGACGAGGCCGGACGCGAGCTGGGCGCGGAACTTGGCGGGAAGGATCAGCCGGCCCTTGTCGTCGAGGCGCGGCGTGTACGTGCCCAGGAAGGGGCTGTACGTGCCGTAGGAGCCGGGGCTCGGCGCGGACTCGTTCGCCACGTCGCCTCCCTCCGTGCTCCCCCGGGCACGCCCACCGCTCCCCAGGTGGCTCCACGGTACTCCACTTTCCTCCACCAGCAAGGGCAGCGAGCGGCGTTTCACCCGTTCGCGAGGGCATCACCGCAGGTGAGAGGCGGTGGAGGATCGTGGAGGGCCAGGGCTCCCGGCGCGCCGCGCGGCACCGACCCGCAGGCCCGGCGCACGCCCGGCGCCGCGGTCGGCGTGCGGGGGGCGCCCGGACCACGGCACCCGCCGCCGCGGGGGTGGAGCGAAGTGGGGGGCGCCGGGGGCGCGTCCTCGGGCACCGTCCCGACGCCCCTCCGCCGCGCCGCCCGCGGCGTCGCGACGGGCCCGCCCGTCCGGGCGTCGCCCCCGCGCCGCCCGGTCACCTACGCTTCGACCAGTCCGGACGAAGGGGTCGCCATGCACGCACTGCCGACAGCACGCGAGGTCGACGACCTCGCCACGACCTCCCAGCGGATCCGCACGGCCATGGAGACCGTGATCACGGGTCGCCCGGACCTCGTGCGGCTCACGGTCGCGGTGCTGCTGGCCGAGGGGCACGTGCTCCTCGAGGACGTCCCCGGCGTGGGCAAGACGACGCTCGCCAAGACCCTCGCGCGCTCGGTCGACTGCTCCGTGGGCCGCATCCAGTTCACGCCCGACCTGCTGCCGAGCGACCTCACCGGCGTGACGATCTACCGCCAGGAGCAGCACGAGTTCGAGTTCCGGCCCGGGCCCGTGTTCGCCAACGTCGTCATCGGCGACGAGATCAACCGGGCCTCGCCCAAGACGCAGTCCGCCCTCCTCGAGTGCATGCAGGAGGGGCAGACGACGATCGACGGCACGACGTACCAGCTGCCGCGGCCGTTCCTCGTCATCGCCACGCAGAACCCCATCGAGATGGAGGGCACCTACGCCCTGCCCGAGGCCCAGCGGGACCGCTTCATGGCGCGCCTGAGCGTGGGCTACCCCTCGCGGTCCGCCGAGGTCGAGATGCTCGACCGGCAGGAGGCGGTCGACCCCCTCGCCCACCTCACGCCGGTCGCCACGATCGCCGAGCTCTCGTCGATGATCGACGTCGCGCGCCGGCTCTACGCCGCTCCCGGCATCAAGCAGTACGTCGTGGACCTCGCGGACGCGACGCGCAACGACCCGATGCTGCGCCTGGGCGCGTCGCCGCGCGCGGCGATCCAGCTGCTGAGGGCGGCCAAGGCGTCGGCCGCGATGGCGGGCCGCGACCACGTGCTACCCGACGACGTCCAGGAGCTCGCCGCCCCGGTCCTCGTCCACCGCCTGCTCGCGAGCACCGACGCGCGCCTGTCCGGCCGCAGCGTCGAGGAGACCCTCGAGGCGATCCTCGCGCGGACCCGGCTGCCGGCGTCCCGCGCGAGCGCGCCGGACCGCCGCGCGATCGGCTGACCCGTGCGTGACGCGCTGCGCGGGGTGCGCCCGACGGCGCGCGGCGTCGCGCTGGCCGGGCTCGGCCTCGTGACCGTCGTCACGGGCACCCTCACCGGGGTGCGGATCGTCACGCAGGTCGGCGCGCTGCTGCTGCTCGTCGTGGTCGTCGCCGTCACGTGGCTCGCGGTCGAGGCGCGGGCGCAGGACCGCGGCGGGCTGCGCCTCGTGCGACGCGTCGCGCCGCACCCGGTCACGGTCGGCGAGGCGGCGGTCGTCCGGGTCGAGCTGACGTCCGCGGGCGGGGCGCACCGGCTCGACCGGCTCCAGATCGCCGAGCGCGCCGCGCGCGAGCTGTCGGGGCCCACGGCGCTGCGGGCCCGCGTCCAGCGCTCCGCGGGCCGGCTCGCCCTCACCTACCCGGTCGACCCGCAGCGGCGCGGTCGCTGGCCCGTCGGCCCGCTCGAGGTCCAGCGGCGCGACCTGTTCGGCGTGGCGCGGTGGTCGGGCTCCCTGGGCGACCCCATGCTCGTCGCGGTGCGCCCGGCGATCGCCCACCTCGGCACGTCGAACGCGGCGGCGTCCACGGACGTCGACCGGCTCTCCCTCGGCGCCCGCACCCCCGCGGCCGACGACGCGTCGCTGCGCGACTACCGCTCGGGCGACGACCTGCGACGCGTCCACTGGCGCAGCAGTGCCCGGCGGGGGCAGCTCATGGTGCGCCAGGACGAGCGTGCCGGCCGCCGGCCCGCGAGCGTCCTGCTCGACCTGCCGCAGGAGGACGCCGCCGCCGAGTGGTCGATCTCCGTCGGCGCGTCGATCGCCATGGCCCTGCTCGCGGGCGGGCACCACGTGCGGCTGCTCGGTGGCGACGTCCTCGGCGCGGGGCCCGACCACCACCGCTCCGACGGCGACGGCGCCGGCGCCGACGCGCTGCTCGACCAGACGGTCGACCTCACCCGGCCGTCGAACCTCGGCACCCGGACGGCCTGGCTGCGCACCGCCGTGGACACCCTCGGCGCGCAGGGCGGCGGCGCCGAGCTCGTCTTCGCGGTCGTCGGCGCGCTCGAGCCGGACGCCCTCGCGTCGCTCGCGCGCGTGGGTGATGCGAACATGGGCTGGGCCATGGTGCGGACGGGCCACGGCGGCGAGGATGAGCCCATGTCCGCCGACGAGGCGAGGACCCTGCGCGCGCTGCGGCGCGCGGGCTGGACGGCGTGCGCCGTCCGGCCGGGCGAGGACGTCGCCGTCTGCTGGCACCGCCTGCTCGACTCCGACGAGCGCGTCGGGGTGGGCCGGTGAACGGCGTCGCGGCCGTCGGCGGGCGGCAGGCGTGGGTCGGCGCGGCCCTCGTCGCCCTCGCGACAACGGTCGGCACGTGGACCATGACCGGTCTGCTCGCGCCGGGGCCCTGGCGCGCCGTCAGCGCGCTCGTCGTCGTGCTGGTCGCGGGGGTCGTCGCGGTCGCCCGGGCGGTCGGCCGCGCGCGGCTCGCGCCGTCGGGCTGGGGCCTGGCCACCGGCGTCGTCGTGCTCGTCTCGCTCTACGGCGGGACGGGGACCACGCCCGGCCTTCCGCTGCCGACCCCGGACACGCTCGACCGCCTCGTGCGCCTCGCGCGCAGCGGGGTCGACGCGATCGTCGAGGGGCGCATCCCCGTCGAGCCCTCACGCGGGCTCGAGCTGCTGGTGGTCGCGGGCGCGACGGCGGTCGTCCTCGCGACCGACCTGCTCGCCCTCGGGCTCGGGCGCGCCGGCCTCGCGGGACTCCCCCTGCTCGGCGTGTGGCTGCCCACGATCCTGTTCGAGCGGGACCCCGGCGTGGTGCTCATGGTGCTCGGCGGGGTCACCTACCTCATGCTCCTGAGCCTCACGCGGCCCCGCACGCGACGGACCGCGACCGAGTCCCGGGACGCGCTGCCGGCGCTCGCCGCGGCCGTCGTCGTCTGCGTCCTCGCGCTCGCGTCGGGCCCCGTGGCCTCGGCGCTGCCGTTCTTCGGCTCGGTCCGCCTACCCGGGTCGTGGGGTCCCGCGGGCATCGACGGGCCCCTGCGCCTGTCGACCGACCTGGACATGCGCTCGAGCCTCGGTCAGCGGTCCGACCGTCCCGTGCTCACGTACACCACCGACGCCCCGTCGGTCGGGCCCCTGCGCATGTACACGATGAGCGACTTCGACGGCCGGGAGTGGCACCGGGGCGACACCCCGGCCGCACCCGAGGACCTGGCCGCGACCGACGGCGTCCTGTGGCCGCAGGACGCGGGCTCGCCGCCGCCCGAGGAGCTCTCCCGCCTCAGCGTCCGGGTCGGCGAGCTCTCCCAGGACCGGCTGCCCATCCCGACCGAGCCGCGCGCGGTCGACGTCGCCGGCACGTGGCTCTACGACCCGCTGCGCGACGAGGTCGTCGGGTCCCGGTCGACGTCGACGCGCGGCCTCTCCTACGAGGTCACGATCGCGGCGCGCGACCTCAGCCCCGACGCGCTGCGGCAGGACGAGGCCGCGGGGGTCGCGTCCGACGACCCGACGCTCGTGCTGCCCGACTCCCCGTTCGCGGCCGAGATCCGGGCGCTCGCCGCCGAGCTCACCGCGGACGCGACGACGACGTACGACCAGGCGCTCGCGCTGCAGTCCTACTTCCGTGACATCCGCAACTTCCGCTACGACACCGAGCTGCCCCCGCCCGAGACCGACGACGCGGTGTGGGACTTCCTCACGCAGAAGAGCGGGTACTGCGTCCAGTTCGCGACCGGCATGACCGTCATGGCCAGGGCCCTGGGCATCCCCGCACGGCTCGCCGTCGGGTTCCTGCCCGGGTCGCCGAGCACCGAGGTGCGCGGGGAGTTCGTGGTGTCGGGGCGCCAGGCGCACGCGTGGCCCGAGCTGTACTTCGCCGACGCCGGCTGGGTGCGCTTCGAGCCGACGCCCGCCGTCCAGACCGGCGCGCCGCCCGTCTACGCGGACCCGTTCGCGGGCCTCCCGGTCACGCCCGAGGAGCAGGCCGCGACGCAGAGCGCAGCACCGTCGCTCTCACCGGGCGCGGTCGCGCCCCAGCAGCAGCAGCAGGGCGGCGGCGGCCAGGTGGGCATCGGGTCGGCCACCGTCCCGACCTGGCTGGTGCTCGCCGGGGCGGGCCTCGTCCTCGTCCTGGCCGCGGCCACGGTGCTCGCGCTGCGGGCCCGCCGCCGGCGGCGGCACCCGCGGCTGCCGACCGACCCCGAGGGGTGGTGGGGGCACCTGCGCGCGCAGCTCACCGAGGCCGGCGTGACGTGGAGCGACGCGATGACCCCGCGCCAGGTGGGCGACCTGCTCCGTGAGCGGGTCGAGCGCTCCGACCGCGACCCCCTCGAGCGCGCCGAGGCCCTCGAGGCGCTCGGGCGGCTCGTCGCGACCGTCGAGTCGACGCGCTACGCCCCCGCCCCGGGCGTCTGGGACGTCGAGGAGCTCCAGGGCTGGGTCGAGGCCGTGCACCGGGTGTTCGTGCCCCAGCCGGAGCGGGAGACCGTCAGCGCACGCTGAGGCCTCGTGCTGCGGACCGACCCTCAGGCATCACCCTCAGGCGTCGCCCCCGAGGCATCGTCCGGGCGCCGACCCGAGGCATCGCCCCGGGCTGGGGCTGGCCGAACCGGTGCGGGCCGTGCGAGCGGGTCAGCGACCGCGCTCGTCGCGCCGGCGGTCCCAGCGCTGCTCGAAGCGCGCGATGAAGCCGGGCGAGGTGCTGCGTCCCTTGGGTCGCGGGCGCGTGGCGCCGTTCTCCATGACGATCCCCGCCGGTCCCTTGCGACGCGGCGGGGAGAACGCGAGGACGACCGAGGCGAACATCGCGACGAACCCCAGGACCCCGACGAGCGGCTGGCTCGTGGCCGCGCCGATGACGAGAACCGTGAGGCCGGCGACGGCGCCGGCCCCGGTGAGCAGCCATCGCTTGACCGTCCGCGTGCCACCGCCCTGGAAGGTGTTCACCAGCTTGGGGTCGTCAGACGTGAGCTGACGCTCCATCTGCTCCAGTACGCGCTGCTCGTACTCGGACAGAGGCATCGCTACCTCCGCGCTGCCGGTGGGACGGGGACAGGACTCAGGATAGGTCGCCGCTGCCCGGAGCGGTAGTTGAGACGGCGGGAGGTGCCGCCGTCAGGGTGGCGGCACGCACCGCGCGCGCCCCGAACCGGTGCCGGACCTCGTCCATGGCCTGCTCAGCGCGCCGCCGCGCGTCCGACGCGTCGTCCACCGCCTCCTCGAGCGTGAGCTGGCGGGCACCCGCCTCGGCGAGACCCTCCGCGCGCACGCCCACCAGGCGGACACGGCGTCCACCGAGGTCGGTGCCCGCGAGCAGGTCCCGGGCGGCGAGGTACAGCTCGCGGCCGACGTCGGTGGAGACGGGGAGCGTCCGGGACCGGCTCAGCGTGCTGAAGTCCTCGGTGCGCACCTTGAGGCTCACGGTCCGCGCGACCAGGCCCCGGTCCCGCAGCTGCGTCGAGCAGCGGTCCGCGAGGCGCAGCAGGTGCCCCTCGAGCACGCGGAGGTCGGCCGTGTCCTGCTCGAAGGTCGTCTCCGCCCCGATGCTCTTCTCCTGCCGCTCGGGCACCACGGGACGCGGGTCACGGCCCCACGCGAGGTCGTGCAGGTGCGCGCCCGACGCGCGCCCCACGGCGCGCTGCACGACGGCGACGTCGGTGGCCGCGAGCTCGGCGACCGTGGTGATCCCCCACCGCGCCAGCGCCTCGCGCGTCCGGTCCCCCACGCCCCACAGGGCGCCGACCGGCAGGGAGTGCAGGAACTCGACGGTCGCCGCGCGCGGGACGAGCAGGACGCCGTCCGGCTTGGCGAAGCCCGACGCGAGCTTCGCGACGAACTTGGTCCCGCCGATGCCGACCGAGCACGGCAGCGAGAGGCGCGAGCGCACGCGCTCGCGGACCAGCGCGGCGATCGCGGTGGGCGGTCCGAGGCGTCGCCGCGCGCCCGAGACGTCGAGGAACGCCTCGTCCACGCTGACCTGCTCGACCAGCGCCGTGACGTCCCGCAGGATCTCCATGACCGCCGCGGACGCCGCCCGGTAGGCGGTGTGGTCCGGCGGCAGGACCACGGCGTGCGGGCAGCGTCGCAGGGCCTGGGCCATCGGCATCGCGGAGTGGACGCCGTACGCGCGCGCCTCGTAGGTCGCCGCGAGGACGACCGAGCGGCCGTCACCGCCCACGACGACCGGGCGCCCGCGCAGGTCCGGACGCCGCACGAGCTCGACCGACGCGAAGAACGCGTCCATGTCGACGTGCAGGATCGACGCGCCGTCCTCCTCCGTCCCCCAGCTGCGCCGGACGCCCGCGGGCGGTGCCGCGCGGCTCACGAGCGCCACCGTGGCGGCGACGGCGTGCTGCTCCGGCTCATGGCTCGATCCTCTCAGGAGGCGTGCAGCAGCAGCCGGCCCTGCTCGGGCGCGTCGGCCAGCAGGCGCCGCCGCACGACGTCCTGGAAGTCCTCAGCGGCCGCGACCGTGCGCTCGGCGCGGTCGACGTCGACGACGCCCTCACGCCCCGACTCGACGGCGGCCCGCGCGGGCGCGCCCGCCGCGAAGAAGGACGTCCACGCCTCGAGCTCGGGGGCGACGGCCGCGACCATGTCCCAGACCGTGCGCGGGACCGGGCGACGCCGCGGGCGTCCGGTGACCTCGAGGATCGCGGCCCCGGCACGGAGCGCCGCGAGGTGGGCGTGGACGAAGCGCTCGTCCGGCGAGCCCGCCAGCTGGGCGGCGACGAGCTCGGCGTCGCTGCGGCGCAGGAGCTCGTGCGCGGACGCGGGGACCAACCGGGGCTCCTCCGTGTGCCCGACCTGACGGTCGACGACGTGCATGCTCATCCCGGTCACCTCCTGGGTCCAGTGTCGAACACCTGTTCGACTCCCGTCAAGACTAGCGTGGTCGCCATGCCTGACCGCCCCGCCGCCCGAGGTCGCCACGGGCGCGGCGGACGGGCCGCGGGCGCCGCCCAGGCGGCGCCGGACCTGCCGGAGGGCCCGGTCCGGATCGCCACGGGCACCGCCGAGGTGCGCCGCTCCCCCGACGACCCGCGCAGCGTGACGCTGTACGTCAACGGCGTGCCGAGCTCCCACCTCGACCTCGACGACCCGACGTGGCTCGAGTTCGAGTACATGCAGCACATGGCGGCGATCATCGCCCAGACCACCGACACGACCCTCGACGCGGTGCACCTCGGGGCCGCGGGCTGCGCGCTGCCGCGGTGGCTGGACGCGGTGCGTCCGGGCTCTCACCAGGTGGCCGTCGACGTCGACGCGGTGCTGCTCGAGCACGTCCGGCGCTGGTTCGCCCTCCCGCGCTCGCCGCGCCTGCGGCTGCGCCCGGGCGAGGCCCGCGAGGTCCTCGCGGCGCTGCCGGCCGCCTCCGCCGACGTCGTCGTCCGGGACGTCTTCGCGCCCGACACCACACCCGCGCACCTCACGACGAGCGAGTTCCTCGCGGAGGTCGTGCGCGTCCTGCGGCCGGGCGGGCTCTACCTCGCGAACGTCGCGGACCGGCCGCCGCTCGCGGTCGCCCGCGCCGAGGTCGCGACGGTGCGGGCGGCGCTCGACGACGCCCTGCTCGTCGCCGAGCCGGGCCAGCTGCGGGGGCGGCGCTACGGCAACCTCGTCGTGGGCGGGCGCGCGCCGGGCGGGCCCGCCGCGGCCGAGGGACGTCGCGGTCTCGCGCGCCGCCTGCGGAGCCTCCCGGTCCCCGCGGCGCTCCTCGAGGACGACGAGCTCGCAGCCTTCGCGGGGACCGTCCCCCCGCTGCGCGACGTGGCGCCCGAGGTCGCCGGGCCCGACGACGACGGGGACCCGGACGCGGCCTGACGCCCGCGGCCGCCGGCGCTCGGCCGCTGCGTCCCGCCCCTCTCGTGCGACGAGGCCGCACCCCGGGGTGGGGGTGCGGCCTCGTCGACGGACGGTTCGCTCAGAGCGGGCGGACCTTCTCGGCCTGCGGGCCCTTGGGACCCTGGGTGATCTCGAACTCGACCCGCTGGGCCTCCTCGAGCGTCCGGTAGCCCTGCGTCTCGATGGCGGAGTAGTGCACGAAGACGTCGGCGCCGCCGCCGTCCTGGGCGATGAAGCCGTAGCCCTTCTCGCCGTTGAACCACTTCACAGATCCCTGCGCCATGCTGTTCCTGTCCTTCTGTCCATCCGGGGGACGTTGATGACCCGGCCCTGTGCCCGGTCCTCGCGCCGCAGTGCTCGTACCCACGTCCTCCAGTGGCGGACAGGCCCAGCGCTAGCAACATCGGAAGCATGGCACGGTGGCCTCGGCGCGCGCCAGAGTCCGCGCACCCGACGCGGCCGGGGGCCGCGGACGTCGCAAGGAGCCGCCGCACGGGCGCCTGGCGCACCGACGCCCGGCGCGCCGCGCCTCAACGACGGGGCCGGTCCGTCCCCAGCCCGTCGACCGCCCGCGCCCCGCGCCGACGCGCGAGGACCTCGCGGACGGGCGGCACGACGACGCCGGCGGCGGCCATGACGCGGCGCGTGGCGCGCCGGCTCACGAGCACGCCGACGAAGCACACCGCCCACGGCACCACCATGACCGCGAACGCGGGGCGGAACGCCTCGAGCGACAGGGGCTCGGCGCCGCGCGCCGCGGCGACGTCGAGGACGATCCCGACCGCGAGCACGGAGAGCACGGCCATCGCGAAACCGCCCACGTTGACGAGCCCGGTCGCCGTGCCCAGGCGCGGGCTGCGGTTGAACGTGCGCGCGTAGTCGAAGCCGATGGCCGACCCCGGGCCGCCGACGCCGAGGACGACCACGAGCACGGCGAGCAGCCACATGGGGCTGCGGCCCGGGTGCAGCAGGACGGCGGCCCAGGCCGCGGCGGTCGCCAGCGCGATCGCGATGACCATCCACGAACGGCGCAGCGGGTGCCGTCCGGTCAGCGCCCCCACGACCGGCCCGGACGCCACGACGGCGAGGACGTTGAGCGTGAGGAGGCCACCCGCGGCGGCGGGCGAGAGCCCCTGCGCGGCCGTGAGGAACGGGTAGCCCCACAGGAGCACGAACACGGTGAGGGAGAACTGGCTCAGGGCGTGCGACCAGAACCCCAGCCACGTGCCCGGGACGGCGGCGACCTCGCGCACCGGAGCGACGACCCCGCCCCTGCTCCGCACGACCGTGCCGGGCGGTCCGTCGCGGACCACGCCCCACGCGAGGACGGACGCGAGCACGCCCACGGCGGCGAGCCCGACGAACGCCGGCGTCCAGCCCGCGAGGTCGAGGACGGCCACGAGCGGCACCGCGGCGAGCACCTGGCCGCTCTGCCCGACGATGCCCGTGAGCTGCGTGAGCAGCGGCACCCGGCGCGGCGGGAACCACGCGGCGACGAGGCGGATGACCGAGATGAACGTCGCCGCGTCGCCGGCGCCGATGAGCACGCGCGCGGCGTACGCGGCGCCCAGGCCGTCGGTGAGGCCGAGGAGCAGCTGGCCCGTCGCCATGAGCACGGCGCCCGTCCCGATCATCGCGCGCGAGCCGAACCGGTCGAGCAGGACGCCGGCGGGCACCTGGAGCGCCGCGTACACCCCGAGCTGGACCACGACGAACGTCGACAGGACCGTCGCGCCCACGCCGAAGCGCTCCGTCGCCTCGACCCCGGCGACGCCGAGCGACCCGCGGTGCAGGACGGCGACCGCGTAGGCGGCGAACGCGGCCGCGAGGACCGCCGGGCCCTGCGCGGCGGCGCGGGCCGCCCCGGTGCGTCCGGTCCGCGCGCCGGGCGGCGTCGCGCCCGGGGTCGCGTCGTCGCCCGGGTGTGCGCGCCTCGCCCCGGAGGGTTCGGGCACGCCGGGCGGGGCGGGCGGGCGGCTCAGCGGTCAGGACCGTCGCCGCCCTGCTGCTGGGCGAGGAACCTCTCGAACTCGGCGCCGAGCTCGTCGGCGGTGGGGATCTCGGCCTGCTCGGCGAGCAGGTTCGGCCGGCCGATCGCGCGCGAGAAGGAGTCGTACTGCTCCTCGAGCGCGCGCACGACGGCGGCGATCTCCTCGGAGCCCTCGACCTGGCGCTCGATCTCCTCGGTCGCCTCGCGCGCGGGCTCCTCGAGCGCCGCCAGGTCGAGCTCGAGGCCGGTCGCACGCTCGACCTGCTGCAGCGCGACGAGCGACGCCTGCGGGTAGGACGACTGGGCGAGGTAGTGGGGCACGTGGACGGCGAAGCCCATCGCGTCGTGGCCCCAGCGCCCGAGGCGGAACTCGAGCAGCGCGCTCGCGCTCGCAGGGACCTGGACCCGGCCGAACCAGGACGCGTGCTCGGCGACGAGCTCGGGCCGGCTCGCGTGGGCGGTGACCCCGAGCGGCCGCGTGTGCGGCACGCCCATGGGGATGCCGTGCACGCCGACCGCCAGCGGGACGCGGAAGCGCTCGACGATCTCGCGCACCGCGGCGACGTACCGCTCCCACTGCACGTCCGGCTCCGTGCCGTGCAGGAGCAGGAAGGGGACGTCCTCGCCGTCGCGCACGACGTCGACCGCGAGGTAGGGCTCCTCGTACTCGGCCCAGGTCGCGGAGTCGAAGACCATCGTGGGGCGACGCGAGCGGTAGTCGAGCAGGGCGTCGACGTCGAACGTCGCGAGGCGCTGCGTGCCGAAGCGCTCGGTGAGGTGCTCCGCGGAGAGCTGACCGGCGTTGCCCGCGTCGACGAAGCCCCGCACCATGTGCAGCAGGACGGGTCCCTGGCCGGCGTCGGCGCGCACGGTCAGGTCGCGTGCGACGTCCTCGTCGACCGTGTACAGCTCGCTCGGTTCGCGCATCACGTCCTCCGTCCTGCCTGTCTCGTGCCCGGCCCACGGCCGGCGCTCGGGTCAACGCCCGTGCGCCGCGCCGCATTCCGTGGTCACCGTGACGGCAGGCGCACCACGGAGACGAAGAAGTCGTCGATCTGCCGCACGACGTCGATGAACCGGTCGAAGTCGACGGGCTTGGTCACGTACGCGTTGGCGTGCAGCGAGTAGCTCCGCAGCACGTCCTCCTCGGCCTCCGACGTCGTGAGCACGACGACGGGGATCCGGCGCAGCTCGTCGTCGGACTTCATCGCGGCGAGGACCTGACGGCCGTCCATCCGCGGGAGGTTGAGGTCGAGCAGGACGAGGTCGGGCGTCGGGGCGTCCGCGTGCTCGCCCTCCTTGCGCAGGAACTCGAGCGCGCTCACGCCGTCGCTCACGACGGCGAGCCGGTTGGCGACCTTGTTCTCGGCGAACGCCTCGCGCGTCATGAGGACGTCGCCCGGGTCGTCCTCGACGAGCAGCACGTCGATGGTCTTGTGGTCAGCCATGCGGGGCGTCCTCCGGGTCGTGTGCGGGCGTCGCGCGCGCGGGACGCGCGTCGTCCCCGGGCGTCGAGCCTACGCGACCGGTCGCGGCCGGGGCGTCGACGGTCACGGGGACGGCCGGCGCGTCGGCGGCCCGCACGCCCGGTCGGGCGGCCGTCGACGGGGCGTCCGTCCCGGCCTCGGCGACCGGCAGCGTGAACCGGATGGTCGTGCCGCCGTCGGCGGGCTCGGGGTCGATCCAGATGTGACCGCCGTGGTACTCGACGATCTTCTTGCACAGCGCGAGCCCGATGCCCGTGCCCTCGTAGACGTCCTTGGCGTGCAGCCGCTGGAAGATCACGAACACCCGGTCGGCGTACTGCGGGTCGATGCCGATGCCGTTGTCGTGGCAGGCCACCTCCCACTGGTCGCCTGAGCGCCGGGCCTCGAACCGGACGCGCGGCGCGCGGTCCGGGTGCCGGAACTTCAGCGCGTTGCCGACGAGGTTCGCGACGAGCTGGACGAGGAGGGGGCGCTCGCCGCGGACGACCGGCAGCCCCGACCCCTCGATGGCGCCGCCGGTCTCCTCGACCACGCGGTCCAGGTCCGCGGAGACCTGGCCCAGCACGTCGTCGAGCTCGACGTCGGCGAGCTCGCCGCCGATGCGCCCGACCCGCGAGAAGCCGAGCAGGTCGTTGATGAGGCGCTGCATGCGCTTGGCGCCGTCGACGGCGAAGGCGATGTACTGGTCCGCGCGCTCGTCGAGCTGGCCCTCGTACCGCTTGGCGAGCAGCTGCGTGAAGCTCGCGACCTTGCGCAGGGGCTCCTGGAGGTCGTGCGACGCGACGTACGCGAACTGCTCGAGGTCCCGGTTGGAGCGGCGCAGGTCCTCCGCCTGCTCGACCAGCTGGGCGTGCGACTCCTCGAGCGCGGCCTGCGACGCCCGCGCCTCGGCCACGAGGTCGGCGAGGCGCAGCCGCATCTGCTCGATGTCGTGCGCGAGCGCGCCGACCTCGCCCGGGCCGACGAGACCGACCGGGTGGCCCACGTCGCCGTCGGCGACGACCCGCGCGTCCGCCGCGAGGGTCGCGAGCGGGTCGGTGACCCACCGGCGCAGGAAGACCCAGACGAGGACGCCGACCGCGAGCGCGGCCACGGCGAAGGACACGAGCACGGCGAGGACGAGCCGGTTCGAGGCCTGGAGGTCCTCGATCGCAGCCTGGCGCGACTGCGTGAGCAGGTCGATGTACTCCTCGGCGTGGACACGGACGTCGTCGAAGAACACGCGTCCGGCCTCGACCTCGTCGACCGTGACCGCGCCGCGGCCGCCGGCCTCGACGGCCGCGATGGTCGGCTCGGCGAAGTCGGTGTACCAGGTCCTGGCCGCCGTCGCTGCCGCCTCGCGGGCCACGAGGACGTCGTGCCCCTCGCCCAGCTCGGCCCGCAGCGCCGCCTCGGTCTCCTCGGGGTCGGCGGCGGCGACCCCCTCGTCGGGCTCGGGCGCGACGAGCCGTTCGAACAGCTCGAGCGTGGTCGGGTCCGCCGTGAGGGCGTACCCCCGCACGGACGTCTCGGCGTCGACGAGGCGCGTGTAGGCCCGGTCCGCCTGCGTGATCGCGTCGAAGTAGACGCCGGTGACGGCCTGCTGCCGGTCGGTGTGCCGCAGGAGGGCCGCGAACGCCCCCGCGAGCAGGAGAGCGAGGACCAGGCCGCCCGCGACGAGGGCGATGCCGAGGCGCCGGCGCAGCGACGTGCGGTCCGCGGCCAGGCCGCGCGAGGTCACCGGCCGCCCCAGCCGAGCAGCACGAGGGCCGTGTCGTCGACGAGGTTGCCCCCGTGGCGCTGGCTCACGGCCTCGAGCACCGAGTCGACGAACGACGGGCCGAGCGGGTCGCGGCCCGGCTCCGCCTCGGTCGCGAGCTGCTGCTCCATGACCCGCTGCAGGCCCTCCTCGCCGAGGCGCGTGAGGCCGTCGTCGACCGTGGTCTCCAGCACCCCGTCGGTGAACATGATCACGCGCCAGGTGTCGCCGAGCTCGACGCGCTCGGGCTGCCAGCCGCCCAGCACCGGGATGCCGAGCGCACGGCCGCGCTTCTCGGACGGCAGCGACGTCGTCGGCACGCCGAGCAGGAAGGGCGTCGGGTGGCCGCACAGGTAGAGGTCGAGCGAGCGACGGTCCGGCGCGACGACGACCTGGACGAGCGTCGCGAAGATCTCGGGCCGCCCGCGCTCCGCCGTGAGGATCTGCTCGACGACGTCGAGCACCTTCGCCGGCGGCAGCCCCGCGAGCACCGAGGTGCGCCACGCGGTGCGCAGCGTCGCGCCGAGCGCCGCCTCGTCCGGCCCGTGGCCCGCCACGTCGCCGACGACGGCGGCGACCGCGCCGTCGTCGCGCTCGACGACGTCGTAGAAGTCGCCGCCCAGCAGCCCGTCGCGCCCGGCGCGGTAGCCGACGAGCACCTCGAGGGCGCCGTCGCCGACCAGCGGCGTGGGCAGCAGCGCCCGCTCGAGGCGCGTCGTCTCGTAGTCCCGGATCTGGGCGCGGTACAGCTCGCGCTCCTGACGCTCGGCCCGACGGCGCTGGATCGCGTAGCGGACGGACCGCGTGAGGAGCTGGGCGTCGACCTCCCCCTTGACGAGGTAGTCCTGGGCGCCCGCGGCGACCGCGCGCAGCCCCTGCCCCGTGTCCGACAGGCCGGTGAGGACGACGACGGCCGGGATGTTCGGCGCGGCGAGCACGCGCTCGAGGGCACCGATGCCGACGGCGTCCGGCAGCCCGAGGTCGAGCAGGATGCAGTCCACGTCGAGCTGCGTGAGCGCCTCGTCGACGGTGCGCGCGCGGACGAGGTCGACCGGCTGGTCCGCGTCCGCGAACAGCTCGGACACGAGGTACGCGTCGCCGTCGTCGTCCTCGACGAGCAGGACGCTGATCGGGCGCGGGTTCGTCTCCTGGTACGGCACTGGCCACCTCTCGCGCTCTCCGGCACGGCGCCGCCGGGCGCCGCGCCCGATCCTAGGGGCCCGCCCGGACCCGCGCGTGTCCTGCGCGGCCCCCACGCACGTGCGCGCCCGGCGGGTTCACCCGGGTCCCGCACCGCGCACCGGCACGGACCGGCCCCGTGAGGGCTGATAATGGACGGCCGCATCCGCGACGGGTCCAGGGGGTCAGGTGTCTTCGAGGCAGGACCAGCTCCGCCAGGAGCAGGCCGCGGTCGACGTCCGGTACGCGCGGCTGGACGAGCTGCGGGCCCAGACCCGTGCCCGCCTCGCGCGCGTCCGGCGCGTGGGTCCGTCGGGCTCGCCGCAGAACCGCTCGGAGCGGGACGCCTTCGCGACGCTGTACGAGGACCGGCTCGCGCAGCTCGAGGCGGTCGAGCAGCGCCTGTGCTTCGGCCGCCTGGACCTCACCGAGGGGTCCGTGCGCTACATCGGCCGGCTCGGCCTGACCGACGCCGAGCACACCTCCCTCCTCACCGACTGGCGCGCCCCCGCCGCGCAGGCCTTCTACCGGGCGACGTCCGCGCAGCCCGACGGCGTGCTGCGCCGGCGCCACCTCGTCACCCGCGGCCGCGTCGTCACGGGGCTCGAGGACGAGGTGCTCGACCTCGCGGCGCTGGTCGGCGACGAGGGCACCGTGGCCGCCGACGACGCGCTCGGCGGCGCCGACCGGCGCGGTCGCGCCGACGAGGTGCTGGACGGGCTCTCGGGCGAGGGCGCGCTGCTCGCCGCGCTCTCGACCGCGCGCACGGGCCGGATGGGCGACATCGTCGCGACGATCCAGGCCGAGCAGGACGCGATCATCCGCTCCGACCTGGCGGGCGCGCTCGTCGTCCAGGGCGGCCCGGGCACGGGCAAGACGGCGGTGGCGCTGCACCGCGCCGCCTACCTCCTCTACGCGCACCGCCGGACGCTCGAGCGGTCGGGCGTGCTCGTCGTCGGACCGAGCCACACGTTCCTGCGCTACATCGACCAGGTCCTGCCCTCGCTCGGAGAGACGGGCGTCGTCACGGCCACGGTCGCGGATCTCGTGCCTGGTGTCCGGGCGACCGCGACCGAGCCGGACCGGGTCGCCGAGGTCAAGGGCCGCGCCGTCATGGCGACCGTCCTGGCCCGCGCCGTGCGCCAGCGTCAGCGGGTGCCCGCCGAGCCGGTGAGCGTCCGCGTCGACGGGCGCGTGGTGACGATCACGCCGGCGGACGTCGCCGACGCGATCCACCGCGCCCGGCGCACGGGCAAGCCGCACAACCTCGCGCGGGTGACGTTCGTGCGCGACATGCTCGCGCGCCTCGCCGCGCAGTACGTCGCGCAGCTCGGGCACGCCGTGCCCGCCGAGGACCGCGCCGAGGTGGTCGAGGAGCTCCGCTCGCTGCGGGAGGTGCGCATCGCGCTCAACCTCGCGTGGATGCCGCTGACCCCGCAGAAGCTCGTCGGCGACCTGCTCACGCGCCCCGCGCGCCTGGACGCCGCCGCGCGCGAGCTGAGCCGCGCGGACCGCGCGCTCCTGCTCCGGGACCCGGAGCACGGCTGGACGCCCGCCGACGTGCCGCTGCTCGACGAGGTCGCCGAGATGCTCGGCGAGGACGACCAGGCCGCCCGCGCGCAGGACGCCGAGGACGCCCGGCGGCGCGCGCAGGACCTCGAGTACGCGCGGCAGGTGCTGTCGTCGTCGGGCTCGGGACGCGGCCTGGTCAGCGCCGAGCTGCTCGCCGACCGGTTCGCCGAGGGCGGCCCCCTGCTCACGACGGCCGAGCGCGCCGCGGGCGACCGCACGTGGACCTACGGCCACGTCGTCGTCGACGAGGCGCAGGAGCTCTCGGCCATGGCGTGGCGCATGCTGCTGCGCCGGTGCCCGACACGGTCGATGACGATCGTCGGCGACGTCGCGCAGACGGCGTCGCCCGCCGGCGCGCGCGCGTGGGCGCAGACGCTGGACCCCGTGCTGCGGGGCTCGTGGCGCCTGGCCGAGCTCACGGTCAACTACCGCACGCCCGCGGAGGTCGCGCGCGCCGCGCAGCGGGTCGCGCGCGCCGCGGACCTGCCGGTGAGCCGCCTGACGTCCGCCCGCGAGGTCGCGGACGCCCTCGTCGTCACCACCGTCGCGGCCTTCGACGGCCAGCTGGTCGACGCGGTGACCGACGCGCTGCGCGTCGCCGGCACGGGGCCCGACGCCGCGGACGGCGAGGGGGGCCGCGTCGCCGTCATCGCCGCGCCCGGGCGGGTCGCCGACGTCGCGCGCGTGCTCGGGGCGTCGCGACTCGCCGGGGCCCTGGGCGCCGGAGCGGGCGCGCACGTGCTCGACGCCCCGCTCGCGGTGCTCGCGCCGCGCGACACGAAGGGCCTGGAGTTCGACGTCGTGGTGCTCGTCGAGCCGGGCGAGCTCGAGGGCACACCGGGCGACCTCTACGTCGCGATGACGCGGCCCACGCGTCGGCTGCACGTGCTGACGACGGGACCGCTGCCCGCGGGCCTGGCTCAGTCCTCGCAGGCCACCTGACCCACGAGCGCGAGGCCCTGCAGGTCCCCCGGACCGAGGTCGGTGCGCGTCGAGGTCACGGGGTGCATGAGCTCGCCCGGGTCGTCGACGTGGTCGAGGCCCAGCACGTGCGCGAGCTCGTGGACGACGATCGCGCGCGCCTGGGCCGCACCGCCGTCGCGCTCGAGCAGGCCGCCGATGTCCTCGGCGTCGAGCACCAGGCGACCCGCCGCGAGCCACTCGCCCTCGCCGTCGGCGCCCGGGACGGCGGCCGAGCCGCCGACTCCGGCGACCTGGCCCGCGAGCTCGGGGACCGTCGCCTCGTCCGACCACGCGACGAGCACGGGGGCCCAGCCGTCGCCGTAGCGCTCGGGCTGGATGAGCGGCCGCTCGAGCACGGGGGGCTCGTCGGTCTCCCCCACCGGCACGAGCACGAGCCCCGTCGCGGCCTCGACGACGGCGACCGCCTCGTCCAGGACGGCCCGGCCGCCGTCGGGCATGCCGTCGCCGCGCAGGACCCACCGGACGGGCCGGCACGGGTCGTACCCGACGGGGCCGCCCTCGGCGGTCGTGTGGAGGAACGCGTGCGACCCCGCGGTGGTCACGGGCACGGCGGGGGCCATCCGGCCCTGCGCCGGCTCGGGCGCGGGCACCGCGACGGCCTCGCCGTCGATCTCGACGTAGGCGCGCGGCCGCACGAGGGAGGCCAGGTCGCCGTCGGTGCGCACCACCGCCCCGCCGGCGGCGACCGCGAGCAGCAGGAGCGGGACGAGGACCAGCCCTCGGGGCCGGCGTCGGCGCACGGGCGGCGCGGCAGGCCGCACGGCCTCGTGATCGTCGCCCACGGCCGCAGTCTCCCGCGCCGGGGCGTGTCCCGCCTGTCGGGCCGTTCTTCGCGGTCCGCGGCGTTCGGTCCACCATGGACCCGTGCTGCGCGCCCTGCTCCTCGAGAGCCTCCACCCCCTGGCCACGACGATCCTGCAGGGCGACGACGTCGACGTGACGTCCCGGACCGGCGCGCTCGACGAGGACGAGCTCATCGAGGCCCTCCAGGGGGTCCACCTGCTCGGCATCAGGTCCAAGACGCAGGTGACGCGCCGCGTCCTCGAGAACGCGCCGGACCTGCTCGCCGTCGGCGCCTACTGCATCGGCACCAACCAGATCGCGCTGCGCGCGGCCGCCGAACGGGGCGTCGCCGCGTTCAACGCGCCGTTCTCGAACACGCGCTCGGTGGTCGAGATCACGCTCGCCGAGATCATCGCGCTGACGCGCCGCCTCACCGAGCGGGACCGCGCGCTCCACGCGGGCGTCTGGGACAAGTCCGCGGAGGGTGCGCACGAGGTCCGCGGCCGGACGCTCGGCATCGTCGGCTACGGCAACATCGGGACCCAGCTCTCCGTGCTGGCGGAGGCGCTGGGCATGTCGGTCGTGTTCTACGACTCGGCCGAGAAGCTCTCGCTCGGCAACGCGCGCCGCATGCAGACGCTCGACGAGCTGCTCGACGTCGCCGACGTCGTGACCCTGCACGTCGACGGCCGGGACGGCAACGCCGGCCTCTTCGGCCCTGCGCAGTTCGCGCGGATGAAGCCCGGCGCGATCTTCCTCAACCTCTCGCGCGGCTTCGTCGTCGACTACGCCGCGCTGCGCGACCACGTCCTGTCGGGTCACGTGGGCGGCGCCGCGGTCGACGTGTTCCCGGACGAGCCCAAGCGCCGCGGCGACGCGTTCGAGTCCGACCTGCGCGGCCTGCCGAACGTCATCCTCACCCCGCACATCGGCGGGTCGACCGAGGAGGCCCAGGAGGCGATCGGCCAGTTCGTCTCGAACAAGCTGCGGGACTACCTGCGGACGGGCTCCACCACGCTGAGCGTCAACCTGCCGAACCTGGCGCTCGACGCCTCGCCGGCGTCGCACCGGCTCGCGCACCTGCACCACAACACCCCCGGCGTGCTCGCGGGGATCAACCAGACGCTCGCCGAGCACGGCGTGAACATCGAGGGCCAGCTCCTCGCGACCCGCGGCGAGCTCGGCTACGTCGTCACCGACGTCGCGGCGGACCTGGGCCCGGACGTGTGCGACGTGCTGCGGACGATGGACCAGACGATCCGGCTGCGCGTCCTGTCCTGACGCCGTCGGGCGCCGGACGCGCGACGGCCGCCGCCCCGGGCGGGGCGGCGGCCGTGCGTCGGGCGTCGTGCGTCGTGGTGCACCGGACGTGCGGTCCGGCGGCTGAGGGACCTGCGGTCAGCCGGTCTTGCGGCGGAACGTGCGCTTGCCCCGGCCCGTGACCTCGGACCCGTGGACCACGCCGGTGTTGGCGCGTCCCTGGGCGCTGCGGTGGGCCGCGCCCTGCTTGCGCTCGAGCGCCTCACGGAACCGCGCCTTCGCGTCGGGTGCGGCCGTGTCGCCGTCCTGGGCTGCGGTGCCGGTCTCGGGGGCGGGCGCCCCGCGGTCGTCGTCGGCCATGGCCACCTCCGGGTCTCGTCGTGGGCCGGGCGTCGCACGGCCGTCGGCCACGCTACGCGACGTGGCGAGGGTTTTACGCCCGGCCGACCGACGCCCCGCCGCGGCACGCGCTGGCGTAGCGTCGGGGCCGTGGCAGCTCCGACGACGACCTTCCGCCGCGCCGGCCGCACGGGCCTCGACCTGCCGGCGGTCTCGCTCGGGCTGTGGCAGGGGTTCGGCGACGACCGACCCGAGGAGCGGCAGCGCGAGATCGTGCTCCACGCCGTCGAGCGCGGGATCACCCACCTCGACCTGGCGAACAACTACGGACCTCCCCCGGGCGCGGCCGAGGCGTTCGTCGGCCGGCTGCTGCGCACGGCGCTGCGCGGTCGCCGGCACGAGCTCGTCCTCACCACCAAGGCGGGCTACCGCCAGTGGCCGGGGCCCTACGGCGAGCACGGGAGCCGCAAGTACCTGCTGGCATCCCTCGACGCCTCGCTGGAGCGGCTCGGCGTCGACCACGTCGACGTGTTCTACAGCCACCGCTTCGACCCGAGGACGCCGCTGGCCGAGACCCTCGGCGCGCTCGCGACCGCCGTCGCCTCCGGCCGGGCGCGGCACGCGGGCATCTCGTCGTACTCGGCGACGCGCACCCTCGAGGCGCTCGAGGTCGCCCGCGGCCTCGGCCTCACGCTCGCGGTCCACCAGCCCTCGTGGTCGATGCTCAACCGGTGGGTCGAGGAGCCGACCGCGCCGGACGGGCGCTCGCTGCTCGACGTCGTCGGCGACGCCGGCATGGGCCTGGTCGCGTTCTCGCCGCTCGCCCAGGGCCTGCTCACCCAGAAGTACCTCGACGGCGTGCCCGAGGGGTCGCGCGCGTCCCGGGCCGCGTCGTTCGACCCGGCGTGGATCACGCCGGAGGTCCGGGCCAGGGTCCGGGGGCTCGACGCGGTCGCACGGGGCCGCGGCGAGAGCCTGGCGCGCACCGCGATCGCCTGGGTGCTGCGCGACCCGCGCACGACGAGCGTGCTGGTGGGTGCGAGCAGCGTCGCCCAGCTGGACGACAGCCTCGGCGCCCTGGCGTCGCCGCCGTTCACCGCCGAGGAGCTCGCGGCGATCGACGAGCACGCGGTCGACTCGGGCGTGAACCTGTGGGGCTCGCGGTCGAGCGACCTCTGAGGGCCGTCCGGGCGAACCTCCGCGCCGCGGCGGCTACCGGTCCGTAACCTACGGTTCCGTAACCTAGGATGGGGACGTGCCGTACGACGACGACCGCCCCTGGCTCTCCTCCTACGCGCCCGGCGTGCCCGGCGACGTCGACGAGCCCGACGAGCCGGTGACCCGCACGCTCGAGCGTGTCGTCGCCGCGTACGGCGACCGGGTGGCGACCGACCTGCTCGGCGCGACGACGACGTACGCGACGCTCGGCCGGCGCGTCGCCCGGGCCGCCGGGGCCCTGCGCGCGGCGGGCGTGCGGCCGGGTGACCGCGTCGCGCTCGTCCTGCCCAACTCCGCGACGCACGTCGTCGCCTTCTACGCCGTCCTGCGCCTGGGCGCCGTCGTCGTCGAGCACAACCCGACGTACTCGAGCGAGGAGCTCGGCCACCAGCTCGCGGACAGCGGGGCGACCGTGGCGCTCGTCTGGACGAAGGCGGTGGAGCGCGTGCTCGACGCGCGCGAGCGCACCGCGCTGCGCACCGTCGTCGCCGTCGACCTCGCCGCGGACCTGCCGTGGCGCTCGCGCCTGCTCCTGCGCCTCCCGGTCCCGGCCGCACGCCGCAGCCGCGACGCCCTGCGCAGCCCCGTGCCGCTCGCGCCGGGGACGACCACGTGGGCGGCGCTCCTGCGCGGCGCGGCACCGCTGCCGGCCGACCACCCGCACCCGGACCTCGACGACGTCGCGCTCCTGCAGTACACGGGCGGCACGACGGGCACGCCCCAGGGAGCCGTCCTCACGCACCGGAACGTCGCCGTCAACGCGGCGCAGGGCCAGGCCTGGACGCAGCACCGCGTCGGGACCGAGACGGTCTACGCCGCCCTGCCCTTCTTCCACGCGTTCGGCCTCACGCTGTGCCTCACCTACGCGGTGCGGATCGCCGCGACGTCCGTGATCTTCCCCAAGTTCGACGTCGACACGGTGCTCGCAGCCCAGCGGCGCCGGCCGGCGACCTTCCTGCCCGGCGTGCCGCCCATGTTCGAGCGGCTCGCCGCCGCGGCGCGCGAGCGCGGCGCGGACCTCACCTCCATCCGGCAGGCCATCTCGGGCGCGATGGCGCTCTCGCCGGAGACGGCAGCGGCGTGGGAGCAGGTCACCGGCGGCATCCTCGTCGAGGGCTACGGCATGACGGAGACGTCCCCGGTCGCGCTGGGCAACCCCGTCTCCCCCGCGCGCCGGCCCGGGCGGCTCGGGCTGCCCTTCCCGTCGACGCGGATGCGGGTGGTCGACCCGGAGGACCCGACCCGCGAGGTCGCCCCGGGCGAGCAGGGCGAGCTGCTCGTCAGCGGGCCGCAGGTGTTCCGCGGGTACTGGGGCCGCCCCGAGGGCACGGCGGCGGTGCTCGTCGAGCTCGACGGGCGCACGTGGCTGCGCACGGGCGACGTCGTCGTCGTCGAGGACGGCGGCTTCGTCCGGCTCGTCGACCGCATCAAGGAGGTCATCATCACGGGCGGGTTCAACGTGTACCCGTCCCAGGTGGAGGACCACCTGCGCGAGATGCCGGGCATCGAGGACGTCGCCGTCGTGGGCGTCCCGGCGGGTGGCGACCTGGGCGAGCGCGTCGTGGCGGCCGTCGTGCTCGCGCACGGCGGCCCGCGGGTCGACCTCGCCGCGGTGCGCGCGTGGTCCGAGAAGCGGCTCGCGCGCTACGCGCTGCCGCGCGACCTCGTGGTGCTCACGGAGCTGCCGCGCTCGCAGATCGGCAAGGTGCTGCGGCGCGTCGTCCGCCAGCAGGTCATCGACGACGGGTCCTGAGCGCGGACGGGGACGTCCCCGGCGTGGCGTGGTCCCCCGGCGACGGTCGCCGAGGAGCTCAGACGGGCGCCTCGCGGCCGTCCGAGCGCCTCAGGGCCCGCCCCCGCACGTAGGCGTGGACCTGGTCGAGGGTCGTGACCTGACGGTCCGTCTGCTCCCACAGCTCGCGGCAGCGCACCGCGTCGATCCCCAGCGAGGGCGCGAGCTCGGTCAGCGTCTGCCACAGCCCGCGCTTGCCCATGACGGCGCTGCGGAGGATCTCGACCTCGAGCAGGGCCGTGATCGGCGAGCTCCGGACCATGCCGCCGCCCGCCTTGAGTCGGGCCACCCGCTCGCCGAGCCAGGTCGCGACCTGCTTGGGCAGCGCCTGCGTCACGCCGAGCGAGCCGAGCAGCGCCCTCAGCTCCTCACGCTCGGCCGCGACCTCGGTCGCCACCCGGTCGATCCCGGGGCCGACGGGCGTGCGCGCCAGCACGTCGGCCGTGCGGCGCATGCGCTCCGCGCCCGCGACCGCGCCGGCGAGGTGGTCGTTGAGGTAGACGGCGAGCAGCCGCCGGTCGAGGTCGCCGGGGCCGCTCGCGTCCGGGGTGCCCGTCATGGTGCCTCCGCCTGGGTCGTCGCCCCGTCAGGTCGGGGTCCCGCCAGCGTGGCACCGCAGTCCGGGACCCGCGAGCCGGCCGCCGTCAGGCGCCGGCCGCGTCCCCGACGGGCTCGTCGTGCTCGGCGCGGAGCGCGGTGATCGCGGCCTCGAAGTCGTCGAGGGAGTCGAACGCCTGGTAGACGCTCGCGAAACGGAGGTAGGCCACCTCGTCGAGCTCGCGCAGCGGGCCCAGGATCGACAGGCCGATCTCGTGGGCGTCGAGCTCGGCGGTCCCCGTGCTGCGCAGGGTCTCCTCGACGCGCTGGGCGAGGAGGGCGAGGTCGTCCTCGCTCACGGGCCTGCCCTGGCAGGCCTTGCGGACGCCGTTGACGATCTTCTCGCGGCTGAACGGCTCGGTGACGCCCGAGCGCTTGACCACCGAGAGCGACGCCGTCTCGAGCGTCGTGAAGCGCCGCAGGCACTCGGGGCACTGCCGCCGTCGGCGGATGGACGAGCCGTCGTCCGACGTCCGGGAGTCGACGACGCGGGAGTCGCCGTGCCGGCAGAACGGGCAGTGCACCTGCCTCCACCTCCTCGCGCTGACCGCCACACCGTACGGTCGCGCGCAGGCCGCTGCAAGGAGCGCGAGCGGGGCCGCCCGCCGCGTCAGCCGACCGGGACGAGGATCTCCTGGCCCGCCTGGAGGCCGGCGTCGCCGAGGCCGTTGAGCTCGACGAGCTCGGCGACGACGTCGCGCAGGTCGGCGCCGGGCGCGGCGACCTCGCCGGCGATCTGCCACAGCGTCTCCCCGGGCGCGATCACGCGGGTCTCGACCGGGAGCGCCGCGCCCGGCGCGTCGGCCGTCGCGCTCTGCGCCGACAGCCCGACCCCCGTGGCGACCGCGACGGCCAGTGCCCACACGACGAGGCGGCCACGGCGCGTGAGGCGCAGCGAGGCCCCGGACGGTGCGACCCCGGCCGACGCGGCGCGGTCCGCACGCGGGCGGCGCGCCGGCAGGGTCAGGACGGGCTCGTGGTCCCAGGTGATCGCGCTCATGGCGCCTCCTTCGGTCGAACGTCTGTTCGTCGAACGTCTGTACGATGTCTACCACGCGGACGACACGCTGTCGAGACACGCTCGAACAGGTGTTTGATCACCGCGTGCTGCGCCCCTAGGGTGGGGAGCACGGCGCAAGCCCATCACCGGGCACTGACACGAACCGGCGTGCACCGGGACAGCGGGCGTCAGCAGGCTCAGGAACCAGCAGGACCAGCAGGCATCAGCAGGCCGACAGCACCGAGACGGAGGGCGCGATGGCACCCAGGAGCACACCCCCGACGGGTCCCGACGGGACTCTCGCGTCCGTCCACGCGCTGCCGGACGGGCCTGCGGGGGGCGACGGCCTCACCCCGCGGCAGCGGCTGGTGCTCGAGACGATCCGGTCGAGCGTCGAGCGCCGCGGCTACCCGCCGAGCATGCGGGAGATCGGCGAGGCGGTCGGCCTGACGAGCCCGTCGTCGGTCAAGCACCAGCTCACGGTGCTCGAGCGCAAGGGCTACCTGCGGCGCGACCCGCACCGGCCGCGGGCGATCGAGGTCGTGCACCCGGACGACTCGCGGGCGATCGGCCACCTGTCGCCCGAGACGGACGAGGCGGTCGTCGACGAGACGGGCCTGCGGGACGCGGCACCCGCGCCGTCGTACGTCCCGGTGGTCGGGCGCATCGCCGCCGGCGGTCCGATCCTCGCCGAGCAGGTCGTCGAGGACGTCTTCCCGCTGCCGCGCCAGCTCGTCGGTGACGGCGAGCTCTTCCTGCTCAAGGTCGCGGGCGACTCGATGATCGAGGCGGCCATCTGCGACGGCGACTGGGTGGTCGTGCGGCGCCAGCCGGTCGCCGAGAACGGCGAGATCGTCGCGGCGATGATCGACGGCGAGGCGACCGTCAAGACGCTGCGCCGCGCCGACGGCCACGTGTGGCTCCTGCCGCAGAACGCGGCGTACGCACCCATCCCGGGCGACGACGCCGTCGTGCTCGGTCGCGTGGTGAGCGTGCTGCGGAGCCTGTGACCCGTCCGCCGCGGGCACGGACCTGACCGGGCGACGCGCCCGGTCGGGTCCGTGCGGTCAGAGGCCGAACTGGCGCGCGACCGCGCGCAGCTGGTCGGCCGACCGCCGCAGGCCCTCGAGCTCGGCGTCGGACATCGAGACCTCGAGGCGTGCGCCGACGCCCTCGCGACCGACGATCGAGGGCACCGAGAGGCACACGTCGGAGATCCCGCGGTAGTCCTCGAGCAGGGACGAGACGGGCAGCACCCGGCGCTCGTCGCCCAGGACGGCCTCGATGATGCGGGACCCGGCGAGCGCGACGGCGTAGTTGGTCGCGCCCTTGCCGGCGATGATCCGGTACGCGGAGTTCACGACCTCCTCGGCGATCCGCTCGCGGTCGGCCGCGTCGAGGCGACCGGTGATGCCGTTCGGCCCCGGGATGCCCGGCCACTCCATGAGCGGCACCGAGCCGATGGTCGCCGAGCTCCACAGCGGGATCTCGGAGTCGCCGTGCTCCCCCGCGATGTACGCGTGGATGTTCTGCACGGCGACGCCGGTGTGCTGCGCGAGCAGGTACCGCAGCCGGGACGAGTCCAGGACGGTGCCCGACCCGAACATCTGGTTGGGGGGCAGGCCCGAGAACTTCAGCGCCGCGTACGTGACGATGTCGACGGGGTTGGTGACCATGACGTAGACCGCGTCCGGCGCCACCTCGACGAGGCCCGGCAGCATCGACCGGACGAGCGAGATGGTCGCCTCGGCGAGGTCGATCCGCGTCTGCCCGGGCTTCTGCTTCGCCCCGGCGGTGACGACGACGACGTCCGCGCCCTCGCACACGGCGATGTCGTCGGACCCGACGACGTCGGCCATCGGCATGAACTGGATGCCGTGACCGATGTCGAGCGCCTCGGCCTCGACCTTGGCCGCGTTGATGTCGTAGAGCGCCACCGTGCGGGCGGCGCCGCGCATGAGCGCCGCGTAGGCCATGGTCGAGCCGACGGAGCCCGCGCCGACCACCGCGAGCTTCGTCGTCCGGCGCCCCACGGGTGAGGCGTCGAGCCCCAGGTCGTCGAGCTCGCGCTGCCCGCGTCCGGCCGTGTCCACCATGGTCTGCGCTCCGTCCGTCGGGTCCTGGGATGCCGGGCTCACCCTACGGCGGGTGCGGCCTCCTGCGCCGCCAGGCGCCGCAGCGCGGACCGCACGACGTCGCCGTCCGTCGTCTGCCAGAAGGGCGGCATCGACCGCGCGAGGAAGGTCCCGTACCGCGCGGTCGCGAGCCGCGGGTCCAGCACGGCCACGACCCCACGGTCCGTGTCCGTCCGGACGAGGCGGCCCGCGCCCTGCGCGAGCATGAGCGCGGCGTGCGTCGCCGAGACCGCCATGAAGCCGTTGCCGCCCGCCCGCTCGACGGCCTCGGTCCGGGCGGACCGCACCGGGTCGTCCGGGCGCGGGAACGGGATGCGGTCGACGAGGACGAGCCGGCACGTCCGGCCCGGGACGTCGACCCCCTGCCACAACGACAGCGTCCCGAACAGGCACGTCGCGTCGTCCGCCGCGAAGCGCGCGACGAGGGTCGGCAGCTGGTCGTCACCCTGGCAGAGCACGGGCACGTCGAGCCGCTCGCGCATCGCCTCCGCGGCCGCGACCGCCGCGCGGCGCGACGAGAACAGGCCCAGCGTCGCCCCGCCCGCGGCCTCGACGAGCGCGGCGATCTCGTCGAGCTGCGCGTCCGTGGTCGGCTCCCGGCCCGGCGCGGGCAGGTGCCGCGCGATGTAGAGGATGCCGGCCCGCGCGTAGTCGAACGGGCTGCCGACGTCGACGCCCGTCCACGGGGCCGGCGGCGGCTCCGCGGGCGTCGCGGCGCCCGCGCCCGCGGCGGCGGCCCCCGGACGAGGCTCGGTCCCGCGCGCCACGGCGTCCGCCCCCGCCGCGCTCCCCGCGACCGGGGCGAAGCCCGCGTCGGCGAGGGCCGGCGCGCCGTCCAGCCCGACCGAGCGGGCGAGCGGCGCGAAGCTGCCGCCGAGCGTCAGGGTCGCCGAGGTGAGCACGGCGCTCCGCCCGGCGAGCAGGTGGGTCCGCACCAGGCCCGCGACGGCGAGCGGCGCCGCGTGCAGGCGCGAGACCCCCGCCGACCGGCCCCAGCCCTCGCCGCCGCGCGCGCACCAGACGACGTCGCGGCCGTCGCGGACCGCGTCGCCGGTCATCCGCTCGGCGATCTCGAAGACCGTGAGCACGGCGGACGTGGCCATCTTGCGGCCGCCCTCCGCCGTGGGCGCCACGGTCGCGCCTGGGTCCGGCCTCAGGACGGTGAGGAGGCCGCGCGCGGCGTCGCGCACCGCGGCGACGGACGCCGCCAGCCCGGCGGGGAGACCGTCGCGGAACCGGCCCTCGGGCGCCTCGGCGAGCGCGGCGCCCAGGTCCTGGCCCGCGACGTCCAGGTCCGTCGTCGGCACGCCCCCGTGCCGGCGCGCGAGGCGTGCCGCGTGCTCGACGGTCGCCGCCGAGAGCTCGGCCGTCGCCTGCGCGGTCACCCGGTCGACCAGCTCGTGCGCCTCGTCGACGACGAGGACGTCGTGCTCGGGCAGCACGCCCGGCGACCCGCCCGCGGCGATGCCGAGCATCGCGTGGTTCGTGACGACGACGTCGGCTTCGCGCGAGCGGGCCCGGGCGCGCTCCGGGAAGCAGTCGTCGACCAGCGGGCACTTCGGGCCGAGGCACTCCATGGCGGTCACGGACACCTGCCGCCACGCGCGGTCCGGCACGCCCGGGACGAGGTCGTCCCGGTCGCCGGTCTCGGTCTCGGCGGCCCACTCGCGCAGGCGGACGACGTGTCGCCCCAGGTCGCCGACCCCGGACCGACCCCCGGACCCTGCGCCCTCGCCCGCGGGGTGGTCGGCGGCGCCCGGCGCCTCCCCGAGCGCGTCGAAGAGCGTGCCCGGCTCGTCCTGCGGGTAGCCGCCCGCGACCTTCTGCAGGCACACGTAGTTGTGCCAGCCCTTGAGCAGCGCGATCTGCGGTGCGCGCGGCAGGTGCGGCGCGACGGCCTCGGCGACGAGGGGCAGGTCCCGCGTCATGACCTGGCGCTGGAGCGCGAGCGTGGCGGTCGAGACGACGACGCGCTCGTCGGCGAGGACGGCGTGACGCACCGCCGGGACGAGGTACCCGAGCGACTTGCCCGTGCCGGTGCCGGCCTGCACGAGGAGGTGCTCGCCGGTCTCGAGCGCGCGCGCGACGGCCCGGGCCATCTCGTGCTGGCCCTCGCGGCGCCGCCCGCCGAGGGCGTCGACCGCGCCGTCGAGCAGGAGCTCGACGTCGTCCGCGGCGGCCTCGGGGCGGGCCGCGCGCGCGTCGGGCGCCGCCCCGCGTGGCCCACCGTGCTCAGGCGGGTCCGCCGACGCGACCCCGCGGACGGCGGCCGAGCCCTCCGGGGGGCCACCCGGGGCGGTGCGCGGGGGTCGGGCAGGACTCACCGAGGCAGCCTAGGCGCTGCCCGACCACGCCGGCCGCGCCGCACAGCCCACGGACGCAGGTACGGACGCTGACCTCAGCGGACCGCGGCCGCCCGCAGCTCGGCCGCGAGCTCGCTCGCCACGCGCCCGCGCAGGAGGGTGCCCGCCTCGGTGTGCTCCTCCGAGTCGACCTCGCCCTCGGAGTGCGCGCGGCTGACGAGGTCCCCGCGCTGGTAGGGGACGACGACCTCGACCGCCTCGCGCGGTCGGGGCAGCTCGGCCGCGATCATCTCGCGCAGCTGGTCGACGCCTGCGCCGGTGTGCGCCGACACCACGACCGAGTGCGGCTCGCGCCGCCGCATGCGCACGACGACGTCCGGGTCGGCGACGTCCGCCTTGTTGAGGACGACGATCTCGGGGATCGCGTCCGCGCCCTCGATCTCGGCGAGCACGGCGCGCACGGCGGCCACCTGACCCTCGGGGTCCGGGTGGGAGACGTCGACGACGTGCACGAGGACGTCGGCGTCGCCGACCTCCTCGAGCGTCGAGCGGAACGCCTCGACCAGCTGCGTCGGCAGCGACCGCACGAACCCGACCGTGTCCGTGAGCGTGTAGGCGCGCCCGTCGGGCGTCTGCGCGCGGCGGACGGTGGGGTCGAGGGTCGCGAACAGCGCGTTCTCGACCAGGACGCCCGCGCCCGTGAGCCGGTTGAGCAGGCTCGACTTGCCGGCGTTGGTGTACCCCGCGATCGCGACCGAGGGCACGTGGTGCCGCTTGCGCGCGGAGCGCTGGGTCGCGCGCGAGGGCGCCATGGCCGCGATCTCGCGCCGGAGCTTGGCCATGCGCGTGCGGATCCGGCGGCGGTCGAGCTCGATCTTCGTCTCACCAGGACCGCGCGAGCCGATGCCGGCGCCGCCGGCGACGCGGCCACCCGCCTGCCGCGACATCGACTCGCCCCAGCCGCGCAGGCGCGGGAGCAGGTACTCGAGCTGGGCGAGCTCGACCTGCGCCTTGCCCTCCCGCGACTTGGCGTGCTGGGCGAAGATGTCGAGGATCAGGGCGGTCCGGTCGATGACCTTGACGCGCACGATGTCCTCGAGCGCCCGGCGCTGGGACGGGGCGAGGTCGGCGTCGACCACGACCGTGTCCGCGCCCGCGGCCTGGACGAGCTCCGCGAGCTCGGCCGCCTTGCCCGACCCGAGGTAGGTCGACGGGTCCGGGTGGGACCGCCGCTGCAGGATGCCGTCGAGCACCTGCGAGCCGGCGGTCTCGGCGAGCGCCGCGAGCTCGCGCAGGGAGACCTCCGCGTCCTCGCCCGTGCCGGACGTCCAGATGCCGGCGAGGACCACGCGCTCGAGCCGCAGCTGCCGGTACTCGACCTCGGTGACGTCGGCGAGCTCGGTGGACAGGCCCGACACACGTCGCAGGGCGGCGCGGTCCTCGCGGTCCAGCTGCTGCCCGTCGGCCTCGGCGGTCCGGGTGCCACCCTCGTCGAGCGCCGTCCCGGCGCGGGCCAGGACGCGGGCGACGACGGCGTCGGCGAGCTCGCGCTCCTCGCGGGTGGTGGGTTCGTGCTGGGTCATCGGTGCCTTTCCGTTCCGGTCCACCCAGGGTGTCACGCGTCCCGACGGCCCGCGAAGCGAATACGCCGACAGCGCAGCGTGCGCGGAGCACGGCGGCTAGAGTGCCGCGCGTGCCCCGCCCGACCGCTCCGACCGGCCCCGACGCGGCGGACGAGCCCGACGGCACGGGCGACCACTACTTCACCGCGAGCCCCGCGTCGCCGGCCGAGCTGCGGCGGCTCGAGGTCCGTCTCGGCGGCCGCGACCTCACGCTGACCACCGCGGGCGGCGTCTTCTCCCCCGGTCGGCTCGACCTCGGGACCCAGGTGCTCCTGCGCACCGTGCCGGACCCGCCGCCCTCCGGGCACCTGCTCGACCTCGGGTGCGGCTGGGGGCCCGTCGCCCTCTCGCTCGCGCTCGCGTCCCCGGGCGCGACCGTGTGGGCCGTCGACGTCAACGAGCGCGCGCTCGACCTCGTGGGCCGCAACGCGCGCGAGCTCGGGCTGACGAACGTCGTCGCTGCCCGGCCGGACGACGTGCCCGGCGACGTCCGGCTCGCGGCCCTGTGGTCCAACCCGCCGATCCGGGTGGGCAAGGACGTGCTGCACGCGATGCTGCGACGCTGGCTCGCGCGGCTCGAGGAGGGCGCGTCCGCGCACCTCGTCGTGCAGCGCAACCTCGGGGCGGACTCGCTCCAGCGCTGGCTCGAGGACGCCGGCGCCGTCACCAGCCGGGTCGCGAGCGCGAAGGGGTTCCGGGTCCTGCGGGTCGACGGGCCGGGGACGATCGCCCCGAGCTGACCTCCGGCACCGCCCGACCCGGACGCGCCGGGTCAGACCGCCGCGAGCGCCGTGAGGTCGACGTCGGCCTCGGCGACGATCACCGCCGGGCCCGCGAGCTCGACGCGCTCGCCCCGCACCCGGACGCGCACGGTGCCCCCGGGCACGTGCACCGACCAGACGTCGGGCGCCGTCGGCCCGGCCCACGCGCGCACCGCGAGGGCCGCCGCGCACGCGCCCGTCCCGCACGAGCGCGTCTCCCCGACCCCGCGCTCGTGGACGCGCATCCGGACCTCGCCCTCGGTGACGCCGTCGTGCGCGGACTCGCCGAGCGGCACGACGAGCTCGACGTTGGTGCCGTCCGGCGGCACGGGGCTCACGTCGGGCGCGTGGGTGAGGTCCGCGCCGGCGAGCTCGTCGAGGTCCGCGAGCGCGAGCACGGTGTGCGGGTTGCCGACGTCGACGCTCAGCGCGGGCCGCGCGACGGCGAGGCCCGTGACGGCGACCTCGGCGTCCTGCCCGGCCTCGCGCGCGCGGTCGCCGCCCGGGAGGCTCCACGCCCCCATGTCGACGGAGTACCAGGGTCCGGCGCCGTCCGGCGCGGGGACGCGCACCACGCGGCGCACGCCCGCGCGCGTGCCGACGACCAGCTCGCCCCGGCCGTCCCACAGCCCGCGGTGCTCGGCGAACCGCGCGAGCACGCGCACGCCGTTGCCGCACATCTCGGCGACCGAGCCGTCGGCGTTGCGGTAGTCCATGAACCAGCCGGCCGCGGGCTCGTCGGCGAGCAGCGCGGCGCCCTCGGGCAGGTGCTCGCTCGCGACGAGGCGGATGACGCCGTCGCCGCCCACGCCCGCGCGGCGGTCGGCGAGCGCGCGGACCAGCGCCGCGTCGAGGGTGAGCGCGCCGTCCCGGTCGTCGAGCAGCACGAAGTCGTTCTGCGTCCCGTGCCCCTTCCACACGTGCAGCGTCGGCCGTGCTGCCGGCGCTGCCGGTGCTGCAGGCGCTGCGGGTGCGGCGGAGGCCGCGGGCGAGGTCATGAGCCGAGCGTACGGCGGCGCGAGCCGGGGTCGGCGAGGCGTCCGTCGTCCGCCTGCGCCACGAGGTCGAGCGCACGACCGACGAGGTCCGGGTCCTGGGCGTCGAGCCAGTGCACGCGCGGGTCGCGGCCGAACCAGCCCATCTGCTTGCGTGCGAGCCGGCGCGTCCCGGCGACGACCCCCGCGCGGGCGTCGTCGAGCGTGCGCTCGCCGCGCAGCGCCGCCAGGACCTCGGCGTAGCCCACGGCGCGCCGGGCCGTGCGGCCGAGCCGCGGCGCGAGGCCCACGACCTCCGCCACGAGCCCGCGGTCCCACATGCGCTCGACCCGGCGTGCGACGCGCTCGTCGAGCACGGCGCGGTCGCAGTCGAGGCCGAGCTGGACCGCGGGACGCACGTACTCCTGCTCGGGCAGCGACGCCGTCCACGGCCGCCCCGTGAGGGTGATGACCTCGAGCGCGCGCACGACGCGGCGGGTGTTCTGCCGTCCGATCGTGCTCGCCGCGGCCGGGTCGAGCGCCGCGAGCTCGTCGTGCAGGACCCCGGTCCCCTCCGCCTCGGCGCGCGCCTCGAGCTGCGCGCGGACCTCGGGGTCGACGGGCGCGAGCTCCATGCGGTCGAGCAGCGCGCGCACGTACAGGCCCGAGCCGCCGACGACGACGGCGCGCAGGCCGCGGCCGGTGATCGCCTCGACGTCGGCCCGGGCGGCGCGCTGGTAGGCGGCGACGGACGCGTCCTCCTCCACCTCGAGCACGTCGAGCTGGTGGTGCGGCACGCCCCGCCGCTCCGCGTCGGTCACCTTGGCCGTGCCGATGTCCATGCCCCGGTAGAGCTGCATCGCGTCGGCGTTGACGACCTCGCCGCCGAGCGCGAGCGCGAGCGCGACACCCAGGTCGGACTTGCCGGTCGCCGTCGGCCCGACGACGGCGACCACGGGCCCGCTCATGCGCGCGCCCACGCGGCGACGACGTAGGTGGCGCCGAACGGCGCCGACCGGGCGAGCAGGCGGCCCGGCGCCAGGGGGGCACCGCGCGCCGCGCCCGCGAGGACCTGCCACGGGCCCCACGCGCTCACCGCGAGCTCGCCCGCGAGGTGCGCGGGCACCGCGACGAGACGGTCGAGCGCGGGCGCGTCGAGGCTGAGCAGGTCGGCGACGACGGCGTCCTCGACGTCGGGCGCGCGGTCGTCGGTCGGCAGCGGCCCGTCCGGGCCGCGGCGCGCGCTGAGCGACCCCACCAGCAGCAGCGCGACGCGGGCCGACGCGTCGGCGACCGACGCGCCCTCGTGCGCGAGCGCCCGGGGGTCCCGCCCGCCGGCGACGAGCACGGCGGTCGGCCCTCGCCAGCCCGCGGCGACGAGCGCACGCCGTCCGACCGCCGCGGCGACGCCGCCCGACGGCGACCGGTCGTCACCCGGGGCCCGCGGAACGGCGGGCCAGCCCAGGCCGTCGTCGGGCAGGCCCGCGGGGCCCAGCGAGGCGACCTCGTGACCCCGCGTCGGCGACCCGCCCGGGCCCCGCGTCACGGGGACCACGACGACCACGAGGTCCGGCGCCGTGGCGAGCAGGGTCGCGAGGGCGTCGAGGGCCGCGTCGCGCTCGCGCCCGAGCACGTCCGCGCGCCCGGCCGCGCCGGGGACGAGCAGGACCGTGTCCGGGATCAGCGCGGCACCGACGAGCACGACGGCGACGCTACCGCCCGGCGCCCGGGGCGGCCGCCACCCGTGCGGCGCTGCCGGGGCCGTCGGGGGGCACGGGTACCCTGGGCCGATGGGGTTCTTCTCCTGGGTGCGTCGCGTCGTCGAGGCCGGTCCGCCGGCCCGTGAGGCGACCCAGGGCCGGCCGCTCGCCGGCCTGCTCGGCGACCCGGTCCGCCGCGCACCGCTCCAGCGGGTCGAGACGCCGCGCGACGTCCCCACGCCGCTGACCACCGAGCGCCTGCGTGCGTGGTTCACCCACCACGGCTACACGTACTTCGTGGACGACGAGGGCGACGTCGGCGGGCTGTGGCGCGGCCGCCTGTTCTACTTCTTCCTCTTCGGCGACCACCACGAGATCCTCCAGGTGCGGGGGCAGTGGAACCGCGAGTTCGCGATCGAGCGCCTCACCGAGGTCCTCGAGATCTGCAACGAGTGGAACGCCGACAAGATCTGGCCGAAGGCGTACGTGCGCGTGCGCGACGACGGCATGGTGCACCTCACGTGCGAGGTCGCCACCGACCTCGAGCACGGCGTCACCGACGCCCAGCTGGGCCAGCTCCTGCACTGCGCGCTGAGCGCCTCGAGCCTGCTCTTCGACACGGTCGACGGGCTGTTCCCCGACCCGGCTGCGAGCGCGCCGTGAGGGCCCGGCGCCGCGACGACCCCGCGCACGAGGCCGGCCGGGGTCCGTCCCGCCTCGTCCAGCGGCCCCGCCCGCTCGACAGCGCGCGGGTCGAGGCGTACCTCGTGGGCCAGGGCTACCACGTGCAGCGCGACGAGGACGACGACCTCACGGGCACCTGGGACGGCGACCGGTTCTGGTTCCTCCTCCTCGGCGAGAACCACGAGGTGCTGCAGGTCCGCGGCCGCTGGCACCGCACGGTGCCCGAGGAGCGGCGCGCGGCCGCCCTGCTCGCCGTGAACGACTGGAACCGCGAGCGGATCTGGCCCAAGGCCTACGTGCGGTCGGAGGAGGGCGAGCTCGCCCTGTACGGCGAGGTCTCGGTCGACCTCGAGCACGGCGTGACCGACGACCAGCTCGCCCAGCTCGTCGCGTGCGGCCTCGGCACGGGCGTGCAGCTCTTCGCGGCGCTCGGCCAGCTCGTGCCCGAGGAGGGCTGAGCCGGGTCCGTCGCGCGCCCGGCGCCGCGCCTCAGGCGCGGCGGAGCGACGGCATCGGGAGGGCGACGGGGCCGCCCTGCGCGCCGCCCCCGGCGCCGTGGCCGTGGGCGTCGTCCTCGAGGCCCGCACGGGCACGCTCGCGCGCCGCCCACGCGTCGCCCGCGCGCGTCCGCCGGACGGCGTACGGGCCGCCGTCGAGCGCCGAGTCCGCGACGAGGTGGTGCGGCGCGGCCTGCGTCACGCGGACCGTCACGAGGTCGCCGGGCCGCGGCAGGTCCGCGGGCAGGTCGACGAGCGCCCGGGGGTCGACGTCGGGCGCGTCGGGGCGCGCCTCGAGCGCGCCCGCCACGCCGGGCGGCGTCGCGAGGTGCACGAGACGGTTGTCGGCGGCGCGGCCCGTGACCCGGTGCGTCGCGCCGTCCTTGCGACCCGAGCCCTCGGCGACGAGCACCTCGACCACCCGGCCCACCTGGAGCGCGTTCTCGCGCGTCGACACGGCCTCCTGGAGCGCGACCAGGCGCTCGTAGCGCTCCTGGACGACGGCCTTCGGCAGCTGGTCCGGCAGGTCGGCGGCGGCGGTTCCGGGACGCGGCGAGTACTGGAACGTGAACGCGGACGTGAAGCGCGAGGCCTCGACGACGCGCAGCGTCTCGGCGAAGTCCTCCTCGGTCTCGCCCGGGAAGCCCACGATGATGTCGGTGGTGATGGCGGCGTCGGGCATCGCCGCCCGCACGCGGTCGAGGATGCCGAGGAACTTCTCCGAGCGGTACGAGCGGCGCATCGCGCGCAGGACGCGGTCCGAGCCCGACTGCAGCGGCATGTGGAGCTGTGGCATGACCGTCGGCGTCTCGGCCATCGCGGCGATGACGTCGTCGGTGAACGCGGCGGGGTGCGGCGAGGTGAAGCGGACCCGTTCGATGCCCGGGACGGCGCCGACGGCGCGCAGCAGCTTCGCGAAGGCCCCGCGGTCGCCGAACTCGACCCCGTAGCTGTTGACGTTCTGCCCGAGCAGCGTGACCTCGACGGCGCCGCCCGCGACGAGCGCCTCGACCTCGGCGAGGATCTCGCCCGGCCGGCGGTCGCGCTCCTTGCCGCGCAGGTGCGGGACGATGCAGAACGTGCACGTGTTGTTGCAGCCGACGCTGATCGAGACCCAGCCGGCGTAGACGGACTCGCGCCGCGTGGGGAGCGTCGAGGGGAAGACCTGGAGCGACTCGGCGATCTCGACCTGCGCCTCGGCGTTGTGCCGCGCGCGCTCGAGCAGCACGGGCAGCGCGTCGAGGTTGTGGGTGCCGAAGACGACGTCGACCCACGGCGCCTTCTCGACGATGACCGAGCGGTCCTTCTGCGCGAGGCAGCCGCCGACGGCGATCTGCATGCCCGGCCGCGCGGCCTTGACCGACGCGAGGTGGCCGAGGTTGCCGTAGAGGCGGGTCGCCGCGTTCTCGCGCACGGCGCACGTGTTGATGACGACGACGTCGGCGCGGGACGCGGCGGCGTCGTCGGCCGGGGCGGGCACGTACCCCGCCGCCTCGAGCATGCCGGCCATGTGCTCGGAGTCGTGGACGTTCATCTGGCAGCCCAGCGTGCGCACGACGTACGTCGGGCGCGCCGCGGCGTCGTCGGCGGACGGGGGCAGGGTGCTCGGCAGGGTGGTCGTCATGGCCCCACCAGGGTACGGCGGGCCGCGCGGCGCTCCGTCCGGCGTGGGACGACCTGCCCCGGTGGGCAGCGGGTGAAGACCCGGCACTGACGATCTCTTGACCGGCTGTTGCCGATTCGTGACCCGAATCGCCACGCATCGAGTGGCCCGGCGGCGTCCCCGGCCCCTAGGTTCAGCAGATGACGTCTGACTCCCCCGAGCCCGGCCTCGCGCTCGGGCGCAGCCCCGTCGGAGACCCCCTGGTGGTCCTCACCGACGTCGACAAGCACTTCGGGGCCCTGCACGTGCTGCAGGGCATCGACCTCACCGTGCACCGCGGGGAGGTCGTCGTGGTCATCGGCCCGTCCGGCTCGGGCAAGTCGACGCTGTGCCGGGCGATCAACCGCCTCGAGACCATCGACTCCGGGACCATCACGATCGACGGCCAGCCGCTGCCGGCCGAGGGCAAGGCGCTCGCGCGCCTGCGGGCCGACGTCGGCATGGTCTTCCAGTCCTTCAACCTCTTCGCCCACAAGACCGTGCTCGAGAACGTGACCCTCGGCCCGATCAAGGCCAAGGGCATGCGCGCGTCGGAGGCGCGGACGCTCGCGATGGAGCTGCTCGAGCGGGTCGGCGTCGCGAACCAGGCCGCGAAGCTGCCCGCGCAGCTCTCGGGCGGCCAGCAGCAGCGCGTCGCGATCGCGCGCGCGCTCGCCATGCGGCCCAAGGTCATGCTCTTCGACGAGCCGACGTCGGCCCTGGACCCGGAGATGATCAACGAGGTCCTCGACGTCATGGTCTCGCTCGCGGCGGACGGCATGACGATGATCGTCGTCACGCACGAGATGGGCTTCGCCCGCAAGGCGGCCCACCGCGTCGTCTTCATGGACGGCGGGCAGATCGTCGAGGAGGCCGACCCCGAGACCTTCTTCACCGCGCCCCGCAGCGACCGGGCCAAGGACTTCCTGTCCAAGATCCTCACCCACTGACCACCGCGCACGACCGACCAGCACGTTCACGCCCCAGCACCCCGGGGCACGACAGAAGGGACGACACCATGCGCTCACGGAGAGGAGCCGTCGCGGTGCTCGCCGCGATGACGCTCGCGCTCACCGCCTGTGCCGGCGACGCCGAGGAGCCCGAGGCCGAGGACACCGCGGCCGGCACCGAGGAGGAGCCCGCCGAGGAGATGGCCGAGTTCCCGGAGGGCTCCACGATGGCGGAGCTCGCCGAGGCGGGCTCGATCACGGTCGGCACCAAGTTCGACCAGCCGCTGTTCGGCCTCGTCGGGCCCGACGGCGTGCCGCAGGGCTTCGACGTCGAGATCGCCAAGATCATCGCCGACGAGCTGGGCATCCCGGAGGACGGGATCGAGTGGGTCGAGACCATCTCGGCCAACCGCGAGTCCTTCATCGAGAGCGACCAGGTCGACATCGTCGTCGCGACCTACACGATCAACGACGACCGCAAGCAGCGGATCTCCTTCGCGGGCCCCTACTACGAGGCCGGCCAGTCGATCCTCACGCTCACCGAGAACGAGGACATCCAGGGCCCCGAGGACCTCGCGGGCAAGAAGGTCTGCACCGTCTCGGGCTCGACGCCCGAGAAGAACCTCCTCGAGAACTACCCCGAGGCCGAGGTCGTGCCCTTCGGCACCTACGCCGAGTGCATCGACCCGCTGCGCAACGGCCAGGTCGACGCCGTGAGCACGGACAACGTCATCCTCGCGGGCTTCGCGGCGGACAACGACGACCTCGAGGTGCGGGGCGAGCCCTTCACGCAGGAGCCGTACGGCATCGGTCTCGCCAAGGACGACACCGACTTCCGCATGTGGATCAACGACGTGCTCGAGGCCGCGTACGAGGACGGCCGCTGGACCGAGGCGTGGGAGTCCACCGCCGGCAGCGTGCTGCCGACGCCCGAGCCCCCGGCCGTCGACCGCTACTGAGCGAGCAGTCCTGACCACGCCCCGGTCCGTACGGACCGGCTGACCACCGGCGTCGTCCGGCCGCCGTACCCCCGCCCTCGCGCGGCGGGTGCGGCGGTCCGGCGTCGCCGCCCGATCGCGAGGAGACGTCCGCGTGGACGTGATCGTCGACAACCTGCCGACGTACCTGCAGGGGTTCGCCACGACCCTGCGGCTGACGGTGTACTCCGGCGCCCTCGCGCTGCTGGCGGGGCTCGTCCTCGCCGCGCTGCGCGTCTCGCCGCTGCGCCCCCTGCGCGCCTTCGCGGCCGTCTACGTCGAGGTCCTCCGGAACACTCCGCTGACCCTCGTCTTCTTCGGGCTCGTCTTCGTGGCCCCCCAGTTCGGGATCATCTCGCCGCTGGGCTTCTGGACCGCCGTGATCTGCCTCTCCGCCTACACCGCCGCGTTCGTCGCGGAGGCGGTCCGGTCGGGCATCAACAGCGTCGGCATCGGCCAGGCGGAGGCCGCGCGCGCGATCGGCCTGACGTTCGGCCAGACGCTCACGCAGGTCGTCCTGCCCCAGGCGGTGCGGAGCGTCATCCCGCCGCTCATCAACGTCTTCATCGCCCTGGCGAAGAACACCTCCGTCGCCGCCGGGTTCGCGGTCGTCGAGCTCATGGCCCAGGGCCGGCGCCTCGGCACCGCCAACGCCGCCGACGGGCTCTGGGTCCTCGCGGGCGTCGCGCTCTTCTACCTCCTCATCACCATCCCGCTCGGCCTCATCGCCGGCGCCGTCGAGCGGAAGGTGGCGTTCTCGCGATGAGTGCCGTCCTGTACGACTCCCCCGGCCCTCTCGCCCGTCGCCGCGAGCTCTGGGGCTCCGTGGTCGGCGGCGCGGTCCTGCTCGGGCTCGTCGCGCTCGCGGCGTGGTACGCCTCGGGCCGCGGCGTCTTCGGTGCCGAGCGATGGGACGTCCTGTACGACCCGCCCAAGAACCAGTCCGCGGCCGACGTGTGGGACTCGATGATCGTCCGCGGCCTCGGCGCGACCCTGCGCGCCGCTGCGGTCGCGGCGCCCCTCGCCCTCGTCCTCGGGCTGCTGCTGGCGCTGCTGCGCACCGCCCGCCACGCCGTCCTGCGGGTGCCCGCCGTCGTGGTCATCGAGCTGTTCCGCGGGCTCCCCGTGCTGCTCATGATGTTCTTCGGGCTCATCGGGTTCGGCTGGGACTCGTTCGGCGCCGTCGTCTTCGGGCTCACCGTCTACAACATGGCGATCATCGCCGAGATCCTCCGTGCAGGGCTGGCGGCGCTCCCCAAGGGCCAGGCCGAGGCGGCCTACGCGGTGGGTCTCACGCGGCGGCAGACACTGCTGTCGGTGCTGCTCCCCCAGGCCGTGCGGACGATGCTGCCGAGCCTCATCGCGCAGCTCGTCGTGCTGCTCAAGGACTCCTCGCTCGGCTTCATCGTGGGCTACCCCGAGCTGCTCAAGTCCATCCAGAACAACGGGCAGTTCTTCGGCAACGACTACTACGTCGCGCTCTTCGTCGTGGGCGCCGGCATCTACCTCGCGGTGAACCTGGCGCTGTCGTGGCTCGCGCGGTGGATCCAGCGCCGTACGACGCGGACGTCGGCCGCACCCGCGCAGGTCGACGTGCTGAGCACCCAGTCGATCGCGGGCACCGGATCCGCGGGCCCGGCCTGAGGCACCGCCGGCGTCGGGACGGGCCGCCGCGTCAGCCGGCGGTCGCGCTGGCGCGGAGCTCCCGGACGACGGTGACCGTGATCTCGCCCGGGTAGGACAGGTCCTTCTCGATCTGCCGGGCGATGTCGGTCGCGAGGCCGGGCAGGGCACGGTCGTCGACGACGTCGGGCTCGACGACGACGCGGACCTCGCGACCCGCAGCCATCGCGACCGCCCGCCGCACGCCGTCGTGCGCGACGACCAGCCGCTCGAGGCTGTCCATGCGCTCGATGTACTGGTCGAGCTCCTCGCGCCGCGCTCCGGGGCGCGCCGCCGAGCACGCGTCGGCCGCCTGCACGAGCACCGCCTCGACCGACTCGAGCGGCACCTCGTCGTGGTGGGCCGCGATCGCGTTGACCACCACGGGTGACTCGCCGAGTCGGCGCGCGAGGTCGGCACCGACGAGCGCGTGGGTGCCGCCCAGCTCGGCGGTGAGCGCCTTGCCGAGGTCGTGCAGCAGCGCGGCCCGCCGGGCGACGTGCTCGTCGGCGCCGATCTCGGCCGCCATGAGCCCCGCGATCTGCGCGCTCTCGACGAGGTGCGCGAGGACGTTCTGGCCGTAGCTGGTGCGCAGGCGCAGACGCCCGAGGGTCCGCACCAGCTCGGGGTGCAGACCGCGCACGCCCGCCTGCTCGGCGGCGTCGTGCCCGGCGGCGTCGGCGCGGTCGTCCGCCCCGGCGAGCGCCTCGGCGTACGCGATCTCGATGCGCTGGGGGTGGATCCGACCGTCCGCGAGCAGCGCCTCGAGGGTCGCGGCCGCGACCTCACGGCGCTCCGCGTCGAAGCTCGACAGGGTGACGGAGTCGGCCGTGTCGTCGACGATGACGTTGACGCCCGTGAGGGCCTCGAAGCTGCGGATGTTCCGCCCCTCCTTGCCGATCACCCGGCCCTTCATCTCCTCCGCGGGCAGCTTGACGACGGTGACGACGCTCTGGGCGCTCGTCGGTCCCGCGACGCGCTGGACCGCGGTCGCGACCACGCGGCGAGCACGCTCCTCGGCGACCTTGCGGGCCCGCGCCTCGATCCGTCGGACCGCCGCGGCGGCGTCGTGGGTGGCGAGCTCGGTCGCCAGCCGCACCTGCTCGGCGCGCGCCTCCTCGGACGACAGCCCGCTCATCGCCTCGAGGGCCGAGGCGACCTCCGCCTCGGCCTCGCGCCGCACTCGCGCCGCCTCGGCCCTGTCGGCCTCCGCCTCGGCGGCACGGGCACGCGCCTGCTCGAGCGCCGCCCGCGCGTCCCGCCGCTCGCCCGCGACGTCCTTCTCGAGCTCGACGACACGCTCCTCGCGTCGCTGCGCGTCCGCGAGCAGCGCGGACGCCTCGGTCCGGATGCTCGCGACGTCCTCGGTCGCGCGACGCCGCACGACGTCGGCCTCGCGACGGGCGAGCAGGACGAGGACGAGAGCGACGAGGCAGGCCAGGAGCAGGACGATCACGATCGCCGCCTCACCCATGTGCACCTCTTCCGTGCCGGGCGGTCCGGTGGGACACCTCCGCCCGGCCGCTCAGTCGACCTCCGCCTCGAGGTCGTCGAGGCCGCGGCCCCTATCGTCCACCATCTCGCGCACCAGCCGGGACGACAGGCCGGAGGAGTAGCCCTTGCGTCCGAGCATCGCCATCGCGCGGCGTGCCTGGGCCTGCGGGTCCACCCCGGGCCCGGAGCGCCAGCGCCGCCGCAGCAGCTCGCGCGCCGCCTGCTCCTCGGTCTCGTCGTCGACCTGCGCGAGCGCCTCCTGCGCGTGCTCGTCCGCGATGCCCTTGCGCCGCAGCTCCTGGGCGAGCGCCCGCCGCGCGAGGCTCCGCGACGCCTGCTGCGACCGGACGAGCATCTGCGCGTACTCGGCGTCGTCGACGAGCCCGACCTCGGTGAAGCGGTCGAGCAGGCGGGCGGCGAGGGCCTCGTCGACCCCGCGACGTGCCAGCGCCTCCTCGAGCTGGTGCCGGCTGCGGGGGGCAGCCGCGAGCTGGCGCAGCAGGATCGCGCGCGCGACCGACTCCGGGTCCGGCTCGGGGTCCACCGACGCCGCGCTGCCGGGGGGCAGGTCCTCGGGCTCCGGGGACGGCCGCGGCCGCCGGCGGGACGAGAAGGTCACGCGATCACCTCTCTCGTCGCACCGGCGGCCGCAGCGCGCACGTCAGCGGTCCTCGGGAACGGCCCCCGGGGTCGGCCGCCCTCAGCGGTCGACCGTCCTCAGAAGTCGACGCCGGCGGCAGGGTCGGCGGGGGCGTCGACGCGTGCGCCCACCCCCAGCTTCTCCTTGATCTTCTTCTCGATCTCGTCCGCGAGGTCGGGGTTGTCGCGCAGGAAGCCCCGCGCGTTCTCCTTGCCCTGGCCGAGCTGGTCGCCCTCGTACGTGTACCAGGCGCCCGACTTCCGGATGAAGCCGTGCTCGACGCCGAGGTCGATGAGCCCGCCCTCGCGCGAGATGCCGACGCCGTAGAGGATGTCGAACTCCGCCTGCTTGAAGGGCGGCGCCATCTTGTTCTTGACGACCTTGACGCGGGTCCGGTTGCCGACCGCGTCCGTGCCCTCCTTGAGGGTCTCGATGCGGCGGATGTCCATGCGGACGGACGCGTAGAACTTCAGCGCCTTGCCACCCGTCGTCGTCTCGGGCGAGCCGAAGAAGACGCCGATCTTCTCGCGGAGCTGGTTGATGAAGATCGCCGTCGTGCCCGACGCGCTCAGCGCGCCGGTGATCTTGCGCAGCGCCTGCGACATGAGGCGGGCCTGGAGGCCGACGTGGCTGTCGCCCATCTCGCCCTCGATCTCGGCCTTGGGCACGAGCGCCGCGACCGAGTCGATGACGACGATGTCGATCGCGCCGGACCGGATGAGCATGTCCATGATCTCGAGCGCCTGCTCGCCCGTGTCCGGCTGCGAGACGAGGAGCGCGTCCGTGTCGACGCCGAGCTTCTTGGCGTAGTCGGGGTCGAGCGCGTGCTCGGCGTCGATGAACGCCGCGATGCCGCCGGCCTTCTGCGCGTTGGCGACCGCGTGCAGCGCGACCGTCGTCTTGCCGGAGGACTCCGGGCCGTAGATCTCGACGACGCGGCCACGCGGGAGACCGCCGATGCCGAGCGCGATGTCGAGCGCGATGGACCCGGTCGGGATGACCTCGACGGGTGCGCGGCCCTCGTCGCCGAGGCGCATGATCGAGCCCTTGCCGAACTGACGGTCGATCTGGCCGAGTGCGGCCTCGAGGGCCTTGGTACGGTCTGCGGGAGCGGGCATGTGTCACCTCGGTGGTCGTGGGCCGCCCGGCTCCGGGCTGCCCGTCTGGCTCTGCTGGTGAGCCCTCCGGGGAGGGCGTCGTCGTGCTCGATGTGGTGTCGTGGTGACGCTACGCCCGACCTCCGACATCCCCGTCGAGGGCCCGTCGGGCCTGGGGACGCGGACCCTGCCGCAGCACCGTGTGGACAGCCTAGCCGAACAGGTGTTCGACGTCGCGCACCCCGCCGCGACACGCCGACGCCACTCCCCGACCGGGCGGACGGCGCGCGCCGACGTATGCCGATGCGTGCCGATGCGCGCCCGCCGCTCAGCGCAGCAGGAGCCGCTCGATGCGCCGCGCGGTCCAGGCCGTGCCGATCGCGCCCATGACCGCGAGGTACGCCACGTGCACGAGGATCCCCGCGTCGACCTGACCGAGCATGAGGTCCCGGACCATGGCGACCCCGTGGTACAGCGGGGTCGCCTGGACGACCCACTGCAGCGCGGGCGGGTAGGTCGCGAGCGGGTAGAAGGTCGCCGAGAACAGGAACATCGGCAGGATCGCGAGCTGGACGAAGTCGAAGTCCGCCCACGACCGCATGTACGTCGTGGTCGCCATCCCGATCGAGGCGAACGCCCAGCCGATGAGCGTGGCCGCGGGGACGGCGAGCAGCGCGGTCCAGGACGTCACCGTGCCCGCGAGCGCGGCGACGACGAGGAAGGCGCCCGAGTACACCAGGCCCCGGAGCAGGGCCCACGAGATCTCGCCGACGGCGACGTCCCGCGGCCCGAGCGGCGTCGAGAGGACGGAGTCGTACAGCCTGGCGTACTTGAGCTTGAAGAACACGTTCGTCGTCGAGTCGAAGACGGCGCCGTTCATCGCCGACGCGGCGAGCAGCGCCGGCGCGACGAACACCGCGTAGGGGACCGTGCGGCCGCCACCCGCATCGACGTCCCCCACGAGCGCGCCGATGCCCACGCCCATGGAGAACAGGAAGAAGACGGGCTCGAAGAAGCCCGAGACGATGACCGACCACGTGCGGCGGAAGGACCGGTAGTTGCGCTCGACGAGCATCCTCGCCATGCCCGCGCCCGCGGGCAGCGGCAGGGCGCGCGCGACCGCGTGCGCCCATCCGCCCGCGGGTGCACCGCGCCGCTGGTCCTGCGCCGTGCCGGTCGCCACTAGATCACCATCCGTCGCCGCAGGACGCGCTCCGACGCCCACATACCGACCACGAGCCACAGGACGAGGTAGGCGACGTGGCCCAGGAGGGGCCCGGGCGTCACGGTGCCCAGGACGAGGTCGCGGCAGGCCTCGACCGCGTGCCACAGCGGCGTGACCCAGGCGAGGGGCTGCAGCCACCCGGGCAGCTGCTCGACGGGGAAGAACGTGCCGGCGAACAGCTGCATCGGCATGACGACGAAGCGGAACAGGAGGACGACGCCCTGGTCGCTGGTGAGCCCGGCCGAGTAGGCGTAGCAGCACGCGGCGAAGCCCATCCCGCCCAGCACGGCGACGGGGAGGGACAGCAGGCCCCACGGCGAGCGGACGAGGCCGAGCAGCGCCGCGACCAGGAGGAACACCCCGCACGCGACGACGAGCCGGACGAGCACGTAGGCGAGGTGACCCCGGACGACGTCGCGCACGCCCAGCGGGGTCGCGAGCATGCCCTCGTAGAACCGCTGCCACTTGATCGCGCCGATGACCGAGAACGTCGTCTCGCCCGCGGCGACCTGCATCGCCGTCGCGGCGAGCACGCCGGGTGCGACGAACAGCACGTAGGGCGTCCCGTCGATGCCGCCCGACGCACGGTCGACGAGGGCGCCCAGCCCGAAGCCCATGCCCGCGAGGTAGAGCAGCGGCGTGAGGAAGCTCGAGATCGCCGAGCCGACCCAGACGCGCCGGTACTGCGCGAGCCAGTGCCCGGTGACGGCGCGCCAGCCGCCCGTCCCCCGGGCCGCCTCGGCGCGCGCGGGTGCGTGGACCGCCATCAGTCCACCAGCGTCCGGCCGGTGAGGTGCAGGAAGACGTCCTCGAGGGTCGAGCGCCGCACGAGCGCCGACAGGGGCTCGACACCGCGACGCCCGAGCTCGGACTGGGCGCGCTCGCCGTCGTCGGTGTACAGCAGGAGCCGGTCCGGCAGGACCTCGACGCGCTCGGCCACGCCCTCGACGGCGCCGACGTGCTCACGGTGGTCGTCGCTGTCGAAGCGCAGCTCGAGCACCTCGCGCGTCGAGTGCTCCTCGATGAGCGCGCGCGGGGAGCCCTCGGCCACGATGCGCCCGTGGTCCATGACCACGAGCCGGTCGCACAGCTGCTCGGCCTCGTCCATGTAGTGCGTCGTGAGCACGAGGGTCACGCCCTCGCGCTTGAGGCGGAAGAGCCGGTCCCACAGGACGTGCCGTGCCTGCGGGTCGAGGCCCGTCGTCGGCTCGTCGAGGAGCAGGATCCGCGGGCTGTTGACCAGGGCGCGCGCGATCGTCAGACGGCGCTTCATGCCCCCCGAGAGCGGCTCGACGACCGACCCGGACCGCTCGGAGAGCTGCGCGAACTCGAGCAGCTCGGTCGCGCGACGGCGGACCTCGGCGCGCGAGAGGCCGAAGTAGCGGCCGTAGACCCAGATGTTCTCCTCGACGGTGAGCTCCTCGTCGAGCGTGTCGCGCTGCGGCACGACGCCGAGCTGCGCGCGGATCCGCGGACCCTGCGTCGCGGGGTCGAGGCCCATGACGCGCAGGCTGCCCGAGGTGGGCGGCGAGACGCAGCCGATCATCTTCATGGTCGACGACTTGCCCGCCCCGTTGGGCCCGAGGAAGCCGAAGGCCTCACCGGGACGCACGTCGACGTCGATGCCGTCGACCGCCGTGAAGTCGCCGAAGCGCTTGACGAGGCCACGCGCGGTGATGAGCGAGCCGGTCGGCTCCGTCGGGTCCGCCGGTCCGGGGGCCCCGGCCGGGTCGGTCACGCCCGGGGTGTCGGTCGCGGTGCGCGCGCGCGAGGTCTCGTGAGCCACGGCGCGACGCTACCCCTCCCGTCCGACACGGTCGCGGTCATTCCCGGACGTCGGGAATGGGGACAGCAGGGCGGGGTCAGCGTGGACGCGGCGCGCGGTGGACGCTGCCCCAGCGCTCGGCCGGGGGCACCTCCATCGCGTCGCAGAGCGCGCGCCAGACCGTGCGCGGGTCCTCGCCGTCGTCGAGCGCCTGGACGCTCGTGCGGTCGCCGAGCGCGCCGAGCACCTGGTCCTGCGTGAGCGTCCGGCCCATGCGCGGGCCGAAGACGTCGTCGACGAGGTCCCAGAACTCGCTGTAGCGCACGCGACCAGGGTGCCACGCCCCAGGCGGCGCGACCGACGGCCGCCCGTCGGCGCCCGACGTGTGCGGACCGCGCGCAGGACGGTGTCGGCGCCCCGGGACACAATGTGCCGGTGAGCGCGGGCGTGCGGGAGGACGAGGCGACCGGCTCGCGCGCGCCCGCGGCGAGCCTCGCGCGCTTCTCGGAGGCCACGAGGTCGTGGTTCACCGGCGCGTTCGACGCGCCGACGGCCGCGCAGGCCGGCGCGTGGGACGCGGTCGGGGGCGGCGAGCACGCCCTCGTCGTCGCCCCGACCGGCTCGGGCAAGACCCTCGCGGCGTTCCTCTGGGCGCTCGACCGGCTCATGACCGAGCCGCCGCCCGCGGACCCGCTGCAGCGGTGCCGCGTCCTGTACGTCTCGCCGCTCAAGGCCCTCGCGTCCGACGTCGAGCGCAACCTGCGGTCCCCGCTCGTGGGCATCCGCCAGGCCGCGACGCGGCTCGGCCTCGAGGTGCCGGACGTGACGGTCGGGATCCGCACGGGCGACACGCCGCCGAACGAGCGTCGCGCGTTCGCGACCCGCCCGCCGGACGTGCTCATCACGACGCCCGAGTCCCTCTTCCTCATCCTCACGTCGGCCGCGCGCAGCGGGCTCGCGGGGGTGCGGACGGTCATCGTCGACGAGATCCACGCGGTCGCGGGGACGAAGCGCGGGGCGCACCTCGCCGTGAGCCTCGAGCGCCTCGACGCGCTCCTCGACGCCGGCACCGAGGACGGCAGCCCGCGGCCCGCCCAGCGCGTGGGGCTCTCGGCCACCGTGAGCCCGGTCGCCGCCGTCGCCGGCTTCCTCGGCGGTGCCCGCACGCCCGCCGAGGGCGGACGCCGCGTCGCGGTCGTCCAGCCGCCGTCGACCAAGGTCGTCGACGTCCGGGTCGTCGTCCCGGTCCCGGACCTCACGCAGCTCGGCACGGCGGTGGGCACGCCCGGCCTGCCCGACGCCGCCGGGAGCGGCCCGCGCGGTGCGCGCGGGCAGCACGGGGCCGGCGGACCGGGCGGACGCGGAGGCGGTCCGCGCGACGACGGTCCGGACCTCTCGGGCAGCGCCGCGGGGGCGCCGTCGCGGCCCTCCATCTGGCCGCACGTCGAGGAGCGGGTGGTCGACCTCGTCGCGGCCCACCGCTCGACGCTCGTGTTCACCAACTCGCGCCGGGGGGCCGAACGGCTCACCGCGCGGATGAACGAGGTGTGGGCCCAGCGGCTCGGCGAGGACGTGCCGGACCCGGGGACGCTGCACCCGGCACAGGTGCAGGCGCAGTCCGGCGCGTCGGCGGGGGTCGACACGTCCGACGCGGCCACGATCCTCGCGCGCGCCCACCACGGCTCGATGAGCCGCGCCGAGCGGACGCGGACCGAGTCGGAGCTCAAGGAGGGCCGGCTGCCCGCCGTCGTCGCGACCTCGTCGCTCGAGCTCGGCATCGACATGGGCGCGGTGGACCTCGTCGTGCAGGTGGGCTCGCCGCCGTCGGTCGCCTCGGGGCTCCAGCGGGTCGGGCGCGCGGGCCACCAGGTGGGCGCGGTCTCGCGCGGCGTCGTCTTCCCGACCTACCGGGGGGACCTCGTGCCGGCCGCCGTCATCGCGCAGCGGATGCGCGAGGGCCGCATCGAGCGCCTCGACGTCCCCGCGAACCCGCTCGACGTGCTCGCGCAGCAGGTGGTGGCGATGCTCGCGGTCGAGGAGTGGACGGTCGACGACCTCGCGCGCGTCGTGCGCCGGTCCGCGCCGTTCGCCGAGCTGGGCGAGGCGAGCCTGCACGCCGTGCTCGACATGCTCGCGGGGCGCTACCCCAGCGAGGAGTTCGCCGAGCTGCGCCCGCGCATCGTCTGGGACCGGACGACGGGCGTGCTCACGGGCCGGCCGGGCGCCCTCCGGCTCGCCGCGACGAGCGGCGGCACCATCCCCGACCGCGGCCTCTTCGGCGTCTTCCTGGCGGGCAGCGGCGGCGACGTCCCGGCCGACGAGGCCGCGGGCGGCTCCCGCCTGCGGGGCGGCAAGCGCGTCGGCGAGCTCGACGAGGAGATGGTCTACGAGTCGCGTGTCGGCGACACCTTCACGCTCGGGTCGAGCACCTGGCGGATCGAGGAGATCACGCCGGACCGCGTGCTCGTCAGCCCCGCCCCCGGCGTCCCGGGCCGCCTCCCCTTCTGGAAGGGCGACCAGCCCGGCCGGCCCGCCGAGCTGGGCCAGGCGCTCGGCGCGTGGGTGCGCGAGACCGCCGCGCTGCCCCGCGACGAGGCCGCCCGGCGGGTCGCCGCGACGGGACTGGACGCGTGGGCCGCGGACAACCTGCTCGGCTACCTCGAGGAGCAGCGGGAGGCGGCGGGCGTCCTGCCCGACGACCGGACGATCGTGGTCGAGCGCTTCCGCGACGAGATCGGCGACTGGCGCATCGTCATCCACTCGCCGTACGGGGCGACCGTGCACGCCCCGTGGGCGCTCGTCGTCGGTGCGCGCCTGCGTGAGCGCTACGGCCTGGACGCGGCCGCGATGCACTCCGACGACGGCATCGTGCTGCGGCTGCCGGACATGGTCGCCTCGGGCACGGGGACGTGGGACGCGGCCGAGGCCCGCTGGACCGAGCCGGACACGCCCGGCGTGGACCTCGCCGACCTGCTCATCGAGCCCGACGAGGTGCCCGAGGCGGTCCGCAGCGAGCTCGGCGGCTCGGCGTTGTTCGGCGCGCGGTTCCGCGAGGCGGCGGCGCGGGCGCTGCTCCTGCCGCGCCGGCGCCCGGACAAGCGCCAGCCGCTGTGGCAGCAGCGCCAGCGCTCGGCCCAGCTGCTCTCCGTCGCCGCGCGCTACCCCGACTTCCCGATCCTGCTCGAGGCGGCGCGCGAGTGCCTGCAGGACGACTTCGACGTCGCCGCGCTGACGGACCTCATGCAGGCCGTGGCCGCGCGCCGGGTGCGCGTCGTCGAGGTCACGACGCCGACGCCGTCGCCCTTCGCCCAGTCCCTGCTCTTCGGCTACACGGCGCAGTTCCTGTACGACGGCGACGCGCCGCTGGCCGAGCGCCGCGCCGCGGCGCTCACGCTCGACCCGACGCTGCTCGCCGAGCTCCTCGGCCAGGGCGGGGCCTCCCAGCTCGCGGACCTCCTCGACCCCGACGCGGTCCAGGCCACCGAGGCCGAGCTCATGGGCACGGCCGAGAGCCGCCGGGCGAAGGACCTCGAGGGCGTCGCCGACGTCGTCCGCCGGCACGGGCCGCTGACCCTGGCGGGGGTGCTGGCGCGCACGCGCGAGGAGCACGCGGACGAGGTCCCGGGATGGCTCGCGGAGCTCGCGTCGCGGCGGCGGCTCATCACGGTCCGCCTGGGTGCCGAGGGCACCGAGCACTGGTCGGCGGTCGAGGACGCGGGGCGCCTGCGGGACGCCCTCGGCGCCGCGCTGCCCGTGGGGATCCCCGAGGCGTTCACCGAGATCGTCCCCGACCCGCTCGGCGACCTCGTGCGCCGCTGGGCCCGCACGCACGGCCCCTTCACGACCGCGCAGGTCGCGGAGTGGCTGGGGCTCGGCACGGCCGTCGTCGGCGACGTGCTGCGGCGGCTCGAGTCCCAGGGCGTCCTCGTGTGCGGGCGCCTGCGCCCGGACGTGCTGGGCGGCACCGGCGAGGACTACTGCGACACCGAGGTGCTGCGCACGCTCCGCCGCCGGTCGCTCGCGGCGCTGCGGGCCGAGGTGGAGCCGGTGCCGCAGCAGGCGCTCGGCGTGTTCCTGCCGCGCTGGCAGGGCGTCGTGGACCGGCCGGGCGCGGTGCGGCTGCGGGGCGTCGACGGGGTGGCGCGCGTCGTCGAGCAGCTCGCGGGGGTCGCGCTCCCCGCCTCGGCGTGGGAGACGCTCGTGCTGCCCGCGCGCGTCCCGGGCTACCAGCCCGCCATGCTCGACGAGCTCACCGCGGGGGGCGAGGTGCTCTGGGCCGGGCACGCGTCGCTCGCGGCGCGCGACGGGCTCGTGAGCCTGCACCCCGCCGCGACGGCCGACCTCACGCTCGCGGCGCCGCTCGCCCGCGACGGCGCCCTGGACTCGCCGGTGCACGACGCCGTCCTCGACGCGCTCGCGGGCGGGGGCGCGTTCTTCCTCGACGCCCTCACCGCCCGGGTGGCTGCGCTCACCGGCGCGCAGGAGGACGACGCGGACGACCGGCCGCCCCCGGGTCCCACGCAGGTGGCCGAGGCCCTGTGGGACCTCGTCTGGGCGGGCTGGGTCACCAACGACGGCCTCGCGCCCCTGCGCGCGCGGCTCGGGGGCGGCGGCCGCGGCTCGCGCGGCACGACGCACACCGCACGGCGCACCGCGCCGCGCGGGCGCCTGGTCGGACGCTCGCTCACGGGCGGAGCCCTGCTCGGCGGCGCACGCGTCGGAGGAGCGCGCCCGCGGCCGGCCGGCGGCGGCGCGACGCGGCCCGAGGCGTCCGGGCGCTGGTCGCTGCTCCCCGACCGCGAGGCCGACCCGACCGTGCGGGCGCACGCCCTCGCGGCCCAGCTGCTCGACCGGCACGGCGTCGTGACACGCGCGGTCGCGCCGTCGGAGGGTGCGGGCGCCCAGTTCGGCCAGGTGTACCGCGTGCTCGCCGCGCTCGAGCAGGCGGGGCAGGTGCGCCGCGGGTACTTCGTCGAGCACCTCGGCGGGTCGCAGTTCGCGCTCCCCGGCGCGGTCGACCAGGTGCGCGACGACGCCCGGCCGGTCGCGGAGGGCGAGGAGCCGCCCGCGGTCGTGCTCGCCGCGACCGACCCCGCCAACCCCTACGGGGCGGCGCTCGGGTGGCCGGAACCGCCCGCCCCGCCCGCCGACGGCGCCGAGGGACGGCACCGACCGGGGCGGAAGGCGGGCTCGGTCGTCGTCCTCGTCGAGGGTGCGCTCGTGCTCTACCTCGAGCGGGGCGGCCGGACCCTGCTCTCGTTCACGACCGACCCCGGCACCCTCGCGCGCGCGGCGCGCGCGCTCGCCGGGGCCGCGCAGGACGGCCGGCTCGGCCGCCTCACGCTCCAGCGCGCCGACGGCGCCGACCTGCTCGACCGCGCGGCCCTGGCGACGCCGCTCGCCGCCGCCCTCGCGCAGGCGGGCTTCGGGACGACGCCGCGGGGGCTGCGGCTCGACCCCGGGCGGCGCTGATGCCCGAGGGCGACATCGTCCGCCGCGCCGCGCTGCGCCTCGGGGCGGCGCTCACCGACGGCCCCCTCGTGCGCGCGGAGCTGCGCTGGCCGGACGCGGCGGGCGTCGACCTCGTGGGCCGGACGGTCCTCGACGTGCACTCGTACGGCAAGCACCTGCTCATGCGCCTCGACGACGGCCGCACGCTGCACACGCACCTGCGGATGGAGGGCACCTGGCGCCTCGCCCGGACGGGGACCGCGGGGGCGGGCGGTCGGGGGGCGTTCGTCCGCGCCGTGCTGGCGACCGAGCGCTGGACCGCGATCGGCGACCGCCTCGGGATGCTGCACGTCGTCCCCACGCGCGACGAGCGGACGCTCGTCGGGCACCTGGGCCCCGACGTCCTGGCGCCGGACTTCCCCACCGCGGGCCTGCCGGAGGCGCTGCGCCGGTACGCCGAGCGCGGCGCGACCCCGGTCGGCGAGGTCCTGCTCGACCAGACGGTGCTCGCGGGGCTCGGCACCGTCTGGATGTCCGAGTCCCTCTACGCGCGCCGCACGTGGCCCTGGACGCCCGCGGACGAGGTCGCCGACCCGGCGACCCTCGTCATGACCGCCCGCACGCTCATGGAGCGCAGCGTCGCCGCGGACCTCCCCACGAGCACGGGCGACTCCGGCCGCGGGCTGACCAGCTGGGTGCACGCGCGCCACGGGCGCCCCTGCCGCCGGTGCGGGACGACGATCGACGTCGGGACCGTGCGCAGGCCGCCGACCGAGCGGCCCGCGTTCTTCTGCCCGACGTGCCAGCCGGCGCCGCCCGGTGCGCCCGAGCCGGGCCTGTGGCGCCCGCGCGGCCAGGCGATCGGGCCGCGCGCCTGATCGCGGGGTCCCGCGCCGCAGCGCAGCCGCCGCCCCGGGCCGAGACGCACCGCAGCCCCGGGCCAGTGGCCCGGGGCTGCGGTGGATGACTGCTGCGGCGCTCAGCCGACGGGAGCGAGCTCGCCCCGCGCCGACCACGAGCCGCTGCGCGGGTCGCGGAGGCAGGACGTGAGGTCGACGGGCACCGTGTCGGGGATCGTCAGGCCCTCGGCGACGGCGACGCGGTCGCTCACCTCGCGCAGCACGAGCGACAGCGGCACGTCGAGCGCGTCGCAGATCGAGCCGAGGAGCTCCGAGGAGGCCTCCTTCTGCCCGCGCTCGACCTCGCTGAGGTAGCCGAGGGACACGCGCGCGGCAGAGCTGACCTCGCGCAGCGTGCGGCCCTGGCGCTGGCGGGCACCACGGAGCACGTCTCCGATCTCGCGTCGAAGGACGACCATCGGACGACCTCCCTCCGTGTGTGGCGGCACCGGCACCACCGGTGTCGTGCTGCGTCCGCCCGGCCGGACCCCGGCCGAGGAGGTCCTACCGTACCCCGCGGGGCGGACAGGTTCACGGCGGTGGCCCTGCTGCGCCCGGTTCGTCGTCACGACCGGTTCAACGTCGGGGCACCCCCGGCTGTTCCCCGCGTCGTCACGGCCCGCTGACGTGCCGTCCCCGTGCACCGTCGGCGGCGCTCCGGGCCGTCCGTGACCAGGCACGACGTCGCGTCCGGGACCCGGCGGGGGGCGGGGGGCGCCACGCGGGCGTCGTCCGGGCGCCGCGGCCGAGTGCGGGGCGCCCGCCTCAGGCCGGGCCGTCGTCGTCGTCACCCACGCGGCGCAGCGCCAGCGCGAGCGCCGCGTCGCGCGCCCCGGACCGCACGGCGGCGCGCCCGCCGGGGACCGGCGGGGGCGGGCTCGCGACGTCCGTCCCGGACGGCCCGGCGACGGCCACGAAGACGGTGCCCGGGGCGTGCCCGTCCTGCGGGTCCGGGCCGGCGACCCCGGTGGTCGCGAGGCCGTAGGTGGCCCCGAGCCGGGCGCGCACACCCTCGGCCATCGCCGCCGCGACCTCCGGGTGGACGGCGCCGACCCGGGCGAGCAGGTCCGGCGCCACGCCGAGGAGCGCCGCCTTGAGGTCCGTCGCGTACGCCACGACGCCCCCGCGGAAGCACCGGGACGCCCCGGGCACGTCGACGACGGCGGCCGCGAGGGCACCGCCCGTGAGCGACTCGGCGACGGCGAGCGTCGCCCCCGTCGCGGTGAGCCGCGCGACCAGCGCGGCCGCCGGGGACCCGTCGACGCCGGCGCTCATGCTGCGGCCCGGCGGATCTCCCAGCCGCGCCGCAGGTAGTCCACGCCGGTCACGACGGTGACGACGACGGCGGCCAGGAGCACGACCCAGGCGACGACGCGCACCGCGTCGGGGAGCTGGTCGAGGGGCAGCACGAACAGGCCGATGCCGACGGACTGGAGCACCGTCTTGAGCTTGCCGCCCGCCGAGGCGGGGATGACGACGTAGCGCAGCACGGCCATGCGCATCGCGGTGATGCCCAGCTCCCGCACGAGGACGACCACGGTCACCCACCAGGGCAGGTCGCCGAGCGCGGAGAGGGTCACGAGCGCCCCGCCGATGAGCAGCTTGTCCGCGATGGGGTCCATGAGCTTGCCCCAGTCGGTCACCTGGTCGAGGCGGCGCGCGAGCCACCCGTCGAGCCGGTCCGTGCCCGCGGCGAGCGCGAACAGGCCGGCCGCGACCCAGCGCCAGCCCCCGCCGCCGGAGTCCAGCAGCAGGGCGACGAGCACGAGGGGGGCGAGGAGGATCCTGGCGACGGTCACCCCGTTGGCCAGGTTGATGCCCCCGCGCGCTCGAACCACGCCCTCACCCTACGGCGGGCGGCGCCCCCGCGCGGCGGCAGGCGCGCGGTCGGCGTGCCGAGGACCGCCGCCGGACGTGCGCGCGGGAACCGGTCCCGTGCGCCCGCGCCGGGCACTACCGTGAGGGCCCGTGACGCCCCCGGACCGCCCGCCGCGCCGCCACCGACCGGCCGGCCGGGCGGCCGGGCCCGCGCGGGCCGTGCTGGCCGCTCTCGGCGTCGCCGCGGTCCTCGCCCTCGGGCTCGCCGTGACCGGCGTCGTGCCCGTCCCCGCGCTCGCCGGGCTCGCGGAGCGCCCCGGGGGGACCCCCGGCGCCGCGCCGTCGCCCTCGGCCGCGGAGGACCCGACGCCCCGCCCGACGCCCACGCCGAGCCCGACGCCCACGCCGCCCCCGGACGTGTCCTTCACCGTCCTCGCCGCGGGCGACGTCCTGCTGCACGAGCCCGTCATGGCGTCCGCCCGCACGCCGGACGGCTACGACTTCCGGCCGCTGCTGGCACCGGTCGAGCCGTGGGTCGCCGGCGCCGACCTGGCCCTGTGCCACCTCGAGGTCCCCGTGCACCCGGCCGGCGCGACGCCCTCGGGTTACCCCCTCTTCGGCGCTCCCCCGCAGATCGCCGCGTCCCTCGCGGCGGGAGGCTGGGACGGGTGCTCGACCGCCTCGAACCACAGCGTCGACCGCGGCGTGGCGGGCGTCGCGGCGACCCTCGAGGCGCTGGACGCCGCGGGGCTCGGCCACGTCGGCACCGCACGGACGCCCGAGGAGGCCGCGGCGCCGCAGCTGTACGACGTCGTGCGCGAGGGCCGGACCGTCCGCGTCGCCCACCTCGCGGCGACCTACGGCACCAACGGCGTCCCGGTCCCGGCCGACGCGCCCTGGACGGTGACGCTCCTCGACACGGCGTCGATCGTCGCCCAGGCGAGCGCCGCGCGGGCCGCGGGTGCCGACCTCGTGCTCGCGAGCATCCACTGCTGCGTCGAGTACGTCTCCGAGCCGACGCCCGAGCAGACGGCTCTCGCCGCCGAGCTCGCCGCGTCGGGGGTCGTCGACCTCGTCATCGGGCACCACGCCCACGTGCCCCAGACGATCGCCCGGCTGCCCGGCGGTCCGCGCGGCGAGGGCATGTGGGTCGCGTACGGCCTCGGCAACCTCGTCTCCAACCAGGACGGCGACTGCTGCACCCCCCGGACCGACTCGGGCCTGCTGCTCACCGCGACCGTCCGCCAGCCCGCCGACGGGCCGGCGAGCGTCGTCGGCGTGGACTGGACGGCCGTGACGGTCGACCGCTTCGGCGGGCACCGGGTGCTGCCGGCGTCGGCCGCGGTGGCCGCCGGCCAGGGTGCGGGGACGCTCGACGCGGCCACTCTCGCGACCCGGCGTGCGCGCGTCGTCGAGGTGGTCGGGGCGGAGGCCCCGGAGCGCACCGTCGCGCCGACGCCGACCGGCCCCGCGCCCGTCGTCGTCATGCGGCCGGCGCCGACCCCCTGACGGGCGGGGCCGGGGGGCCGCGGCCGGTGCCGCGGCGGGCGGTCAGGCGCGGTCGGTGAGGCTCCAGGCGTCCTCGTCGTCGTCGTCGCCCTCGGTCTGGTCGTAGACGTCGCCGGCCTCGTCCGCGGGCTCCCCGCGCAGCAGCGCGAGCGTCGCGGGCAGGTCGTCCGGCTGGACCAGCACCTCGCGGGCCTTCGACCCCTCGGACGGCCCGACGACCTCGCGCGACTCGAGCAGGTCCATGAGCCGCCCGGCCTTCGCGAAGCCGACGCGCAGCTTGCGCTGGAGCATCGACGTCGACCCGAACTGCGTGGTGACCACGAGCTCGGCCGCCTGCAGGAGGAGGTCGAGGTCGTCGCCGATGTCCTCGTCCACCTGCTTCTTCGCCACGGTGACGGCGACGTCCTCGCGGTAGACGGGCTTGAGCTGGGTCTTGACGTGCTCGACGACGGCGTGGATCTCGCTCTCGGAGACCCAGGCCCCCTGGACGCGCATCGGCTTGGCCGCGCCCATGGGCAGGAAGAGCGCGTCGCCCTGGCCGATGAGCTTCTCGGCGCCCGGCTGGTCGAGCACGACGCGCGAGTCCGTGAGCGACGACGTCGCGAAGGCGAGCCGCGACGGCACGTTGGCCTTGATGAGCCCGGTGACGACGTCGACGCTGGGCCGCTGCGTCGCGAGGACGAGGTGGATGCCCGCCGCGCGGGCGAGCTGCGTGATGCGCTGGATCGACGCCTCGACGTCCCGCGGCGCGACCATCATGAGGTCGGCGAGCTCGTCGACGACGACGAGCAGGTAGGGGTAGGGCGCGATCTTGCGCTCGCTGCCCGGCAGAGGCTTGACCTTGCCCGAGCGCACGCCCGCGTTGAAGTCGTCGATGTGCTTGTAGCCGAACATCGCGAGGTCGTCGTAGCGCGACTCCATCTCGCGGACCACCCACTCGAGCGCCTCGGCCGCCTTCTTCGGGTTGGTGATGATCGGCGTGATGAGGTGCGGGATGTTCTCGTACAGGGTGAGCTCGACCCGCTTGGGGTCGACGAGGATCATCCGGACCTCGTCGGGCGTCGAGCGCATGAGCACCGACGTGATCATCGAGTTGACGAACGACGACTTGCCCGCGCCGGTGGCGCCGGCGACGAGCAGGTGGGGCATCTTCGCGAGGTTGGCGACGACGTACCCGCCCTCGACGTCCTTGCCGACGCCGATGACCATGGGGTGCTCGCTGCGTCGCGCGGCGGACGAGCGCAGCACGTCGCCGAGCGACACGGTCTCGCGGTCGGCGTTGGGGATCTCGATGCCGATCGCCGACTTGCCGGGGATGGGCGAGAGGATGCGCACGTCCGCGCTGGCGACCGCGTAGGAGATGTTGCGGCTCAGCGCCGTGACCCGCTCGACCTTGACGCCCGGGCCCAGCTCGAGCTCGTACCGCGTGACGGTGGGCCCGCGGCTGAAGCCGCTGACCTGCGCGTCGACGTCGAACTGCTCGAGCACGGTCGTGAGCGCCTCGACGACGCGGTCGTTCGCGGCCGACCGGACCTTGTGCGGCATGCCGCGCGCGAGGATCTCCTCGGACGGGAGCGTGTAGACCACGTCGCCCTCGAGCATGGGCTGCTCGCCGCGCGGCAGGGCCGAGGTCGGCGGGGCGACGAGCTCGGTCGACGCGCTCGCTGCGACACCCGCGCCCACCGGGAGGGCCGTCGTCGCGACGTCGTCGGACGCGCCCAGGGCGAGCGCGGCGGCCTCGGCCTCGGCCTCGACCCGTGCGGCCTCGGTGAGCGCCGCGGACTCGAACGCCTCGTCGCCCGCGTACGCGCCGATCTCGGGCGTCTCGGCGTGGTCCGCCCGCGGCGTGCGCGAGCGCCCGAGGCGACGCCGCTTCGGCGCCGCCGCCTCCTGCTGCTCGGCGAGCGTCGGCATCTGCGCGAGGTCCTCGTCGGTGTCCTCGTCGTGCCGGTGGCCGCCCGTGAGCCAGGTGTACGCGGCGCGGAGCCGCGTGCCGATGAGGTGGACCGGCGTCGCCGTGAGCACGAGCAGCCCGAAGAAGCCGAGGAGGAGCAGGAGCGGGACGGTGACCCACGCCGTCACGAGGTGCTCGAGGGGCGTCGCGACGAGGTAGCCGATCACGCCGCCCGCGTCCCGCACGGGCCCGAAGCCGTCGCGCGGGGACGGCAGGTCGTTCGCGAGGTGCACGAGGCCGCACACGGTGAGGAGGATCGCGCCGAGGCCGATCCCCATCCGACCGTTCGCCTCGACGCGCTCGGGGTGCCGCATGAGCCGGACGGCGGCGGCGAGCAGCAGCACCGGGACCGCGACGCCGACGACGCCGAACGTGCCCGCCACGACCGCGTGCACGCCGTCGCCCGCGGCGCCGGCCAGGCCCCACCACTCCCGCGCGGCGACGACGACCGCGAGGCCGACGAGCGCGAAGGCGAGGCCGTCGCGGCGGTGCGCCGGGTCGAGGTCGCGCGCGCCCTGGCCGATCCGGCGCGCGGTCCCGCCGACGAGGTGGGCGCTGCCCATCCACGCGCCACGCACCATGCGGACCGGCAGCGAGCGCGGCCTCGGGGCGGGCGGGGGCGTCCGGCCGGAGCGTCCCTGGCCGGACCCCTGGCGTCCGCCGCCGCCGTCCACCGACGCCCGGCCGGAGCGGCTGGGCGTGGTGCGGGGCGCGGACGTGCGGGTGGCCATGATCCCCAACGTACCTCCCGCCCCCGACCCGGCCCGGGAGGCTGGCGCCGGTGTCGCCGGGCGTCCGGGCACCTCCCGTCAGAGCGCCAGGAGCCCGACCCCGAGGGTCACCACGCCCGCCGCGAGCAGCACGGCGCCCACGGGCAGCAGCACGACCCAGCGGCTCGGCCGCTCGCGTCCGACCCCCATGGCCGAGAAGAAGAACCCGGCGGGCATGACGACCGCCGCGAGGAGCACCCCCGTCTGCCCCAGCCAGCGCCAGAGGCCCGCGAGGTCCGTGGCCTCGCCCAGGATCAGGCAGACGAGGCCGAGCGTGACGAGGACGCCCGCGTGGGCGTGGCCGGCCCGGAAGAAGCTCGTCTGGAACGGCGTGACGGGCACTCCCCCGGTGACCACGCGCACCAGGAAGGCGCCGCCGGACTCGATGGCGACGACGCTGAGCAGGACGACCCCTGCGGTGGTCGCGGCGGCGGCGCTGAGCTCGAGCATCGGGTCTCCTCGGGTCGAATGCGAACGTTGTTATAGAACAGCGTTCCTGAGTGCCGGTCAAGTGCGTAGGATCGGCGCGTGCCCCGCCCCCGGACCCACGACGACGCCCTGCGCGTCCGGCTGCTCGAGGTCACCTCGGAGGTGATCTCGACCGGCGGGGCGGGCGCCGTCACGCTGCGCGACGTCGCCCGCCGGGCAGGGACCTCGCCGTCGGCGGTCTACGCGCTGTTCGGCAGCCGAGACGACCTGCTCGAGGCGGTGGTCGCCGAGGCGTTCCGCCGGTTCGCCGACCACCTCGCGCGGGCCGCCACGTCGGACGACGCGGCCGCGGACCTGCTCACGCTCGGCGTCGCGTACCGGAGCAGCGCGCTCGCGGACCCGCACTTCTACCGCGTGATGTTCGACCGGCCCGTGACGGGCCCGGCAGTCCCGGTCGGCCCCGCGGGCGCTGTCGGGACCGAGGACGGGGACGACGACGGAGCGGTGGCGCCGGCCGGCCGCGCCACCTTCGGCGTGCTGCGCGCCGCGGTCGACCGGGTGCTCCGGGACCCCCGTCCGCAACGGCCCGCCGCGGACGCGACGGAGGCGGCGCTCGTGCTGTGGGGACACGTCCACGGGCTCGTCGCGCTCGAGCTGGCCGGCCTGCTGCCCGGCGGCCCGGCCGAGCGCGAGCGGCGCTACGTGGCCGCGCTCCGCGCCTCGGGCGCGGCGGTCCTCGGCCCCGCGGGGCCGGCCGCCACTCTCGCGGGCCGGACGCCGTCCGCCTGACACCGCCTCGTGTCGGTGGGCGGTGGCACGCTGCTCCTGGGCGACGTCGGCGCGCCGAGACAGCGCCGAGACAGCGCCGAGACAGGGTGGGGGCACCGGAGCATGCGAAGCACAGGGACCACGAGCGCACGGACCACGAGCACACGGAGCGACGCGGCGACGAGCACGCGCAGCACCGCTGCGACGAGCACACGCAGCGCGACGAGCGCACGGGCCGGCACCCGGGAGACGGGCGCTCGCGGCAGGGGTGCGCGCGGCCCGGCGGCCCGGACGCTGACGCGGAGGGACGTGCTGCGGTGGCGCTTCACCGCGCAGGGCCTGGACCGGGCGCCCGGGAGCCTCGACGGCGCCACGTGGCCCACCCAGGTGCCCGTGCTCGACCTCGGCGTCCAGGACACGGGACCCGACGGCGCGCTGTGGGCGCTCGCGCTCCGCGGGGCGCCCGTCGACGCGACGACGGCCGCGCCCGGCCTCGCGCTCGCGTGGACCGTGCGCGGCGCGCCCCACCTCTACCGCCGCGAGGAGCTCGCGGCGGTCGCGCGGGCCACCGCGCCCCTGTCCGAGGCGGACGCGCGCCGCCGGGTGCACGACGCCGCCAAGCCGCTCGTCGCCGCGGGCATCGACGTGACCACGGCGATCGTCGTCGTCGCGCGGGCGATGCGGCAGATCGTCGTGGGGCCGACGGTCAAGGGAGACATGTCGGGCCGGCTCACCGCGGCCGTCGACGAGCCGTACGTGCGCTGGTGCGGGGCCTGCCGGGCGACGCACGTGTACGAGATGCCGTTCCGGCTCGCGGCGCTCCACGCCGGGCTCGAGCTCGAGCCCGGGACCTCTCCCCCCGTGCTCGTGCCCGTGCCGTCGTGGCCCGCCGACCACCTCGACGCGTTCGCGGCGACGGTCGCCACGCCGCCCGCGGAGCGCGACGTCCCCGTCCACCTCGACGTGGTGCGGGCGTACCTGCGCCTCCTCGGCCCCGCCCGGCCCGGCGACGTCGCCGCGTACCTCGACGCGCCCGCCGCGGACGTCGCGCGGCGCTGGTCCGACCTCGCCGACGAGCTCGTCGAGGTCGAGGTCGAGGGCGAGCGCCGGTGGGCGCTCGCCGAGGACGACGCCTCGCTCGCGGAGGCCTCGGGCTCCTCAGGCTCCTCGGGCTCCTCGGGCACGGTCCGGCTGCTCGGTCCGTTCGACCTGCTGCTCCAGGGCCGGGACCGCGAGCTCGTCGTCCCGGACCCGGCCGCCCGGTCGGCGCTGTGGCCCGTGCTGGGTCGTCCGGGCGCCGTCGTGCTCGACGGCGAGGTCGTCGGCCTCTGGCGCCCGCGCGCCGCGGGCCGTCGCCTGCGGGTGCAGGTGACGCCGTGGGTGCCCTGGACCGCGAAGGTCGAGCGCGCCGTGGACACCGAGGCCGAGCGCCTCGCGGCCTTCCGGGGCGTCGAGCTCGGCGGGCGGGCCGCATGACGCGGCGCGGCTGGCTGCTGCTCGGCCTCCTCGGCGTCATCTGGGGCGTGCCGTACCTGCTCATCAAGGTGGCCGTGGCCGAGGTCTCCCCCGCGACCGTCGTGCTCGCCCGCACGACGGTCGGAGCCCTGGTGCTCCTCCCGTTCGCCCTGCGGGGTGCGGGGTTCGGCGCGCTCCGGGGACGCTGGCGCGCGCTCGCGCTCTTCGCGGCCCTCGAGGTCGTCGGCCCGTGGATGCTCTTCTCGGACGCCGAACGCACGCTCGACAGCTCGACGACGGGGCTGCTCGTCGCGACGGTGCCGGTCCTCGCGGTCGTCGTGGGGCGCGTCGCCGGGGACCGTGCGCCCGTCGCGGGCGTCCGCTGGGCCGGCCTGCTCGTCGGCCTCGCGGGCGTCGGCGTCCTCACGGGCCCCGGCCTCGCGTCGGGACACGCGTGGCCCGTGACCGAGGTCGTGCTGGGCGCCCTCGGGTACGCGATCGCGCCGGTCGTCGCGGAGCGGAGCCTCCAGGGCGTCCCCGCGACGGTCCTCACGACGGCGTGCCTCGGCCTCGCGGCCCTCGTCTACGCGCCGGTCGTCCTGCTCGAGGGGCCGCAGCCCCTCCCGAGCCCCGCCGCGGTCGGCTCCCTCGCGGCGCTCGGGCTCGTCTGCACGGCCGTCGCGTTCCTGCTGTTCTTCCGCCTCATCTCGGAGGTGGGCGGCCCGCGCTCGACCCTGGTGGCCTACCTCAACCCGCTCGTCGCCGTCTCGCTCGGCGCGCTCGTGCTCGACGAGCGGCTCGACGCGACGGTCGGGCTCGCGACGCTGCTCATCGTCGGCGGCTCGGCGGCGGCCTCGGTGCGGCGCAGGTCGGTCCGCCCGCGCGCCGACGCGGCGCCCGCGCCCGTGAACGCCGCGGCACCGGGCGAGGGCGCGGTCGCGCCCGGCGAGCTCGCGCTCACCGACCCGGGTCCCGGGCCGGCGAGCGACGGCGTCACGCCTCGACGACCACCGGGATGATCATGGGGCGGCGGCGCAGCCGGCCCGACACCCACCGACCGACGACCCGCCGCACCACCTGCTGGAGCTGGTGCGTGTCGATCGTGCCGCTCGAGGTCGCGTCCTCGAGCGCCTTGGCGACCTCGGGCTGGATCGTCTGGAAGACCGCGTCGTCCTCGGCGAAGCCCCGCGCGTGGATCTGCGGCCCCGCGATGACCTTGCCGGTCGCCGAGTCGACCACCGCGAAGATCGAGATGAAGCCCTCCTCGCCGAGGATGCGCCGGTCCTTGAGCTCGGCGTCCGTGATCGTCCCGACGCTCGAGCCGTCGACGTAGACGTACCCGCACGGGACGGCGCCGACGACGCTCGCCCGCCCGTCGACGAGGTCGACGACCACGCCGTCCTCGGCGAGGACCACCCGGTCCGCCGGCACGCCGGTCCGGACCGCGATCGACGCGTTGGCGACGAGGTGGCGGACCTCGCCGTGCACCGGCATGACGTTGCGCGGTCGCAGCACGTTGTAGCAGTACATGAGCTCGCCGGCGCTCGCGTGGCCCGAGACGTGCACGCGAGCGTTGCCCTGGTGCACGACCTTCGCCCCGAGCCGCATGAGCCCGTTGATGACGCGGAAGACCGCGTTCTCGTTGCCCGGGATGAGCGAGGACGCGAGCACCACGGTGTCGCCGTGACCGACGAGGACGCGGTGGTCACGGTTCGCCATGCGCGACAGGGCCGCCATCGGCTCGCCCTGCGACCCGGTGCACATGAGCACGACCTCGTCCGGCGGCAGGTCGTCGACCGCCTTGACGTCGACGAGCGTGTCCGGCGGCACCGTGAGGTAGCCCAGGTCCGCCGCGATGCCCATGTTGCGCACCATCGAGCGCCCGACGAGCGCGACCTTGCGGCCGTGCGCGTGGGCCGCGTCGAGCACCTGCTGGACGCGGTGCACGTGCGACGCGAACGACGCCACGATGACGCGCTGCTCGGCGCCCGCGAACACCTGGTCGAGCACCGGGCCGATGTCCCGCTCGTGCGTCGTGAAGCCCGGCACCTCGGCGTTGGTCGAGTCGACCATGAAGAGGTCGACGCCCTCCTCGCCGAGCCGCGCGAAGGCGCGCAGGTCGGTGATCCGCCCGTCGAGCGGCAGCTGGTCCATCTTGAAGTCGCCGGTGTGGAGCACGAGGCCGGCGCCCGTGCGCACCGCGACCGCGAGCGCGTCGGGGATGGAGTGGTTCACCGCGACGAACTCGCACTCGAACGCGCCGAGCTGCTCGACCTGGCCTTCCTTGACCGCGAGCGTCACGGGCGTGATGCGGTGCTCCTTGAGCTTCGCCTCGACGAACGCGAGCGTGAGCTGCGAGCCGACCAGCGGGATGTCGGGCCGCAGGCGCAGGAGGTACGGCACCGCTCCGATGTGGTCCTCGTGCCCGTGCGTGAGCACCACGGCGTCGATGTCCGCGAGCCGGTCCGCGATGTAGTCGAAGTCCGGGAGGATGAGGTCGACGCCCGGCTGGTGGTCCTCGGGGAACAGCACGCCGCAGTCGATGACGAGCAGCCGACCGCCGTACTCGAGCACCGCCATGTTGCGGCCGATCTCGCCGAGGCCGCCGAGGGCGACGATGCGCAGCGCGCCGTCGGGCAGGGCGGGCGGTGCGCCGAGCTCGGGGTGGGGGTGGGACATCGGACCTCCGGGTCAGTCGAGTCGGCCGGCCGCGACGAGGGCCGTCCGGACCTGGGCGACCTCCTCGGCGTCGGCCGCGGCCTGGGGAAGGCGCATGGTCGCGGTCGGGATGAGCCCGAGCAGCGCCAGCGTGAGCTTGGACCGCAGCGCGCCGTTGCCGCTGCCGCAGACGAGGTCGATCATCGGCATCGCCTCGAGGAACGTCGCGCGGGCGGTCGCGAGGTCGCCCGCGTCGGCCGCGCGGATGACCGCGGCGAGCTCGTCGCCCACGAGGTGCGCCGCCATGCTCACGAGCCCGACGCCACCCACCGCGAGGAACGGCAGGAGGAGCGCGTCGTCGCCCGCGTAGTACGCGAGGCCGGTCGCCTCGATCGCCCGCATCGCCCCGACGACGTCGCCCGTGGCGTCCTTGACCGCCACGACCCGGTCGTGCGCCGCGAGCCGCTCGAGCGTCGCGAGGCTGTACCGCACGACGGTCCGTGCCGGGACGTCGTAGAGCATGACGGGCAGGTCGGTGGCGTCCGCGACGGCGACCGTGTGCTGGTAGACCCCCTCCTGGGAGGGGCGCGAGTAGTACGGGGAGACCACGAGCAGGCCGTGCGCACCGGCCTCGGCGGCCTGCTCCGCCATGCGCACGGCGTGCGCGGTGTCGTTCGAGCCCGCCCCGGCGACGACGACCGCGCGGTCGCCGACCGCGTCGACGACCGCACGCACCAGGTCGGCCTTCTCGGGTGCGTGCGTGGTGGGCGCCTCGCCCGTGGTGCCGTTGAGCACGAGGCCGTCGTGGCCGTGGTCGACGAGGTGCACCGCGAGCCGAGCCGCCGCGTCGAGGTCGACGGCCCCGTCGGCGGTCATGGGCGTCACCATCGCGGTGAGGAGGGCGCCGAACGGCCGGTCGGTCGACCCGACCCGCTCCGGCTGCCGGGTCACCCCGGGCGTCCCGGGACGGTCGGAGGGGGTGGGCGCCATGGCAGCAAACTACAGCGCGGCGCCGGTGGGCCGCTCCGCGGTCCCATGGTCCCGCGCCGCCTCGGTGGTACGCGCGAGCGACGAGAAGCGGTACCGCAGGCCGGTGCGCGAGACGTGCCACCCGTCGTCGGGCGAGCGGGACACGACGTGCCAGCCCGGGCCGAGCACGGGCGCGGCCGTGTCCCCCTCGATGCGGACGTCCACCTCGGTGACCTCCGCGCGGTCCGCGAGCGCCAGGAACGCGGCGTAGACCTGCTCGCCGCCGATCACCCACGCGACCCGCGACGACGCCGCCGCGGCGTGCTCGAGCGCCGAGCCGACGTCGGGCACGACGTCGGCCCCGTCGAGGCGCAGGTCCGTACGCCGGCTCAGGACGACGTTGGCCCGCCCGGGCAGCGGCCGGAAGCGCTCCGGCAGCGAGTCCCACGTCCGCCGGCCCATGATCACCGGGCTCCCGGTCGTGACCTCGCGGAAGTGCGCCTGGTCCTCGGGCAGGTACCACGGCATGTCGCCGTCGCGGCCGATGACGCCGTCGACGGACTGCGCCCAGACGAGGCCGATCGACGCCGGCCGGCGGTCGGCCGCCATCAGCACGTGCCCCGCATCAGACGGCGACCGGGGCCTTGATGGCGGGGTGGTGCTGGTAGCCGACCACCTGCACGTCGTCGTAGGCGTAGTCGAAGATCGACGGCGCGCGCCGGAGCTCGAGGCGCGGCGGCGCGAAGGGCGCGCGCGTCAGCTGCTCGGTCACCTGCTCGACGTGGTTGTCGTAGATGTGGCAGTCGCCGCCGGTCCAGACGAGGTCCCCCACCTCGAGGTCCGTCTGCTGGGCGATCATGTGGGTGAGCAGCGCGTACGACGCGAGGTTGAACGGCACCCCCAGGAACAGGTCGGCGCTGCGCTGGTAGACCTGGCACGACAGGCGGCCGTCGGCGACGTACAGCTGGAAGAACGCGTGGCACGGCGCGAGCGCCATGTCGGGGATCGCCGCGACGTTCCAGGCGGAGACGAGGTGGCGCCGGGAGTCGGGGTCCCGTCGGATGCCCTCGACGACCTGCGCGACCTGGTCGACGTGGCCGCCGTCCGGCGTGGGCCACGACCGCCACTGGACGCCGTAGACCGGCCCGAGCTCGCCGTCGGCGCCCGCCCACTCGTCCCAGATCGTCACGCCGTTCTCACGCAGCCAGGCGACGTTCGACTCGCCGCGCAGGAACCACAGCAGCTCGACGACCACCGAGCGCAGGTGCACGCGCTTCGTCGTGACCAGCGGGAACCCCTCGCGCAGGTCGTAGCGCAGCTGGTGGCCGAACACGCTGCGCGTGCCCGTGCCGGTGCGGTCCGCCTTGGGGGTGCCGTGCGCGAGCACGTGACGCAGGAGGTCCTCGTACGGGGTGGCGACGGACGTCTGGGCGGGCGGTGCGGACGGCACGGTCGGCATGGCGTCATCGTAGGCGGCGCGCGGGTCCATACTGACGACCATGACGACGGTGCACCTGGCAGCTCGGTCGCAGACCCTCCCGGTGGACGTCCCCACCGGCGTGCTCGTGGGCGGTGACTGGTCCCCCGCCTCGGGCGGCGGGACGTTCGAGGTCCACGACCCCGCCACCGGCGACGTCCTGATCGAGGTCGCCGACGGCACGCCCGACGACGGCCTCGCGGCGCTCGCCGCCGCGGACGACGCGCTCCCCGCCTGGCGTGCGACGGCCCCGCGCGAGCGCGCCGAGGTGCTCCGCACGGTCTTCGACCGCGTGATCGCGCGCACCGACGAGTTCGCGGCCGTCATCACGGCCGAGGGCGGCAAGCCGCTCGCCGAGGCGGCCGCCGAGGTCGCCTACGGCGCCGAGTACGTGCGCTGGTACTCCGAGCAGGCCGTGCGCGTGGGCGGCGTCGTGCGGACGGCACCCAGCGGCGCGAACCACCAGATGGTGCTCCGGCGCGGCGTCGGCCCCGCGCTGCTCATCACGCCGTGGAACTTCCCGCTCGCCATGGCGACGCGCAAGATCGCGCCCGCCCTCGCCGCGGGCTGCACGGTCGTGGTCAAGCCGGCCGGCCTCACGCCGCTGACGACCTCGCTGTTCGCCGAGGTGGTCCGGGAGGTCCTCGCCGAGCGCGGGCTGCCGACGGGCGTCGTCAACGTCGTCCCGACGTCGTCGTCGTCGGCCCTCGTCGAGCCGCTCCTGGCCGACCCGCGGCTGCGCAAGCTGTCCTTCACGGGCTCGACCGAGGTGGGCCGGGTCCTGCTGCGCGGCGCGGCCGAGGGCGTCCTGCGCACCTCGATGGAGCTGGGCGGCAACGCGCCGTTCCTCGTGTTCGACGACGCCGACGTCGCCGCGGCCGTCGAGGGCGCGGTCGCGGCCAAGATGCGCAACGCGGGCCAGACGTGCGTCGCCGCCAACCGGTTCCTCGTCCACGAGGCGGTCGCCGAGGAGTTCAGCGCGGGCCTCGCCGCCGCGTTCGAGAAGCTCGTCGTGGGCCCGGGCAGCCGTCCGGGCACGACCGTCGGACCGCTCATCGAGGCGCGCGCGGTCGACCGCGTCGAGGAGGTCGTGGCCCAGGCCGTCGACGGCGGCGCGCGCGTCGCGGTCGGCGGCGGCCGCCCCGACCGCACCGCGCTGCCGGGGCACTTCTACGCCCCGACCGTCCTCACGGGCGTCGACCCGGCGGCCCGCGCGGTGCGCGAGGAGATCTTCGGCCCGGTCGCGCCCGTCGTGACCTTCGCGTCCGAGGACGAGGGGCTCGCGCTCGCGAACAGCACCGAGTTCGGGCTCGTCGCCTACGCGTACACGCGCGACGTCGGCCGCGTCATGCGCGTCGCCGAGGGCATCGAGTCCGGCATGCTCGGCGTCAACCGCGGCATGGTGTCGGACGCGAGCGCGCCCTTCGGGGGCGTCAAGCAGTCGGGCCTGGGGCGCGAGGGCGGCGAGGCGGGCATCGAGGAGTACCTCGAGAGCGTGTACGTCGCGCTGTGACGCCGGCACGACCCGACGGCGACGCGCACGGGCACGGCGCGCACCCGGACCCCGCAGGGTCGGGCCCCGCGGGGTCGGGCCCGCACGCGGCCGACGCCGCCCGACGGGCCGCGGTGCGCCAGGCACTCTCGGTCGCCGCCGCGACGGGCGTCTACGGCGTCTCGTTCGGCGCGCTCGCCGTCGCCGCCGGCCTCGACGTCTGGCAGACGTGCGCGCTGAGCGTCCTCATGTTCACCGGCGGGTCGCAGTTCGCCTTCGTCGGCGTGCTCGGCGCCGGCGGGGCCGGCGGGGCGGCCGTCGCGACCGCGGCGATGCTCGGCGCCCGGAACGCCCTCTACGGCGCGGTCCTCTCGCCGCTGCTGCGGTACCGCGGGCTGCGCCGCGCGGCCGCCGCGCACCTGACCATCGACGAGTCGACCGCCGTGGCGACCGCGCAGAGCACGCCCGACGTCGCGCGCGTGGGCTTCTGGTGGACGGGGGTCGGGGTCTTCGTGCTCTGGAACGTCTTCACGGCCGTGGGCGCGCTGGTCGGGGGCGTGCTGGGCGACCCGGCGCGGTGGGGGCTCGACGCGGCGGCCGCGGCGGCGTTCCTCGGGCTGGTGTGGCCGCGGCTCGCGACGCGGCCGGCGCGGGTGGTCGCCGGCGCGGCCGCGGTGGTCGCGCTCGCCCTCACGCCCGTCGCGCCCGCGGGGGTCCCGGTGCTCGCGGCGGCGGTGGTCGCCGTCGCGCTCGGCTGGCGCGACCCCGGTCCGCGCCTGCACGGCCCGGTCCGCGCCGCGGACGGCCGCGAGCAGGGCACCGGCGCGGGGGCCGCACGGTGAGCGCCCATGCCGCGACGTGGCTCGCGGTCCTCGCCGCCGCCGCCGTGTGCTTCGCCACCAAGCTGCTCGGGCACCGGCTCCCCGCGCGCTGGCTCGAGGACCCGCGGGTCGCGCGCGTCGCGGGCCTCGTCACGGTCGCGCTGCTCGCTGCCCTCGTCGCCGTGCAGACCTTCACCTCGGGGCGGGACGTGGTCGTGGACGCGCGGCTCGTGGCCCTGGCCGTCGCTGCCGTCGCGCTCGCGCTGCGGGCGCCGTTCGTGGTCGTCGTCGTGCTCGCGGCGGTCGTCGCGGCCGTCCTGCGGGCGCTGTGAGGCGGTCCCACCCCGGCTCGCCGCCGTGGACCCGGGCGGTCCGCCGGCCGAGGTCCCCGCGGTTCGACACCGTGGCGACGGCGGGTCATGCTGCCGGGATGCACCTCGACGCCCCCGGGACCCGCTGATGGCACTCTTCCGCGAGCAGGCCGACGTGTCGGTGCGCCCGGCGACGCCCGACGACGAGGCCGCCGTCGCACGGGTCCAGCTGCGCGCGTGGCGCTCGACCCACGCGGACCTCCTCGGCGCCGACGTGCTCGAGCAGCTCGACGTCATGGCCGTCCGGCAGCAGTGGGCGGCGGCGATCAGCTCGCCCCCCTCGCGCGCGCACCACGTGCTCGTCGCGTGCGACGGTCCCCGCGTCGTCGGCTTCGCCGCGTCCGCGCCGCTCCCGGCCGCGCACGAGGACACCGCCGACGCCGCCACCGGGGGCCCCGACGCCTCTGGCGGCGTCGAGGTCGTGGCGCTCGAGGTCGACCCGGACGCGCGCCAGGGCGGGCACGGCTCGCGGCTGCTCGCCGCGTGCGTCGACATCGCGCGCGACGCGGGCGCGACGCACCTGCAGACGTGGGTGCTCGACGGCGACGACGCCCGCGAGCAGTTCCTGCGCGGGGCGGGGCTCGGCCCCGACGGCGCGGAGCGCGAGCTCGGGGTGCGCCCCGACGGCGGGGCGCGCGCGGTGGTCGAGCGCCGCTGGGTCGCCGAGATCTGACGGCACGCGACGAGGGCGGCGCGGTCGGTCAGCCGCGCGACGCCGCGCGGTCGAGGGCCGCGGCCCGGCGCAGCGCCTCGCGGGCCCGTCGACGGTCGCCCGCGGCGTCGTAGGCGAAGCCGAGCCGGAACCACGCCGCCCAGTCGTCCGGGTCGCGCTCCGTCTCGGCGCGGAACCCCGCGAACGCGGCGTCGGCCGCCTCGCGCACCACGCGCCCACCAGGCGTGCGCGGCAGGTCGTCGACGGGCAGGCGGCCCTCGGCCGCGAGGCGGTCGGCCATGCGCTGGACGGCTGCCGCGAGCCGCCACTCGCGCACGAGCAGCCAGGCGCCCAGCAGCGGGAGGACGAGCACGGCGGCGCCGAGCGCGATCGCCACGGGCTCGCCCGTGCGCACGAGCGCGACCCCGCGCCAGGCGACCGCGACCATGAACACCCCGAGCAGCGCGGTCATGAGGACCGCCCCGAGCAGCGAGCGGCGCATCAGCCGAGGTCGAGGTACTGGTCGAGGCCCACGGTCAGCCCCGGTCGCCCGGGCACGGTCCGCACGGCGTGCAGCACCCCGGGCATGAACGACGACCGGTCGAACGAGTCGGTGCGGATGGTCAGCTGCTCGCCCGGGTTGCCGAGGAGGATCTCCTCGTGCGCGACGAGCCCGCGCAGGCGCACCGCGTGGACCCGGATGCCGTCGACGTCGGCCCCGCGCGCGCCGTCGAGCGCCGTGGCGGTCGCGTCCGGCACGGGCCCGAGGCCGGCCGCGCGGCGCGCGGCGGCGATCCCGCGCGCGGTGTGGACCGCGGTGCCGCTGGGCGCGTCCAGCTTGTCCGGGTGGTGCAGCTCGACGACCTCGGCGGACTCGAACCAGCGGGCAGCGCGCGCCGCGAACGCCATCGCGAGCACGGCGCCCAGCGCGAAGTTCGGCGCGACGAGCACGCCGACGCCCGGGACCTCGGCGAGGTGCTCGCGCACCCGGTCGAGCGCGGCGTCGTCCCACCCCGTCGTCCCGACCACCGCGTGGACGCCGGCGTCGACCAGCGCGTGCACGTTCGCCTCGGTGACGGCGGGCACCGTGAAGTCCACCGCGACCTGGGCGCGCGCACCCACGAGCGAGGCGACGTCGTCCGAGCGGTGCAGGGCCGCCACGAGCTCGAGGTCGGCGGCGTCGGTGACGGCCGCGCACGCGGCCCGGCCCATCCGGCCGGACGCGCCGAGGACGGCGACGCGCAGGGCAGGACGGTCGGCGGCGTCGGCAGGGCTCACGACGCCGACCCTATCCGGGTCTCAGGCGCCGAACGGACCGACCCGGACGACCGAGCGGGGACGCAACGCGAGGTCGGCGGCGAGCTCGCGCACGTCCTCGGCCGTCACCGCGCGGATGCGCTCGAGCGACTCCTCCTGGCTGAGCAGCTCGCCGTGCACGAGCTCGGCCTTGCCGAGCCGGCTCATGCGCGAGCCCGTGTCCTCGAGGCCGAGGACGAGGCCACCCGAGAGCTGCCCGATGCTGCGCTCGAGCTCGGGGCCGGTGATGCCGTCCTGGGCGAGGCGCTCCCAGCCCTCGGCCAGCAGGCCGAGGACCTCGTCGACCTTGCCGGGCGCGCAGCCCGCGTAGAGGCCGAAGACGCCCGTGTCCGCGTGGCCCGACGAGAAGCAGTAGACCGAGTACGCGAGCCCGCGCCGCTCCCGGATCTCCTGGAACAGCCGCGAGGACATGCCTCCGCCGAGCACGGCGCTGAGCACGGAGAGCGTGAAGCGGCGGTCGTCGGTCGCGGTGAGGCTCGTCGTGCCGAGGATGACGTTGGCCTGCTCGGTCGTGCGGTGCACGACGAGCTCCGCGCCGGCGGCCGGCAGGCCCGCCGTGCCCGTGGCGCCGCGGCGCGCGCCGGGGCCCGCGGCGGGGTCGAGCGACCAGCCGCCGCTCTCGAGCGCGGCCGAGACCTGCGCGCACAGCGCGTCGTGGTCGACGCCCCCCGCGGCGGTGACGACCAGCGTGCTGGGCAGGTAGTGCTCGCGGTAGTGCTCCCACACGGCGTCGCGCGGGACCGCGCGGATCGTGCCGGGCGTGCCGCCGATGGGCCGGCCCAGCGGGTGCGCGCCGAGCACGGTGGCCGCGAACTGCTCGTGGACGACGTCCGACGGGTCGTCGTCGTTCATCGCGAGCTCCTCGAGGATCACCCCGCGCTCGGTCTCGAGCTCCTCGGGGTCGATCCGCGCGGAGGTGACCATGTCCGCGATGACGTCGACGGCCATCGGCACGTCGGCGTCGAGCACGCGCGCGTAGTAGCACGTGTGCTCCTTGCCGGTGGCGGCGTTCGCCTCGCCGCCGACGGCGTCGAACGCCTCGGCGATGTCCATCGCCGACCGGCGCCCCGTGCCCTTGAAGAGCAGGTGCTCGAGGAAGTGCGTCGAGCCGTGGTGCCCGTCCGTCTCGTCGCGCGAGCCGACCCCGATCCACGCGCCCACCGTGGCGGAGCGCAGGCCGGGCATCGACTCGGTGAGGACCCGGACCCCGCCGGGCAGGACGGTACGGCGCACGAGGGCGCCGCCGTCCTGCCCGGCGGTCACGTCGCTGCCCGGGAGGCCCGGGCGGGTCAGCGGGAGGTCGAGGGACACCTCAGGCCTGGGCGCCTTCGGCCTGCGCGCCCTCGGCGGCCGGGGCGGCGCCGTCGCCGGCACCCTCCTCGATCACCGCGTGGAGCGAGAGCTTGCCGCGCGGGTCGATCTCGCCGATCTCGACCTGGACCTTCTGGCCCACCCCGAGGACGTCCTCGACGTTCTCCACGCGACGGCCGCCCACGAGCTTGCGGATCTGCGAGATGTGCAGCAGCCCGTCCTTGCCCGGCGAGAGCGAGATGAACGCGCCGAACGTCGTGGTCTTGACGACCGTGCCGACGAAGCGCTCCCCGATCTCGGGCATGTGCGGGTTGGCGATCGCGTTGATCGCCGCCCGCGCGGCCTCCGCCGACGGACCGTCGGTGGCGCCGATGTAGACCGTGCCGTCGTCCTCGATCGAGATGTCGGCGCCGGTCTCCTCCTGGATCTGGTTGATCATCTTGCCCTTCGGGCCGATGACCTCGCCGATCTTGTCGACCGGGACCTTCACCGTGATGACGCGCGGGGCGTTCGGCGACATCTCGTCCGGGGCGTCGATCGCCTCGTTCATGACGTCGAGGATGTACAGGCGCGCGTCGCGGGCCTGGCTCAGCGCGCCGATGAGCACGTCGGCCGGGATGCCGTCGAGCTTGGTGTCGAGCTGGATGGCGGTGACGAACTCGCGCGTGCCGGCGACCTTGAAGTCCATGTCGCCGAACGCGTCCTCGGCGCCCAGGATGTCGGTGAGCGCCGCGTAGCGGGTCTCGCCGTCGACCGTGTCGGACACGAGGCCCATCGCGATGCCGGCGACCGCCGCGCGCAGCGGGACGCCCGCGTTGAGGAGCGACAGCGTCGAGGCGCAGACCGAGCCCATCGACGTCGAGCCGTTCGAGCCCAGCGCCTCGGAGACCTGGCGGATCGCGTAGGGGAACTCCTCGCGGCTCGGCAGCACGGGCATGAGCGCCCGCTCGGCGAGCGCGCCGTGACCGATCTCGCGCCGCTTCGGCGAGCCCACGCGGCCCGTCTCACCGGTCGAGTACGGCGGGAAGTTGTAGTTGTGCATGTAGCGCTTGCGCGTCTCCGGCGAGAGCGTGTCGAGCTGCTGCTCCATGCGGAGCATGTTGAGCGTCGTCACGCCGAGGATCTGCGTCTCGCCGCGCTCGAAGATCGCCGAGCCGTGCACGCGGGGCAGGACCTCGACCTCGGCCGAGAGCGTGCGGATGTCCCGCAGGCCTCGACCGTCGATGCGGAAGCCGTCCGTGAGGATGCGGCGGCGGATGACCTTCTTGGTCACCGAGCGGACCGCGGCGGAGAGCTCCTTCTCGCGACCCTCGAACTGCCCGCCGAGCTCGGCGAGGACCTCGGCCTTGATCTCGTCCAGGCGGCCCTCGCGGGTCTGCTTGTCGGCGATCGTCAGCGCCTCGGAGACGCGGGCCTCGGCGGCCTGCTCGACGGCGGCGTAGGCGTCGTCCTGGTAGTCCGGGAACGTCGGGAACTGCTGGACCTCCTTGGCCGCCTTCGACGCGAGCTCCTGCTGCGCGACGACGAGCGCCTTGAGGAACGGCTTCGCCGCCTCGAGGCCCTGCGCGACGACGTCCTCCGACGGGGCCGTGCCGCCCTCGTCCTTGATGAGGTTCCAGCTCTTCTCGGGCGCCTCGGCCTCGATCATGGCGATGGCCACATCGTCACCGACGACCCGACCGGCGACGACCATGTCGAACGTCGCGCGCTCGCGCTCGGAGTAGCGCGGGAAGGCGACCCACTGGCCGTCGACGAGCGCGATGCGCACGGCGCCGACCGGGCCGGAGAACGGCAGGCCGGAGAGCTGCGTCGAGATCGACGCGGCGTTGATCGCGAGGACGTCGTACGAGTCGTCCGGGTGGATCGCCATGACCGTGACGACGACCTGGACCTCGTTGCGCAGGCCCTTGACGAACAGGGGGCGCAGCGGGCGGTCGATGAGGCGGCAGGCCAGGATCGCGTCGGTGGACGGGCGGCCCTCGCGACGGAAGAACGAGCCGGGGATCTTGCCGGCGGCGTACTGGCGCTCCTCGACGTCGACCGTCAGGGGGAAGAAGTCGAACTGCTCCTTGGGGTGCTTCCCGGCCGTCGTGGCCGACAGGAGCATGGTGTCGCCGTCGAGGTAGGCGACGGCGGAGCCGGCGGCCTGCTTGGCCAGGCGGCCGGTCTCGAAGCGGACGGTGCGGGTGCCGAAGCGGCCGTTGTCGATGACGGCCTCGGCGAACTGGATCTCGGGTCCCTCCACGGGATGCCCTCCTTCGTCGAAGATCCCGGCTTCGCGCGACGGTCTTCGACCGTGGTCCGCGGACGGCCGTTGGGCGGTTCCGCGAGCCACTACCGAGGACCGGACGCCGGTTCCGGGCGGTGCTGGTTCAGTTGTCGGTCACCCCGGCGGGGTGCCGTGGCCCGTCCGCCACCAGGGCGGGAGGGCCGTGGCGCGCGCGGTGCGGTCGTGCCGTGGGGCACGCGCCGCACGGTCGCGGCGCCTGACACCGGACCAGCCCGGACCCGGGAGGGGTCCGGGCTGGTCCGGGACGTTCAGCGGCGCAGGCCGAGCCGCTCGATGAGGCTGCGGTAGCGGTTGATGTCGACCTTCTGCAGGTAGCCGAGGAGACGGCGACGCTGGCCGACGAGGAGCAGCAGGCCACGACGCGAGTGGTGGTCGTGCTTGTGCTCCTTGAGGTGCTCGGTGAGGTCCTTGATGCGCTGCGTGAGGAGCGCGATCTGGACCTCGGGGGAGCCCGTGTCGTTCTCGGTGGTGGCGTACTCGGTCATGATGCGCTGCTTGGTGGCGGCGTCGAGGGGCACGTGCTCTCCTGGGTGTACTCGCTGCGCGGTGCTCCGGGGCATGTCCACCCGGGCGCTCTGGGTCCGCGGCCGATCTGACGGCACCGACCAGGGTATCAGCCGCCCACGCCCTCGTCCGCCGTGCGCTCGACCGACCGCTGCCCCGCCGGCTCCTGGGCCCGCTCCCCTGCCCGCTGCCCTGCCTGCTCGCCCGTCTGCTCACCCGCGCCCGGCGCGGACGCGAGCACGGACGCGAGCGGCCCGCCGCCCAGGCGCTGCCGCGTGCGCTCGACGTCGTCCTCCATCTGCACGACGAGCGCCTCGACGGAGTCGAAGCGCACGGTCGCGCGCAGCCGCTCCACGAACTCGACGACGACCTCCTCGTCGTAGAGGTCGAGGTCGGTGCGGTCCGGGACGTGCGCCTCCACGCGGCGCTGCACGCCGTCGAACGTCGGGTTGGTCCCGACCGAGATCGCGACGGGCAGGTAGCCGTCGGGCCGGTCCGCGGGGTAGCCGACCCGGCGCAGCCACCCCGCGTAGACGCCGTCGGCCGGGACCATGCCCGTGGCGTCCTGGGCGAGGTTCGCGGTCGGGTAGCCGAGCTCGCGGCCGCGCGCGTCCCCGTGCACCACGGTGCCGCGCACACGGTGCGGGCGCCCGAGGATCCGGGCCGCGCCGACGACGTCGCCGACGGCGAGGAGCTCGCGGACCCAGGTGGAGGACCAGCGGCGCGCCCCGTCGCCGTCGGGCGCGACGACGCCGTGGACGTCCTCGATGACCTCGACGGCGAACCCGTACCGCTCCCCCAGCGCGCGCATGGTCGCGAGGTCGCCGGAGTTGTCGAGCCCGAACCGCACGTCGCGGCCGACGACGACGGTGCCCGCCCGCAGGCCCTCGACGAGGTAGGTGCGCACGAAGTCGTCGGGCGTCTGGCGCGCGAACTCGGGGGTGTACTCGACGACGAGCACGGCGTGCAGGCCTGTCTCGGCGAGCAGCTCCAGACGGTCGGCGAGCCCGGTGATGAGCTCGGGCGCCTCGTCCGGCCGGTGCACCTGGGCCGGATGGGGGTGGAAGGTCACGGCCACGGCGTGGTGGCCCGTGGCCGTGGCGTCCGCGACCATGCGCACGAGCACGCCGCGGTGACCGCGGTGCACGCCGTCGAAGTTGCCGATCGTCACGACGGAGGGACCGAAGTCCGCGGGTACCTGGCTCAGGGCGGTCCAGCGATGCACGCCCACAGCCTGCCACGACGGCAGGGGTCGCCCGACCGCGCGGTGGCCGGCCGGGCGTGCGTCGCCCTCGTGCCGGGTGGCCGACGCCGCGCTCGCGATCGCGGGTCTCGCGTCAGGCGGGCCTGACCACGAGGACGGGGCGGGCGCGCCCGGACGGCTCGTCGGCCAGGAGCGCGACGAGCCCCCCGTCGGGTGCGAACGCGGCCACGGGCGCCGCGGCCGTCGCGGGCTGCGCGGGGTCGGCCGCGATGCGGCGGCCGAAGGACAGCTCGCTCGTCTCCTCGGGCGTGAGCTCGCGTGCCGCGAAGGTGGCGCGGGCGGCGTCGGCCATCGGCAGGACGTCGAAGCCGCCCTCGAGCTCGTCGAGGGTGCGGGCGACGTCGAGCCCGTACCCGCCCACGCGCGTGCGCCGCAGCGCGGTGAGGTGGCCGCCGACGCCGAGTGCCGCGCCGAGGTCGCGCGCGAGGGCGCGGACGTAGGTGCCGGACGAGCACAGGACGAGGACGTCGACGTCGAGTGCGGGCACGCCGGCGCCGTCGGCCGTGCGCACGTCGAGCACGTCGAACCGGTGGACGGTGACGGGACGCGCCGCGAGCTCGACCTGCTCCCCCGCGCGGACGCGCGCGTAGGCGCGCTGACCGTCGACCTTGATCGCGCTCACGGCGCTCGGGCGCTGCTCGATCGGGCCGGTGAGCGCCGCGACCTCGGCGTCGAGCCGCTCGCGCGGGACGCCCGAGGCGTCCGCGACCGTGAGGACCTCGCCCTCGGCGTCGTCCGTCGTCGTGCTGACACCGAGCCGGACCGTCGCGAGGTACTCCTTGTCGGCCCCGACGACGTACGTCAGCAGCCGCGTGGCCTTCTCGACGCCGAGCACGAGCACGCCCGTGGCCATGGGGTCGAGGGTGCCCGCGTGGCCGACCTTGCGCGTGCCCGCGAGCCGCCGCACGCGTGCGACGACGTCGTGGCTCGTCCAGCCCGCGGGCTTGTCGACGACGACGAGGCCGTCGGTCGCCACGTCAGGCCCGGACCGGCTGGTCGTCCTCGTCGCCGTCCTCGAGGGACGCGCGGTCGGCGTCGGCCGCGTCGTCGTCGGCGGGACGGCGGTACGGGTCGGTGTCGCCCGCGTACTGCGCGGACGCGGCGAGCGCGGCGACCTCGGCGTCACGGGCCGCGGCCTCGCGCAGCGCCTGCTCGAGGTGCGCGGCCGTCTCGGGGACGGCGTCGGCGATGAACTCGAGCGTCGGCGTCAGCCGGATCCCGGTCTGCTTGCCGACCTCGGACCGGATGAGCCCCTTGGCGCTCTCGAGCGCCGCGGCGGACCCGGCCCGCGCCTCCTCGTCGCCGAGCACGGTGTAGAACACCGAGGCGTGCTGGAGGTCCCCCGTGACGCGCACGTCGGTCACGGTGACGAACCCGAGCCGCGGGTCCTTGACGCGCGTGTCGAGCATCTGCGCGACGATCTTCTGGATCCGCTCGGCGAGCTTGCGAGCCCGCGGGTGGTCGACCATGAGTTCCTCCGGTGGAGCGAGGCGGCAGAGCCGCAGGAGCGATGTGGCGCCGAGCGCCACGAGCCGTCACCCGGGACCCGCGCGAGTGCCCCTGGTGACGCGACGGAGCGCACCGAGGTGGTGGTGCGGGGACCGTGGTGGGCCTGGCAGGGACGGCCGACGAAGGAGGCCGTCCGGGAGGCCGCGCACCACCACCTCGGTGCGCGGCCCACCCGACGAGACACCACTACGAGCGCGGCTTCTCCCGCATCTCGTACGTCTCGACGACGTCGTCGACCTGGAGGTCGTTGAACGACCCGAGGCCGATACCGCACTCGTAGCCCTCGCGGACCTCGGTCGCGTCGTCCTTGAACCGCTTGAGCGACTCGATGGACAGGTTCTCCGCGATGACGTTGCCACCGCGCAGGACCCGCGCCTTGGAGTTGCGGCGGATCGTGCCCGAGCGCACGAGCGAGCCGGCGATGTTGCCGAACTTGCTCGAGCGGAAGACCTCGCGCACCTCGGCGGTGCCGAGCTGGGCCTCCTCGTACTCCGGCTTGAGCATGCCCTTGAGGGCCGCCTCGACGTCCTCGATCGCCTGGTAGATGACCGAGTAGAAGCGCACGTCGACGCCCTCGCGGTCGGCCAGGTCCTCGACGCGCTCGGCGTACTTGACGTTGAAGCCGAGGATGATCGCGTTGTCGACCGTCGCCAGGTTGACGTCGTTCTGCGTGACCGCACCCACACCGCGGTGGATGACGCGCAGGTCGACCTCGTCGCCGACGTCGATCTTGAGCAGCGCGTCCTCGAGGGCCTCGACGGCACCCGAGACGTCGCCCTTGAGGACGAGGTTGAGGGTCTCGACCTTGCCCTGCTGGAGCGCCTGCGTGAAGTCCTCGAGGCTGATGCGCTTGCGGCGCTTGGCCAGGAGGGCGGCACGCTCGGCGGCCTCGCGCTTCTCGGCGATCTGGCGCGCGGTGCGGTCGTCCGGCGCCACCAGGAAGGTGTCGCCGGCGCGGGGCACCGAGGTGAGGCCGAGGACCATGACCGGACGCGCCGGCGTGGCCTCGGTGAGCGTCTCGCCGTGCTCGTCGAACATGGCCCGGACGCGGCCGTACGCCGTGCCGGCGACGATCGCGTCACCGACGTGCAGCGTGCCGGACTGGACGAGGACGGTCGCCACGGCGCCGCGGCCCTTGTCGAGGTTGGCCTCGACGGCCACGCCGCGTGCGTCCTTGTCGGCGTTCGCGCGCAGGTCGAGCGCGGCGTCGGCCGTGAGCAGGACGGCCTCGAGGAGGTCGTCGATGCCCATGCGGCGCAGCGCCGAGATGTCGACGAACATCGTGTCGCCGCCGTACTCCTCGGCCACGAGGTTGTACTCGGTGAGCTGCTGGCGGATCTTGGCGGGGTTGGCCCCCTCCTTGTCCACCTTGTTGACCGCGACGACGATCGGCACGCCGGCCGCCTGCGCGTGGTTGAGCGCCTCGATGGTCTGCGGCATCACGCCGTCGTCCGCCGCGACCACGAGGATCGCGATGTCCGTGACCTGCGCACCACGGGCACGCATGGCGGTGAACGCCTCGTGGCCCGGGGTGTCGATGAAGGTGATCGCCCGGTCCACGCCCTCGTGCTCGGTGTGGATCTGGTAGGCGCCGATGTGCTGGGTGATGCCGCCGGCCTCGCCCGCGACGACGTCCGCGGAGCGGATCGCGTCGAGGAGCTTGGTCTTTCCGTGGTCGACGTGGCCCATGACGGTGACGACCGGCGGACGCGCGCTGAGCTGCGAGTCGTCCTCGTCGGCCAGCTCGGCCTCGAGGTCGATGTCGAAGGACCCGAGCAGCTCGCGGTCCTCCTCCTCCGCCGACACCATCTCGATGCGGTAGCCGAGCTCGGCCGCGAGCGTGCCGAACGTGTCCTCGTCGAGCGACTGCGTCGCGGTCGCCATCTCACCGAGGTGGAACAGCACCGTGACGAGGCTCGCGGGGTTCGCGTCGATCTTGTCGGCGAAGTCGTTGAGCGAGGAGCCGTGACGCAGGCGCACGACCGTGCTGCCGTCGCCGCGGGGCACCTGCACGCCGCCCAGCGAGGGGGCCTGCATCTGCTCGAACTCCTGCCGCTTCGCGCGCTTCGACTTCCGTCCGCGCACGGGCCGCCCGCCGGCGCGCCCGAAGGCACCCTGCGTGCTGCCACGACCGGCGCCACGGCCACCACCGCCGGGACGACCGGCGAAGCCGCCGCCGGCGCCGGGGGCGCCACCGCCACCGGGACCGCCGGGACGACCGGCGAAGCCGCCGCCGCCGGGACGACCGCCGCCACCCGGACGACCCGCGCCGCCCGCACCGGCGCCGGGACGGCCGACGGTGCTGCGGCCGGGCATCATGCCCGGGTTGGGACGGGGACCGCCGGGACCGGCCGGGGCCGGGCGGGGACCGCCGGGACGCTCGCCCGCGCCCTCACCGCGGGTGCCGCCGGGACGGGGCATGCCCTGGCTCGGGGCGAAGGGGTTGTTGCCCGGGCGCGGCGCGCCGGCACCGGGGCGACCGCCCTGGCGGGGCATGCCCTGGCTCGGGGCGAAGGGGTTGTTCCCGGGACGCGGGCCACCGGGACGCGCGGCACCACCGGGGCGCGGGCCGGCGGCCGGTGCGCTGGGGGCGGCGGGCGCGGCCGGGGCGGGACGCGGGCCGGGGGCCGGTGCCGACGCCGCCGGACGCTCGGCCGCCGGGGCGGACGGCGCCGCGGGGGCGGCGGGGGCCGGACGCTCCACGGCCGGGGCCGCGGGCTGCTGGGGTGCCGCCGGCGCCGACGGCGCGGAGGCGGCAGGTGCCGGAGCCGCGGGTGCGGCGGGTGCCGACGGGGCGGCGGGGGCCGCCGGCGCGGGGCGCGCGGCGGGCCTGCGGGGGGCCTGCTCCTGCGATCCCGCAGGGTAGGCGTCGCGCAGCTTGCGCACGACGGGCGGCTCGATGGTCGACGAAGCCGACCGGACGAACTCACCGAGCTCGTTGAGCTTGGCCATGATGGCCTTGCTCTCGACGCCGAGCTCCTTGGCGAGCTCGTAGACGCGGACCTTTGCCACAACTCTCCTGTCTCGGCCCGCCCGGACAGGGTGGACCGTCGTTAGTGCTGGGTACTCATCGCCGGGTACTCATCGGGTGCCCATCGGCTTCCAACCCGCTTTCCTTCTCGATGAACGACGGACGTGGTTCTGGTGCTGCTCGTGGTGCGTCGCAGCGGTCGTGCAGCCTGCTCGTGCGACCACCGGGGCGGTGCTCACGGGCCTGCCAGCGCCTCGAGGTGCTCGCGCACCGCACCGGTGTCGAGCGGCCCGGCGTGCAGGGCACGCGGGAGAGCGCGACGCCGTTCGGCGAGGTCGAGGCATGCGAGGTCGGCGTGCAACCAAGCACCCCGACCAGGCCTGCGGCGTCCCGGGTCGGGCACGGCGCGCACGCCGTCCTCGTCCCGGACCACCCTCAGGAGGACGGACCGGAGTCCCCGCTGCCGACACCCCACGCACGTGCGCACCGGCCCCTCGTCGGGACCTGGAGCACGAACGGGATGCCGGTCGCGTGGCCCGGCCTCGCCCAGTCTAGCGCGATCGGTCACGAACCGGGACCCGAGGGCTCCTCGCCCGGCGCCGCCTGGCCGCCCTCGTCGGACCGGATGTCGATCCGCCACCCCGTGAGCTTGGCCGCGAGCCGCGCGTTCTGCCCCTCCTTGCCGATGGCCAGCGAGAGCTGGTAGTCCGGCACGACGACGCGCGCGGACCGGGCAGCGAGGTCGACGACCTCGACCGACGCGACGCGCGCCGGCGACAGCGCGTTGCCCACGAAGGTCGCCGGGTCGTCGCTGTGGTCGACGATGTCGATCTTCTCGCCGTGCAGCTCGGCCATGACCGCGCGCACGCGGGCACCCATGGGGCCGATGCACGCGCCCTTGGCGTTGAGCCCGGCCACGGAGGTCCGGACGGCGATCTTGGTGCGGTGCCCGGCCTCACGCGCGATGGCCGTGATCTCGACGGAGCCGTCGGCGACCTCGGGCACCTCGAGCGCGAAGAGCTTGCGGACGAGGTTGGGGTGGGTGCGGGAGAGCGTGATCTGCGGCCCCTTGAGCCCGCGCGAGACGTCGAGCACGTACGCGCGGAGCCGCTCGCCGTGCACGTAGCGCTCGGTGGGCACCTGCTCGTGCGCCGGCAGGACGGCCTCGGTGCCGCGCACCGCGACGAGCACCGTCCGCGGGTCGCGGCCCTGCTGGATGACGCCGGCGAGCACCTCGCCCTCGGTGCCGCGGAAGCTGCCGAGCACCTGCTCGTCCTCGGCGTCGCGCAGGCGCTGGACGATCACCTGGCGCGCCGTCGACGTCGCCACGCGGCCGAACCCCTCCGGCGTGTGGTCGAACTCGGGCCCGAGCGTGAACCGGCGCTCGTGGCCGGGCGCGGCGTCGGGCTCGGCCGGGGCGTCGTCGGCGGCCTCGAGGCGCTCGCGCGCCCAGACCGTCACGTGCCCCGTGCGGCGGTCGACCTCGACGCGGGCGTCCTCGTGCGCGCCCGGCGTCCGGTGGTAGGCGGACAGCAGCGCCTGCTCGATCGCGGCGACCAGCGTGTCGAGGCTGATGTCCCGCTCGTGCTCGACGAGCCGCAGCGCGGTCATGTCGATGTCCATCAGTCCTCGTCCTCCTCGTCGTCGTGCGCGTCGGACGCGCCGTCGGTGTCCTCGGCCGGCAGGCGGTTCAGCTCGACCTCGACGTGCCCGCGGGCGACGTCGGCGGGCGCGACGGTCGTCCGCTCCGCGACGCCGTCGGGCACCGGGTCCAGCACGTACCCGTCCGGGTCGGCCGTCACGACGCGACCCCGCACCGTCGAGCCGTCGTGCAGCGTGAGCCGGACGACCCGCGTCCGGGCACGACGGACGTGGCGGAGCTCGGTGAGCGGGCGGTCCGTCCCCGGGGTCGAGACCTCCAGGACGTAGACGCCGCGCACCGGGTCGGCGGCGTCGAGGGCCGCCGAGATGTCGCGCGAGACCTCGCCGACCGTGTCCAGGTCGAGGCTGCCGACGGCGTCCTCGTCGAGGTCGACCACCACGCGCACGACCGTGCGTCGGCCCGCGGGGGCGACGACGACGTCCTCGAGGTGGAGGCCGGCCGCCCGGACGACCGGCTCGACGACCTCCCTGACGCGCTGCGCCGGTGCGGCCCCAGAGCTCGTGGGCGTGACCATGTTCGCCTCCCGTGGGTCGTGGCGGGCCACCCGACGTGGATACGACCCTCTGGACTTGTCGCGGCCAGCCTATCGACTCGCCGGCCCGGGGTGGCGCCGGCGGCCCCGGAGCGGGGGTCGCGCGTGGCAGGATCGGCCGCGATGCGTCCCCGTCCTGCCCCTCCCCACCCTGCCCGTCGCCCCGCGTCGGTGCTGGTCGCGCTCCTCGGGCTCGCCGTGCTCCTCGCCGGGTGCGGGCTGCGGCTGGAGACGCCCGCGCCGCAGGCGCCCGAGCCGGACGCCGTGGAGACGGTCCGCCAGCGCGCGACCGCGGACGCGCTCGCGCTCCAGGTCCTCGCGGACTCGCTCGCGGCCTCCGGCGCCGAGGCCGGGCTGGCGGCCGCCGCGGGCACCGTGGCCGCCGCGAGCACCGCCCACCTCGACGCCCTCGGCGGTCTCTACGTGGCGTTCCCCGACGCGACAGCCGCCCCCGACGCGTCCGACGCGTCCGACGCGACCGTCGACCCCGACCCCGCCGCCTCCCCCGGCCCGACCGCGACCACCGTGCCGTCGCCGGTGACCCCGGACGCCCTGGTCGCGCTCCTCGACTCGTCCGCGGCGAGCGCGCGCGCGGACGCGGCCGCGGTCGAGGACGGGGACCTCGCGCGGCTGCTCGCGTCGGTCACCGTCGCGCGCACGCAGCTCGCCGACTCCGTGGCGGCGCTCGCGGCCCTCGACCCGGCGTCGCGCCCCGCGCTCGAGCCCGCGCCGCTCGCGGGTCTGCCCGCGGGCGTGGACCCCGCCGACGTCGCCGACGTCGTCCAGTCCGAGGACGCGCTGGGGTTCGCCTGGGAGGTCGTCGCTGCCCGGCGGGTGGGCGACGAGCGCTCCGCCGCCGCGGCCCGCGCGCGGTCGCACCGGGAGCACGCCGAGACGTGGGCGGTCGCCGCCGAGGTCGCGGCCACCGACAGCGACCCGCGGCGCGTCGCGTACGCGCTGCCCCCGACCGTGCTCGACGCCGCGGCCGACCCCGCCGCGACCGCCGCCGAGCTCGCGGCCCTCGAGGTGTCGCTCGTCGCCTCCTACGCCGGGCTCGTCGCGCAGGCGGACGCCGGCGAGCGCACCCCCCTGGTCGACGCCATGCTCACGGCGGCCCGGTCCGCGACCGCGCTCACGGGGCAGACCCCGGCCTTCCCGGGCCTCCCGGAGCACGCGGGCTGACCCGCGGCGCCGGGCGCGCGCGGCGCCTGGGCGCCACCGTGCCCGTGCGGTCAGTCGTCCAGCAGACCAGAGACGAGGTCCGCGACGCGGTCGGCCGCCTGGGCCACCGGCACCGCCTCGGCCGCCGGGCGCTCACCCGCGGGCAGGCCCGCGTCGACGCCGCGGCGCAGCCGCACCTCGACCGTCCCCTCGGCGAGGCCGCGCCCGACGACGACGAGCACGGGCAGGCCGAGCAGCTCGGCGTCCGCGAACTTCACGCCGGGCGAGACCTTCGGACGGTCGTCGTAGAGGACCTCCACGCCACGCCCGTGCAGCTCGGCGGCGAGCTCCTCGCACGCGGCGAACACGGCCGCGTCCTTGCCCGTCGCGACGACGTGCACGTGGGCCGGCGCGACCGACGCGGGCCAGGCCAGGCCGGCGTCGTCGTGGTTGGTCTCCGCGAGGGCGGCGACGGCGCGCGAGACGCCGATGCCGTACGAGCCCATGGTCACGGTGACGGCCTTGCCGTTGACGTCGAGGACCTTGAGGCCCAGCGCGTCGGCGTACTTGCGGCCGAGCGCGAAGATGTGGCCCATCTCGATCCCGCGCGCGAGCTCGAGCGGGCCTGAGCCGTCCGGCGCCGGGTCGCCCGCGCGGACCTCGGCCGACTCGACGGTGCCGTCACCCGTGAAGTCCCGGCCCGCGACCAGGTCGAACACGTGCCGGCCCTCGGCGTTCGCGCCGGTGATCCAGCGCGTGCCCTCGACGACGCGCGGGTCGAGCAGGTACCGCACGGCGTCCTCGCGGCCGGTGTTCGCGCGGCCCAGCACGGCCGGGCCGATGTAGCCCTTGACGAGCTCGGGGTGGCGCGCGAAGTCGGCGTCGGCGGCGGTCGCGACGGTCGCGGGCGAGACGGCGGCCTCGAGGCGCTTGAGGTCGACCTCCCGGTCGCCGGGCAGGCCGATCGCGACGACCTCGCGCTCCCCGTCCGGGTGCTCGAGCACGACGACGACGTTCTTCAGGGTGTCGGCGGCCGTCCACGGCCGGTCCGCGCGCGGCAGGTGCGCGTTCGCGTGGTCGACCAGCGTCGCGATGGTGGGCGTGCCCGGGGTGTCCTCGACGTGCGCGGCGGGGACGCCGTCGTACGGCAGCGCGTCGGGCGCCGGGGTCGTCACGGCCTCGACGTTCGCCGCGTAGCCGCCGGCCGAGCGGACGAAGGTGTCCTCGCCGATCGGCGTCGGCATGAGGAACTCCTCGGAGCGCGACCCGCCCATGGCGCCCGACATCGCCGAGACGATGACGACCTCCATGCCGAGGCGCGCGAAGATCCGCTGGTAGGCCTCGCGCTGGCGCTGGTAGGACGCCTCGAGTCCGGCGTCGTCGACGTCGAACGAGTACGCGTCCTTCATGACGAACTCGCGCCCGCGCAGGATGCCTGCCCGCGGACGGGCCTCGTCGCGGTACTTGGTCTGGATCTGGTAGAGCGCGAGCGGCAGGTCCTTGTACGAGGAGTACAGGTCCTTGACGAGGAGCGTGAAGACCTCCTCGTGCGTCGGCGCGAGCATGTACTCGGCCTCCTTGCGGTCCTGGAGGCGGAAGACGTTCGGGCCGTACTCGGTCCACCGCCCCGTCGCCTCGTAGGGCTCGCGCGGCAGCAGCGCCGGGAAGTGGACCTCCTGCGCGCCGATCGCGTCCATCTCCTCGCGCACCACGCGCTCGACCTTGCGCAGCACGCGCAGGCCGAGCGGCAGCCACGTGTAGATGCCGGGGGCCGCGCGGCGGATGTAGCCGGCCCGCACCAGGAGGCGGTGGCTCGGCACCTCGGCGTCGGCCGGGTCCTCCCGCAGGGTGCGCACGAACAGGGTCGACATCCGCAGCAGCATGCGGGCCAGCCTAGTGGCGGGCGGCGCGGCGTCCGGCCGGGTGGCCGACCGCCGGGGGGCTGCGGTCCAGGCCAGGGACACGGCACGATGACCTTGTGCCGGAGCTGCCCGAGGTCGAGTCCCTCGCCCGCTTCCTGACGTCGCGCGCGCAGGGGCGCACGGTCGCGGGCGTCGAGGTCGGGGCGATCAGCGCGCTCAAGACGTTCTCCCCCGCACCGTCCGACCTCGTGGGGCGCACCGTGGCCGGCGTCGGGCGGCACGGCAAGTGGCTCGACCTCGCGACCGAGGGCGGGCCGCACCTGCTCTGGCACCTGTCCCGTGCCGGCTGGGTGCGCTGGTACGACGCCGTCCCCGCGACCACGCTGCGGCCCGGCAAGTCCCCGATCGCGCTGCGCGTCCGGCTCGACGACGGCGCGGGCTTCGACCTCACCGAGGCGGGCACGCGCAAACGCCTCGCCGTGCACGTCGTCGAGGACCCGGCGCAGGTCGAGATGGTCGCGACGCTCGGCGTCGAGCCCATGTCGGAGGAGTTCACCGTCGAGCGGCTGGCGGCCCTGCTCGCCGGCCGCAACCAGCAGCTCAAGGGCCTGCTGCGCGACCAGCGGCAGATCGCGGGGATCGGCAACGCCTACTCCGACGAGATCCTGCACGCCGCGCGGATGAGCCCGTTCGCGCTCAGCCGGTCCCTCGACGCCGACGCCGTCGCGCTGCTGCACGCGACGATCCGGGAGGTGCTCGCCGGTGCGCTCGAGGCGTCCAGCGGCAGGCCCGCGGCCGAGCTCAAGGACTCCAAGCGCCGGGGCATGCAGGTGCACGGCCGCACCGGCGAGACCTGCCCCGTGTGCGGCGACCTCGTGCGCGAGGTCTCGTTCGCCGACTCGTCGCTCCAGTACTGCGCCACGTGCCAGACGGGCGGCAAGCCCCTGGCCGACCGCCGCATGAGCCGCCTTCTCCGCTGACTCACCCCGGCCGGCCCCCGCCGCGCCCCTGCCCCCCCCCCCCGGCGCGCCCCCGCCGCGGCGCCCGCCCCCGCCGCACCGAGCCCCACCCCGGTCCAGATGCTCGGATCCGCACGTCCGTGCAGATCGCCCCGAACACGACGCGCCGGTCCGCACAGACGCTCGCACGGGCGGCGCCTGGCTCAGATCCCGAGCGCGCGCCGCGTCCGGCGCACCCACTCGCCGGGCGTCCGCAGGTCCGACGTCGTCCAGCGCACGACCGCGAGACCTGTCGCCCGGAGGCGGTCCTCGCGGAGCTTCTCGCGCCAGACCACCTCCTCGGGGGGCTGGCCCGCCGGATTCACCCGGCCGTACTTCACGCGACCGTCGAACTCCCCGACCACGCCGGCTGCGCGCCAGGAGAAGTCGACGACGCCGATGCGCCCGGCGTCGTCGCGCACCTCGACCTGACGGTCGGGCGCGGGGATGAGGTGGTCGTCGAGCACGACGGCGCTCCACGACTCCCCCGGGCTCTGCGATCCGGGGTGCGCGAGGAGCGCGCACCGTCGGGCGCGATCAGCGCCACGCAGGCCCGCCATCGTCGCGGCCACGGCCGACAGCTCGTCGAGCGAGGTCGCCCCCGCGCGGAGGGCGGCGTCCGCGGCGACCACCCCCGCGACGACGCCCTCCAGGCGCGCAGCATCGAGCACGGCCCGGGCGGGAGTCGCCACCGGACCGTGGCGGGACAGGGTGAGCTGCCCGTCGGGTGGCCGCGCGACGGTGCGCAGGACGCTCCGCGTCGACGCGCCGCCGCGCGGGTCGTGCACCACGTCGACGCGCGACGGGCGCCCGAAGACGGGCAGTCCCAGCTCGGCGACCGCGGCGGCGCCCGTGAGGATCCGCGTCGGGTTGCGGCGGCGCACCGCACGCACCGTGGCGTGGAAGTCCGCCTGAGGTGGGTCGTCCGGTGAGGGGATCCGGTACGTGTCCCGCTGCAGCCGCACGAGGACGCCCCGCCGTACGAGCCACGTGATGTCGCGCGTGCTCAGCCCGGAGCGCGTCAGGTGCGCACGACGCAGCACACCGTCCGTCGACGCAGCGACCTGGCAGAGGTGGTCGAGGTCCAGCCGTGCGACGTCCATGGGGCGAGCCTGAGGCGGCGCCCGCGCGCGTGGCGCCAGGGTCCCCCGGGGCTGTGGACGGCACGAGCCCGCACAGGCCCGGGTCGCGCGGCAGCCGGCACCCACGGGGCCCGACGTCCCACGGCACAGCGTTCGAGCATCCGTGCAGCTGGCGACGTCGAGTACGGGTCGGGTTGCACGGACGCGCGGATCCGAGCATCTGGACAGGGGCGGGCGCGGTGGCGTGGGTGGGGTGGGGGCGCGGGGGGCGGGGGCTGGGCGCGGCGGGGGGCGCGGGTCAGAAGAGGACCGTGGCGTACGTGCCGATGCGGCGGAAGCCCACGCGCTCGTACGTCGCGAGGGCGCCGGTGTTGTAGTCGTTGACGTAGAGCGAGACGAGCGGCGCCACGGCGCCGAGCGTGCGCGCGACGACGGCGGCCATCCCGTGCGCTGCGAGGCCCTGACGCCGGCGGTCGGGGGGCACCCACACGCCCTGGACCTGCGCGACCGTCGAGCTCACCGCCCCGAGCTCGGCCTTGAAGACGATCTCCGGGCCCCGCGCGCCCTCGTCGACCCGGACGAAGGACCGCCCCTCCTCGAGCAGGCTGCGCACGCGCGACTCGTACGCGCCGGGGCTGCCGAGCAGCGGCGAGTAGCCGACCTCCTCGACGAACATCTGCACGCACGCGGGCAGCAGGAGGGCGAGCTCACCCGGCCGTCCCGCGCGCACCGCCGGGTCCGGCGCGACGCGCGGGGGGTGGTCGATGACCATGGACGGCTGCTCGGCGCGGACCTCGCGCGGGGCTCCCCACGAGGGCTCGAGGCGCTCCCACAGCGGGAGCACCGCCGAGGCCGGCCCCACGATCGACGAGCAGCGCCGCCCCTGGCGCAGGGCCGTCTCGGCGAAGGCGTCCAGCGCAGCCGTGTCGTCCGGGGCGCACACCGGGACGAGGTTCGCGCCGGCCCAGCACAGCGCGGTGAGCCGGCCACCGGTCTCGTGGCCCCACACCGCGGAGCCGCCGCGCGTGCTCCCGGAGGCGAGCGCGGCCTCGATGCGCGAGGCGGCGAGCACGGAGCCGACCGGGTCCTGCGCGCACAGCGCAGCGGCCGCCCGGAGGTCGACGTCGGTCACGACGCGCGTCGTCGTCGTCCCGGTGCGCCATCGACCCATCCCGCGATTCTGCACCATCGACGCCTCACCTCCGCCGAGCCCCTCGCCGCCCGCGTCGTCCTCGCCGGCCCGACGCCGCGACCGGATCAGGAGACGGAGACGACCGGCGCGCCGCCCTCGGCGGGCTCCATGGTCTCCGCGATCCGCATGGCCTCCTCGATGAGCGTCTCGACGATCATCGACTCGGGGACGGTCTTGACCACCTCGCCCTTGACGAAGATCTGGCCCTTGCCGTTGCCCGAGGCGACGCCCAGGTCCGCCTCGCGCGCCTCGCCGGGCCCGTTGACGACGCAGCCCATGACGGCGACGCGCAGCGGGACCTCGAGGCCCTCGAGACCCGCGGTGACGCGCTCGGCGAGCGTGTACACGTCGACCTGCGCGCGGCCGCACGACGGGCACGAGACGATCTCGAGCTTGCGGGGCCGCAGGTTGAGCGCCTGGAGGATCTGGATCCCGACCTTGACCTCCTCGACGGGCGGCGCGGAGAGGGACACGCGGATGGTGTCGCCGATCCCCTTGCTCAGCAGCGCGCCGAACGCGGTCGCGGACTTGATCGTGCCCTGGAACGCCGGGCCCGCCTCGGTCACCCCGAGGTGCAGCGGCCAGTCGCCCCGCTCGGACAGCAGCTCGTAGGCGCGCACCATGACGACCGGGTCGTTGTGCTTCACGGAGATCTTGAACTCGTGGAAGTCGTGCTCCTCGAAGAGCGACGCCTCCCACACCGCGGACTCCACGAGCGCCTCGGGCGTCGCCTTGCCGTACTTCTCGAGCAGCCGCTTGTCGAGCGAGCCGGCGTTGACGCCGATCCGGATCGAGGTGCCCGCGTCCTTGGCGGCCTGGGCGATCGCGCCGACCTGGTCGTCGAACTTGCGGATGTTGCCCGGGTTCACGCGCACCGCGGCGCAGCCGGCGTCGATCGCCGCGAACACGTACTTCGGCTGGAAGTGGATGTCGGCGATCACGGGGATCTGCGACTTCCGCGCGATGATCGGCAGCGCCTCCGCGTCGTCCTCCGTCGGGCACGCGACGCGGACGATGTCGCAGCCCGACGCGGTGAGCTCGGCGATCTGCTGGAGCGTCGCGTTGATGTCCGAGGTCCGCGTCGTCGTCATCGACTGCACCGACACCGGGGCGTCCCCGCCGACGTACAGCGACCCGACCTTGATCTTGCGGGTCGGGCGGCGCGGGGCGAGGACGGGCGGCGGTGCCTCGGGCATGCCGAGGCTGATGGGGATGCTCACGCGCCCAGTATCCCCCGCCAGGGCGGCGACGTCGGCCCCGGGCTCACGCCCTCAGCGAAGCGTCACCGGGACCACGAGGTCGGCGTAGATCAGCAGGACGCCCATGACCGCGAGCACCGCGAACACGCCGTACGCGAGCGGCATCATCCGCGCGACGTCGGCCGGCGCGGGCCGCGGCAGCCCGCGCAGCCGCGCGACCTGCCGCTTGGCGCCCTCCCACAGCGCGCCGACGACGTGGCCGCCGTCCAGCGGGAGCAGCGGGATGAGGTTGAAGACGAAGAGCGCCATGTTGAGCGAGGCGAGCACCTGGAGCATGCCCACGACCCGCCACGTGAGGTCCGCGTCGGCTGCCGCGATCTCCCCCGCGACCCGGCCCACGCCCACGACGCCGATGACCGACGTCGCGTCGCGCTCCTCGAGCCCGAGCACGGCCTGGACGACGTCCCAGAGCCGCGCCGGGAGCGTGAGCACGATCTGGGCGGTCGAGGTGAAGAGCGTGCCGACCTGCTCGGGGACGGACGTCCACGGCTGGCGGAGCAGCTCCGACGTCGGGCTCAGCCCGACGTAGCGCGTCTCACGCGTCACGACGGAGCCGTCGTCGGCGACCTGCATCTCGCCCGTCGCGTCGTCGAACACCGGACGGTCGGCCAGCACGGGCGCGAGCTCGAGCGTGAGCTCCTCGCCGTCGCGCTCCACCACGAGCGGCACGGCCGAGCCGTCGGACGTCGCGACGGCCTCCTGGAACTCCTGCCACGTGCCGATCGACCGGCCGTCGAGCGACACGAGCACGTCGCCCTCCTGGAGCCCCGCGGCCCGCGCGGGCACCGGCGGGTCGCCCGGCTCGCACTCCTCCTGGGTGACCGGCCGGACGCAGTCGCCCACGACGCCGACGGTCGTCGAGAGCCCGGGGACGCCCACGCCGACGAGGACCACGGCCATGAGGACCACGGCGATGAGCAGGTTCATGAACGGCCCGCCGAGCATCACGACGAGCTTCTTGGGCGCGCTGAGCCGGTAGAACGCACGGTGCTCCTCGCCGGGCAGCACCTCCTCCGCGCTCTGCTCCCGCACCGCGGTCACGAGCTCGCCGATGCGCCCGGCCCGCGGGCGCGCACCCACGACGTCGGCGGGCGGGAACATGCCGATGAGCCGGACGTACCCGCCGAGCGGGATCGCCTTGATCCCGTACTCCGTCTCGCCCCGGGTGCGCGACCACAGCGTCGGGCCGAAGCCGACCATGTACCGGCTCACGCGCACGCCGAAGCGCTTGGCGGGCACCATGTGCCCCACCTCGTGCAGGGCGATCGACACGAGGAGCCCGAGCAGCAGCACGAGCAGGCCGATCACGAACTCCATGGGACGCCTTCCGTCGGTGGTGCGCACCCATCATGCCTTCCCGCGCGCCCCCGGCGGACACGCGCCGACGACCCCCCGACCGCACGCGAGCAGCCCGGACGACGACGGTTTCCGTCGCCGCGGCCCCTCGGCGGCGACGCAGGTGGCCACTACCATCACGCCATGAGCACGCGATCCGCAGCGCCGCAGGCCGTGTCCGCCTGGCCGGACCTCTCGCACCTGCGCCCGTCCGACCTGCCGCAGGAGCGCCGCGTGGTCGGACCGGTGCCCGGACCGGCGTCGCAGGCGCTCGCCGAGCGGCGCGCGCGGTCCGTCGCGGCCGGCGTCGCGAGCACGCTCCCCGTCTACGTCGCGCGCGCGGGCGGCGGCGTGATCGTCGACGTCGACGGCAACAGCTTCGTCGACCTCGCGTCGGGCATCGCGGTGACCTCGGTGGGCAACGCCGCCCCGGGCGTCGTCGACGCGGTCGCCGCGCAGGCCGCCGACTTCACGCACACGTGCTTCATGGTCGCGCCGTACGAGGAGTACGTGGCAGTGTGCGAGGCGCTCGCGCGGCTGACCCCGGGTGACCACGCCAAGCGCACGGTGCTCGTCAACTCGGGTGCCGAGGCGGTCGAGAACGCGGTCAAGGTCGCGCGGCGCGCGACCGGGCGCGACGCCGTCGTCGTGCTCGACCACGCGTACCACGGGCGCACGAACCTCACGATGGCCATGACCGCGAAGGCGATGCCCTACAAGACGGGCTTCGGCCCGTTCGCGGGCGAGGTCTACCGCGTGCCGGCGTCGTACCCCCTGCGCGAGCCCGTCCCGATCACGGGTGAGCAGGCGGCCGCGCGCGCCGTCGCCGTGCTCGAGAAGCAGGTCGGGGCCGACCAGGTCGCGTGCGTCGTCGTCGAGCCCGTGCTGGGCGAGGGCGGGTTCGTCGTGCCCGCGCCCGGCTTCCTGCCCGCGCTCGAGCGGTGGTGCCGCGAGCACGGGGTCCTCCTCGTCGCCGACGAGGTCCAGACCGGCTTCGCGCGGACCGGCGCGATGTTCGCGTGCGACCACGAGGGCGTCGTCCCGGACCTCGTCGCGATGGCCAAGGGGATCGCGGGCGGCCTGCCGCTCGGTGCCGTCACCGGCCGGGCCGAGCTCATGGACGCCGTCCACCTCGGCGGGCTCGGCGGCACCTTCGGCGGCAACCCGCTCGCGTGCGCCGCCGCGCTCGCCGCCGTCGAGGCCTACGAGCGTGACGACCTCGCGGCGGCCGCCCGGCGGATCGAGGAGCTCGTCACGTCCCGGCTCCGCGACGTCGCGACCCGGGCGCGCCAGGTCGGCGAGGTCCGCGGGCGCGGCGCGATGCTCGCGATCGAGCTCGTCCGCCCCGGGACCCTCGAGCCCGACCCGGCCGAGGCGGCGCGCGTCGCGCGGGCGTGCGCGCAGGAGGGCGTGCTCGTCCTCACGTGCGGCACGTACGGCAACGTCGTGCGCCTGCTCCCGCCGCTCGTCATCGGCGAGGACCTGCTGCGGGACGGGCTCGACGTGCTGGAGCGCGCGCTCCTCGGGCTGCCGGTCCCGGTCTGACCGGCGCGAGCCCGCGGCCCGGTCGCGTCAGCTCGCAGCGCCCGTGACCCGGTCCCGCCCGGCGGCCTTGGCCTCGTACATGAGGCCGTCGACGCGGTCGAGCACCGACGACGCCGTCTCGCCGGGCTGGAGCATGGTCACCCCGAAGCTCGCGGTCACGCTCACGCCCAGGTCGGGGCCGACCTCGGCGGGCAGCGCGGCGCGCAGCCGCTCGGCGAGCCCCAGCCCGCTCTCGTACGAGGACCCGGGAGCCACGACCACGAACTCCTCCCCGCCCAGCCGCCCGACGACGTCGTCACGCCGGACCAGGCTCGCGGCGAGCGTCGCGACGCGGCACAGCACCTCGTCCCCCACCGCGTGGCCGAGGCGGTCGTTGACCTGCTTGAAGCGGTCGAGGTCGAAGTACACGACGGCGACCGGGTGGGCGGGACCCGTCCGGGTGGACTGGTGGGAGAGCTCCTCCACGAGCCGACGGCGGTTGGCGATGCCGGTGAGCGCGTCGAGGTAGGCCATGTCCCGCATCTGGAGCGCCTCCTCCGCGGCCCGCTGCGCGGCGAGCATCGCGAGCGCCAGGCGGCCCTGGGCCCGCGCCAGGACGTGCAGGAAGACGGCGAGGATCGCGAGCGCGACGCCGAACCGCACCAGCGGGAGGACGTACGGCTCGCCGCCGTCGGTCACGAGCAGGGCCACGACGCCCGCGGCGACGACACCCACCGTGAGCCCGGCCGCGTTCGCGAGCGCGCCACGCGACCCGAAGAAGAGGAACCCGAGCACGAGGAACAGCACGACGACCATGAAGTACGTCGGGAACAGGCTGAGCCACGTCGCGTCGACGTCGTCGGCGGTGCCCACCCGGACGGCGATCCCCGCGACCCACACGGCCTCGAGCGCGACGAGCGTCAGGCGCGAGAACGTCACCGCGCGCGCGGGGCGGCGGAGCAGCACCCACGCGTACGTCGCGAGGAGGACGACGATCGGCGGGTAGCCCCAGCGGACCATGGGGTCGCGCGGGCCCAGGACCAGGAACATCACGACGAGCGCCGGCAGCCCGACGGCGAGCGCGACGACGTGCACGCGGCGCACGAGGTCGCTGAGGGCCACCTGGTACGTGCCGTCGCTGTGCTCCCGCGCCGCCGGCCTCATGGGCGCGGCGGCCTCTCCTGCAGACCCCAGGGCGAGCCGTACCCGACGGGCTCCGGGGCGGAGAGCAGCTCGAGGAACGGCGCGGCGTCGAACGCCTCCGGCCCGAGGACGCCCGCGCCGGACCAGCGCCCGTCCGCGAGCAGCTCGAGCGCGACCAGGGGGTTGACGGCGGTCTGCCAGACGACGCACTGCGCGCCGTAGCGCTGCATCGACCAGTCGTTGTCCACCACGTGGTGAAGGTAGACCTCGCGCGGGGCCCCGTCGACGCCCGTACCGGTGACGAGGAGGCCCGCGCACGTCGACCCCCGCATGCGGTCGCCGAGCGTCGCGGGGTCGGGCAGGCACGCCGCGACGACGTCGCGCGGGCTCACGCGCACGGGCCCGACCGTCCCGTCGGGGGCCGTCCCGCGGACGGTCACCGGCGCGGTCCGGTCGAGGCCGACGGTGTGCAGGGTGCGCAGGACGGAGATGAACTCCTCGCCCAGCCCGTACTTGAAGGTGACGCGGCGCGCGTCGAGGAAGCGCGGCATGAGCAGCACCTCCTCGTGCTCGACGTGCACGCACTCGACGGGTCCGATGCCGCCGGGGAAGTCGAACACCTCGGGCTCGTGGAAGGGCGGCACGGTGTACCAGCCGTGCTCGACGCCGCCGCCCGCCTCGGCCCGCGCCGCGTCCCAGATCACGGGCGGGTTGAGGCACTCCTCGATGGTCGTCCAGATGGAGAACGACGGCGCGAACATCGGCCGCCCGTCCTCGTCGAGCACCACGAGGTTCGACCCGTCCCGCGTGCCGAGCTCGTCGATCGAGGAGAACAGGTGGTCCGACGCGTAGCGCGCGAACACGTCGGACAGGCCGGGCTCCACGCCCATGCCCACGAGCGCGAGCCGTCCCGCGTCGGCCCACCGGGCGGCGTCGGCGAACTGCTCGTCGCCGAGCTTGACCCCTGTGCGGGCGTAGGGCTCGTCCGGGTGGGGCCGCGAGAGGGACATCGCCATGTCGAGGTAGTCCGCGCCGGCCGCGAACGCGCCGCGGAAGACGGGCAGGACGAAGCGCGGGTCGACGGCGTTGAGGACGTGCGTGACCCGGTGCTCGCGCGCGAGCGCGGCCACGGCGTCGGCGTCGGACGCGTCGACCCGGGCCGCGACGAAGCGGTCCGCGAGCTCGGGCGTGGCCGACCGCTCGCGCGCGGCCGCGACGCTGCGCTCGGCCCGGGCGACGTCGTGGTCGGTCATGACCATCCGGTCGAAGAACGCGCGCCCCGCCGCGGTGCGCGCGACCGCGTCGCCGACGCCGCCGCTGCCCACGACCAGGACCCGCATGCTCGCTGTGCTCACGTGTGCTCCACTCCGGGGGGACGCCGGCCCGACGGGCCGGGCGGTGACGGGACGGGCCTACGCGCGCCGGCGCCGCCGGGCGACCGACACGAGCTGCACGACGACGACCAGCGCGAGCGCGAGCGCGAACATGGCCGAGCCGATGACGTTCGCCTGCGGCGGGATGCCGCGCGTCGCCGAGACGTAGACGAACTTGGGGAACGTCGTGAAGCTGCCCGAGTTGAAGTTGGTGATGATGAAGTCGTCGAAGCTCAGCGAGAACGCGAGCAGCGCCGCGGCGAGGATGCCCGGGACGAGCAGCGGGAACGTCACGCGCCAGAACGCCTGCCACGGCGAGGCGTACAGGTCGGCGGCGGCCTCCTCGAGGCGGGGGTCCAGGCTCGCGACGCGCGCCTTGACGGTGACGACCACGAAGCTGATGCAGAACATGACGTGCGCGGCGACGACCGTGCCGAACCCGGGGTTGACCCGCAGGCTGAGGAACTGGGCGAGCAGCGCGGCGCCGAGCACGACCTCCGGCGTCGACATCGGCAGGAAGATCAGGAGGTTGGCGAGCGTCCGCCCGCGGAACCGGTACCGGACCAGGGCGATCGCCACGAGCGTGCCGAGGACGGTCGAGACCGCCGTCGCGATCGCGCCCACCTGGAGCGAGTTGACGAACGCCTCGCACACCGCGGGCGCGCCGCAGGGGTTGGCCCAGTTGTCGAGGGTGAAGCCGCGCCAGACGAGGTTGGTGCGGCCGGCGTCGTTGAAGGAGAACGCGACCGTGTAGGCGATCGGCACGAGCAGGTAGAGGAACGCGACGCCGGCGAACACGGGGACGAGCGCGTCACCGAGGCGCCAGCGGCTCACAGGAGGTCCTCGGTGCCGGCCCGACGCACGTAGGCGACGACGAGGGCGAGGATCGCGAGCATGAGCACGACGGAGAGCGCAGCGGCCGTCGGGTAGTCGCTCACCTTGAAGAACCGCGAGTCGACGACCTGGCCGATCATCGTCGTCGACGTGTTGCCGAGCAGCACCGAGTTGACGAAGTCGCCCGAGGCCGGGATGAAGGTCAGCAGCGTGCCGGAGACGACGCCCGGCATCGACAGCGGCAGGGTGACGCGGCGGAACGTCGTCGGGCCGTTCGCGTACAGGTCCGCGCCGGCCTCGAGCATGCGCGGGTCGAGCCGCTCGAGGTTCGCGTAGATCGGCAGGGTCATGAACGGCAGGAAGTTGTAGGTCAGGCCCGCGACGACGGCGAACGACGTCGCCGTGAGGCGCCCGTCCGGCGGCAGCAGGCCGACGGCGCGGATCGCGGCGACGACGAACGACTCGTCGGCGAGGATCTGCTTCCACGCGATCGTGCGGAGGATGAAGCTCGTGAAGAACGGGGCGATGACGAGCACGAGCAGCATGCCCTGGAGGAACGGCCGGCCGCGGGCGCGCACGGCGATGACGTAGGCCATGGGGTAGCCGATGGCGAGCGCCGCCAGGGTCGCGACGAGCGCGTACCCGAACGAGCGGACGAGCTGCGGCCAGTACGTGCCGAGCGCCGCGGTGTAGTTGCGCCACTCGAACGCGGGCGCGAACTGCCCGACCTCGCCGCCGGGGACGGGGACGTAGAGCGACGTGACGAGGAGGGCGAGCACGGGGACGACGAAGAACAGGCCGAGGTAGGCGATGCCCGGGGCGAGCAGCAGGTAGGCGCCGCCGCGGGCGCGCCGGCGCGGCGCGACGGCCGGGCCGTTGCCAGGCCCGTGGCCGATCGCGCTGACGATGCTCACGCGGGCTCGCCGTCGAGGTCGACGACGCCCGACGCGACGTCCTGCGCGCCGTCGAGCGCGAACGTGTGCCGCACCGCGCACGCGAGGCTCACCTCGTCCCCCAGCGCGACGGCGGCTCCGCCGAGCAGGTTCTGGACGAAGACGCCGAGGGTTCCCAGGCCGGGCACGAGCACCTGGTACTGGGTGCTCACGCCGCTGAACGACACGTCGGTGACGCGGCCGGGGCCGACGACGTTGCAGTCGTCCGGCACGGGCTCCCCGGGGCGGAGCAGGTGCAGCTTCTCGGGCCGGACGCCCACGAGCACCTCACCGGACGTGCTCACGGCGCGCTCGACCGGGACACGCACCCGCACCCCGCCGACGTCGACGCCGAGGACGACGTCGCCCGCCTCGACGACCGTGCCGCGCAGCAGGTTGGACTGGCCGAGGAAGTTGGCCACGAAGGCCGTGCGCGGCATCTCGTAGAGCTCGGCCGGGCTGCCCAGCTGCTCGATCCGGCCGGCGTTCATCACGGCGACCGTGTCGGCCATGGTCATGGCCTCCTCCTGGTCGTGCGTGACGTGGACGAAGGTGAGGCCCACCTCGGTCTGGATGCGCTTGAGCTCCACCTGCATCTGGCGGCGGAGCTTGAGGTCGAGCGCGCCGAGCGGCTCGTCGAGCAGCAGGACGGCCGGGTTGTTGACGACCGCCCGGGCGAGCGCCACGCGCTGCTGCTGGCCGCCCGAGAGCTGCGACGGCCGGCGGTCCGCGAGGTGCGGGAGCTCGACCAGCTCGAGGGCCTGCCGCGCGCGGCCGGCCGGGTCGGCGTCCCGCCGGCGCCGCAGGCCGAACGCGACGTTCTCCAGCACGGTGAGGTGCGGGAAGAGCGCGTAGGACTGGAAGACCGTGTTCACCGGCCGCTGGTGCGCGCGCGTGGCCGTCACGTCCTCACCCCCGATGAGGATGCGGCCCGCGGTGGGCCGCTCGAGGCCCGCGACCATGCGCAGGGTCGTCGTCTTGCCGCAGCCCGACGGCCCGAGCAGCGCGAAGAACGAGCCCGCGGGCACCGTGAGGCTGAGGTCGTCGACGGCCGCGACGCCGCCGAAGTCCTTGGTCACGCGCTCGAGCACGAGGTCCGCGCCCGAGCCGGACGCGGCGGGCCCGGCACGCCCGGCGGCGTCGGCGTGCGCGCCGGCCACGAGGGGCTGCGCCATCAGTTGCCGATCACCGACTGGAACGCGTCGTTGTACGTCGTCTCCTCGTCCGGGCTCAGCGCCCGGAACACCTTGGCGCGGCTCAGGGTGGCGTCGTCCGGGAAGATGAGGGGGTTGTCGACGAGCGACGGGTCGAACGCCTCCATCGCCTCGCGCGCGCCCTCGACCGGGCAGATGTAGTTGACGTACGCCGCGACCTCGGCGGCCACCTCGGGGTCGTAGTAGTAGTCCATGAGCGCCTCGGCGTTCGCCTTGTGCGGGCTGCCCACCGGGATCATGAGGTTGTCGCTCCACAGCGTGCCGCCGGCCTCGGGCAGCGCGAACTCCCAGTTCTCGCCGTTCTCGAAGTTCAGCACCGTGATGTCGCCGGACCAGCCGATGACGGCGAGGGCGTCGCCCGAGACCAGGTCCTCCGCGTAGGAGTTGCCCTTGACCTGACGGATCTGGCCCGAGGCGATCTGCTGCTCGAGCACGTCGAGGGCCGCGAAGAACTCGTCGTCGCCCCAGTCCCCCGCGACGTCGACGCCCTGGTCGAGCATGATCAGGCCGACCGTGTCGCGCATCTCGGACAGGACCTCGACCCGGCCCTTGAGCTCGGGCGCCCACAGGTCCGAGACGGTCCGGACGCCGTTCGGCACCTGCGCCTTGTTCCAGGCCAGCCCGCCGAGGCCGGACTGCCACGTGAGCGAGTGCGCGCGACCCGGGTCGAAGGACACGTCCTGAAGGCTCGCGAGGAGGTTGGCCGCGTTCGGGATGTTCGCCTTGTCGAGCTCCTGGGTGTACCCGAGCCGGATGAGCCGGGCGGCCATCCAGTCGGTGAGCGTGATGAGGTCCTGGCCGATGTCCTGCCCGTTCGCCAGCTGGCCCTGGATCTTGCCGTAGTAGGCGTCGTTGTCCTCGATGTCCTCGGCGTAGTCGACCTCGATGCCGGTCTCCTCGGTGAACCGCTCGAGCGTCGGGTAGCTCTGCGCCTCCTCGTCGTAGTCGAGGTAGAGCGTCCAGTTGGCCCAGCGCACGAGCTTCTCCTGCTCCGAGCGGTCCTCCACCGGGCCGCTCGCCTGCCCGCTCGGCGTCCCGCCGGTGCCGCAGGCCGCGAGCAGCGCCGCGAGACCCGCGGAGCCCGCGCCGGCCGCGAGCACCGAGCGCCGGGAGACCCGGGCGCTCTGAGCGCGGACCAGCGCCGCCACGACGGGGTCCGCGGGAGGTCGTCGGGGCGGTCGCAGGGTCACCGTGGGCTCCTCAGGCTCGGGGGGTCGGCCGGTGCAACGGATCGTGGCAGGACGGGCCCCGCCCGCACAAGGGAATCCATCGTCAAGTTCGCTGTCGGCAACGGAATTGTTGCCGGACCGCAACACCGACGACGGTTACCGCCGCTCGCGGCCGCCTCACGGCACGCACGCACGCGCGCTCAGCCCTCGAACGCGCTCATCACGTGCTTGATCCGCGTGTAGTCCTCGAACCCGTACATGGACAGGTCCTTGCCGTAGCCGGAGTGCTTGAAGCCGCCGTGCGGCATCTCGGCGACGAACGGGATGTGCGTGTTGATCCACACGACGCCGAAGTCGAGCCCGCGCGACATCCGCAGCGCGGTCCCGTGGTCCGCCGTCCACACGGAGCTCGCGAGGCCGTACCGCACGCCGTTGGCCAGGCGCAGCGCCTCGGACTCGTCGCGGAAGGTCTGCACCGTGATGACGGGCCCGAAGATCTCGTCCTGGACGGCCTCGTCGTCCTGACGCAGCCCGTCGACCACCGTCGCCTCGTGGAACCAGCCGACGTCGCCCTGGCGGCGGCCGCCGGCCACGACGGACGCGTGGTCCGGCAGCCGCTCGAGGAAGCCCTGCACGCGCGCGAGCTGGTTCGGGTTGTTGACCGGGCCGTAGGCGACGTCCTCGTCCGGACGGCCGGTGCGCGTGCCGCGCGCCTGCTCGGCGAGCGCCGCGACGAAGTCGGCGTGCACGGACTCGTGGACCAGCACGCGCGTCGCCGCGGTGCAGTCCTGACCTGCGTTGTAGTAGCCCGCCCCCGCGATGCCCTCGGCCGCCGCGGCGACGTCGGCGTCCCCGAAGACGACGACCGGCGCCTTGCCGCCGAGCTCGAGGTGGACGCGCTTGACGTCGCGCGCGGCCGAGCCCGCGACCTCCATGCCCGCGCGCACCGAGCCCGTGATCGACACCATGGCCGGCACGGGGTGCTCGACGATCGCCCGGCCCGTGTCCCGGTCGCCGCACACGACGTTGAGCACGCCGGGCGGGAGGAACTCCGCGGCGACCTCGGCGAGCAGGAGGGTGCTCGCGGGCGTCGTGTCCGACGGCTTGAGCACCACGGTGTTGCCCGCCGCGAGCGCGGGCGCGACCTTCCAGATCGCCATCATGAGCGGGTAGTTCCACGGCGTGACCTGGCCGACCACGCCGATCGGCTCGCGGCGGACCCACGACGTGTGGCCCTTCATGTACTCGCCCGCGCTCGCGCCTTCGAGGATGCGCGCCGCGCCCGCGAAGAAGCGCAGCTCGTCGACGCAGGGCGGCACCTCGTCCGCGGCCGTGAGGGCGAGCGGCTTGCCGGTGTTGCGCGACTCGGTGCGCACGAACTCGTCCGCGCGCCGCTCCATCGCGTCGGCGACCCGCAGGAGCGCCAGCTGGCGCTCGGCCGGCGTCGCGTCGCGCCAGCCCTCGAACGCGTCCGCAGCCGCCCGGAAGGCCGCGTCGACGTCGGCCGCGCCGGAGACCGGGGCGGTCGCGTAGGCCTCCCCGGTGGTCGGGTCGACCACCTCGCTCGTGCGGCCGTCGACGGTCGGGGCGGGCGCCCCGCCGACGAAGTTCTGCAGCGTGGTGAGGGTGGCTGTGGGCGCGCTCACGGGAGCCTCCGGGGTGTCGTGGGACCGGTCTGGACCTCGGGGCACGGTAGCGCAGCCGCTCGTGCGCGTCATCGATATCCGGTGCGCCAGCGGGTCCGAACGCGCGAATCAGTGTCACGGAGCGGGAAGGACGACGGATTCGCTTGCAGAATCGCCCCGCGAGACGGGACCATCGCGCCATGGCCACGCCCAAGCCCGCCCCCGTCGCGCTCGACGCCATCTCCAAGGCGATCATCGAGCAGCTCCAGGCCGACGGTCGGCGACCCTACGCGGCCATCGGGAAGGCGGTCGGCCTCTCCGAGGCGGCGGTGCGCCAGCGCGTGCAGCGGCTCGTCGAGTCCGGCGTCGTGCAGATCGTCGCCGTGACCGACCCGCTCCAGGTCGGCTTCACGCGCCAGGCCATGATCGGCATCAAGGCCGAGGGCGACCTGCAGGTGCTCGCCGACGCCCTCGCCGAGATCCCCGAGGTCGACTACGTGGTCATCACGGCCGGCGCGTTCGACATCCTCGTCGAGGTCGTGTGCGAGGACGACGAGCACCTGCTCGAGGTGCTCAACCAGCAGATGCGCACGCTCGACGGCGTGCGCACGACCGAGACGTTCGTCTACCTCAAGCTGCGCAAGCAGCTCTACAACTGGGGGACCCGGTGACCACCACTCCGCAGGACGTGACCGCCCGGCGCACGCCGTCGACGGGCACGCCGTCGACCGGCACGACGACGCCCCGGGGCACCGACCGCTCCCAGGCCGCGCGCGACCACCTCTGGGGCCACTTCACGCGCCAGTCGACGTGGGAGCAGGGCCCCGTGCCGGTCATGGTGCGCGGCGAGGGCCACCACGTCTGGGACACCGAGGGCCGGCGCTACATCGACGGTCTCTCGGGGCTGTTCGTGGTCCAGGTCGGGCACGGCCGCGCCGAGCTCGCGGAGCGCGCGCGCGAGCAGGCCTCGCAGCTCGCGTTCTTCCCCCTGTGGTCCTATGCGCACCCCCAGGCCGTCGACCTCGCCGAGCGGCTCGCCCACCACGCCCCCGGCGACCTCAACCGCGTCTTCTTCACCACGGGCGGCGGCGAGGCGGTGGAGACCGCCTGGAAGCTCGCCAAGCAGTACTGGAAGCTCGTCGGCAAGCCGACCAAGTACAAGGTCATCTCGCGCGCGGTCGCCTACCACGGCACCCCGCAGGGCGCCCTGTCCATCACGGGCATCCCCGGGATGAAGGCACCCTTCGAGCCGCTCGTGCCGGGCGCGCACAAGGTGCCCAACACCAACATCTACCGCGGCCCCGAGGAGCTGCGCGACGACCCCAAGGCGTTCGGCCGGTGGGCCGCGGACCGGATCGAGGAGGCCATCCTCTTCGAGGGCGCCGAGACCGTCGCGGCCGTCGTGCTCGAGCCCGTGCAGAACTCGGGCGGGTGCTTCCCGCCCCCGCCGGGGTACTTCGAGCGCGTCCGCGAGATCTGCGACGCGCACGACGTCCTACTCGTGTCGGACGAGGTCATCTGCGCCTTCGGGCGGATCGGCGACATGTTCGCGTGCAACGACTACGGCTACGTCCCCGACATGATCACGTGTGCGAAGGGCATGACGAGCGGGTACTCCCCCATCGGCGCCCTCATCGCGTCCGACCGGCTGTTCGAGCCGTTCCGCACCGGGACGACGACCTTCTACCACGGGTACACGTTCGGCGGTCACCCGGTGTCGGCGGCCGTCGCCATGGCGAACCTGGACATCTTCGAGCGGGAGGGCCTCAACGCGCGGGTCCGGGAGAACGCGCCCGTCTTCCGCCGCACGCTGGAGGGCCTGCTCGACCTGCCGATCGTCGGCGACGTCCGCGGGGACGGGTACTTCTACGGCATCGAGCTCGTCAAGGACGCGGCCACGCGCGAGACGTTCGACGACGACGAGAGCGAGCGCCTGCTTCGCGGCTTCCTCTCGCACGCTCTGCTGGACGCGGGGCTCTACTGCCGCGCGGACGACCGCGGCGACCCGGTCATCCAGCTCGCGCCCCCGTTGACCTGCGGCCCCGCCGAGTTCGCCGAGATCGAGCAGATCCTGCGCGGCGTGCTCACCGAGGCGTGGGCCCAGCTCTGAGCGCGGACGACGAGCCGCGCGACCGCAGCGGGCGGCCCTACCGCGGGCTGTCCCTGTGGTTCGACCAGCTCGCCGAGCGCGGGCCGGACGGCGCGCCGGACGACCTCGCGCCCCGCCCCGCCCTCGACGCCCCCACCGAGGCCGACGTCGTCGTCGTGGGGGCCGGGCTCACGGGGCTGTGGACCGCGTACCACCTCACCGAGGCCGACCCGTCGCTCGACGTCGTCGTCGTCGACCAGGAGGTCGCGGGCTACGGCGCGAGCGGGCGCAACGGCGGCTGGTGCTCGGCGCTGTTCCCCGTGTCGGCCGACGCCCTCGCGCGCCGGCACGGCGAGCCGGCGGCGCGCGCGCTGCGGGCCGCGATGCGCGACACGGTCGTGGAGGTCGCCGCGACCGCCGCGGCGGAGGGCATCGACTGCGACGTCGCCGTCGGAGGCACGGTCGTCCTCGCGCGCACCCGGCCGCAGCTCGAGCGCGCGCGGGCGCACGCCGCGTCGGCCCGCGCGTGGGGCGACGAGGTCGAGCTGCTCGACGCGCGTGCGGCGCGGGCGGTGCTCGACGCGACCGACGTCCTCGGCGCGACGTTCGACCCCGACTGCCTGCGGGTCCAGCCGGCACGGCTCGTCCGGGGCCTCGCGCGGGCGGTCGAGGCGCGCGGCGTGCGGCTCCACGAGCGGACCGCGGTGACGCGGGTCGGGCCGCGCCGCGTGCTGGCGAACGGCCACGTGGTCCGCGCCCGCCACGTCGTCCTCGCGACCGAGGCGTGGGGTGCGCACGTGCCCGTGCGGCCGCGCACGCCGCTCACCGGCAGGGGCGTCGCGCCCGTCTACTCGCTCATGGTCGCGACCGAGCCGCTGCCCGCAGCGGTCTGGGACGCGATCGGGCTGCGCCGGGCCGAGACCTTCTCCGACTTCCGCCACCTGCTCGTGTACGGCCAGCGCACCGCCGACGACCGCCTCGCGTTCGGCGGCCGCGGCGCCCCGTACCACTGGCGCTCGGCGGTGCGGCCCGCGCTCGACCGGGACGACGCCGTCCACGCCCACCTCGTCGAGGCGATGCACGAGCTCCTCCCGCAGGTCCGCGGCGCCGCCGTGACCCACCGCTGGGGCGGGCCGCTGGGCGTGCGCCGCGACTGGTCGCCCACCGTCGGGCTCGACCCCTCGGGGCTGGCGTGGGCGGGCGGGTACGTCGGGGACGGCGTCGCGACCACGCACCTCGCGGGCCGCACGCTCGCCGACCTCCTCACCGGGCGCGACACCGCGCTCACACGGCTGCCGTGGGTCGGGCACCGGGGCCCACGGTGGGAGCCCGAGCCCCTGCGCTGGCTGGGGATCCGGGCCGGACTGGCTGCGACGGTGCTCGCCGACGCCGAGGAGCGCGCCACCCGGCGGCAGAGCGTCGTCGCGCACCTCATGGCACCGCTGCTCGGCCACTGAGGGCTCGGCCGCGGCACCGGGCCGGCCGGTGCACACGGCGGGGTCAGCGGCGGTCGAGCACCTCGTGCGCGCGGGCGCGCGCCCAGCGCTCGGCCTCGAGGACGTCGTCGAGCGTGACGTCGGCGGCGGAGCCCCCGTGCTCCCCCAGGACGCGCTCGACCGTGTCGACGATGTCGAGGAAACCGATCCGGCCGGCGAGGAACGCGGCGACGCACTCCTCGTTGGCCGCGTTGAGGACCGCGGGGTGGGTGGGCGAGGCCGCCACCGCCTCGCGCGCGAGCCGCAGCGCGGGGAAGACCTCGTCGTCGAGCGGCTCGAACGTCCAGGACGTCGCGCGCGTCCAGTCGCACGGCGGCGTCACCGGGTCGAGCCGCTCCGGCCACGACAGGCCGAGCGCGATCGGCAGGCGCATGTCGGGCGGCGAGGCCTGCGCGATCGTCGACCCGTCCACGAACTCGACCATCGAGTGCACGACCGACTGCGGGTGGACGACCACCGCGATGTCCGCCACGGGCACGTCGAAGAGCAGGTGCGCCTCGATGAGCTCGAGGCCCTTGTTCATCAGCGTCGCGGAGTTGATGGTCACGACCGGCCCCATGCTCCACGTCGGGTGCGCGAGGGCCTCGTCGGGCGAGACGGGCTTGAGCTCGTCGCGCGTGCGCCCGCGGAACGGCCCGCCGGACGCCGTGAGCACGAGCCGGCGCACCTCCGCGCGCCCCCCGGACCGCAGGCACTGCGCGATGGCGGAGTGCTCGGAGTCGACGGGCACGATCTGGTCGGGCCGCCGCTGCGCCGCGCGGACGAGCGCACCCCCCACGACGAGCGACTCCTTGTTGGCGAGCGCGAGCGTCGAGCCGGCCTCGAGCGCCGCGAGCGTCGGACCCAGGCCCACGGACCCGGTGATCCCGTTGAGCACGACGTCGGCGCCGCGCCCCGCGAGCGTGGTCGCGGCGTCCGGCCCGACGAGGAGCTCGACGCCCACGGCGCCGACGCCGCGCTCCGCGGCGAGGCGCGTGACCTCCTCGAGCACGCGGAAGCCCGCGTCGGGGTCCGCGACGGCGACGGTCTGGACGCCGAGCCGCAGCACCTGGTCGGCGAGCAGGCGCGGGTCCGACCCGCCCGCGCTGAGGCCCACGACGCGGAACCGGTCCGGGTGCCGCAGGACGACGTCGACGGCCTGGGTGCCGATGGATCCGGTCGAGCCGAGCAGGGCCACGGTGCGCGTCACCGCACCAGTCTCCCAGCCCCCGGGACGTGGCGACGACGCAGGCGCCGGACAGCCGCGGTCCGGTGGTGCGATGATCCGGCCATGGTCAAGGAGTCGATGCTCGCCGCGGGCGAGTCGGTCGTGTTCACCGCGCACTCGCACTGGAAGAACCTCGTGGGGCCCGCGCTCGTCACGCTGCTCGCCGGGGGCGCGGTGGCGGTGACCCTCCTGGTGCTCGCACCCGACCCCGACGCGCAGGCGTGGCTGCGCTGGTCCGTCGTCGCGCTCGCCGGGCTGCTCGTCCTGTGGTTCGGGCTGCGGCCGTTCCTCGCCTGGGTCACCTCGACCGACACGCTCACGACGCGGCGCCTCATCAGCCGCCGCGGCGTCCTCGCGCGCGAGGGCAAGGACATCCCGATCGACCGCGTGCACTCCGTGAGCTACCGCCAGTCGCTGCTCGACCGGGTGCTCGGCTGCGGCACGCTCGTCGTGCAGACGGCCGGCGCCGACAGCGACGTCGAGCTGTTCGACGTCGCCCGGATCGAGCGGCGCATCCTCCAGATGCAGGAGGTCATGCTCGACGAGGACATCCCCGCCGAGGGTGCCGACGGGTGGCGCGGCGACCGCGCCGTCTGAGGCCGGCCGCGCGGCTCACTCGACGCCGAGCAGCACCTCGATCGCACGGTCGCAGAACGCGTCCACGGGCGCCTCGGCGTAGGCCGACCGGCCCTTGGCCCGGCCGAAGGTCGCGGTCCGTACCTCGTCCGACGTGAGCGACTGACCGTGGTCGAAGTAGTCGACGAGGCGGTGGCACAGGTCGTCGACGTCGTCCGGGTCGTACCCCTGCTCGCCGCGCGCCGGCGGGGCGAAGCGCTCGCCGTCGGGCCGGGAGAGGCGACCGTAGAGCGTGCGCGCCTGCGCGGCCAGGTGCTCCATCCACGCCTGCTGACCGTGCGCCGCGACGAACTCCTGGCGCTGGCGCGCGACGAACGCGCGCTCGAGGCGGTCGAGCGCGGCGTCCACCGACGACGTCGCGTAGCCGCCGCGCACGAGGTCGAAGGCGGCCCGGCGCACGTCCGCGCCCGCGAGCGGCTCGCGGATCTCGCCCTCGTACACCCGCCGGGCGTGCGTGAAGAACTCGTCCACCTGGTCGGTGTCGTAGCCCGAGCGCAGCCGCCCCGCGGTCCGGAACATGGCCGTCATGAGACCTCCTCGGCGGCGAGCTGCCCGCACGCCCCGTCGATGTCGCTCCCGCGCGTGTCCCGGACCGTCGTGGGGATGCCGTGCCGGCGCAGCCGCGCGACGAACTCGGCCTCGACCGGCCGCTCGCTCGCTGTCCAGATCGAGCCCGGGGTGGGGTTGAGCGGGATGGGGTTGATGTGGACCCAGCCCTTGCCGCGGGCCGTGAGCTTCTCGCCCAGGAGGTCCGCGCGCCAGGCGTGGTCGTTCATGTCCTTGATGAGCGCGTACTCGATGCTCACGCGGCGCCCGGTCGCGTCGAAGTAGCGGCGCGCCGCGTCGAGCGCCTCGTCGACCGTCCACCGCGTGTTGATCGGCACCAGCTCGCTGCGCAGGTCGTCGTCGGGCGCGTGCAGCGACAGCGCGAGGGTCACCGGGATGCCCTCCTTCGCGAGCTTGTCGATCGCGGGCACGAGGCCCACGGTCGACACGGTGACGTTGCGCGCGGAGAGGCCGAAGCCGTCGGGAGCGGGCGCGACGAAGCGTCGCACCGCGTCGACGACGACCCGGTAGTTCGCGAGCGGCTCCCCCATGCCCATGAAGACGATGTTCGACAGCCGACCGGGCCCGCCCGCCACCTCGCCCCGGTCGAGCGCGCGCGCCGCGTGGCGCACCTGCTCGACGATCTCGGCGGTCGACAGGTTGCGGGTGAGGCCCTGCTGCCCGGTCGCGCAGAAGGGGCACGCCATGCCGCAGCCCGCCTGGCTCGAGACGCACAGCGTCGAGCGCCCGGGGTAGCGCATGAGGACGGACTCGACCTTGACGTCGTCGTAGAGGCGCCAGAGCGTCTTCACGGTCGTGCCGCCGTCCGCCTCGAGCGTGCGGATCGACCGCAGCAGCGGCGGGAAGAGCTCGGCGACGAAGCCCTCGCGGTCCGCCTGCGGGAGGTCGGTCATCTCCGCGGGGTCGCTCGTGAGGTGCGTGTAGTAGTGCGTCGACAGCTGCTTGGCGCGGAAGGCCTTGGCGCCGAGGGCGGCCACCGCGGGGCCGCGCTCCTCCGGTGCGAGGTCGGCGAAGTGCTGCGGCGGCTTCCCGCGACGGCGCGGGGCCATCGTCAGCGTGAGCGGCGCGCGTCCCTCGGCGCCCGGGCGTACCTCGGTCATGTCAGCCAGCAGTCTGTCACGCCGCCGCGGCGGGCAGCGCGACGAGGAGGAGGAGGTGGACGAGGGGGGCGGTGAGCAGCATCGAGTCGAGCCGGTCGAGCACGCCGCCGTGCCCCGGGAGGATGCGGCCCATGTCCTTGAGCTCGAGGTCGCGCTTGAGCAGCGACTCCGCGAGGTCGCCGAGGGTCGCGGTGAGCACCGACGCGGCGCCGAGGAGGACGCCGAACACGGGCGACGCGTCGAGGAGCACCGCGGCCCCGACGCCGCCCACGGCCCCGGCGAGCAGGAACGAGCCGCCGAGCCCCTCCCAGGACTTCTTGGGGCTGACCGACGGGGCGAGCGGGTGGCGCCCGGCGAGCACCCCCGCGACGTAGCCGCCCGTGTCGTTCGCGACGGCGAGCAGGACGAAGAGTGCGACCCGGCCGGCGCCGTCCGGCTGGGCGAGCATGAGCATGACGAAGCCCGCCATGAACGGGATGTACGCCGTCGCGAAGGTGCCCGCCGCGGCGTCGCGCAGGGCCGCGGGGCCCGTCCCGTCGAGCACCCGCCAGACGACGACGCCACCCGCGGTGAGCATGAACGCGACGAGCAGGGCCTCGGGACCCGACGTGTACGCCGAGACCATGATGCCGACGAGGCCGACCAGCAGGGGCAGGAGCGGGATGTGGATGCCGCGCCGCACGAAGGCGTGCGCGAGCTCCCAGAGCGCGACCCCGCACGCCGCGGCGGCGACGAGGATGAAGCCCTCCTTGCGGAAGACCAGGGAGCCCGCCACGACGGCGAGGAGCGCGAGCCCCACGCCGATGGCGATGGGCAGGTCGCGGCCCGCGCGCGGCGTCCCCGCCACGGCGCGCTCTGCCTGCACCCTGATCCCCAGCTCGCTCATCAGACCTCGAGCAGCTCGCTCTCCTTGGCCGCCAGGACCTGGTCCACCAGGTCCGTGTGGCGCTTGGTCAGGGCCTCGAGCTCCTTCTCGGCGCGCGCGACCTCGTCCTCGCCCGCCTCGCCGTCGCGGGCGATGCGGTCGAGCTCCTCCTTCGCACGACGACGGATGTTGCGCACCGAGACGCGCGCCTCCTCCGCCTTGTTCTTGGCGAGCTTGACGTAGTCGCGGCGGCGCTCCTGCGTGAGCTGCGGCAGCACGATGCGGATGATCTTGCCGTCGTTGCTCGGGTTGACGCCCAGGTCCGAGTCGCGCAGCGCGCGCTCGATGTTGCCCAGCGAGGACTGGTCGAACGGCGAGATGAGGATGGTGCGCGCCTCGGGCGTCGTGAAGGACGCGAGCTGCTGCAGGGGCGTCGGCGCGCCGTAGTAGTCCACGACGATCTTGGTGAACATGGCCGCGTTGGCGCGGCCCGTCCGGATCGTCGCGAAGTCCTCCTTCGCGACCTCGACGGCCTTGTCCATCTTCTCCTCGGCCTCGAGGAGGGTGTCGTCGATCACCGGTGCTCCTTCGTCGTCGTCGTGCGGGGGGTCGTGCGCGGCGGGTGGGCGCCCCGGCCCTGGGCCGGTCGGTCAGCCCGCCGTGAGCAGCGTGCCGATCCTCTCACCCCGGAGGGCTCGCGTGACGTTCCCCGGCTCCCCCATGCCGAACACGCGCATGCGCACGTCGTTGTCGCGGCAGAGGCTGAGGGCGGTCGCGTCCATGACCTCGAGGCCCTCGACGAGGGCCTCGGTGTACGTCAGGGTGTCCAGCTTCGCGGCCGTCGGATCGCTGCGCGGGTCGGCCGTGTAGACGCCGTCGACGCCGTTCTTGCCCATGAGCACCTCCTGGCAGTGCGTCTCCAGGGCGCGCTGCACGGCGACGGTGTCCGTCGAGAAGTAGGGCATGCCGGCGCCGGCGCCGAAGATGACGACGCGGCCCTTCTCGAGGTGGCGGATCGCGCGCAGCGGGATGTAGGGCTCGGCCACCTGGCCCATCGCGATCGCGGTCTGGACTCGCGTGCTCACGCCGGCCTGCTCGAGGAAGTCCTGCAGCGCGAGGCAGTTGAGGACCGTGCCGAGCATGCCCATGTAGTCGGCCCGCGCGCGGTCGAGCCCGCTCTGGGAGAGCTCGGCGCCGCGGAAGAAGTTGCCGCCGCCGACGACGATCGCGACCTCGACGCCCGCCCGGACGGCCTCGGCGATCTCCACGGCCACGCGACGGACGACGTCCGGCGCGAGGCCGATGGTGCCGCCGCCGAACGTCTCGCCCGAGAGCTTGAGGAGCACCCGGCGTGCGGGCGCCGCGTCCGTCGTCGTGCCGGGCGTCGGCCCGGGAGCGGTCGTGGGGTTCACAGGGCCTCCGTCGTCGCGTCCCGGCCCGGCGTCGTGCGCGCCGGGGTCGTGCGCGCCCGGGAGCCGCGGCGGAGCCGGGGCCGGGCGGTCGAGCCGCCCCGCCCGCGCGGCGCGCCCCGCGGGGGCGTGCGCGCGGGCGGGGTCGGGCTCAGGCTCCGACGCGGAAGCGCGCGAAGCCCGTGGCCGTGCCGCCGGCCTCGGTGAGGACCTGGCCGACCGACTTCTTGTTCTCCTTGGCGTACGCCTGGTCGACCAGGACGTTCTCCTTGAAGAAGCCGTTGAGACGACCCTCGACGATCTTGGCGAGGGCGGCCTCGGGCTTGCCCTCGTTGCGCGCCGTCTCCTCGGAGATGCGGCGCTCAGCCTCGACCGTCTCGGCCGGGACCTCGTCGCGCGTGAGGAAGGTGGGCGAGAACGCGGCGATGTGCATCGCGACGTCGCGGGCCACCGAGGCGCCCGCCTCGTCCGTGCCGAGCAGGACGCCGACCTGGGGCGGGAGGTCCTTGTTGACCTTGTGCAGGTACACGCTGACCGACGGCGCGGTGACACGCGCGATGCGGCGCAGGACGACCTTCTCGCCCAGCGTCGCGGCCGTCTCGTCGATCGTCTCCTGCACCGTGCGGCCGTCGACCTCGGACGCGAGGACCGCGGCGACGTCGTCGGTGTTCGCGGCGACCGTGGCGGCGAGGACCTTCTCGGCGAGCGCGATGAACGTCGTGTTCTTCGCGACGAAGTCGGTCTCGGAGTTGAGCTCGATGAGCACGCCGGTCTGGCCCTCGGGGCCGTCGACGACCTCGGCGGCGACGAGACCGTCGGACGCGGCCCGGCCCTCGCGCTTGCTCACGCCCTTGAGGCCCTTGACGCGGATGATCTCGAGCGCCTTCTCGGCGTCGCCGTCGGCCTCGTCGAGCGCCTTCTTGACGTCGAGCATGCCTGCGCCCGTGCGCTCGCGCAGGGCCTTGATGTCAGCGGCGGTGTAGTTCGCCATGGGGAGTCCTTGTCTGTCGGTCGTGGCCCGGGGCGCCCCGCGGGGGCGCCCCGGGACGAGGTCAGTTGGCGGCGGAGTCGCCCTCGGCGGGGGTGGCGGCACCCTCGGCCTCGGCCGCGGGGGCCGCGTCCTGGCCGGTGGGCGCACCCTGCTCGGTCGAGCCGATCGCCTCGACGGGGCTCTCGACCTCGGCCTCGGCGGCCGCGGCGTCGGCCGGCAGGTCGTCGCTGACGACGGGGGCGGCGTCGGCCTGGTCGCCGCGCGCGGCGACCTTCGGCTCCGTCTGGACGGCGGCGTCACCCGCACCGGCGAGGAGCTCCCGCTCCCACTCGGCGAGCGGCTCGGCCTCGACCTCGGCCGCGCCCTCGGTGCTCCCGGTGCGGCTCGAGTGGCGGGCGATGAGGCCCTCGGCGGCCGCGTCCGCGATGACGCGGGTCAGCAGCGTGACGGCGCGGATCGCGTCGTCGTTGCCCGGGATCTGGTAGTCGACGACGTCCGGGTCGCAGTTGGTGTCGAGGATCGCGACGACCGGGATGCCGAGCTTGCGCGCCTCGTCGACCGCGAGGTGCTCCTTGTTCGTGTCGACGATCCACACGGCGGAGGGGACCTTCGCCATGTCGCGGATGCCGCCGAGCGTCTTCGAGAGCTTGTCCTTCTCGCGGCGCATGATGAGCAGCTCCTTCTTCGTGAAGGCACTGCCGGCGACGTCGTCGAAGTCGATCTCCTCGAGCTCCTTGAGGCGCTGGAGACGCTTGTTGACCGTCGTGAAGTTGGTGAGCATGCCACCGAGCCAGCGCTGGTTGACGTAGGGCATCCCCACGCGCGCGGCCTGCTCGGCCACGGGCTCCTGCGCCTGCTTCTTGGTGCCGACGAAGAGGATCGTGCCGCCGTGGGCGACCGTCTCCTTGACGAACTCGTAGGCGCGGTCGATGTACGACAGCGACTGCTGGAGGTCGACGATGTAGATCCCGTTGCGCTCCGTGAGGATGAACCGCTTCATCTTCGGGTTCCAGCGACGGGTCTGGTGCCCGAAGTGGACACCGCTCTCGAGCATCTGGCGCATGGTCACGACGGCCATGGCACGTCCTTCCGGCGCGGCCCGACGGGGCCGCGCGAGTGCAGGCGGCCCGCCACGAGGGCGGTCCGCATCCGGTTGTCGGCGGCGGTCGGGTGACCGGACGCCCCTGGCGCCACACGGTGCCGACGCCGGGCGTCCCCGAAGGGCCGACCCGGACCGTCGCCGGCACACGTTCCCCCACCGGACGGGTCCGGGGACGGGGGAGGATGGCGCGCGATGTCACCCGGCGGACCGGGTGCGACGCTCATCGTACCCGACCGGCCGGGTCCGCCCGTCCCCCGCCGGACCGGCCGCGCGGCTCGTCCCCAGGCCCGGCGGTCCCTGCGCCCGCGGCCCGCCACGGCCCGCCACCGTGGCGGCATGAGCCCGCGACGCACCCGTCCTCCCGCCCCGCGCCCCGGCCCGGTGCCGCGCCGTCGTCCGGTCCGGGGACCTGCCGCGACGGGGCGGGGCGCGGCCCTGGGGCGTGTCCGTGCCCGCGGGGGCACGGTCGCCGCGGTCGCGCTCGCCGCTGGTCTGGTGGTGCTGCCGGGCCCCGGGTCGGCGACCACCGCGGCGGCACCGGGGCCGGCGCGTGCGGCGGGCACCGCTGGTGCCGCCGCCGGCGCGCCGACGGCGCCCCGCAGCGCGCTCGAGGCCGTGGCCCGCGCCGCGGGTCTCGACGACGCGGGCAGCTACGGCCTGCCCGTCCCGGGAGGCGCGGTGCGGTCACGGTTCGACCCGCCCGCGCAGCGCTGGGCGGCCGGGCACCGCGGGGTCGACCTCGACGCGCCGGCGGGGACCACGGTCGTGGCCCCCGCGGCGGGGACCGTCGTGGTGGCCGGGCCGGTCGTGGACCGGCACGTCCTCACCCTGCTCCACGACGACGGCCGTCGCTCGAGCCTCGAGCCCGTCGTCGCGGCCGTGGCGGTGGGGGCGCGCGTGGAGGCGGGCGCGGTCGTGGGCTCCGTCGAGCCTCCCCCCGCCGCGACCCACTGCGCGCCGCGGTGCCTGCACTGGGGCGTGCGTGAGGGCGAACGCTACGTCGACCCGCTCGCGCTGCTGCCCGGCGCCGGACCGGTGGTGCTGCTCCCGGTCGCCGGGTCGCACGGGCGGTGACGCCGGAGGCGCCGCCGGCCGCGGGCGGGCCGCGGGTGGGCCGTCAGACCCGGTCGTGCTCCTGCAGCGTCGTGCGCAGGCGGAGCATCGCGGCCGTGTGCATCTGGGAGATCCGCGACTCGGTGACGCCGAGGATGCGGCCGATCTCCGCGAGGGTCATGCCCTCGTAGTAGTAGAGGACCAGGACGAGCTTCTCGCGCTCGCCGAGGCGCTCGATCGCGCGGGCGAGGACGATCTTCATCTCCTGCGCCTCGACGTTGCCCGCGGGGTCCGTCGCGGCGGGGTCCTCGAGCGTGTCGAGGAGCGAGAGGGAGTCGCCACGCTCCGAGCCGCCGCCCAGCAGCTCGTCCAGGGCCGCCACGTTGACGGTGGAGAGCTGGGTGAACACGGCGCGCAGCTCGGTGACGCCGATCTCCAGGCGCGCGGCGACCTCCTGCTCGGAGGGTGCGCGCCGCAGCTCGCCCTCGAGCTCGGCGAACGCGCGGTCGACCGCACGGGCCTTGGTGCGCACCGAGCGCGGGATCCAGTCGATCGCGCGCAGCTCGTCGATGATGGCGCCGCGGATGCGCGAGCTCGCGTAGGTCTCGAACTTCACGGCCCGGTCGGTCTCGTACTTCTCGATCGCGTCGATGAGCCCGAACATGCCGTAGGACACGAGGTCCGCCTGCTCGACCGTGCTCGGCAGACCGGCGCCCACGCGCCCCGCGACCATGGTGACGAGCGGCGCGTAGTGCAGGATCAGCCGCTCGCGGGCACCGCGGTCGCCGGTCTCCTTGAACACCGACCACACGGACGAGACGTGCAGCGCGTCCTCGGCGCTCCCCTCGGTGTGGGGGCGCGGGACGACCTCGCCGGAGGTGCGCGTGGCGCTCTCGGCGGACTGGGCGCGGGACTGTGCTGGCATCGCGGTCCCTCTCAGGCTCGTGGGTGGGCTTGGAGGTAGGACGACCGCAGGCGGTCGGGGCTGACGTGCGTGTAGCGCTGCGTGGTGGCGAGCGTCGCGTGGCCCAGCATCTCCTGAACGCTACGCAGGTCCGAGCCACCCTGCACCAGGTGCGTCGCCGCGGTGTGGCGCAGCGCGTGCGGCGCGATGTCCTCGACGCCCGCGGCGGCCGCGGCGCGGTGGACGACCGTGCGGACCTGCCGCTGGTCCATCCGCTGCCCGCGGGTGCCCAGGAGGAGCGCGGGGCCGGAGGTCGAGGTCGCGAGCGCCGGGCGGCCCCGGTCGAGCCAGGCCGACACGGCACGGCCGGCGGGCGACCCGAAGGGCACGACGCGCTCCTTGGCGCCCTTGCCCAGGACACGCAGCAGCCGGCCCCCGAGGTCGACGTCGTCGACGTCCGCGCCGACGAGCTCGCCGACGCGCACGCCGGTGGCGTAGAGCAGCTCGAGCAGCGCCCAGTCGCGCAGCGCGACCGGCGCGCCCTCGGCGGCCGCCTCGCGGGCCGCGTCGAGCAGGTGCGCCGCCGGCGCGACGCCGAGCGCTGTCGGCAGGCTGTCCCCCGGCTGGGCCGTGACCAGGCGGACGGCCGGGTCGGTCGTGACCAGGCCCTCGTGCGCGGCCCAGGCGTAGAAGGCGCGCACCGCGGCTCCCCGGCGGGCGATCGTCGCGCGGGCCAGCCGTCCGGTGACCATCGACGCGAGCCAGGCGCGCAGCAGCGGGAGGTCGACGTCGCGCCACGCGACGCCGCGGCGACGCGCGAAGCCGACGACGTGCCGGACGTCGCCGCAGTACGCGCGCACCGTGTGCGGCGAGAGCCCGCGCGCGGCCGACAGGTGCAGCCCGAACTCGGCCACGACGGCGTCGTCGGTCGGCGCGACGAGCGCGTCGCTGGCGGGCTGCATGGCCCTACCGTGGCCCGTCGGGCGAGCGCTCACAAGGTGGACCCGCCAGACTTCACCCGCTCCCGGGCGCTTCCGGGCCGGCCGGTGTCCGGTTCGCCCGGGTGGGTCCCGGTTCCGGAGCCGGACGAATCCGGCGCCAACGCCCCGAACCGTGACCCGCGAGCCCCGCGAGCTCCAGGGCGCCGAGAGCGGCGGCGACCTCGGCGAGGGGCAGCCCGGCCACCCGTACCAGGGCGTCGACCGTGGTGGCGCCGCGCGCCGGCAGCGCGTCGAACGTGCGCCGCGCCGCGTCGTCGAGCCCGCCGAGGTCCGGCCGGTCGTCCGCGTCCCGGTGCGCTCTTCCCGCCGGGGCCGTCGGGGCCGGCGCACCCGGCGCGTCCACGAGCTCGAGCACCTCGCCCACGTCGGTGACGCAGACCGCGGCGCCCTCGCGGAGCAGCCGGTGGCACCCGGCGGACGCCGCGGACGTCACCGGGCCGGGGACCGCGCCGACCGGCCGGAGCAGGCCCGCGGCGTGACCCGCGGTGCTCAGCGCGCCCGAGCGCCACGCGGCCTCGACGACGACGGTGGCGCACGCCGCGGCCGCGATGAGGCGGTTGCGCTGGAGGAACCGCGTGCGGCTCGGCACGGAGCCCGGCGGCACCTCGCTCACGCAGGCACCACCGCCGTCGGCGATCGCCGCGAGGAGCCGGGCGTTGCCCGCCGGGTAGGGGCGGTCCACCCCGCCCGCGAGGAACGCGACCGTCCGTCCGCCGCTCGCGAGCGCGACGCGGTGGGCGACGGCGTCGATCCCGTAGGCGCCGCCCGAGACGACGGTCCGGCCCGCGTCCGCGAGCCCGCTCGCGAGCTCGCCCGTCACGTGCTCGCCGTACGGCGTGCAGGCGCGTGCGCCGATGAGCGCGACGCCCCCGCCGGTCAGCCCGCCGAGCCCTGCCGTCCCGCGCACCCACAGGCACGCCGGCGCGGCCGGGCCGAGGTCGGCGAGGCCCGCGGGCCACCCAGGGTCGCCGGGTACGAGCAGGATGCCGCCGAGCCGCGCGAGGTGGTCGAGGTCGCGCCGGGGGTCGCACGACCCGAGCCGGGTCACCCAGCGAGCTGCCGCCGCGCCGAGCCGGCGGCCGGCGTCCCCGCTGCCCTCCGGCGCGACCGTCCCCCCGGCCGCGAGCGTCGCGCGCGCGTCCCGCAGCCAGCCGAGGGCCTCGTCCGCGCCGAGCGAGGCGACGAGGGCCCCCGCGACGACGTCCCCGGGCTCCGTGAGCCGGCTCCAGGCGGCCCGCGCGAGCGCGTCGGGCGTCATGCCGCGCCCTGCCCGCGGGTGCGCAGGAGGAGCGCCTGGCCGACCTCGGCGGGGCCCGGCCGCTCGAGCCCGCCGAGGTCCGCGAGCGTCCACGCGACGCGCAGCACCCGGTCGGCGCCGCGCAGGCTCAGGAGCCCGCGGTCGAGCGCGCGGTCGAGGTCCCGGTGGGCCCCCGGACCCGGTCCGTGCGAGCGGAGCCACGCCCCGGGCACCTCGCCGTTGGTGCGCCACGGCGTCCCCGCCAGGCGCCTGCGGGCGGCGGCACGGGCACCGGCGACCCGGGCGGCGACGGGTGCGGTCGCCTCGGGCGCCGCGCGCGCCGCGCGGTCCGCGCGGGTCACCGGCAGCACCTCGAGCTGGAGGTCCACCCGGTCGAGCAGCGGCCCCGAGAGCCGCGAGAAGTACCGGCGCCGCGCGAGCGCGGTGCAGTCGCAGCCGAGGCCCTTGCCCACGGCCCGCCCGCACGGGCAGGGGTTGGCGGCGAGAACGAGCTGGAACCGCGCGGGGAAGCGCGCGCTCCCGCCCGCGCGGTGGATGACCAGCTCGCCGTCCTCGAGCGGCTGGCGGAGGGTCTGCAGCACGCGGGGCGAGAACTCCGGGGCCTCGTCCATGAACAGCACGCCGCGGTGCGCGCGCGACGCCGCACCCGGCCGCGGCATCCCCGAGCCGCCACCGACCACCGACGCGGGCGTGGCGGTGTGGTGGGGGTTCTCGAACGGCGGGCGCCGCAGCAGGCCGTCCTGCGGACGGAACGTGCCCGCGACCGAGTGCACGGCCGTGACCTCGACGGCCTCGCCCTCGTCGAGGTCGGGCAGGAGGCCGGGCAGGCGCTCGGCCAGCATCGTCTTGCCCGCGCCCGGCGGGCCGACCATGAGCACGTGGTGACCGCCCGCGGCCGCGACCTCCAGCGCCCAGCGCGCCGCGCGCTGCCCGACGACGTCGGTGAGGTCCGGCGCGCGGCGCGGCGGCACGGGCACCTCCTCCGCGAGCGCGACCTCGACGTCCGGCACGTCGTCCAGCTCGGCGCCGTGCTCGACGGCCACCTCGGCGAGGCTCGCCGCGGCGCGCACGACCGCACCGGGGACCAGCCGTGCCTCGTCGGCGTTCGCCGCGGGCACCACGACGCGCGGGTGCCCGGCGGCCACCGCCGTGGCCACGGCGGGCAGCACGCCGCGCACCGGCCGCAGTCGCCCGTCGAGCCCGAGCTCGCCGACGTGCACCCAGTCCGCGACGCGGACGGGGTCGCACACCCCTGCCCCGGCGAGGGTCGCGACCGCGATCGCGAGGTCGAACGACGCGCCCGCCTTGGGCAGCGACGCGGGCGAGAGGTTGACCGTGATGCGGCGCTGCGGCCAGCCGAGGCCCGAGGACGTCACGGCCGCGCGGACGCGGTCCCGCGCCTCGGCCAGGGCCGCGTCGGGCAGCCCGACCAGCACGAAGCCCGGCACCGACGCCGCGAGGTGGGCCTCGACCTCGACGACGTGGCCCGTGAGCCCGACGAGCGAGACGGCTCGCGTGCGTCCGAGGCCCATCAGAGCACCCCCGTGAGGTGCTCGACGGTCGCGGGACCGCGCCGCGCGGTGCGGACCGCGATGACGTCGACCCGGACGCTGCGCGGGTGCAGGTCGTGCCCGGCGAGCCACTCCGCGGCGAGCCGGCGCAGCCGCGCGAGCTTGGCGTGCGTGACCGCCTCGGCCGGGTGCCCGTAGCCGTCGCCCGACCGCGTCTTCACCTCGACGACGACGAGCTCGTCGCCCTGCAGCGCGACGATGTCGAGCTCGCCGGCCCGGCCGCGCCAGTTGCGGTCGACCACCTGCCACCCGGCGGCGGCCAGGTACGACGCCGCCACGTTCTCCCCGTACCGGCCCACCGCGTCCTTCGCCCGCATGGCGACCACCTCCCGGCGCCAGACGCTGGCAGCGGGGGGCGGGCCGCGGTCGCAGGGACCGCGGGGCCTGGGGACGAGCGCCGGCCTGGGGACGACCTCAGCGGCGGAAGGGACCGCCGTCGGGCAGCTCGAGCTCGTTCTTCGCGAGCTCCTCGACGTTGACGTCCTTGAACGTCACGACGCGCACGGACTTCACGAAGCGCGCCGAGCGGTAGACGTCCCACACCCAGGCGTCGTTGAGCGTCAGCTCGAAGTAGACCTCGCCCGCGGCCGACCGCACCTGGAGGTCCACCTGGTTCGCGAGGTAGAAGCGCCGCTCGGTCTCGACCACGTAGGAGAAGACGCCGACGACGTCGCGGTACTCGCGGTAGAGCGCGAGCTCCATGTCGGTCTCGTAGTTCTCCAGGTCCTCCGCGCTCACGCGTCCATCATGGACCATCGCGCGCGGTCCCCCGTCCCCCGGCCGGGACCCAGCGCGTCCTCGAGCGCGTCGTCGAGCAGCAGCGTGCCGAGGTCGTCCCCCGCGGAGCCGCCGGCGACGACGTCGTCGAGGACGGGTCCGGCGGCCACGGCCGCCGTCGGCACGGCGACCGGCTCGTCGAGGAGCGCGACGGCACCCACGGGCACGACGAGCGGCTCGCGCGTCTCGGGCAGGCGCCAGCTGCAGCGGTGCGCGGGCGTCGGGCCGAGCAGGCGCAGCGACCGGACGTGCTCGGGCGAGCCGTAGCCCTTGTTCTCGTCCCAGCCGTACTCGGGGTGGCGGCGCGCGAGCTCGACCATCATCGCGTCGCGCGCGCACTTGGCGAGCACGCTCGCCGCCGCGACGGAGGCGCACGTCCGGTCCGCCTTGATGCGCGTGCGCACCACGGGCGTCGGCGGCTCGCCGTCGACCCGGGGCTCGGGCGTCACGTCGTCGAACAGGGAGGGCTGCGCGTGCGCCGCCGCCGGCGCCGTGAGCCAGTCGTGCTTGCCGTCGAGCAGGACGAGGTCGACGGGGAGCGCGAGCGCCGCGAGCGCGCGTCGGCCCGCGAGGCGCAGCGCCGCGATGATGCCGAAGGCGTCGATCTCCTCGGGCGACGCGTGGCCGACGGCGCGCGCCGTGCCCCAGCGCCCGAGCGCGGGCAGGAGCCGCTGCCGCGCGGCGGGCGTGAGGAGCTTGGAGTCCGTGACGCCCTGGGGGCACGCGCGCGTCGAGAGGTCGACGGCGACGGCGCCCACGCTCACGGGCCCGGCGAGCGCGCCGCGACCGACCTCGTCCATGCCGACGACGACGCGGTGGCCCGCGCGCAGCAGCTGACGCTCCTGGCGCAGGTCCGGACGGCCCACGGGGCTCACTCGGCCGTCGCCGCCGGGACGTCCGCGAACGTGGCGCCGGGGTTGCGAAGCGCGCCCCAGCGGTCGACGGGCCAGACCGTCACGAACGCGACGCCCACGACGTTCTCCGCGGGGATGCTGCCGCCGCCCGGCGAGCCCTGGTTGTAGCGCGAGTCCTGCGAGTTCTGCCGGTTGTCGCCCATGACCCACAGCCGGTCGTCCGGCACGACGACGCTGAACTCGATCTCGCTCGGCGACGCGCCGGCGGCGAGGTACGGCTCGTCGACCGGCACGCCGTTGACGAGGACCCGGCCCTGCTCGTCGCAGCACTCGACCGTGTCACCGGGGAGCCCGACGACCCGCTTGATGAGGTGCTCGCCCGAGTCCTGCGGCAGGAGCCCGACGTAGGTGAGGACCGACGCCACGGTCGCGCGCCAGCCCGTGGGCCCGGGCTCCTGCGCCGGCAGCCAGCCGCCCGGGTCCTTGAACACGACGATGTCGCCCCGGTGCACGTCGAGCGGCCCGGGCGCGAGCTTGGTGACCAGGACGCGGTCGCCGACGAGCAGCGTCTGCTCCATCGAGCCCGAGGGGATGAAGAACGCCTGGACGAGGAACGTCTTGATGACCAGCGAGAGGACGAGCGCGCTGACGACGATGATCGCCGTCTCCTTGAGCCACGCGGCCAGCGCCCCGCCGCGGCGGCGTGGCGCCTCCGTCGTGCCCGGCTCGGGCGTCCCGGCCTCGCGCACGGCCTCCGCCCCGCGCGTCCGGGTGGCCTCGGACGCCACGGGCGTCGTCGTCGCGTCGCCGTCGGCGGGACCGGAGCGGCGGGCGGGCGAGGCGGGCGACGTCACCCCACCAGGGTGCCATGCCTGCCGGGGCCCGGCGGCCACCGGGGACGCCGACGGGCGGCCACCCGTGGGGTGACCGCCCGTCGTGGGAGTCGGATCGCTCAGCGCGGGGCCGGCGTCTCGCGCTTCTCCTTGATCTTCGCCTTCTTGCCGCGCAGCTTGCGCAGGTAGTACAGCTTCGCGCGGCGCACGTCACCGCGCGTCACGACCTCGACGGAGTCGAGCGTCGGGGAGTGCACCGGGAAGGTGCGCTCGACGCCGACGCCGAAGCTCACCTTGCGGACGGTGAACGTCTCGCGGACGCCGCCGCCCTGGCGGGCGATGACGACGCCCTGGAACGCCTGGATGCGCGAGCGGTTGCCCTCGACGACCTTGACGTTGACCTTGAGCGTGTCACCCGGGCGGAAGTCCGGGATGTCGGAGCGCAGCGACGCTGCGTCGACCGAGTCGAGAATGTGCATGGTGTCACTCCCCCGCGCTGCCACAGGTCAGGCGCGTGATGCTGGGCAGCCGGGCTGCCTGGACGGATCAGGTGGTGGGCACGTCTGCGACGCCGCGCTGACGCGGCGGTGCTGTGTGGCCGCCTCCCCTGTGGCAGAGGCGCAGCCGACGTACCGGGCCAAGTCTGCCACACGGCTCCGCGCGGTCACGACCCGCGCGGGTCCGCGGGGACGGGGCCGTCCGGGCCGACCGTCCACCCGACGGCCTCGAGCGCGGCCCGGTCGGCGCGGTCGAGCGCCTCGGGCGCGAGGCGTCGCAGCAGGTCGGGGCGTCGCTCCGCGGTCCGCTCGATCGCGCGGTCCCGGCGCCACCGCTCGATCCGCGCGTGGTGCCCCGAGAGCAGCACGTCGGGCACGTCGTGGCCCCGCCACGACGGCGGGCGCGTGTAGACCGGGTACTCGAGCAGCCCCGCCACGCCGTGCGACTCCTCGACGAGCGAGTGCGGGTTGCCCACCACCCCGGGGAGCAGGCGGGCGACGGCCTCGACGACGACCAGCGCGGCCACCTCGCCGCCGTTGAGCACGTAGTCGCCCAGCGACAGCTCGGTCACGCGGACGCCGGACGCGCGGTAGTGCTCGACGACGCGGGCGTCGATGCCCTCGTAGCGACCGCACGCGACGACGACGTGAGGCACGCCCGCGAGCCGCTCGGCGGTGCGCTGGGTGAAGACCTCGCCCGACGGTGTGGGGACGACGAGCTCGACGTCCCCCGCGCCGGCGCCGGCGCCGGCGGCACCCGCGAGGACCTCGTCGACCGCCAGCCCCCACACGTCGGGCCGCATGACCATGCCGGCGCCGCCGCCGAGCGGCGAGTCGTCGACGGTGCGGTGCCGGTCGGTCGTCCACGCGCGCAGGTCGTGCACGCGCAGGTCGAGCAGCCCGGACGCGCGCGCCTTGCCCACGAGCGAGAGGTCCAGCGCGGCGAGGTACTCGGGGAAGATGGTGACGACGTCGACCCGCACGTCAGCCCTCGTCCCCGGCCGGCTCGTCCTCGTCGACGGGGTCCGACGCGAGCAGCCCGCGGGGCGGGTCGAGGACCACGCGGCCCCCCGCGACGTCGACCACGGGCACGATCGCGCGCACGAACGGCACGAGCGTGCGCGCGCCGTCGGGCTCGCGCAGCACGAGGGCGTCCTGGGCGGGCAGGTGCTCGAGGCCGACGACCTCGCCCACCACCGTGCCGTCCGCGAGCTCGGCGCGCAGGCCCTGCAGCTCGTAGGGGTACCAGGCGTCGTCCTCGTCGGACGCGGTCACGTCGACGACCAGCTCGACGCCGCGGAGCCCCTCGGCGGCGGTCCGGTCCGACGCCTCGGCGAACGTGAGGTACCACCGCCCGTTCTGCTCGCGCGTCCGGGTCACGGTCAGCGGCCCCGCGCTCGCGGGCACCGTCGTGAGCACCGTGCCGACCGCGAAGCGGTCCCGCGGCGCGTCCGTCCGCACGTCGACACCCACCTCGCCGCGCAGGCCGTGGGCGCGACCGACGGTCGCGACGGTGAGCTGCATGGGGGGTCCCTTCGTGCGGGTGACCGGCAGCTCGGTGGAGCGGCCGGCGGCGTGCGGGTGCGGCGGGGCCCGGTCCTCGCCGGTCGCCGCAGGCACAGGTCAGGCCCGGCCCCCAGGGTAGGGGACCGGGCCTGGCCGGGTCGTTCAGCGGCGGTCGACGTCCACGACGTCGACCCGCACGGAGCCGTCCGCCGAGAGGGCGCTGACCACCGTGCGCAGGGCGCGCGCGGTGCGACCGCTGCGCCCGATCACGCGACCGAGGTCCTCGGGGTGCACCCGGACCTCGAGGAGCTCACCGCGGCGCAGCGAGCGCGCCGTGACCCGGACGTCGTCCGGGTGGTCCACGATGCCGCGGACCAGGTGCTCCAGGGAGTCGGCGAGCATCAGGCCTGGTCCTCGGTGGCGGCCTCGTCGGACGTGGCCTCGTCGGCGGCCGGGGCCGACGCGGCGGCGGCCTTCGCAGCCGCCTCCTTCTCGGCGGCCTGCGCCTTGGCCTTCTCGGCGGCGTCGGCGGCGGCCGCGATCGCGGCGCTCGCGTCGGAGCCCGCGGCCTTGTCCTTGACGCGCAGGGTGCCCTCGGTGCCCGGCAGGCCCTTGAACTTCTGCCAGTCACCGGTGATCTTGAGGATGGCGAGCACCTGCTCGGTCGGCTGCGCGCCGACGCCGAGCCAGTACTGCGCACGCTCCGAGGTGACCTCGATGAGCGAGGGCTCCTCGGTGGGGTGGTACTTGCCGATCTCCTCGATGACGGCCCCGTCGCGCTTGGCGCGGGAGTCGGCGACGACGATGCGGTAGTACGGCGCCCGGATCTTGCCGAGGCGCTTCAGACGGATCTTGACGGCCACTGTGGTGGTCTCTCCTGGTTCTGCTGCGGGTGGTCTCCGCGCGCCGGGCCTGTGGGGTAGGTGGGCGAGGTGACCGAGGGACGCGGCGACGTGCGGGTAGAGGGGCCGTCCGTGCCGGGTACAGCGGGCCATTCTGCCAGACGCACGGGGCCGTCGGCGCGCGGCGCCCACGCGCGGCGCGCGACGGTCAGGCGGAGCGCCCCGGGACCGCGGGCAGCTGCTCCTGCAGGGCCCTGCCGCGCAGCTCGGGGAGCGCCAGCGCCCCGGCCGCGGCCAGCACGAACGCGGCCGCGAAGACCGCGAACGTCACCTCCGTGCCGCCCGCCACGAGCAGGGGCGGGACGGTCAGCGGGGCGATGATCGAGGCGATCCGCCCGAAGCCGGCCGCCCAGCCCGAGCCGGTGCCGCGGAGCGCGGTCGGGTAGATCTCGGGCGTGACGGCGTAGAGCGCCCCCCACGCGCCGAGGTTGAAGAAGGACAGGAGCATGCCCGCGACGAGGACCGCCGTGGTGCTGCCCGCCCAGCCGAAGAGGCCGGCCGCGACCGCCGAGCCGACGAGGAACGAGGCGAGCGTCGCACGGCGTCCCCACGTCTCGATGAGCACCGCGGCCACGGCGTACCCGGGCAGCTGCGCGAGCGTGATGACGAGCGTGTAGCCGAACGACTGCACGAGCGAGTAGCCGGACGCGACGAGGATCGACGGCAGCCAGATGAACGCGCCGTAGTAGGCGAAGTTCACGCCGAACCACACGAGCCACAGGGCCGCGGTGCGCCGCCGCATCGCGCGCGACCACAGCGCGCCGGGGCCCGACGGGCCCGGCGTCCCCGGCGCGGCGTCCGGTGCGGCCCCGGCCCCCGCGTCGTCGACCGCGGCGGCCGTGGGACCGGGTGCCGGCACGTCCGCCGGGCGCGCGCCCCGGCGCAGCGGCGGCGACGCCTCGAAGGTCCGCACGACCTCCTCGGCCTCGGCGGTGCGTCCCGCGCGCTCGAGGAACCGGACCGACTCGGGCAGGCCGCGCCGCACGACGATCGCGTAGAGCGCGGGCACCGCGCCGATGACCAGGCCCCAGCGCCAGCCGTCGTCGGACGCCTGCACGACCGTCCAGCCGATGACGGCGGCGAGGATCCACCCCACGGCCCAGAACGCCTCGAGCAGCACGACGAGGCGTCCGCGGATCCGGGCGGGCGCGAACTCGCTCACCAGCGTCGACGCGACGGGCAGCTCGGCCCCGAGCCCGACCCCGACGAGGAAGCGCAGCACCATGAGCGACGCGACGGACCACGCGAGGGCCGAGGCCCCGGTCGCCAGGCCGTAGACGAGCAGCGTGAGCGCGAAGACCTGGCGCCGGCCGATCCGGTCGGCCAGCAGCCCGCCGACGCTCGCGCCGAGCGCCATACCCACGAAGCCGACCGACGCGATCCACGACATCTGCGTCGGGCTCAGCTCCCACTGCACCCGCAGCGCGGCGATGACGAACGAGATGAGCCCGACGTCCATCGCGTCGAGCGCCCAGCCCACCCCGGAGCCGACCACGAGCCTGCCGTGGCGGCGCGTGAAGGGCAGCCGGTCGAGCCGTTGCGGACGGGTGGGGGTCGCGACGTCCTGCATGGGGGCAGTCTGGCGTGCTGCGCGCGCCTGCGCTGCCCGGTCCGCCGCGGGCCCGGCGGACCCCTCCTGCGTCACCGCGGGTCAGCCGCCGGCGACGACGGCGCCGCGCAGGACGACGGCGCGCGGCGCGGCGAGCACCGCGATCTCCTCGCGCGGGTCCTGCGGGTAGACGACGACGTCGGCCGGCGCACCCTCGGCGATGCCCGGCGCGCCGAGCCAGCGGCGCGTGCGCCACGACGCCGCCGCGACGACGTCGGCGGCCGGGACGCCCGCGTGGACGAGCTCGGCGGCCTCGTCCGCGAGGCGGCCGTGCTCGAGCGTGCCGCCCGCGTCGGTGCCGAGCAGGAGGGGCACTCCCGCGTCGTGCAGGTCGCGCACGTGCTCGTGCCGCCGCGCGTGCATGCGGCGCATGCGCGCCGCGAAGACCGGGTACCGCCCCGCCTGGGCGGCGATCGCCTCGAACTGGCCCACCTGCAGCAGCGTCGGCACGACCGGGATGCCCCGCCGCGCGACCTCGTCGATGAGCTCGGGCGTGAGCCCGGTGCCGTGCTCGATGCAGTCGATCCCGGCCGCGAGGAGCCCGGGCAGCGCCTCGGTGGAGAACGTGTGCGCCGTGACCCGCGCACCGCGGGCGTGCGCGACGTCGACCGCGCGGGCCAGGACGTCGTCGGGCCACAGCGGGCGGAGGTCGCCCTCGGCGCCCAGGTCGCGGTCGATCCAGTCGGCGACGAGCTTGACCCACCCGTCCGACCGCGCGACCTCCTCCGCCACGGCGGCGGGCAGGTCCGCGACGTCGGCGAGCTCGCGGCCGTAGTGCCGCAGGTACCGCTTGGGCCGCGCGAGGTGGTGGCCCGCGCGCAGGATCCGCGGCAGGTCCGGGCGCGCGTCGACCCAGCGCGTGTCGGCGGGCGAGCCGGCGTCGCGGATGAGCAGCGTCCCGGCGTCGCGATCGGCGACCGCCTGCGCCTCGGCGACCTCCGCGCTCACGGCGCCGTCCGCGCCCAGGCCGACGTGGCAGTGCACGTCGACGAGGCCCGGCAGGACCCAGCCCTCGAGGGTCGTCGTCGCGTCGGCCACGCGGCGGCCGCGCGGCCGCTCGAGGGTCAGCCGGCCGTCGACGACCCAGACCTCGTCGAGCTCGGTCGCGTCGTCGACCAGCACGCGGCCACGCAGGTGCAGCACGTCAGGCCGCCCGGGCGGGTCGCTCGGCCACGGACGGCAGGGTGGTGTCGAGGAGCACCGGCACAGGCCTCAGCGGCCCAGGAACTTCTCGAGGCCCGGCGGCAGCTGCAGCGAGGCCGGGTCCGGCTCGGCCGGCGCCTCCTGCCGCCCCAGGCCGAACGCCGAGCCCGACGGCGCCTTCGGGGCGAGCCCCGCGGCGCGTGCCGCGGCCTCGCGCTCCTGCTGCGCGCGCTTGGCCGGGTTGCCCGACTTCGCCTTGCCCTTGCGCGCGGGGGCGACGGTCCGGCCCCGGGCCTTCTTGCCGCCCATGCCCGGGAGGTTGCCCATGCCCGGGACGGGCATGCCGCCGCCGCGCGCCATCTGCTTCATCATCTTCTGCGCGCCGGCGAAGCGCTCGAGCAGCTGGTTGACGTCGGTCGTCGTCGTGCCCGAGCCGCGCGCGATCCGGGCGCGGCGCGAGCCGTTGATGATCTTCGGCGCGCGCCGCTCGGCCGGGGTCATCGAGCGGACGATCGCCTCGATCCGGTCGACCTCGCGCTCGTCGAAGTTCTCGATCGCCTCGCGCATCTGGCCCATGCCGGGGAGCATCCCGAGCATCTTCTTCATCGAGCCCATCTGGCGCAGGCCCTGCATCTGCACGAGGAAGTCCTCGAGCGTGAAGTCGTCGCCGCTCGCGAGCTTGCCGGCCATCGCCTCGGCCTGCTCGGCGTCGAACGCGCGCTCGGCCTGCTCGATGAGGCTGAGGACGTCGCCCATGTCGAGGATGCGCGACGCCATGCGGTCGGGGTGGAACACCTCGAAGTCGGTGAGCTTCTCACCGGTCGAGGCGAAGAGGATGGGCCGGCCGGTGACGCTCGCGACCGACAGCGCGGCGCCGCCGCGCGCGTCGCCGTCGAGCTTGGACAGGACGACGCCCGTGAACCCGACGCCGTCGGCGAAGGCCTGCGCCGTCGTCACGGCGTCCTGGCCGATCATCGCGTCGATGACGAAGAGGATCTCGTCGGGCTGCACCGCGTCCCGGATGTCCGCGGCCTGCTGCATCATGTCGGCGTCGACGCCGAGGCGGCCCGCGGTGTCGACGATCACGACGTCGTGCTGGCGGCTGCGGGCGAGCGCCACGCCCTCGCGCGCGACGGCGACGGGGTCGCCCGCGGGCGCGAGCAGCTCGTGGCCCTCCTGCGCGCCCGGGTGGGGCGCGTGCACGGGCACGCCCGCGCGCTCGCCGACGACCTGGAGCTGGGTGACGGCGTTGGGCCGCTGGAGGTCCGCCGCGACGAGGACGGGCGTGTGCCCCTGCTCGCGCAGGTGCAGCGCGAGCTTGCCCGCGAGCGTCGTCTTGCCCGCGCCCTGGAGGCCCGCGAGGAGGATGACCGTGGGCGGGTTCTTCGCGAACCGCAGCGGGCGCTGCTCGCCGCCGAGGACGCCGACGAGCTCGTCGTTGACGATCTTGACGACCTGCTGCGCCGGGTTGAGCGCGCCCGAGACCTCCTCGGACAGCGCGCGCTCGCGCACCCGCCCGGTGAACGCCCGGACGACGGGCACGGCGACGTCGGCGTCGAGCAGGGCCCGGCGGATCTCCCGCACGGTCGCGTCGATGTCGGCCTCCGACAGCCTGCCCTTGGTGCGCAGGTTCTTGAAGGTCGACGTCAGGCGGTCGGACAGCGTGGCGAACACGGGATGGGACCTCGCGGGCTGGTGACGAGCGGGCCGGCGGCCCGCGGACGGCGGACCCTCAGGGTACCCGGAGCACGCCGCCCGGCCCCGCGCCGAGGCGCGCCCGGGCACGGCCCGTGAGGTCGTCGACGAGGCGGGCGCGCCACGGGGTCCAGGTCGCGGGGCCGGCCGCGGACGCGTCCGCCTCGGTCAGCGCCCGCAGGACCTCGAGGAGGTCCGCGCGCCCGTCGACGGCCGCGAGGAGCTCGTCGACGGTCGCCGGGTCGTCCGGGTCCCGCTGGGTCGCGAGCTGCGCGAGCGTGAGGTGGTGCCGCACGAGCCGCGCGACGTCGGTCCCGCGGTCCGGCTCGAACCCCATGCGGCCCAGGATCGTGGGCACCAGCGCCGCGCCCTCGACGCTGTGGTCCTGGGCGCCGGGCCGCTTGCCGATGTCGTGGAGCAGCGCGGCGACCAGCAGGAGGTCGCCGTCGGCCACGGAGCGGCGGCTGCGGGCCGCCCGGACGGCCGTCTCCACGAGGTGGCGGTCCACGGTGTGGCGGTGGATCGCCGAGCGCTGCGGGCGGTTGCGCACCTGCGCCCACTCGGGGATCCACGACGTGACGACGCCCGCGAGGTCGAGCGTCTCCCACACCGGGACCTGCGCGGGCCCGCTCGCGAGGAGCGCGAGCAGGTGCCCGCGCGCGACCGCGGGCCACGGCTCCGGCAGCGCCGGCGTCCGGGCGATGCTCGCGACCGTGACCGGCGACAGGGGCAGCCCCGTGCGCGCCGCCGTCGCCGCGGCGCGCAGGCCGAGCAGCGCGTCCTCCTCGGGCTGCACGCCCGCCGCGAGGACCAGCTCGCCGTCGTGCTCGACGAGGCCGTCCCCGACCGACCGCAGGCGCGGCGCGGCGCGGCGGCCGCGGACGAGCACCGGGCGGCGCAGCGACGGCCTGGCGAGCGCCTGGCGGGCGTGGCGGACCGTCGTGTCGAGCGCGTGGGAGACGGTGCGGCCCGCCTCGGCGAGGCCCGCGAGCAGGTCGTCGGCGTCGTCCGCGCCGAGGAGCGCCGCGACCTCGTCCTGGTCGGCCCGTCCGAGACGGTTCGTCGCTCGGCGCGTCACGAGGTGCAGCGCGTCGCGCACGTCGAGCAGGTGGGCGTAGGCGTCGTCCACCGCGCCGTGCGGGCGGTCGGTCAGCCAGGTCGCCGCGAGCGCGAACACCACGACGGCGTCGCGGATCCCCCCGCGCGCCTCCTTGAGGTCGGGCTCGACGAGGTAGGCCAGCTCGCCCGAGCGCTCGGCGCGCGTGCGCGTCGTCGCGAGCAGCTCGGGCAGGCGGCGTCGCGCGGCCGAGCGCCAGTCCTCGAGCAGGGCGGTGCGGGCGCGCGCGACGACCGTCCGGTCCCCCGCGACGTGCCGCAGGTCCAGCAGCCCGACGGCGGCCGGCAGGTCCGCGGACGCGACCTGGCGGCACTGCGCGAGCGAGCGCACCGAGTGGTCGAGGTCGAGCCCCGCGTCCCACACGGGGTACCAGAGGCGCTCCGCGAGCGCCGCGACCTGCGCCGCGCCGTGGCTCCGGCCGTCGTGCACCAGGAGCAGGTCGAGGTCGCTCGCCGGGCTCGCGTCCCCGCGGCCCAGGCTCCCGACGGCGCCGAGCGCGATCCCCTCGGGGCCCAGGTCGCCGACGACCTCGTCCCACAGCTCGGCCAGGCGCGCGACGGCGAGCTGGGCGAGGGCGCCCCGCCGCACGGCGCCGTCGGCGCCGGGGCCGGTCATCCGTGCCGCGAGCCGCAGCCGGTCGGCCTTGAGGTCCCGCACCCCCACGGACGCGGCCTGGTCGGCCGGGTCCGCGGGGGGATGCGGGACCTCGAGGGAAGGGCTGCCGACCGCGGCGTCCGTCTCGTCGACGGGCGGTCGTCCGTTCATCGCGCTACAGCGCGTCCACGCCGTGCTCGCCGGTGCGCACCCGCGCCACGTCGTCCACGGGCACGGTCCAGACCTTGCCGTCGCCGATCTTGCCGGTCTGGGCCGCCATGATGATCGCGTTCGTCACGGCGGTCGCGTCCTCGTCGTCGACGAGCACCTCGACCCGGACCTTGGGGATGAGGTCCACGGTGTACTCGGCGCCGCGGTAGACCTCGGTGTGTCCCCGCTGCCGGCCGTAGCCGCTGGCCTCGCTCACCGTCATCCCGCGGATCCCGGCCGCCTCGAGCGCCGACTTCACGTCGTCGAGCCGGTGGGGCTGGATGACTCCCGTGACGAGCTTCATGCGTTCACCTCCGTCGTGGGACGGGCCGCGCCCGCCGCCGTCGTGTACTCGCCGCTGCCCGAGCCGATCCGGGCACCGCCGAGGGTCTCGTACGCCGCCTCGCCGTGCACGGCCAGGTCGAGCCCACCGACCTCCTGCTCGTCGGGCACGCGGATCCCGATGGTCGCCTTGAGCGCGAGCGCGATGACCGCCGTGAGGACCGCGGAGAACACGACCGCCGCGAGCGCGACGACGACCTGCGTGACGAGCTGCGTGACGCCGCCCCCGTAGAAGAGGCCGTTGAGGGCGCCGTCGGGGTACCAGGTGCCGTTGACGCCCTCGCCGACGTTCGCGAAGAGGCCGATGAGCACGGTGCCCGTGAGGCCGCCGACGAGGTGCACGCCGACGACGTCGAGCGAGTCGTCGTAGCCGAACCGGTACTTGAGGCCGACGGCCAGGGCGCAGAGCACGCCGGCCACGAGGCCGATGGCGAGGGCGCCGAAGGTGTCGACCGCCGCGGCGGCCGGGGTGATCGCGACGAGGCCCGCGACGACGCCGGACGCGGCGCCGAGCGACGTCGCGTGACCGTCGCGCACCTTCTCCGTGACCAGCCAGCCGAGCATCGCGAGGCCCGTGGCGACGAGCGTGTTGAGCCACGCGCGGCCCGCCGTGCCGTCGGCCGCGAACTCCGAGCCCGCGTTGAAGCCGAACCAGCCGAACCACAGGAGCGCGGCGCCGAGCATGACGAACGGCAGGTTGTGGGGCCGCATGGGCTCCTTGCCGAAGCCGCGGCGCTTGCCGAGGACGATCGCGAGCACGAGGCCCGCGACACCGGCGTTGATGTGGACGACCGTGCCGCCGGCGAAGTCGATGGGGACCGAGAGCCCGGCGGTGATGCCGTCGGCGCCCAGCAGGCCGCCGCCCCAGACCATGTGCGCGACGGGGATGTACACGAACGTGACCCACAGGCCCGCGAACACCATCCACGCGCCGAACTTCATGCGGTCGGCGACCGCACCCGAGATGAGCGCGACCGTGATGATCGCGAAGGTGGCCTGGAAGCCGACGGCCACGAGGGCCGGGACGCCGGCGGCGGCCATGAGGCTCTGCTCGTCCGTGATCGCGTTGACGCCGAAGTACTCGGCCGGGTTGCCGATGATGCCGCCGATGTCGGAGCCGAACGTCGCCGAGTACCCGTAGAGCACCCAGATGACGCTGACGAGGCCGAGGGCCCCGAAGCTCATCATCATCATGTTGAGCACGGACTTGCCGCGCACCATGCCGCCGTAGAAGAACGCCAGGCCCGGCGTCATGAGCAGCACGAGCGCGGACGCCGTGATGATCCAGGCAGTGTTGCCTGAGTCCAGAACGAACTCTTCCATCAGATCGCCTCTCCCTCGCCAGCCGGGCGGCTGGTCCGGGACCAGAGTCCTGGAGCGCTGTTTCTGCCTCCGACGCCCCGCGTTACGGCGCGGTGACAAGACCTGCGGGCGTGTGAACGTCGTGTTTCCGGCGCGTCGCGATCGTGCAGACGCCGATCAGGCCCCGACCGCGGCGGCGTGCCGTCTCAGCCCTGGAGCAGCCCGTCGACGAAGGCCTCGGGCTCGAACGGCGCGAGGTCGTCGGGCCCCTCGCCCAGGCCGACGAGCTTGACCGGGACGCCCAGCTCCCGCTGGACGGCGACGACGATGCCGCCCTTCGCGGTGCCGTCGAGCTTGGTGAGCACGATGCCGGTGACGCCCGCGACCTCCCCGAACACGCGCGCCTGGTTGAGGCCGTTCTGGCCGGTGGTGGCGTCGAGGACCAGGAGCACCTCGCGCACGGGCGCGCCGCGCGAGATCACGCGCGAGATCTTGCCCAGCTCGTCCATGAGGCCGGCCTTGTTCTGCAGGCGGCCCGCGGTGTCGACGAGCACGACGTCGGCGCCGTCGGTGATCCCGCGGCGCACCGCGTCGAACGCGACCGCGGCCGGGTCGCCGCCGTCACGGTCCGAGCGGACGGTGGGGACGCCCACGCGCGCGCCCCACGTCTGGAGCTGGTCGGCCGCCGCGGCGCGGAACGTGTCGGCGGCGCCGAGGACGACCGAGCGGCCCTCGGCCACGAGCACGCGGGCGAGCTTGCCGACGGTCGTCGTCTTGCCCGTGCCGTTGACGCCTACGACGAGGACGACGGCCGGGTGGCGCCCGTCGCCGTCGGGCAGGTCGACCGCCGTGAGGTCGAGCGAGCGGTCCAGGGCCGGGTCGACGAGCTCGAGCAGCTGCTCGCGCAGGAGCTCGCGCACCGCGGCGGGCTCGCGGACGCCCAGGACGCGCACGCGCTCGCGAAGCCGGTCGACGAGCTCGCCGGTCGGCCCGGCGCCGACGTCGGCCAGGAGCAGGGTCTCCTCGATCTCGTCCCAGTCGTCCTCGGTGAGGTGGTCGCGCGAGAGCACCGCGAGCAGTCGGGTGCCGAGCGGCGAGCCGGAGCGGGCGAGGCGCTCGCGCAGCCGGACGAGCCGGCCGGCGACGGGCTCGGGCCGCTCGAGCGCCGGGACGGCCTCGGGGACCTCGAGGGTCTCGGCCTCCTCGGGCGCGGGCCGCTCGAGGACGTCGGTCCCCGAGCCCGCCGCCGGCGCCCCGGGACGGGTCGTCGCGGAGGGTCCGGCGGGCCGCGTGTCGGCCGGGCCGGTGCCCCCGCCGCGGCCGCGCCGGCGGAGGCCGACCGCGCCCAGGCCGAGCACGGCGAGCACGGGGAGGGCGACGAGGAGGTAGTCGGAGAGCTCGTTCACGTCGTCAGTCTCTCAGGCGTCCGGGACGGGCGTGGCCGACGCCGCTCAGCGCCGCGTGAGCTCGGGCGCGCGCCGCGCCCTGCCCGTCGCGCGGCCGAGCGTCTGCACCAGCTCGTCGGCCTGGACGTAGTCCCGGTCGTCGGGGCGACCGACGGCGAAGAGGTCGTCGACCGACCCGCTCTCGACCTCCGCGACCTCCGCCATCTCCTGCCGCAGGCCGGAGAGCATCCCGCGGCGCCGGTCGCGACGCAGGCCGCCCCGCAGGTCGGCGAGGAACTCCCGCGTCCCGCCCGACCGGGTGCTCGAGACGCGGGCCGCCACGACGAGCACGAGGAGGGCGGTGAGGAGGGCGACGAGGATCCCGACGACGACAGGTGCCATGCGGCCAGTATCACCCGGACATGGGACGACCGCCGGGAGCGCGGGCGGGCGCAGGCGGCATCGCCACGAGATCTCCACACGCCTCAGGCGGTGGCGTCCTCGCGCATCCGCTGGCTGATCACGGTCGTCACGCCGTCCCCGCGCATCGTCACGCCGTAGAGGGCGTCGGCGATCTCCATCGTGCGCTTCTGGTGGGTGACGACGATGAGCTGGCTGTCCTCCTGGAGCTCGGTGAAGATCTCCAGCAGCCGGCCGAGGTTGACGTCGTCGAGCGCGGCCTCGACCTCGTCCATGACGTAGAACGGGCTCGGCCGCGCCTTGAAGATGGCCACGAGCAGCGCGACCGCGGTGAGCGACCGCTCCCCGCCCGAGAGCAGCGACAGCCGCTTGACCTTCTTGCCCGCGGGGCGGGCCTCGACGTCGATGCCGGTCGTCAGCATGTTCTCGGGCTCCGTGAGCACGAGCCGGCCCTCCCCGCCGGGGAACAGCCGGGAGAACACGCGCTCGAACTGCACCTCGGTGTCCCGGTACGCCTCCGTGAAGACCTGCTCCACGCGCTCGTCGATCTCCTTGACGATCTGCAGGAGGTCCGCGCGGCTCTTCTTGAGGTCGGCGAGCTGCGTCGACAGGAAGGTGTGGCGCTCCTCGAGCGCGGCGAACTCCTCGAGGGCCAGCGGGTTGACGCGGCCGAGCAGCGACAGCGCGCGTTCGGCCGCACGCAGCCGCTTCTCCTGCTCGGCGCGCACGTACGGGACCGACGTCGGCTCGCCGTCCTCGCCCGCGACGGGGACGGGGCGGTCCGGCCCGAACTCCTCGAGGAGCACCTGCGGGTCGAGGCCCAGGTCCTCGACGCTGCGGGTCTGGAGCTGCTCGATGCGCAGCGCCTGCTGCGCGCGCGCGACCTCGTCGCGGTGGGCGACGTCGGTCAGCTCGCGCAGCTCGGACGTCCAGCGGTCGACGTCGGCGCGGACGGTGACCAGGCGCGCGTCCCGCTCGGCGCGCGCCGCCTCGGCGGCCTCGCGCGCCTCGGTCGCGAGCCGCAGCGAGCGCTCCAGCTCGGCGAGCGCCGCGGTGGCCCCCGCCCGGACGGCGTCGGCACGACGCGCCTGCGCCGCGCGCTGGGCGGCGCGCTGCGCGGCCCGTGCGCGCGCCTCGCGCTCGGCCGCCGCGGCCCGCTCGAGCGACTGGGCGCGTCCGGCGAGCGCCCGCGCCCGCTCCTCGCTCGTCCGCAGCGTGAGGCGGGACTCGGTCTCGCGCGCCCGGGCCGCCGTGGCCTGCGCCGCCGCCTCGTCGCGGGCGCGCGTCGCGGCCTCGATCTGGTCGTCGGACTCGGCGGGGTCCGTCTCCGCGTGCGCGAGGCGCTCGGCGAGGCCGGTGAGCTCGGCCTGGTCCTCGGCCAGCCGCACCTCCGCCGCGGCGAGCGCCGTCTGCGCACGCTCGGCCTCCGCACGCGCGGCCCGCGCGACCGAGCCCAGGTGGCCGAGCTGCTCGGCGACCGCGGCCAGGGCCGCGTCGGACTCGTGCAGGCGCTCGAGCGTCGCCTCGTGGCGCGTGCGCGCCTCGTCGAGGGTGCGCTGCGCGGTGACGGTCTCGAACCGCGTGCGCTCCCCGCGCGCGACCGCCTCGGCCACGCGGTCGCGCGCGTCGTCGAGCGCGGCCTGCAGCTCGAGCGCGCTCGGCGCGCTCGCGGAGCCGCCCGCGGCCCGGACGGCGCCGAGCAGGTCGCCCGCGCGGGTGACGGCCACGAGGTCGGGCCGCGCCGCGACGACGGCGCGCGCACGGGCCAGGTCCTCGACGACGACGACGTCGGCGAGGAGCGTCCGGACGGCGCCCGCGACGTGCGCCGGGGCCGTGACGAGGTCGAGCGCGGCCGTGGCGCCCTCGGGCAGGCCCGTCGGGGGCGCCGGGTCGCCGGCGCCGGCGGGTCCCGCGACGACGAGCGTCGCGCGACCCGCGTCGTCGGTCCGCAGCCGGCGCAGCGCGTCGACGGCGGCGTCGACCGACTCGACCGCGACCGCGTCGGCGGCGGCACCGAGGGCGGCCGTGAGCGCGTCCTCGTACCCCGGCTCGACGCCCAGGAGCGCGGCGACCGAACCGAGCGTGCCGGGCAGGTCGTCCGCGGCGAGCAGCGCCCCCGCGCCGTCCTTGCGGACCAGGCTCATCTCCAGCGCCTCGACGCGCGCGGTCCACGTCGCGCGCTCCCGCTCCGCGGTCTGCTCCGCCTCGCGGAGGGCGGCGAGGGCCTCGGTGGCGGACTCGAGCGCCTCCACCGCGGCCTCGTGCTCGGCGTCGAGCCCCTCCTCGCCCTCCTCGACACCGGCGACCTGGGACTCGAGCGCGGTGAACTCGACCGTGGCCTCCTGGCCGCGCCGCTCGGCCGCCGTGAGGGACTCCCGCAGCCGTCCGATCTCGGCCTCGGTCGCCTCGAGCCTGCTCCGGCGCGCCGCGACCTGGCCCGCGAGGCGTGCGAGGCCTTCCCGACGGTCGGCGACCGCGCGCTGCAGCGTGGCCACCTGCCGCTCGGCGTCGTGCGCCTGCGTCTCGACCTCGGTGCGGTGGGCGGTCGCCGCCTCGACCGCGACGCGGGCCAGCTCGACCTCGGTCGCGAGCTCGGCCTCGGCGGCGCGGGCGCGCTGCGCCTGCGCCTCGAGGTCGTCCGGGTCCCGGCCGCCGGGCTCGGCGTCGCGCTCGGCGCTCCCGAGCAGTCGCAGCCGCTCGGCCGCGAGCGTCTGGGTGCCGCGCAGCCGCTCCCGGACGGACGAGAGGCGGTACCAGACCTCGCTCGCCTCCGAGAGCTCGGGCGCCGCGGCGGCCGCGGCCGTCTCGAGCGCGCTCAGCGCGGACCGTGCCTGCGCGAGCCCGGCCTCGACCTCGGCCTTGCGCGCGAGCAGCGCGCTCTCGTCCGCGATCTCCTGCTCGAGCGTCGCGCTGAGCTGGGCGAGGTCGTCGGCGAGCAGGCGGGCACGAGCGTCGCGCAGGTCCTGCTGGACCGTCTGGGCGCGGCGTGCGACCTCGGCCTGGCGACCCAGCGGGCCGAGCTGTCGGCGGATCTCGGCCGTGAGGTCGCCCAGGCGCGTGAGGTTCGCCTGCATCGCCTCGAGCTTGCGGAGCGCCTTCTCCTTGCGCTTGCGGTGCTTGAGGACGCCCGCGGCCTCCTCGATGAAGCCGCGGCGCTCCTCGGGCGTCGCGCGCAGGACGGCGTCGAGCTGCCCCTGGCCGACGATGACGTGCATCTCGCGGCCGAGCCCGGAGTCGGACAGCAGGTCCTGGATGTCGAGGAGCCGGCACGGCGAGCCGTTGATCGCGTACTCCGAGCCGCCGCTGCGGAACAGCGCGCGGGAGATCGTCACCTCGGTGTAGTCGATCGGGAGGGCGCCGTCGGCGTTGTCGATCGTCAGGCTGACCTCGGCCCGGCCGAGCGGGGGGCGGCCGGAGGTCCCGGCGAAGATGACGTCCTCCATCTTGCCGCCGCGCAGGGACTTGGCTCCCTGCTCCCCCATGACCCAGGCGAGCGCGTCGACGACGTTCGACTTGCCCGAGCCGTTGGGCCCGACGACGCACGTGACCCCCGGCTCGAAGCGCAGGGTCGTCGCGGACGCGAACGACTTGAACCCGCGCAGGGTCAGGGTCTTGAGGTGCACGGGGCGAGCCTACGGGCGCGGCGGCGCGAGCTCGGCGAGGCGGGGCGGGCGGGCGGTGCGGTCCGGCGTCACAGGGACGGGAACCACAGCCCGATCTCACGCTCGGCGGACTCGGGCGAGTCCGAGCCGTGCACGAGGTTCTCGGTGACCGGGAGGCCCCAGTCGCGGCCCAGGTCGCCGCGGATCGTGCCGGGTGCGGCGGTCGTCGGGTCGGTCGTGCCCGCGAGCACGCGGAAGCCCTCGATGACGCGATGGCCCTCGACCACGGCGGCGAGCACCGGGCCGGAGCCCATGAAGTCGACGAGCGGCCCGAAGAACGGCTTGCCCTCGTGCTCGGCGTAGTGGGCGCCGAGGAGCGCCGCGTCGGCCGTGCGCAGCTCGGCGGCGACGAGCGTGTAGCCCTTGGCCTCGACGCGGCGCAGGACCTCGCCGACGAGGCCACGGCGGACGCCGTCCGGCTTGACGATGACGAGGGTGCGCTCGGCCTGGCTCATGGCCGCAACCCTAGCGGGGCTCCGGGGCCCCGGACGCTCAGGCCGGCGCGGGCGGCGGGGCGGCGGCGCGCTCGGCGCGCTCGCGGTCGATCCGCCCGCCGAGGCGCAGCGCGACGACCCACAGCACGACGAAGATGCCCCCGACGACGAACATCATCGGCACGGCGAGGCCCGCGGCGAGGACCGCGACCTGGAGCACCGATCCCGCGACGTACCCGGCCGTGCTGCGCAGGAGGCCGGCAGACAGGACGAGCGAGAGCGCCAGCGCCCCGGCGACACCCCAGACGACGGACGGCGGCGCGAGGCGGAGCCCGAAGGCGACGAGCGCCGCGAAGCCGACGAGGAACGCCTCGAGCACGAGGATCGTCGCCGCGAACTGGCGGCGCGCGGAGCGGGTCCTCGGCGCGGGTGCGTCGGGGCCGGCGTCGGGGGCGGCGTCGGAGGCGTCGTCGTCGGGCACGGCGTCCACGCTACCTGCGCGGACGCCGTGGGCCCGACCTGGCCCCGCCGTCCCCCGTGACGTCACCCGTGACCTGGTCGGGCGCCGCGCCGGGTGGCGCTCAGTCGCGGGCGTCGCTCGACGCGTGGGTGCGGTCGTGCTCGTCGGCGGGGGCGGAGCCCTCGACGACCACGACCTCGTCCGTGGCGGCACCAGCGACGTCGGCCGGCGCCGCGGCGTGGCCCGCGCGCACGTCGTCGCCCGCGACGGCCTCGCCGCGCGCGACCATGCCGGCGACGTCGGACAGCGCCACCTCGCGCAGGAAGAGCGTGAGGACGAAGCCCAGCGCGAGGATCGGGACGAGGTACCAGAACGCGGGCGCGAGCGCGTCCGCGAAGGCGTCGACGACGCCCTGCCGCAGCTGCTCGGGCAGCGCGTCGAGCACGGCTGGCGTGAGCGACGCGGCCGGGTCGCCTCCGGCCGCACCGCCCGCGGGAGCGCCCGCGAAGAGCGGCTCGAGGCGGTCACTGAGGCGCCCGGTGAAGACCGTGCTGAACAGGGCGACGCCGACGGCCGCACCGATCTCGCGGAAGAAGTTGTTCGCGCTGGTCGCCGTGCCGAGCTCGTGCGGGTCCACCGAGTTCTGGACCGCGAGGACGATGGTCTGCATGACGAGGCCGAGGCCCGCGCCGAGCACGAAGATCATCGTGCCGAAGAGCAGCATCGAGATGTCGCCCGTGAGGCGCGTCATCCAGATGAGGCCGAGGGTCGAGATCGCCATGCCCGCGATCGGGTACATCCGGTAGCGGCCGGTCCGCGTGATCGCGACGCCCGAGCCGATCGCGGTGGCCATGACGCCCACCATCATCGGCAGCATGAGGAAGCCGGACTCGGTCACGCCCGCGCCGGTCGCCATCTGCAGGAACGTCGGCAGGAAGGTCAGGGCCGCGAACATGCCCATGCCGATGATGAGGCCGACCGAGGTCGCGATCGCGAACGTCGGGTTGCGGAACAGGTGCAGCGGGAGCAGCGGCTCCTCGGCCCGGCTCTCGACCCACACGAACGCGGCGACCGCCAGGAGCGTCACGGCGAGCAGGCTCTGGAGGCGCCAGTCCGCCCAGTCGTAGCCCGCGTCGCCCGAGAAGCTGTTCCAGCTGGTCAGGAGCACGATGCCGGACGTGCCGACGACCATGAGCACGATGCCGGCGACGTCGATCCGGCGGCCGGCGCGGTGCGTCGGGAGCTTGAGGGCGAACCACGCCACGACGAACGCCCCGATGCCGATGGGCACGTTGAGCCAGAACGCCCAGCGCCACGTGAGCTGGTCGGTGAAGAAGCCGCCGAGGAGAGGTCCGATCACCGCCGCGATGCCGAACAGGGCGCCCATGGGGCCCATGTACTTGCCGCGCTCCTTGGCCGGCACGACGTCGGCGATGATCGCCTGCGACAGGATCATCAGCCCGCCGCCGCCGAGGCCCTGGATGGCGCGCCACGTCACGAGCTCGGCGAAGTTCGAGGCCAGCGCGCCGCCGATCGAGGCGAGCGTGAACAGGCCGATCGCGACGAGGAACGGCCAGCGCCGGCCCCACAGGTCGCCGAACTTGCCGTAGAGCGGCATGACGACCGCGATCGCCAGGATGTAGGCCGTCATGACCCAGCCCTGGTGCTCGACGCCGTCGAGCTCGCCGACGATCGTCGGCAGCGCGGTGCCGAAGATGGACTGGTCGAGCGACGACAGGAACATGCTCGCCATGAGGGCGCCGAAGATCAGCCAGATCGTCCGGCGGTCGAGCACGACGAGTGGGGCGTCGCTGGTGGCGGGTGGTGCGCTGGCCATGGAGGTCCTCGGTGCTGGGGTGGTGCGGGCGGGAGGGGCGACGGCGCTGTCGGTCGTGAGGGTCGCGCGGCGTGGGCGCACGGCCCGGGTCGGGGTGGCGGCGGGGTCAGCCCGGGACGTCGCGCAGGAGGTCGTGCAGCTCCCCCACGACGCGCGGGACGGCGTCCTGCACGGGTCCGGACTGGCCGTCCGCCTCCCACGTCGCGAACGTGGCGCGCGTGAGGGCCATGACGAGCAGGGTCACCAGCTCGACGCGCGGCGCGCGGGCGTCCAGGCCCAGGCGGGCCGCGACGAGCCCGGCGATCTCGGCGTGGTGCCGCTCGAAGGCGAGCACCTGGCGCGCGACGAGGCGCGGCTCGCGGCGCGCGAGCTCCATCGCGCACGCGATGCGCTCGCGGCTGGGGTGCGGGCGGTCGACCAGCGCCACGACGAGCCGCTCGAGGTCCGCCCGGAGCGCGCCGGTGGGCCCGCCGGCGGCGAACTCGGCCGCGACCGCCGGGTCGATCGCGAAGGGCTCGAACGCCAGGACGGCGTCGTCCTTCGACTCGAAGTAGTTGAAGAACGTGCGCGGCGAGACGCCCGCGTGGCTGCAGATGCCCTCGACGGTCACGCCGTCGAGGCCGTGGGCCTCCACGAGCACGTGCGCCGCGTCGATGAGGGCCTCGCGGCGGGCCCGCTTCTGGCGCTCGCGCAGCCCCTGGCCGACGTCGGCCGCGGGGCCGGGGGCACCGGGCGCCTCGGGCGCCACCAGGTCGATCTGCACGAGTGCAAGGTTACGCTCGATGCAATCTTGCAGTCAATGCAGGACGCCTCCCGGGACGGAGGATCACCCGGCCTCGCCGAACCCGCCCTCGATGAGCTCCACCACCGACGCGACGGCCTGCTCGGCGTCCGGACCGCTCGCCTCGACCGTCAGCTCGTCGCCCGCCGTCGAGCCGAGCGCCATGAGCGCGAGCACGCTCGCGCCGTCGACGCCCTGCACGCGGACGGGCACGCCCGTGCCCGCCACGTGCCGGGCCAGGAGCGCGGCGGGGCGGGCGTGCAGGCCGAGCGGGTTGCGCACGACGGCGGTCCGGCGCACGGCCGGACCCCCGGCGTCGCCGGGCCCGTCCGCCGCGGGAGGGGCGGTCACCCCGGGCGCGGACGCCGGAGACGGCGGCGCGTCCGCCGCGCGGCCGGCTGCGCCCTCGGCGGCGCGCGCGACGGCGTCGGCGTCACCGCCCTGCTGCGCCGCGACCGCGGCCGCCACCGCGCCCTCGACGAACGGCGCGTCCGGCAGGCGCACGCGCGCGGCGTCGTCGTCGTCGAGCATCTCGAGCGCGGTCTCCGAGGTGAGGACCGCCGACCCGAGGTCGGTGAGCACGACGACGTCGCCGTCGGCGAGCGCGCCCGTGACCGCCTCGAGCACGCGGTCGAGGCTCGTGCCGATCTCCTCGCCGCCCCCGACCGGCAGGCCGCCCGCGGGGACGAGCCGCACGTCCGGCGCCATCTGCGCGGCGAGCTCGGCCGTCCCCCGGGCGACGAGCGCCGAGTGCGACACGAGGACGAGGGCGACGCGCGTCATGCCGGGTCCGAGCCCCCGGCCGTCTCCGCCGCGGCGCGCAGCAGGAGCGCCGACGACGCCGCACCCGGGTCGCGGTGGCCCGCGCTGCGCTCGCCGAGGTAGCTCGCGCGACCCTTGGTCGCGACCATGGGGTCGGTCGCGACGGCGCCCTCCTCCGCCGCACCGGCGGCCGCGGCGAGCACCTCGACCGCCCCCGCACCCGACGCCGCCGCCGACTGCGCCGCGGCGGCCGCCGGGCTCCACGCGTCGACCATCGTCTTCTCGCCGGTGGTCGCCTTGCCGCGCGCCACGATGCCCTCGAGGCCCGCCTCGACCATCGCCACGACCGCGGACGCATCGAGCTCGTCGAGCCCGGTGACCTTGGCCGCGCGCAGGTAGGCGGTGCCGTAGAGCGGGCCGGCCGCGCCGCCCACGGTCGACATCAGGGTCGTCGCCACGAGCTTGAGCACGTCGCCGACCTGTGCGGGCGGGGTCTCCAGCGCGTCGAGCCGCTGGACGACGGCCGTGAAGCCGCGGTTGAGGTTCTCGCCGTGGTCGCCGTCGCCGATCTGGCGGTCGAGCTCGCTGAGCTCGAGCCGGTGCTCGGCGACCACCTCCGCCGTGCGGCGCACCCACGCCTGCGCCCAGGCCACGTCCAGACCCATGCTCCTCCTCCGTGTCCGCCGCGCCCACCGGCCCGCGGCCCGATCCGTCGGCCCCCTCGTCTGCGACCCGGGGTCGCGGACGTGCCGTCAGCCTGCCACGCGCGGGCCCCGACCACTCACCAGCGCAGCGCCGCCGTGCGCACGGGAGCGTCCCAGAGCGCCGTGAGCTCGTCGTCCAGGCGGAGCACCGTGACCGAGGCGCCCTGCATCTCGAGCGAGGTCACGTAGTTGCCGACGAGCGACCGGGTCACCTGGGCGCCGCGGCCCTCGAGCAGCCGGCGCGCCGCGCGGTAGACGACGTAGAGCTCGGACAGCGGCGTGCCGCCCATGCCGTTGACGAGGAGGAGCACCTGGTCCGAGCCGGTGATCTGCAGGTCGTCCATGACCGGCGTGGTGAGCAGCTCGGTGATCTCGTCCGCGCCCGCCATCGGGATCCGGCGGCGACCCGGCTCCCCGTGGATGCCGATGCCGATCTCGATCTCCTGGTCCGTGAGCTCGAAGCTGGGGGTGCCCGCGTGCGGCACCGTTCCGGCGGCGAGGGCGACGCCCATCGAGCGCACGGAGCCGATGACGCGCTCGGCGATCGCGGCCACGCCCGCGAGGTCGTCGCCGCGCTCGGCCGCGGCCCCGGCGATCTTCTCGACCGCGAGCGTGCCGGCGACGCCGCGGCGCCCGGCCGTGTAGAGCGAGTCCTCGACCGCGACGTCGTCGTTGACGACCACGGCTCGCACCTCGATGCCGTCGGCGTCCGCGAGCTCGGCCGCGGTCTCGAAGTTGAGCACGTCGCCCGTGTAGTTCTTCACGATGTGGAGCACGCCCGCGCCGCCGTTCACGGCGGCCGTCGCGGGGGCGATCGCGTCCGGCGTCGGCGAGGTGAACATGGCGCCCGGGACGGCTGCGTCGAGCATGCCCGCCCCGACGAAGCCCGCGTGCAGGGGCTCGTGCCCGCTCCCGCCGCCGCTGACCAGGCCGACCTTGCCCTGGACCGGCGCGTCCGCGCGGACCACGTACAGCGGGTCGGTGTGCACCCGGACGAGGTCCGCGTGCGCCTGCCCGAACCCCTCGACGGACTCGTCGACCACGCGTGCCGGGTCGTTGATCAGCTTCTTCACCGCTGCTCCCATCAGCCGGCCGGTGGCGCGGCGGCCACCCTGCCGCGCGTCACCGGTGCTCGCGTTCCCGAGGGGGCTCGGGCCCATGGTCAGCATTCGCCGGTCGCGGAGCGAGGGTCAAGGGGAAGCCGTGCACGAGCGGTGCACATCCGTGCACGACGACGCCGAGGTCGCTGGTTCGCGTCGCTCGAACCAGCGACCTCGGCGGGGCGGGGTGCTTCAGGGGCGGCCGAGGAGGATGCGGGCCTCGGCGGCCATGGTCACCGAGCCCGTGACGAGCACGCCCGCGCCGGTGAGCGAGCCCTCGGTGCTGGCCTCGGAGAGGTTGACCGCGAGCGACACGGCCTCGTCGAGCCGCTCGGCCACGTGCACGCGGTCCTCGCCGAACACGTCGCGCGCGATCTCGGCGAGGTCCTCGACCTCGTACGCGCGCGCGCTGCTCGACCGCGTCACCACGACCTCGTCGAGCAGGGGCTCGAGCCCGGACAGGATCTGCTCGGCGTCCTTGTCCTGCAGGATGCCCACGACCCCCACGAGGCGCTCGAAGGTGAACGCCTCCTCGAGCGCGAGGGCGAGGGCCTCGACGCCGGCGGGGTTGTGCGCGGCGTCGACGAGGACGGTCGGGGACCGCCGGACGACCTCGAGCCGGCCCGGCGAGTCCATCCCGGCGAACGCCGCCTCGACGGTCGGGCCCGCGAGCGCGCCGCCGTCGCGCAGCAGCACCTCGACCGCGGCGAGGGCCAGGAGCGCGTTGTGCGCCTGGTGGGCGCCGTGCAGCGGCAGGAAGAGGTCCGCGTAGACGGCACCCTGCGTGCGGAGGACCACGAGCTGGCCCCCGACGGCGACCTGACGCTCGACGACCTCGAGCTCGACGCCCTCGCGCAGCACGCGGACGCCGTGCTCGGCGGCGGCCGCGAGCACGACGCCCTCGGCGTCCTCGCGCTGCTGCGCGAGCACGAGTGTCGAGCCGTCCTTGACGATGCCGGCCTTCTCGCCCGCGATGTCGACGAGCTCGTGCCCCAGCCAGCGCTCGTGGTCGTAGGAGATCGGCGTGATGACCGCGACGTCGGCCTCGACGACGTTGGTCGCGTCGGTCCGCCCGCCGAGCCCGACCTCGATGACCGCGACGTCGACCGGCGCGTCCGCGAACGCGGCGAACGCCATGACGGTGAGCACCTCGAAGAAGCTGAGGCGCGGCCCGCCGCGCTCGAGCGAGCGCTGGTCGACCAGGTGCACGTACGGCGCGACGTCCTGCCAGAGCTCGACGAAGCGCTCGTCGCTCACGGGCTCGCCGTCGATCGCGATGCGCTCGGTGACCGTGGTCAGGTGCGGGCTCGTGAAGCGGCCCGTGCGGAGCCCGTGCTCGCGCAGCAGGCGCTCGACCATGCGGCTGGTCGACGTCTTGCCGTTGGTCCCGGTGACGTGCACGACCCGGTACGCGCGCTGCGGGCTCCCGAGGAGGTCGCACACCTCGACGATCCGGTCGAGCGTGTACTCGAAGTCGTGCTCGGGCGTCCGCTCGAGGATGCCCGCGTAGACCTCGCGCAGCTCGTCGCTGCCGGCCCCGCTCACGCGGCACCGCCCGCGACGGCCAGCTCGACGCCGACCTGGCCCTGCGGGCTGCCGACCTCGACCTCGAGGGAGGTCGCGAGCGTCTCGCGCGCGATCATGTCGCGGTGGGTCTCGACCGCGGCACGGTGCTCGTCGGCGACCGTGAGGACGAGACGGATCCGGTCCGTGACCTGCAGGTCCCGTGCCTTGCGCTCGTCCTGCACCACGCGCACGACGTCGCGCGCGAAGCCCTCCGCGCGCAGGGCGCCGTCGAGGGCGGTGTCCAGGAGCACGACGCCGCCGTCGGCGAGCACCGCGGCGACGCGGTCCTCGCCCGCCCCCTCCGCGACGACCGTCGTGAGCTCGTACTCACCCGCGACGAGCGGCACGTCGCCGGCCGGCGTGCGGACCACGACCGTGCCGTCGGCCTGCGCCCACTCCCCCGCCCGCGCGGCCTTGATGACGTCCTGCACGCCGCGCCCGAGGCGCGGGCCGGCGGCGCGCGCGTTGACCGCGAGCCGCGACGTGACGCCGAGGTCGGCCGGGCCCACCTCCGCGAGGTCGACCAGCGTCACGTGCTTGACGTTGAGCTCCGAGCGCACCAGCGCGACGTACGGCTCGACCGCGGCCGGGTCCGTGAGCGCCACCCCCAGCTCGCGCAGCGGCTGACGCACGCGCAGGCCGTTGGCCTTGCGCAGGCCCAGCGTCACGGACACGATCTCGCGCACCTGGTCCATGGCGGTGACGAGCGCGTCGTCGGCGGCGAGGACGCGGCCGAGGTCCGTCGCCCCCGACGCGTCGTCGAGCACGGGCCAGTCGGTGAGGTGCACGCTGCGCCCGCCCGTGAGGCCGCGCCAGATCTCCTCGGTGGTCAGGGGTGCGAGCGGCGCCATGACGCGCGTGAGCACCTCGAGCGCCGTCGCGAGCGTGGAGAACGCCGCCGGGTCCTCGTCCCAGAACCGCTGGCGCGACGTCCGCACGTACCAGTTGGTCAGGAGGTCGAGGTGCTCGCGCACGGCCTCGCACGCCCCCGGGACGTCGTAGGCGTCGAGCTGCGCGGTGACCTGCTCGACGAGCGCGCGCGTCCGCGCGAGGACGTAGCGGTCCATGACCGGCAGGTCGGCGACGCGCTCGGGCGTGAGCGGCCGGGCGACGAGGCCCCGGCCGCCGTCGGCCGCGCCCGCGTAGAGCGTGAAGAAGTACCAGGTGCTCCACAGGGGCAGCAGGACCTGACGCACGCCCTCGCGGATGCCCTCCTCGGTGACGACGAGGTTGCCGCCGCGCAGGATCGGCGACGCCATGAGGAACCAGCGCATCGCGTCCGAGCCGTCGCGCTCGAAGACCTCGGTGACGTCCGGGTAGTTGCGCAGCGACTTGCTCATCTTGCGGCCGTCGGAGCCCAGCACGATGCCGTGCGAGACGGACGTGCGGAACGCGGGCCGGTCGAAGAGCGCGGTCGCGAGCACGTGCAGCGTGTAGAACCAGCCGCGCGTCTGGCCGATGTACTCGGTGATGAAGTCGCCCGGGTAGTGGTGCTCGAACCAGTCCGCGTTCTCGAACGGGTAGTGCACCTGGGCGAACGGCATCGAGCCCGAGTCGAACCACACGTCGAGCACGTCGGGGATGCGGCGCATGGTCGAGCGGCCCGACGGGTCGTCCGGGTTGGGGCGCGTGAGCTCGTCGATGAACGGCCGGTGGAGGTCGTGGACCTCGACGCCGAAGTCGGCCTCGAGCTCGGCGATCGAGCCGTACACGTCCGTGCGCGGGAACGCGGGGTCGTCGCTCACCCACACCGGGATGGGCGTGCCCCAGTACCGGTTGCGCGAGATCGACCAGTCCCGCGCACCCGCGAGCCACTTGCCGAACTGCCCGTCGCGGATGTGCTCGGGGACCCAGGTGATCTCCTGGTTGAGCTCGACCATCCGGTCCCGGAACTGCGTCACGCGGACGAACCAGCTCGACACCGCCTTGTAGATGAGCGGGTTCCGGCACCGCCAGCAGTGCGGGTAGGAGTGGTCGTACGTCTCGTGCCGCACGACGACGGCGCGCTGGGCCTCGGCCACGTGCTCGAGCGGGCCGGTGCCCGCCTTGAGGTCCGCGATGATCTGCGGGTTCGCGTCGAACACCTGCAGGCCCGCGTAGTCGCGGACCTCCGGCGTGAACCGGCCCTTGCTGTCGACGGGCACGACCGGCGCGATGCCGGCGGCGTCGCACACCAGCATGTCGTCCTCGCCGAACGCGGGGGCGAGGTGGACGATGCCCGTGCCGTCCTCGGTCGTGACGAACTCGCCCGCGAGCACCTGGTGGGCGTTCGCGTGCCGCGTGAAGTAGCCGAAGGGCGGCGTGTAGCGGCGCCCGACGAGCTCGGCCCCCTTCAGGTCACCGAGAAGCCGCGCCTGGTCCCTGGGATCGGCGGCCGTCGCCGCGACGAATCCGAGCTCGCGCTCATAAGCGCTCAACCGGCTGGCCGCGAGCACGACAACCTCTCCATGCAGGCGCGAGTTCTCGGACGGCGCCACGCGGACGTAGTCGATGTCCGGGCCCACGGCGAGCGCGAGGTTGGACGGCAGGGTCCACGGCGTCGTCGTCCACAGGAGCGCGAGGTCGCCCGTCTCGAGGCGCACGCCGACGGTGAGCGCCGGGTCCTGGCGCGAGGCGTAGACGTCGTCGTCCATGCGCAGCTCGTGGTTGGACAAGGGCGTCTCGTCGCGCCAGCAGTAGGGCAGCACGCGGTAGCCCTCGTAGGCGAGGCCCTTGTCGTGGAGCTGCTTGAACGCCCAGATCACCGACTCCATGTAGGAGGTGTCGAGGGTCTTGTAGTCGTTCTCGAAGTCCACCCAGCGGGCCTGGCGCGTGACGTAGTCCTGCCACTCGTCGGTGTAGCGCAGCACCGACTCGCGGCAGACCTTGTTGAACGCCTCGATGCCCATGTCGTCGATCTGGGACTTGTCCGTGATGCCGAGCACGCGCTCGGCCTCGAGCTCGGCCGGCAGGCCGTGGGTGTCCCAGCCGAAGCGGCGCTCGACGCGGTGCCCGCGCTGGGTCTGGTAGCGCCCGACGATGTCCTTGGCGTAGCCCGTGAGCAGGTGGCCGTAGTGGGGCAGGCCGTTGGCGAAGGGCGGGCCGTCGTAGAAGACGAACTCGTTCGCGCCGTGCTCGCCGGCCTCGCGCTGGTCGATCGACGCCTGGAACGTGCCGTCCTGCGCCCAGTGGGCCAGGACGTCCTTCTCGAGGGCCGGCAGGTCCGGGGACGCGGGGACGGGCGTGCCGTCCGGGCGGTGCAGGGGGTAGGCCATCGCGGTGCTCCAGGCTGGTCGGTGGTGCGGTCGTCGTCACGGCTGGCAGGTCGAGCTGGTCGTGCTGCCACTTCGTGCGAGGACGACTCCCGGTGGCGCGCCCTGCGCACCTGCCGGTCACCGCGGTACCACCCCGCTTGCCGCCGTCGTCCCGCTCAGGGCGACGGCGACCGCTCGTCGAGGCTGTGACGGGCCCACCCGTCCGGTTCTACTGGGGCGGCCGGTGGTGGCCGGCGCCTGTTCTTCCGGAGGCTCGCCGGTGATGTCCGGGTCGACGCCTGTGGGGCGATGCTACCCGCTGGCCCGCGTGGCGGGCGTCGGACGCTTGTCGCGGACAGCGAGCGTCGGCTTCCCCTCGTCGCGCACGAGGAACAGGTCCGTCGCGACGAGGAGCGCCGAGAGCCTGGCGTAGCCGTAGTTCCGCGCGTCGATCGACGACTGGTTCGCGATGTGCTGACCCACGGTCGACACGCGCGCCCAGCCGCTCTCGTCGGCCGCGCCCTGCACCGCGCGCCGCAGCAGCGCCACGAGCTTGGTGTCCTGCCGGAGCTTGGTGGTCGGCACCCGCGCGGGTCCGCCCGGCTTCGCGACGGTCCCGGCCCCGGACCCCCCGGCGCCGTCGTCCGCCTCGAGCCGGTCGAGGACGAGGAATCGGGAGCACGCGCTCCGGAAGGCCACGGGCGTCTTGTCGTCGCCGAAGCCGTACACCGCCGCACCGCGCTCGCGCAGGTGCATGACCAGCGGGGTGAAGTCGCCGTCGGACGACACGATGGCGACCGCATCCGGCCGGTCGGTGTAGTGCAGGGCCAGCGCGTCGACCACGAGGGCCATGTCGCTCGCGTTCTTGCCGGTGCTGTAGTCGTACTGCTGCACCGGTCGGATGGCGTGCTCGAGGAGCAGGTCCGCCCACCCGCGGAGCGCCGGCTTCGCCCAGTTGCCGTACGCGCGCCGGATGCTCGTCTCCCCGAGCACCGACAGCTCGTTGAGGATGAGGTCGATCCGACCCGGCGAGGCGTTGTCCGCGTCGATGAGCAGGGCGATGCGCGCGCGGCATCCCATGGTCAGCACGCTAGCGGTCGGCAACTTCTCGGCGATCGCCGTCGGCGTCGCTTGACCTTGACGTAACGTCAACTCCTAGCGTCGTCGTCGTACGAAGGAGAGGGGCCCATGCCGACGAGGACCCGCAGCGAGTGGTCGATCCAGGAGATCGCCCGGCTCACGGGCGTCACGAGCCGCACCCTGCGGCACTACCACGCCATCGGGCTGCTGCGACCGAGCCGCGTGGGAGACAACGGGTACCGCTGGTACGACGGGCAGACGCTCGTCCGCCTTCAGCGCGTGCTCGTGCTGCGCGGGTTCGGGCTCCCGCTGCCCGCGATCGCGCGCGCGCTGGACGACGAGCAGGACACGCTCGCCGCCCTGCGCGAGCACCTCTCCCGGCTCCGCACCGAGCAGGAGCGCGTGACCCGCCAGGCGGCGTCGGTCGCGCGGACGATCACCACGCTGGAAGAAGGAGGACGGCTCGTGGCCGAGGAGATGTTCGACGGTTTCGACCACACGCAGTACAAGGACGAGGTCACCGAGCGCTGGGGCGAGGACGCGTACGCGTCGGGCGACCGGTGGTGGCGGGGCATGTCGTCCGCGGAGCAGGGGGTCTGGAAGGAGCGGGCCGCGCGGCTCGGCGCCGACTGGGCCGACGCGGCCGAGCGCGGCGTCGACCCGGCGTCGGACGAGGCGCAGGCGCTCGCGCAGCGCCACGCCGACTGGCTCGCCGGGATCCCGGGCACGCCCGGGCACGGCACCGGCCGGCCGGACCCGGAGTACCTCGTCGGGCTCGGCGAGATGTACGTCGCCGACGACCGGTTCGCGAAGAGCTACGGCGGCACCTCGGGCGCGACGTTCGTCCGCGACGCCCTGAAGGTCTACGCCTCCCGCCTCTGACCGCCGTGGCGGTCGTGACACCACCGCCGAGGTCGCTGGTTCGCGCCGAGGTCGCAGGGTGCAACCAGAGGCCACGGGCGAGAACACCCACCCAGCGCGCCCCGGCGGTGGTCGGGGGTTCGCGCGGTGGCCGCGGGTTGCACCCCGCGACCTCGGGCGAGACCAGCGACCTCGGCGTCAGGGGTGCGCTGGGGTCACGTGTACCAGGTGGGCTCCGGGACCTCGTCGCGCAGGGCGAAGACGCCGACCTCGCGCCGCTTGTAGGCGATCGGGTCGTGCAGCGAGTGCGTCCGCACGTTGCGCCAGAACCGGTCGAGGCCGACCGCGCTCGCCGTCGCCCGCGCGCCCGTGACCTCGTACACGCGCGTGCCGATCTCGAGGCCGACGTCGACCGCGCGCTGCTTGGCCGCCGCGACCAGCACCGCGACCTCGCCGCGCGTGCGCGGCTGGAGCCCGTCGGGGTCGGCGTGCAGCGCCTGGAGCGCCCGGCCGGCCCGGTCGCCCAGGGCCTGGGCGGCCCAGAGCTTGGACTGCAGGTCCCCGTAGGTGTCGAGGATGTAGGGCTCGTCGAGCGCGCTCTCGCGGTCGTCGCCGCCGTACGGCCACGGCCGCGTCCGCTCCCGGGTGTAGCCGAGCGCCGTGCGCAGCCCGCCCTGCGCGATCCCCAGGTAGAAGTTCGTGAAGACGAGCTGGATCGCGACGAGGGTGAGGGTGTTGTAGGTCCGGGCCACGAACCGCTTGTCGACCCAGCCGAGCGCCGCGGACCACGGCAGCACGACGTCGGCCACGGTGACGCTCCCGGACTCGGTGAGCCGCTGGCCCAGCGCGTCCCACCCGTCGTGGAAGGTGATCCCGGCGTGGTCGGACGGCGCGAGCGCGAAGATGTGCTCCTCGTGCCCGTCGATCGCCGCCTCGAGCCACGTGACGTCCGAGACCTTCGAACCCGTCGAGAACGTCTTGTGCCCCGAGAAGGACAGGTCCCCGCCGAGGTCGACGGCGACGAGGTCCGCGTCGCGGGGGTTGACCGCGCCGCCGAAGAACCAGCGTTCGCGCGTCGCCTGGGCGATGATCTGCTCGGCCTGCCCCGGCGTGCCGAAGAACGCCGGCAGCTGTGACCACAGGTAGTGGTAGCCGAGCAGCTGGCCGATCGACCCGTCGCCCTCGGCGACCCGGCGGATCACCTGGTAGGCGGTCTCCCACGTCTGCCCGGCGCCCCCCTGCGCCGTCGGGCCGAGCAGGGTGACCAGGCCGGCCTGCTTGAGCAGCCGCACCTCGTCGTACGGCGTGGCCAGCGCGCGGTCGCGCTCGACGGCGTCGACCTCGAGGATCGCGGCGACCTCCTCGGCCCGGCGGACCCAGCCCTCGGGCGTCGTCGGGTCGGCGGATCCGGCCCACGGGGAGGCGTGCAGCGCCTCGCTTGCGGTGATGGACATACTTCTCCTTGCGTGATGGAGAGCACCTCGTCCTCGGACGGGGTGCGGCGTACCCACCGGCGGCAACCGGTGGGTAGGCGCCGGACGGACTGGCAGGTCCGTCCGGCGCCGTTCCCGCCGCCCGGGAGAGCGGTCCCCGGGCGAGCGGCCCCGCCCCGCGATCACCGCGGCGGGAGACGGGGAGCGGCGACGCCGCTCAGGAGGCGAGCGCGGGCGTGAGGCGCGCCTCCCCGAGCGCGAGCCGGAAGCCGGCCGCGGTCCTGGCGATGCACTCGAGCGTCGCCTCGTCCACGACCACGGGCCCGCCCGACACGTGGTCGATGTGCGTGTCGAGCACGAACCGGCCGGTCGTGATGTGGCGCGCGCCCAGCGAGACGAGCACGGGGCGCAGCGAGTAGTCGATCGCGAGCAGGTGCGCGACCGTGCCGCCCGTCGCGAGCGGGAGCACGACCTTGCCCTGCAGCGCGGACTGCGGCAGGAGGTCGAGGAAGACCTTGAGCAGGCCCGAGTACGAGGCCTTGTAGATGGGGGTCGCGACGACGAGCGCGTCGGCCGCGATCACCTGGCGCACGGCCGCCGCGATCTGCGGGTCCGCCGTGTCGGCGGAGAGCAGGGCCTGGGCGGGCAGGTCGCGCAGCGCCAGCACCGTGACGTCGTGGCCGTCGAGCGCGAGCTCGTCCCCGACGTGCTGCGCGAGGGCGGAGGTGCGGGAGCGGGCGGACGGGCTGCCGGTGAGGATGAGGATGGAGGCCATCGGAGGTCCTTCGATCGGGCGACGCGGCGCGTCGGGCAGGGGCGTGAGGTGCGGGAGGCGCCGACGACGACGTCGTCGGCCGGGCACGGCGGCAACCGTGACGGTGAGGGTGCGTCGCACGACCGCGCGGGCGCAGTCGTGCGACGAGGACCGGGCGCTCGACGGCGGGGCGGCCGAGGGGCGGTCAGGGGCGGCGGCGGGGCCTGGGCGTCCCGAGGGACCGGAGGGTCAGGCGGGCCGGGCGCGAGGGCCGGCGGTCAGCGACAGCAGCCGGCGACGAGCCCCGCGGGCATGCACATTCGTGCAGCGGCGAGGTCGCGCGGCACGGTCTGCAGTCCGACGGAGGTCATGCGACGACGATGACAGTTGTGACCGACGGGTGGAACCCGCGTCTTGTCATCCGGACGAGTCGTCCGACGACATGCCCCGAGCCGCGCCGCGCGCGCGAGCTCAGCGCCGCGCGACCTGCGTGTTCGACACCTGCGCGCGCGGGCGGATCACGAGGGTGTCGACGTTGACGTGGTGCGGGCGGGTCAGCGTCCACACGATCGCGTCGGCGACGTCCTCGGCGAGGAGCGGCTCGTCGACCCCCGCGTAGACGGCGTCGGCCTTGGTCTGGTCGCCGCGGAAGCGCGTGAGCGAGAACTCGTCGGTGCGCACCATGCCGGGCGCGACCTCGATGACGCGCACGGGCTCCCCCACCAGCTCGAGCCGCAGCGTCGTCGCGATCTGCCGCTCGGCGTGCTTGGCGGCGACATACCCGCCGCCACCCGGGTAGGTGCCGTGCGCCGCCGTCGACGTGAGCACGACGACGTCGCCGCGCCCGCTCGCGCGCAGCGCGGGCAGCAGCCCCTGCGTCACGCGCAGCGTCCCGAGCACGTTGACGTCGAACATCGCCTGCCAGTCGGCGACGGCGCCGGCCTCGACCCTGTCGGCGCCGAGCGCGCCGCCCGCGTTGTTGACCAGCGCGTGCACCGGCCCCGCGGACGTCACCTCGTCGACCAGGGTCTCGACGTCGGCGTCGGACGTCACGTCGCACGCGAGCGGGACCGCGCCCGTCTCGGCCGCGAGCGCGGCGAGCCGGTCGGCCCGGCGGGCGACCGCGACCACGTCCCAGCCCTCGGCCCGCAGGCGCCGGACCGTGGCGGCCCCGATGCCCGACGACGCCCCCGTGACCACTGCGCGCAGCGCGCTCATCGGACCCCCTCCGCCTCGATCTCGGTCAACGCCTCGTCGTAGATCGCGAGCGCGCGGGCCACCTCGTCGTCCGTCACGACGCACGGCGGCACCACGTGGACGCGGTTGTCGACCACGAACGGCATCAGCCCGCGCTCGAGCAGGGCGGCCTTGAGCCGCCCCATGACCGCGCCCGCGACCGGCTCGCGCGAGACGTGGTCGGCGACCAGCTCGAGCGCCCAGAAGACGCCGAGCCCGCGCACCTCCCCGACGACGGGGTGGTCCGCGGCGAGCGCCCGCAGGCCCGGCCCGAGCACGTCCGACCCGATGCGCGCGGCGTTCGCCACGATCCCCTCGCGCTCCATCGCGTCGAGGGTCGCGACCACCGAGGCCATGCCGAGCGGGTGGCCCGAGTACGTCAGGCCCCCGGGGAACACCCGGTCCTCGAACGTCGCGGCGATGTCGTCCGAGAGGACGACCCCGCCCACGGGCACGTACCCGGAGTTGACGCCCTTGGCGAAGGCGATGAGGTCGGGCCGGACGTCGAACGCGTCGAGGGCGAACCAGTGGCCCGTGCGCCCGAAGCCCGCCATCACCTCGTCGAGCACGAGGACGATGCCGTACCGGTCCGCCACCGCGCGCACCCCCGCGAGGTACCCGGGCGGCGGCACCAGGACGCCCGCGGTGCCGGGGACCGTCTCGAGCAGGATCGCCGCGACCGTCTCCGGGCCCTCGGCCTGGATGACGCGCTCGAGGTGGTGCAGCGCGCGCTCGGCCTCCTCCTCGGGGGTGGTCGCCCAGAACTCGGTGCGGTACAGGTACGGGCCGAACACGTGCACGTGGCCGCGCGCGTACCGGTTGGGGATGCGGCGCCAGTCGCCCGTCGCGACCACGGCCGCGCCCGTGTTGCCGTGGTACGAGCGGTAGGTCGAGACCACCGTGTCGCGCCCCGTGTGCAGGCGCGCCATGCGCAGCGCGTTCTCGACCGCGTCCGCGCCGCCGTTGGTGAAGAACACCTTGGACATGCCGTCCGGCGCACGCCGCGCGACGGCGGCCGCGGCCTCGCCGCGCACGAGCGACGTGTGCGCCGGGGACACCGTCGCGAGCACGGCGGCCTGCTCCTGGATCGCCGCGACGACGGCGGGGTGCGAGTGCCCGACGTTCGTGTTGACGAGCTGGCTCGAGAAGTCGAGGTAGCGGCGGCCCTCGTGGTCCCACACCTCGCAGCCCGCGCCGCCCGCGACCGCGAGCGGTGCCGGCCCGCCCTGCGCGGACCAGGAGCGGAAGACGTGGGCCCGGTCGAGCTCGAGCGCGCGGCGCCCGGCGTCGGGGTCGTGGGGCAGCTCGGGCATCGCGCCTCCTCCTCGGGGCCGCCGTGCAGGCGGACGCGCCGATCCTAGGCGTGTGGGAGCATCGCGCCCATGATCGTGGTGACGACGAACGACATCCCCGGCTACCGCGTCGAGGCGGTGCTGGGCGAGGTCATGGGCCTCACCGTGCGCAGCGCCAACATGGGCGCCAACTTCACGGCGAGCTTCCGCGCGATGGGTGGCGGCGAGATCACCGAGTACACCCAGCTCGTCTACCAGAGCCGCCAGGAGGTCATGCACCGCATGGTCGAGGAGGGCCGACGCCGCGGCGCGAACGCCATCGTCGCGATGCGGTTCGACAACGGCTCGATCGGGCAGGCGTTCACCGAGGTGTGCGCGTACGGCACGGCCGTCGTCGTCGAGCCGATCCCGGCCGGCGAGCCGGGGTCCACCGACCAGTCGGCGCACTTCGCCGCCGCGGCGTCGCAGCCCTACGCGCAGCCCGCGGGGGGCGCGACGCCGGCCCAGCCGCTCCAGGACGCGCCGCCGCAGTTCGCACCCCCGCCGTTCGCACCCCCGCCGCCGTCCGCGAGGCCGTGACGGTCCGGGACGGAGCGCGCCCGGCCTAGGATGGAGGCGGACCCGGGGCCCCCGATCTGGCCCCGTCCCCGGCCTGGCACTGGGTCGTGGTCCCCGCCGGCAGATGGTCGGCCGCCCCCTCTCCACCGACCTGGAGCACCCGTGCGCCTCACCCCAGTGCCCCCCGCCCGTCGCCGTGCCGCCGCCGTCGCGCCCGCCCTCGTCGCCGCGCTCGCGCTCGCGGGCTGCGCCGGGTCCGCCGACGCCGGCTCGGCGCCCGTCGCGACCAGCGCGAGCCCTGCACCGACGTCGTCCGCGGACGCCGGCTTCCCCCTCACCCTCGACAACTGCGGCGTCGAGGTCACGCTCGACGCCGCTCCCGAGCGCGTCGTGACGATCAAGTCGAGCGCGACCGAGACGGTGCTCGCGCTGGGCGCGGGTGACCGGCTCGTCGGCACGGCCTTCCCCGACGGCCCGCCGCCCGCCGACCTCGCCGACGCGGCGGCCGACCTGCCGCTGCTCTCCGACAAGGTCCCCGCCGCCGAGGTCGTGCTCGAGGCGCAGCCCGACCTCGTCTACGCGGGCTGGGAGTCCAACCTCACGGCCGAGGGCGCGGGCGACCGCGCGACGCTCGCCGGCCTCGGCGTCGCGACGTACGTCGCACCCTCCGCGTGCAAGGACCCGGCGTACCGCCCCGCGCGCCTGACGTTCGACGACGTCTTCGCCGAGATCACCGAGGCGGCCGCGCTGCTGGGCGTGCCGGACGCCGGCGCCGACCTCGTCGCGGAGCAGGAGGCGCGGCTCGCCGACGTCGAGGCCGACGACCGCGGGCTCACGGCGCTCTGGTACTCGTCGGGGACCGACGTCCCCTACGTCGGCGCCGGCATCGGCGCGCCGCAGATGCTGCTGGACGCGGTGGGTCTCACCAACATCGCGGCGGGCGTCGAGGACACCTGGGCGTCCTTCAGCTGGGAGCAGGTGGCCCAGGACGACCCCGACGTCATCGTCCTGGTCGACTCGGCGTGGAACAGCGCCGACAAGAAGCGCGAGCTGCTCGCGACCAGCCCCGCGACCGCGAACCTCACGGCGGTCCGCGAGGAGCGCTACCTCGTCGTGCCGTTCGCCGCGTCCGAGGCCGGCGTGCGCAACGTCGAGGCCGCCGCGTCGCTCGCCGAGCAGCTCGCGGCGCTCGAGGTCGGATGACCGGACCGGCACCGGTCGGGACGACGACGCCGGCGCGCCGCCCCACCCGGGCGACGCGCGACGCGCGCGGCGCCGCCCCGACGGCGGTGGTCACGCTCGTGGCTCTCGCCGTGCTGCTCGCGTCGGTCACGGCCGCGGTGACGGTCGGGCCCGCGGGGATCGCCGCGGGCGACGTGTGGGGGTCCGTCGCCCACCACGTCGACGCGCTGCTCACGGGCACCACCACGGAGCCCCCGCTCGGCGCGCTGCTCGACGGGATCGTGTGGGACCTGCGCCTGCCGCGCGTCCTCACGTCGGCCGCCGTCGGCGCAGGGCTCGCGATCGCGGGCGCGGTCATGCAGAGCCTGACCCGCAACCCCCTCGCGGACCCCTACCTGCTCGGGCTCTCGTCGGGCGCCTCGCTCGGCGCCGTCGCGGTCCTCGTGCTGGGGGTCGGCATCCTGCTCCCGGTCGCGGCCTTCGTCGGCGCCGTCGTCGCGCTCGCCGCGGCGCTCGGGCTCGCGGGCTCTCTCGGCACCCTGACGCCCGCACGGACGGTGCTCGCCGGCCTCGCCGTCGCGCAGCTCTGCTCCGCGGGGACGTCCTTCGTCATCTTCTGGTCCGCGACGGGCGACTCCTACCGCGAGATCCTCGCCTGGCTCCTGGGGTCGCTCGCGGGCGCGGGCTGGTCGTCGGTCGCCATCGCGGGCGTGGCCGTGCTCGTGCTCGGCGCGGTGCTGGTGGCCGCGGGCCGCACCCTCGACGCGTTCGCCTTCGGCGACACGGCGGCGGCCGCGCTCGGCGTCCACGTCGCGCGCACGCGCTGGACGCTGCTCACCGTCGTCGCGCTGCTCACGGGCGCGCTCGTCGCGGTGAGCGGGTCGATCGGCTTCGTCGGGCTGATCCTGCCCCACGGCGTGCGGCTGCTCGTCGGCGCGGCGCACCGGCGCCTCCTCCCGGTCGCGGCGCTCGCCGGCGCGACGTTCCTCGTCTGGGCGGACACCGCCGCGCGCGCCCTGTTCGAGCCGCGCGAGCTGCCCGTCGGCATCGTCACGGCCTTCCTCGGCGCCCCTGTCTTCGCGCTGCTGCTGTGGCGCCGGCGCTCCGCGGCGCAGGAGCTCGGATGAGCCTCGAGCTCGACCGCCTCGCGTGGTCCGTCGGTGGCGCGCTCATCGTCGACGGGGTCGACTGCACGCCGCCCCGCGGCGCGCTCACGGGCCTGCTGGGCCCCAACGGCGCGGGCAAGTCGAGCCTGCTGCGCCTCGTCGCGGGCGTGACCGCGCCCGATGCCGGCACCGCGCGCCTCGACGACGTCGACCTCCTCGCTCTCGGGCGCCGCGAGCGCGCGCGGCGCGTCGCGCTCGTCGAGCAGGACGCGGTCGCCGCGGCACCCCTCACCGTGCGCGACGCCGTCCTGCTGGGCCGCACGCCGCACGGCTCGCGCTGGGGCGGGCTCACCGAGCGCGACCACGAGGTGGCCGACCGGGCGCTGCACGAGGCCGGCGTCGCGGCGTTCGCGCCGCGGCTGCTCGCGACGCTCTCGGGCGGCGAGCGCCAGCGCGTCCACCTGGCGCGCGCCCTGGCGCAGGAGCCTGCGCTGCTGCTGCTCGACGAGCCGACGAACCACCTCGACGTGCACGCCCAGCTCGACACGCTCGACGTCGTGCGCGGGCTCACCGCGCGCGGGGTGACCGTGGTCGCCGCGCTGCACGACCTCAACCTCGCCGCCCAGGCCTGCGACCACGTCGTGCTGCTCGCCCGTGGTCGCGTCGTCGCGGCGGGAGACGTCGCCGACGTCCTGCGCCCCGAGGTGCTCGAGCCGGTCTACGGGGTGCGCTGCGTCGTCCTCACGCACCCCGAGACGGGGCGCCCGGTCCTCACCTTCGCCCCGTCCCGCTGAGCGCCGGGCGCCGCCCGCCCCCACGCCCCGTCGCAGACTGGAGCGAAGCGGCCCGACACGTCCGCGTGTCGCGGCCCCTTCGCTCCATCTCGCGGGCGGGGCACGATGGGGGCATGACGACCCTGTGGCTCACCGGCGAACCCGAGGCGGACCGGCTCCTCTCCGACGACCCGTTCGCGCTGCTCGTGGGCATGCTGCTCGACCAGCAGTACCCGATGGAGCACGCGTTCCGCGGTCCGTGGAAGATCGCCCAGCGGCTCGGGACCCTCGACCCGGGCGTGATCGCCGGCACCGACCCGGAGGAGTTCGTCGCGCTCGCCACGACCCCGCCGGCGATCCACCGGTACGGGCGCGCGATGGCCGGCCGGGTCCAGGAGCTCGCCCGCGTCGTCGTCGACACGTACGACGGCGACGCGTCGCGCCTGTGGACGACGGCGGCGTCGGGCGGCGAGCTGCTCCGCCGCGTCAAGGCCCTCCCGGGCTTCGGCGAGCAGAAGGCGAAGATCTTCGTCGCGCTCCTGGCGAAGCAGCGCGGCGTGCGGCCCGACGGCTGGGAGACCACGGCAGGCGACTACGCGCTGCCCGGCCACCGCTCCGTCGCCGACGTCACCGGGCCCGACGAGCTGCAGAGCGTGCGCGCCTACAAGAAGGCCGCGAAGGCCGCCGCCAAGGCCGGCACGACGACGGCCTGAGGCGCGCTCACCCGTCCGCCGGGCCCGCAGCCCGCCCGGCGGCGTAGCCGCGCGCGTAGGCCTCCGCGCTGCCCTCGCGGAACATGTCCTCGGCCGCGCCGCGGACGAGCTCGTGCGCTCCGTCGCCGTCGTCGTCCGCCGCGAGCACGTGCCGCCCGAGCCCGCGCACCACGGTCACCGGCCGCTGCGACGTCTTGCCCGCGAGGAGCTCCGCGACGCTCGCGATCTCGTCGGCGACGGCGGTGACGGTCACGTCGAGCCGGCGGCCGTGGTGGTCGTCGTGGCCGCGCAGGTCCTCGAGCACCGCGACGCCCGCGGCGCCGATCGCGAGGTCGACGAGCCCGCGGCGCCACGCGCGCCCCGCGGTGTCCGTGACGACGACGCCGAGCCGGGCGCCGGTCGCCGCCTGCAGCCGCGCCCGGAGCGCACGCGCCGAGGCGTCCGGGTCCTCGGGCAGCAGCAGCACCGTGCCGAGCGCCGTGTTGCTCGCGTCGACGCCGGCCGCGGCCATGACCAGACCGAGCCGGTTCTCGACGATCCGGAGCACGCCGCCGGGGTGCGCGCGCGTCGCGACGACCCGCACCGTCTCGGCCGTGATCGCGTCCTCGCGGTCGTCCGCCGCGACCACCCGGCCCTCCGCCTTGGACACGACCTTGCTCGTCACGACCACGACGTCGCCGTCGCGCAGGCCGGTGGTGCCGTCCGGCCAGACCGCACCGGCGACGGCGTCGTGCAGCAGGGCCGCGAGGTCGTCGCCCGGCCGGACCTCGGGCACGCCGTCGGGCGAGAGGGCCTGGAGCGCCGCCGCGGACGGCGCGCCCGGACCGGGCGTGCGGGGACGCTCGCTCACGCGGCGCTCAGCGCGACAGCTGCGGGAGGACGTCGCGGCCGAAGACCTCGATCCACTCGCGCTGGTTGCGCCCGACGTTGTGCAGGTAGACGCGGTCGAAGCCCAGGTCCACGTACCTCTGGATCGCCGCCCGGTGCACGTCCGGGTCGGCCGAGACGACCATGCGCCCCTCGAAGTCCTCGGGCCGCACGAGCTTGGCCATCTGCTCGAAGTCGAACGGCGAGCGGATGTCGCCCTTGGGGAACTTCATGCCGCCGTTCGGCCACTCGCGCAGCGCGTTCGCCATGGCCTCCTCGTCGGTCTCCGCCCAGGACAGGTGCACCTGCAGGACGCGCGGCATGGTCGACGGGTCCTTGCCCGCCTCGCGCGCGCCGTCCTCGAACCTGGCGAACAGGCCCGAGATCTTCTCGAGCGGCGCCCCGACGGTGATGAGGCCGTCGGCGTGCCGCCCGGCGCGCTTGGCCGTCACGGGACCCGCGGTGGCGACGAGGATCTCGGGCGGCGTCTCGGGCATCGTCCACAGGCGCGTGGACTCCATCTTGTAGAACGTGCCCGAGTGCTTGACGTCCTTGCCCGCCAGCGACGCGGTGAAGAGCTTGGAGATGAGGTCGATCGCCTCGAACATGCGGTTGATCCGCTCGGGCGCCTCGGGCCAGTAGCCCGCGATGATGTGCTCGTTGAGCGCCTCGCCCGAGCCGAGCCCGAGCCAGTGGCGCCCCGGGTACATCGCCGCCAGGGTCGCCGAGGCCTGGGCGACCATCGCAGGGTGCCAGCGGAAGGTGGGCGCCGTGACGCCCGGCCCGATGTCGCCCTGCGTCCGCTCGCCGAGCGCGGCGAGCACGTTCCACACGAAGGCGCTCTGACCCTGCTGCGGCACCCACGGCTGGAAGTGGTCCGCCGCCATGACGCCCGAGAAGCCGTGCTGCTCGGCCAGCACCGACAGCTCGACCACCTTGGTCGGGTGGAACTGCTCCAGCATCGCCGCGTACCCGATGGTCAGGCCGTCACCCATGCGTCCTCCGTCGTCCTGCGCTCTCCCGCGGCGCGCACGTCCGCACCCGCAGGACGACCCTACGGCTCACTCGTAGGAGACGGCGTCGAGCACGTCCATGCGGGCGGCGCGGACGGCCGGCCACACCGCGGCGACCACGCCGATGACGACGGCGAGGCCGAGCCCGACGCCCAGCTGGTCCCACGGCACCGCGAGGGTGCTGAGCCCCTCGTCGGCGAACACCGTGGGCAGCGTCGCGGCGAGCCCCGCACCGACCCCCAGCCCGAGGACCGTGCCGAACACCGCGGTGAGGACCGACTCGATCGTGACGACCGACGCGAGCTGGAGCCGCCCGAGCCCGACGGCGCGCAGCAGCCCGATCTCGCGCGTGCGCTCGGCGACCGAGAGCGCGAGCGTGTTGACGATGCCCAGCACGGCGATGACGACCGAGAGGCCGAGCAGCGCGTAGAGGATGACGAGGATCTGGTTGACCTGGCCCGCGAGCTGGTCGGCGAACTCCTCGTTGTCCATGACGGACACGACGACGTAGGGCGCCGCGACGTCGGTCAGGCCGTCGCGCACCGCCTCGAGGTCGGCGCCCTCCTCCGCGACGACGAACACCGTGTTGAGCGTCGCGGCTGTCGGCGGGACCAGCTCCGCGAAGACGTCCTCGGGCAGCACCACGGGCACGCCGAGCGCGCTCGAGTCGACGACGGCGCCGACGGTCACGTCGCGCTCGCCCAGCGGCGAGGACAGGGCGACGACGTCGCCCACGGCCCAGCCCCGGTCCTCGGCGGCCTCCTGCTGGACGGCGATGGCGCCGTCCGCGAGGGAGGCGAGCGACCCGTCGACCACCAGCACGTCGAGCGACCGCCCGAACATCGCGGCCGGCACGCCCACGACCATCTCGTCCTCGTCGTCGGCCCGCAGGCCCGCGACGCGCAGCGGGTCCACCACGGCCACGCCGTCGACGGCGGCGGCCTGGTCGACGACCGCCGCGGGCACGTCGCGGGTCGCGGACTGGAGCAGGTAGTCGGCCACGGACTCGTTCTCGACCACGGAGCGGGTGGACGCCTGCGTCGACGACGCGATGACGGCCGCGGCCCCGACGAGCGCCATGCCGATCATGAGAGCGCCCGCGGTGCTCGCGGTGCGCCTCGGGTTGCGCGTGACGTTGCCGCGCGCGAGGCCGCCGAGCGGCCGCAGGAGCGCCACGGCGGGTGCCGCGAGCCCGCCGAGGGCCACGGGCACCACGGACGGCGCGAGGACGAGCACCGAGACGAGGACGGCCGCGGCCCCGACGCCCAGCACGGTCCCCCGGTCGTCGACCGTGCCGGCGGTCGCGGCCACGACGGCGGCGAGGCCCCCGGCGAGCAGCACCGCGCCCACCGCCGCACGCACGCGCGACGCGCGGTCGTGCGTCGCGACGTCGTCGCGCATGGCCTCGACGGGCGGCGTGAGGGCGGCGCGCCGCGCCGGCACGGCGGCGGCGACCACGCTGACCACGGTGCCGGTGACGATCGAGACGAGCACGGTGAAGCCGTCGAGCGGGATGGACCCCGACATCTCCATGCCGAAGCGTCCGAACACCTGGCGCAGGACCGAGACGAGCCCGACCCCGGCCGCGACGCCGAGGGCGGAGCCGAGCACGCCGACGACGACGGCCTGGACGAGGATCGACACGAACACCTGCGTGGGCGAGGCCCCGATCGCCCGCAGCATGGCGAACTCGCGCTGCCGCTGGCGCACCGTCATCTGGAACGTGTTGGCGATGATGAACGCGCCGACGAACAGCGCGATCCCGGCGAAGACCAGGAGGAACGTCGAGATGAAGCCGAGGGCCGACTCGATCTGCTCACGGCTGTCCGCGCGCACGTCCTCGCCCGTGACGACCTCGGCGTCGTCGAGGCCCGGCAGGCCCGCGACGGCGTCCGCGACGCGGTCGCGCAGCGCCTCCTGGGTCGCGCCGTCCTCCGCGTACGCGCCGATCGACGTGACGGCGCCGTCGGGCGCGTAGACCGCCGTCGCCGTCGCCATGTCGAGGAAGACGATGGTCGCGCCGGCCACGGGCGCACCGAAGCCGACCTCGCCGACGACCTCGACGGGCAGGACCTCGCCGCCGAGGACGACGGACGTCGTGTCCCCCACGGCGAGGCCGGACGTCTCCAGGGTCGAGGACTCGAGCGCGACCTCGCCCGCACCCGTGGGCTCCCGCCCGTCGACCACCTCGGCGGTCGGGTCGTCGTCGTGCAGGCCGAGGCCGAAGCTGGGCGGGCCGGACGTCATCACGGCCGTCCCGTCCGCGCCGACGAGGACGATCGGGCCCGTGACCTCGGGCACGACGGCGGCGACGCCGTCGACGCGCTCGACGTCCTCGGCGATCGTCAGGGGGATGCGGCCGAGGGTGGCGAAGCCGTCGGGGCCGCCCGCACCCTCCGCGACCTCGAGGCCGCGCACGTAGACGTCGCCCGCGACGCCCGAGTCGACGATGTCGTTGAAGGTCGAGGACATCATCGTGCGGAGCGAGAACGTGCCGGCGACGAAGGCGACGCCGAGCAGGACCGCGAGGATGGACAGGAGGAAGCGACCGAGGTGGCTGCGGATCCCCCGCAGCGCGACGCGGGTCATGCCCGGTCCCGCACCAGGGCGCCGTCGTGCCGACCGTCGTGCGGCCCGTCGAGCGCCAGGGCGCCGGCGTCGACCGGGCCGGACGCGGTGTGGGCGCCCGTGCGGCGGCCGACCCCGAGCTCGCGCAGGGCGTCGAGCACCGACTCCGCGGTGGGCTGCTCGAGCTCGCCGACCAGGCGGCCGTCCGCGAGGAAGAGCACGCGGTGCGCGTACGAGGCCGCGGTCGGGTCGTGGGTCACCATGACGACGGCCTGCTCGAGCTCGTCGACGGACCGGCGCAGGAAGCCGAGGACCTCGCCCGACGACCGCGAGTCGAGGTTGCCCGTCGGCTCGTCCGCGAACACCACCGCCGGCCGCGAGACGAGGGCGCGCGCGCACGCGACGCGCTGCTGCTGCCCGCCCGAGAGCTCGCTCGGCCGGTGGTCGAGCCGGTCCCGGAGGCCGACCGCGTCGACGACCGTGTCGAACCACGCCCGGTCCACCGGCTGGCGCGCGATGTCCAGCGGGAGGGTGATGTTCTCCTCGGCGGTGAGGGTCGGGATGAGGTTGAAGGCCTGGAAGACGAAGCCCAGGCGCGTGCGGCGCAGGCGCGTGAGGTTGCGCTGGTTCATCCGGCCGACGTCGGCCCCGTCGACGAGCACCGTGCCGGACGTCGGCGTGTCGAGGCCGGCCATGCAGTGCATGAGGGTCGACTTGCCCGAGCCCGACGGCCCCATGATCGCGGTGAGCTCGCCGCGGGAGAAGTCGACGTCGACGCCGTCGAGCGCGCGCACCGCCGTCTCGCCCTTGCCGTAGATCTTGACCAGGTCCCTGGCCGAGGCGATGGCCCCGTCCGCTGGTGCACGCATGCGTCCGTCCGTTCTCCGAGTGGTTGTGTCGATCATGACGCTGGACGCGCGAGGCATCGATGGGTGAACGCCCTCATCCTCCCCTGAGATCCCTGAGCGGACCCTGAGAACCCGGTGCGGGACGCCTCGCGGTCACGCGACGAGCAGCGCGGTCCCGACGGCGACGAGGCGCCGCTCCACGTCGGCCGGCGCCGAGCCCTCGACGACGACCCAGTGCCGCACCTGCTCGGCGGCGAGCGCACCCAGGAGGACCTCGGCCCGGGTCCGGGGGTCCGGCGCGCCGCCCTCCTGGAGCAGCCACGCGAGGTGCTGGCGCCAGAGCGCGTACGAGCCCTTGACCAGGCGCGCTCCCGGCCCGCGGCCCGACTCGGAGAGGAGCACCAGGTCGAGGTTCTCGACCTGGAACGCGAGGTAGGCGGCGACGAAGGCCGCGAGGCGGTCCCGCGCCGGCGCACCCGGCCCGAGGGGCGCCGCGCCCCCGATCACCGCCTCCTGGAGCGCCCGCGCGCGGTCGTCGAGGAGCGCCATCGCGAGCCCCGACCGGTCCGCGAAGCCCCGGTAGAGCGTGCCCTTGCCGACGCCGGCGGCCGCGGCGATGTCGTCCATCGTCACCTGCTCGACCCCGCGCTCCGCGTAGAGCCGGGCCGCCGCGTCGAGCACCCGCTGCCGGTTGCGTGCGGCGTCGACCCGTCGCGGCGGCTGCGGCGCCACGACGGCCTCGACCGGCACGACCGTCTCACGCCGCGCCATCGCCCCTTGGAAAGCGGACTCTAGTCCGCTACGTTCCTCGTCCATGAGGCGGACTCTAGTCCGTTTCGCCGTCCACCGAGGAGAGGTACGTCCATGAAGCTGCTGGTCACCGGAGCCACCGGGTACATCGGGTCGGTCGTCGTCGCGCGTTTGGCCGAGGCGGGCCACGAGCCGCTCGCGCTCGTGCGCGCCGGCTCGTCGGCGTCGCGGCTCCCGCACGGGACCCGCGTCGTCACGGGTGACGCCGCCGACGCCGTCGGCCTGCGCGCCGCGCTCGCCGAGGCCGGTCCCCTCGACGGCGTGGTGCACCTCGCCCCGTCGGGCGGCGGGGCGGCGGACCGCGCCGCCGCGACAGCCTTCGCCGACGCGCTGCGTCCCCGCCGCGGGCTGCTGCTGTGGACGACCGGGGTGTGGGTCCTCGGCGCGACCGGCCCGGCGCCCGTCGACGAGGACGCGCCCGCCGCGCCCATCGCCCTCGTCCGCGACCGCGCCGACGTCGAGCGGCACGTGCTCGCCACCGCGCCGCAGGTGCGCGCCGTGGTGGTGCGCCCGGGAGTCGTGCACGGGCGCGGCGGCGGCATCCCCGCGATGCTCGTCGAGCGCGCCCGCGCGGACCGCGTCGGACGCCACGTCGGCGCCGACGACGTCACGTGGCCGATGGTCCACGTCGACGACCTGGCCGACCTCTACGTGCTGGCGGTCGAGCGGGCCGAGGCCGGGGCGCTGCTCCACGGGATCGCCGAGCCGGCCGTGCCCGCGCGCGACGTGGCGGCCGCGGCCGCCGTCGCCGCGGGCCTGCCGGCGGCCGCCGAGCCCTGGGCGGACGCGGCCGACGTCGTCGGCGCGCCGTTCGCGGAGGCGCTCGGGCTGAGCCAGGCGGTCGACGCCCCGCGCACCCGGGCCGCGCTCGGGTGGGCCCCGACCCGCCCGGGCGCGGTCGCGGACGTCGCGCACCTCGTCGGCGCCGGCTCCGCCTCCCGCGCCTGACCCCCGCCGACCCGTCCACCGCGCCGCGCGGGTGCCGAGGTCGCCGGTCCCGCCCGCGCGGACCGGCGACCTCGTCGCGAAGGCGTGGGTGGCGATGGGCGCACGTGGCACCCGTCCGGTTCTGGGAGAATCGCGACCATGAGCGACGCCTACCCCACCTCGTCCCCCGCCACGCCGGCCACCGCGCCGTCGCGCGTACCGGACAAGGTGAGCCTCGACGGTCTCGAGGAGCGCTGGGACGCGGCCTGGACCGAGCAGGGCACGTACGCGTTCGACCGGACGGCCACGCGCGACGAGGTCTACTCGATCGACACCCCGCCGCCCACGGTCTCGGGCTCGCTGCACGTCGGGCACGTGTTCTCGTACACCCACACCGACGTCGTCGCGCGGTTCCGGCGCATGCGCGGCAAGAAGGTCTTCTACCCCATGGGCTGGGACGACAACGGCCTGCCCACCGAACGCCGGGTGCAGAACTACTACGGCGTGCGCTGCGACCCGTCGCTGCCCTACGACGCCGGCTTCGAGCCCCCGCACGAGGGCATCCACGACGCAGCGGGCAAGAGCCCGAAGCTCTCGGACCAGGTTCCGATCTCGCGCCGCAACTTCGTCGAGCTGTGCGAGCGCCTCACGGTCGAGGACGAGCGCCAGTTCGAGGCCCTGTGGCGCCGGCTGGGCCTCTCGGTCGACTGGTCGCACGGCTACCAGACCATCGACGCGCGCTCGCGCGCCGTCGCGCAGCGCGCCTTCCTGCGCAACCTCGCGCGCGGCGAGGCCTACCAGGCCGAGGCACCCGGGCTGTGGGACGTGACCTTCCAGACCGCCGTCGCGCAGGCCGAGCTCGAGGCGCGCGACTACCCGGGGCACTTCCACCGCGTCGCGTTCCACCGCACCGACGACGGGACGCCCGTCCACATCGAGACCACGCGGCCCGAGCTCATCCCCGCCGTCGTCGCGCTCATCGCCCACCCGGACGACGAGCGCTACCAGCACCTCTTCGGCACGACGGTGCGCTCGCCCCTGTTCGGCGTCGAGGTCCCCGTGCTCGCGCACCCCGCGGCCGAGCCCGACAAGGGCGCGGGCATCGCGATGTGCTGCACCTTCGGCGACCTCACCGACGTGCAGTGGTGGCGCGAGCTCCAGCTGCCCACGCGCTCGGTGGTCCAGCGCGACGGCCGGCTGCAGCGCGAGACGCCCGAGTGGATCACCGACGCCGCCGGCCGCGAGGTGTGGGCCGACGTCGCCGGGAAGACGACGTTCTCGGCGCGGACCGCCGTCGTCGACGCGCTGCGCGCGCACGGCGACCTCGACGGCGAGCCCGTCGCGACCCAGCGCAAGGCGAACTTCTACGAGAAGGGCGACAAGCCGCTCGAGATCGTCACCTCGCGCCAGTGGTACATCCGCAACGGCGGCCGTGAGTGGGACGGCCGCGACCTGCGCACCGAGCTGCTCGGACGCGGCCAGGAGCTCGAGTTCCACCCCGACTTCATGCGCGTGCGCTACGAGAACTGGGTCGGCGGCCTCAACGGCGACTGGCTCATCTCGCGCCAGCGCTTCTTCGGCGTCGCGATCCCGCTGTGGTACCCCGTGACCGCGGACGGCGAGGTCGACCACGAGCACCCCATCGCCCCGGACGAGGCGAGCCTGCCGATCGACCCGAGCAGCGACGTGCCGCCGGGCTACACGGCGGACCAGCGCGGCGTGCCGGGCGGCTTCGTCGGCGACGCCGACATCATGGACACGTGGGCCACGTCGTCGCTCACGCCGCAGATCGCGGGCGGCTGGGAGTGGGACGACGACCTGTTCGCGCGCGTCTTCCCCATGGACCTGCGCCCCCAGGGCCAGGACATCATCCGCACGTGGCTGTTCTCGACGGTCGTGCGCTCCCACCTCGAGCACGGCTCGCTCCCCTGGGCGCACGCGGCGATCTCCGGCTGGATCCTCGACCCGGACCGCAAGAAGATGTCGAAGTCCAAGGGCAACGTCGTGACGCCCATGGGGCTGCTCGAGGAGCACGGCTCGGACGCCGTCCGGTACTGGGCCGCGTCGGCCCGCCTGGGCACCGACGCGGCCTTCGAGGTCGGCCAGATGAAGATCGGCCGCCGCCTGGCGATCAAGGTGCTCAACGCGAGCAAGTTCGCGCTCTCCTTCGGGGCGGAGGACGGCGCGGCGCCCGCGCTCGACCCCGACGCCGTCACCGAGCCGCTCGACCGCGCCATGCTCGGGGGCCTGGCCGAGGTCGTCGAGCGGGCGACCGAGGCGCTCGAGGCCTACGACCACACGCGTGCGCTCGAGCTCACGGAGACCTTCTTCTGGACGTTCTGCGACGACTACCTCGAGCTCGTCAAGGACCGCGCGTACGGCGCCGGGGCCGAGGGCCAGGCCGTGACGCCCGAGGCCGTGGCCTCGGCGCGGGCGGCGCTCGCGCTCGCCCTCGACACGCTCCTGCGCCTGCTCGCCCCGGTGCTGCCGTTCGCGACCGAGGAGGTCTGGTCGTGGTGGCGCGAGGGCACGGTGCACCGCGCGCCGTGGCCCGACGCGGCACCGCTGCGCGCGGCCGCCGGGGACGCGGAACCGGCCACGCTCGACGCCGCCGGCCGCGCGCTCGCGGCGCTGCGCAAGGTCAAGTCGGAGGCCAAGGTCTCGATGCGCACCCCGATCCTCACCGCGGAGCTCGCCGTGCCGGAGGCGCAGCTCGCGCTCGTGGAGCAGGCGCTCGCGGACGTGCGGGCGGCGGGCCGCGCGCACGACCTCTCCGTCGTCGGCGACGCCGTCGAGGTCGCGCAGGTGCGCGCGCACACGCTCGGCGAGGCCGCGGCCCGCTGACCGGCCGGTCCAGGGGCCGGAAGGGACGTTCGTCACACCGGGCCCTTGAGGTGCATACCTATCGTGCGGAGCGAATAAACTTCCAGCGCATCGCACGACCACCGAGAGGACCCGCCATGCCCCGCCCCCGGACCACCGCCGTCGTCGGGCTCGCCGTGCTCGCGCTCACGGCGTGCAGCTCGACGGCCCCGGACGACGTCGCCGCCGACGGCGAGGTGCAGCTCATCGAGGACGGCGCGCTCACCGTCTGCACCAACCCGCCGTACGAGCCGTTCGAGTACGAGGAGGACGGCGAGGTCGTGGGCCTCGACATCGCGATCGCGCAGGAGATCGCCGCCGACCTCGGCGTCGAGCTCTCCACGATCGTGGTGCCGTTCGAGGGCATCCAGTCGGGCGAGGACCTCCAGGCGGGCAACTGCGACGTCGTCGCGTCGGGCATCACCATCACCGACGAGCGCGAGGAGAAGATGGACTTCTCCGACCCGTACTTCGACGCCGACCAGGGCCTCCTCGTCCCCGCCGGCTCCGACCTCGCCTCCGCCGAGGACCTCGCGGGCCTCGAGGTGGGCGTCCAGGGCGCGACGACCGGCGAGAGCTGGGCCGCGGAGCAGGGCCTCGAGACCGTGCAGTTCGAGGACCTCGGCCTCCAGGTCGAGGCGCTGCGCTCGGGCCAGATCGACGCCGCGATCAACGACATCGCCGTGCTCGGCCCGTTCGTCGGCGACGACCTCGAGATCGGCACGACCTTCCCGACCGGCGAGCAGTACGGGCTCGGCGTGCGCACGGGTAACACCGCGCTCCTCGACGCCGTCAACGGGACGCTCGAGCGCATCCGCGAGGACGGCACGTACGACGAGATCTACACGCAGTACCTCGGCACGGCGCCGATCGAGGACTGATGGCTGCGAGCGAGGCCCGGGCGGCCGTCGTCGGCCGGGCACGCCTGAGCCCGCGTCGTCGCCAGCAGCTGTCCCGGCGGATCCAGTACGTCGTCATCGCCGCCGTCCTCGTGGCGCTCGCGGTCATGACGGACTGGGACCGCATGGCGACGACGTTCGCGAACCCCGACGCGATCCGGGCCATCGCGCCCGCGCTGCCGCGCGCCGCCCTGAACACGGTGGTCTACACGGTCGCGGCGTTCGCCGTCGGCCTCAGCCTGGGCCTCCTGCTCGCCCTGATGAAGCTGTCGTCCGTGCGGGTCTACCGGATCCTCGCGACCGGGTACGTCGAGTTCTTCCGCGGCATCCCCGCGCTGCTCGTCGTCTTCGCGTTCGGCTACGCGATCCCGGCCGCGTTCCAGATCCGGTTCGACTCCGTCGTGCTCCAGATCGCGCTCGCGCTCGGCGTGGTCTCCGCCGCGTACATCGCCGAGACGCTCCGCGCGGGCATCCAGGCGGTCCCCCGCGGCCAGGTCGAGGCGGCCCGGTCGCTCGGCATGTCCGCGACCAGCACGACGCTCCGCATCGTCATCCCGCAGGCGTTCCGGATCGTCCTGCCGCCGCTCACCAACGAGGTCGTCCTGCTGACCAAGGACACCTCGCTGGTCTTCGCGCTCGGCCTGCTGACCAGCGACTACGAGCTGACGAAGCTCGGCCGCAACGCCCTCAGCGAGGCCAGCGGCGGCATGACGTCGATCGTGGTCGTCGGCCTCGTGTACCTGCTCATCACCATCCCGCTCAGCTCCCTCACCCGGTGGCTCGAGCGCACGACCGGTCACAAGGGGCACGTATGAGCACCGGCACGTCGCCGGCCGAGCCGGTCGTCGAGATCCGCGGGCTGCACAAGTCGTTCGGTGAGCGCGAGGTGCTGCGCGGCATCGACCTGCGGGTCGACGAGGGCGAGGTCGTCTGCGTCATCGGCCCGTCCGGCTCCGGCAAGTCGACGCTCCTGCGCTGCGTCAACCTGCTCGAGCAGCCCACCGCGGGGACCGTCCGCGTGCTCGGCACCGAGGTGACGGACCCGGACGTCGACATCGACCGGGTCCGCACGCACGTCGGGATGGTCTTCCAGCAGTTCAACCTCTTCCCGCACCGGTCCGTGCTCGACAACTGCACGCTCGCCCAGCGGACGGTGCTGCGCCGGTCGGCCGCCGAGGCCGAGGCGGTCGCGCGACGCAACCTCGAGGCCGTGGGCCTGGGCGACCGGGCGGCGTCGATGCCCGGGCAGCTGTCGGGCGGCCAGCAGCAGCGGGTCGCGATCGCGCGCGCGCTGAGCATGGACCCCGCGCTCATGCTCTTCGACGAGCCGACGTCGGCGCTCGACCCCGAGCTGGTGGGCGACGTGCTCGCCGTCATGCGCGACCTCGCCGACGCCGGGATGACGATGCTCGTCGTCACGCACGAGATGGCGTTCGCGCGCGAGGTCGCCGACCGGGTCGTCTTCATGGACGACGGCGTCGTCGTCGAGCAGGGACCGCCCGACCGCGTCATCGGCGCGCCGGAGCACGAGCGCACGCGCGCGTTCCTCGCGCGCGTGCTCGACCCCACCCACCGGCACGACGACGCCTGAGCCGTCGCGCCCGGACCACACCTGACCCACACCGAGCCGTTCGCCCGCGCCTGCCACGACCCGCGCGATATCGTCGCCGAGCCGGGTCGTCGTGGGCCGGCACACCCACCCGGGAGGCCCGCGTTGCGCGAGTTCACCAGTCCCAGCCTCGTCACCCTCGACCCGTCGATGTCGATCCCCGGCCTGCTCGCGGCCCGGCTCGAGCGGTCGCCCGGCGGCACGCTCGTCGAGCGCAAGCAGGGCCTGGGCGGCACGTGGACGCCCGTGAGCACGCGCGCCTTCGTCGACCAGGTCACCGCCGTGGCCAAGGGGCTGGTCGCGCGCGGCGTCGAGGTCGGCGACCGCGTCTCGATCATGAGCCGCACGCGCTACGAGTGGACGCTGCTCGACTTCGCGGTCTGGGCGGCCGGCGCCGTCCCCGTGCCCGTGTACGAGACGTCGTCGGCCGAGCAGATCCGCTGGATCCTCTCAGACGCCGACGTGCGCCTCGCGGTCGTCGAGACGACGGCGCACGCGGCCGCGACGGAGTCCGTCCGCGACGGCCTGCCCCGGCTCGGTGACGTGCTCGTCATCGACGAGGGTGGGCTCGAGACGCTGCGCGCGGAGGGCGAGCATGTGCTCGACGAGGAGGTCGAGCGTCGCAGCGCCGTCGCGGGCACGGCCGACCTCGCGACGATCATCTACACGTCGGGCACCACCGGGAACCCCAAGGGCGTCGAGCTCACCCACGGCAACTTCGTGGCGCTCGCGCTCGAGGGCGTCGCGGGCCTCGCGGACGTGGTGGCGAAGCCAACGTCGCGCACGCTGCTGTTCATGCCGCTGGCGCACGTCTTCGCCCGGTACATCCAGGTCATGTGCATCCCGTCGGGCGCCGTCATGGGCCACACGCCGGACACCAAGAACCTGCTCGCCGACCTGCGCACGTTCCGGCCGACCTTCATCCTCTCGGTGCCCCGCGTCTTCGAGAAGGTCTACAACTCGGCCGAGCAGAAGGCCGCCGGCGGCGTGAAGCTGCGGCTCTTCCGCTGGGCCGCGCGGACGTCGATCGAGTACTCGCGGGCGCTCGACGGGACCGGCGCGCCCTCGGCCGCGCTCAAGGCCCAGCACGCGCTGGCCGACCGCCTCGTGCTCCACAAGCTGCGCGCCGCACTCGGCGGGAACGCGGAGTACGCGGTCTCGGGCGGCGCGCCGCTCGGCGAGCGCCTCGGCCACTTCTACCGCGGCATCGGCCTGCGCGTCCTCGAGGGCTACGGCCTCACCGAGACGACGGCCCCGACGGCGGTCAACCTGCCCGAGCGCACGAAGATCGGCACGGTCGGGCCGCCCTTCCCCGGCACCGCGGCGCGCATCGCCGACGACGGCGAGATCGAGATCTCCGGGCCGCACGTCTTCCGCGGGTACCACGGCAACCCGGACGCGACGGCGGCGGCGCTGGTCGACGGCTGGTTCCGCACGGGCGACCTCGGCTCGCTCGACGAGGACGGCTTCCTCACGATCACGGGGCGCAAGAAGGAGATCATCGTCACGGCCGGCGGCAAGAACGTCGCGCCCGCCGTCCTCGAGGACCGCCTGCGCGCGCACCCGCTCGTCAGCCAGGTCGTCGTCGTCGGCGACGGCAAGCCGTTCATCGGCGCGCTCGTGACCCTGGACGCGGAGATGCTGCCCGGCTGGCTCGCGGCCAAGGGGCTGCCGCCCATGGACCCGGCAGCCGCCTCACGCAGCCACGCGGTGCTCGCGGCGCTCGACCGCGCCGTCGAGCGCACGAACGAGGCGGTCTCGCGGGCCGAGTCCATCCGCAAGATCCACGTGCTGCCCAGCGACTTCACGGAGGCGAACGGCTACCTCACGCCCTCGCTCAAGGTGCGCCGCTCGCTCGTGCTGCGCGACTTCGCCGAGCAGGTCGAGCAGCTCTACACCCGCTGACGCCGAGGCCGACACCCCCCGCCGAGGCCGACGCTCCGGGACGTGTCGACCTCGGCCCACGGGTGTCGACCTCGGCGGGGTGGGGTGGCCGCGGTCAGCGGCGGCGGTGGTGGGTGTCGGCGGTGTAGGCCGGCGCGGTCTCGTGCGGCGTCGCGGCGTCGGACCAGCGCAGCAGGGCACCGACGCCGTCGACGAGCTCGAGGCTCCCCTCGGGCGCGTACGTGAAGCCGGCGTCCTGGGCGACCGCGGCGCGCAGCACGACGATGTCGGCCCGGTGCTCACGCACGTCGGCGTCCGGGACGCCCAGAGCGGTGACGTCCTGCCTGCGCACACCCAGGTGGAGCGGGTCGGGGCCGCACCACAGCGTCCGCTCGCCGAGCCGTGCGACCGACGCCCCGGCGGCCGACCGCAGGACGACGAGCTCGGCCACCTGCCCCTTGCGCAGCACGTCCACGACGTCGTCGAGCGACGTCACCGCGCCGTCCCCGCGACCGAGGGCCTCGCGCACACGGTCGGCCACCACCTCACGCCGGCGGGCGCGGTAGGCCTCGAGGACCTCGTGGACGTTCTGCGCGAACACGTCCTCCTTGACGCCGTCGGCGCGCGACCCGCCCGGGACCTCGGTGAGGAGGTCGCGCGTCGCCCGGCCCACGACGTCGCGCAGGAGCGCCACCGCGCGGACGTCCCCCGTGACGAGGACGAGCTCGGGTCGCTTCTCCGCGACGACGCGGTCCACCTCGCCCGCGACGGCCTCGGCGTTGCGCTCCCAGGAGTCCTGCACGCGCATCTCGAAGCGTCGCTGCGACCAGCCGCCCCCGCCGTACTTGTGCAGCTCGTCGTGCCCGCCCTCGACGTGGTCCCGCTCGCCGCCGCCGTCCGGGTCGGACCAGATGAGGTCCGCGCCGAGCCGGTCGATCTCGACCAGCAGGTACCGCACCCCCTCGTCGGTCGCCGTGACGGCGGGCGCGAGCGACGGCGCGCCGTCGTGGAAGGCCTCGTCGCGCACGGGCGGGGCGGCGAGCACCCGGTCCATGAGGACCCGGCGGCCCACGGCCACCACGTAGCGCCCGTGGGGACCCGGCACGTGCGTCGGGCGGAGCACGGCCTCCTCGACGACCTGGATCGTCTCTGCCGGCGCACCGGCATGCTCGAGCGCCCGTCGCATCCCGTTCCACCGGTTCCGGACCTCGCGGTCGCCGCCGGACTCGTCACCTCGCGTCGTGTCGAGGCACACCGACGTGAGCGGGCCGTCGTGGTGGATGAGGGGCTTGAGGGAGTCGAGCTTCATCAGGTCCTCGCGATCTGGTCGCTGACGCCGGCCCGGGACGGCGCCGGCTCGGTTCTCCCCACCCTCTGCCAAACGGGCCGCGCGCGCCACCTCTTCACGCGACCTCGCCCCGACCTCGTGACGTGCACCGCGGTGCACCCGGTCCCCGGCACGACGACGCCCCGCGCACCGGGCGGTGGCGGGGCGTCGTCGCGCGGGTCGGTCAGGCGGACTTCTCGCGCGGCGTCCGCTTGGGTGCCGGCTCGCGCGGCACGATCGTCGGGTTGACGTTCTCGAGCACCGTCTCGCGGGTCACGACGACACGCGCGATGTCGTCACGGCTGGGGACGTCGAACATCACCTGCTGCAGCACCTCCTCGAGGATCGCCCGGAGGCCGCGAGCACCCGTGCCGCGCAGGAGCGCCTGGTCGGCGACGGCCTCGACGGCGTCGGGCGTGAACTCGAGCTCCACGCCGTCGATCTCGAACATGCGCTGGTACTGCTTGACGAGCGCGTTGCGCGGCTCGGTGAGGATGCGGACCAGGGCCTCCTGGTCGAGCGGCGAGACCGTCGTGATGACCGGGACGCGGCCGATGAACTCGGGGATGAGCCCGAACTTCAGCAGGTCCTCGGGCATGACGTCGCCGAACACGTCCGTGTCGTCGGCCGAGTGCAGCGGGGCGCCGAAGCCGATCCCGCGCCGGCCGGCGCGCGACGTGATGATCTCGTCGAGGCCCGCGAACGCGCCCGCGACGATGAACAGCACGTTCGTCGTGTCGATCTGGATGAACTCCTGGTGCGGGTGCTTGCGACCGCCCTGCGGCGGCACGGACGCCGTCGTGCCCTCGAGGATCTTGAGGAGCGCCTGCTGGACGCCCTCGCCCGAGACGTCGCGCGTGATCGACGGGTTCTCGCTCTTGCGGGCGATCTTGTCGACCTCGTCGATGTAGATGATGCCCGTCTCGGCCTTCTTGACGTCGTAGTCCGCGGCCTGGATGAGCTTGAGGAGGATGTTCTCGACGTCCTCGCCCACGTAGCCGGCCTCGGTGAGCGCGGTGGCGTCCGCGATCGCGAAGGGGACGTTGAGCATCTTGGCGAGCGTCTGCGCGAGGTACGTCTTGCCGCAGCCCGTGGGGCCGATGAGCAGGATGTTGGACTTCGCGAGCTCGACGGCGTCCGCGTCGTTCCCGACGCGGCTCAGCTCGCCGGCCTGGATGCGCTTGTAGTGGTTGTAGACCGCGACGGCGAGCGACCGCTTGGCGGGCTCCTGGCCGACGATGTACTGCTCGAGGAAGTCGAAGATCTCGCGGGGCTTGGGGAGCTCGACCATGCCGACCTCGGTGGCCTCGGCGAGCTCCTCCTCGATGATCTCGTTGCAGAGGTCGATGCACTCGTCGCAGATGTAGACGCCAGGACCGGCGATGAGCTTCTTGACCTGCTTCTGGCTCTTCCCGCAGAAGGAGCACTTCAGCAGGTCGGCGCCGTCCCCGATGCGAGCCACTGCGTTCCCCTCCCTGACGCCCCGGTTCCGGGACGTTCACGAACCATTGCACACCACGCCGACGCCGCTGTCAGCCCGCGCGGGCCCGGCGGCGTGTCCTTCACCCGCCCGGGACGTGCGCCCCGGGCGGGTGACCGACGATCAGGACGGGACCACGGCCGCCTTGCGGCTCTGCAGCACCTGGTCGACCAGGCCGTACTCGAGCGCCTGCTCGGCCGAGAGGATCTTGTCCCGCTCGATGTCCTTGCGGACCTGCTCGACGTCGCGCCCGGTGTGGCGCGCGATCGTCTCCTCGAGCCACTCGCGCATGCGGATGAGCTCGTTGGCGTGGATCTCGATGTCGGACGCCTGCGCGTAGCCGCCACCCTCCATCGCCGGCTGGTGGATGAGCACGCGCGCGTTCGGCAGCGCGAGGCGCTTGCCCGGCGTGCCGGCCGCGAGCAGCACGGCCGCCGCCGACGCCGCCTGGCCGAGGCAGACGGTCTGGATCTGCGGCTTGATGTACTGCATCGTGTCGTAGATCGCCGTCATGGCCGTGAAGGAGCCGCCGGGCGAGTTGATGTACAGGATGATGTCGCGGTCCGGGTCCTGGCTCTCGAGGACCAGGAGCTGGGCCATGATGTCGTCCGCCGAGGCGTCGTCGACCTGCACGCCGAGGAAGATGATGCGGTCCTCGAAGAGCTTGGTGTACGGGTCCTGGCGCTTGAAGCCGTAGGCCGTCCGCTCCTCGAACTGGGGCAGGACGTAGCGCGACGTCGGCGCGCCGTACGGCAGGGCGCTGCCGCCGTGCATGCCGGCGAGGCCGCTCGCGCGGGAGATGAACTGGTGCTCGGTGCTCACGGTGCTCCTGGTGCTCCTCGATGAAGTGGGGCGCTGACGGGGCGGGCGCTCAGGCGCCCGTGCCGCCGCCGCCGCTGACCGACCCGGAGTGGGTCACGACGTGGTCGATGAAGCCGTACTCCAGGGCCTCCTGGGCCGTGAACCAGCGGTCGCGGTCCGAGTCGGTGTTGATCTGCTCGACGCTCTTGCCGGTCTGCTCGGCGATGAGCTCGGCGAGCACCTTCTTCATGTGGAGGATGAGCTCGGCGTTGATCCGCACGTCCGTCGCCGTGCCGCCGATGCCGCCCGAGGGCTGGTGCATCATCACGCGGGCGTGGGGCGTCGCGTAGCGCTTGCCCTTGGCGCCCGAGGAGAGCAGGAACTGCCCCATCGACGCCGCCATGCCCATCGCGACCGTGGCCACGTCCGGCTGGATGTACTGCATGGTGTCGTAGATCGCCATGCCGGCCGTGATCGAGCCGCCGGGCGAGTTGATGTAGAGGTAGATGTCCTTGTCGGGGTCCTCCGCCGCGAGGAGCATCATCTGGCCGCAGATCGCGTTGGCGTTGTCGTCCCGCACCTCGGAGCCGAGCCAGATGATCCGCTCGCGCAGCAGCCGGTTGTAGATGTGGTCGTTGAGGCCCAGGTTCGGGCCGTCGCCCCGCGCGGCGCGCGGTGCTGCGTGGCTCGTCTCGTTCACGACTCTCCTCGTCCGTCCGTCGTCGTCACCTCGTCGGGCCGCTGCCGGCTGGTGCCGGTCCGGTCGGTCCCCGCGGTACCTGCCCGCGGTCCGACCGCTGTCCCTCGGTGGTGTGCAGTGACCCTAACGCGCAGCGCCGACCCCCCACGTCCCGGCGCGGCCCCGTTTCGCTGTCGGCAGAGGGTGGCACGCAGGGTGGCACGGCAAGGGCCCCGCACCGGTCGGTGCGGGGCCCTGCGTCCGTGCTCAGGCCTTGGCGGCCTCGGCCTCGTCCGCCTCGGCCGACGCGTCCTCGGCGACCTCGGAGTCGGCGGCGACGGCGTCCGCGACGTCGACGTCGTCCGCGTCCTCCTCGTCGGTGCCGATGAAGGTCGACAGGTCGACGGTCGCGCCGGAGCCGTCGACGACCTTCACCTGGCGCAGCGCGACGGCGACAGCCTTGGAGCGGCCGACCTCGGCGACCATCGCGGGGATCTGGCCCTGCTCGTCAACCGTCTTGATGAAGGTGTTCGGGTCCATGCCGTACTGGCGCGACGCGCTCACCAGGTACTCGACGAGCTCGTTCTGCGACACCTTGACCGCGAGCTTCTCGGCGAGCGTGTCGAGCAGGATCTGGTTCGCCAGAGCCTCGCGGGCCTGGTCGCCGACCTCGGCGCGGTGCTCGTCGTCCTCGAGCCGGCCCTCGGACTCGAGGTGACGGTGCACCTCGGCCTCGACGACGCCCGACGGGACGGGGATCTCGAGGCCGGACCGCAGCTGCTCGAGCAGCAGGTCGCGCGCCTGGACCGCCTGGTTGGACGCCTTGATGCGCGCCGCCTGCTCGCGCAGGTCGGCGCGCAGCTCCTCGAGCGTGTCGAACTCGCTCGCGAGCTGGGCGAACTCGTCGTCGGCCGCGGGCAGCTCGCGCGTCTTCACCGACGTCGCCGTCACGGTGACCTGAGCGGTCTCGCCCGCGCGGTCGCCGCCCGCGAGCGCCGTCTCGAACGTCGTGGTCTCGCCGGCCGACAGGCCCGTGAGCGCCTCGTCGAGGCCCTCGAGCATGTTGCCCGAGCCGATCTGGTAGGAGACGCCGGAGACCGTGTCGACCTCCTCGTCCTCGATCGTCGCGACGAGGTCGAGCACGACGTAGTCGCCCTCGGCCGCCGGACGGTCGATGCCGACGAGGGTGCCGAAGCGCTCGCGCAGCGCGTCGAGGCGCGCGTCGACGTCCTCATCCGATACCTCGACGTCGTCGACCGTGACCGTGAGGTCGGCGAGCTCGGGGAGCTCGATGACCGGCCGGACCTCGACCTGGGCCGTGAAGCTCAGGCCGCCCTCGGGCTCGGTGAGCGCCGGGATCGCGGTGACCTCGATGTCGGGCTGGCCGAGGGGGCGCAGGTCCGCCTCGGTCACGGCCTGGCGGTAGAAGCCGGCCATGCCGTCGTTGACGGCGTGCTCGATGACCGCGGCCCGGCCGACGCGCTGGTCGAGGATGCGGGCCGGCACCTTGCCCTTGCGGAAGCCGGGGATCTGGACCTGCGAGCCGATGTGCTCGTACGCGTGGTCGATGCTCGGCTTCAGCTCGTCGTGGGACACCTCGACGGTCAGCTTGACCGTGGTGGCATCGATGGTCTCGACGGCGCTCTTCACAGCAGTGGTCTCCAACGGCTCGGACGGCGGCCGGGGGGCCCCGGGCGCTCGGGTGGTGCAGGTGCGTGGGCGAAGCAGGCAGGGCCGCCCGGACGGCGGCTCGTGAGGGCACGCGGGCAGGCGTGAGCCTCGCTCGGCCCGACGATCCTACGGTGTCGGGATGGCGGGATTCGAACCCACGACCTTCCGCTCCCAAAGCGGACGCGCTACCAACCTGCGCCACATCCCGTCGGCCGGCACCGCGTGGGGCCGCCCGGCAGGCTGAACAGTACTGCCGCGCCGAGCCGTTACCCTGGGTCGCGCTCCCCTCGGGGACGCGTGCGGGCGTAGCTCAATGGTAGAGCCCCAGTCTTCCAAACTGGCTACGCGGGTTCGATTCCCGTCGCCCGCTCCACCACGCGCCGTCGTCCGCCCCACCACGCGCCGTCGCCGCTAGCCTTCCGGGCATGTCCGCGCCCGCACCCCCCGTCGACGACGCGGCGACCACGGAGCGCGAGGCCTCTCGGAGCCTGCCCCCGCGGCCCGTCCTGCGTGAGGGCGCGGTCGTGCTCCGGGACTCCGGCCGCCTGCTCGTCGAGCACTGGCCCGCGCTGCTCGCGCTCGCGTGCGCCGCCGTCGTCGCGCGGTCGCTCGTGCTCGAGCTGGCCGTCGTCGCGTCCCGCCTCATGCCGGTCCTCACGGACCTGGTGCAGGCGCTCGTGCCCTTCGTCCAGGTGCTGGCGGTCGTCGCGATGCTCCTGCTCCTGCGCGGGCGCCACGCGCCGACGGCTGCGACCCCCGCGGAGACGCTCGTCGCACCCGTCGGCAGGGCGCGCGGTCGCCGGGCGGCGACACGGGTCGCGCGCGCCGCCTCGGCCGTGGTCGTCGCGTCGGCCGCCGTGCTCGTCCCCTTCCTGGTCGTCTACGAGCACAACGGCTCCCTCGCCCAGGACGCCATCGCCTTCGGCTACGCCGTCGTCGACGACCTCGCGTTCGGGGCCGACCTCGAGACGCGCCTCGAGCTCGGTGCGTCGGTTGTGGTGGTCGTGACGGTCGCCGCCGCTCTCGTCGCCCGCCGTGTCCTGACGGTCCTCGTCCGCCGCACGCCGCCGCAGCGGGAGGGGGCGCGCTCCCTCCTGCGGCTCGCCGCGGGCTACTGCGAGGCCGTGTGGATCGTGCTCGGCGCCCAGGTCGTGAGCCAGTCCCTCGGGGCTGCCGCGACGTGGTGGTCGACGCGCACCGCCGGCCTCGCCCTCACCACCTGGTGGCAGTCGGTCACGGTGTCGGTGCCGCACGTCGCGGCGTGGGTCGAGACGGTGCTCGGTGGGGCCGGGCTGCTCGTGGGCGCCGCGGTGACGGCCGTGCTGGTCCCCCTCGCCTGGCTCAACCTCGCAGCCGTCGTCTACGGGGTCGAGGCGACCAAGGTGCTCCGCGCGCGGGACCTCGCCGCGGGCCGCGGGCTCGGCGCGGTCGTGACGCGGGTCGGCGACGCGCGCACCGACCGGGCCCTGACGCTCCTCACCGACCCCGAGCGCCGGTTCGGCGCCGTCATCGGTGCCGCCGCGCTCATCGCCCGTGCGGGGTGGCGGCCCGTCCTCGTGGTGTGCCTCGCGTTCCTCGTCGCGGACAACGTCGACCTCGCGGTCTGGGAGCTCGCCCGCGTCCTCGTCGGTCCGCAGACGATCCTCGCGTGGTTCGCCCTCGAGCCCCTCCTCAACGGCATCGGCGCGGTGCTCGCGCAGGTGCTGACGCTCACCCTCGTGGCCGCGGCCGCGAACGCCATCCTCGTCCGGCTCGGCCTGCCCGACGCCCTCCGGCTCCACCGCACGGGCTCCACCGCCCCGGCCATGGGTGCGGCTGCCGACCCCGCTCCTCAGGGCACGGGCAGCGCCGCGTAGCGCGCGCCGAAGCCGGCGTCGTCCCTGGACTCCGTCCAGACGCGCACCTCGACGGGCTCGGCGTCGTCCGGCAGGAGGAAGAGCACCTCGGTCACGATGCTGTCGGGACGCGGCACCGGCTCGCCCTCGGCGGGAGGCTCCTCGCCGAGGTCCTCGGGGTCCGGTCGCGTGCCGCAGCCGACGGTCGAGTCCGAGTAGCCCGGCACGCCGATGAGGGGCGCGGTGAACGTGCGGCCGCGGTCGTCGACCACGCCGACGTCGCAGTAGCGGGTGTCCGGGTGGTCGCTGCGCGACGCGACCACGGCACGCCACACCGCGTAGCCCGCGGGCGGGTGGGACGACTCGTCGTCCTCCTGGAGCACCCGCAGCCGCTCGAACGACTCGAGGCTCAGCCCCGTGTCCTCGACGACGGCCCAGCCCAGCGGTCCGGGGTGCACCGGCAGGTGGTTCTCGACGCGCCACCACCCGGCGCGCGCCTCGTCCGAGGCGACCCACAGGAACGCGAGGACCACCGGGACGAGCACGGCGAGCGAGAGCCGGTGCCGCCCAACCCACGCGCGCACGCGCTGCGTCCCGGTCACGGGAGCGGCCCCAGGAGCTCGGGCTCGGCGATCACGAGCGGCTCACGCTCGACGTCCTCGACGGTCACCGGGACGCGTGCCTCGGCGCCCAGGGAGTCCTCGGCACGCGCGGCGACGACCACGACGAGGTCGCCGAGCGCGTCCTCGGGCACCTCGAAGGCCACCTCGCCCCGGATCGGCGACGCCGGCTGAGGCGGGCCGAGGGACTGCAGACCCACCCGGTCGGTCGCGTCGAACGTCCGGCCCTGCGCGTCGACGAGCCGCACGTCGGCGTAGGGGCCCGGCTGGTCGCCGCCCGCGACGGAGAGGTCGACCGCCACCCACACGCCGTGGGTCGGAGGGCGCCCCTGGTAGTCCGTCTCGAGCTCCGAGGCCGCACGGGCGCCGTGCACGACCACGCTGCCCGGCCAGAGGGGGAGCCGCTCCCCGACGGAGCCGGTGCTCACGAAGGACCGCGTCGATCCGCCGTTGCGGTCGACGTGGTTGACCACGAGCCCGCCGGCGAGCACCGCGACCGCGAGCCCGAGGTGCACGAGCCGGTCGCGCCACGTCGTGCTCACAGGCCGTCCTCCTGGAGGCGCTCGAGCACCGCCGCCGGCAGCCGGGTGGTGCGCGGGACGGAGACCAGGGCCCAGGGCTCCTCGGTCGCCCACGCCATCGCCCGTGCGTTGCGGCTGTAGTACCGCTCGGAGGCGAGCAGCGTGACCTCGAGGTCCTCGGGCACGTCGGACGCCTCCTCGACCGGCCACAGCAGGAGCACCTGCTCGGGCAGGCCCGGCTGCAGGGTCGGGAACTCCGAGCCGTCGCTCACGAGGACCTCGCGGGGGTACGCGTACGCGTCCTCCTCGCTGAGGTCGAGGAGGACGCCGTCGGGCGGCTCGACGAGGTCGGGCAGGGAGCGCACCGTCCGCATCTCCGCCGCCGCCACCTCGACCCGCACGCCGAGCCAGGCACCCGCGCCCTCCTCGGCGAGAGCGCTGCCGAGGATCTCGTCGGTCACGACGTGGTCGAGGACCGTGACCCGCACCGGGCCGACGTCAGCGGTCTCCCCGGCCACGACGCGTCTCTCGGCCACCTGGACGGCGCGGAGCCCGCCGGCGAGGCCGAGCGTCGTGGTGGCGGCGACGAGGACCGCGAGCGTCACGACGACCGCCCGGCCCCACGGCGTGCGCACGAGGTCGAGCACCGTCGCCCGCAGCGCGCGCGGGACGAGCGCGGGCAGCGTCCGCCTCATGCGCTCCTCCTCACGACGGTCGTGCGCACCGCGACGGTCGACCGGCGACGGCGCACGCAGGCTAGCGCGCCCGACCCCCGGCCCACCCGTCGGCCGATTGCTGCCCCGGCGAGCCAGGCGCTAGCGTCTCGGCTCGTGCAGCGAGCGTGCGGAGCGACCGACGTCCTCGGACGTGCGCGCGCGCACCGCCCGGTGCGTCCGCGCCCGGCGCGGGCCGCCCGCGCCGACTGCCTCGGCCCGTCCGCCGCCCCTCGCCGGCGGTGCTGTCGCACGTCCTGTCGCTAGAGCGCCGGCCGGCCCTCCCGCGCGCACGCTTCACGCTCGTGCGCCCCTGACGGTCCCGACCTGCGCTCGCCCCGCCCCGGCCGAGACCGGCACCGGCCCCGGCACGACGGAATGCGCCCGCCCCGCGCGCCGTTCCGGAGGTCAGCAGAGACGATCATCACCCCAGAGACGAGGACCCCCATGGCACGCATCCACGACGACGTCACGACGCTCATCGGCAACACCCCGCTGGTCCGCCTCAACCGCGTGACCGAGGGCGCCGGCGCGACGGTCGCCGCGAAGCTCGAGTTCTACAACCCGGCCAGCTCGGTCAAGGACCGCATCGGCGTCGCGATCATCGACGCGGCCGAGAAGTCCGGCGAGCTGCCCCCCGGCGGCACCGTCGTCGAGGCCACCAGCGGCAACACGGGCATCGCGCTCGCCATGGTCGGCGCGGCGCGCGGGTACGACGTCGTCCTGACGATGCCCGAGACCATGTCCAAGGAGCGCCGCGCGCTGCTGCGCGCGTTCGGCGCCGAGCTCGTGCTCACCCCGGGTTCGGAGGGCATGAAGGGCGCCGTCGCGCGCGCCGAGCAGATCGCGGCCGAGCGCCCCGGCGCCGTCCTGGCGCGGCAGTTCGCCAACGAGGCCAACCCCGCGATCCACCGCGCGACGACGGCCGAGGAGATCTGGGCCGACACGGACGGCGCGGTCGACATCGTCGTCGCGGGCATCGGCACGGGCGGCACCATCACCGGCGTCGGGCAGGTGCTCAAGGAGCGCAAGCCGGGGATCCAGATCATCGCCGTCGAGCCGGCCGAGTCGCCCATCCTCAACGGGGGCCAGCCCGGTCCCCACAAGATCCAGGGCATCGGCGCGAACTTCGTGCCCGAGATCCTCGACACGTCGGTCTACGACGAGGTCATCGACGTCGACGCCGAGACGGCCGTGCGCGTGGCGCGCGAGACGGCGAAGCAGGAGGGCCTGCTCGTCGGCATCTCGTCCGGCGCATCGATCCACGCCGCCGTCGAGGTCGCCAAGCGCCCGGAGAACGCGGGCAAGCTGATCGTCGTCATCGTGCCGTCGTTCGGTGAGCGCTACCTGTCCTCGATCCTCTACTCGGACCTGATGGACTGACGTGGAGCATCTATGGCGCTTCCTCGGGGTCCTGCGCGAGGACCTGCACGCCGCCCGGCGGCGTGACCCCGCCGCGCGCAGCCTCGTCGAGGTCGCCCTCGGCTACCCGGGCGTCCACGCCGTGTGGGCGTACCGGGTGGCCCACCGCATGTGGCGCGAGCCCGGCCTGCGCCTCGCGGCGCGCCTGCTCTCGCAGGCGGTGCGCGCGGCGACGGGCATCGAGATCCATCCGGGCGCGCAGCTCGGACGGCGGCTGTTCATCGACCACGGCATGGGCATCGTCATCGGCGAGACCGCCGTCGTCGGGGACGACGTCGTCCTCTTCCACGGCGCGACCCTCGGCGGCAAGGCCATGCGGCGCGGCAAGCGCCACCCCACGCTCGGGGACGACGTCGTCGTGGGCGCGGGTGCGAAGGTGCTCGGGCCGGTGTGGGTGGGCGACGGCGCGCAGATCGGCGCGAACGCCGTCGTCGTCAAGGACGTCCCGGCCGGCGCGACCGCGGTCGGGGTGCCCGCGGTGGTCCGCACGCGGCCGCTCCCCTCGCCCGCGGCGGACCTCGTCGAGGACCCCGCGATCTACATCTGACCGGGCCCGCCCGGCAGGCAGTCCCGAGCCCCGGTCCGCCTCGCGGACCGGGGCTCGCCACGCACCGCCGTGCTCCCGTTGTTCTAGTTGTCATCTAACAAGTATGCTGACGCCATGCTCTTCCGGATCGACCCCTCGGCACCCGAGCCGCTCTTCGCGCAGCTCGCGGGCCAGGTGCGCTCCGCGGTCGCCGCGGGCGGTCTGCGGCCCGGCGAGCGGCTGCCGAGCGCGCGGGACCTCGCCGCGTCGCTCGACGTCAACATCCACACGGTGCTGCGCGCCTACCAGGACCTGCGCGACGAGGGCCTCATCGACCTGCGGCGCGGCCGGGGCGCCGTCGTCGCCGCCGGGCCCGCGACCGACTACGCGCCGCTGCACGCCGCGATCGCCGAGGTCGTCGCGACGGCCCGCCGCCTCGGCGTCTCCCCCGAGACCACGACCGCCCTGCTCAAGGAGGCGCTCCGATGACCGCGCGCACGACGACGTCCGCCCCGCCCGTCCCGCACCGGGGCGCCACGATCCTCTGGACGGTCGTCGTCCCGGCCCTGGTGACTCTCGCCGGGTCGGCTCTCGCACTGTCCTGGCGCGACGAGCTGCCGGACCGGGTCGCATCACACTGGGGCCGGGGTGGGGGTGTCGACGGGTACAGCACCCTCTCCACGCTGCTGCTCGGCCTCGGGGGCCTCACGCTCGCCTTCTGCGCCTTCATGGCCCTCGTCGGCACGCTCGCCGGACGGGCCTCGATGAGCCGGCGCTTCACGTGCGGCATGGCCGTGTGGTTCGCCGTCTTCCTCCAGGCCGTCCTGCTCTCGACGCTCGCGCCGCAGCGCGGCCTCACGGACCCGTCGGCCGCGCCGGACGCCGCGGGCGGCCTCGGCGTCGCGCTCGTCGTCGCCTGCCTCGCGGCCATCGCGGTGGCCTGGGCCGTCCCGGGTGACGAGGCCATCGCCGCGAGCGCGACGCCACCGCCGGGCGCCCTGCGGCTCGACCTCGGCGCGTCGGAGCACGCGGTGTGGGTCGGCGAGGTCGGGCAGCGGGGCGTGGTCGTCGGGGTCGTCGGCGCGGCGCTGCTCGCGACCGTCGTCTCGCTCGCGTCGGGACTGTGGCTCTTCGGCGTCGTGCTCGGGGTGATCCTCGTCGCGGTGATGGCCGCGACCCTGCGCTGGACGGTCACCGTGGACGCGCGCGGCCTCACGGCGCGCTCGCTGCTCCGCCGGCCGCGCGTGCACGTCCCGTTGGCCGAGGTCGAGGGCGCCGAGGTGGTCGACGTCGACCCGATGCGCGAGTTCGGCGGCTGGGGGCTGCGCATCGGGCTCGACGGTCGCACGGGCGTCGTGCTCCGCGGCGGCCCGGCCATCCAGGTGCGCCGCAGCGGCGGGCGGGTCGTGGTCGTCACCGTGGACGACGCCGCGACGGGTGCGGCGCTGCTCAACACGCTCGCCGAGCGGGGTCGCGCGTCGACCGGCTCGTCGGGCTGACCCAAGATCGCCGGCCCGCTACCCTGGCCGCTCGACCACGACGACAGGGGGCCGCGTGTCGAACACGCCGGAGGGCATGGACGTCCTCCTCCACCAGCTCATGGGCTTCGCCGGGGCGCTGCGCGCCTCCGAGGCGGCGCTGCCCGACCAAACCGCGGCCGACGACCCGACCGGCGCGGTCCGGGCGTCCCTCGGGCGCTCGGGCGACGTCGTCGGCCTCGACGTCGCGGCGGACTGGTCCTCCCGGGTCGACCCGGCCGAGCTCGGGGCGGCCGTCGTCGCCGCTGCGTCCGCCACCGCTGAGGCCCGCGTGCGCGCGCTCGGCGACGCGTTCGTCGCCCCCACCGACCTCGAGCCCGCCGGGGGCGGGCCGCAGGCCGTCGACCTGCCCGAGCTGCCCGACGGCGTCGTCGTGCCGCCCCTCGAGGACCTTGCCGAGCGGGCGATCGGTGCGCTGCGCACCGCGGACGCACCGACCCTCGACGCCGACGGGCTCGCCGTCGGCGTGGGCGCGGACGGCCGCGTGCGCGTCGGACTCGCCTCCGGCGGCCTCGCCACGTGCGAGGTGGACCCCGCCTGGGCGGCGGACCGGACCGGCCAGCAGCTCACCATGGCGCTGGACGAGGCGCTGCGCGGCGCCCGCGCGGTGCTCCGCGACCGGGCCGAGGCTACGTCGCGCCGCTCGGCCGAGCTCGACACGCTCCTCGCCGGGGCGCTCGCACACCTGCGCCTGCCGGCCGGCGGCGCGCCCGACCAGGGAGGCCGTGATGTCTGACATCTTCGTCGTGACCGAGGCGCTCCGGAAGGAGGCGACCACCTGGGACGAGCAGGCCGGGATCATCGCCTCCTCGGCGAGCAGCGCCGAGAGCCTCCGGCTCACCAACCTCACCGCCGGCATCTTCTTCCCCATCGTCGGCGAGTACGAGTCCACCGTGGACGCCGTCGCGGCCCGGTGCCGCGAGGGCAGCACGCAGATGACCGCGATCGCCTCGACGCTCCGCCGCAACGCGGACGCGTACGACCGCGGCGACGCGGACGTCTCGCAGCACGTCGCCGACGCGTACTGACGCAGACCGCGTCGCCGCACCACCAGCACCGCAGCCAGCCAGACCACCCCGGGGGGACCATGTTCAGCGAGGCCCAGTACCAGGCAGTGATCGACGAGCTCAACAGCGGGATGGCCCAGCTGTCGGGGCACCTGGGGCGCATCAACCCCACGATCCAGGCCGCGACGAACCACTGGTACATCCCCGACTGGGTCGCCGACGCGCTGGTCGCGTGCGGGAACAAGCTCATGGAGGCCGGTCGCTGGATCGTCGAGAAGATCGGCGAGCTGCTGGAGGGCGCGGCGGCGCCGGTGCTGTTCTTCTGGAAGGCCTACGACTGGCACTCGGGCGTCGGCGGCCCGGCCTCCCAGGTGGCGGGCAACACGAGCGCGGGGGCCCTGCGCGCGACGTTCGACTGGTCCGGCGACGCCGCGACGGCCTACACCCGTGCCGTGTCGACGCAGCCCACGGCGGCGGCCGAGATCCAGGCGATCTCGACGACCATGGCGACCTCGCTGGGCATCTGCGCGGCCGCGGGGCTCGCGTTCTACGTCGCGCTCGGCATCATCCTCGTCAAGGTCATCGCCGCGACGATCGCCGCGATCGCGGCCTTCGGCTCGGTCGTCTTCTCGCCCGCGGGCGTCGCCATCATCATCGAGGAGGCCGCGGTGAGCGGCGCGATGATCTGGGCCGCGATCGGCTCGCTCACCGCGCTCCTCGCCGCCCAGGCCAACCAGATCGTCGCGATGAAGGGCGCCGCGAGCGCGGGCGACGCGTTCCCGCGCGGCGCCTGGCCCGTGGGCACGGTGTGAGCGCGCCGGCAGGACCGGCCGCCGCCGGCGCCTCGCGTCGGCGGGCACGCCTTGCGTGGACCGTGGTCCTCGGCGTCGCCGTGCTGGGCCTCGTCGGCGTCGCGGTCGTGCTCCTCGCTACCGGTGTCCGGGAGGGGGTGTGGGTCGCGCTGGCGCTCGCGGGCATCGCGCTGCTCGGAGCTGTCGGCGCGGCGGCGTTCTCGGCGCAGGACCGCCGTCGCCGTCGCGAGCAGCTCGCGGTCGCCTTCGGCGGGTCGCTCGAGGCCGCCCGCGCGAGCATCGACCAGGACGCCCTGCGCGCCCTGCGCGACACCGAGGGCGAGCTCGTCGCCACCCGCGCGGTCCGGCGGCAGCTGCCCATGCTGAGCCTCCAGCAGGCCGTCGACCTCGTCCGCTCGCTCTAGTGGGGGCACCCGCGCCCGAGCCGGGTCCCCGGCCGTCGCGGGGCCGGGTGGGCCGGCAGCTCGCGGACCAGCCGACGACGGCCGGTGTCGTCACGGCGGTCGTGGGGTTCACGAGCGCGTTCGCCGTCGTCCTCGCCGGGCTGCGCGCGGTGGGCGCCGACGCCGCCCAGGCGTCGTCGGGCCTCCTCGCGGTCACCGTGCTCATGGGGCTCGCGACGGTGCTCCTCGCGTGGCGCACCCGGCTGCCGATCACGGTCGCGTGGTCGACGCCGGGCGCCGCGCTGCTGGCGACCACCGGCACGGTCGACGGCGGCTGGCCCGCGGCCGTCGGCGCGTTCGCGCTGTGCGGGGTGCTGCTCGCGGCCGTCGGGCTCGTGACGCCGCTGGCGGACCTCGTGCGCCGGATCCCCGCCCCGCTCGCCTCGGCGATGCTCGCGGGCGTGCTGCTCGACCTGTGCCTCGCGCCCGTGCGCGGCCTGGCCGACGCACCCGCCCTCGTCGCGCCCGTGGTCGTCGTGTGGGCGGCGCTGCTGCGGCTCGCACCGCGGTGGGCCGCGCCGGCGGCGCTCCTCGCGGCGGCCGTGCTCGCCCTCACCTCGGACGACGTCCGCGCGCTCGGCCCCGAGTCGTGGGCGCCGAGCCTCGTGTGGACCACGCCGACCCTCACGCCCGCGGCCGTCGTCTCCGTCGCGATCCCCCTGTTCGTCGTGACGATGGCGTCGCAGAACCTCCCCGGCGTCGCCGTGCTCGCCGGGTTCGGGTACGCGCCGCCCCTGCGCCCGGTCCTGCTCACGACGGGCCTCGGCACCGTGGTCGGCGCTCCGTTCGGCGGGCACGCGATCAACCTCGCCGCGATCAGCGCCGCGCTCGCGGCCGGACCCGAGGCCGGCCCGGACCCGCGGCGGCGCTGGCGGGCCGCGGTCACGGCCGGCGCCGGCTACGTCGTCCTGGGTCTCGGGTCCGCCGGCGTCGCCGCGATCGCCCTGGCCGCACCCGGCGGGCTCATCGAGGCCGCGGCCGGGCTCGCTCTCGTCGCGACCCTCGCCGGGGCCCTGCGCGCCGCGTCCACGGCCGAGCAGCCCGTCGCCGCGGCCGTGACGTTCCTCGTGACCGCGTCGGGGCTCCAGCTCGCGGGCGTGGGCTCGGCGTTCTGGGGTCTGGTCGCCGGTCTCGTGCTGCACGGCGTCCTCCGCCGCCGGCCCTGACCGCGCCCGGCGGCGAGACGACCGTCTCGCCATGTGGCACGAGCGGGCAGTTCCTTGCACGCGCAACCACCACGCCCCTACGCTCGCCCTGACGGTCTTGCCTGACGGAAGGCCGCGTCTCATCTGGCGATACGCGCGAGGTGGGGACCCGATCCGGGAGGGAGGCAGCGCCATGCACCCGCAGCACCTGCGGCGTCCGACGGACCACGTCCGCGACGTGATGATGGCGCTCCCGATGCCCTCCGGCTGTGGCTGCTGTCCCTGCATGCCAAGCGCTGGCGCCTGACGAGCCGCCTCCCCCTCGGAGCCGCCTCGCACGGTCCGACGACGTACCTCGGTCGCCAGCGCTCGCCCCAGCCCGTCCGCCCGCTCTGACGAGCGCGCGCCGGAGCGAGCCCACGCTCGTCCGGCTGCCGCCCGTGGACCCCCGAGGACCCCCCATGGCGATCACCGCCCCCACGACCGTGCGCTCCCACCCCGCCCACCCCGTCTCCGTGCGCGGCGTCGGGCGCACCTTCGCGCCGCGCGACCGCGGCGGCCGCGCCAAGGCCGTGCTGGCCGACGTCGACCTCGAGATCGCCGCGGGCGAGATCGTGGCCCTCATCGGGGCGTCCGGCTGCGGCAAGTCCACGCTGCTGCGCCAGGTGAGCGGCCTCGACGCCCCGACGGCGGGCCGGATCCTCATCGACGGCCGGCCCGTGGACGGCGTGGACGACCGGTGCGCCGTCGCCTTCCAGGAGCCCCGCCTCCTGCCGTGGCGCACCCTCGCGCAGAACGTCCGCATCGGCCTGCCGCGCGGCACGGACCGGTCGACCGGCGACCAGCGCGTCACCGAGCTGCTCGAGCTCGTCGGTCTCGGCGAGTGCACGGGCTACCGCCCGCGCCAGATCTCGGGCGGCATGGCGCAGCGCACCTCGCTCGCCCGGGCCCTCGCCCGCAACCCGGGCGTCCTCGTGCTCGACGAGCCGTTCGGTGCGCTCGACGCCCTCACCCGCCTCAAGATGCAGGACCTCCTGCTCGAGGTGCACGCCGCCGAGCCCACGACGGTGCTGCTCGTCACGCACGACGTCGACGAGGCCCTCTACCTCGCCGACCGTGTGGTCCTGCTGGGCCGCCCCGAGGGTGCGCCGACGTCGGCCCCGGCGGGCGTGCGCAGCGTCGTCACGGTCCCGGGCGAGCGCCCGCGGGACCGCGCCGACGCGCGCCTCGCGCTGCTGCGCGCGTCCCTGCTCGAAGGCCTCGGGGTCGCGACCCACCACGTCGCGCACGACCCGGACACCCACCACTCGATCTGACCCTGCACGACGCCGTCGGGGTGCAGTCCCCGCCGGACGCTCCACCGCACGACCCCCGCCCCACCCCGCCCCACCAGCCCGGACGGCACCCCGCCGCCCGCTCGCCCAGGAGAACTGATGAGAATCCGCACCGCTTGGTCCGTCACCGCGACGTCGCTCGCCGCCGCCCTGATGCTCGGCGGGTGCGCGGCCGGCGAGGGCTCCGCGACCGTCGAGGAGGCCCCCGAGCCCGCCGCCACGGCCGCGGGCGAGGAGGGCTGGAGCGACGACGTCCTCAACATCGACTTCGCGACCTACAACCCGCTGAGCCTCATCATCAAGGACCAGGGCTGGCTCGAGGCCACCCTCGGCGACGACGTCACGGTGAACTGGGTCCAGTCGGCCGGCTCGAACAAGGCCAACGAGGCGCTGCGCGCCGGCGCGGTCGACGTCGGCTCCACGGCCGGGTCCGCCGCGCTGCTCGCGAAGGCCAACGGCTCGCCCATCCACACGATCGGCATCTACACCCAGCCCGAGTGGGCCGCGATCGTCGTCCCCGCGGGCTCGGACATCACGTCGGTCGAGCAGCTCGCGGGCCGCTCGGTCGCCGCGACCAAGGGCACGGACCCGTACTTCTTCCTCCTGCAGTCGCTGGAGGAGCACGGCGTCGCGCTCGGCGACGTCGAGGTGCAGAACCTCCAGCACGCCGACGGCAAGGCCGCGCTCGAGTCCGGCGCGGTCGACGCGTGGTCCGGCCTCGACCCGCTCATGGCCGCGAGCGAGGCGACCGCGGGCTCGCAGCTCATCTACCGCAACATCGACTTCAACACCTACGGCTTCCTCAACGCGACGCAGGAGTTCATCGAGAGCAACCCGGACCTCGCGCAGGTCGTCCTCGACGCGTACGAGAAGGCCCGCGCATGGGCGGTCGAGAACCCCGAGGAGACGGCGGCGATCCTCGCCGAGGTCGCGGCGATCGACCCCGCGGTCGCCGAGAAGGTCATCCTCGAGCGCACGAACCTCGAGGTCGACGTCGTGCCGGGTGACGCCCAGCGCGAGGTGCTCGAGGTCGTCGGGCCGATCTTCGTGGAGTCGGGCGACGTGACGTCGCAGGACCTCATCGACACCGCGCTCGACGAGCTCTTCGACCCGCAGTTCGCCGAGGCCGCGGACCCGTCGTCGATCACCGAGTGACCCCGGTGCCGGGCCCCGCAGCGGCGGGGCCCGGCACCTGCGGCACGTCAGTACGTCCCAGCAGCGCGCAGTCCGAAGGAGCCGACATGAGCATTCTCGGGAGCACCGGCACCGGACCGGTCGTCGACCGGCACGGGAATCCGCTGCGCGCGCTCAACCCGTTCGACTCCCGCGCGGAGGAGCCGTCGGACGACGTCGTGCCGGTGGCGGACGAGCAGGTGCCGGCACCCGCCGACGACGTCGTCGCGCCGCGTTCTTCCCGCTTCTCGGGCCGCCGCGCGGGTCGGCTCGCGCTCTCCCTCGTCGTGCCGGCGCTGCTGCTCGTCGCGTGGCACGTCGCGACGGCGGTCACGGGCACGTTCGCGCCGTACGAGCTGCCCTCCCCCGGCTCGGTCGTCACGGCGGCCGTCGAGCTCGCGACCTTCGAGAACGGCCCCAACTTCTTCGAGCACATCCAGATCTCGGTCCAGCGCGTCCTCATCGGCTTCACGATCGGCTCGCTCGTCGGCCTCGCCGTGGGCGCGCTCGTGGGCCTCTCTCGGCTCGCCGACACGCTCCTCGCGGGCACCATCGGCGCCGTCCGCGCCGTCCCGTCGCTCGGCTGGGTCCCCCTGCTCGTCCTGTGGATCGGCATCAACGAGGACTCCAAGGTGCTCCTCGTCGCCATCGGCGCGTTCTTCCCCGTCTACACGACGGTCGCCTCGGCCCTGCGCCACGTCGACCCGCAGCTCGTCGAGGCCGGCCGCGCCTACGGCCTGCGCGGCACGTCGCTGCTGCTGCGCGTCCAGCTGCCCGCGGCGACGCCCGCCGTCGTCTCGGGCCTGCGCCTCGCGCTCGCCCAGTCGTGGCTCTTCCTCGTCGCGGCCGAGCTCATCGCGTCGTCGATGGGCCTCGGCTTCCTGCTCACCGACTCGGCCAACAACGGCCGCGTCGACCGCATCCTGCTGTCGCTCGTCACCCTCGCGGTGCTGGGCAAGCTGACCGACGCCCTCATCGGCGTCGTCGAGAAGAGGCTCCTGCGCCGGTGGTGACCACACCCGACACGTCCCCCCCGTCCGCCGTCGAGGCCGCCCCCGGCGGTCCCGCCATCACGAACCTGCTCACCGAGCACCGCACGTTCCCGGCCCCCGCCCACCTCGCCGCGAGCGCGAACGTCGGCCCCGCCGAGGCCGCGCGCCTGCGCGCCGAGGCCGACGCCGACCACGTCGCGTTCTGGGAGCGCGCCGCCGAGCGCCTCGAGTGGGCCGAGCCGTGGCACACCGCGCACACGTGGTCGCCCGCGGTCCCCCGTGACGACGACCCGGACGAGCTCACGGTCCCCGAGGCGACCTGGTTCGCGGGCGGCCGCCTCAACGTCGCCGTCAACTGCGTCGACCGGCACGTCGCGGCCGGCCGCGGCGACAAGGTCGCCCTGCACTTCGAGGGCGAGCCCGGCGACCGCCGCACGGTCACCTACGCCGACCTGCAGCGCGAGGTCTCGCGGGCCGCCCACGCGCTCACGGCGCTCGGCGTCGGCAAGGGCGATCGCGTCGTCGTCTACCTGCCCGTCCTCGTCGAGACGGTCGTCATCACGCTCGCCATCGCACGCATCGGCGCGATCCACTCGCTCGTCTTCGGCGGCTTCTCGGCCGAGGCCGTCCGGTTCCGCGTCCAGGACACGGGCGCCACGCTCGTCGTCACGTCCGACGGCCAGTTCCGCCGCGGCGTCGCCGTCCCCACCAAGGCGTCCGCCGACGCCGCCGTCGCCGGGCTCGACCACGTCGAGCACGTGCTCGTCGTGCGCCGCACGGGCGACCTCACGCCCGACGTCCCGTGGACGCCAGGGCGGGACGTGTGGTGGCACGACGTCGTCGACACCGCGCCCGACGTGCACGAGGCCGAGGCGTTCGACGCCGAGACGCCGCTGTTCGTCATGTACACGTCCGGCACCACGGGCAAGCCCAAGGGCCTCGTGCACACCGCGGGCGGCTACCTCACGCAGGCGGCCTGGACGCACTGGGCGGTCTTCGACGTGCGCGACGACGACGTGCACTGGTGCACCGCGGACCTCGCCTGGGTCACCGCGCACACCTACGAGATCTACGGCCCGCTCGCCAACGGCGTCACCCAGGTCATCTACGAGGGCACGCCGAGCACGCCGCACCCGGGCAGGCACTGGGAGATCATCGAGCGCTACGGCGTCACGACGTACTACACGGCGCCCACCCTCATCCGGACGTTCATGACGTGGTTCCCCGACGGCCTGCCGGCCACGTGGGACCTGTCGAGCCTGCGGCTGCTCGGGACGGTCGGCGAGTCCATCAACCCCGAGGCGTGGGTCTGGTTCCACGAGCAGGTCGGCGGCGGCCGCGCGCCGATCGTCGACACGTGGTGGCAGTCCGAGACCGGCGCCGCGATGGTCGCTCCCCTGCCAGGCGTCACGACGCTCAAGCCGGGCTCGGCGACGCGGCCGCTGCCGGGCATCTCCGCGAAGGTCGTCGACGATCACGGCGTCGAGGTCGCGCCCGGCCAGGGCGGCTTCCTCGTCGTGGACCGCACGTGGCCGGGCATGGCCCGGACGGTCTGGGGCGACGCCGAGCGGTTCCGCGACGCCTACTGGGCCCGGTTCGCCGCGCAGGGCTACTACTTCGCCGGCGACGGCGCGCGCTACGACGCCGACGGCGACATCTGGCTGCTCGGCCGCGTCGACGACGTCATCAACGTCTCGGGCCACCGCCTGTCGACCATCGAGATCGAGAGCGCGCTCGTGTCCCACCCGCTCGTCGGCGAGGCCGGCGTCGCGGGGGTCGAGGACGCCACCACGGGCCAGGCGATCGCCGCGTTCGTCATCCCCGCGCGCGCCCCGGCCGCGCCCGACGACGCCGCGGCGTGGGTCGCGCACGCACTCGAGCTCACGCAGACCCTGCGCGCGCACGTCGCGCGCGAGATCGGGCCCATCGCCAAGCCGCGCGACGTCGTCGTCGTGCCCGACCTGCCCAAGACGCGGTCGGGCAAGATCATGCGGCGCCTGCTCGCCGATCTCGTCACCGGGGGAAGCCTGGGCGACGTCACGTCGTTGCAGGACGCAGGTGCCCTCACCAGGATCCAGGCCGTGCTCGCCAGCCGTGCCGCCGCCCACCCGAAGGAGACCGTGTCGTGACCGAGACCACCGGGACGGGCGACCGCCGCTGGGGCTTCCGCACCCGCGCGCTGCACGCGGGCGGCGTCCCCGACGCGACCACGGGCGCGCGCGCCGTGCCGATCTACCAGACGACCTCGTTCGTGTTCAACGACACCGCGGACGCGGCGAACCTCTTCGCGCTGCAGAAGTACGGCAACATCTACTCGCGCATCGGCAACCCGACGGTCGCTGCGCTCGAGGAGCGCATCGCGTCGCTCGAGGGCGGCATCGGCGCGGTGGCGACCGCGTCGGGCATGTCGGCCGAGTTCATCACCTTCGCGGCGCTCGTCGGTGCGGGCGACCACGTCGTCGCGGCGGCCTCGCTCTACGGCGGCACCGTGACCCAGCTCGACGTCACGCTGCGCCGCTTCGGCGTCGAGACCACGTTCGTGCCCGGCACCGACCCGGCCGACTACGCCGCGGCGATCCGCCCCGAGACCAAGGTCGTCTACGCCGAGGTCGTCGCGAACCCCTCGGGCGAGGTCACCGACATCGCGGGACTGGCCGAGGTCGCCCACGCGGCCGGTGTGCCGCTCGTCATCGACGCGACGCTCGCGACGCCGTACCTGTGCCGGCCGATCGAGCACGGCGCGGACATCGTCATCCACTCGGTCACCAAGTTCCTCGGCGGCCACGGCACCACGCTGGGCGGCGTCGTCGTCGAGAGCGGCCGGTTCGACTGGGGCAACGGGCGCTTCCCCCAGATGACCGAGCCCGTCGCGTCCTACGGCGGCGTCTCGTGGTGGGAGAACTTCGGCGAGTACGGGTTCCTCACCAAGCTGCGCTCGGAGCAGCTGCGCGACATCGGCCCCGCGCTCTCGCCGCAGTCCGCGTTCAACCTGCTCCAGGGCGTCGAGACGCTCCCCCAGCGGCTCGACGCGCACCTCGCCAACGCTCGGGCCGTCGCCGCGTGGCTCGAGGCGGACCCGCGCGTCGGCTACGTCAACTGGGCCGGTCTGCCGAGCCACCCGCACCACGAGCGCGCGGCGCAGTACCTGCCGGCGGGCCCGGGCTCGGTCTTCGCGTTCGGCGTGCGCGGCACGCCCGACGTGCCGGGGCGCGACGCCGGCCGCCGGTTCATCGAGGCGCTCCAGCTCGCGAGCCACCTCGCGAACATCGGCGACTCCCGCACGCTCGTCATCCACCCGGGGTCGACGACGCACCAGCAGCTCTCGGCCGAGCAGCTCGCCGCGGCGGGCGTGCCCGAGGACCTGGTGCGCATCAGCGTCGGGCTCGAGGACGTCGAGGACATCCTCTGGGACCTCGACCAGGCGCTCACGGCCGCCGTCGGCCCCGCCGACGCCGTCGTCCCCACCGCAGCGGAGGTCCTGGCATGAGCTTCATCGCACCCGTGACGACGGTCGGCGCGGGCGACGCGTGCGCCGTGCCGACTCAGGTGCCGACCGGCCGCACCTGGGTGGGCCCGAGCGCGACCGAGCGGCTCGCGATCCTGCGCCGGACCAAGTCCATCGCGATCGTCGGCGCCTCGGCGAACGCGTCGCGCGCGAGCTACTTCGTCGCGACCTACCTGCTCTCGTCCTCGCCGTACGACGTGTACTTCGTCAACCCGCGCGCGACCGAGATCCTGGGCCGGCCCGTCTACCCGTCGCTCGAGGCGCTGCCCGTGGTCCCCGACCTGGTCGACGTGTTCCGCCGGCACGACGACCTGCCGACCGTGCTCGACGAGACGCTGGCCGTCGGCGCGCGCACGCTCTGGCTGCAGCTGGGCTCGTGGCACGAGGACGTCGCGCGCCGCGGCGAGGAGGCCGGGCTCGAGGTCGTCATGGACCGCTGCGTGAAGATCGAGCACGCCCGGTTCCACGGGGGCCTGCACCTCGCCGGCTTCGACACGGGCGTCATCAGCTCGAGGCGCGCGCTGGGCTGAGCCAAGGACGCGCTGGGCTGAGCCAAGGATGGGGCCGCTCGACTCGCTAGGTCACGAAAGTGGCGAGCGTCGCCTCGAGACCGGCAAGTGATGCGACGACCTCTCGGCGAAATCTGACCTCTGCCCCGGACACACCCGCAGTCATGCGCACAACTGTTTCGACGCCACGCGCCGCGCCACGAGGAATTTCTGCAAGCGCGCCTTCGAGACGCGGGGGGATGTCTGCAGAATCGCGGCAGTTCCACCGCGCCGATGCCGAATAGAGTGCTGCGCGCGATCCGCCCGGCGCGGCGGTGCCCGAGAAATACGATTCAGCCTTGTCGCCAATAGCACCGCTTGCGACGAATGAAATCTTCAGGCTCACGTCACCCTGTCTCTCATCCGCCTCCTCGGTTCGGACATCGGCAGGTTCCGGCGCGTCGCCTGGCTCGCGATCGTCGTGGCCGGTCACCTGAAGGCTCGCACCCGCCTCAGTAAGCAAGAGCATCGCGGCAGAATCGAGGATCAGCGGCGCCTCGTAGTCGCTGACGACCAGTCGAGCAAAAACCTCGAGAGGCAACGACCGCAGGAGCGGAGACTGTGCGCAGCGCTCCAAAGCGAAAGCCACCGATCCGGGTAGACGAACTGCGTATTGGAGGTTGTCATCGGAATGGACGAGGGTACCCTCGCGGCCCACTTCGTATGCGACCACTTCGCCGCCTGCGAGTTCGGCCATAGCTTCCGCTGAACGCTCGCCGCCCCAGCACATCAGGCCAGCCGAGTATAGCAGGACCATGATTCCTACTTTCGTCGCCTACGATCCATGAACTCCCAGACACTTCCCATATCATCATCGCCGCGCCCCCCCTTCGGGCGCGTGGTGCCGCAACGGGTACAGACCTCCACGTCCACGCGCCTCCCGCCAACGCGCACGTTTGCCTGTCGCTTCAACAGCTCGATCGCGTTCAGGACTCGCTGCTTGGTCAGGTTGTGCGCGGCAGCGAAAGCCCCTGGGCTGCCAAAGGAGTGATTGCCACAGGCGTTGTGGACCAGCACCGTACCGCCGAGTCGGGAGTCCGCCACATAGTACGTGTGCGTCTCGGCAATGTGCAGGTTGTACACGACCTGACCCGTGACCACTCCGTGATCAATGACGTGGTTCACTCGCTGGGGCGTGCCGTCGGGACGCATGAGTGCATCACCACGACGAACATCTGACGCGATCGACCATCCATGACCGGCGATCCAGAATGGATGCTCCGCCGTTGCAGTCCATGACCCGGCACTGGTCACTATCGTCACCAAGTGCTTGTTCCCCGAGCCGACAATCGGCGCTAGCACCACCTCGACGGATTGCTCGCCGGTGATTGAATCGGTGCTTAGGACCAAGTCTCCCGCAACGACGTCCTCGATTGCCGCCAAAGTGCCGTCACCTAGAACGACCTGGGTACCCGGCGCGAAGCTATTGGGCACGGGGCAGGAGCTGGACTGACGCCGAACTGTGCTTCCTACTCGCTGGGCGGTGGTTCTCACAGCTCGGGGCAGGGCCCTGGCCGCCTGACCCGTCTTGCGCGCGACGTTGACGGCCCGAGCAGCGACACGGACGACGGCTCCTGCGCCAACGAGTTGCGCCGCAGCCGTCACGCCCATCTCGACGGCCTTCGCAGTGTTGCTTTGCGCCGCGTAGGCGACGGCAGATATCCCTGCTGCGGCGGCGCCGATGGGGCCGGGAATGAATGAGGCGACCTCTCCTACGACAGCCACTGCAGAGAGCAGGCCCTCAAAGGAGAACGTGCCGGCGAGATCGGTGCAGTTGACCGGGTCGGCGTTGCAGTAGTCGTAGGCGTTGGCGGAGCCGCCGGGGACGGGGTCGACGGACAGGAAGCGCCCGGTGGTCGGTGAGTAGAGGCGGACGCCCATGAGGATGACGCCGCCGAGGGCTTCGGCGGAGCGTTGTGCAGCTCCGAGCCAGCCGTAGCGGGTAGGTGGGCCGGTGGTCGCGCCAGCTCCGGTCAGGGGGAGGGGGTTGCCGAACTCGTCGTTGCGGGTCAAGCGCAGCGCTTCCGAGGTGGCCTGCGCTGCGCCGTCGGCGATGGGGAGGGTGCCGACGACGTCGCCGTGGAGGTCGACGAGCTGGAGCTCGCGGTCGCCGGTGGTCGACGTGGTGACGGCGACGTCGCCTTCGACCCCGGAGACGTAGCGGGTGACGTCGGAGGGCAGGGTGACGTCCTCGGCGATCCAGGACGGCTCGTCGGAGTCGTTCGCGTAGTGCGACACCTTGGTCGCGGAGTTGGCCCAGGCGCCGTTGACCCACTCCTCGATGACGTTGGTCGTCCGCCGGTGCAGCGGATCCAGTGCCCAGGTGATGCGCGAAGCGCCCGGCTGGGTCTGCTGCTGGACGAGGTCGTTGACGAAGAACGCGTTGGTGACCGCACCCGCGGCCGCGGGCATCGCGGTCGTCCGCCCGAAGGGGTCGTAGACCCACTGCCCGGACCCGTCGGAGGTGGTCGCGACCAACCGGTCCGCACTGTCGTAGGTCGCGGTGGCCGCGCCCAGGGGCGCAACGGGGCACGCGGCCCCGCCCGCCGCCGGTGCGGTCGCCGCCGCGAACTGCGTGCGGTTGGACCGCGCGGACCCCGCGAACCCATAGCTGCGCGTGGTGCAGACCTCGCTCATCGCCAGCCGGTCGGTGGCCGAGGTCAGGCGACCCAGGGCGTCGTAGGCGTAGCGAGCGGTGGCGGTCTAGTCCTCCGGCCACCAGATCGCTCGCCGGACCGCGACGTGGGCGTCCGGGCCGTGACCGAGGACCGGGCAGCCCTCGGCGCGCAGGCGGTCGATCGCCTCGTGGTGGAGGTGAGTCGGCGGCCTCCCGGACGCGTTGACGACGCGCCACCACGGCACGTCTGATCCGGCCCGGGACATCACCAGGCCCACCTGGCGCGGGCCGCCCCGCCCGAGGCGGTCGGCGAGCACCTCGGCGACCGAGCCGTAGGTCACGACGCGGCCGGGCGGGACCTGGTCGACGAGGTCGAGCACGGCCTCGAGGTAGTCGTCGTCCATGCGAGGTCGGTCAGTCCCGGTGCACGAGGATGAGCGCGCGGTCGTCGCCCTCCCCCGCGCGGACGCCCGCGAGGACGGCGTCGGCACCGCCCGTGCGCGTCGCGATGATGCGCTCGGCCTGGCCCATGAGCCGGTCGATGCCCAGCTCGACGTCGGACCCCGGGGACTCGATGAGCCCGTCGGTGTAGAGCATCACCGTGTCGCCGGGCTCCATCTGGCCCTCGTGGACGCCGAAGACGGGCGCCATGACGACGCCGAGCGCGGGTCCACCCGGCGCCTCGACGGCCTCAATCCGGCCCGACCCGGCGTGCAGGTGCACCGCGGGCGGGTGGCCGGCCGTCGAGACCCAGAACCGGCCCGTGTCGAGTCGGACGGCCAGGTGGATCGCCGTCGCGAAGCCCTCGGACCAGTTCTGCGCGAGCAGGTAGTCGTTGGCCGCGGGCAGGAACGTCTCGCGCGGCATCGCTCCCAGCAGGCCGCCGAACGCGCCCGAGAGCAGCAGCGAGCGCACGCCCGCCTCCTGCCCCTTGCCCGAGACGTCGACCAGCACGATCTCGAGCTGGAGCCCGCCCTGGCTGCGCGACGCGACGACGAAGTCGCCCGAGAACGCCTCGGCGTAGGCGGAACGGACCAGGCTGTCGACGCGCCAGCGCTCGGGCAGCGGCGGGATGCGGCCGTGCGCGACGAGCCGGTCGCGCAGGTCGACGAGCATGAGGTCGCTCGCGGCGCCCTGGAGCCCGAGCCGCGCGCGCCCGCGCACGAACACCAGCCCGGACACGACGGCGAGCGCGAGCACCACGACCTCGCCGGGCGTCGGCTCCACGCGGTCGAGCGCCACGAGCGCGGCCAGCTCCGCGACGACGGCGACGCACAGGACGATCATCGCGGGCAGCCGCAGGGCGAACACGCCCAGGAGCACGACCACGAGCATCACCGCGGGCGGCACCCACAGCGGCAGCAGCACCATGCCGACCGTCGCGACCACTGACGCCGCGAGCAGCGCGGACACGAGCACGACCTGGCGTCCCGCGAGCGCCGAGCCGCGCGGCGCCCGGAAGCGCCGCAGCCGGCGCGGCCCGCCCGCCCGCGCCTGCCGGGTGCGGCGAGGGAGCGGGACGGCGAGGGTCACGGGCCGAGGCTACCGACCCGCGGGGTCAAACGCCGTGACCTCCACGGCCCGGAGACGGCACGATGCGAGGCATGACCTCGCTGCCCGACGGCTACCGCCTCGTCGACCTGCCCGAGAACCGCCGCGCCGACGTCCTCGTCCTCGACGGATGGGCGTTCGCCACCTCGATGACCGACGAGCAGCTGCTCGGCCTCGAGTCCCCGCTCACGTGGGACCGGACGCGCGGCGTCGAGGCCGAGGACGGCGAGCTCGTCGCGATGCACGCCTCCTACCCCTTCTCCACCTTCCCGGTGCCCGGCGCGCGCACGCCCGTCTCGGGCCTCACGTGGGTCGGCGTCCACCCCGGTCACCGCCGCCGCGGCCTGCTCCGCACCATGATCGACGACCACTTCACGCGCAGCCTCGCGCGCGGCGAGGCCGTCTCCGCCCTCTTCGCCGCCGAGCCCGGCATCTACGGCCGGTTCGGCTACGGCCTCGCCGCCCAGGACCTGCGCCTGAAGATCCCGCGCGGGGCCAAGCTCCGCGACGTGCCCGGCTGGCAGGACGTCCGCATCCGCGTCGAGCGCCTCGACCCCGCGCGCCACGGCGACGTCGTGCACCGCCTGCACTCCGCGGTGGACCGCCCCGGCTGGGCCACGCGCGACTCCGAGGAGCTGCGCCGCACCCGCCTCTCGGACCCCGAGCCCTTCCGCGGCGGCGCCGAGTCCCTGCGGATCGCGGTCGCCGAGCGCGACGGCACGCCCGTGGGCTACGCGATGTTCCGCCGCAAGGAGGCGTGGGAGGTGCCCGGGCCGCGCGGCACCGTGAGCGTGCGCGAGGTCGTCGCGCCGGACGCCGCCGTCGCCCGCGCCCTGTGGGGCGTGCTCGTCGACCTCGACCTCATGGCCACGGCCGAGGCGTGGCTGCTCGCGCCCGACGACGCCATCACGCACCTCCTCGTCGACCTGCGCGCGGCCGAGCCGCGCATCGTCGACAACCTCTGGGTGCGGCTGCTCGACGTGCGCGCGGCCCTCGCGGCGCGGCGCTACGCCGCCCCGGTCGACGTCGTCCTCGAGGTTTCCGACACGGTGCTGCCGGCCAACGCCGGGCGCTGGCGCCTGCGCGGCGGGCCCGACGCCGCGTCCGTCGAGCCCACGCAGGATGCCGCCGACCTCACGCTCGACGTGCGGGAGCTCGGGGCGGCGTACCTCGGCGGCACGGGCCTCGGCGCGCTCGCCGGCGCCGGCCTCGTGGCGGAGCACCGGCCCGGCGCGCTCGCGTCGACGGCCACGGCGTTCGGCTGGCACGTCGCGCCCGTGTGCAGCTGGGTCTTCTGAGGTGCCCCAGGAGCGCCCCTTCGCGCAGGTCGACGTCTTCGCGTCGACGCCCTACGGGGGCAACCCGGTCGCCGTCGTGCTCGACGGCGACGGGCTGGGCGAGGCGGACATGCAGCGGTTCGCGCGCTGGACGAACCTCTCGGAGACGACGTTCGTCCTGCCGCCCACCACGCCGGACGCCGACTACCGGCTGCGGATCTTCACGCCGGGCGGGGAGCTGCCGTTCGCCGGGCACCCGACCCTCGGCTCGGCCCACGCGTGGCTCGAGCGCGGCGGGCGGCCGGCGACCGAGGGCGTCGTCGTCCAGGAGTGCGGCGCGGGCCTCGTCCCGCTACGCCGCGACGGGGAAGCGCTCGCGTTCCGCGCTCCCCCGCTCGTGCGCACCGGACCGCTCGAGGACGCGCTCGTCGCACGCCTCGTGCGCGCGCTCGGCATCGCGGCCGACGACGTCGTCGACCACCAGTGGGTCGACAACGGGCCGGGGTGGGCGGCGCTGCGGCTGCGGTCGGCTGCCGACGTGCTCGCCGTGGACCTCGACGACGCGCAGGCGGCCGACCTCATGGTCGGGCTCGTCGGCGCGCACCCGGAGGGTTCGGAGCACGCGATCGAGGTGCGCGGCTTCTGCCCCCGGATCGGCGTGCACGAGGACCCGGTCACGGGCAGCCTCAACGCGGGCCTCGCGCAGTGGCTCACGGGAGCCGGGGTGCTGCCGCCCGACTACACGGCCACGCAGGGCACGGCGCTCGGCCGGTCCGGCGTCGTCCGCGTCACCACCGTCGACGGCGACATCTGGGTCGGCGGCACGAGCACGACGTGCATCCGAGGCACCGTCGCCCTCTGACGCCAGTCGCGTCCCGGCCCTCCCACCACACGGTCGCCGAGGTCGCTGGTTCGCGCCGGGGTCGCTAGTTCGAACCAGCGACCTCGGCGGGAACCAGCGACCTCGGCGGGTGGGCGGGCGCCCGGCCGCGAGCCGTCAGGACTGGCGGGACGCCTCGTACGCCGCGAGCTGGTCGATGCGGCGCTGGTGGCGCGGGTCGCCGCTGAAGGGCTCGGCGAGGAACGCCTCGGCGATCGCCGTCGACTCGTCGACCGAGTGCTGGCGGGCGCCCACCGCGACGACGTTGGCGTCGTTGTGCTGGCGGCCGAGCGTCGCGGTCTCGGTGCTCCACGCGAGCGCCGCGCGCACGCCGCGCACCTTGTTCGCGGCGATCTGCTCGCCATTGCCGGAGCCGCCGATGACGATGCCGAGGCTGCCCGGCTCCGCGACGACGGCCTCGCCCGCCGCGAAGCAGAAGGACGGGTAGTCGTCCTGGGCGTCGTACTCGTAGGCCCCGTGGTCGACGACGTCGTGGCCGCCCGCGCGCAGGTGCTCGAGCAGGTGCGCCTTGAGCTCGTACCCGGCGTGGTCGGCGGCGATGTGGATGCGCATGGGCGCCATCCTGCCAGCCCACCGGATGCCCCCGGGCACTCCCCTGCTCTCGCCTACCCTGGGGCGATGACGACCCTCCAGGACCCCGCCGGCCTGCGCAGCGGCATCGACCGCGACGCCCTCGACCCCGCCGTCCGCCCGCAGGACGACCTGTACCGCCACGTCAACGGACGCTGGCTCGACCAGCACGTCATCCCCGCCGACCGCGCGGCCGACGGCGCGTTCCGCGCCCTGCACGACGAGGCCGAGGAGCAGGTCCGGGCGATCATCGAGGAGCTCGGGGCGCAGGTCGCCGGCGCTGCAGGCGAGGAGGCCGGCCCGACGTCGGGCGCGGCGCAGCAGGTCGGCGCGCTGTACGCGAGCTTCATGGACACCGAGAAGGTCGAGCGCGACGGGCTCGACCCGATCCGCGGCGAGCTCGACGCGATCGGCTCCGCGGGCACGCGCGAGCGGCTCACGGGCCTGCTCGGCGAGCTCCAGCGCACGGGCGGCGCAGGCGCCGTCGGCTTCTGGGTCGACAACGACGCCAAGGACCCCGAGCGCTACGTCGTCTTCCTCATGCAGGGCGGCCTCGGGCTCCCCGACGAGGCGTACTACCGCGAGGAGCAGTACGCGCCCGTGCTCGAGAAGTACCGGGCCCACGTCGCCCGCATGCTCGGCCTCGCCGGGCAGAGCGAGCAGGACGCGGCCGCGGGCGCCGAGCACGTGCTCGCGCTCGAGACGGCGCTCGCCGCGGCCCACTGGGACGTGGTGCGCGACCGCGACGCCGACCTCACCTACAACCCCATGACGCTCGCCGACCTCGTCCAGCGCGCACCCGGCTTCGACTGGGGCTCGTGGGCGGTCGCGATGGGCGTCCCGGAGGGCGCGTTCGACCAGCTCGTGGTGCGTGAGCCGGACTTCGCCGAGGGCTTCGCGCGCACCTGGACGGGCGAGCCGGTCGAGCGGTGGCAGGCCTGGTTCCGCTACCACCTCATCAGCGCCCGGGCCCCCTACCTGCACGACGCCGTCGTGCAGGCGAACTTCGACTTCTACGGGACCGTGCTCAGCGGGACCACCGAGGTGCGCGAGCGCTGGAAGCGCGGTGTGTCGCTCGTCGAGGGCGCGCTGGGCGAGGCCGTGGGCCAGGTGTACGTCGAGCGCCACTTCCCGGCCGCGCACAAGGCCCGGATGCTCGAGCTCGTCGGCCACCTCGTCGCCGCCTACCGCGAGTCGATCGAAGGTCTCGACTGGATGGGCCCCGAGACGCGCGCCAAGGCGCTCGCCAAGCTCGGGTCCTTCACCCCGAAGATCGGCTACCCCGACCGCTGGAAGTCCTACGAGGGCCTCGAGCTGCGCGCCGACGACCTCGTCGGCAACGTCCGGCGCTCGCACGCCTACGAGCAGGACCGCGAGCTGCGCAAGATCGGCAAGCCGGTCGACCGCGACGAGTGGTTCATGACCCCGCAGACGGTCAACGCCTACTACAACCCGGGGATGAACGAGATCGTCTTCCCCGCGGCGATCCTGCGGCCGCCGTTCTTCGACCCCGAGGCCGAGGACGCGGTGAACTTCGGCGGCATCGGCGCCGTCATCGGCCACGAGATCGGCCACGGCTTCGACGACCAGGGCTCCAAGTACGACGGCGCCGGCCGCCTCGAGGACTGGTGGACCGAGCAGGACCGCGCGGAGTTCGAGAAGCGCACGGGCGCGCTCGTCGCGCAGTACGAGGCGCTCGTGCCCGAGCAGCTCGCGGCGGGTGCCGAGGGCGACGGCGCACCCCACGTCAACGGCGCGCTGACGATCGGCGAGAACATCGGCGACCTCGGCGGCCTGTCGATCGGCCTCAAGGCCTACCGGATCGCGCTCGGGCGCCCGCTCGACGAGGCGCCGGTGATCGACGGGTTCACGGGCGTCCAGCGGGTGCTGCTCGGTTGGGCGCAGGTGTGGCAGCAGAAGATCCGCGACGAGGAGCTCGTGCGGCGCCTCGCCACGGACCCGCACTCACCGACCGAGTTCCGCTGCAACGCGGTGCTGCGCAACGTCGACGAGTTCTACACCGCGTACGACGTCGCCCCCGGGGACGCGCTGTACCTGGCGCCCGAGGAGCGCGTGCGCATCTGGTGAGTGCGTGACGGGGCGGGCCGGTCCGAGGGGGCCGGCCCGCCCCGTCATGCTCGGGGACGACGGCTCAGAAGAACTGCGTCCCGGCGCGCGCGAGGGAGAAGCCCGACCCCGTCGGGTTGTGGCGGCAGAACACGCCGTTCCTCGAGCTGAGGCACGTCATCTCGCCGATCGTCGACCCGCCGCCGTAGTCGAGCACCGGCGTGCCCGCGGGCGCCGCAGCGGGCGCTCCGTCGACGCACGCGAAGGCGGGCTCCGCGCCCGCGGTGACGGTGAGCACGTTGCCGACCGTGCCCGTGCAGCCCTCGGGCACCGCGGGGGGCGTGAAGCTGAACTCGAGGATGGTGCAGGTCGCCGAGGTGTCGGTCATCTCGCACCAGATGTTGCCGCTCGGGAGCACGAACGCGGGCAGCGCCTCGGACTCCTCGGGCTCCTCGGGCGCCGACGGCTCGGGCGTCGTCTCGGGCTCGGCCGACGTCTCGACGGGGGCCGGGACCTGCGCGTCGGGCGTGCCCGTCCCGCCCTGCGACATCGCGAGCAGGACGAAGAACGTCACGACGAGGATGACGTCCACGACGAGGAACGTCGTCAGCCCGGGGCCGAGACCCAGGCGGGCCACGCCCGCAGCGGGCGAACGGTCCGCCATCGCTCTCCTCGTCGTCTCGTCCGGCAGGTGCTGCGCGTCCCGTGACGTGCGCTGCGGCTCGTCCGAGACGGTCGGCGCCCGCGGGCGGCCGACACGGCAGCATGGCACGGCCGTCCGGGTGAACGCGAGGCGACCGCCGTCCCGGCGGACGTCAGGTGTACGCGCCCGCGCCCTTGAGGAGGGCCATCGCCGCGGACCGTCCCGGGATGCCGCTGACCCCACCCCCGCGCCGCGCACCGGCGCCGGCGAGCAGCACGCGCGGGTGCTCGGTCGCGACGCCCCAGCGCTGCTCGGGCGACGTCGCTTCGGCGCCGTCGGGCAGCCACGGCCAGGACAGGTCGCGATGGAAGATGTGGCCGCCCGGCAGGCCGACGTCGCCCTCGAGGTCGACCGGGGACCGTGCCTCGAGGCACGGGCGCCCCTCGGCGTCGAGCGCGAGGCAGTCCTCGATCGGCTCGCCGAGCACCGCGTCGAGCGAGCGCAGCGTCGCCTCGAGCGCGCGGGCCCGCGCGCCCTCGGGGTCCTCGCGGAAGAGGCGCGCGGGCATGTGCAGGCCGAAGAGCGTGAGCGTGTGGTGCCCGGTGGCACGCAGGCCCTCGCCGAGGATCGTCGGGTCGGTGAGCGTGTGGCAGTAGATCTCCGACGGCGGCGTCGTGGGCATCTCGCCCGCCGCGGCCTCGCGGTAGGCCCGCTCGAGCTGGTCGTAGCCCTCGTTGACGTGGAACGTCCCCGCGAACGCGGCGGCGGGGTCGACGAGCGGGTCGCGCAGCCGCGGCAGGCGCGTGAGCAGCATGTTGACCTTGAGCTGCGCGCCTTCGGGCGCGGGGCCGGTCGGCGCGACGCCCAGCAGCCGGTCGAGCTCGGCGGGTGCGCAGCCCGCGACGGCGTGCGCGGCCGCGGTGCGGTGCTCGACGCCGTCGTCGTCGGACCAGACGACCTCGACGCCGTCCGCGCCCGGGTGCAGCGCCGTGACGCGGCTGCGCACCGCGAGGTGCGCCCCGGCAGCGCGCGCGGCCCCGGAGAGCGCCGCGACCACGGCGCCCATGCCGCCCACGGGCACGTCCCAGTCACCCGTGCCGCCGCCGATGACGTGGTAGAGGTAGCAGCGGTTCTGGATGAGCGAGGCGTCGTGCGCGCGCGCGAACGTGCCGATGAGCGCGTCGGTGAGGACGACGCCGCGCACGAGGTCGTGGCCCACGGACCGCTCGACGAGCTCTCCGAGCGGCGCGTCGACGAGGTCCGCCCACCACGGCCCGAGCGCGGCGCGCGCCTCGTCCGCCGTCGGCAGCGGGCCCGTGACCGTGGGGAAGAGCGTGCGCGCGAGCTCGCCCGTGCGCTCGCCGAGCGCGCGCCAGCGGTCGACGTCGTCGGCGGCGCCCACGCGCGCGAAGGAGGCCGCGGTCGCGGCGGCGTCGCCCGTGTCGACGAGCAGCCCGCGGGCCGGGTCGTCCGGCACGGGGGTGTAGGAGGACACGCGGCGGCGGCGCAGCGTGAGGTCGAGGCCGAGCTCGTCGCGCACGGCGCGCGGCATGAGCGAGACGAGGTAGGAGTAGCGCGACAGGCGCGCGTCGACGCCCGGGAACGCCTGGGCCGAGACGGTGGCCCCGCCGAGGTGGTCGGCGGCCTCGAGCAGCAGCACGCTGCGACCCGCGCGCGCGAGGTAGGCGGCGGTGGTGAGGGCGTTGTGCCCTCCCCCCACCACGACGACGTCGTACCGGGCGGCGGGGCTCGTCTGCACCTGCCGACCGTACGACACGGCCGTGTGCGACCGTGGGAGGGCGAGGGGTGGGCGCGCGCTCCAGGGCAGCCCACCCCTCGCCCGATCAGGGACTCCTAGCCGCGCCAGGAGTCGGTCAGGGTGAGCACGCCGCTCGCGGGCACGGTCGCGGTGCGGTTCGCGCCGCTCTCCCAGACCACCGCCCCCGAGCCGTCGACCCGCACGTACTTGTACTGGACGGTCGTGCCCGCGGGCAGCGCCACGGAGGCACGCCAGACCGGGTACGTCGCCGACGAGAGCGCGACGCCCGCGGCCGGGCTCCACGCGCCGAGCGACGGGTGGTCGCCGACGACGCGGATGTTCTGGCCCCAGGTCGTCGTGGCGTTGACGCCGAAGGAGACGGAGGCGACGGCGCCGTCGTCCCCGCCGCCGTTCCCGGTGTCTCCGCCGCCGGTGCCGCCGCCGGAGCGCGCACCGACGTGGATCGCGAGCGCGTCGTTCGCGCCGACACTCGCGGTGAACGTGCCGTCCGCGGCGACGGTGACGGTCGCGCCCGAGCAGCCGGTCGCCGTCGGGCCGCCGTTGACGACGTCGCAGTAGGTGCCCGCGGGCAGGTTCGTCGCGAAGGTCCGGCTCAGCGTGCCGCCCTCCTTGTTGATGACGGCGTAGCCCTGGGCGCCGCGGCCGAAGGCGATCTGGTTGTTGCCGTTGGTCCACCAGCGCACGACGGGCGCGCCGTTCGTCGCGTTGTGGAAGCCGACCATGTTCCGGATCGGGCGCCAGTCGTGCTGGCACCGCCAGCCGTTCGCGTAGCAGGTCGCGTCACGCACGCTGCCGTCGCCCTCGAGCGGGGCGCCGGCGTCCTTGTCGGTGAAGGAGTAGCCCGAGTGGACGGCCGGCGAGCCGTACGGCCAGGCGAGCATGAAGACGTTCGCGAGCGTGTACGTCGAGCCGTAGGTCTGGTTGAGGGACTCGCCGTTGCGCTCGGTGTCGTGGTTGTCGACGAACACGCCGGCGCTGCCGGACGGGAGCATGCCCCACGACTGGCCGAAGTCCGACAGGTACGCGAGCCGCTCGTTCGTGAACACGCGCTTGAGGTTGCGGGCGTAGTCGAACTCGTGGACGTCGCCGATGCCCGTGTACTCCGAGTCCTGGACCGGCTCACCGGCCGCGCCGATGACCTCCTGGACCACGTAGACGCTCGGGTCCGTGAGGCGCGAGCGGATGTTCGCGAGGTCCGTCGCCGGGATGTGCTTGGCGGCGTCGACCCGGAAGCCGCGCACGCCCAGCGAGATGAGGTCGTTGAGGTAGCCCGCGATGCGGCCGCGCACGTAGTCCGAGCCGGTGCGCAGGTCCGCGAGGTTGACGAGGTTGCAGTGCTGGACCTCCCACCGGTCGCCGTAGTTGGCGATGTCGCGACGGCAGTCGTTGAAGTCCTGGCTCTGGTAGATGCCGGGGTAGGTGTAGTGCTGGAAGGTCGAGCCGGCGAACCCGGTACCGCCCGCCGACTGGCCGCTCATGTGGTTGATGACGACGTCAGCGATGACGTCCACGCCCGCGGCGCGGCACGTCTGCACCATCGAGGCGAACTCGGCGCGGGTGCCGAGCTTGGACTCGATGCGGTACGAGACGGGCTGGTACGACGTCCACCACTGGCTGCCGCGCACGTGCTCCTGCGGCGGCGAGACCTGCACCCAGCCGTAGCCGGCCGGGCCGAGGACGTTCGTGCACTCGCGCGCGACGGAGTTCCACGTCCACTGGAAGAGGACGGCGGTGACGTCCTTGGTGCCGGGCGGCTGAGGGGCGGCGGGCGAGGCGGTCGGCACGAGCGTCGCGAGCACCGCGACGAGCACGGCGACGACGGTCGAGGCGAGACCGCGGCGCCGGGAGCCGGCGGGGCGAGCGATGCGGGCGATGGTGGTGGGGGCGGCGTCGCCCCGGTGGGTCCTGCGGGTCGTGCGATGTCCGATGACGAAAGCCAACGGTGTCCCCATTCGGTTCTGGCCGGGCCGGGGCCCGGACGGCCGGTCGCCACGGCTGTGTGACGACCTCGAGTGGAGCGCGCTGCAACGGACTGCAACAAGTCCGCAACTTCCCTGGAAGTTTGCAGAGTAGACACGCGAGGCCCGCCGCGCAACGGCACGGCGGGCCCCGATCCCCTCGCGAACTGGAGCGTCGCGGCCCCGACACGCGGGCGTGTCGGGCGCGAACGCTCCAGTCTGCGGGTGAGGTGGTCAGTCGAAGATCGGGCCGTCCTTGCGGCTGCGCTTGAGCTCGTAGAAGCCGGGGACGCCGGTGACCAGGACGAAGCCGTCCCAGAGGCGGCCCGCGTCCTCGCCCTTCGGCGCGGGCGTCATCACCGGGCCGAAGAACGCGGTCCCGTTGATCGCGACCACGGGCGTGCCGACGTCGTCGCCCACGAGGTCGATCGCGCGCTGGTGGGAGGCGCGCAGCTCCGCGTCGTGCTCGTCCGACGACGCCGCCTCGATGAGCTCGGCGGGCAGACCGACCTCGGCGAGCGCCTCCGCGACGACGGCCAGGCGCTCGTCCTTGCGGCCGCCCGGGTGCAGGCGCGTGCCGATGGCGTCGTAGAGGGGCTTGACGACGGCGTCGCCGTGGGCGAGGCGGGCCGCGGTGACCACGCGGACCGGACCCCACGCGTCGTCCATCGAGCGGCGGTAGTCCGCGGGCAGGTCGCGGCCCTCGTTGAGCACCGCGAGGCTCATGACGTGCCAGCGCACCTCGACGTCGCGCACCTGCTCGACCTCGGTCATCCACCGCGACGTCATCCAGGCCCACGGGCAGACGGGGTCGAACCAGAAGTCGGCGGTCGCGCGGGGCGCTGTGGTGTCGCCCGCCGCGGCGGTCGTCGGCTCCGTGGTGGTCGCGGGCTCGGTCGTCGTCGTCATGCGTCTCCTCCGGGGGCTCGTCGGCTGGCGGGCGGACCTCGGTCCGCCTCCCGGCAACCCTGCCCAGCCGCAGGTCATTCCGCGACCGCGCGCGAGGCACGGGAATCCGCGGCGTGCCACGTCCCGCCGGATGAGAGGATCACCCGCAGCAACCGCGTCCCCCCGACCTACCGGTCCCCGCCCGGCCCACGACGGCCCGAGCCCGCGAAGGAGCACCACCGTGCCCGCTGAGAACCTCACCCGTGCCGAGGCGCGCGAGCGCGCCTCGATCGTGCAGGTCCACTCCTACGAGGTCGCGCTCGACCTGACGACGGGACCGGAGACCTTCGCGTCGACCACGGTGGTGCGGTTCACGGCGACGCCCGGGGCGTCGACGTTCGTCGACCTCATCGCGCCCGCGGTGCACGAGGTCGTGCTCAACGGCCGCTCGCTCGACCCGGCCGACGTCGTCGCGGACTCGCGCATCGCCCTCGCGGACCTCGCGGAGGAGAACGAGCTGCGCGTCGTCGCGGACTGCGCCTACATGAACACGGGCGAGGGCCTGCACCGCTTCGTCGACCCGGTCGACGACGAGGTCTACCTCTACTCCCAGTTCGAGGTCGCCGACTCGCGCCGCGTGTTCGCGGTGTTCGAGCAGCCCGACCTCAAGGCGACGTTCGCGTTCGCCGTGACCGCGCCCGCGCACTGGACGGTCATCTCCAACTCCCCCACGCCCGAGCCGCTGCTGATCACGGGCGACGACGAGCAGCCGTCCGTCGCGCGGTGGTCCTTCGAGCCCACGCCGCGGATCTCGAGCTACATCACGGCCGTCGTCGCCGGGCCGTACCACCGTGAGTCCGGCGAGCTGACGAGCAGCGACGGCCGGACGATCCCGCTCGGCGTCCTGTGCCGCGCGTCGCTCGCGCAGTACCTCGACACCGACAACATCCTCGACGTCACGCGCGCCGGCTTCGCCTTCTACGAGCAGGCCTTCGGCATGGCGTACCCGTTCGCGAAGTACGACCAGATCTTCGTCCCCGAGTTCAACGCGGGCGCGATGGAGAACGCGGGGGCGGTGACGTTCCTCGAGAACTACGTCTTCCGCTCCAAGGTCCCCGAGGCGACCGTCGAGCGGCGCGCCGTGACGATCCTCCACGAGCTCGCGCACATGTGGTTCGGCGACCTCGTGACGATGCGCTGGTGGGACGACCTGTGGCTCAACGAGTCGTTCGCCGAGTACGCGTCGACCCTGGCCACGGCCGAGGCGACGCGGTGGACCCAGGCCTGGACGACCTTCTCCTCGATGGAGAAGTCCTGGGCGTACCGCCAGGACCAGCTGCCCTCGACGCACCCGATCGTCGCCGACATCCGCGACCTCGAGGACGTCGAGGTCAACTTCGACGGGATCACCTACGCCAAGGGCGCGTCGGTGCTCAAGCAGCTCGTCGCGTGGGTCGGGCAGGAGGAGTTCCTCGCCGGCGTGCGGGCCTACTTCCAGAAGCACGCGTGGGGCAACACCGAGCTGCGCGACCTGCTCACCGAGCTCGAGGTCACGAGCGGCCGCGACCTCGCGCCGTGGTCGGCGCTGTGGCTCGAGCGCGCGGGCGTCACCCTGCTGCGCCCGCACGTCGAGGTGGACGCCGACGGCGTCGTGACGTCCTTCGCCGTGCTGCAGGAGGTCCCCGCCGAGCACCCGGTGCAGCGCCCGCACCGCCTCGCCGTCGGCGGCTACGACCTCGTCGAGCAGCCGGACGGCGCCGTCCACCTCGAGCGCACGCTGCGCGTCGAGCTCGACGTCGAGGGCGAGCGCACCGAGGTCCCCGAGCTCGTCGGCCAGGAGCGGCCTGCGCTGATCCTGGTCAACGACGACGACCTCGCCTACGCCAAGGTCCGGCTCGACGCCGCGTCGCTCGAGGTCGCGACCGCGCACCTGCACTCGTTCACCGACTCGCTGCCGCGCACGCTCGTGTGGAGCGCCGCCTGGGACATGGCCCGCGACGGCGAGCTCGCCGCGCGCGACTTCGTCGAGCTCGTGCTCGGCAACATCGCGCACGAGACGGACTCCTCCGTCGTCCTCGTCCTCCTGCGCCAGCTCGCGACGGCGCTCGACCTGTACGTCGCGCCCGAGCACCGCGAGGCGGCGTCGCGCGAGGCCGCCGACCGGCTGCTCGCGCTCGCGCGCGCGGCCGACGCGGGCAGCGACGCCCAGCTCCAGCTCACCAAGGCGTTCGCGGCCCGCGCCGCGGCGACCGAGCACCTCGACGCGGTCGCCGGGCTCGTCGACGGCAGCGGCGCGCTCGAGGGGCTCACGGTCGACACCGACCTGCGGTGGGAGCTGCTCACGAGCCTCGTCGCGGGCGGCCGCGCGGGCGAGGCGGAGATCGCGGCGCAGCTCGAGGCCGACGCCACGGCGACCGGCGAGCGCGCGGCTGCGGCGGCGCGGGCAGCCCTGCCCACGACCGAGGCGAAGCGCGCCGCGTGGGACGCCGTCGTCGCGCGCGACGACCTGGCGAACGCGCTCCAGACGTCGACCATCGCGGGCTTCGGGCGCGCGCACGACCGCGCGCTGCTGGTGCCGTTCGTCGAGCCGTACTTCGAGTCGATCGAGCGCATCTGGACCGAGCGGACCAACGAGATCGCGCAGAACGTCGTCGTCGGCCTCTACCCGACGGTCCTCGCCGGTCTCGACGGGGTCGACGTGCTCGCGCGGACCGACGCGTGGCTCGAGCAGCTCGGCGACCGCCACCCGGCGCTGCGCCGCCTCGTCGTCGAGTCGCGCGACGGCGTCCGCCGCGCGCTGGCCGCCCAGGCCCGCGACCGCACCTGACCCCGGCGGGCAGCCCGCCCCCCACACCCGAACCCGTCCGCCCGCCCCTCGGCGCCATCACACGGCCCCCGAGCGCGGAGCCACGTGCCCTCGCGCGGAGCCCCGTGCCGCGAGTGCGGAGCGCCGTGCCCGGACACGCCGGTGAGTCGTGGCACGACGCTCCGCGCTCGGTGGGGGTGGGGGGTGGGGATGGGCGTGCGGGAGTGGGGCGCGCGGTCAGGGCGGGAGGGTGTCGAGCCAGCGGTCGGCGGCTCCCGGTGACGTGAGGTGGACCCAGTGGGGGCCGCGGAGGAGCGCGAACCGTCGACGGCGCTCGGCGTGCGTGCGCCAGGCCCAGAGCACGATGTTGTCCTCGGGCCGGCGCCGGAACATGCCGGTCCAGGGCTCGCGGTTGCCGTTCCAGAGCTCGCGCCGCGTCACCGCGCGCACCACCGTGCGCCGCACCACGCGACCCATGACGACGCGACGCGGGTAGTCGAGCCAGACCACGACGTCGGCGTCGTCGAGCAGCGGCCCGATCCGGGCCTGGTAGTTGCCGTCGACGACCCAGCCGTCCGGCGCGGACGCGACGAACGCGCTGACCGCCGCCCGGAACTCCTCGTCGGACGCCGGCTGCCAGCCCGCCCGGTGGAAGACCGCGTCCAGCTCGAGGTGGGGCAGCCCCAGCCGGCGCGCGACCGCCGCGGCGAACGTCGTCTTCCCCGTGCCGGACGTGCCCAGCACGCGGACCCGGCGCGGTTGCACCCGCACCCGCTCGCCCGGCTCCGGGACCCAGGTCGCGGCCGCGCGTGGCGTGAGGCGGAGCCACCGCTCGGGGTCCCGCGCGGCGAGCGCGGCCCACCGGCGCCGGTCGCCGGCGTGGTGCCGCACCGCCCACCCCAGGACGCGCGCCTCGGCGCCACGACGCCAGCCCGCGCGCGGGCGGACGACCCGCGCGAGCAGGATCCACACGGTCCGCCGCAGCGGCGCGTCGACCCACAGGACGACGTCGGCGTCGGCGTAGCGCAGGCCGACCTCGTGCGCGTCGTCGCCGTCCACGACCCAGCCGTCGGGCGCCTCCGCGAGCGCGCGCCCGCACGCGGCACGGAACTGCTCGGGCGTGGCGACGCCGCCGCCGGGGCGCCGGACCAGGGAGTCCACCTCGACCAGGGGCACGCGGAGCAGCTCGGCCGTGCGGCCCGCCAGGTGCGTCTTGCCCGCGCCCTCGGGCCCGACGACGCGGACGCGGCGGGACGGGGTCGGCGCGGAGGGCCGGCCGGGCGGGCCCGCCGCGTGCGGCTCGTGCTGCGGCATCAGCCGCGCAGGGCCGCCACGAGCGACCTCAGCCGCGGGTTGTCGAACAGGTCGTCGACCATGACGAGCCGCTGCGCCGAGTCCGCCAGCGGGACCCGCCAGTTCGGGTACTCCTGGTCCGTGCCCGGCTGGTTCTGCGCACGCCGCTCGCCGACGGCGTCGGCGAGCGACACCCCGACGAGGACGGCCGGGGAGGCCATGACGAGCCGGTGCAGCGCCTCGACGAGCTGGCGCTCGGACGCGTCCGGGCCGACGAGCCCGCGCTGTGCCACGACGCCGAGCATCTGGTCGCGCTCGACGCGTGCCGCCTGCCGGACGACCTCGACCGGCTCGCTGAGCAGCCCGAGGCGGTCGCGCAGGTCCACGTGCTCGAGCGCGAGGTAGCCCGCGGTGGGCGGGAGGTCGTGCGTGGTCACCGTCGCGAGCGCGAGCGTCCGGTAGTGCTCGGGCGGCATCGGCGCGTCGTGCTCGCGCTCGAACCACAGGACCGACGTGCCCAGCACGCCGCGCTCCGTGAGGTAGTCGCGGACCCACGGCTCGAAGACGCCGAGGTCCTCGCCGATGACGACCGCGCCGGCCCGGTGCGCCTCGAGGCACAGGATGCCGATGAGGGCCTCGTGGTCGTACCGGACGTAGGCGCCGTCCTGCGCGCCCTGTCCCTGCGGGATCCACCACAGGCGGAACAGCCCGATGACGTGGTCGATGCGGATCGCGCCCGCGTGCCGCAGCACCGTGCGGAGCATGTCGCGGTACGGCGCGTAGGCGGCGCGCGCGAGCGCGTCGGGGCGCCACGGCGGCTGCGACCAGTCCTGGCCCTGCTGGTTGTACATGTCCGGCGGCGCGCCGACCGAGACCCCCTGCGCCAGGACGTCCCGCATCGACCACGCGTCCGCGCCCTCGGGGTGCACGCCGACCGCGAGGTCGTGCATGATCCCGAGCCGCATGCCGCCCTCGACCGCGGCGCGCTGGGCGGCCGCGAGCTGCTCGTCCGCGACCCACTGGAGCCAGCAGTAGAACGTGATGCGCTCCGCGAGCTCGGTGCGCAGGGCCTTGACCACGTCGGAGTGGCGGTCGTCGGCGCCCTCGGGCCACTCGCGGCCCGCGAAGTGCTCGCTCATCGCGCACCACAGGGCGAAGTCCTCGAGGCCCTCGCCCTGCTCGCGACGGAACGCGGCGAACGCGAGCTCGCGCGCGGTCGAGCGCGGCGCGGCGAACACGACGTCGAGTGCGACGCGCTTGGCCTCCCACGCCGTGTCGCGGTCGATCGGGCCCGGCTCGGTGCTCAGCGGGCGAGCCTCCTCGGCCTGCCACTCGATCAGCGAGCGCTCGGCGACGGGCAGGTACGCCGTCTCGGGGATGTCCTCCACGCGCAGGTAGAGCGGGTTGACGAAGCGCCGGCTGGTCGGCAGGTAGGGCGAGGGCGACAGCGGCGCCACGGGCTCGGCCGCGTGCAGGGGGTTGATGAGCAGGAAGTCGGCGCCCGAACGGTGGGCGGACATCCACGCGATCTCGCGCAGGTCGGCGAGGTCGCCCACGCCCCACGAGCGCTCGGAGCGCACAGAGTAGAGCTGCGCCATGAACCCCCACGCGCGACGCTCGGCCAGCCCGTGGGGCAGCTCGAGGCGCTCGGGCGTGACCACCACCGTCGCGCGCGACGTCGTGCCGCCGCTCTGCGCGACGAGGGTGTGCCAGCCGAGCGGCAGGTCCGCCGGGACCTCGACGGTCGCGCGGCCCACCACGCGGCCGTCCACGGTGCGCGGCGGGACGTAGTGGTCGACCTGGGCGACGGCGCGGCGCCCGCCCCCGGCCTCGGGGTCCAGCTCGAGCCAGGTCTCGACGGTGTCGCCGTCCCGGACGTGCACGGGGACCCGACGCGTGGTGCCCCGCCGCAGGACGACGGCCGGCGGCAGCGGCCGGCGCCACTCGTCGTCCTCGGCGTGCTCGAGGGCGAGGGCGGCGCGCTCGGGCGTCGAGGCGTCGACGCCCAGGGCGGCGAGCACGGCGACGAGGGTCGCCTCGCTCACCGTCCGCTTCTCGCCGCCGAACCCCCAGAAGTCGGGGACGACGCCGAACCGCTCGGCGAGCGCGAGCAGCGGTGCGGGCAGGTCCCCGGTCGGGTGGTCGGCGTGCGGCACGGGTTCGATCCTGCCAGAGCACGCGGCGCCCGCACCCCGCGCGCGCCGAGCGGGGTGCGGCCGGTCGTGGGCCCGGCGCGAGCGGGGCGGCACCGCGCCGTAGCCTGCGGGGATGACCTCGGCCCCCCCTCCCCTCACGTACCCGTCCGCGCCGCGCACCGACCTCGTCGAGGACGTCGCCGGACGCCCGGTGCGCGACCCGTACCGCTGGCTCGAGGACGCGGGCTCGCCCGCCACGACCGCCTGGTCGCGCGCGCAGGACGAGCTCCTCGAGGCCTGGTGGGGCCCGGGCGGCGCGGCCGCGGCGCCGGACGTCGCCCGGTGGCGCGCGCGCCTCGCCGAGCTCCTCGCGACGGGCTCGGTCGGCACGCCCGTGTGGCGCGGCGACCGGTGGTTCGAGTCACGCCGCGCGGGCGACGCCGAGCACGCGGTCGTCGACCTCGTCGCGGCCGACGGCACGCGGCGCACGCTCGTGGACCCGCTCGCGCTCGACCCCGCGGGCACGACGACGCTCGACGCGTGGCAGCCGAGCGTCGAGGGCGACCTGCTCGCGTACCAGGTGTCGTCCGGCGGGACGGAGGAGAGCGTGCTGCGCGTGATCGACGTCGCCACGGGCGCGCTCGTCGACGGCCCGGTCGACCGCGCCCGGTACTCGCCCGTCGCGTGGCTGCCGGGCGGTCGCGCGTTCGTCTACGTCCGCCGCCTCGCGCCCGAGCTCGTGCCCGCGGGCGAGGAGCAGTACCACCGGCGCGTGTGGCTGCACCGCATCGGCACGGACCCCGCCGACGACGTCGAGCTGTTCGGCGCCGGCCTCGACCGCACCACCTACTACGGCGTCACGGTGACCCGCGACGGCCGCTGGCTCGTGGTCTCGGCCTCGGCCGGGACCGCGCCGCGCACCGACGTCTGGATCGCGGACCTCGCGGCGAGCCCGGTCGAGGCGCCCGACCTGCGCCCGGTCGTCGTCGGGCTCGACGCGGAGACCGCGGCCTGGGTGGGCCGCGACGGTCGGCTCTACCTGCACACCGACCTCGACGCGCCGCGCGGGCGGCTCGCCGTCACGGACCCCGAGCGCCCGGGCGTGGAGCACTGGCGCACCCTCCTGCCCGAGGACGACGAGGCCGTGCTGCGGGCCGTCGTCCTGCTCGACGAGGGGGACGGCGCCGCGACTGACGACCCGCGCCGCCCCACCGAGCTCGTCGCGCTCCGGACCCGGCACGCGGTGAGCGAGCTCACGGTGCACGACCCGGCCGACGGCGCGCCGCTGCCCGGCGCGCGCGGCCGCATCGCGCTCCCCGGCGCCGGCACGGTGACCGGGCTCGCGCGCCGGCCGACGGGCGGGCGCGAGCTCTGGTTCGGCTGGACGGCGACGACGTCGCCGGCCGCGATCCGGCGCTGGGACGCGCGCACGGGCGGTACCGACCTCTGGGCCGCGCCGCCCGGCGCCCTGCCGGACCTGCCCGACGTCCGCACCACGCAGCTCACCGTGGCGAGCGCCGACGGCACGCCCGTGCGCGCGCTCGCGACCGTGCGCGCCGACCTCCTGGCCGACGACGGGACGCCGCGCGCGCCGCTGCCCACCGTCCTCTACGGCTACGGCGGCTTCCAGGTCTCGCTGGACCCCGCCTACTCGGCGACCGCGCTCGCGTGGGTCGAGGCCGGGGGCGCGTACGTCGTCGCGAACCTGCGCGGCGGCGGCGAGGAGGGCGAGGAGTGGCACCGCGCGGGCATGCGCGAGCACAAGCAGCACGTGTTCGACGACGCCCACGCCGTCGCCGAGCACCTCGTGGCGTCCGGCTGGACGGCGTCCGACCGGCTCGCGGTGTGGGGCGGCTCGAACGGCGGCCTGCTCGTCGGCGCGGTCGTCACGCAGCGCCCCGACCTCGTCGCGGCCGCGGTGTGCAGCGCCCCGCTGCTCGACATGGTGCGCTACCAGCACTTCGGCCTCGGCGTGACGTGGACCGAGGAGTACGGCGACGCGGCCGACCCGACCGAGCTCGGCTGGCTGCTCGCCTACTCGCCGTACCACCGGGCGGTCGACGCGGCGGGCGACGAGCCCGGGAGCGGGCCCGCCTCCCCCGCCGTCCTCTTCACCGTCTTCGAGGGCGACACGCGCGTCGACCCGCTGCACGCGCGCAAGACGTGCGCGGCCCTCCAGCACGCGACGTCGGCCGACGTCGGGCGCGCGCCCGTGCTGCTGCGGCGCGAGACGGGCGTGGGGCACGGCGGCCGCTCCCTCAGCCGGACCCTCGGCCTCGCGTCCGAGCAGCTCGCGTTCGTCGCGCGGCAGACGGGCCTGCGCGACGCCGCCCGAGCGACCGCGCGTGCGGCCGCCGGTGCGGTACCGGGCAGCGCGACGAACTAGCCTTGCGGTCCATGCCTTCCCTGCCGTTCCTCCCCTCCCTGCCCGCGCCCGCCGCTCCGGCTGCGCCCGCCGTCCTGGCCGCCGACGTGACCGAGGCGCCCGCGCGCTGGTTCGACTGGCTGCTCGGCGCGCCGCTGCAGAGCCTCGTCGCGGTCCTGGTCGGCGTGGTCGTGCTCGCGCTGCTGCGCTGGGCCATCACGCGCGCGGTGCGGTCGGTCGTCGAGGGCGGCGCCCGCGTGCGCCGCGGCGCCCGGCGCCTGCTCATGAGCACGCGCGTGGGGGCCGCCGTCGCCGAGTCCAGCGCGCTGACGGTGGCCCGGCGCGTCCAGCGCGCGGAGACGATGGGCTCGGTGCTGCGCTCGTCGGCCGCGTTCGTCGTCGGCATCGGCGTGCTCACCGCGGTCGCCAACATCAACGACTGGAACCTCGGCCCCGTGATCGCGTCCGCGGGGGTGGTCGGCGTCGCGCTCGGCTTCGGCGCGCAGACGCTCGTCAAGGACTTCCTCTCGGGCATCTTCATGCTCGTCGAGGACCAGTACGGCGTCGGCGACGTCGTCGACCTGGGTGAGGCGTCCGGCACGGTCGAGGCCGTGGGCCTGCGCGTCACGCAGGTCCGCGACCTCCAGGGCACGCTCTGGTACGTGCGCAACGGCGAGGTGCTGCGCGTCGGCAACAAGACGCAGGGCTGGTCGCGCGCGATCGTCGAGGTCCGCGTCGCGCTCGACCAGGACCTCGACCACGTCGTCGGCGTGCTGCGCGCGGCCGCGACGAGCGTCGCGGCCGACGAGGCGTTCGCCCCGCTGCTCCTCGACGACCCGGAGGTGACGTCCTTCGAGGACCTCACGGGCGAGTCCGTCATGCTCCGCACCCTGGTCAAGACGGTCCCGTCCAAGCAGTGGGAGGTGCAGCGCGAGCTGCGGTCGCGCATCCAGTCCTCGCTCGCGGCCGAGGGCGTGCCGCTCGCGCTGCCGCGCCGCGAGGTCCTCGTCGAGCGCGAGGTCCCGCGCGCCCCCGCTCAGGACCAGAGCAGCACGGGCTGACCCTCGACGACGGCGTCGCCCGCCTCGACGAGGAGCACGACGTCCTCGGGCTGCGCCTGGAGCGCGACGAGCGGGCACAGGGTCGACCGGCCGCCGCCGCGCACGTCGGCGGGCGACCACGCGAGGACGGGCTGCCCGCGCTCGACGCGGTCGCCGTCGGCCGTGGCCACGTCGAAGCCCTGCCCCTCCAGCTGGGACGTGTCGAGACCCAGGTGCACGAGGACCGAACGGTCGTGGTCCGCCTGGATCATCAGCGCGTGGGGGTAGACGCCGCTCACCCGGCCGGGGCAGGGCGCCACGACGACGACGCGGGCGACGACCGGGAGCCCGCTGCCCGCGGGAGCCGCGGGAGCCGCGGGCTCGTCGGGCAGGATCGCGAGCCCGGGGCCGACGACGGCGCCCGAGTAGACGGGGTCCGGGACGTCCGCGAGGTCGACGACGGTGCCGGCCATCGGGGCGACGACCTGCAGCGTCGAGCGGTCCAGCCGATCCCTCATGCGTCCCCCCCGGGTCCGCCCCAGCCTAGCCGCGGGCTGCGCGCCGCACGGCCCGCGCGAGCACGGTGAGGTCCGCGAGGTGCACGTCGGCGTCCGCGAGCCCCGCGGCGGTGACGCTCGTCGTCATGCCGACGACGAACCCGACCCCGGCGGCGCGCGCCGACGCGACGCCGGCGACGGCGTCCTCGGCCGCGACCAGCGCCGTCGGGTCCAGCCCCAGCAGCGCCGCGCCGCGCCGGTACGGCTCGGGGTGCGGCTTGCCCTCCGTGCAGTCCTCCCACGTCACGGCCGGCGGCCGCGGGGCCGCGAGCGTCGCGAGCGCGCCGTCGGCCCACTCGAGGTGCGCCGAGGTCACGACCGCGACGGGGAGCCCGAGCTCGTCGCACGCGGCGAGGGTCTCGGCAGCGCCCGGGACCGGGAGGGGGCGCTGCGTGCCGCGCCGCAGCTCGTCCACGACGGCCGCGGTGAGCGCGACCGGGTCCTCGCCCCGCCACGGCCCGTCGAGCACGGGGAACACCTCCGTCGCGCGCCGCCCCATGAACTCGCGCACGACGGCGTCAGGCACGTCCCAGCCGCGCGCCGCGAAGTAGCGCGCGAACGCCGCCCGGTGGACGGGCTCGCTGTCGACGAGGGTGCCGTCGAGGTCGAGGAGGAGCCCGGCCCCCGGGCGGGCGAGCCGCTCGGCGAGCGCGTCCTCGACGGCCTGCTCGGACGCGGGCGTCAGTCCCACTCGAGGAACGGGGTGCCCACGGTCACGCGCTCACCCGGCTCGACGAGACCGCGGACCGCGGAGGTCTCCCCCTGGACCGCCACGACGGGCACGACCGGCGAGCGTCCCCCGGCCGCGACGGCCGCCGGGTCCCAGCTGACCACGCGGTCCCCGGTGCGCACCTGCGCGCCCTCGGCGACGTGGAGCGTGAACCCCTCGCCGGCGAGCTGCACGGTGTCGAGCCCGAGGTGCACGAGGACGGCGCGGTGCTCGTCGAGCTGCACGACGAAGGCGTGCGGGTGCAGCTTGACGATGGTCCCGTCCGCGGGCGCGACGGCGTCCGCGGGGCCGCCGTCGTCGCCCTGCGCGGGGTCGACCGCGAGTCCCGGGCCCACGATGGCGTTCGCGAACACCGGGTCCGGCACCTCGGCCATCGCCATGACGGTCCCGGCGACGGGCGCCACGAGCGTCAGCGGCATCAGCGCAGGTCCTCGATGTCGGACGCGAGCGTGTCCGCCTCGGGTCCCACGACGACCTGCACGACCCGCCCCGAGCGCACGACGCCGAACGCGCCGGTCGCCTTGAGGGCGGCCTCGTCCACCAGCGACGGGTCCTCGAGCTCGACCCGCAGGCGGGTGATGCACGGCTCGAGGTCGATGATGTTCGCGTCGCCGCCCAGGGCCGCGAGGATCTGCTCAGCCTTGCTCATCGGTTCCTCCTCCATCACGACGACGGCCCTGTCGCCGAACGTCCACAGTAGTCACATCAGGTCCTCGAGCTCGCTCGCCAGGACGTCCACGCTCGGTCCGACGACGACCTGGACGACGCGTCCCGCGACCATGACGCCGTGCGCGCCCGCGGCCCGCAGCGCGGGCACGTCGACGCGGGCCGTGTCGCGCACCTCCGAGCGCAGCCGCGTGGTGCACGGCTCGATGTCGACGATGTTCTCGACGCCGCCCAGGGCGGCGAGGATCCGGGCGGCCCGGTCGTCGTACGTGGTCACCAGCTCACTCCTCCCCGCCGTCGGCACGCGCGCTGCCTGCCGTCGCCATCCGCTCCGGGGCGGCCGCCCCGGTCGGGCTCGTGCTCGTGGCCCCGCCGTCGTCACCGCGCGGCGTGAGCGCCGGCCGCGGGGCCCGCAGGGGCACCCACAGCACGTACCTGTCCGCACGGTAGCTGGACCGGGAGTAGGCGCACGCCACGTCCCCCGCGAAGGTACGCCGCGCGAGGCGCAGGACGGCGGCGCCGGGCCGCAGCCCGAGCAGCGCGGCGTCCTGGGCGTCGACCTCGGAGGCGGCGACCGTGTCCTCGCCCCAGTCCGGGTCGAGCCCGCGCCGACGCAGCTCGCCGTAGATGCTCTCGGGCGCCCCGTCGACGAGCAGGCCGGGCACGAGCGCGGCCGGCACCCAGGACTGCTCGATCGCCATGGGCTCGCCGTCGGCGTGGCGGACGCGGTGCAGGTAGTGCACGGGCTCACCCGGGACGAGGTCGAGCGCGTCGGCGACGTCGGGCGTGGCGGGCACCTCCTCGACGGTGAGGACCGTGCTCGACGGCACCATGCCGCGGCGCCGCATCTCCTCGCCGAAGGACGCGAGGCGGACCTCCAGGTCCATCTTCGACGGCGCGACGAACGTGCCCCGGCCCTGCTCGCGCTGCAGCAGCCCCTCGACGACGAGCGCGTCGACGGCCTGGCGCACGGTCATCCGGGACACGCCGAACCGCTCGCACAGGACGCGCTCGGATGGGATGGCGTCGCCGACGGCGAGCTCGTGGGTCACGAGCGAGCGGAGGTAGTCGCGGACCCGGACGTACTTGAGGACGGAGTGACGCACCGTGGCCGCACCGCCCTTCCGCTCCGTCGCGCCCTGCGCCCGTCCGGGTGCCCGGCGGCGCCCGGTGCGTCTGCGTCGGTCACGGACGTCGTGGACGTCGTGTCCCATTGACACCGGCGGCGCCATTCCACCATGGTGATGCCCAACTGGTCCAGACATCTAGCACACCCCCAGCGATGCACCAGTTCGGGCCCCGTCGATGCCGCCGCGGCCCGGGCGCCGCCGGTGTGCTGAGTGCGTGGACGCAGCCGGATCACTGACGCGCCGGTGCCCGCCGACGCACACCGACATCGAGGAGTGCTCGCGCATGACTGCCACGACAGCCACCGAGGTCCGCGAGAAGCGGCCCATCCCCGGGCTGGCCCAGCTGCAACGGATCGGCCGCTCCCTCATGCTGCCGATCGCCTCCCTGCCGGCCGCCGCGCTCCTGCTGCGCCTCGGCCAGCCCGACATGCTCGGGGCCGACGGCCTCGCCGGCGCCTGGGGCGACTGGCTGCTGCCCGTCGCCGACGTCCTCGGCGCCGCCGGCAACGCCCTCTTCGGCAACCTGCCCATGATCTTCGCGCTCGGCGTCGCCATCGGCTACGCACGCAAGTCCGACGGCTCGACGGGCCTCGCGGCCCTCATCGGCTACCTCGTCTTCAAGGGCGTCTCCGACGCCCTGTCGCCCTACGTGCTGGGCCGCGCCGGCGAGGGCGAGTCGCAGGAGCTCATCAACTACGGCGTGCTCGGTGGCATCGTCATCGGCCTCGTCGCCGCGCTCCTCTACCAGCGGTACTACCGGATCAAGCTGCCGGCCTACCTCGCCTTCTTCGGCGGCCGCCGCTTCGTGCCGATCGTCACCGCGTTCGTCGCGATCTTCGTCGCCGTCATCGGCGCGTTCCTCTACCGCGGGTTCGACGCCGTCCTCACGGGCGTGAGCGACTGGGTCACCGGCTCCGCGGTGCTCGGCGGCTTCGTGTTCGGCACGCTCAACCGTCTGCTCGTCCCCATCGGCCTGCACCACCTGCTCAACTCCGTGCCGTGGTTCCAGTTCGGCGAGTACACGAACTCGGCCGGCACCGTCGTCGCCGGCGACATCCCGCGCTTCCTCGCGGGCGACGAGACCGCGGGCATCTTCCAGGCCGGCTTCTTCCCGATCATGATGTTCGCCCTGCCGGCCGCGGCCCTCGCGATCGTCCACACGGCCAAGCCGGGCAAGCGCAAGGTCATCGCGGGCATCATGGGCTCGGCCGCGCTCGTCTCGTTCGTCACCGGCGTCACCGAGCCGCTCGAGTTCGCGTTCGTCTACGTGGCCTACCCGCTGTACGTCATCCACGCGATCCTCACGGGCACCTCGCTCGCGCTGGTCAACGCGCTCGACGTCCGGTCCGGCTTCGGCTTCTCGGCCGGCGTCATCGACTACCTGCTCAACTTCCGGATCGCCGAGCAGCCGCTGCTCCTCATCCTCATCGGCCTGGGCTACGCGGTCGTCTACTACTTCCTCTTCCGGTTCGTCATCACGAAGTGGAACCTGCGGACGCCGGGCCGCGAGGACGACGACGCCGCGGCGGACCCGAACAACGTCCTCGTCGACCAGCCGACCGACGAGCCGGCGGTCGCGACCGCCGGGTCGACGGGCGTCAGGGACGCCCGGGCACCGAAGGTCTAGTCGCTCCCGCCGCTGCTCCGCCGGACCCGGTCCGGCGGAGCAGCGGCATCTCCAGCCGTCCAGCGTGCGGTCGCACCGGCCGCCGTCCGCCCTCCGAGAGACCCACCACCCAGAGATCGAGGTCGCCGTGCCCGAACGTCGCGTCACCGTCGCCATCGCCGAGGGGCTGCACGCCCGCCCCGCCGCGCTCTTCGTCCAGCTGGCCGGCCAGCAGCCCGTCCCCGTGACGATCCGCAAGGACGGCGGCGCCCCCGCGTCGGCGTCGAGCATCCTCGCCGTCATGGCGCTCGGCGCGAAGGGCGGCGAGGACGTCGTCCTCGAGGCCGACGGCGAGGGTGCCGAGGCCGCGCTCGACGCCCTCGAGCAGTACCTGCTGACCCCCGAGCACTGAGCCTGACCACTGAGCCCCGGTCACCGCGGCACGACGGCGCCCGTCCCTCCCCGGGGCGGGCGCCGTCCGCGTGTGCGCGACAATGGTGGGGTGACCTTCGCCCCCGTGCCCGACAGCTTCTACGCCGCCGTCGGCGGGGCCGAGACGTTCCGCCGCCTGGTCGCCGCGTTCTACGCCGAGGTCGCCGAGGACCCCCTGCTGCGCCCGATGTACCCCGAGGAGGACCTCGGCCCCGCGGCCGAGCGGCTCCAGGGGTTCCTCGAGCAGTACTGGGGCGGCCCCACCACCTACAGCGAGCAGCGCGGACACCCGCGCCTGCGCCTGCGCCACGCACCGTTCAAGGTCAACCCCGCCGCACGGGACCGGTGGCTCGCGCACATGCGCACCGCCCTCGACTCCCTCGACCTGCCCCCGCTGCAGCACGCCACCCTCTGGGACTACCTCGAGCGCGCCGCGCACGCGATGGTCAACACGTTCGAGGACTGAACCAGCCATGACGCGAGGAGACCGATGACCGACGCGACCCCGGGCACGACGGCGTCCGCCGCGCCCGCCCCCCGGATGCCGGCCGTCACCCCGGACCCGCTCACCACGGTGCTCGACGTGCTCGAGCTCGAGCAGACCGACGAGAACACGTTCGTCGGGCAGAGCCTGCCCAAACCGGGCGGCCGCGTGTTCGGCGGCCAGGTGCTCGCCCAGACGCTGCTCGCGGCGTCGCGCACGCTCGACGGCGACCGCCTCCCCCACTCGGTGCACGGCTACTTCCTGCGCCCGGGCGACGTGCGCGAGCCCATCACGTTCTCCGTCGAGCGCCTGCGCGACGGCCGCTCCTTCAGCGCTCGGCGCACGCACGCGTTCCAGCGTGGCGTGCCGATCCTGTCGATGACGTCCTCCTTCCAGGTCGACCAGCCCGGCGCCGAGCACGCCCTGGCGCGGCCGCTCGACGTGCCCGACCCCGAGGACGTCCCCAGCGCGCTCGACGTGCTCGCCGCCGTCGACCACCCCGTGGCGGCGTTCTGGACGCAGTCGAGCGCCTTCGACCTGCGCCACGTCGAGAGCTCGATCTACCTCGACCCCGCGCCCGAGCGGTCCGACCAGCGCGTGTGGATGCGCGCGCGGGGGCCCCTGCCCGACGACCAGGTGCTGCACCGCGCGCTGCTGGCGTACGCGTGCGACCAGGTCATGCTCGAGCCGGTGCTGCGCCGGCACGGCGCGAGCTGGGCGACCCCGGACCTCGCCATCGCGAGCCTCGACCACGCGATGTGGTGGCACCGCCCGGTGCGGGTCGACGAGTGGCTGCTCTACGTCCAGTCGACGCCGTCGTCCCAGGGCGGGCGCGGCCTCGGCCTCGCCGAGGTCTTCACGCGCGACGGCACACTCGTCGCGTCCATCGCCCAGGAGGGCATGGTGCGGCTCGCCTGAGGCGCGGCGCGCTCGGCGTGCCGCGTGCGCGGGTCCACCCCACACTGTCCGCATGCCACGACTGCGCCGGGTTCGTCCCACCGACCCGGGCTGGACGCGCCGGCGCCAGGGGCGCGGGGTGATCTACCTCGACCAGCAGGGGCAGCGGATCACCGACCCCGAGCTCGTCGCGCGCTGCGAGGGGCTCGTCATCCCGCCCGCCTGGCAGGACGTGTGGATCAGCCCCGCCGAGAACGGCCACATCCAGGCGCTCGGGACGGACGACGCGGGGCGCCGCCAGTACCTCTACCACCCGCAGTGGCGCGCGCGGCGCGACCGGGCCAAGCACGAGCAGGTGCTGCTCATGGCACGCCGGCTGCCGAACGCCCGCAAGAAGGTGACCCAGGACCTCGCGCGGCCCGGCATGCCGCGCGAGAAGGCGCTCGCGCTCGCGTTCCGCCTGCTCGACGAGGCCTACTTCCGCGCCGGCGGCGAGACCTACGCCAAGCAGAACGGCTCGTACGGCCTCGCGACGGTGCTGCGCGAGCACGTGCGGGTCGACGGCGAGACGGTGAGCTTCACCTACCCCGCCAAGTCCGGCCAGGAGCGCCACAGCCAGGTCGACGACAAGGTCGTCGCGCGGCTCGTGCGCGAGCTGCGCGACCGCGACGACGACAACCCCGAGCTCCTCGCCTGGTACGACGAGGGCTGGAAGGACGTCGTGACGGCGGACATCCAGGCGTACGTCAAGGAGCGCCTCGGTCCCGAGGCCCGGCCCAAGGACTTCCGCACGTGGCACGCGACCGTGCTCGCCGCCGCGGCGCTCGCCGACGCGGGCGATCCGCCGTCGTCCGAGCGGGCGCGCAAGCGCGTCGTCTCGCAGGTCGTCAAGGAGGTCTCCGAGGAGCTGGGCAACACGCCGGCCGTGTGCCGCGCGTCCTACATCGACCCGCGCCTCATCGACCTGTGGGAGCGGGGCCGGACCATCGGCCACCGCCGCACGCGCGCGGCCGCCGAGCGGGCGCTCGTCGACCTGCTCACCTGACCGACGGGTCCGTCACTCCATGTCCTCGAGCTCCTTGCCCTTCGTCTCCCGCACGAACCTCAGCACGAAGAAGAACGAGAGCAGCGCGAACGCCGTGTAGAGCCCGTACGCGAGCGACAGCCCCACGGCGGCGAGCGCCGGGAACGTCGTGGAGATGAGGAAGTTGCCGACCCACTGCGCCGCGGCCGCCAGGCCCAGCGCGCTCGCGCGGATCCGGTTGTTGAACATCTCCCCCAGCAGCACCCAGACGACGGGTCCCCAGGACGCGCCGAAGAAGACGACGAAGAGGTTCGCCGCGACGAGCGCGACGACGCCGGCCGTGCCGTCCAGGACGGGCTCCCCGTCGACCACGCGCGCGGTCGCGAACGTGACCGCGAGCAGGCCGAGGCTCACGACCATGCCGGCGGAACCCACCAGGAGGAGCACCCGCCGCCCGACCTTGTCGATGATCGAGATGGCGACGAGCGTCACGACGATGTTCGTCACCGAGGTGATCACCGTCTGGAGCAGCGCGTCGTCCTCGCTGAAGCCGACGCTGCGCCACAGCGTCGACGAGTAGTAGAAGATGACGTTGATCCCGACGAACTGCTGGAACAGCGACAGCGCGATGCCCACCCACACGATGGGCAGGAAGCCGAGGACCGGCCCGCGGAGGTCCTTGATCGAGGAGCGCGCCTCGGTCGAGACCGTCCGCTTGATCTCGCGCAGGCGCTCGTCGATGCCCGTCCGCAGGATCTGCCCGAGGACCGACCGGGCGTCGGCGTCCTCGCCGCGCGAGACGAGGTACCGCGGCGACTCGGGGATCTGCAGCGCGAGCACCCCGTAGGCGACCGCCGGCACGGCGGCGGACGCGAACATCCAGCGCCACGCCTCGAAGCCGAGCCACAGGTCCTCGGCCGCGCCGCCCGCGGCCGTCGCGAGGAAGTAGTCGGTGAGGAGCGCGACGAAGATGCCCAGCACGATCGCGAGCTGCTGCAACGAGCCCAGCCTGCCCCGGATGGACGCGGGCGAGATCTCCGCGATGTAGGCGGGCGCGATGACCGAGGCCGCGCCGATGCCCAGGCCGCCGACCAGGCGCCACGCGATGAGGTCCCACGGTCCGACGGCGAGGCCCGAGCCGATCGCGCTGACGGTGAACAGGAGCGCGGAGAGCAGCATGACCTTGATCCGGCCTTGCCGGTCGGCGAGGCGCCCGGCGGCCCACGCGCCCGCCGCACAGCCGAGGAGCGCCGACGACACGGCGAAGCCGGTGAGCCCCGCGCCCATGCCGAACTCGTCCCTGATGGCGGTCACCGCCCCGTTGATGACGGCCGTGTCGAACCCGAAGAGGAAGCCGCCCAACGCTGCCACCGTGGCGAGGAGCACGGCCCGCCCGGTGTCGTACTGCTCCTGCTGACCGGGTGTGCCCGCCGCTGAGTCCGTGGTCGCCACTGTCCGCCCCCTCGTGCACGTAGCTGAGTCGACGCTAAGCCCGCCCGCGGGACCTCACCACCGGGGGCGCGGGACGGGGCCAGCGCCTACGCTCGGGCGATGACGCAGGTGGCCGCCGTGACCGGCGTGACGGGGTACGTCGGCGGGCGGCTGGTCCCGGAGCTCCTCGACGCGGGCTACCGGGTCCGCGCGGTCGCGCGCAACCCCGGCCGGCTGCAGGGGCGCGACTGGGTCGACCGGGTCGACGTCGTCGAGGCGGACGCGTCCGATCTCGACGGGCTGCGCGCCGCGCTCGAGGGCGCCGACGTCGCCTACTACCTCATCCACTCGCTCGGCTCGGGCCGGAAGTTCGAGGCGCGCGACCGCCGGACCGCGCTGACGTTCGCGCAGGCGGCGCGCGAGGCGGGCGTCGGGCGCATCGTGTACCTCGGCGGCCTCTACCCCGACGGCCAGGACCTCTCGCCGCACCTCGAGTCCCGCAAGGAGGTCGGCGAGATCCTGCTCGCGTCGGGCGTCCCCACGACCGTCCTGCGCGCCGCGGTGATCCTCGGCTCGGGCTCGGCGTCGTTCGAGATGATGCGCTACCTCACCGAGCGGCTGCCGGCGATGACGACGCCGCGGTGGGTGGACAACCGCATCCAGCCCATCGCGATCCGGGACGTGCTCCGCTACCTCGTCGGCAGCGCGTCGATGCCGCCGGAGGTGAGCCGGGCGTTCGACATCGGCGGGCCGGAGGTGCTGACGTACCGCGAGATGATGCACCGCTACGCCGCGGTCGCCGGCCTGCGGCGCCGCGTCATCGTCGGCGTCGGGGTCCTCACGCCGCGGCTGTCGAGCCTGTGGGTCTCGCTGGTCACCCCCGTCCCGGCCGGGCTGGCGCGACCGCTCGTGGAGTCGCTCGTGCACGAGGTCGTGTGCGACGAGCACGACATCGCCGAACACTTGCCCGACCCGCCCGAGGGGCTGCTGGGCTTCGACGACGCCCTGCGCCTGGCGCTCGCCAAGGTGCAGGACGCCGACGTGGCGACCCGGTGGTCGTCCGCGTCGGTGCAGGACGCCCCGAGCGACCCCCTCCCGAGCGACCCGGACTGGGCGGGCGGCTCGCTGTACCGCGACGAGCGGCGCACCCGCGTCGACGCGCCGCCCGACGCCGTCTGGCGCGTGCTCCAGGAGGTCGGCGGGGAGCGCGGCTGGTACTCGTGGCCGCTCGCCTGGCAGGTCCGCGGCCTGCTCGACCGGATCTCCGGGGGCCCGGGCCTGCGCCGCGGCCGGCGGGACCCGCGGCGCCTCCTCGTCGACGACGCCGTGGACTTCTGGCGCGTCGAGGAGGTCGTCCCGGGGCGCATGCTGCGCCTGCGCGCGGAGATGCGGCTGCCGGGCCTCGCCTGGCTCGAGCTCGCGGTGCGTCCCGAGCCCGACGGCGGCTCGACGCTGCGCCAGGTGGCGACGTTCCACCCGCACGGGCTCGCCGGACAGCTCTACTGGTGGTCGGTCGCGCCGTTCCACGGCGTCGTGTTCGGCGGGATGCAGCGGGGCATGGCGGCCGAGGCGGAGCGGCTGGCGCAGGCGGAGAGCGGCGCGTCCGGCCGCTGACCTCCTGGGCCGGGCGGCGCCCTCAGGCGTGCCCGGTCAGGTCGACCGGTTCGCGCCGGCCCGTCGGCGAGTCGCACACCACGCCGGTGCGCGGGTCGAGCCGCGGGTCCTCGAGCAGGCGGTCGAGCGCCTCGGGCGGCGCGAGCGGGTCGACGAGCACACGCGCGACCTCGTCGACGAGCGCGTCGAGCGCAGGGTCCGCCGGTGGTGCCACGGGGACGAGGTCGCCGTCCGCCCCGACCTCGGGCGCGACCATCGCCCCCCACAGGTCCCAGAGCAGGAGCTCGTGGCCCGCGAGGTGCGCGACCTCCGCGAGCACGTAGTTCCGCACGAACCAGCGACCTCGCAGGGGCAGGTCCGGGCTCACGCCGTAGCCCTCGAGGTCGGCCTCGCTGAGCCGTCCGGCCCGGTGGTCGAGCCAGACGTGCGCCGCCGTGCGGAACGGGCTCGCGGCGTCGGTGCCGAGGTCGGTGACGTCGACCGCGAAGGCGGCCGGGTCCATCTGGGCGTCCACGCGCACCCAGCGCCGGTCGCCGTCGTGCCAGTACTCGGCGACCACGTGGTCGAACGCCCAGCCCTCGAGGAGGTAGGGCGCGAAGCCGACCCGGCTGCGCGCGGGGATGCCGTGCTCGCGCGCCGCGGCGACGACCAGGAGCGTGACGTCGCGGCAGCAGCCGACGGCGCACGCCGCTGCCTCGCGCGGCCGGTCGAGCGGCGCCGGGTCCAGCCCGCGCAGGTGCTCGAGGATCACCGCCGTCCAGCGGCTGTCGATCTCCGCGAGCCGCTCGGGCGTGAAGGTGAGCCCGCTCGCGACGTAGTGCACGACGAGCCCGCGCACCGCCGTCGCGAGCGCGCCGGGGTCGGCGGGGAGGGTCCGCAGGAGGTCGGCGTGCGGTCCGGGATCGCTGTACGGCGTGTGGCGGCGGTACCGCTCGACCGCGGCCGGCGCGCTCACGCCGCACCACCGTCGTCGTGCGCGACGCTCGTCCGGCGCGCCGCCGTCGGGCGCGGCGTGTCCGGGCGCGAACGGGAACGCGACGTCGACCGCGAGCTCGTCGTCGGCGACGGCGACGAAGTCGGCGAAGTAGACCTCGCGCGGCGCGAGGGTGCGCGCGAGGCCGTGGGCGTCGACCCACGACGCGACGGCGTCGAACGCGAACATGACGTCGGGGGGGCGGACCTGCGCCTTGGTCAGCCGCGCGTACGCCTCGTGGTGCGCCGCCTCGACGCGGACCGTCACCTGCGTCGTGGGGTCGACCGTGCCCGCGAAGGGGACGCACACCTCCACGAGCCCGGCCGAGTCGGCGGTGGAGACGCCGTGGTAGACGGTCCAGTCGATGTCGCGCGGGGTCGCTCCGCAGGCCACCACGTGGTCCCGGAGCAGGCCGATCGCCTCGGGGATGTACCGCGGGAGGTCGGGCTGCAGCACGTGCGCGGACGTCGTGGCGACCTTCTCGTCCGGCACCGCGCGGGTCCGCACGTCGAACGACGGGCGCGGGCCGCCGTCGAGCTGTGCGAGGAGGTACCGCACGACGCCCTCGCGGTCGCGGTGGTCGGCCGCGACGCCGCGCCACCACGCGCGCAGGCGCTCGGGGTCGCGGTCCGCGAGGAGCGCGTCGATCGTCGCGAGCGGCATGTCGACCTGGCGCAGCAGGCCGATGAGGCGTGCCCGCTCGAGCTGCGTCGCGTCGTAGTAGCGGTACCCCGTCGCCACGTCGACCCGCGTGGGCGGCAGCAGGCCCATGGCGTCGTAGAGCCGCAGGGCCTTGAGGCTCAGCCCCGTCCGCTCGGCCAGGCGGCCGATCGTCAGGAGCCCGTCACGCTCGTGCGTCGTGGTCATGCGGCCACTCTCGTGCCTGCCCCAGGGGGAGGGTCAAGCGTCCGCGCGCGCCCGGTCGGGCCGCCGCCGCATCGCGACCGGGGCCTCGACGTAGGGCTCCCAGACCGCTCGCTCCTCGGCCGTGATGCGGCGCGGCCGGGCGGTCGCCGCGTCGATGAGCACGAGCGTCGTCGTGGCCTGGACGAAGACCGCGCGGTCGGCGCCCGTCCCGCCCGCCGTGAGCTGGTAGCAGACGTCGATGCTCGCCCCGCCGAGGTGGCCGATCCACATCTCGACGGTCACGGGCTCCCGGCGGTACCCGAGGGGCAGGAGGTACTCGATCTCCTGCCGCGCGACGAGGGTGTGCGTGCCCGCGCCCGGCCCCGCGTCGAGCACCGCGGTCGGCCAGTCCCCCGCGGCCTCGCCGTGGCGCCAGAACGCCGCGATGCGCGCCTCCTCGAGCAGTCGGAGCACGGCGACGTTGTTGACGTGGCCGTAGGCGTCGAGATCCGCCCAGCGCAGGGGGACGGGGACGTGCAGTCGGGTCATGCGGCCATCCTGCCGGTACGACCGGGCGGGGCCGGTCAGCCGACCGCGCGTGCCGCCGCGCGGGCGCACTCGTCGTGCCGCTCGAGAACCTCGCGCACCGGGGCGACGACGTGCCGGCCTGCGACGTCGGCGACGGCCTCGCGCAGGTGCGCGGTCGCGCGCCGCGCCTGACGGCGCGCCCCCACGCCCGCCAGCAGCCGCGCGATCCCGGCCAGGATAAGGCCCACCAGCGTGCCGCCGACCGCGGCGAGCGTCGGGACGGGGATGCTCACCTGGCCCTGGTCCCACGCGGGCGGCTCGATCACGGGCATGCGCAGCGCGTCGAGGCCCCACAGGACGCCGAGCCACACGAGCCCCGCGACGGCGACGAGCAGCAGGAGCCACTGGAGCACCCCGACGACCGTCCACCACACCGGGCGGCGGTCGCTGATGACCTGCGTCCCCGACACCGCGCGGTCGAGCGCGTCGGGCAGCGCCTGCGCCTCCGCGCTCCCCTCGGTCCGTCCGCGCGCCTCGAGCACCCAGGCGTCCGGCAGCGACGCGGTCGCCGCGTCCGTGTAGTCGCGGACCGCCGCGCGGACGCGCGCCAGCTCGGCCGGGCCCGGTCGCGGCACGGATGTGCGGACGACGTCGGGCATGCTCGGCCGGCGCTCGCCGCGGCCCTGCCCCCCGCCGGTCCCCTCGCCGAGGTGCAGGCGGCGCAGCGGGTCCGGGCGCAGCCGGCTGAGCCAGCGCGTGGGCGGCCAGCCCGTCGCCTGGCGAGCGCGCAGCAGGCGGGTCCCCCGCACCGCCTCGGCGACCGCGGGGACCCCCGCCGCGCCCGCGAGCGACGTCACGAGCTCCGACGTGGACGGGGTCCGTCCGCCGCGACCGACCGGGCCGCAGGCGGCCTGCACCTGGCGCGCGAGGCGCACGACGTCGGCCTCGACCCGGGCCTGCGCGGCGACCCGGCGCGCCGCGGCGTCGTCGAGCGCGGCGCGCAGCGCGTCGACGCCCTCGCCCGTCCGCGCCGAGACGTCGAGCACGCGCACACCCGCGAGACCGTCCTCGGCCAGGAGCCGCTGCAGGTCGGCGTGGCAGGCCCGGCGCTCGGCGTCGGTGAGCCGGTCGACCTGGTTGAGCACGACGAGCATGACGTCGCGGTGCTCGACGAGCCCGCGCAGGTACCGCTCGTGGACGACGGCGTCCGCGTACTTCTGCGGGTCGAGCACCCAGACCATGAGGTCGACGAGCGCGACGAGGCGCTCGGCCTCGAGGCGGTGCTCGGTGCGGACGGAGTCGTGGTCGGGCAGGTCGAGCAGGATGAGCCCGCCGGGGGTCCGCGGGCCGCGGCCGAGCCGCACGCGCGGTGCCGCGCCCGACGCCGTCCCGGACGCCGGACCCGCCGGTGCGTCGGTCGCGTCGTCCTCGGGCAGCTGGTGCCGACGCCGCACGCCGAGCCAGTCGAGCAGACCCGCGGACCCGTCGCGTCCGCGCACGACGGCGAGCGCCTCCGACGTCGTCGGGCGGAGCACGTCCACCTCGGCCAGCGGCTCCCCCGCGAGCGCGTTGAGGAGCGACGACTTGCCCGAGCCCGTGGCGCCCGCGAGCGCGGCGACCGTGTGGTCGGCCGACAGGCGCAGCCGGTGGCCGGCGCGGTCCTCGAGGCCCTGGGCCGCCTCGACGACCGCCTCGGGCATCACGTCGCGGCCCACCCGCACCGCGTGGGCGAGCGCGTCGAGGCGCTCGGCGACGGTCACACCTGCCACAGCCGCCGCCACCATCCGCGCAGGCCGCCGGGCTCCTCGGCCGGCACCTCGACGACCGGCTCGTCCCACCGGGTGGCGGGCTCCGGCTCGCGCTCGGGCGTCCCGCCCGGCGCGGCGAGCGCGACCTGCTGGGCGGCGAGCCGGACCGCCTCGCCCGAGCGCGTGCCGAGGTCCAGCGCGTCGAGGCCGGTGGTGAACCGGTGCGCCTCGTCGTCGAGGAGCCGGGTCATCCGGGCCGCGAGGTCCTCCTGCGCGGTCCGCGTGAGCCGGCGCACCGCGTCGTCGCCGAAGACGGCCTCGAGCAGGCGCTGGGCGAGGACCGCGGTGCCGCCGGCGACCCCGACCTCCGCGGTGGTGAGGCCGCCCGTCGAGGCGAAGATCGCGACCATGAGCGCCGCGCCGAGCCCGTTGACCCCGAAGGACAGCACCCGCGCGGTCATGCGCTTGTCGGCACCCTCGGTCGAGACGAGGTCCATCACGCCGGCCTGCCACGCGCGGACCTCGGCGCTGATGCGCTCGCGCAGGTCCGCCGACGACCGGCTCAGGCGCAGCCCGTCGACCAGGCGCGAGCCCGCCGGGTCGGCGCGCCACGTCGCGTAGGTGTGGTCCGCCGCGCGGTCCGCGGCGTCCTGGACGAGGTCCACGAGGCCGTGCCCGATGGCGTCCGCGACCGGCTCGGGCGCCGGACGCCCGCGCAGGAAGGCGCTCGCGCGGTCGCGCCACGTGCTCACGGTGCTCTCGATCGCGCGGAACAGCTCGCCGGTGCCGACGAACTCCTGCCACCGGGCGAGCACCTCGCCGCGGAGCATGGTCCCGTCCTGCGTCGCCGTCTCGACCGCCCGCGCCGCGTCGCGGTATGCGTCCAGGGCGACCTCGCGCAGCCGCGCGACGTGCGCGACCTGCGCGTCGGCCGCGGCGGCGAGCGCCGGTGCACGCGCGACGACGTCGTCGACCGCGCCCTGGACCGTGCGGCGCACGACCTCCTGGCGCGCGACGGCGTCCCCCGCCACGCGGCGCAGCCAGCCGGACAGCTCGACGGTGGCCGCAGGCGGCAGCAGCCCGTCGACGAGGCGGGACTCCGGGACGGTGAACAGGCGCGTGTCCGCGAGGCCGTGCTCGGTGAGCATCGACCCGAGGTGCGAGCGCACCGCGTCCTCGGCGCCGGGGTCCACCCGGTTGAGCACCATCGCGACGACGGCCCGGCGGCGCGCGGCCGCGGCGAGCAGGTCCCAGGGCACCGCGTCGGCGTAGCGCGCCGCGGTCGTGACGAACACCCAGAGGTCCGCCGCGCCCAGCAGCTCCTCGCCGAGCTCGCGGTTCTCGACGACCACGGAGTCGATGTCCGGGGCGTCGAGCAGCGCGACCCCGCGCGGGACGGACGTGTCGGGCGCGAGCCGCAGGGCGCGGCCGACGGCGTCCGGCCCGGTGACGCGCGGCAGCCGCGGGAGCACGCGGTCCGTGGTGAACCAGGCGGCGTCGTCGGGGTGGTGCACGAGGACCGGCGACCGGGTGGTGGGGCGCAGGACGCCCGCGGGCGTCACCTGCGCGCCGACGAGGCTGTTGACGAGCGTCGACTTGCCCGCGCCGGTCGACCCGCCCACGACGGCCAGGAGCGGGGCGCCGAGCTGGCGCACGCGCGGCACGAGGTAGTCGTCGAGGTGGTCGACCAGCGCGGCCGCGGCGCGCCGGTCCTGCTCGGCGCCCGCGAGGTCCAGCGGCAGGCGCAGGTCGGCCACCGCGGCCCGCAGGCCGGTCAGCCCGGCGGCGAGGCGCTGGGCACCCTCGTCGGTCCAGGTCACCGTGCCTCCTTCGTCCGGACGTCCAGCCAGTCTCGCGCAGGCGCACCGATCATGCCCGTGCTCGGCGGCCCGGCGTCCGGCCGGGCGGCCGCCCGGGGCAGCACGACGGGCCCGGCACGAGGTGCCGGGCCCGTCGGGGGCGCGTCTCAGTCGCGCGTGAGCTTGCGGTACGTCACGCGGTGGGGCCGCGCGGCGTCGGCGCCCAGGCGCTCGACCTTGTTGGCCTCGTAGGACTCGAAGTTGCCCTCGAACCAGTACCAGCGCGACGGGTCCTCCTCGGTGCCCTCGTAGGCGAGGATGTGCGTCGCGACCCGGTCGAGGAACCACCGGTCGTGGGAGACCACGACGGCGCAGCCCGGGAACTCGAGCAGGGCGTTCTCGAGCGAACCCAGGGTCTCGACGTCGAGGTCGTTGGTGGGCTCGTCGAGCAGCAGCACGTTGCCGCCCTGCTTGAGCGTGAGGGCGAGGTTGAGCCGGTTCCGCTCGCCACCCGACAGCACGCCGGTCGGCTTCTGCTGGTCCGGGCCCTTGAAGCCGAACGCCGCGACGTAGGCCCGCGACGGCATCTCGACGTTGCCGACCTTGATGAAGTCGAGCCCGCCGGAGACGGTCTCCCAGAGGTTCTTCGTCGGGTCGAGCCCGCCGCGGGACTGGTCGACGTAGGAGAGCTTGACCGTCTCGCCGATCCGCAGGTCGCCGTCGTCGAGCGGCTCGAGGCCGACGATCGTCTTGAACAGGGTCGTCTTGCCGACGCCGTTGGGGCCGATGACGCCGACGATGCCGTTGCGGGGCAGCGAGAAGGACAGGTCGTCGATGAGCACGCGGTCGTCGAAGCCCTTGCGCAGGTCCTTCGCCTCGATGACCACGCTGCCGAGCCGGGGGCCCGGCGGGATCTGGATCTCCTCGAAGTCCAGCTTCCGCGTGCGGTCCGCCTCGGCAGCCATCTCCTCGTAGCGCGCCAGGCGCGCCTTCGACTTGGTCTGGCGGCCCTTGGCCGACGACCGGACCCACTCGAGCTCGTCCTTGAGGCGCTTGGCGAGCTTGGCGTCCTTCTTGCCCTGGACCTCGAGGCGCTGCTGCTTCTTCTCGAGGTACGTGGAGTAGTTGCCCTCGTACGGGTAGAGCCGGCCGCGGTCGACCTCGGCGATCCACTCGGCGACGTGGTCGAGGAAGTACCGGTCGTGGGTGACGGCGAGGACGGCGCCCTCGTACTGCGACAGGTGCTGCTCGAGCCACAGCACGCTCTCGGCGTCGAGGTGGTTGGTGGGCTCGTCGAGCAGCAGCAGGTCGGGCTTCTCGAGGAGCAGCTTGCACAGCGCGACGCGGCGGCGCTCACCACCGGACAGGACGGACACGTCCGCGTCCGGCGGCGGGCAGCGCAGCGCGTCCATGGCCTGCTCGAGCTGCGAGTCGAGGTCCCAGGCGTTGGCCGCGTCGATGGCCTCCTGGAGCTTGCCCATCTCCTCGAGCAGCGCGTCGTAGTCGGCGTCCGGGTTCGCCATCTCCTCGGAGATCTGGTTGAACCGGTCGAGCTTGCCCTTGATCTCGGAGACGCCCTCCTCGACGTTGCCGAGCACCGTCTTGGACTCGTTGAGCGGCGGCTCCTGCAGCAGGATGCCCACGGTGTAGCCCGGCGAGAGCCGCGCCTCGCCGTTCGACGGCTGGTCGAGGCCGGCCATGATCTTGAGGATGGTCGACTTGCCGGCGCCGTTCGGGCCCACGACGCCGATCTTGGCGCCCGGGTAGAAGCTCATGGTGACGTCGTCGAGGATCACCTTGTCGCCGTGCGCCTTGCGCGCCTTGTACATGGTGTAGATGAACTCAGCCACGTCGGGTCTGCTCCAGGTGTCTGGGGGGTGCGGTCCAACGTGCAAGCCTACGGCGTCGGCGTGGGCACCTCGTCCGGTGCGCCCAGCGACGCCGGGTCGCCGGGCCCGGGGTCGAGCGCGTCGACCAGGTCGGGCGCGTCGACCGGGTCGGTCCCGTCGACCGGCTCGTCGCCGGCGTCCGCGTCCGACGGCGGCGCGTCGGTGGCCCACGGGTCCACGGACTCCAGCGCCGCGGCCGCGCCCGACGGCGTCCCGGCGGCGTCGGACGTGCCGACCCGCACCGTGCGCGCGAACCTCGACTGCCCGCGCGTCAGGTCGTGGCCGAGCGCCGACGCCTCGAGCACGAGCGTCGTGCGCGGACCGCTCTCGCTCTCCCACTCCTCGGTCCGCAGGCGCCCGTGCACGAGCAGCGGGTCCCCCTTGCGGACCGACGCGGCCACGTTGAAGGCGACGTCGCGGAACGCCTTGACGGTGATCCACTCCGTGCGCCCGTCGGCCCACGCGCCGGCGCGGGTGTCGAACCGGCGCGGGGTCGTCGCGATCCGGAAGCTCGTGTACGGCACGCCGCCGCCGACGATCTCCTTGGGTGCCGTCGCGACCCAGCCGACGACGGTCAGCGAGAGTCCCTGCGTGGTCATGGCGTCCTCCTCGTCCCGCGCCGGCCGGTCCGGCGCTGGCAGGACCATGCCGCCGCGGCCGCGGCTCAGGGCGCAGGGACCGCCGGGCCTGGGGACGACGTCGCCCCGCCGTCGCCTGGGGACGACGACCCGACCGCGGGCCCGACGGCTGCCGCCTCGCGCACCGCGCGGTGCTCGGCGAGCACCGCCGCGGCGGGTGCGACGAGGCGCTCGTCCACCACCGTGCCGAGGGCCGCGAGCGCGGCGTCGCGCGCCCGCGCGGCCCCGCGCCGCCCGGCCGCGCGGCGCACGCGGCGCCCGAGCAGCTCGAGCAGGACCGCGAGCGCGAGCGCGACGACGGCGAGGAGCGCCCGGACGCCGCCGCCCGAGGAGCCGCCCGCGACCGCCGCGACGGCGAGCCCCGCGGCGACGAGACCGCCGACCCCGAGCACCGCGGCGAGGACCCGCAGCGCGGTCGCCGCACCCGCGCGGCGCCCCTCGAGCACGACCCCGCCGAGCGCGTCGTCGACGGCCGCGCTGAGCGCGCGGTGGTCGGGCAGGGCCGCGTCCACGGCCGAGCGCCAGGGGGCAGGCAGGCCCGCGGCCGCCGCGTCCAGCCAGCGCCCCCGCAGGTCCGCGACGCGGTCGCGCTGCACCGGCTCGGTGAAGCCGCGGGCCGTGCGGCCTGCGGCGACGCCCTCCTCGACGAGGCGGAGCGCGGGCTCGAGGCCCGCGGCGGTCGCGAGCGTCGTGACCGCGTCGGCGCGGGGCAGCGCGTCCGGCGCGACCTCCGCGGCCCCGAGGACCCGCGCCAGCCCCCGGGCGGCGTCGTCGATCTCCGCGGACGCGCGCACCTGGGCGACCGTGTGCCCGGCGACCGTCGACGCCAGGACGCCGCGCACCACCGGCACGCCGTCGCCCGTGCGGGCGGACGCGCTGTGCACACCGACGCCGCGGAGGCCGTCCTCCTCGAGCAGCCGCGACACGTCCCGCAGCAGCCCTGCCTGCGCGTGCACCGGCACCGTGTCCATCTGGTTGACCACGACGAGCATCGCGCCCTCGTGGCCCGTGAGGTGACGCAGGTAGCCGGAGTGCAGCGCGTCGTCGGCGTACTTCTGGGGGTCGACCACCCACACGAGCAGGTCGGCGAGCGGCAGGAGGCGGTCGACCACCTCGCGGTGCGCGGGCTCGACCGAGTCGTGGTCGGGCAGGTCGAGCAGGATGAGCCCGCGCAGGTCGGCCTGCGACTCGCCGTCGAGCTCGCTCTCGCGCTCCATGCGGCGGTCGCGCGCGACGCCGAGCCAGTCGAGCAGCGCCGAGGCGTCGTGCGCCCAGACGCACGCGGTGACCTGCGACGTCGTGGGGCGGCTCACGCCGACGTCGGCGAGCGGCAGCCCCGTGAGCGCGTTGAAGAGGCTCGACTTGCCCGAGCCCGTGCCGCCCACGAGCGCGACGACGGTGTGGTCGGCGCCCAGGGCGAGCCGTTCGCGCACCGTCGCCAGGGCGCCCCGCACCGCGGACGCCGTCGCGTCCGGCACCCGCGGCCCGGCGACGTCGAGGGCGCGCTCGAGGCGATCGACGCGCGCGAGCAGACCGGCGGTCCGGCTCCCCGGGGCCGTTCCCGCGGGTGCGGGGGTGGTGTCCGGCTGCGTCATCGCACCGCCTTGAGCACGGCGCCGCGCAGGCGCAGCCGCGACGCGGCGTCGGAGGCGAGGTCGGCCGACCCCAGGAGCGCCGACGCCGGCGCCGCGCCGGCCACGACCTGCTGCCGGACGGCCTCGGTGAGCTCCTCGCGCAGCGCGGCGACCAGGGCGCCGGCGGCGCCGCGGCCGGCGTCCGCGCACCGTGCGGCCGCGGGCTCGAGGCCTGCCGCGCCGGCGAGCAGCACCCCGGCCGCCGCGGGACCCAGCCGGCGAGCGAGCGCGTCCCGCGCCTCGTCCGCCTGCGGGCTGCCGTCGGCCCGCGCGGCCCACGCGAGCGCCGCGTCGTGCGGGCTCGCGGTGCCGGTGTCGACGACGTCCGCGTCGGCGTGCGGCACGACGCCGATGACCCCGGACGCGGCGTCGTGGCCCAGGGCGTCGAGCGCGTCGACGAGGCCCTGGGCGCCGGGCAGGTCCGAGGCCGCGACGGCGCCCCGGACCGCCGCGCGCCCGGCGGTCCGGGCCTGGGCCAGCACGACCTCGAGCGAGGCGAGGACGTCGTCGGCGAGAGCGGCGAGCTCGGCGTCGCGGTCCGCGCGACGGCGGCGCGGCACGCGGCGCGCGAGCAGCCCGCGGGCCTCCGCGGCGGACCACCGGCTGCGCACCGGACCCGCCACGACGGCGCCCTGCGCCGCCGCGTCCGCGGCGGCGTCGGCCGTCCGCGAGACCGTCGCCCTGACCAGCCGGCCGAGCGCGTCGGCGGCGTCGACCTGGGCCTGGACCGCCTCGGCGAGCTCGTCGACCCACGGTCGCAGGGCCGCGAGCGCGCCGCGCTGCGTGCGCGCGATGACGGCGCGCGCGCGGTCGGGCCCGGAGACGGTCGCGAGCCAGCGCCGCATCGGGGCGACGGCGGCCGGCGGCAGCGGGCCCTCGTGCGGGCCGAGGTCACGCACGAGGAAGAGCGGCACGGCGCCCATGCCGCGGTCCCGCAGCCGTGCCATGAGCTCGGTGCGCACCGTCACGAGGGCGTCCGCGGGCACCCGGTTGAGCACCATGGCGACGGACGTGCCCCGCCCGGCGGCGTCGTCCAGCACCTGCCACGGCAGCGCGTCGCCGTACCGCGCCGCCGTGGTGACGAACAGCCACAGGTCGGCCGCCTCGAGCAGCCGGTGGGCGGTGGCGCGGTTGCTCGCGACGAGCGAGTCGAGGTCCGGCGCGTCCACGAGCGCGATCCCGCGCGGCACCGCGTCGCTGCCGACGACGTCGACCACGTCGCGCAGCGGGTGGTCCGCGAGCAGGTCGGCGTCGGCAGGGTGGTGCACGAGGACCGGCCGGCGCGTCGTGGGCCGCAGCACGCCCGCCGGGCTCACCTCGGAGCCCACCACGGAGTTGACGATCGTGGACTTGCCCGCGCCCGTCGATCCCGCGACGACGACGACCGCGGGCGCCGAGAGCTCGCGCAGCCGCGGCAGGAGGTGGTCGTCGAGCTGGTCGAGCAGCGCGACCCGACGCGCCTCGGCCTCGTCGACGCCCGGGAGGGGGAGCGGGAAGGAGGTCGCGGCGACGTCGCGCCGCAGGTCCTCCACGGCGTCGAGCGTCGACGAGCTCGCGCGCGGGCGGTCCGGGGTGCTCGCCGCACGGAACGAGCCCGTGCCCCGAGGACCGGTGAGGACGCCCCCGGTGCTCGGTGCCATGGTCACGGGGTCATCCTCCCGTGCGCGCAGGCGGGGACCAAACACGCGCGCCGCGCGTCGCGGCGCGCGTCCGCCGGGCCCGACCGGTCGCGTCGCGCGCGCCGGACCGGGCCGCGGACCCGGGGGTCTGCCCCCGGACGACCTCGTGGGCGCACCCCCTGGGAGCGGCCCTCGGGCGTCCCTAGCGTTGCCGGGCATGAGCCATCCCCCGACCGCCACGGCGCCGGCGACGCCGGGCCCCGGCCCGACCGGCCGCCCGCAGCCCCCGCTCCCCTCCCCGACGCCCGCGACGTCCCGGTCCCTGGCCCCCGACCTCGCGCGCGGCCTGCTCCTGCTGCTCATCGCCTCCGCGAACGTGTGGGGCTACCTGTGGTCGGACGACGGCTACCACGAGGCGGGCGGCCGCCCGGTCGGCGGGTCGGCCACGGACCACCTCGTGGACGCCGTCCTCACCCTGCTCGTCGACAGCCACACGAAGCCGATGTTCGCGATCCTCTACGGCTTCGGGCTCGCGACGATGGCGGCCCGCCTCGCCGCCCGCGGCGCGACGCCCCGCACCACCCGACGGGTCCTCACGCGCCGCAGCCTCGCGCTCCTCGTCCTCGGCCTGCTCCACGCGACGCTCCTCTACGGCGGCGACATCCTCGCGCCCTACGGGGCGGCCGGGCTGCTGGCCCTCCTCCTGCTGCACCGGTCCCGCGTCGCGCTCGCGTGGTGGTTCGGCGTCGCCTACACGCTGTCGCTCACCGCCGGTGCGGTCGCGCTGCTCGTCCCGTCCGACGCCGGCGGCGGCGAGGCGTCCGCGCCCGAGGCGACCGGCTACCTCGCCTCGGCGCTCGACCGGCTCGCCACGGCCGCGACCGTGACCTCGCTCTACACGCTGACGCTCATGTTCGTCCCGCACCTGGTCGTCGGCATCCTGCTCGCGCGCTCGGGCTGGCTCACGCACCCGGCCGAGCACCGGCGGCGGCTCGGGCAGGTCGCCCTCGGCCTCGGCGCCGTCAGCGTGGCCGGCAGCCTGCCGTACGCCGTCGCCGTCGGGCAGGTGTGGCACCCCGGCACGACCGCGCTGGCCGTCGCCGAGCTCGTCCACCACGTCGCCGGCGACCTCATGGGGCTCGCCTACGTCTGCGCCTTCGGCTGGTTCGCCGCGGCGTGGGTCGGGCGCGGCCGCCGCGGCCCGGTGGCCGCCCTCGCCGCCGTCGGCGAGCGCTCCCTCACCTGCTACCTGCTGCAGTCGCTCCTGTTCGCCCCGCTGCTCAGCGACTGGGGCCTCGGCCTCGGCGGTCGCCTCTCGACCACCCAGGCCGCGCTCCTCGCGGTTCTGGTGTGGCTCGTCACGGCGGCGGTCGCGGTCTCCCTGCACCGGGCCGGGCGGCGCGGACCGTTCGAGTCGGCGCTGCGGCGGGTGTCCTACGGCCGCCGTGGGGCCGCGGACGTGGCGGCGCGTGGTCCCGCGACGTCCCCGGCGCCCCTACGGTCGGGGGCATGACGTCCGCCGCCGGCCCGCACGACGACGTGCGCGCCGTCGCACCCGCCCTGCGCGGCGGCCGGGCGCTGCTGCTCGCACCGGTGTCGGCGGCGACCTGGCGGGCGGTCTCGCACGCGGTCGTCGGCACGGTCGTCCTGCTGCCCGTGGCCGCGGTCGTGCTCACCGCGGTCCCGCTGTCGCTCGCCCTCGTGGTGCTCGGGGTGGGGGCGCCGATGCTCGTGCTGGTCCTGCTCGCGAGCGCCCCGGTGGCCGCGCTCGAGCGGGCGCGCCTGCGGGCGCAGCTCGGCGTCGACATCGCCCCGCCCGAGCTCCCACGGCGCGACCTGGGAGCACGCCGGTGGTGGCGTGGGTGGGGACGCGTCGCCGCCGACCCCCGCCGCTGGGGTCACCTCCTCCACGTCGTCGTCGGGCTGGGCCTGTCCGTCGCCCAGCTCGGCGCGGTCGCGGCGCTCGGCGGCGGCGGGCTGGCCCTCCTCGCTCTGCCGGCTTACCGCTCGTGGGCCGACGTCGACCTGCCGGCGGCGCTCCTCGTCGCCGTCGGTCTGGCCGCCGTGTGGCTCGCCGCGCTCCTCGCCCAGCTGGTCACCCTCGGGCACGTGCGGCTCGCGCGCGGCCTCCTCGGGCGCCCGGCCTCGGCCGCCCTCGCGGACGCCGCGCGGGCCGCGGCGCTGGAGGCGGACGAGCGCGCGACCCGGGCCGAGGTGCGCGCCGAGCACCTCACGCGGGCCCGCGCGCGCGCCGTGGGCGCCGCGGCCGACGACCGGCGACGGATCGAGCGCGACCTGCACGACGGCGCCCAGCAGCGCCTCGTCGCGCTCGGCGTCGAGCTCGGCGTCGCGCGCCGGGCGGCCGCGTCGGACCCCGCCGTCGCCGCGGCGGCGCTCGACCACGCGCACCGCGAGGTCAAGGAGACCCTCGCCGAGCTCCGCGACCTCGTGCGCGGCATCCACCCCGCGGTGCTGACCGACCGCGGCCTCGACGCCGCGCTCTCGGCGCTCGCGGCGCGGTGCCCGGTGCCCGTGACCGTCGAGGTGCCCGCGACGGACTCCCTCGACGGCGCCGGCCCGGCCGCCGAGGCCGCCGCGTACTTCGTCACCGCCGAGGCGCTGACGAACGTCGCCCGGCACTCCGGCGCGCAGCGCGCGGACGTGCGCGCCGAACTCGTCGGCGACCGGCTGCGGCTCACGGTGAGCGACGACGGCCGCGGCGGGGCCAGGGCCCTGCCCGGGAGCGGGCTCGACGGGCTGCGCGGCCGGGTCGAGGCGCTGGACGGGACCTTCGCGCTCGACAGCCCCCGCGGGCGTGGGACCCGCCTCACCGTGGAGGTGCCGTGCGCATCGTGATCGCGGAGGACTCGGTCCTCCTGCTCGACGGGCTGACGCGCCTCCTCGCCGCCGAGGGGCACGAGGTCACCGGCCACCGCACCGCCGACGCGCTCGTCGCCGGCCTCGGCAGCGGGCAGGAGCCGCCGGGCCTCGTCGTGACCGACGTCCGGATGCCGCCGTCGCACACCGACGAGGGCCTGCGCGCCGTCGTGCACCTGCGCAGCCTGCACCCGAGGCTGCCGGTGCTCGTCCTGTCGCAGTACGTCGAGCAGCGGTACGCCTCCGAGCTGTTCGCGGGTGACGTGCGCGGGCTGGGGTACGTGCTCAAGGACCGCGTCGCCGACGTGGAGGAGTTCCTCGACGTCGTGGCGCGCGTCGCCGCGGGCGGCACGGTCATCGACCCCGAGGTCGTCGCGCAGCTCCTCGCCCGCACGCGCCGCGACGGCCTGCGGGAGCTCACGCCGCGCGAGCGCGACGTCCTCGGGCTCATGGCCGAGGGACGCTCGAACGCGGCCATCGCCGAGCGCCTCGTCGTCGGCCTCGGCGCCGTCGAGAAGCACGTCACCTCGGTCTTCACCAAGCTCGACCTGGCCCCCGACGGCGACGGCCACCGCCGCGTCCTCGCGGTGCTGCGCTGGCTCGAGCACGCCCCGGGCCGCGGGGGCCGGCCGTGACCGCGCCGCCGCGGCGCACGCGCGCGGCGGGTGCGCTGCGCTGGTCCGGCGGGCTCGTGGGCGCCCTGGTGATCCTCGCGACCGGGGCCGCGGCGGCCGACCACCTGACCCAGCGCACGACCGAGGCCGGGCACGCCTACCCGGCGCCCGCAGCCGTGGAGCTGGTCGCCGACGGCGAGGTCACCGTCACCGCGGGCGGCGCGGACGTCGAGGTCCTGGCCCGGGCACGGACGGGGCTGTCGCCCGCGACCTACGCCGCGGACCGCACGGACGCCGGGCTCACCGTCCGGCACACGTGCCAGGACCAGGTGGGCGCCAGCTGCAGCGCGTCGCTCGACGTGCGGGTCCCCGAGGGGACGCACGTGACGGTCCGGGCGTCGTCGGGTGCCGTCCGGGTGCTCGACGGCGTCGGGGACGTCACGGTGAGCTCGGGCGTCGGCAGCGTGGTGGTCGACGGGGTCGGCGGGCGGGTCCGGGCGGCGGCCGGCGCGGGCGACGTCGAGGTCCGCGGCGCCGGCGGTCCGGTCGAGGCGTCGACCGACATCGGCGACGTCGCCGTGCACGGGGCTAGCGGCGAGGTCGTCGCGCGCTCGGGCAGCGGCGGGGTCGAGGTCCGTGACGCGGGTGGCGCGGTCGAGGCGACAACGGGGATCGGCGACGTCCGGGTGCGCGGCGCGGCGGGCGACGCCGTGGTCCGCTCGGGCAGCGGCGGCCTGGACGTGGCCGGCGTGCTCGGCGACGTGCGCGCGACGACGTCGGTCGGGCGGGTCGTCGTGCGCTCCACCGGCGACCCGGTGGCGCTCGACATCGCGACCGCCCAGGGCCGCTCCACGGTCGACGCGCCGACGGACCCGGGCGCCCCGCGCTCGGTCTACATCCGCTCGGACAGCGGCGACGTCTCCTACGTCGGCGCCCCGGCGGCCGGCTGAGCCGCCCGACGAGGACCGCTCCCCCGGCGCGTCGCCGAGTCCGTAGCATGTGCGTCGCAGCGGCCGCCGCTGCGGCTCGTCGCACGACCCGAGCGCATCGCGTTGCCGCGAGGTGCTGCTCGCACCCGCCCCCGTAGCTCAGTGGATAGAGCATCGGACTTCTAATCCGCAGGTCGCAGGTTCGAATCCTGCCGGGGGCGCCGCAGGCCGGTCGCGCCTGCCCGCGCGCTCAGCCCGTCCCGGGCAGCGACGCCGTCGCCTTCGTCACCCGCGCCGCCCGGACCGCCCGGCGCCGGTCGACCACGACCACGCCGCCGAGCACCGCGACCGCGAGCGCCATCGACGCCACGACGTCCGTGACGAAGTGGTACCCGAGGTAGAGCCGGCTCAGCGCGACGACGAGGATCCCGGCCACGATGACGAGGAACCACACCACGAGCGAGCCCACGCGGGGACGCCGGATCCACGCCAGGTACCCGACCACGAGCAGGAGCGTCGCCGTGCCGATCGTGTGGCCCGACGGGAACGAGTAGGTCGTCTCGACGCCCGCGACGGTCATGGTGTCCACGGGCGGCCGGGGCCGCGCGACGGCGTCCTTGATGAGCACGGACACGATCGTCGAGGCGACCATCGCGCCGGCCAGCAGGCCCGCCTGCCACCACTGCTTGCGCCAGAAGCCCCAGGTCAGGGTGCCCACGAGGACGAGGACGGGCAGCACCTCGGGCCCCGTCACGGTCGTGATCACCGTGAGCACGACGGTGACGGGCTCGCTGCGCGCCTCGGCGAGGCCGGTGAGGACGGGCTGGTCGAGCTCGGCGAGGTCGTCGTTCTCCTGCACGGCGTCGAAGACCCCGAGGAACCCGGCGGTGCCGAGCACCACGAGCAGCAGACCGACGACGACGGCGACCTGCGGACCCCGGTCGACGACCCACGACCGCCGGCCCCAGAGGTCGGCGACCACGTCCCGCACGGTCGCGCGCACGCCGCGTCGCCCCTCCGCCATCCGGCGAGCATCGCACCCGCGCGGGCGGACCGCGCGGCGGGCGCCCGTCGCCGCGGGCGGCGGGCGGCGCCCGGCACCGCCCGGCACCGACCGACCCCGTCCGGACCGGGGTAATTCGGGTGCGTCCCGGCACGGCGCTCTGCCACCGTGGGACCACCGCGGTGAAGGACCTGGCCCGTCCTCGACCCCAGTCCCTTCCCACCTCCTGGAGCACCACCATGCATCCTCTGACCGTCTACGAGATAGCCGTCCGCGAGCACCAGCGCGCGACCGTCGAGCGCAGCCGCGCCCGCCAGGTCCGCCTGAGCCGGCGGGCCCGCTCGGTCCCGGACGTCCGGCCGACCGAGCGGCTCCTCTCCCGGGGCACGACCGCCGTCGCGGCGGCCGGGTCCCCCACCGACGGACGCCCCGCGGTCGCCTGAGCGCACGCGGGGCGTCCGCCCTGCTCCCCGGCGTCCGTCGCCACCACGCAGCGTCGCTACGGCGCCTCGGACCCCCGACGCTCTGCCACGATGGCGCCATGCCCGACCTCCGCCCGCCCGTCCGCTCGGCGGGCCGCTGCGAGGCGACGCGCTGATGGGCCGGCACTCCGCCCCCGCGCCGCCGCCCGCGTCCGAGCCCCCGCGCCACGACGACGGCGCCGGGCACGCACCCGCGACGCACGGCCTGGTGCCGCGCCTCGTGCTCGCCGCCGTGAGCGGGCTCACCGTCGCGGCCGTCACGCTCTGGGGCGGCACGCCGTGGACCACGGCCCTCGCGCTGGCCGCTGCGGCAGCCGTCGTCGTCGGCGTCGGCGCGTGGCTCGCCGGCACGCTGCCCCGCCCGGGCGCGGGACCCCCGGGACCCCCGGGACCGCCACGGCCGACGCCGCCGGCGCCGGGCGACGGGCGCGACGCGCACCGGCCGGCGGGCGACCAGCCCGTACAGTGACCGCGTGAGCCCTGCCGCACCCAACGACCGCATCGTCTGGATCGACTGCGAGATGACCGGTCTCGACCTCGGGCGCGACGCGCTCATCGAGGTCGCCGCCGTGGTCACCGACTCGGAGCTGACCATCCTCGGCGAGGGGGTCGACGTCGTCGTCACCCCGCCGGCCGAGGCTCTCGAGCAGATGGAACCCTTCGTGCGCGACATGCACACGACGTCCGGGCTGCTCGACGCGCTGCCCGGCGGCGTCACGCTCGCCGAGGCCGAGCAGCAGGTCCTGGACTACATCCGGACCTGGGTGCCCGAGGCGCGCAGGGCGCCGCTCGCCGGCAACTCGGTCGGCACCGACAAGACGTTCCTCGACCGGGACATGCCGGGTCTCGTCGAGCACCTGCACTACCGGATCATCGACGTGTCCTCCATCAAGGAGCTCGCCCGGCGCTGGTACCCGCGCATCTACTTCGCCTCGCCCGAGAAGACGGGCGGGCACCGCGCCCTCGCCGACATCCTCGAGAGCATCGACGAGCTGCGGTACTACCGCGCCGCGATGCTCGTGCCCCAGCCGGGGCCGGACTCGGCGACGGCCAAGCAGGTCGCCGCGCAGATCGCCGCGACGAGCGTGCGCGGGGCGACGCCCGCGCCCTGAGCCGGCCCGGACGCACGAACGGCACCCGACGCGTCGTCGGGTGCCGTCGTCGTGCTCACGATGGGGTGGCTAACGGGACTTGAACCCGCGACCCCCTGGACCACAACCAGGTGCTCTACCAACTGAGCTATAGCCACCACGGTGTCGAGACCGGCCACCGGGCGGCGGTCGCGAACCGGCGAGAAGTCTACACAGTCGCGGAGGGTGCTCCGGGCACGCGCTCGAGGATCGCGGTCGCGAACCTCTCGACCGCGCCCTCGCCGAGGCTCATGAACAGCGAGGGCTCGACCGTCTCGAGCTCCATGAGGACCGGCTGGTCGTCGTCCCCGCTCACCAGGTCGACCCGCGCGTAGAGGAACGGCTGCTCCGGGACGTCGGGGTCCGCCTGCGCGCGCAGCAGGCCTGCCGCCGTCGCGATGACCTGCCGGGCCATCTCGACCTCGGCCTCCGACGCGTCGATGCGCGTCATCTGCTCCTTCTTGTAGAGGCCGGAGCCGCCGACGTCGGGGCCGCTGAGCATCGCGCCCTTGCGCACGCTGTGCGAGTACTCCCCGGACACGAAGATGTGCGCCCGCTCGCCGACCGTGTCGACGCTCGTGAGGTACCGCTGCACCATGACGGTGCGGTCGGCCTCGAGCAGGCGGCGCGCGTGGGAGATCGCCAGCCCGCGAGAGCCGGCGTCGATCGCGGTGTAGCGGCCCGTGTCGACCGAGCCCGCGGACACCGCGGGCTTGATGACGAAGTCGCCGTGGGCGGGGAACCGGGTGTGCAGCGCGCGCGAGGACAGGTGGCGCTCGGGCTCGAGCCACATGGTGGGCACGATCGGCACGCCGGCGGCCTCGAGCTCGGCGAGGTAGTGCTTGTCCGTGTTCCAGCGCACCACGGCGGCGGGGTTCACCAGGGTGGTCACCGCCTCGACGGCCTCGGCCCACGCGACGAATGCCGGCCGGCGGGTCGCGTAGTCCCAGGTCGAGCGGATCACGACGAGGTCGTAGGCGGACCAGTCGACCGCCGGGTCGTCCCACACGGCCACGTCGACGTCGACGCCGCGTGCCTGCAGCTCGCCGAGCAGCGGGCTCTCCTCGGCGTCGAGGGTGGGCAGGGCGGCACAGGTGGCGAGGGCGATCTTCACCCCGCCACTGTACGGTCCGGCGCGCCGCGTGCCACGAGACCTCCGCTCTCCTCCCGCGCCCGGAATGTCCTGGCCCCGACACGGCGTCCCGGAGGTGGGAGCGCTGCCGCAGTGCCAACTCCCCCCGGGTGCGGTTGGATCGCTGAGGAAGAGGGGCGCGGCGCTGCGAGAAGGGACGGCCATGGCCGAGGTGGAGACCGAGGGTGACGGGACGTCGGGGATGGCTCTGCAGAGCGAGCCCGACCGGTCGGTGGTCCGCGCGTGGGGCGAGATCGACCTGTCCGTCCGGCGGTCCGTCAACGAGCTGTGCCAGGCGGTCTCCGAGCGGTCCCTGCCGGTCGTCATCGACGCGCGCGACGTGACCTTCATCGACTCGACCGGCATGTCGATCCTCGTCCGGATCGCCCGCGACGCCGAGGCCGGCGGCTATCCCGTCCGCCTCGACAACGCGCCGTGGATGCTGCGCGAGCTGCTCACGATCACGGGCGTGGACCAGCTGCTGCCGCTCGGCGACACGACCGCCGAGGACTGAGCCCGGCGCTCGGACGACCCCACGCACGACGAAGGCCCCGGTCGCAGGACCGGGGCCTTCGTCGTCGGTGCGCCATCAGGGACTCGAACCCCGAACCCGCTGATTAAGAGTCAGCTGCTCTGCCAATTGAGCTAATGGCGCGCGGTGCACGAGGTTAGCACCGAGGTCGCGAGGACGCGAAACCGCTGGTCAGCGGGCCGCGGGCCGCATCCGGGCGCGTCCGCGCCCGCCCCAAGGCCCGCCTCGGGTGCCGGCGGCCGCTCCTGCACGCCGCGGCGCGGACGCCTCAGCTGTCGGCGTCGGCCGCCGCCGCGTCGCCGGTCGCGGCCGCGTCAGGCGTCGTCGTCGCGCCCTCGTCCTCGGCGTCCCACCACGCGACCTCGGGCAGGCCCTCGTCCTCGAGGATCGCCGGGGAGGCGGGGCCGTCCGGGTTCACGAGGTCCGCGAGAAGGGTCAGCGGGACACCTTCGGCCAGCAGGCTCATCACCTCGGCCGACGCCTCGGTCTCCACCTGGTCGGCAGCCTCGACGACGGCCGGCTCGGGCTCGAGGCCGGGAACGGCCTCACCCTCACCCACGTTGGTCTCCAGACCCATCGCCTGGACCTCCTCTCTGGTGGTCGACGGTCACACTGCACCACTGCCGGGCAGGTGACGCAACGCGTCACGCCGGACGGACCGGCACGATCTTCCCGCCACGGCGGCGAGGCCCGGCGATCCGTCCGCGCGCGGGCACGTCCTCACGGAGAACGCTCACAGGTACAGCCCGGTTCCCTCGCCGCTCGGAGCCGGTTCGGCGACGCCGTGGATGTCACGCTCCCGCAGGAGCAGGTAGTCCACGCCCTCGAGCTCCACCTCGGCCCGGTCCTCGGGGTCGAAGAGCACGCGGTCGCCGCGGTCGACCTGGCGGACGTGCTGGCCCGTCGCGACCACGAGCCCCCAGGCCAGGCGCTTGCCCACCGCCGCCGTCGCCGGGATGACGATCCCGGACGAGGACAGCCGCTCGGCCGACTCGGCGTCGAGACGCACGAGGACGCGGTCGTGGAGCATCCGCACGGGCGGACGGCCTGCGGGGCCGGCCGCGTCGGGGCGGGGGTCGCCCGGGAGGGGGAGGGACGTCACCCGCCCGACGCTACAGTGGCCTCCGATCCCGAGGAGGACCATGCCGCGCCTGTCCGTCGGTGACCCCGCACCCGACTTCACCGTCCCCACCGCCGACGGCGGGACCTTCACCCTCTCGGAGCAGCGCGGGACGCGCGTGGTCATCTTCTTCTTCCCCGCCGCGATGACGCCCGGCTGCACCACGCAGGCCTGCGACTTCCGCGACTCGCTCGGCGCCCTCCAGGCCGCCGGGTACACCGTCCTCGGCATCTCCCCCGACCCGGTGCCCCGCCTCCAGGAGTTCACGGAGTCCGCCGCGCTCACCTACCCGCTGGGCTCCGACCCCGACAGGGCCGTCCTGCTGGCGTACGGCGCGTACGGCGAGAAGAAGCTCTACGGCAAGACGGTCGAGGGCGTCATCCGGTCGACCGTCGTCGTCGGCGCGGACGGGGACGTCGAGGTGGCGCAGTACAACGTCAAGGCCACCGGTCACGTCGCCAAGCTCCGGCGGGACCTCGGCCTCGGCTGACCCCTAGGCTCGGCCCGAGCGCGAGTGGCGAAATCGGCAGACGCGCCAGGTTTAGGTCCTGGTGCCCTCGGGCGTGCGGGTTCGACTCCCGCCTCGCGCACCCCGCCCGACGGCGGCGACGTCAGGCGTCCGGGCGCGCCGCGTCGGCCGCCAGCGGCACGAGGAACCACACGCTCTTGGTGCCGTCGGGGCCGCGCTCGACCCCCCAGGCCTCCGCGAGCGTGTCGATGAGCATGACGCCGCGGCCCCCCTGGGCGGTCGGCGGGACGCGCTGCACGACCGGCAGCGAGGGCGAGGCGTCGCGGACCATCACGCGCACCGCGTCGCCGTCGCGGCGCAGGTCGAGGCGGACCTCGCCGCCCGGCGGACCGTGCCGCACGGCGTTGGTGACGGCCTCGGTGGTGAGGAGCGCGACGAGGCGCAACGCGTGCTCCGACGCGCCCTCGGCGCGGGCGAGGTTCACGGCCCACCGGCGACAGGCGGGGATGCGGGACACCTCGGCCGCGAACCTCACCTCACCGCCCTCCCGCACCCCGCGAGGGGTGCCGCTGCTCCGTCGTGGTCCGAGCGTGCCCGACCCGAGCCCGGACCGCACCCGGGCGTGCGGACCCGACGCGCGGCCGCGATCCTGGGGCCTGCGACCAGGGAGGGACGACGTGCTCGAGGACTTCACGCTGGCGACCGCGCGGCTCGCCGAGGTGGACGTGCGGTACCGCATCGGCGGTCCGACGCGGCAGGGCGCCCCGGGCGGGGTCGGGAGCGAGCCGGTCGTGCTGCTGCACGGGCACCCCCGGACCCACACGACGTGGCACCGGGTCGCGCCCCTCCTCGCCCGGGACCGCACCGTCGTGTGCCCCGACCTGCGCGGCTACGGCCTGTCCAGCGCGCCGCCGTCGGACGCGGAGCACCGGCCCTACTCCAAGCGCGCCATGGCGGGCGACGTCGCCGCGCTCATGGACCACCTGGGCCACGAGCGGTTCGCGGTGGTCGGGCACGACCGCGGCGCCTACGTCGCCCACCGGCTCGCCGCCGACCGTCCCGAGCGCGTGACGCGGCTCGTGGTGCTCGACGCCGTGCCCATCGGCGCGGCGCTCGAGCGCGCGGACGCCAGGTTCGCCCAGCGGTGGTGGCACTGGTTCTGGCTCGGCCAGACGGTCCGGCCCGCCGAGGACGTCATCGTCCGGGACGCGCCCGCCTGGTACGCCCTCCAGGCCGACCCGACGCTCATGGGCGCCGAGAACCACGCCGACCTCATGGCGGCGGTGCGCGACCCGGCGACGGTGCACGCGATGTGCGAGGACTACCGCGCGGGCCTCGGCGTCGACCGCGCGGCCGACGACGCCGACCGCGCCGCGGGACGTCGGCTCGCGTGCCCCGTCCTGGTCCTGTGGTCCACGCGCGACGACCTGGGCGAGCTGTACGACGACCCGCTCGCGGTCTGGCGCGAGTGGGCCGACGACGTCTCGGGCGGGACGGTCGACAGCGGTCACCACATGGCCGAGGAGGCGCCCGACGAGCTCGCGGCCGCCCTGGCGCGCTTCCTCGCCGGCCGCTGAGGCGTCCGGCGCCCTCGTCACCCGACCCCGCCTGACGTGAACCCACGGACGCGCGAGGAGGGCGCGGTCACCCGCGCCCTCCTCGGTCGTGCGGTGCCGGGCGTCCCGGCGAGGTCTCAGTGCTGGTGCTGGTGGTCGTGCTCGTGCTCGTGGTCGTGCTCCTGGCCCTGCTCGGCGAGCTGCGCCCGCACGGCGTCCATGTCGAGGGCCTTGACGGCCTGGACGACCTGCTCGAGGGACTGCTTGGGCAGCGCGCCCGCCTGGTTGAAGACCAGGATGCCGTCCCGGAAGGCCATGAGCGTCGGGATCGACGTGATGTTCGCCGCGGCCGCGAGGCCCTGCTCGGCCTCCGTGTCGACCTTGGCGTGGACCACGTCGGGGTGCTCGCCCGAGGACTGCTCGAACACCGGCGCGAACTGGCGGCACGGCCCGCACCACGAGGCCCAGAAGTCGACGAGCACGATGTCGTTGCTCGTCACGGTCTGCTCGAAGTCGGACTCGGTCAGCTCGACGGTCGCCATCGGGTTTCCTCTCGTTGTCGTCACGGTGGTCAACGCGTGCGCACCCTCGATATTCCGTCGGACGGGCCGCCCGCGCGCGTCAGGAGCACGTGCGGAGCGCCGCGGGACGGGCGCGCGCGGCGCGCCGAGCGACGTGGCGGCGGGGCGTGGGACGACGGCCCGCGGGCCCGGAGTCGCCTAGGCTGCCGCTCGTGACGGAGACCGCCGACTACCCCGAGGACCCCAAGCCCGACGGCTGGCTCACGCCCCGCGAGCTCGCGACGGCCCGGTCCCGGCTCCCCCTGCTCTACGTCGACGCGGTGCCCGTGCGCGTGGACGACAGCGGCGACGTCGTCGCGGTGGGCCTCCTGCTGCGGGTCAACAGCGTCGGCGAGATGACGCGCGCGCTGGTCTCGGGCCGCGTCATGTACCACGAGCGTGTGCGCGACGCCCTGCTGCGGCACCTGGAGAAGGACCTCGGCCCCGTCGCGCTCCCCCAGATCCCCGCCGCGCCGCAGCCGTTCACGGTCGCCGAGTACTTCCCGACGCCCGGCGTCACGCCGTACCACGACGTCCGCCAGCACGCCGTCTCCCTGGCGTACGTCGTCCCCGTCGCGGGTGACTGCCAGCCGCAGCAGGACGCCCTCGACCTCGCGTGGCTCACGCCCGAGGAGGCGTGCGGCGAGCAGGTCCAGGTCGAGATGACCGGCGGCCACGGGTACCTCCTGCGCCAGGCGATGGCGCACGTCGGCCGCCTGCCCTGACCCACGGCGTCAGAGCGCGAGCTCGGGCCACCCGTCGAGGTCGCGCCGCAGCGCGCGGTCGTGCGTCGCGACGACGACGGCGGCGCTCGTCGCCGTGAGCGCCTCGGTCAGCTCGTCCACCAGAGCGACCGAGAGGTGGTTCGTCGGCTCGTCCAGCAGCAGGACGTGCGGCGCGGCGAGGAGCGCCTTGGCGAGCGCGAACCGGCGCCGCTGACCCACCGAGAGCTCGGCGAGGGGCCGGTCGAGGTCCTCCTCCGTGAGGAGCCCGAGCGACGCGACCGGCACCAGGCGCTCGGGGTCGAGCGCGCCCGCCTGGAGGAGCGCGAGCGCGTGCGCCGCGTACGCGTCGAACCCCGTGGTCCCGGGGGCCGCGCCCGAGGCCCGCGGGACGCGGCCCGGGCTCGCCGCGTGGGACGTGCCCGACGCGTCGTCGTCCGCGTCGTCGTCCTGGCCGAGCAGACCCAGCCGGACCCCGGGCGCGACGTGCCGCACCCCGCGCACCGACAGCACCGTCCCGGCGAGGACGGCGAGCAAAGTCGACTTGCCAGCACCGTTCGGGCCCGTCACCAGCAGCCGTCCGCACGGCGGCAGGTCGACGCGGACGCCCGGCAGGTCGAGACGGCCGGGGACGCGCACCCCGCGCACCTCGAGCAGGGGCCGGGTGCCGGCGGCGACGTCGGTGGCCGGCGGCAGCGCCGGGAGGTCGGGGAACGCGAGCTCGAGCGGCGGGACCGGCACCTCGACGGCGGTCGCCTCGAGCCGCTGGACGAGGCGGTCCGCCGCCTTGACGTGGATCCGCGCACGCGTGGCGCGCCGGTGGCCCTGCGAGCCCTTGGGCGGGCGCCACGCGTCGGAGAGCCCCTCGTAGGCGTCGTCGAGCCGCTCGGCGAGCGTCGCGGCGCGCTTGCGCTCGGCGGCGTAGCGGGCACGCCAGCGCCGCAGGGCCTGGGTGCGCTGGAAGCGGTAGGTCGCGTAGCTCGACTCGCCGTAGAGCGTGGGCCGTCCGTCCATCGACGGGTCGAGGTCGAGGATCGCGGTCATGACGTCGTCGAGGAGCTGCCGGTCGTGCGTGACGATGACGACGACGCCCGGCCAGCGGCGCAGCTCCTCGGTGAGGTGCTCGATGCCGTCCTGGTCGAGGTGGTTGGTCGGCTCGTCGAGCAGCAGGACGTCCGGGCGCTGCGCGATGCGGCACGCGAGGCGCACCCGGTACCGCTCGCCGACGGACAGCTCGGCGAGCCGGCGCCCGGTGTCGCGGGGGGCGCCGAAGCGCGTGAGCGCCTCGTCGGCCCGCCGGTCGGCGTCCCACACCGCGAGGCGCTCGGCCATGGCGAGCGCGCGCGCGAGCCGGCCCGCGGCGGCGTCGTGCACCTCGGGGCGCGCGTCCGGGGCGACGGCGTCCATCGCCGCGTGGGCGGCCGCGAGCTCCGCGGCCGCGGCCCGGGCCGCCGCGAGCGCCTCCTCGACGAGGTCGCCGACGGTCGCACCGCCGCTCACCTCGAGCTCCTGCGCGACCGTCGCGAGCGAGCCCACCACGCGCACCTCGCCCGACGTCGGCGCGAGCTCGCCCGCGAGCACCCGGAGGAGCGTCGTCTTGCCCGTGCCGTTCTCCCCCACGAGGCCGATCCGGGAGCCCGGACCGGCCCGGAACGTCACGCCGCGCAGCACCGGTCGTCCCGGGTAGCCGACCTCGACGTCCCGCGCCGCGAGGTGGACGGCCGCGGCCGGGACGGTGGAGGCGGGCGCGAGCGCGCTCACAGCCTCGAGGCGACCACGGGGGCGAGCGCGCGGAACGCCTGACCGCGGTGGGAGATGGCGTTCTTCTCCTCCGCGGTGAGCTCGGCGCACGTGAGCGGGCTGCCGGCGGCTCGCGCGGGCTGGACGTCGGGCACGAGCACCGGGTCGTAGCCGAAGCCGCCGTCGCCCCGGGGCACGCGCGCCAGCCGGCCGCGCAGCACGCCGGTCTCGACGTGTTCGAACCCGTCGGGCGTCACGAGCGCCGCGGCGCACGTGAACCCCGCCCCGCGGTGCGCGTCGGGGACGTCCGCGACCTGGGCGAGAAGCAGGGCGAGGTTGGCGGCGTCGTCGCCGTGCCGTCCGGCCCAGCGCGCCGAGAAGATGCCGGGCGCGCCGCCGAGGACGTCGACGCACAGCCCCGAGTCGTCCGCGACCGCGGGCAGCCCCGTCGCCGCCGCGAGCGCGCGCGCCTTGAGCAGGGCGTTCTCGGCGAACGTCACGCCGTCCTCGTGCGGCGGCTCCGTGCCGAGGTCGGCCGCGCCCACGACGTCGGCCGGGTCGAGGTCGGGGACGACGGGGCCGAGGATCGAACGCAGCTCGCGGACCTTGTGCGGGTTGTGGGTCGCGAGGACGAGACGCGCCACCGTCACGCGCCCTGGGCGAGTGCGACGGCCTGGAGCTCGGTGAGGCGCGCGGTGCCCGCGACCGCGAGGTCGAGCAGCACGTCGAGCTCGCGCCGGTCGAAGGGCGTCTGCTCGGCGGTGCCCTGCACCTCGACGAAGTGCCCCCGGCCGGTGACGACGACGTTCATGTCGGTCTCGGCCCGCACGTCCTCCACGTAGGGGAGGTCGAGCATGGGCACGCCGTCGATGATGCCGACGCTCACGGCGGCGACGGAGTCGGTGAGCACGTCGCCCTTGCCCTTGATGCGGCCCGTGCGACGTCCCCACGCGACCGCGTCGGCGAGCGCGACGTAGGCACCCGTGATCGCCGCGGTGCGCGTGCCGCCGTCGGCCTGGAGGACGTCGCAGTCGAGGACGATCGTGTTCTCGCCGAGCGCCTTGACGTCGATCACGGCGCGGAGCGAGCGCCCGATGAGGCGCGAGATCTCGTGCGTCCGGCCGCCCACGCGGCCCTTGACCGACTCGCGGTCGCTGCGGGTCGACGTCGACCGCGGCAGCATCGCGTACTCGGCGGTGACCCAGCCCTCGCCCGAGCCCTTCTTCCAGCGCGGGACGCCCTCGGTGAACGACGCGGCGCACAGGACGCGCGTGCGGCCGAACTCGACGAGCACGCTGCCCTCGGCGGCGTCGAGCCAGTGGCGGGTGAGGGTCACGGGCCGCAGCTCGTCGGGGCGGCGGCCGTCGGCGCGGGTCGCCGGTGTGGATGTCGAGGTGGTGGGGGACGTCATGGGGACGACCCTAGGCGACACGTCGGGAGGTCCCGAGCCGACGACACCTGGCGGCCCTACTCTTCCACGCGATGGTCGGCCGGAGGGAGGCGACGTGGAACAGCAGTCGCTGACCCGGGACGTCGCCGGGCTGCTGGGTCCCGTCGTGCCGGCTGGACCCCTCCGCGCGGCCGTGGTGATGGCCCTCGCCGGGGCGGTGGTGGTCACGGCGGCCCGTGCGCCGGAGACGCCGCTGACCGCTGAGGTCGTCACGTCGGCGCCCGCTGTGCTGGGATCGCTGGTGCAGGCCGCCGCCCTCGCCGGCGCGGTGCTCGCCTTCCACTCGACCGCCGCCGGGCTCGCCCTCACCTCAGTCAGCCTGCTCACTCTGGGCGTGCTGCCGCACGGCCACCAAGGAGTTCCGCTGCCGTGGCTCGTCGCGGGCGGTGCGCTCGCCGTGCTCTCGCTGGTCGACGGGGCGACGCGTGCCCGGCGGTCGCTCCTGGCCCGGCAGGTGCTCGGCGCGGCGACACCGCTGGCACCGCCCGCGCTGAGGCATGGGCACGCACCGGCGATCCTCCGCCTCGGCCGATGGCGTCTGGTGGTAGCGGCCCTCCTCCTCGCCGTGACTGCGGGCTCGACGGGCTGGTGGTGGCACGAGGCCAACGAGCTCGCCGCGTTCCGCGCGCGCGCAAAGGAGGTGCCCACCGTCGTCGCTGCGGTCGCCGACGACGGGAGGACGATCGAGGTCGTCGTCGACGGCATGACGTTGCGCGTCCCCACCCACGCGCACGGGTATGTCCCGGACGAGCGGGTGCTGGTCCGGGTCGAGCGCGCGACGGGCCGGGCCGAGGTCGTCGACGACGTCGCGGACCCGTCGGTGGTGCTCCTGCTCGGCATGCCGTCCGCGGTCGTCGCGATCGCCCTGGTCAGTCGCACGTGGCGGCTCCGGCGGCAGGTCGGCGAGCTGCTCACCACCTCCCAGCCCGCCGTCTCGACCCTCGCCACGGGTGCGCCGCGGGCTCATGGTGTCCTCCTGAGCCCGGTCGACGACGTCACCGCCATCGCCGGGATCGCGCCGCGTCTTGTCGCCGTCGCGGGTCCGGGTGTCTTCGAGCACGCCGACCACACGCTCGACGACGGGGAGGACGACGGGGATGCGTGGGAGGAGGAGGAGGAGGAGGAGTGGGGCGTCGACGCGGAGGGCGGTGACGACCTGGACGACGGCTTCGACCCCGAACGGCCCTCGGGCGCGACCGGGCGCCCGGACGTGTCGGCGATGAGCGACCAGGAGCTCGTCCGCCTGGCTCGAGAGCGCCGGTGGTTCGAGCGGGAGGCGCCGCCACGGTCCGGCACCGACGCCTGGGCGCTCCAGGAGGTCGTCGTCGCGGGCCGTCTCGACCGGTCGGGGCCGGTCCTCGTGCGCCGGGGCGACGAAGTACTGGTGTCGACCGGGACGCTCGGGCACCCCCTGTGGCGCTCGATCCGCCCGGCGAGCACCCCGGCGACGGAGCCCTTGAGCACCCGCGCCGCCTACGGCCGGGCACGCGGCGCGGCGCTCATGGCCGTCGGGCGGGCGGCAGGTTCCTGGCTGCCCTGGGCCCTTCTGCCTGTCGTCGCGTCGACGTCGTGGTGGGTGGTCACGATCACCGGCCCCAGCCTCCGCCTGCTGGGCGCGGCGGTGACGTTCGCCACGGTCCCCTGGGCCCTCTCGGTGATCGGCACACCCGCGCTCGCCTTCGGACCGCGCGCGCTGCGGTGCTCGGGCCTGCTCCTGGACACGCGCATCCCGTGGGCGCGCGTCACCGGCGAGGCCGTGGACGGCGACACCCTCGTGATCCGCTACGACGACGGCCGTCCCGGCGGAGACGCGCTGCTCCTGCGTTCCGACCCCGAGCTGCGGCGACTTACCAAGGACGAGGCGTCGACCGGCCAGCTGGCCGAGCGCGTGCGAGCGGCCCGAACTCTGAGCGGCGCCCGCGGGCGGGTCGTCGTGCACCCGTCACCGGCCCTGCTCGCCGGCCTCGCCTGGCTGGCGGTCATGGTGGCGCCCGCGCTCGCGCAGTGACCGTCCCGACGTCAGAGCCGGACGACCATCCCGGGCCGTGCGGCGTCGACCGGCCCGGGGTAGACCTCTCGGGCCTCGGCGGTCGCGACGTCCGGGGCGTTCCACGCCGGGACGTGCGTGAGGAGCAGGCGCCGGGCTCCCCCGGCCGCGGCGGCCTCGCCCGCGCGGCGGCCCGTGAGGTGGATGCCGCGGACCGCGTCGTCGCGGCCCTCGACGAACGCCGCCTCGGACAGGAGGAGGTCGGCGCCGGTCGCGAGCGTCACGACGCCGTCGCACGCGTCGGTGTCCCCCGTGTACGCGAGCACGACGGTGCGCGCCGGGTCGTCCTCCGCCGGGCCCTCGACGCGCACGCCGAACGCGGGGACCGGGTGGTGGACGGCCACGGGCGTGAGGGTGAGCGGACCGACGGGCACGGGCGCCTCCGGGTCCCACAGGCGCACCGCGAGCTGGTCGGTGAGCCGCTCGCCCGCCTCGGTGCCGTACGCCTCCTCGAGCCGGCGCTCGGTGCCCACAGGTCCGTGCACGGGCAGCGGGTCGCGGACACGGCCGTCGGGCCGGTACTTGAGGTACACGTACAGCCCGCACAGGTCGGCCATGTGGTCCGGGTGCAGGTGGGACAGCGCGACCGCGTCGACGTCGGCCGGGTCGAGCAGGGCCTGGAGCGGCCCGAGCGCGCCGCTGCCCAGGTCCAGGAGCACCGACCAGGTGCGGCCGGCGTCGTCGTCGGCCTGGACGAGGTAGCAGGACGCGGCCGAGCTCGGCCCGGGGAAGGAGCCGGCGCAGCCGACGACCGTGAGCCTCATGCGCGCAGGCTCGCGGCGGGCTCGACGGCGACGACCTCCGGCCCGAGGAAGCGGCGGGCCAGGGTCGCGAAGGACCCGGCGTCCCCCGTCGCGAGGAAGCGGTGCTCGGGCGGGCCGAGGGCCGGGTCGCGCTCGAGGTTGTGCGCCACGAGCGTGCGGTAGACGTCCTTGGCGGTCTCCTCCGCGCTCGAGACGAGGGTGACCTCCTCGCCCATGACGTAGGAGATGACGCCGGTGAGCAGTGGGTAGTGCGTGCAGCCGAGCACGAGCGTGTCGACGTCGGCGGCGACGATCGGCGCGAGGGACTCGCGCGCGACGTCGAGCACCTCGGGGCCCGACGTGCGGCCCGCCTCGACGAGCTCGACGAAGCCCGGGCACGCCTGGGACGTCACCGTGAGGCGCGCGGCGACCGCGAAGGCGTCGTCGTAGGCGCGGGACTCGACCGTGGCGCGCGTGCCGATGACCCCGACCCGCCCCGTGCGCGTGGCCGCGGCCGCGCGGCGCGCCGCGGGCAGGATCACCTCGACGACCGGGAGGCCGCGGCGCTGGGTGTACCGCTCGCGCGCGTCGCGGAGCACGGCCGCCGACGCGCTGTTGCACGCGATGACCAGCATCTTCACACCCGCGTCGACGAGGTCGTCCATGACCTCGAGCGCGTGCGCGCGCACGGCGGCCAGGGGCTTGGGGCCGTACGGGCCGTTGGCGGTGTCCCCGATGTAGAGGACCGACTCGTGGGGGAGCTGGTCGAGCACCGCGCGCGCGACGGTGAGGCCGCCCACGCCGGAGTCGAAGATCCCGATGGGCGCGTCGCTCACACCCCGAGAGTAGTCGGCGCCTACCCGCGTTCCCGCCGCGCGCGGGGCAGCTCGCCCAGCATGAGCCCGACGAGCGACTCCTGGAGCTGCGTGAGCACCGCGTACACGGCCGCGAGCAGGTGGCGCGGGGACGGCTCCTGCGGCCCGACCTCGGCCGCGAGCCGGTAGACGTCCTCGGCGTCCTCGTCGGTGCGCACCCCCAGCCGCTCGGAGATGACGAGGCGGATGTCGGTGAGCGCGGCCGCGACGCCCGGCGCCTCGCTCGGCACGACGACGACCTCGGTGCGGGCGTCCGCGAGCGCCGCCCGCAGGCGTGCGAGGTTCGCGGCCTTGGTCGCGCGCAGGTCGGCCTCGGTGAACCGGCGGAACTCGGCCGAGACCTCGGCGTCGGGCGAGGCGTCCGGCAGGAGGCGGCGCAGCGCCGGGTCGTCGGGCGGCGCGACGGGCAGCGGCTCGAGCTCGAGCGCGTCGAGCGGGTGCCGGCTCGCGCCCCGGGCCCGGCGGCCGAGGCTCTCGTCCCCGCCGAGCAGCTCGACGACCTCGTCGACGACGTCGAGCAGCACGGCCCGTTCCGTCGGCGCGATGGCCACCACCCAGCCGCCGTCGTCCGGGCGGAAGGTCCAGGGGGTGCTCACGCGGCGCCCCGTCCCGACGCCTGCACCGTCGCCCACAGGCCGAACCCGTGCATCGCCTGCGTGTCGGTCTCCATCTGCTCGCGGGTGCCGTGCGAGACGGTCGCGCGTCCCTCCTCGTGGACCTGCCGCATGAGGCGCTCGGCGCGCTCGGCCGGCATGCCGAAGTAGGACCGGAAGACGTAGGTGACGTAGCTCATGAGGTTCACCGGGTCGTTCCAGACGACCGTGACCCACACGTCCGCCGTGCCGAGCTCCTCGCGGGTCCGCACGTCCTCGGACGGCACGGTCGAGGACGTCGCCCGCGCCCCGGCACGGACCACCGACCGGGCGCTCGGCACCCGCGTCCCCCTCGTCGACCCCACCGCCTCAGTCTAGGGAGGACGCGCCGCGACCGCCGTCGTGGCCGGACGAGCGGGACCCGTGATCATGCCCCTACGGTGGGGCGCATGAGTGCAGAGCCGCCCTCGTCCGCGCCCGCCCTGGCCCTCGACGGGGCCCTGACGCCCGCGACACCGGCGCCCGCGTCGTCCGCGCTCCTCACCGACCGGTACGAGCTGACCATGGTCCAGGCGGCGCTGCGGGACGGGACCGCGGCCCGTCACTGCGTGTTCGAGGTCTTCACCCGCCGGCTCCCCGCGGGCCGGCGCTTCGGGGTCCTGGCCGGGACCGGCCGGGTGCTCGAGGCGCTGTCGACCTTCCGGTTCGGCGACGACGAGCTCTCGTGGCTCTCGCGCCACGCCGTCGTGGACCGCGAGACGCTCGACTTCCTCGCCGACTACCGCTTCACGGGGACCATCACGGGCTACGCGGAGGGCGAGTGCTTCTTCCCCGGCTCGCCCGTGCTCGCGGTCGAGGGAACGTTCGCCGAGGCGGTCCTGCTCGAGACCCTGGTCCTGTCCATCCTCAACTACGACTCGGCGGTCGCCTCGGCCGCGTCGCGCATGACGAGCGCGGCCGTCGACCGCCCGTGCCTCGAGATGGGGTCGCGGCGCGCGCAGGAGCACGCCGCCGTCGCGGCGGCGCGCGCAGCCGTCGTCGCGGGCTTCGCGGCGACGTCCAACCTCGAGGCGGGGCGCCGCTACGGCCTGCCGACGATCGGCACGGCCGCGCACGCCTTCACGCTCCTGCACGACGACGAGCCGTCGGCGTTCGCGTCGCAGGTGGCCGCGATGGGTCCCGGCACGACGCTCCTCGTCGACACGTTCGACGTCATGCAGGGCGTCCGGAACGCCGTCGCGGCGGCCGGCCCCGGCCTCGGTGCCGTGCGGCTCGACTCGGGCGACCTCACGTTCCTCGCGCACGAGGTCCGCGCGCTGCTCGACGAGCTCGGCGCCCGCGGCACGAAGATCGTCGTGAGCTCGGACCTCGACGAGCACGCGATCGCCGCGCTCGCCGTCGCACCCGTGGACTCCTACGGCGTCGGCACGTCCGTCGTCACGGGGTCGGGCGCGCCCACGTGCGGCATGGTCTACAAGCTGGTCGCCCGGGAGGGACGGGACGGGCGCCTGGAGCCGGTCGCGAAGGCGTCCGCGCGCAAGGGCAGCAGCGGCGGCCGCAAGACCGCGGCGCGCCGGCTCGGTCCCGACAACCGCGCCGTCGAGGAGGTCGTGGTCACCGGTCCCGACCACGCCGTCGCGGCGTGGGCGCCGGCCGAGGGCGACCTCCGGGGCCTGCACGTGCCGCTCGTCGTCGCCGGCGCCGTGGACACGCGGTGGACGGGCAGCGCGGGCGTGGAGCACGCCGTCGAGCGCCACCACACCTCGCGCGCCGAGCTGCCCCGCGGCGCGCGGCGGCTCTCGGCGGGCGACCCGGCGCTCCCCACGGTCACGCTGACCCTCACGGAGTGAGGCCGGGCGGCGATGACGCTCGTGGGGTGAGGCGGACAGCACTGCGCCCGGGGCCCCGGGTGGTCCGGGGCCCCGGGCGCGGGGCTCTGCGGCTCGAGCGCCGCGGCGGCGTCGTTACACGCGCGCCTTGCCGCGTCCGACGAGGCCCAGGATCAGGCTGACGACGAGCACGATGATGCCGAGCCAGATGAGGAACTGCGCAGCCTCGACGGCGACGCCGAGGATGAGCAGCACGATGCCGACGATCAGGATGATCAGCCAGGTAGGCATGATGAGCCCTTTCTTCCAGGTCTCCCTCCCCGGGGGGTACCGGGGCGGGGGGTCTTGACAACGAGCGTGGCAGGTGTTTCCGCACCCCGCATCCGGAACGATCACGTCGCGCGGAACTCGCGGGTCGGTGGTATCGGGCGTCGCCCGGCTCGCTGACCTGCACCGATGCACGCGCTGGCGATGCGCGCGCGCCGGCATCGGCAGCGAGGTCGTCGTCCGAGCGGGTGAACGTCGGCGCCCGGGACGCGTCACGAGGCGTCGTCGGGCGGCCGTCCGGGCGCGCGCGTGCCGGGCCCGGAGGTCAGCGGCGGCCGACGAACCAGTCGCGGACGAGCGCCGCGCGCGCCTCGAGCTGCTCCTGGCTCGCGAGCGCGACCTCGGGTCCCCCGCACCGCCGTCGGAGCTCGGTGTGCACGGACCCGTGCGGCTGCCCGCTGCGTCGCGCCCATGCGCTGACGAGGGCGTTGAGCTCCTTGCGCAGCTCCGTGAGGCGCCGGTGGTCGACGGCGGGCCGCGGCGCGCGCCGTCCGGCCACCTGGTCCGCCTGCCGCTGGCGCAGGAGGGTGCTGACCTGGTCGGCGTCGAGGAGCCCGGGCAGGCCGAGGAAGTCCTGCTCCTCGTCCGAGCCGACCTCGGCGCCCGTGCCGAACTCGCCGCCGTCGAAGAGGACGCGGTCGAACGTCGCCTGCGCCTCGAGGGCCTGGAAGGTGCCCGCCACCCCGTCGGCGCCCACGGCGTCGGGCGTGCTCTGCTCGCGCTCGGCGGCGAGCAGGAGGTCGGCCTCCGGGTCGTCCGAGCGCTCCGGGCGGTCCAGCGCGTGGTCGCGCTCGAGCTCGAGCGTCGCCGCGAGCGCGAGCAGCTGCGGCACGCTCGGCAGGAAGACCGAGGCCGTCTCGCCGCGCCGCCGCACGCGGACGAACCGTCCGACCGCCTGGGCGAAGAACAGGGGCGTCGCCGTCGACGTCGCGTACACGCCGACCGCGAGCCGCGGGACGTCGACCCCCTCGGAGACCATGCGGACCGCGACCATCCAGCGCGAGTCGCCCTCGGAGAAGCTCTCGATGCGCTCGGAGGCGCCGTCGTCGTCGGAGAGGACCACGGTGGCCGCCTCCCCCGTGATGCGGCGCAGGTGCCCGGCGTAGGCGCGCGCGTCCGCCTGGTCGGTCGCGATGACGAGGCCGCCGGCGTCCGGCACGGTGCGGCGCACCTCGGACAGCCGCCGGTCCGCGGCCGCGAGGACCGAGGGGATCCACTCGCCCTCGGGGTCGAGCGCGGTGCGCCAGGCCTGGGCGGTCATGTCCTTGGTCAGGTCCTCGCCCAGGCGCGCGCTGACCTCGTCGCCCGCGCGGGTGCGCCAGCGCATCTGGCCGCTGTAGGACAGGAAGAGGACGGGACGGACGACGCCGTCCCGCAGCGCGTCGCCGTAGCCGTAGGTGTAGTCGGCGAGCGATCGCCGGATGTTGTCGGCGCCGGGCGCGTAGGTGACGAACGGGATGGGCGCGGTGTCGGAGCGGAACGGCGTGCCGGTGAGGGCGAGCCGCCGCGTGGCACCCTCGAACGCCTCGCGCACCGCGTCGCCCCAGCTCAGCGCGTCGCCGCCGTGGTGGATCTCGTCGAGGATGACGAGCGTGGGCGCTGCCGCGGTGCGGGCGGCGTGCAGCGCGGGCTTGCTCGCCACGCCGGCGTACGTCAGCGCGACGCCGTCGAAGCTCCCGCCGTGCCGGCCCTGGCTGTTGCGGAAGTTGGGGTCGAGGTGGACGCCCACGCGCGCCGCGGCGTCGGCCCACTGGCGCTTGAGGTGCTCCGTGGGCGCGACGACGGTGACGCGCCGCACGACGCCGCGCTGCAGCAGGTCGGTCGCCACGCGCAGCGCGAACGTCGTCTTGCCGGCGCCGGGCGTCGCGACCGCGAGGAAGTCCCGCGGCTGCCGCTGCTCGTAGGCCGTCAGCGCGGCCTGCTGCCAGGCGCGCAGCTTGCCCGCGGTGCCCCAGGGCGCCCGGCCGGGGAAGGCGGGCGGCAGGTGCGACGCGGCTGCGGCGGAGGGCGTGTGGACACCTCCGGGCGTGGCGAGGCCGGGCCCCTCCCAGGACTGACGCGCCGCGTGGTGCGGGGCGCTCACCGTCCGCCGTCGGAGCCGGCGCCGTCGCCGGGCTTGTCGCCGTCCTGCGGGTCCCGCAGGCCGTCGTAGATCTCCTGGCAGATCGGGCACACGGGGAACTTCTTGGGGTCGCGGCCCGGCACCCACACCTTGCCGCAGAGCGCGACGACCGGGCTGCCGGACAACGCCGAGGCGAGGATCTTCTCCTTGCGCACGTAGTGCGAGAACCTCTCGTGGTCCCCCGGCTCGACCTGCTGGCGGGTCTCCTCGCGCTCGAGGACGCTCGTCGCGCCGCCGGCACCGGGACCGCCGGGCTGCCCGAAGGGGTCGTCCGGGCCGGTCGGTGCAGTCGGCTGGCTCATGCCCCCATTCTACGACCCACCCCCGACACCTCTCCCGCCCCGCTCCCCACCCCCGCCCCGCTCCCCACCCCCCACCCACCCCCGCCGACCGCCGGTTCGCCGAGGTCGCTGGTCTGCGCCGAGGTCGCTGGTTCCAACCAGCGACCTCGACGGGAACCAGCGACCTCGGCGCACTGGCCGGTCCCCCGGGGTCACGACCGGCGACGGGCACGAGCGAGACCGGCGCGGACGCGGACGACCAGCTGGTCCGGGCGCTGGAGATCCCCCCACGTGACGCGGACGACCGTCCATCCCGCCTCCTCGAGCGCGTCCTGCCGGCGCTTCTCCCGGAGCACCGCCTCGGCGGCCGCCTCACCCTCGCCGTACTTGCCGGCACCGTCGAACTCGACGCAGAAGCTCACCTCCGGCCAGCACAGGTCCGGGTAGAAGACGCCCATCGACGTCCGCACCGGCACCTGAAGCTCGCCGGGCGCCAGACCGGAGACGGTGAGGATCCAGCGCGTCATCGACTCGCCAGGAGACTCCGCGCGAGGGTCTGCCGCCGCCCAGACGAGCCGCGCGCGTCGGACGCCCCGACCGCCGGGGGCGCCGAGCAGGCGCTCGACCTCGCCCGCCACCACGCCGAGGCGGAGAGCGGAATCGGCGAGGGCCAGCGCCGCGCCCGCCGGCATGGTCCGGGCGCAGTCGGCCACGGTCCGCGCGAGTGAGGTCACGGGGAGCCCGTCGATCCGGGCTCGCTCCGCCGCCGGCACGGCGCGGTGGTGCCGGACCAGGGTGTCGCGTTCGCCCCCGCGCCCCCCGGGACGGTGCTCCTGCACGACATGGGTCGCTGTCGGCGCGGGCCAGACGACACAGCCCCACACCAGCGCCGCTGAGACGTGGCTGAACCAGAACGGCAACGTCAGGCGTCGGTGTGCCGCCACGATCGCCGCTCGCGCCCGGGCCTCGGCGAGGACCTGCCCGGGACCGCCGAGGTCGCCCGAGACGTACGCGCCACGTCGCAGGCGGACCACGGCACCCGTCTCGACCTCTCGCCGCAGGTCAGCGGTGTGGTGCTCCCGGGCAAGCAGCACGGGCGGGGCGGCGAACCTCGGGCGCACCACCGTCGTCGGGCGAGCGAGGGCAGGGCGTGCAGCGGCGTCCACACCAGCAGGCTCGTTCCCGACCCACCCGCCGTCACGACGGTGCCGCCGGGCCTGTGGACGACTGTCCCGTCCACGCCCGCCCCATCCCCGACGCCGAGGTCGCTGGTTCGCGTCGGGGGGGGGGGGGGGGACAACCCCCCCCCGCCCGGCGCCCCCCCCCCCCCCGCGGGGGCGGCCCCC
>NZ_JADDKQ010000011.1 GCF_016464425.1 Actinotalea solisilvae
GGGGTCGCTGGTTCCAACCAGCGACGTCGACGGGACACAGCGACCTCGGCGGGCGGGCCGGCGCGCTGCCGGGGCGTGCGGGTGGCGGGTGGGTGGGTGGGTCAGAGGCCTTGCCAGGACGGCTTGTGGGCGTAGGTCTGGCGGTAGTAGTCGGCGAGCTGGAGGCGGCTCGCCGCCGCCTCGTCGAGGAGCACCGTCACGTGGGGGTGCATCTGGAGGATGGTGCCCGGCCACAGCGCGCTGATCGGACCCTCGACCAGCTGGTGCACCGCCTCGGCCTTCGCCCGGCCCTGGGCGAGGAGCACGAGGTGCCTCGCCTCCATGATCGTGCCCAGGCCCTGCGTGAGGACGTGCCGGGGGACGGCCTCGACGTCGTCGGCGAAGAAGCGCGCGTTGTCGCGGCGCGTCTGCTCCGTGAGCGTCTTGACCCGCGTGCGGGACGCGAGCGACGACCCCGGCTCGTTGAACGCCACGTGGCCGTCGGTGCCGATGCCGAGGATCTGGAGGTCGACCCCGCCCGCCCCGCGGATCGCCTCCTCGTACTCCGCGCAGGCCGCGGGCAGGTCCGCGGCGTTGCCGTCCGGCGCGCGCACGGCGGCGGGGTCGAGGTCCACGCGCGAGACGAGCTCGCGGTCGATCACCGTGCGGTAGCGCTCGGGGTGGTCGTCGGGGAGCCCGACGTACTCGTCGAGGAGGAACGCGCGCGCACGGGCGAACGAGAGCCCCTCGGCGTGCCGCCGGACGAGGTCGTCGTACACGGCGAGCGGGCTCGACCCGGTCGCCAGCCCGAGGACCGCCTCCGGGTCGCGCCGGAGCAACGCCTCGACCGCATCCCCCGCCAGACGAGCCAGCTGCTCGACCGAGCTGTGGATCACGACCTCCATGGGGCAACCTCCGTGGGTCGGTGGGGCCGCTCGCGCACCGCGAGGGCGGCCCCGACCGGCGCGACGAGCGCACCGTGCGGGGCGAGGACCAGCCTGTCAGCCATCCGCAGGCGCCGCAGGAACCCCGAGGTCCCGGCCTGCCGCTCGAGCGCCTCGGTGACGAGCACGAGCAGGGGCGCGCCGACCTCGGCGACCCCGCCGCCCAGGACGACGTGCTCGACGTCGCACCCGAGCACCACGTGCCGGACGGCCGCGGCGACGGCGTCGCCGAACGCCTCGATCGTCCGCACGGCGGCCGGGTCCCCCTCCTGCGCCGCCCGGAACGCGCGCGCGGCCGGCGACGACGCGGCCCGCCCGTCCCCGTTCGACGTCGCCGCGCCGTCCCCGGCATCGCCGACGCCGAGCGCACGCGCGCGGCCGGCGAACGCGGCGCCGAGGGCGGACCCGGACGCGTAGAGCTCGAGGCACCCGCGCTGCCCGCACGCGCACACGGGTCCGTCGGGCACGTAGGGCAGGTGCCCCACCTCGCCCGCGGCACCGGCGTACCCGCGGCGCAGACGCCCGTCGAGCACGAGCCCCGCGGCCACGCCCGTCCCGAGCGCCAGGTAGGCGAGGTCGCCGCCGAGCCCGAGGAGCCGCGCCGCGCCGAGCGCGGCGACGTTGAGGTCGTTCTCGACCTGGACGGGACCCGCCCCGAGGCGCCGCTCGACCTCGGGACCCAGCACGACGTCGTCGTGCAGGCCCAGGTTGACCGCGTGCACCACGGAGCCCGTCGCGGGGTCGACGAGCCCGGGCACGCCCACGCCGACGCCCGCGAGCTCGCCCGGGACGACGCCCGCGTCGACGCACAGCCGCTCGACGGCCTCCACGACCGTGCCGACGACGCCCTCAGGGCCGCGCCGCGCGGGCAGGCGGACGCTGCCGACGACCGTGTCGCCGTCCAGCAGGACGCCGTGCACCTTGGTGCCACCCACGTCCACGCCCACCGCCAGACCGCCCGCGCCGTCGCCCCCCAGCCCGTCGCGTGCGGCGCTCACCCCTTCACCGCTCCCGAGACGAGCCCCGCCGTCATCCGGTGCTGGACCAGCAGGAAGAACACGATGACGGGGATCGCGATGAGCGTCGCGCCCGCCATGACGACGCCCCAGTCCGTCGCCCGGTTCGAGTCGACGAGGCCCTGGAGCCACAGCGGCAGGGTGCGCTGCGCGGGGTCGGTCATGACGACCAGCGCGAGGGTGTACTCGTTCCACGCCTGGAGGAAGCCGTAGACCCCGGACGCCACGAGACCGGGCGCGAGCAGCGGGAACGTGATCCGGAAGAACGCGCCCGTGCGCGAGAGGCCGTCGACGAGCCCGGCCTCCTCGAGCTCGATGGGCACCCCGGCGACGAAGCCGCGCAGCATCCAGATGGTGAACGGCAGGATCGCGGCGACGTAGACGATGGTCAGGCCGAGCACCTGGTTGACCAGCCGCCAGCCGTCGAGCATCTGGTACTGCGAGATGAACAGCCCCTCGGCGGGGATCATCTGCACGACCAGGATCGCGACGACGAACCCCTTGCGGCCGCGGAACCGGAAGCGCGAGACGGCGAGCGCCGCGACGAACGCGAAGAGGATGGCCGCCACCACGGTGAGCCCGGTGACCGCGAGCGAGACGCGGAAGGCCGCGAGGAACGACGGGTCCTCGAGGACGCGCCGCAGGTTGGAGAAGGTCCCGTCGACCGGGAAGAACGTCGGCTCGGGCGTACGGAGCCGGTTGGTCGGCAGGAACGAGCTGCTCACCATCCAGTAGATCGGGAACACCCACAGCAGGGCGACGACGACGGCGAGGGCGCCGAGCAGGCGGCGTCGGGCCGTGGCCCCGCGTCCCTGGTTCGCGCCGCGCGCGCGGCCGCGGCCCGGCGCCGCGACGGTGCCCGGCACGACGCCGACCGGGGCGGCCGCGGCGCTCACAGCTCCTCCTGCGCGAGCATGCGACGGATGTACGCGGCGGTGAGCACGAGCGTGAGGACGAGCATGATCGTGGCCATGGCTCCGGCCATCGAGAACTCCTTGGCGAGGGAGTAGATGTAGGTGCCGAGCAGGTGGGTCTCGCGCGTCGGCGCGCCGGCCCGCTGCAGCACGGAGATCTGGGTGAAGACGCGCAGGTCCCAGATGACCTGGAGGAGCCCGACGACGTAGAGGACGGGCTTGACCATCGGCATCGTGATGAGCCAGAAGCGCTGGCTCGCGCTCGCGCCGTCGAGCTGCGCGGCCTCCATCGTCTCCTCCGGCACCTGGAGCAGGCCGGCGTACACGGTGAAGACGACGAACGGCACGCTCATCCACACGACGATCACCGTGGCGACGAAGTAGAAGGAGAGCGGGTCGATGAGCCACGAGTGGTAGCGCATGCCCTCCATGCCGAACGGCTCGGCGAGCAGCCAGTTGACGACGCCGTACTGGGAGTCGAAGAGCCACTGCCACACGGTGAGCGTCGCGAGCACCGGCGTGCCCCACGCGAGCAGCATCGCCACCTGGAGCGTGATCCGCGCGACGCGCCCGACGCGGGCCATGAGCACCGCGAGCCCGATGCCGAGCGCCATCGTGAGGACGGCGTTGACGGCGCAGAAGGCGAGCGACCGCGCGATGACCTGCCAGACGTAGGGGTCGGACAGGAGCTCGGTGTAGTTGCGCAGCCCGACCCACTCGGCGGGCCGGCCGAACTGCTGTGCGAGCCCGTACTCCTGGAAGGAGATGACGAGCTGGCGCACCAGCGGGTAGCCGAGGCCGGCGACCATCGCGACGACGGCGGGGACGAGCAGGAGGTAGGCGGACAGTCCGCGTCGCAGCGGGCGGCGTCGGGCGGGCCGTGCCGTCCCGACGACGGCGGGACCGGCCGGGCCACCGGCCGCGGGCCGGCCGCCGGCTGCCGGCGTCACGGGCGCCGGCCCGGGCGCGAGCTCGGAGGTGGGCATGGTGCTCCTCGGGGACGGGAGGTGGGACGCCGCCGCGTGCTGCGCACGGCGTCCCACCCCCTCGCTGTGGTTCGGTCGGGCGGGCCGGTCAGTTCAGCGTGTCGGCGATGAGCTGGTCGGTCTCGGCCGCGGCCTCCTCGAGGTCGGCGCCGCTCGCGATCTTCTGGAAGAAGTCCTCGAGCAGGCGCTCGCCCTCGACGTCGGCCCACTTCTCGGCCGGCGGCGTGAGCTTGGCACCCAGGGCGGCGTCGAGGGCGGCCGTCGAGTAGACGTCGTCACCGAGCGCGGCCGCGTACTCGCTGTTCGCGGGGATGAGCCCGTTCTCGGCGAGCATCGTCTGGTACTCCTCGCTGAAGATGATCCGCATCAGCGACCTGGCGAGCTCCTGGTTCTCGGACATCGCGGGGATCGCGATGTTGGAGCCGCCGGCGAAGACCGTCGCGGGCGTGCCGGCCTCGAGGCCGGGGAGGGCGAAGATGCCGGTCTTCTCCTCGTTGCAGGCCTGCTGCTCGGCGCGCGCGGCGTCGGCCTCGGGCGAGGTGTCCTCGGGGTCGACGGCCTTGTTGCACTCGGGCAGGTCGATGCTCCAGCGCGCCCAGGTGGGCGCCGAGAACATCGCGGCCTCGCCGTTGTTGAACGGGATCCACGGCTCGTTGGAGTCGGCGTCCTTGGGCGCGCTCGTGGCCTCCGTGAAGAGGCGCTGCACCTCGGCGAGCCCCTCGAGCGACTCGGGGCTCGACAGGGCGCCGGCCCACTGGTCGCCGTCCTGCACCGCGAGGTCGCCGCCGTAGGTGTAGACCCACGCGGTGCCGTTGTACCAGTCCTGGCCCGGGAACCAGAAGCCCGAGAAGCTCGCGGCGCCGGTCGGGTTGGCCTGCTGGAGGGTGACGGCCGCGTCGGTGAACTCGGCGAGCGTCGTCGGCACCTCGACGCCGGCCGCGGCGAAGAGGTCCTTCCGGTAGAAGACCGCACGCGCGCCCGAGTAGTACGGCAGGGCGTAGACCGTGTCGTCGACCGACCCGGCCTCGACGAAGCCCTGCAGGAGGGTGTCGCCGCCGAGCTCGGCGTAGAGGTCGCTGATGTCGCTGAACGCGCCGGCGTGCGTGAACGTCGGCGCCTGGGTGTTGCCGATCTCGACGACGTCGGGGGTCTGCTCGGCGGAGGTCAGCGCCGTCTGGAGGCGCGGCACGAGGCCGTTCCAGTCCTGCTCCTCGATGACGAGCGTCGACCCGGGGTTCTCGGCCGCGAACGTGTCGATGAGGTACTCGCGCAGCGCCTCGGGGGTGTCGCCGCCGTTGACCCACATGCGGATCTCCGCGCCCTCGGTCGTCTCCTCGCCGCCCGGCTCCTCGTCGGGCTCGTCGGTGCCGCCGGTGCTGCAGGCGGTGAGCGCGAGCAGCGCCGCCACCGCGGTCGCGGTGAGTGCGGTGCCGCGCCGTGCAGGTGTCCGTACAGTTGTCACGTCAGGGGTTCCTTCCCGGTTGCCAGGCGACGTGTCGCCTCAGGGTTGCGTTCTCCGACTTGCAGGCTGGTCGGCTCGGGGTCGTCACGTGACCCCGAGCTGACCGGACAGCACGAGGACGGCCGCCCCCGCGAGGGCGCCCTCCTCGCCGAGCGAGGTCATCCGCAGCGAGAGGTCGTCGCTGATGACCGGCATGGTGCGCTCCCGGACGGCGGCCAGCGCGGCGTCGCGCAGCGGTCCGTCGAGGAGCTCCGCGGGGCCGCTGAGCACGACCTCGGAGAGGTTGAGGGCGCTGACGACGGGCGCCAGCACGATGCCGAGGCGCCGGCCGACCGCGGCGAGCGCGGCGTCGGCCCCGGCCCGGTCGAGGCCGGCGACCCGCCGCCGCAGCGCGGGGACCGAGAGCACCGTCTCGAGGCAGCCCGTCCGGCCGCACGCGCAGGGCAGCGCGCGCCCGAGCGGCGCGGTGCCGTGGTCGTCCCGCTCGTCGACGACCGTGACGTGCCCGATCTCGCCCGCCGCGTCGCGGTGGCCCTGGACGAGCGCGCCGTCGAGCACGATCCCGGCGCCGACGCCCTCGCCGACGGTGAGGACCATGAGGCCGCTCCCCTCGCCGCCGCCGAACGTCAGCTCGCCGAGCACCGCGGTGTTCGCGTCGTTCGCGACGTGCACCGGCACGCCGAGGGCTGCGCCGACGACGTCGGCCAGCGGCACGTCGTACCAGCCGCGGTTGGGCGCCTGCGCCACGCGGCCGCCGCCGTCGACCACGCCTGGCGAGCCGATGCCGACGCCGAGGACCGGCTCCGTCGCCGCCTCGACGAGGGACCGGCAGAACGCGACGAGCGCGTCGACGCCGGCCTGGCCCGTGCTGCCGTGCGGCGCCGAGCGCCGCTCGACGACCTGCCCCGCGAGGTCGAGCACCGCGCCGTGCATGCGCTCGTCGTCGGCGAGGTCGACGGCGACGATGCGGAACGCGTCGGTACGCAGGCCGACGAGGTTGGCGGGCTTGCCGACGCGGCCCTCGGTGCGCACGCCGAGCTCGGCGACGAGGCCGTCGGCCACGAGCGAGGACACGAGGTCCGAGACCGTGACGCGGGTGAGGCCGGTGGCGCGGGCGAGGTCGGCGCGGCTCACGGGGCCCTCGTGGAAGAGCTGCTGGAGGACCATCGACCGGTGGTGCGCACGGGCGTGCTCGGGGAGCACCTTCGCCCGGGGGCGCAGGGTGGTGCCCCAGCCCTGCCGCGTGGTCGCCGTCGTCACATTTGTTAGTAGACCTTCCTTACTAATCGCTGGTCAAGGGTCCGGACGGGTGCCGTAACCGAACCGTGATGGAGGGAGGGGGCTTCCGGCAGCCGGTCAGCCGAGGCGCGCGAGGACGTGCCGGACGCGCGCGTCGTACACGCGTCCTCCCGTGCGCACGCCGAGGAGGGCCGCGCCGACGCCGACGGCGGCGCCCGTGAGCAGCACCGCGACGGACAGACCCGGCTCCCACCAGAGCGCCAGGGCGTAGAGCACGAGCACGGGCGAGCACGCGACGAGCGTCGCGCCGGAGGTCGCGAGCTGCGCGACCATGCTCGCGCCCAGCGCGCCCACCTGCGCCGAGTAGGGGTTCTCCCCCGCCGCCGGCACCGGGTAGGGCAGCAGCGGGCTGAAGACCGCCGAGACGGCGAGCCCGACGCCGAGGACCCCGAGCGAGGCGCCGACGCTCGCCGGTGCGAGGTCGGGCCGGCCCCCGACCCACGCGGTCGCGACGCCGACGGCGACGGTCGCGGGCACCGCCCACACCGCGGTGGCGAGCAGGCGCCCCGCCCGGTCCGCCCGGCCCGGGACGGCCGCGACGACGTGCATCCACAGGGCCGAGCCGTCGAACGCGAGGTCGTTGTGCCGGCCCCACCCGATGGTCCCCGCCATGAGCGGGCCCATCGCGAGCGCGACGGCGGCGGGCGCGTCGACGACGGTGGCCAGCAGGAGCACGATCGCGACGGGCGCGACGACCGCACCCAGGAGCGCGCTGAGGTAGCGCGGGTCGCCGGCCCAGTAGCGCAGCGCGCGGCGGAGGACCGCGTGCGTCGCGCGGCGCTCGGCGGCGCGGGCGTCGTCCGCCCCGCGCTCGCGCGCGGGCAGCAGGGCGTCGCGCCGCCGGCGCACCTCTCCCCCGCGCGACGCCGGGCTGACGAGCGCGCGCCGCAGCAGCACGGCCCACGCGCCGACGGCCACCGCGAGCCACGCGAGCGCGAGCAGCGCACGCGCGACGCCGCCGACGACGTCGCCCTCGGCGACCGCCGCCGGCACGGCCCACGTCAGCCCGAGCGGCGTCCACCCCAGGACTCGGGCCACCGCGGGCACGCGCTCGAGCGCGCCCTCGAGGCCGAGCGACCCGAGGCCGAGCGCGGCCGGCACGAGGAGGCCGACGACGACGAGCCCCAGGACGGCCCCCGTCTCGCGCGAGCGCCGCGAGCCGAGCACCCGCGCGGCGATCCCGGTCGCGACGCGGGCGCCCACGACGCACGTCGCGAGCGCGACCGGTGCGACGGCCACCGCGGCGAGCGCCGCCGCGCCGCCGCTGCCCGACCAGGCGAGCGCGGGGGCGAGGCACACGAGACCGGTGAACGCCGTCGGCAGCCCGAGCAGCGACGCGACGAGGAGGCCCGGCAGGAGGCGCGGCACGGGCACGGCGAAGGTGCGGAAGCGCGTGACCTCGAGCGAGTCGTCGAGCCCGGGCACGAGCAGGGGCACGACGAGCCAGCCCACCACGAGGAGGGTGCCGCCGACGACCAGGAAGTCGTGGGTCACGGCGGCGGGCTGGCGCGACAGCCAGACCATGCCGCCGACGAGGCTCGGCAGGGACAGCAGGGCCCACAGCGCGCCGCACACGAGCAGGACGAGGCGCCAGACCTCACGCCGCAGGCTGTGCGCGAGCATGCGGGCCCTCAGGCGGACGACGGTCGCAACCACGTCAGCTCCGGCTCGGCGGGCCCACCGCCCAAGAGGTCGACGAACCGCGTCTCGAGGTCCTGCCCGGCGCGGACGACGTCGAGCGGTCCGGCGGCGAGGAGCCGGCCGCCCGCGACGACCGCGACGTGGTCGCACAGCCGCTCGACGAGCGCCATGACGTGGCTCGAGAGGACGACGGTGCCGCCGGCCGCGACGAACCTCTGCAGGATCACCCGGATGGCCGAGGCCGACACGGGGTCGACCGCCTCGAACGGCTCGTCGAGGACGAGCAGCCGCGGCGCGTGGACGAGCGCGCACGCGAGCGCGATCTTCTTCGTCATGCCGGCCGAGTAGTCCGCGACGAGGGTCGCCCCGGCCCCGTGGAGGTCGAGCGCGGTGAGCAGGTCGTCGCGGCGCGCGGCGACCACCGCGCGCGGCAGGCCGCGCAGCATGCCCGCGTAGCTGAGGAGCTCGGGACCCGTGAGGCGGTCGAACACGCGGACGCCGTCGGGCAGCACGCCGAGCAGGGGCGCCGCCTCCTGCGGGCGTTCCCACAGGTCCACGCCGTGCACGTGCACCCGGCCGGCGTCGGGCACGAGCAGGCCGGTGGCCATGCTCAGCGTGGTCGTCTTGCCCGCACCGTTGGGCCCGACGACGCCGTAGAACGAGCCCGCGGGGATGTCGAGGTCGATCCCCGCGACGGCGACCGTCCGGCCGAAGCGCTTGACGAGCCCGCTCACCGAGAGGGCGGGCGGAGCGGGCGGTGGCGGGGGCGGTGCGGGCGGTGGCGCGGGCGGGCCCGAGGGCTGCTGCTCGGGGTCCGTCGGCCTCACCGGGTCACCCTACGGGCGGGCCGCCGTCGCTGGTCCGGCGCCGTCGCAACGCCAGGGCGCCGACGAGAGCGGCGACCGACAGCGCGCCGACCCCGGCGAGGAGTGGTCCGACGGGCGTCACCGCGGACGTCCCGGGACGTTCGGCGAGCGCGGCCGCGCCGGGCGGCGCCGCGGTCGTCGTCGGCGTCGGCGTCCGGCGTGGTGCGGTCGAGGACGTCGCGGTGGGCGTGGGTGGTGGCGTGGGCGTCGCGGCGGGTGCCGGCTCCACCGGAGCGGGCGCGGGAGCCGGGGCCTGGGCGGGCGCGGGAGCCGGCGCGGGGTCCGGGGCCGGCGCAGGCGCGGGCGCAGGGGCGGGCGCGGGAGCCGGCGGGCTCCCGTAGGCGGCGAAGACCTCCGTCCCCCACGCCGTCCCGTCCACGACGACGACGGCGATCCCGACGTCGGTGAACGAGGCCCCGAGGATGTTCGCCCGGTGCCCCGCCGAGCCCATCCACATCGCGTGCAGCCCTGCGACGTCGGCGGGCTGGTTCATCGCGACGTTCTCGGCGGCAGCCGACCACCCGGCCGGGATCTGGCTCGAGTAGGCCGGGTTGTGCGCGAGCTCGCCCGACGCCGCGAGCTGCTGGCTCCACGACGCCGCGACCGCCGACGTCGCGGGGTCGAGGCGCAGCGAGCCCAGCCCGTGCGCGGCGCGCTCGGCGTTGATCAGGGCGACGAGGTCCTCCGCGGGCCCCGCGGAGGCCGGACCCGCGGCGAGGACGGGCGCGAGCGCGAGCAGGCACACGGCGACCAGCCGCCGGACCACCCTCGTCACCGTGCGACCGCCACCGGCGGACGTGCGGGCGGCCGGTCGATGACGCCGGGAGGCGGCGGCACGACGTCGATCGTGTCGAGGCGGACGGGCTCGGCGGACGCGAGCGCCCAGCGGATCGCCGACGTCGCGACCCGGCCGCCGGTGCGGCCGAGCAGCGCGTCGACGCGCGGGCGGTGGCGCAGACCGAGCTCCGAGCGCGACCACGCGGGCATGAGGGCGACCCCGCCGGCGGCGAGGAGGCCGTACACCGGCAGCACGGGGGCCGGCAGGGGCGGGGTGCGCAGCAGGAAGTCGGCGGCCTCCCGCGCGGCAGCGGACGAGCGCAGCTCGGGCCGGTAGCCGCCGAGCGCCCGGTGCAGCTCGGCGAGCGTCGTCGGCACGTCCTCGGCGCCCAGCGCCCGCCCGACGACGGCGGCCTGCGCCACGTACTCGTCGCACTCGGCGGAGGTGAGGGGCCGCGCGCCGAACCGCTGGTGCGCGAGCAGGAAGCTGTCCACCTCGGCGACGTGGACCCAGCGCAGGAGGTGCGGGTCGGACGCCTCGTACGGCTCGCCCTCCGGCGTCGTGCCGCTGATGCGCGCGTGCACGGCACGCACGACCGCGACGATCGTCGCCGCGTCGTCGGCGGGGCCGAACGTCGTCGTCGCGAGGAAGGTGGCCGTGCGCTGGAGCCGGCCCCACGGGTCGCCCCGGTAGCCCGAGTGCGCGGCGACGGCCGCCATCGCGCGCGGGTGCAGCGACTGCAGGAGGAGGGCGCGGATGCCGCCCACGAACATGGAGGCGTCGCCGTGCACGCGGCCGATCGGGCTGTCCGGGTGGAACCAGCGCGGGCCCGGGGTCGCGTGGATGGCGTGGCGCGCCGCGGCGGGGTCGGGTCCGGCGACGCGGCGCAGGACGGCGCCCGCCGCCTCCTGCTGCAGGTGGCGGACGCGGCTGCGCACGACCGCGAGGCCTGCGGGTGTCGTCGGGCTCATCGTGTCGATGGTCACACGGACACGGTGGCGTGACGAAACGATCACGACTCGCGCCGCAGCCGGGCGGGACGTGACGAATCGATCACGATCCGCGCGAACGGCCGCCAGGCCCCCGAGGGCGGGGCCTAGCCTGCCGTCATGCGCAGCCTGATGCGGTCGCTCGCCGTCGTCACCGTCCTGCTCGTCGCGGGCTGCTCCGCGGGGGGCGACGCGACGAGCGGCGGCGAGTCCGCCGACGCCCCGTCCGCCGTCGAGGAGCGCAGCGAGGGCGGCGCGGGCGACGACTCCGGGGGCACCGACTCCGCCGTCGCCGACGAGGACGCCGAGCAGCAGTTCATCACCACGGGCAGCGTCTCGATGGTGGTCGAGGACCCGTCGGCCTCCGCCGCCGAGGCGGCGCGCATCGTCGAGGGCGCGGGCGGGCACGTGCAGGAGCGCGTCGAGCAGGCCGGCGCCGACGACGAGTACGCGTCCGCCTACCTCGTGGTGCGCATCCCGGCGGACGAGGTGACGCCGACGCTCGAGGCGCTCGAGGAGCTCGGCGAGGTGCGGGACACCTCGCTGCAGTCCGAGGAGGTCACCGAGCAGGTGCGCGACCTCGACGCCCGCATCCGGGCGCTCGAGATCTCGATCGGCCGGCTCGAGGCCCTCCTCGAGCGCTCGGGCACGGTGACCGAGATCGTCGAGGCCGAGCGCGTGCTCACCGAGCGTCAGTCGGAGCTCGAGGTGCTGCTCTCGCAGCAGGCCGCCCTCGCCGACGACGTCGCGCTGTCGACCTTCCGCATCGACATGTACACGCCCGACGCCGAGCCCGAGGAGGAGCCGACCGGGTTCTGGGCCGGCCTGGTCGCCGGGTGGAATGCGCTCGTCGACACCCTCAACCGGCTCCTGCAGGTCATCGGCGCGCTCCTGCCGTGGCTGCTCTTCGCCGCGCTCGTCACCGCGATCGTCGTCGCGGTGCGGCGCGCCCTGAACCGGCGGAGGGCGACAACGGCGTCGCCGTCCGCCACCCCCTCGTCCGGCCCGGCCCCGTCCCCGGCCGCCGGCCCCCGCCCGACGGGCCCTCCGCCCACGGGTCCTCGTCCGGGCGCCGGGCCGACGACGTCGCTCCCCGCGCCCGGGCCCGCGACGTCGCTCCCCGCGCCGCACCCCGCCCCCGCGGCTCCGCCCCCGCCCCTCCTGGCCCCCTCCCCCGGGCCCGCGCCCGCCGCGCCGCCCGCGGGCGCATCCCCCGCGCCCGCGGGCCCGCCGCCCACCGTCGTCGCCGACGACGCGCCGACGGCGCCCGTCCCGACGACCCCTGCGGAGCCCGGCGGTCCGGCGCCCGCGCCGCGGCGGCCCGCGCGCAAGCGGGCGCCCCGCCCGAGCACGCCGTCGGACGAGCCGCCCGCGTGACGTCCGCGGGCTCCGCGTCCGGGGCGCGCGGAGCCCGACGACCCCGTCCCGGGCGTCGACGGGAGCAGCGCGGATCACCTGAACGGGTATCCACAGCGGGCTGATTTCGCCCCATTCGCTCCGCTATGGTCCCTGGCAGCGCGAGGCGGGTCGCGCGAGTCGGCGGAGCGGGGGGTGCGCGGTGGAGGGCGTCGCGCTGCTCGAGCAGGAGGTGCGCGAGCTCATCCGGCGGCGCGGCATCGACCCGCAGCGGGACCCGGCGTCGGTCCGCGAGCTCGTGCGGGACGCCGTCGCCGACTACGACGACCGCTCGGTCCGCGGGCACGTCCCGCCGCTGGCCGACGCGTCCGCCGCGACCAAGACGGTCGTCGACGCCGTCGCGGGCCTCGGCCCCCTCCAGCAGTACCTCGACGACGACGACGTCGAGGAGATCTGGATCAACGCGCCCGAGCAGGTCTTCGTCGCTCGCCGCGGCGAGCCCGAGCTCACCACCACGATCCTCACCGAGACCCAGGTCCGCGACCTCGTCGAGCAGATGCTCAAGGTCTCCGGGCGCCGGCTCGACCTGTCAAGCCCCTTCGTCGACGCGTCCCTGCCGGGCGGCGAGCGCCTCCACGTCGCCATCCCGGACGTCACGCGGTCCACGTGGGCCGTCAACATCCGCAAGTACGTCGTGCGCGCCACGCACCTCGACGACCTGGTCGCTCTCGGCTCGGTCACGGCACCGGCCGCACGCTTCCTCGGCGCCGCGGTGGCCGCCGGGCTCAACGTGCTCGTCTCCGGCGCCACGCAGGCGGGCAAGACCACCCTCCTCAACGCGCTCGCCGGCTCGATCCCGGCGCGCGAGCGCGTCATCACGTGCGAGGAGGTGTTCGAGCTGCGGCTGGGCCACCGCGACGTCGTCGCCCTCCAGTGCCGCCAGCCGAGCCTCGAGGGCACGGGCGAGATCACCCTGCGCCGGCTCGTCAAGGAGGCGCTGCGCATGCGCCCGAGCCGCATCGTCGTGGGCGAGGTGCGGGAGGCCGAGAGCCTCGACATGCTCATCGCGCTCAACGCGGGCGTGCCGGGCATGTGCACCGTCCACGCCAACAGCGCGCGCGAGGCGCTGACCAAGATCTGCACCCTGCCCCTGCTCGCGGGCGAGAACGTCTCCGCCGCGTTCGTCGTGCCGACCGTCGCGTCGGCCGTCGACCTCGTCGTCCACCTCGACCGCGACGCCCGCGGGCGGCGTCGCGTGCGCGAGGTGATGGCCGTGCCCGGCCGTGTCGAGAACGGCGTGGTGGAGACGACCGACATCTTCCACACGCGCCAGGACGTGCTGGTGCGCGCCGACGGCTTCCCGCCCCACGCCGAGCGCTTCGCCCGGACGGGCGTGGACGTCGTGCGTCTCCTGCGCGACGGGGCGGTCTGACGTGGGCTCCGTCGCGGGTCTCCTCCTCGGGGCGGGCCTGTGCCTCCTGCTCTGGGCGTCGACGTCGCCCGTGCCCCGGCGCGCGGGGGGCGGCCGCTGGTCCGCCGACCTCGCGGACCTGCTCGTCCAGGCCGGGGTGACCGGGGTGTCGCCCGCGGGGCTCGTCGGTGCGTGCGCGACCGCGGGGCTGGCCACGGCCGCCCTGGGGACCGCGCTCACGCAGTCGCCGCCCGTCGCGCTGTGCTTCGCGGTGATGGCCGCGGTCGCGCCCCTCGCGCTGGTCCGCGGCCGCGCGCGCCGGCGACGGGCGGCCCTGCGCGCCGTGTGGCCCGAGGTGGTCGACCACCTCGCCTCGGGCATCCGCGCCGGGCTGTCCCTGCCCGAGGCGCTCGCGCAGCTCGGCGACCGCGGGCCCGCCGAGCTGCGCCCGGCGTTCCAGGCCTTCGCGGCGGACCACCGCGCGACCGGCCGGTTCGGCGACGCGCTCGACGCGCTCAAGGCGCGCCTCGCGGACCCGGTGGCCGACCGGATCGTCGAGGCGCTCCGCCTCACGCGCGAGGTCGGCGGGACCGACCTCGGCCGCCTGCTGCGCACGCTCTCGGGCTTCCTGCGCGAGGAGGCCCGCACGCGCGGAGAGCTCGAGGCGCGCCAGAGCTGGACGGTCAACGCCGCGCGCCTCGCGGTCGCGGCGCCCTGGCTGGTGCTCGCGCTCCTCTCGACGCGCCCCGAGACGGCGGCCGTCTACGACTCGCCGGCGGGCGCCGCCGTCCTCGCCCTCGGCGGTGGCTGCACGGTCGTGGCGTACCGCCTCATGGTGCGGATCGGGCGGCTGCCCGAGGACGTCCGGGTGCTGCGGTGACCGCGGGCGCACCGGCCGGCGCGCTCGCCGGGCTCCTCCTCGGCGTGGGGACGTGGCTCGTCGTCGCGGCGCTGCGCGCACGGCGCCGTCCGCGGCTCGAGGCGCGGCTCGCGCCGTACCTCCGCCTGCCCGCGGGGACGTCCGGCCTCCTCGACGCCCCTCCCGCACGGTCTCCCTTCCCCGTGCTCGAGCGCCTCCTCGCCCCGGTGATGCAGGACGCGGTGCGGCTCGTCGAACGGCTGGGCTCGTCCCCGGCGGAGGTCGAGGCGCGCCTCGTCCGGGCCGGCCGCCCGTCGTCGGTCGAGCAGTTCCGCGCCGAGCAGGTGGTCGCCGCCGTGGTCGGCACGGCCGCCGGGCTCCTCCTCGCTCTCGCGCTCGTGGCCGGCCGCGGCCTCCACCCCGCGGCGGGGGTCGTGCTCGTGCTCACCGGGGCCGTGACGGGCCTCGCGGCCCGCGACCAGGCCCTGGCCCACCAGGTGCGGCGGCGCGAGGAGCAGATGCTCGCGGAGCTCCCCGCCGTCGCCGAGCTGCTCGCGCTCGCGGTCGGTGCGGGCGACGGCGCCCTGGGTGCCCTCGAGCGCGTCGCGCGGGCGACGCACGGCGAGCTCGCGGGCGAGCTGCAGGCCGCGCTCGCCGAGACCCGGGCCGGCACGCCGCTGAGCGTCGCCCTCGAGCGCATGGCGGACCGCACCGGCCTGGTGAGCCTCGCGCGCTTCGCCGACGCCGTGGCCGTCGCGGTCGACCGCGGCACACCGCTCGCGGAGGTGCTGCGCGCGCAGGCGCAGGACGTCCGCGAGGCCGGCCGCCGGTCGCTCATGGAGACGGGCGGCCGCAAGGAGGTCGCGATGATGGTCCCGGTCGTCTTCCTCATCCTCCCGGTCACGGTCGTCTTCGCCGTCTTCCCCGGGCTCAGCGCGTTGCGGCTCGACCTGTGACGCCCACCCGGGGCCCCGGCCCCGCACCCGTCGCGGAGCCGGCGGCCCGGCCGCGTCCCCGCACCGCACCACCCGACAGCACCGTCCAGGAGGTCCTCGTGCACCACTCCCCCGAGCCCGTCGGCGCGGACGCCGCGCCCACGGGCGACCCCGTCGTCGAGGACGCGGCCGCCCTCGCGGCCCGGGCCGAACCCGACGACCCGCAGGTCGGGGGGCTCGCGCTGCGCCTGCGCCCGCCGGGCGGCTGGTCCGACGACCGGGGCGACGTGCCCGGCTGGGTGCTCGTCACGCTCATGACCGCCGGCCTCGTCATCGCCCTCTGGGCGGTCGCCGGTCCGGCCCTCGCGGGCGTCTTCGAGTCCGCGATCGAGCGTGTCACGTCGTTCGGCGGCTGACGCCGGCTCCGCGATCGTCGACTTCGTCCTGGTCGGCGCACTGACCACGGTGCTGTTCGCGGGCGTGCTCCAGCTCACCCTCGCCCTCCACGTGCGGGCGACGCTGGTGGACTGCGCGGCCGAGGGCGCCCGGTACGGCGCCCTCGCCGACCGCACGCCGGCCGACGGCGCGGCGCGCACGCGCGAGCTCATCGCCGTGTCCCTCTCGCCGCGGTTCGCCGACGACGTCGTCGCCGAGGCCGTCACGCTCGACGGGCTCCCGGTCGTCCGCGTCCAGGTGACCGCCGCGCTGCCGGTGCTCGGCCCGCTCGGGCCCGCCGGCTCGCTCGTCGTCGACGGGCACGCCCTCGAGGAGCCCGCGTGAGCCGCGCCGTCCGGCGGCTGGCCGGCCGGCTGCGCGACCGTGCGCGCAGCGCGGCGTGCGCCGACGACGGCAGCGCGGTCGTCGAGTTCCTCGGCGTCGCGCTGCTCCTGCTCGTCCCGACCGTCTACCTCGTGCTGGTCCTGGGGCGCCTGCAGTCGGCGGCCTTCGCCGTCGACGGCGCGGCCCGCGAGGCCGTCCGCGGCTTCGTGACGGCGCAGGACGCCACCGACGGGGCGCGACGCGCGACGGCGGCGGTCGCGCTCGCCCTCGCCGACCAGGGGCTCGACCCCGGGGCGGCGCAGGACGGGCTCAGCCTCGTGTGCGACGGCGAGTGCCTCGCCCCGGGCGCCGTCGTGACCGCGCACGTCGCGGTCGACGTCGGCCTGCCCGGCGTCCCCGGGTGGCTCCAGGGCGTCGTGCCCCTCGTCGTGCCCGTGACGGCGACGGCCACGGGCGCCGTCGACGAGCACCGGGCCGTCGGGTGAGGCGCCGTCCGCGCCGCGGCGACGACGGCGGCCAGGTGATGCTCCTCTCGATCGCCTTCGGCGTCCTCGCGCTGCTGCTCGTGACCGCCGTCGTCTCGGCCACGGGCGTCCACCTCGAGCGCAAGCGCCTGCTCGCGCTCGCCGACCTGGCCGCGCTCGACGCGGCCGACGCCCTCGACGAGGACGCGTACTACACGCGCGGCGAGGGCGACGCCGTCCTCGTCCTGACGTCGAGCCGCGTGCGCGCGGCCGTCGAGGCGCACCTCGAGGCGTCGCCCGCGGCGGACCGGCTCGACGGGCTCACGGTGCTGAACGCCGGCACCCCCGACGGCCGCACCGCCGAGGTCACCCTCGGCGCCGTCTCGCGACCGGCCCTGCTCAGCTGGGTGACCGCGGGGTGGTCCGACGGCATCGCGCTCACCGTCACGACGAGCGCGCGGGCCGGCTGAGCCTTGCCCGCACGCAGCGGCGGCCGGCCCCCCGCAGGGACCGGCCGCCGCCGTGCGCGCGCACGCGCCACCGTCAGGCCTTGACGGCGCCCTCCATGATGCCGCGCACGATCTGCTTGCCCGCCACGAACAGCAGCAGGATGAGCGGCACCGTGGCCAGGAACGAGCCGGCCAGCACGATCCGGTACTTGACGTAGTTGCCCGACGCGAGGTCGCTGAGCGCGACGCCGATCGTCTTGTTCGGGCTTCCGGAGCCGAGCGCGATGAGCGCCCACTGGAACTCGTTCCAGGTGCCGACCGCGGTGAGGAGGCCGAGCACGCCGAGCGCCGGCCGGATGATCGGGATGACGATGTTCCAGTAGACGCGGAACGTCGACGCCCCGTCCATGCGCGCCGACTCGATGAGCTCGTCGGGCACGGAGTCCTCGATGAACTGGCGCATGTAGAACACGCCGAACGCGCTCACGAGACCCGGGACGATGACGGAGACCAGCTGCCCCTGCCACCCGAGCTTCGCGATGATGATGTAGAGCGCGACGATGCCGAGCTGGTTGGGGATCGTCAGCGTGAGGATGACGACGACCATGAGCGCGTCGCGGCCCTTGAAGCGCAGCTTGGCGAACGCGAAGCCGGCGAGCGAGCAGAAGAAGAGCATCGCGGCCGTGACGATCGCCGTGACGAGCACGCTGTTGACGAACGAGTCGGCGAACCGCGCGTTCTCGTACGACCGGCCCTGCTCGGCGACGTTCCCGAGCACGACGCCGACGTTGTGCATGAAGTTGCCGCCCGGGATGAGCCCCTCGTAGGCGGGCCGCGACAGGTCCGCGTCCGTGCCGGTGGCGACGACGAACATCCAGTAGATCGGGAACGCCGACGCGAGGATCGCGACGACGAGGAACACGTAGTTCCACGCGCTCGCGGCCGTGTCCTGCGGCGAGCGGCCGAGGAGGGCGGCCTTCCGGCGCGGCGTGCCCGCGGTCGTCGTCGGGCCGACTGCCCCGACCGTGCGGACGCCGAGGGTGGACGGTCCGGTGCTGGTCATCGCTTGCCACCTCCCAGGCGGTTCGTCAGGAAGGCGTTGAAGCCGGCGATGACGACGATGATGAGGAACAGGCCCCAGGACATCGCCGCGGCGTAGCCGAGGTTCAGCTGCTTCCAGCCGGTGTAGTAGATGAGCTGGGCGACGGTCTGCCACTGGCCGCTCGTGCCGCCGGTGCCGGCCTGGGCGTTCTGCTCGAAGAGCATGGGCTCGGCGAAGAGCTGGAGCCCGCCGATCGTCGACAGCACGACCGTGAAGAGCACCATCGGGCGGATCATCGGGACCGTGATGCGCCACAGCTGCTTCCAGGCGCTGGCGCCGTCGAGCGCGGCCGCCTCGTAGACGTCCTTGGGGATCGACTGCATCGCCGACAGGTAGAGCAGCGCGTTGTAGCCGACCCACTTCCAGTTGACCATGATCGCGATCGCGGTCCAGGACGTGAGCTTGGTGGAGCGCCAGTCGACGCCCTCGATGACCTGACCGCCGCCGAGCTCGCTCTGGACGCCGATGAGACCCAGGAACCAGTTCGCGAGGCCGTTGTCCTTGGCGAAGATCGAGGCGAACACGAGCGTCGAGGCGACGATCGGCGTCACGTACGGCAGGAGGATGCCGACACGGAAGACGGTCTGCGCACGCAGCTTGCGGTTGAGCAGCGCGGCGATGACGAGCGCGAGGAACAGCTGCGGGACCGTCGACAGGACGAAGATGCCGAACGTGTTGCCCAGCGCGTTCCAGAACTTCTCGTCACCCAGGAGGCGCTCGAAGTTCGCGAAGCCCGCCCAGCCGTCGTTGGCCGGGTCGATGAGGCTCCAGTTCCGGAAGGCGACCACGCCGTTGTAGAGCAGCGGGAAGAGGCCGAAGACGGCGAAGAGGATGAAGAAGGGCGAGATGAGCACGTAGGGCACGACCTTGTGGTCGAACCGGCCCCAGAACCGGTGCCACCCGCTGATCTCGCGGTGCGGCGGGGTGGGCCTGCTGCTGCTGCTCTCGCTCCCGGTGCGCGGGGCGACGGCCGTCGCCCTCACGCCACTGGTGGCGGACATGGAACCTCCTGGACGGACCGGTCGTGGCACCGGCTGCTGCGGGTCAGGTGTCAGGGCAGGGGCGGCCCGCGGTGGGCCGCCCGGCGCCGGGGGGGGGGGGGGGGGGGAACCCCCCCCCCCCCCCCCGCCCGGGGGGGGGGGGGCCGGGCGCGCGGGGCGGGGCCGGCCCGGGGGGG
>NZ_JADDKQ010000012.1 GCF_016464425.1 Actinotalea solisilvae
GTCGGGGCGGGGGGGCCCGGGGGGGGCCCCCCGGGCGCGGGGGGGGGGGGGGCGGCCCCCCCCCCGCCCGGCACGCTGCGCGTCAGCGACGCGACGAGCTGCGCGGAGCGGCTCAGCCCTGTGCGGCGGCCTCGGCCTCGGCGACCGCGCGGTCCCAGGCCTCGGCACCCGTGGAGAGGTTGCCCGCCTGGATGTCGTTCAGGACGTTCTCGACGGCGACCCGGACGGGGCCGTTGCGCTTGCCCAGGTACTGCGGCTCGAGCTCGAGCGCGGTCGTGGAGAAGATCTGACCGGTCGGCGCGTTGTTGAAGAACTCGTCCTGCTTGGCCTGGATGGCCGGGTCCTCGTAGAGCGCCGGCTGCGACGGCAGGTTGCCGACGGTGTTGAAGACGGCGATCTGCTGCTCGGGCTCGACCAGCCAGCTGAGGAGCTTCCACGCCTCCTCCTGGTGCTCCGACTGCGCGGGGATCGTGAGGAACGAGCCGCCCCAGTTGCCGCCGCCGCCGGGGATGGCGGCGATGTCCCAGAGGCCCGCCTTGTCGGGCGCCTGGTTGCGGATGTGGCCGGTCATCCACGCCGGGCAGGCGAGCACGGCGAACGCGTCGTTGGCGAAGCCCGCGTTCCACTCGTCCGACCACGCGGCGATGTTCGCCGACAGCCCGGCGTCGATGATCTCGCCCGTGAGCTCGAAGGCCGCCTTGGGCCCGGGCTCGAGCGTCAGCTCCTCCTTGTCGTTGAAGAAGCTGTTCTCCTGCTGCGCCAGGATGGGGTTGAAGACCTGGGTGGCGTTGTCGATGAACTTCTTGCCGCCCGAGCCGGCGACGTACTGCTCGCCGGCGGCGATGAAGCCCTCCCAGCCCTCGTCGTCCCACAGCGCCGAGACCGACTCGCGGTCCGACGGCAGGCCCGCGGCCTCGAACAGGTCGTGGCGGTAGCACAGCGCCTGGCCGCCGACGTCGGTGCCGAGGCCGATCTGGGTCGCGCCGTCGGGCGAGAGCGACTGGTTCCACTTCCAGGGCAGGTAGCGCTCCTCGTAGTCCGCGGCGCCGAGGTCCATGAGGTTGACGAACTTGTCGGCCTGCTCACGGAACTGGACGATGAAGCCCTCGTCGATGGCGACGATGTCGGCGGCACCCGAGCCGGCGATGAGCTGCTGCTGCAGCGCCTCGTGCTGGGCGTTGAACTCGCCCTCGACGAGCGTGATGGTCACGCCCGGGTTCTCCTCCTCGTACTGCTCGGCGAGCTGGGTGAAGCCCATGTCGCCCCAGAAGTGGATGGAGAGGTCGACGGACTCGGAGCCGTCGCCGCCGTCCTCGCCCTCGCCGGGCTCGGTCCCGCCGCCGGTGCTGCAGGCGGTGAGGAGGAGTGCAGATGCTGCGCCGACCGCGAGGAAGCTCGCGGGCCGGGATCGAGACCACTTCATGCCATATCCCCTTTGGTGGCTGTGGATGCGCTCCCACGTTGGAGCGTTCCCACAATGTAGTCCGCGTCACAATCGGTCCGACAGCAGGGCCCGGTCACGACTTGGTTACGATCGGAAGGCGAAGTAAGTCCCCCTCGTGCGGGGCGCGACAGACCGGCCCCGGGGACGACGGCGCACGGCGAACGTGTCCTCAGAGTGACGTGCGCGAGTCTGTGACCAGCGAGTTCGCGCTCCGCAGGACCTCAGGTGACACGAGTCGCCTTCCGTCTCCGCCGAGGGCGCTCCGGACGGTCAGGAGCCGTGTCTCCCCAGGTAGCAGCGTGATGAGCTGATCATCCACGCTCCCACGCGGGTCGACCTTGTCGACCAGGAGAGCGAGGTCGCGGACGAGCGTCCGCGCGGTCACCGTGACGACGAATCCCCCGTCCACGGCGGCGACCGCGGCCTCGAGCGCCGCGGGCTCGTACGCGAGCTCCACGTCCTCCGCCCACACGTGCACCGTGCGGACTTCACCCGCTGCGCCGTCACCTGAACGGACCACCAGCACCTCCCGCGTCGCGTCCGCGACGGCCAGCACGTCGTCCGTCAGGTCCAGGAGCGCGACGGACCGAGGACCGACCGCCATCTCCATGGAAGCGCTTGCACGGACATTCCCGGCCAGATCCATGCGCTCGGCGAGCACCGGCCCGGACCACGCCTGGTCCGTGTCGTTGACCGCGACGGCGACGAGGCGTCCGTCGCGCGGCTGCACCGTGAGGAGACGGTCGGCGTAGGCCGCGCGCAGCGCGTACCAGAGCGGCTTGGGGCGCTCGTCGCCGTCGACGGCGGCCCACGACGTCACCGGCCAGCAGTCGTTGAGCTGCCACACGACGGCGCCGGCGGTGCGCGGCCACCACGACCGGTAGTGCTCGAGGGCGAAGCGGACGGCGCGTGCCTGGTTGAGCGACGTCGCCCAGTGCCAGTCCTCGAACGCCTGGGGCGTGGGCAGGTGCGGCGCGAGCCCCCGCTCGAGCTTGCCGTTGCCGTCCTCGGCCTTCTGGTGGAGCAGGAAGGCCGGCGAGTCCTGCGCGAGCGCGTCGGCCGGCACCGCGCGCGTGAGCGTCGCCCACGTGGCGGGCCCCTGCCAGCCGAACTCGGAGCAGAACCGCGGCACGTCGTCGCGGTAGTGCACGTAGTCCCGGCGGTTCCAGCACTCCCACTCGTGGTGCGTGCCGTGGTCCGGGTCGTTGGGGTGCGTGCCGCTGACGTCGGAGCCCGGCGAGTACGGGCTGTTCATCGAGTACGGCCGCGTCGGGTCGAGCTCGGCGACGATCCCGGGCAGCAGCGCCGTGTAGTAGCCCAGGCCCCACGTGGTGTCCGCGAGCTGCTCGGACCAGTCCCAGTCCCAGTAGCCCCACACGTTCTCGTTCGCGCCGTTCCACAGGACGAGCGACGGGTGGCCCATGAGGCGCACGACGTTCTCCCGGGCCTCGGCCTCGACCTCGCTGCGCAGCGGCTCCTCCTCGGGGTACGACGCGCACGCGAAGAGGAAGTCCTGCCACACGAGGACGCCGGCCTCGTCGCACAGCTCGTAGAGGTCGTGGCTCTCGTAGATGCCGCCGCCCCAGATCCGCAGGAGGTTGAGGTTCGCGTCCACGGCCTGCCTGAGGCGCCGCGCGTACCGGTCCCGGTCGACGCGCGTGAGGAGGTGGTCGTCCGGGATCCAGTTCGCGCCCTTGGCGAAGACAGGTCGACCGTTGACGACGATCGTGAAGGGCGTGCCGTGCTCGTCGGGGGTGCGGTCCACCTCGACGGTGCGGAACCCGATCCGGCGCTCGACCAGGCCGAGCGTCTCCCCGCCCGGTCGCGCGAGCGTCACGGCGAGGTCGTGCAGCGGCTGCTGGCCGTAGCCCCGCGGCCACCACAGCGCGACGTCGGGCACCTCGACCTCCACGACCGCGGCGTGGGCGCCCGCGGGCACGACGACCTCGGCGGAGCGTCCGGCCACCTCGGCGCGCAGGGTGAGGTCGACGTCGTCGTCGCCGAGCCCGGAGCGCTCGACCTCGACGTGCACCGCGACGCGGCCCGTGGGCCGGTCCCCGGCGACGTCGTCGACCGTGACGAGCGGGCGGACCTGGGCGAGCCTGGCCACGCGCCAGCGCTCGAGGGCGACCGGGCGCCAGATGCCCGCCGTCTGGAGGTCGGGCCCCCAGTCCCAGCCGAACGAGCAGGCCATCTTGCGGACCATGTTGAACGGGTGGTCGTAGACGTGGGCGCGCCGGCCGAGCGTCCGCTCCAGCTCCTCGGCGTGCTCGATCGCTGGCCGGACGTCGACGGTGAGCGCGTTCTCCCCGTCGGCGAGGAGGTCCCGCACGTCGACGCGGTACGAGCGGTGCATGTTCGCGGTGCGCGCGACGACGGTGCCGTTGAGGTCCACCGTCGCGACCGTGTCGAGCCCCTGGAGCACGAGGTCGACGCGCTCGCCGTCGGCGGCGGCACGCGCGGCGAACGCCGTCGTCCAGCGCCAGTGGGTGCGGTGCGCCCAGACGAGCGCCTCCTCGTTGCGGTCGAGGTACGGGTCGGGGATGAGGCCCGCCGCGAGCAGGTCGGTGTGCGCGCTGCCCGGCACCGTGGCCGGCACGGCGCGGTCGCGGAGCGCGTCGGGGAACGGTCCGTCGACCGCCTGGAGCCACCAGCCGTCGTGGAGCGGCTCGGCGGCGGGCACGACGGTCCCGGGGACGTGGGTGGAGGCGGTCATCTCGCTCGTCTTCGACTCAAGGGGGTGGCGGGCGCGCCGGGACTTTGTTCGCCTGCCGAAGATCCTAGGTGCGTCCCGTACCCCGCTGGCAAGAGGCCGCGGAGCGCGGGGCCCGCGGGCTCGGATAGCCTGGACGGTCGTGGCAGCCACCGACTTCCCCTCCGAGATCGCCGCGCTGCGCGCGACCCTCGGCACCATCAGCGCCGTGAGCGACCCCGAGGCCCTGCGGGCCCGCATCGCCGACCTCTCCGAGAAGGCCTCGGCCCCGGACCTGTGGGACGACGCGGAGGCCGCCCAGAAGGTGACGTCCGCGCTCTCGCACGCGCAGTCCGAGCTCGACCGCATCGCGGGCTTCGAGCAGCGCCTCGAGGACCTCGAGACGCTCGTGGAGATGGCGCAGGAGGAGGACGACGCCGACACGCTCGCCGACGCCGACGCGGAGCTCGTCACGCTGCGCAAGGACCTCGGCGCGCTCGAGGTCCGCACGCTCCTCAACGGCGAGTACGACTCCCGCGAGGCCGTGGTGACCATCCGCGCGGGCGCGGGCGGCGTCGACGCGGCCGACTTCGCCGAGATGCTCCTGCGCATGTACCTGCGCTGGGCCGAGCGCCACGGCTACCCGACCGCCGTGCTCGACACGTCCTACGCGGAGGAGGCGGGCCTGAAGTCGGCGACCTTCGAGGTCAAGGTGCCGTACGCCTTCGGCAACCTCTCGGTCGAGGCGGGGACGCACCGCCTCGTGCGCATCTCGCCGTTCGACAACCAGGGCCGCCGTCAGACGTCGTTCGCCGCGGTCGAGGTCGTCCCGCTCATCGAGCAGACCGACCACATCGACATCCCCGAGAACGAGCTCAAGGTCGACGTGTTCCGCTCGTCGGGCCCCGGCGGCCAGTCGGTCAACACGACCGACTCCGCCGTGCGCCTCACCCACCTGCCGACCGGCACGGTCGTGTCGATGCAGAACGAGAAGAGCCAGATCCAGAACCGCGCCGCCGCCCTGCGCGTCCTGCAGTCGCGGCTGCTCCTGCTGCGCCAGGCCGAGGAGAAGGCCACGCAGAAGGAGCTCGCGGGCGACATCAAGGCGAGCTGGGGCGACCAGATGCGCTCCTACGTCCTCCAGCCGTACCAGATGGTCAAGGACCTGCGGACGGAGCACGAGGTCGGCAACCCGTCGGCCGTGTTCGACGGCGACATCGACGACTTCATCGAGGCCGGCATCCGCTGGCGCCGCCGCGGGGGCGCCGACTCCTGACCCCCGGCCCCCGGGTACGGACGCTCGAACGCGAGCGTCCGTGCACATCGGCACGTCCAGGACACCTCCGGCTGCACGGACGCTCGGAACCGAGCATCCGGGCCCGGGGGGTGCCCGGTATGTGGGGGTACGGCGCACGACGACGCCTGGGGCGCGTTCACAGGTCGGGTGACGGCGGCGTGTCCCGCCCGGAGGCGTCGTCGTGCCTGCTTACGCTCGAAACGGTGCGGTCGCGGCGACGACCGCCACGGCCCCCGCCCCCGACGACTGGCTCCACGTTGTGATCCGATTCGAGAACGTCACCAAGGTCTACGCGCGCGGCGCCCGCCCGGCGCTCGACGCCGTCGACCTCGAGGTCGAGCGCGGGGAGTTCGTCTTCCTCGTCGGCGCGTCCGGCTCGGGGAAGTCGACCTTCCTGCGGCTCGTGCTGCGCGAGGAGCGCCCGACGGCCGGCACGGTCTACGTCGCCGGGCGCGACCTCTCGACGCTGTCGACCTGGAAGGTCCCGCACCTGCGGCGGCAGATCGGCGCGGTCTTCCAGGACTTCCGCCTGCTGCCCAACAAGACGGTCTTCGAGAACGTCGCGTTCGCGCTCCAGGTGATCGGCAAGCCGCGCCACCACATCATGACGACCGTGCCGGACACGCTCGAGCTCGTCGGTCTGGGCGGCAAGGAGAAGCGCCGCCCGCACGAGCTCTCGGGCGGCGAGCAGCAGCGCGTCGCGATCGCGCGGGCCTTCGTCAACCGGCCCTCGATCCTCCTGTGCGACGAGCCCACCGGGAACCTCGACCCGACGACGTCGGTCGGGATCATGCGCCTGCTCGACCGGATCAACCGCACCGGCACCACGGTCGTCATGGCCACCCACGACGACGAGATCGTCGACCAGATGCGCAAGCGCGTCATCGAGCTGGACGACGGGCAGCTCGTCCGCGACCAGTCGCGCGGCGTCTACGGATCGACCCGCTGAGGAACCATGCGACTCCAGTTCATCCTGTCCGAGATCGGCCTCGGCCTGCGCCGCAACCTCTCGATGACGATCTCGGTCGTCCTCGTGACCTTCGTGTCGCTCACCTTCGTCGGCGCGGCCGGCCTGCTCCAGCTGCAGATCGACCAGATGAAGGACGACTGGTACGACAAGGTCGAGGTCTCGATCTTCCTGTGCCCGAGCGACTCCGACTCCCCCACGTGCGCGGGCGGCGAGATCACGCCCGAGCAGACGGAGGTGCTGCGCGACCAGCTCGAGTCCGAGTCGCTCGCGCCCTACGTCGAGCAGGTCTACTACGAGAGCAAGGACGACGCGTACGTCGCGTTCCAGGAGCGCTTCGCGGACGAGTGGTGGGCGCAGGGCGTCACCGCCGACCAGCTCCAGGCGTCGTTCCGCGTCGCGCTGGTCGACCCCGAGCAGTACCAGGTGGTCTCCGACGCCTTCACGGGCGTGGCAGGCGTCGAGGAGGTCCGCGACCAGCGGCAGGTGATCGAGCCGCTCATCCTCGTGCTCAACCGGTCCAGCCTCGTCGCGGCCGGGCTCGCCGCCGTCATGCTCCTCGCCGCGGTGCTGCTCATCACGACGACGATCCGGCTGTCCGCGATGAGCCGGCGCCGCGAGACGGGGATCATGCGCCTCGTCGGCGCGTCCAACCTCTTCATCCAGCTGCCGTTCATGCTCGAGGGCGCGATCGCGGCGACGATCGGGGCGGCGCTCTCCGTCGCCGGCCTGTGGTTCGGGGTGCGGTACCTCGTCGAGGACTGGCTCGCGGGCGAGGTGCAGTTCGTCCAGTACATCGGCACCGACGCGGTCTGGACGCTCGCGCCCGTGCTGCTCGTCGTCGCGATCGGGCTCGCCGCGGTGTCAAGCGTCGTCACCCTGAGCCGATACACGAAGGTGTGACGCCCATGCCGAGCCGGACCTCCCTCCCCCGTCGCCTCGCCCGACGCCTGCGTGCGCCCTGGGCGATGCTGCTCGTCGCCGCGCTCGCGCTGACGACCGTGCCGGCGTCGGCCGACGAGTACGACGACCAGCGCGCGCAGAACGAGGCGAACCAGGCCGCCGTCGACGCCGCGATGGAGGCGCTGCAGACCGAGCTCGAGCACACGGACGCCGCGCTGGTGCAGGCGTACGCCGAGCTCCAGGGCATCCAGGCGCAGATCCCCGTCGCCGAGCAGCAGCTCGCCGTCGCGGAGGAGACGCTCGCGCGGCTCCAGCGCGAGGCGGCGATCATCGCCGAGCGCCTCGTCGTCGCCGAGGCGGAGGAGGCGACGATCACGACGCAGATCGCGACCGACACCGAGCGCGCCGACCAGACCCGCGTGGCGATCGGTCAGATGGCGCGCAACGCCTACAAGGGCGACATGACGCAGTCCTCGCTCTCGGCCGTGCTCGACGCCACGAGCAGCGAGGAGTTCGTCGAGCAGTCGGCGCTCGCGTCGACGGCGCTGCGCACCCAGACCCAGGCGCTGCGCGACCTCGAGCAGATCAACGGCGTCAACCGCAACCGACAGGTGCGGCTCACCGCGGTGCGCGAGGAGATCACGGCCCTCAAGGCCGAGGCCGACGCCAAGGTCGTCGAGGCCGAGGCGGCGCGCGCGGCCGCCGAGGCACGAAAGCTCGAGCTCGAGCAGCTCCAGGCGCAGGCCACGGCCAAGGCGGCGGAGATCGAGGCGGCCAAGGCGACGATGCTCCAGCAGGAGCAGCAGCTCGCCGCGCAGCAGGCCCAGCTCGAGGCGGACCTCCAGGCGATCGTCGCGGCGCAGGAGCAGAGGCGTCGCGAGGAGGCGGCGGCCGCTGCCGCCGCGGGCCGTCCGGCGCCGTCCCAGGGGTCGACCGCCGCGCGCCCGTTCATCAACCCGAGCTCGGTCAGCCCGATGGTCGTGACCTCGGACTACGGCATGCGGTTCCACCCGATCCTGCACTACTGGCGCCTGCACGCCGGCACGGACATCCGCACCTACTGCGGGACCCCGCTCTACGCGGCCGCGAGCGGGACGGTCGAGTGGGCGCGTGCGCGCAGCGGCTTCGGCAACCAGGTCATGCTCAACCACGGGTACTGGAACGGCTCGTCGCTCATGGCGAGCTACAACCACATGACCAGCTTCGCGGTCTCCGCCGGGCAGTCCGTGTCGCAGGGCCAGCTCATCGGCTACGCCGGCAACACCGGGACGTCGGCCGCGTGCCACCTGCACTACGAGGTGTACGTGGACGGCAGCACGGTCGACCCCCGCCCGATGATCAGCGGCTGACCCGGCTCCGGTCGCCGGGAACTCGGGCGACCGCTGTCGCACCCATCCCCTAGCCTGGTGGCATGGCCAAGGAGACGGGACGCAAGCTCGTCGCGTCGAACAAGAAGGCGCGGCACGACTACCACATCGACGACACGTTCGAGGCGGGTCTCGTGCTCACGGGCACCGAGGTCAAGGCGCTCCGCGCGGGCCGGGCGTCCCTCGTCGACGGCTTCGCGAGCATCGACCGCGGCGAGGCGTGGCTCGAGGGCGTCCACATCCCGGAGTACACCGAGGGCACCTGGACCAACCACGCGCCCCGGCGCAAGCGCAAGCTGCTCCTGCACCGGCGCCAGATCGAGGAGCTCGAGCGCGAGAGCCAGGCGAAGGGCCGCACGATCGTCCCGCTCGCCCTCTACTTCGTCGACGGCCGGGCCAAGGTCGAGATCGCGCTCGCGCGAGGCAAGAAGGAGTACGACAAGCGCCACGCGCTGCGCGAGCGGCAGGAGAACCGCGAGGCCCAGGCGGCGATGAGCCTGCGCAAGAACGCCTGACCCCTCACCCGCTGGCCGGCGGCCTCTGTCCCGCGGGCCGCGCTCGGAGCGGGTGCCCGCCCGTCGAGACGGTGACGTCCGGCGCTCACGCCGCCGTCGAGGACGCCGATGAAACCGGTGAGGGCCGCGGGGGCGGCCCGCGAGGAGCGGACGTGGGAGCACGTAGTCAGGGGCGGTTGACCCGCCGGGACGAGGCACGCGTGCTCGCCCGGGCGTGCCTGCTCGCGGGCGCCGTCGTCGGCGTGACCGCGCTCGTGCCCTTCAGCCCGACGGCGCCTCGCACGCTCGGCGCGGTCCTGTGCGTCGTCGCGCTCGGCCTCGCGCTCGCGCTCCACCGTGCAGACGCCCGCGCGCGGGCGTGGCACCTGCACACCGTGCTCGGCACCGCGACGGCGCTGGTCTCGCTGTGCGTGGGTGCCTCGACGACGCCGAACGGGACCATCGTCACCGCGATCTCGTTCCTGTGGATCGGCATCTTCTCGGCGGCGTTCCACCGTCGCCGTCTGCTGCTTCGCCACCTCACGGGGATCGGTGCCGGCCTGGGCGTCGGGCTGTGGGCGTCCGGTGCGACGTCGGCCCCGCAGACGTGGTTCTTCCTCATGGCCACCATCGCGAGCATGGCGCTCGTGCTCAACGGACGCATCGTCGACCTGCGCCTCGAGGCGACGACCGACGAGCTCACGGGCGCGCTGTCGCGGCGTGCGTTCCGGGTCGCCGCGGAGCTCGAGATGGCGCGCGCGGCGCGCTCGGGCCGCCCGCTCACGCTGGCCGTCGTCGACCTCGACGACTTCAAGCTCATCAACGACGTCCACGGGCACGCGGCCGGGGACGCCGTCCTGTCCGGCCTCGCGCGCAGCTGGCGCCGGGCCCTGCGGGCCGACGACGTCGTCGGACGGTACGGCGGCGACGAGTTCATGCTCCTGCTCCCCCGCACCGACGCCGCCGACGCCGCCCCGGTCCTCGAGCGCCTGCGGTCGGACCTGTGCGCGTGGTCGGCAGGCGTCGCGACCTGGCGCGGCGAGGACTTCGACGACTGGTTCCGCGCCGCTGACCACGACCTCTACCGCGCCAAGGCGACCGCCTAGCACGCGAGGACCCGGTCCTGGAACGGATCCGGCGCCCGCGGCGCCGGCGTCGTTCCAGAACCGGCCCCCGCACGGCTGACCTCGGGGAATGCCGGCGACGGCGGGCGCGTTGTGCCGTACGCTGGACCTGCTCGATCCGCGGACCTCGTCCCGGGCCGGGTAGTTGACAACTGCACAGGGGGTGATCGGTTTCGACGATGGTCGTCGTTCCAGGAGAAGCGGGCTGAGGATGCAGGGTTATCTCATTAACGCTCCCTGCAAACCCATAGGTGCCGATTCCAAGCGCACCGACTTCGCACTCGCCGCCTGAGCGAGTCCTGAAGTCCGTCAGCCTGAGGTAGCTCTCGACTCAGTGTCTGGCGTCATCTAGAGAGCCACTGCTCGCAGCGTTCGCCGTCGGCGCTGCGGGGACTCTCAGACGGCTGAGCCCGTCAGCGACTCGTCTGCGTGATCGCTGGGGCTGAGAAAATCATCAGCAGACTGCGCCCGGAGAAGACCTGTTTCACTGCCATCGGACGCGGGTTCGATTCCCGCCACCTCCACACACGGAGGTCGTCGCGATCGCGACGACGTCCTTGGTGATTGCCACGAGGCCCGTTCCCCTGCTGGGGGCGGGCCTCGCTGCGCTCGGACGACTGGCTCCGTGCTCGGTCGGACCAGAGGTCCTCGCACCAGCTCCACGCCGGTGCCGGGACCTGACCCCAGCACCACGACGAAGGCCCCCAGGGGCTCCGGGACGGGCGTTCGCCGTGCCCTGGGTCAGTGCGACGTCGCGAGGCGGCGACTCACGGCACCAGGGTGGAGTAGGACGCGCCCGCGACCGTGACCGCGAGGGCCACGACGGTGCCCGCCGCGAACGCGACAGGCCGACGCACCGCGAACCCGAGCTTCGGAAGGCCGGCGACGGGTGCCCCCAGGGCGATGCCGGCGATGCCCCAGCCGATCCACGCGGCAGCCGGCTCCGGGTCCTTGCCCGCGAACGAGCCACCCGCCAGGTGCCCGATGAAGGCTGCGAGGCCTGCGACCAGCAGGCTCAGCAGGCACGCAGCAACCAGGGGCCCGTACCTGGGCCGCCGTGGGTCCACGTGGCCCTCTCCGGCGCTCATCGGGACCTGACCGTGATCGCACCGGTCGCCGCGACCCGCCCGGCCGCGATGGTCGCCGCGAGCTCGGCAGGCCCGTCGACACGGACGGTGCCCGGTGTCCTGACCTCGACCAGGGCGGCGGGGGCGACGCGGGTGGTACCGACGAGCGCGGTCGCCTGTGGCCCGGTCGTACCGGGGGTGAGGGTGCCCGGCGTCAGCAGACGCAGCGTGTGCGCGGGCCTGGCGGTCGGCCCGGTGATGCGGCGAGCGCGAGTGCGATGCACCTTTCCCCCGGGACGCTGGTCGTTGGCGGCGGCAGTGCCGGCAGCGTCAACGTACTGATGAGTCGCAGGCCTGGTGGCTGGTTCCGTCACTCGGCACGCGGTCCCCCTGAGGCGACGCCGCATGGCCACGGAGCGAGGGCCGGCGGACATCGACCTGACCGCAGGTGAGATCCCCGACTCGTCGTGGCGATGACTTCTCGTCCCCGCCCGGGTCTGCACCCCTCGTCCCACGAACCCACGAGGAGGCACTCGTGAAGCTCCTGCTCACGTCCGGCGGCGTCACCAACCCGAGCATCCACGCCGCGCTCGAGCGGCTGCTCGGCACGCCCGTCGCCGAGTCGCGCGCGCTGTGCGTGCCGACGGCCCAGTGGGGCCACCCGATGTGCGGTCCGGCGAGCGTGGCGGGTCTCGTCTCCGCAGCGCCGGGGTTCGAGCACCTCACGGGGCTGGGCTGGGCGTCGCTCGGCGTGCTCGAGCTCACGGCGCTGCCGAGCATCGGCGCGGAGCGCTGGGTGCCCTGGGTGCGTGAGGCCGACGTGCTGCTCGTCGACGGCGGTGACGCGACGTTCCTGAGCCACTGGGTGCGCGAGTCGGGGCTGGCCGACCTGCTGCCGTCGCTGGCCCACACGGTCTGGGTGGGGGTGAGCGCGGGCAGCATGGTCATGACGCCACGCATCGGCGACCTCTTCGTCGAGTGGGCCGGCGCGCCGGACGACCGCACGCTGGGCGTCGTCGACTTCGCGATCTTCCCCCACCTCGACGCCTTCCCGAGCAACACCATGGCGCACGCCGAGCGCTGGGCCGCCGGCCTCGACGTCCCGTCCTACGCCATCGACGAGCAGACGGCGATCCAGGTCGTCGACGGCACCGTCGAGGTCGTCTCCGAGGGCCGCTGGCGCAGGTTCGAGCCGTAGCCCGCGGATCGCCCCGAGTTGGGGCGACGCAGCGCCCGGCCCAGGAGGAGGATGCCCCCGTGGCCGACTGCTGCGACCCCCGCGGGTGCGACCGGGAGTTCGACGACCGGTTCGCGCGACGCAGCGCGGCCGCCTATCGCTCGCAGGGCCTGAGCCGGTCCGCCGAGGCGATGGTGTCGGCGCTCGAGCGGCGCGGCATCGAGGGCGCGAGCGTGCTCGAGATCGGCGGCGGGGTCGGTGCGATCCACCTCGAGCTCCTGCGGCGCGGCGCGGCGACCGCGACCAACCTCGAGCTCTCGCCCGCCTACGACGCGGAGGCCGCGCGGCTGGTCGCGGAGGCCGGCCTCACGGGCCGCGTGACGCGCCGCATCGCGGACCTGGCCGTCGACGCGGACGCGGCGGACGACGCGGACGTCGTCGTCCTGCACCGCGTCGTCTGCTGCTACCCGGACTACCGGCGTCTGCTGGGCGCGGCGGCGTCGCGCGCCCGGCGCCTGCTCGTCTTCTCCTACCCGCCGCGCACCCTGCTCACGCGCGGCGTCGTCGCGCTGGACGCGGCGCGTCAGCGCCTCGTGGGACGCGAGTACCGCGCGTTCGCGCACCCGCCCGAGGTCATGTTCGCGGTGCTCGCGGCGGCCGGCCTGGCGCCCGAGCGGATCCACCGGGACCTCGCCTGGCGCGCGGCGCTCGCCGAGCGCCGCGACGGCTGAGGCCGCTGCGGGCACACGTCGCGCCGTTCCGGTGCACGGGGCCGCGCCGCACACGGGCCGACGTCGACCGCCGGCACCCGGGCTGCCATAGTCACGCCATGGGCCCCACCTGGACCGAGGCACGCGGCGTCGTCGCCGAGGCGGCGGCGTGGTTCGTCGCGACCGCAGCGCTCGTGGGCGACCGCTGGTCGCATCCCGGGCTCGGCGAGTGGGACGTCCGCGCGCTCGTCGGCCACACGAGCCGGTCGCTGCTCACGATCGAGGCGTACCTCGCCACGCCGGCCGCAAGCGTCGACGTCCCGACGACCGTCGAGTACTACCGCGCGACGCGCGCGATCGCGGCCGGGCCCGACGTCGCCCAGCGGGGGCGGGACGCCGGCGCGGCCCTCGGGGCGGACCCGGCGGCCGCCGTCGCGACCATCGCGGCGCGTGTGCTGCCGCTGCTCGACCGGACGGACGGGACCGAGCTCGTCACCACGGTCGCCGGGGGCATGCGCCTGGCCGACTACGTGCCCACGCGCACGTTCGAGCTCGTGGTCCACACGCTCGACCTCGCGGCAGCGCTCGGCGAGCCCGCCGAGCCGCCCGCCCGCCCGGCGGCGCAGGCCCTGCGCCTGGTCGCGGACCTCGCCGCGGGAGCCCCCGACCTCGCGGGCCCGCTGCTGCTCGCCGCCACCGGGCGGCGCGGGCTGCCCGACGGCTTCACGGTCCTGTGAGCCGTGCTCGGGCTGCGGCCGGCGCGCGGGTTCCCCTCGCATGACGCCGCCGACCGTCCCCGGTCGACCGCGCCACCCCCGCACGCCGGCCTCACCGCGTGAGGCTCAGCCGCACCAGGCGAAGAGCTCGGGGCTCGTCCGGTGGAGCTTCACCACCTGGCCGAGCGAGAGGTAGCTGCCCTCGGGCAGCTCGGCGAAGATCGGCCCGTCCACCGGGTCGGCGAGGGTCGAGTAGTCGACGGTCTTCTGCGCCGCGGCCTGCAGCAGGCCGAGGTCCTTGAGCGTCCCCAGGCCTGCCTGGACGCACGCGGCCCCGGCGTCGGCGGGGGCCGCGGTGGCCGGCGCCGCGACGAGGACGGAGCCGACGAGGACGGCCGAGGTGGCGAGGGCGGTGGCGAGCTTCCTGGACATGGTGACCTCCGAGGGTGCGGGTCCGGGTCCGGGCGGTCCCGGACCTCACAGGCACTACGCCGGCAGGCGCCGCGACGGATGCGCGGTGGCCACGATCGCTCCGGTCGCTGCCCCGGTGAGGCCGTCCGTTCACCCGAATGGGTGTACGGGAGGCGGCGTCTGACCTATCGTCCGAGAGATCGGGCGACACCTGGGCGCCCCGATCGAAGGGACCGACGATGCTCCCCACGCAGGACAGGAGGCGCGCGCCGATCGCGCTCGCCACCTCCGCTCTCGTCGCCGCCGCGACCGTCGCGGCCGGACCGGCAGCGGCCGCGCCCTCGACCAGCGCGTGCGACACCCGCACCAACAACACCTACCAGAAGCTCCTCGAGTGCGTGCGCGTCGAGGGCGTGCTCGAGCACCAGCAGGCCTTCCAGGCCATCGCCGACGCGAACGGCGGCAACCGCGCAGCCGGCACCACGGGCTACACCGCGAGCGTCGAGTACGTCGTCGAGCGCCTCGAGGCCGCGGGCTGGACCGTGGAGCTCGACGAGTTCGACTTCACCTTCGTCGCCCCGGCCGAGCTCGAGCAGGTCACGCCCGTCTCGGCGACCTACGAGACCGGCGTGTTCACGGCCACCGGCTACGGCGAGGTCACCGGGCAGGTCGTGCCGGTCGACGTCGTGCTCACGCCCCCGTACGCGCCGGTGACCAGCGGCTGCGAGGACGCCGACTTCGTCGGCCTGGACTTCAGCGGCCCCGCCGACATCGCGCTCATCCAGCGCGGGACGTGCGAGTTCGGGATCAAGGCGATCAACGCCCAGGAGGCGGGCGCCGAGGCCGTGATCATCTTCAACCAGGGCAACACGCCCGACCGCTCGGGCCTCATCACCGGGACGCTGCTCGGCGAGAACCAGACGCCGGCCTCGATCCCCGTCGTGGGCGCGTCGTTCGCCGACGGCGTCGCCCTCGCGGCCGCCGGCTCGACGGCGCGGGTCAAGGTCGACCCGCCCGAGCAGCGCCCGCAGGTCAACGTCATCGCCGAGCTCCCGGGCCGCAACCCGGACAACGTCGTCATGGCCGGGGCCCACCTCGACTCGGTCCAGCGGGGACCGGGCATCAACGACAACGGCAGCGGCTCGTCCGCCCTCATCGAGATCGCCGAGCAGCTCGGCACGCTCACGCCGCAGAACACGCTGCGCTTCGCGTGGTGGGGCGCCGAGGAGAGCGGGCTGCTCGGCTCGCGCGCGTACGTCGCCGGGCTCGACCAGGCGGGTCTCGACGAGATCGCGCTCTACCTGAACTTCGACATGGTCGCGTCGCCCAACTACATCTTCATGGTCTACGACGGCGACCAGTCCGGCTTCCCGGCGCCCGTCGTCGTGCCCGAGGGGTCGGTCCAGATCGAGGACCTCTTCGAGGGCTACTACACGAAGATGGGCATCCCCTACGACGACGCCGAGTTCAGCGGGCGCAGCGACTACCAGGCGTTCATCCTGGCCGGCATCCCCGCGGGCGGGCTGTTCACGGGCGCCGAGGTGGTCAAGACCGAGGAGCAGGCGGAGATCTGGGGCGGCACCCCGGGCGAGCAGTTCGACCCGTGCTACCACCTCGCGTGCGACACGATCGACAACCTCTCGCTCGAGGCTCTCGACGTGAACTCCGACGCCATCGCGACGGCGGTCCTCACCTACGCGTACTCGACCGAGACGGTCAACGGGGTCGTGGGCAAGAAGGTGCCGGGGCGGTTCACGATCCCCGCGCCGGCCGGTCCCGAGGGCACGGTCGGCAGCGACGGCGGCCACGCGCACGACGGCGAGTCCTGACGCACACCGACGACCGAGGGCCCGGGACCGCACGGTCCCGGGCCCTCGGCCTGCCCCGTGCGACGCCGTGCGGGCGAGCCCTTCGCGTACGATCGTCGCGTCGACCGCGCTGACCGCGGTCGGGGTCCGGACGAGGAGCGAGCGATGCGGGACGTCACCGCGGGTTGCGGGGTGGCCGCCGTGGCCTGCTCAGGCGACCGCCGCTCCCGCGTCCCGCACCCCTGAGTCCTCGCCCCACCGCGCCGACGGTCGCGACCGGGCTCGGGCCGGCGGGCGCGCCCCCGACCCTCCGCCCCTCCCCTCCCTCCCCGGCCCGCGCGCGCCGCGCCGTCGCCGCGGAGCGTGCTCGCCGCGCCTCGACGGCCGCGGCGCGCGGGGACG
>NZ_JADDKQ010000013.1 GCF_016464425.1 Actinotalea solisilvae
GAACTCCTGGCTGCACGACAACCTCTACTACCTCCAGGACCCCAACTACGGGAACACCCCCACCCACGACGACAACGTCCAGATCCAGGCCGGCACCAACATCACCATCCGCAACTCGGTCCTCGAGGACACCCACAACGCGGCCGTGATGATCACCCAGGACGCCGGCAGGGTCGCCAACTTCACGTTCAGCGGCAACCGCGTCGACAACGGGGCGTGCACCATCAACGTGGCCGAGAAGAGCTACGGGCCGGTCAACGGCCTGCGCATCACCGACAGCACCTTCGGGCTCAACATGGTCCGCTCGCGCTGCGCGATCTCGATGCCGCTCACCACGTCGTCCATCTCGACGGTGACGGGCAACCTCTTCACCGACGGCAGCGTCGTCGCGATCACCCGCGGCTGACGTCCGCTCTCACGACGACGGCCGCGTCCGGGAGGGCGCGGCCGTCGTCGTGCGCGGTCCGGCGGGCGGCGGGCGCCGTCAGTCGTCGCGCGCGGTCGGCGAGTGCAGGGCGACGAGCGTCGCCATGCGCCGCGCCTCGGCGTCGGCGCGCGGGCCGTCGGCCCGCTGCACGCCCATGACGGCGAGCGTGTCGCCGTCGGCCAGGTCGAGCTGCACCCACGGCCGGCCGTGGCCGAAGCGCACGGACACGACCTCGGCCCAGGTGACGCGGCGCGTGAGGAGGAGGTTGCGCACCGTGACGCCCTCGGCGTCCGGCACCGCGCGGACGCTCGCCTGGCGCCACAGGAACCAGGCGACGAGCGCACCGAACCCCACGATGCCGACGAGGTCGAGCGGCGACTGGCGGTCGGGCGCGACGCGCGGGAGCAGCACCGCGATGCCGATCATCAGCGCCAGCACGAGCGCACCCAGGACGAGCGAGACGACCCGCGCCGCGCGCGGGCGGAACGGTCGGTGCAGCTCGTCCCCGGCGCGCGGTCCGTCGGGCGTCGGCGCGGGCACGGTCAGAGCCGGCAGGCGTGGATCGACGTCACGAGGATCGCGCGCGCGCCGACGTCGTACAGGGCGTCCATGACGCGGTTCGTCTCGTCGCGCCGGACCATCGCGCGCACGGCCGCCCACTCGCGGTTGTGCAGCGGGGACACGGTCGGCGACTCCAGGCCGGGCGTGATCGCGACCGCCTGCTCGACGAGGTGCAGGGGCACGTCGTAGTCCATGAGCACGTACTGGCGCGCGGTGAGCACGCCCTGCAGGCGCCGGGTGAGGACGTCGAGCCCCGCGGGCTCGTCGACGTCGCTGCGGCGCACGAGCACCGCCTCCGAGCGCAGGATCGGGTCGCCGAACACCTCGAGGCCCGCGGCCCGCAGGGTGGTGCCGGTCTCGACGACGTCGGCGATGACGTCGGCCACACCCAGCTGGATCGCGGTCTCGACAGCGCCGTCGAGCCGCACGATCTCGCGCGCCTGGACGCCGTGCGCCCGCAGGTGGGCCGCGACGAGCACGGGGTAGGACGACGCCACGCGCCGGCCGGCGACGTCGCGCACGCCCGAGGGTCCCTCGGTCGCCGGCGCGGCGAAGCGGAAGGTCGAGCGCGCGAAGCCGAGCGGCAGGTGCTCGACCGCGGGCGACGCCGAGTCGAGCAGCAGGTCGCGGCCGGTCACGCCGACGTCGACCGTGCCCGCACCCACGTACACCGCGATGTCGCGCGGGCGCAGGAAGAAGAACTCGACGTCGTTGTCCGGGTCGGGCAGCACGAGCTCGCGGGAGTCGCGCCGCTGGCGGTAGCCCGCCTCGCGGAGCATCTCGGCGGCGGGCTCGGAGAGCGAGCCCTTGTTGGGGACGGCGATGCGGAGCACGGGGTCCTTCGTTCGGGTCGTGGCGTGGGTGCGTGCAGGGCGCGCAGCGGGGCGCGGCTCAGAGGTGGGCGTACACGTCCTCGAGCGTGAGCCCGCGGGCGATCATGAGCACCTGCAGGTGGTAGAGCAGCTGGGAGATCTCCTCCGCGGTGCGCTCGGCGCCCTCGTGCTCGGCGGCCATCCACACCTCGGCGGCCTCCTCGACGATCTTCTTGCCGATGGCGTGGACCCCGGCGTCGAGCTCGGCGACGGTGCCGGAGCCCGCCGGACGGGTGGTCGCCTTCTCGGCGAGCTCGGAGAACAGGGAGTCGAACGTCTTCACGACGCCAGAGCCTAGACGCCCTCGCGGTCGGGGGCCGGGCCGTCCACCCCGAGCGTGCCCGCGCCCGCCGACGCGGTGACCGCCTCGGGCCGGCCCGCCCGCTGCGCGCGCAACCACACGGTGAACCCGTAGAGCACGACCCCGCCGTAGACCGCGTAGAGGACCGCCGACGGGTAGTACCCCGCCTGGAGCAGCAGGGGCACGCCGACGACGTCGACCGCGATCCACACGAGCCAGAACTCGGTCCACCCGCGCGCCATGCCGTACGTCGCGAGCAGGCTCCCCGTGAAGATCCACGCGTCGGCCCACGGGCCCCACGAGCCCAGCGCGCCGAAGACGAGCGCGAAGACCACCGTGCCCACGGCGGCGCCCACGAGCAGCTGGAGCCGTCCGCGCGTGCCCGCCCAGGTCGGGACGATGGCCGGCCCGTCGCCCTCGCCCTGGGCCTGGCGCCAGCGCACCCAGCCGTACACGGCGACGACCACGAAGAAGACCTGGCGGCCCGCCTGGCCGTAGAGGTCCTTCGCCTGCGGCGTGTCGAAGACCCCGCCGAGGAACACCGTGAACAGGAGCACGTTGCCGACGATCCCCACGGGCCACGCCCACACGCGCCGGCGCATCCCGCCCACGGCCGACGCGAGCCCGAAGAGGTTGCCGATCACCTCGCGCCAGAGGATGGGGTGGCCGGCGACCGAGAGCTGGGCGTCGAAGAGCCAGTCGAGCATCACAGGCCCCGCAGCGCGAGCACCGTCGCGACCGCGGCCTCGGCGGCCTCGGCACCCTTGTCCTCGCTCGAGCCCGGCAGGCCCGCGCGGTCGAGCGCCTGGGCCTCGTCGTCGCACGTCAGCAGGCCGAAGCCGACCGGGACGCCCGTGCGCACGGCGACGTCCGTGAGGCCCTGCGTGGCCGCCGAGCAGACGTAGTCGAAGTGGGGGGTGCCCCCGCGGATGACGACGCCGAGGGCGACGACGGCGTCGACGCCCGTGCGCGCGACGCGGCCCGCGGCGACCGGCAGCTCGAACGACCCCGGGACGCGCAGCAGGCGCACGTCCGTGACGTTCGCGGCCGCCAGCGCACGCTGCGCGCCGGCGACGAGCCCGTCCATGACCTCGGTGTGCCAGCTCGCGGCGACGACGGTGACGCGCAGGCCCGTGCCGTCCAGGGTGAGTCGTGGTGCGCCGGCTCCGCTCATCGCGGGTCCTCCTCGGGGGTGCCGTGGTGGGTGAGCAGGTGGCCCATCGCCACCGCCTTGGTGCGCAGGTACGCGGCGTTCTCGACGGTGCGTCCCACCTCGAGCGGGACCACCTCGTCGACGACGACGCCGTGGGCCTCGAGGCCCGTGACCTTCGCGGGGTTGTTGGTCAGCAGGCGCACGCGCGCCAGGCCGAGGTCGGCGAGCACGGCCGCGGCCGCGCCGTACTCGCGGCGGTCAGCGGGCAGGCCGAGCTCGAGGTTCGCCTCGACCGTGTCGCGGCCCTCGTCCTGGAGCGCGTACGCCTCGATCTTCGCGAGCAGCCCGATGCCGCGGCCCTCGTGCCCGCGCAGGTACACGACCGCACCGCCCTCGTGCGCGACGCGCTCGAGCGCCGCGTCGAGCTGGGGGCCACAGTCGCACCGCAGCGAGCCGAAGGCGTCGCCCGTGAGGCACTCGGAGTGGACCCGGACGGCCGGCACGGGCGCCGCGTCGGCGACCTCGGCCGGCACGAGCGCGACGTGCCCCGCGCCGGTGCTGAGGTCGCGGTAGCCGTGCACGTGGAAGACGCCGTGGCGCGTGGGCAGGCGCGCCGTCCCCGTCGCGTGCACGCGGGCACGGGGCGGCGCGGCGTCGGGCACGGCGTCGTCGTGCTCGCGGCGCCAGGCGACGAGGTCCTGGATCGTCAGCAGGACGAGGCCCTCGGTCGCCGCGAGGGCGGCCGCGTCGTCGAGACGCATCATCGTGCCGTCGTCGTGCACGAGCTCCGCGATGCCGGCGACCGGCTCGAGCCCGGCGAGGCGGCACAGGTCGACGGCGGCCTCGGTGTGCCCGCCGCGGTGCAGGACGCCGCCCGGCACGGCGCGGAGCGGGAGCACGTGGCCGGGCCGGATGACGCTCTGCGGCCCGGCCGCCGGGTCGGCGAGGACGCGCAGCGTGTGCGCGCGGTCGGCGGCCGAGATGCCCGTCGTGACGCCGTCGGCGGCGTCGACGGTGACGGTGTAGGCCGTGCGCCGCGGGTCCTGGCTGTGCGGCACCATGAGCGGGAGCTCGAGCGCGTCGGCGCGGGCCGCGGGCATCGGCGCGCACAGGTAGCCCGACGAGTGCCGGATCGTCCACGCGACCCACTCGGGCGTCGCGGACTGCGCCGCGAGCACGACGTCGGCCTCGTTCTCGCGGTCCGGGGAGTCGGCGACGAGCACGGGTCGGCCGCGCCGCAGCTCGGCCAGAGCCTCCTCGACCGTGCCCAGCCGGATCACGCGGGTCCCCCGGCGCGGCCGCCCAGCAGCCGCTCCACGTACTTGGCGACGACGTCCACCTCGAGGTTGACGGTGTCCCCGGGCACGAGCGCGCCGAGCGTCGTCGCGGCGAGCGTCGTGGGGATGAGCGAGACGCCGAACGAGGCGTCGTCCACGCCCGTCACCGTGAGCGAGACGCCGCCCACGGCGATCGAGCCCTTCTCCGCGACGTAGCGCGCGAGCCCGGCCGGGAGCGCGAACCGCAGGTCGTCCCAGCGCGGCCCCGGCGCGCGCGAGAGCAGGGTGCCCGTGCCGTCCACGTGGCCCTGGACGAGGTGCCCGTCGAGCCGGCCGTCCGCGCGCACGGCGCGCTCGAGGTTCACGGCGGCCCCGGGGACGAGCCCTCCGAGCGTGCTGCGCGCGAGGGTCTCCGGCATGGCGTCGACGCCGAACGCGTCGCCGTCGAGGTCGGTGACCGTGAGGCAGACCCCGTCGACGGCGATCGAGTCGCCCAGACGCGTGCCCTGGGTGACGACGGCGCCGCGCAGCGTGAGGCGCGCGTCCTGCCCGCCGCGGTCGACCGCGACGACCGTGCCGATCTCCTCGACGATCCCGGTGAACATCTAGCTCTCCTCGTGGGGGGTGCGCTGGTGGTGGGGCACGGGCTGGTGCTGGGGCACGGGCTGGTGCTGGGGCGCGGCCTGGTCGTGGGGCGCGGGCCGGTCGTCCAGCGGGTGCCGGACGTCGGCCACGAGCAGGACGTCGGGGCCGAGCACGCGCAGCGACCTCGGCCGCAGCCGGAACGCGTCGTCGATCGAGGCGATGCCCAGGTCGGCGACGGCGGCGGGGCCGGCGCCCAGCAGGACGGGTGCGAGGTAGGCGTGCACCTCGTCGACGAGGCCCACGCGCAGGAACGCGGCGGCGAGCGTCGGGCCGCCCTCCACGAGCAGGTGGCGGACCTCGCGCTCGGCGAGCCGCGCCAGGACGGCGGCGAGGTCGCGCGTGGGCTCGACGACGAGCGGCCCGCCCGGCCCGCGCAGGCGCGCCCCGTCGGGCACGGGCGTCGACCCGACGACGACGCGCAGGGGCTGGTGGGCCGCGAGGTCGCCGTCGGCCGTGCGTGCCGTGAGCGCGGGGTCGTCGGCGAGCACGGTCCCGGTGCCGACCGCGATGGCGTCGACCTCGCCGCGCAGCGCGTGCGCGTGCGCGCGGGCCTCGTCGGACGTGATCCACCGGCTCGAGCCGTCCGCGGCGGCGACGCGCCCGTCGAGCGTCGTCGCGAGCTTGAGCGTGACGAAGGGCCGGCCGGTGCGCACGGCGTGCAGCCACACGCGCAGCAGCGCCTCCCCCGCGTCCTCCCGCACGCCGCCGACGACGTCGACGCCCGCGGCCCGGAGGGCGGCGCCCCCGCCGGCCGCCGCAGGGTTCGGGTCGTCCACCGCGTGCACGACGCGCGCGATCCCGTGCTCGATCAGGAGCGCCGCGCACGGCGAGGTCCGCCCCGTGTGCGCGCACGGCTCGAGGGTCACGACCGCCGTCGCCCCGCGGAGGTCCTCGCCCGCGGCCCGGGCCGTGGCGACCGCGGCCGCCTCTGCGTGCGGCGTCCCCGCCCCCTCGTGGCGGCCCTCGCCGAGCGTGCGCCCGTCGGGCGCGAGCAGCACGGCGCCGACGCGCGGGTTGGGCCCGTGGGCGGGCCCGCCGGCGGCGAGCTCGAGGGCGCGGTCCATCGCGGCGAGCTCGGCGGGGCTGGCCCCGGGCGGGGTCGGCGCGGCCGTCGTCGGTGCGGTCACGGTCACCTCCCTCGAGCGCTCAGCTCCGGGGGTGCGCGACGGGTCGCGAGGACGTCACGGCGGCACCGTCGTGTGCCGTCGCCGACGCCACGTGCTTCCTCCCATCCGGACTTTCACCGTCGGTCCTGGAGTTCCACCAGGTCAACCGTCCCCGCTCGTCCCGGCACCGAGGTGCCGGCACGGTCGTGGACGGGTCGCGGACTGTCACCGCCGGCTCGGACTTTCACCGACCCCGGAGCACGTACGTGTTCGGCCGCCAGTGTGCCACAGGGAGCGGAGCGTCCTCGCAGGCGCCCGCGGAGGGCCTGGGGCGGTCAGGCGTGCCGGTGCGCGGCGGCGGCGAGGCGCCGCAGGTCGTCGATCGCCACGGCCGCGTCGTCGGCACCGTAGACGGCCGATCCGGCGACGAAGACGTTCGCCCCCGCCTCGGCCGCGCGCTCGACGGTCTCGGTGGAGATCCCGCCGTCGACCTCGACCCAGACGTCGAGGCCCGCCTCCTCGACCGCGCGGCGCGCCCGGCGGATCTTCGGCAGCGTCACGTCGAGGAACGACTGGCCGCCGAACCCGGGCTCGACGGTCATGACGAGCACCATGTCGACCTCGGGCAGCAGGTCGACGAACGGCTCGACCGGGGTGGCGGGTCGCAGCGCGAGCCCGGCGCGCGCGCCGAGGCGCCGCAGCTCGCGGGCGAGGCGCACGGGGGCGCGCGCGGCCTCGGCGTGGAAGGTCACCGAGGCGGCGCCCGCCTCGGCGAACCCGGGCGCCCAGCGGTCCGGGTCCTCGATCATGAGGTGGGTGTCCACGGGCACGGGCGACACCTGCACGAGCCGCTCGACCACCGGCAGGCCGAGCGTGAGGTTCGGCACGAAGTGCTGGTCCATGACGTCGACGTGGACCATGTCGGCGGTCGCGACCCGGCCGAGGTCCCGCTCGAGGTTCGCGAAGTCGGCCGACAGGATGCTGGGCGAGATGAGGACGTCCATGCCGACAGTCTGGCGCAGCGTGCGCGGCTCAGGTGCGGCGCAGCAGCGCGAGGTGCATCGCGTCGGTGCCGTGCACGTGGGGCCAGAGCTGGACCCACGGGCCGGGCCCCAGCTCGATCGGCCCGCCGACCACGGCGCGCACCGCCTCGCGCGCGTCCAGCTGCTCGACGTCGTCGCGACGGCGCAGCACGTCCGTGACGACGAGCTGCGTCTCGGCGACGTGCGGCGAGCACGTCACGTACGCGACGACGCCCCCGGGGCGCACCGCGTCCAGCGCCGACGCCAGGAGCCGGCGCTGGAGCTCGGTGAGCGGGCCGATGTCGGCGGGCGCGCGCCGCCACCGCGCCTCGGGCCGCCGCCGCAGCGCGCCGAGGCCGGTGCACGGTGCGTCGACGAGCACGCGGTCGTACGACGCCGGCTCCTGCGCACCCACGGTCCGGCCGTCCGCGCAGCGCACCTCGACCACGCCCTCCGGCAGCGCGGCGACCGCCGCGCGCACGAGTCCCGCGCGGTGCGGCTGGACCTCGTTGGCGACGAGCGTCGCCCCCCGGCCCGCGGCGAGGGCGCCGAGGAGCGCGGACTTCCCGCCGGGACCCGCGCACAGGTCGAGCCACCGCGCGTCCTCGCCCGCGACCTCGGCCGCGGCCAGGGCGAGCGCGACGAGCTGGCTGCCCTCGTCCTGGACGCCCGCTCGACCCTCGCGGACACCCGGCACGTCCGCCGGGTCGCCGCCCGCGAGCACGACCGCCGTCGGCGCCCACCGGCCCGGTGCCGCGGAGGGCGCGGCCTCGAGGAGCGCCGACCGGTCCGCGAGCCCGGGGCGGGCGACGAGCGTCACGGCGGGCGCGGCGTTGTCGGCCTCGAGCAGCGCGTCGAGCTCGGACCCGTCGCGCGCGTCGGCCACGAGCGCCTGCCGCAGCGCCCGCACGACCCACCCCGGGTGGCTGTGGACCACCGCGGCGCGGTCGAGGGGGTCGGCCCCCGCCGCCTCGGCGACCCGGTCGAGCCACAGGTCGAGCGGGGCGGTCGACACCTGCCGGAGCACGGCGTTCGCGAACTGGGCCGGCCCGGCGCCGATGCGTCCGCGCACGAGGCCGACCGTCATGGAGACCGCCGCGTGCGCGGGGACGCGCATCCCGAGGAGCTGGTGCACACCGAGGCGCAGCGCGTCGAGCACGGGCGGGTCGATCGCCGTCGTCGGCCGCCTCGCGGCGATCTCGACGACGGCGTCGTACCGGCCCTGCAGGCGCAGCGTCCCGTACGCGAGCTCGGTCGCGAAGGCCGCGTCCCGGCCGCGGATCCCCCGCTGGCGCAGGAGGGGCGGCAGCACGAGGTTGGCGTACGCGTCGGACTCCGCGACCTCGCGCAGCACGTCGAACGCCGCGAGCCGCGCCGCGTCACCCGTCCTCGCGCGCTCCGCGGGTGCCTGGGCCCCGCGGGCGACGTCGCCCGTGAGCCGCGCGCGACCCCGCTGACGACCGGCCGCGTCGCGCCCCTCGTCCCGGGGCGGGCGTCCCTGGTCGCGGCCGCGCGGACCCGTGCCGCGGGCGTCCTCGCGGCGTCCCTCGCCGCCCGGCCCGCCCTCGCCGCGCCGGCCCGCCCGGCCGTGCCGGTCGCTCACCGCTCCCCCAGCGTCGCGCCGTCGAGGTCGCGCGACCCGCGGGCCCAGTCGGCCGCCGCCATCGGCCGCCGGCCCGCGGGCGCCACCTCGCCGAGGCGCACGGCGTGGGTGCCCGTGCCGACGAGCACGTCCTGCCGGCCCACGGCGACCTGGCCCGGGGCCAGGTCGGTGACGTCGGCGTGCAGCCGGACGGGCCCGAGGCGCAGGCGGTCGCCGCCCGGGAGCGTCGTCCACGCGCCGGGGGCGGGCGTGACAGCGCGCACCCGCCGGTCCGTCGCCACCGCGGGGTGCTCCCAGCGCACGCGCGCGTCCTCGGTGCCCAGGCGCGGCGCGTGGCTGACGCCGTCCGCGGGCTGCGGCACGCCGACGACGGCGCCGTCCTCGAGCCCGTCGAGGGTCGCGACCAGGAGGCCCGCCCCGGCCGTCGCGAGCCGCTCGAGCAGGTCGCCCGACGTGTCGCGCGGCCGGACCGTCTCCGTGAGCGTCCCGAGCACGGGCCCGGTGTCCAGGCCCGCGTCGATCCGGAAGGTCGTCGCGCCCGTGACCTCGTCGCCGTGCAGGACGGCGTGCTGCACCGGCGCGGCGCCACGCCACGCGGGCAGGAGCGAGAAGTGCAGGTTCACCCAGCCGTGGCGGGGGACGTCGAGCACCGCGGGCGGCAGGAGGGCGCCGTACGCGACCACGGGCGCGCAGTCCGGCCGGGTCGCGGCGATCGCCGCGCGCACGCCGTCGTCACGCAACGAGGACGCCTCGAGGACCGGCAGCCCGGCCTCGAGGGCCCGGACCTTGACGAGGCTGGGCTGGAGGCGCCGCCCGCGTCCGGCCGGGGCGTCCGGGCGCGTGAGCACCGCGACGACCTCGTGCCGGGAGGCGAGGAGCGCGTCCAGGGCCGGCAGGGCGACCGCGGGGGTGCCGGCGAAGAGCAGACGCATCCCCCGATCCTAGGGTCGGGCCCGGGGCCCGCCGCCCCGGCTCAGGTGCCGGGTGCCCGCGGCGACGCGGGCACCTCGACGCCGAGCGCGCGCAGCGTGCCGCGCAGCGCGTCGTGCGACGTGAACAGTTCGGTGCGGAACCCGGCCCGGGCCGCCGCGTCGACGTTGACCGGCGCGTCGTCGGTGAAGAGCGTCCGCGCGGGGTCGAGCCCGAAGCGCCGCGTCGCGAGCCCGAAGATCCGCGGGTCGGGCTTGGCGAGGCCCTCGCGGCCCGAGACGAGCACGTCCTCGAGGCGGCCGACGACGGGCGCGGTCGTGGGCGCGACGTGGAACGTCTCGGCCGACCAGTTGGTGAGGCCGAGCACGCGCACGCCCGCGGCGCGCAGGTCGTCGACGAGCGCGTCGGCGCCCTCGACCGGGCCGGGGACGGCCTCCGCGAAGTGCTCGACGTACACGTCGAGCAGTCCCACGTGCTGCGGGTGGGTCGCCTCCAGCTCCGCGCGCGCCTCGGCCCAGGGCCGCCCGGCGTCCTGGCGGTGGTTGAAGGCCGCGAAGTCGACCTCGTCGAAGAACCGGCGGACGTCGGCCTCGGGGTGGCGGCCGCGGAACGGCAGCCACGGGTCCCACCGCACGAGGACCTGGCCGAGGTCGAACAGGACGGCGTCGACGGTCACACGACCTCCAGGGGTTCGGCGACGACGCGGACCGGGCCGGCCTCGCGGCGTGCGCTCCGGGTGGCGACGGCCGCGGCGACCGCGGCCGTCGTGCGGGCCGCGACGGGCCACGGCGAGCGCACGAGGGCGCGCACGGGCCGCCGGGTCTCCGGGTCCAGCACGGCCTCCGCGGGCGCGGCGCCCTCGACCGCGAGCGGGCCGAGGACGACGGCGCCGTCGGGCAGCGCGAGCCGCGCGAGCAGGGCCTCGACGGCGTCGCGCGGTCCCTCGAGCGCGACCATGTGGACCGCGGGCGGGAGGCCGAGCTCGGCGCGCTCGACGAGCTCGCGCTCGGCGAGGTGGGCCGGGTCCCAGCGGACGAGGGCCTGGCTCGGCTGCGGCGCGGCGTCGCCGACGAGGAGCACGCGGCCGCCCTCACCGGCGGGTCGCACGAGCGCCGCCGCGCCCATCCAGGTGCGCAGCGCGTCGACCGCGACCTCGAGCCCGGCGCGCGACGTCACGACGGCGGCGTCGAGGAGGACGGCGGCCGCGTAGCCGCCCGCCGCGCGCGGCTCAGCGCCCGGCGTCGCGACGACGAGCGCCGGCCGGTCGGGGACCTGCGCCAGCACGCCGGTCGCGGCGCCGGACACGCGCACGGGGACGCCGGGGAAGGCGCGGCCCAGCTCCTCGGCGGTGCGTCCGCTCCCGACCCGCACGGAGCGCAGCGTCGTGCCGGAGCAGGCCGGGCAGCGCCACGCGGTCGCGAGTCGACCGCACCACCGGCACCGCGGAGGCGCCGTCGGCCCGGTGAGCTCGAGCGGCCCGCTGCAGTGCGTGCACCGCGCCGGGGCGCGGCAGGTGCCGCACGCCACGGCGGGGACGTACCCGGCGCGCGGCACCTGGACGAGCACCGGGCCGGCCGCGAGGCCCTCGGTGACCGCGCGCCACGCGGGTGCGGGCAGCCGCGCCGCCGCGGCCGGGCCCTCGCGCGCGAGCTCGACCGACGTCAGCGCCGTCACGCGCGGCGCGGCCCGGCGCACGGCGTCCCGGTGGGGCACGAGAGCGTGCGCCGTGCCCGCCGCCACCCAGCGGTGCGCCTGGACCGACCGCACGTAGCCGCCGACCAGCAGCGCGGCGCCCTCGTGCGACGCGCGCAGCGCGAGCACCTCGCGCGCGTGCGGGTAGGGGGCGCGCGGCTCGGCGTGCAGCGCGTCCGCGTCGTCCCAGCAGACCGCGAGCCCCAGGCGCGCGACCGGCGCGAACGCCGCGGCGCGCGTCCCCACGACGACGTCGGCCCGGCCGCGGCTCACCGCGAGGAAGGCCCGGTACCGCGCCGCGGGGCCGTCGTCGGCGACCAGCCGGACGCGGCCGCCCTGCAGACCGGGCACCCACGCGCCGACGCCCGCGCGCTCGAGCGCGTCCTCGACGAGCGCCACCTCGGCCGCCGACGGCACGACGACGAGCGACCCGCGCCCGCCCGCGCGCGCGGCCACGACGGCGCGCGCGACGTCCCGTGTCCACCCGGTGCCGTCCGGCGAGGGCAGCGCCTGCCAGACGGCGTGGGGCGACTCGCCGGCGGCGGTGCGGCGGAGGAAGGCCGCTCCCCCCGGCAGGTCCGCCCACGCGGCCCCGGCCACGTCGGGCTCCGGCGGAGCCGTCGCGGGCGAGCCGCCCGGCGCCGCCGCGGCGCCCGGGTCCTCGGGCGGGACGGACGGGGACGCCCACTCCTCCTGCTCGACGCGCGCGTGCCGCGGCGGGACCGCGAGGCGCAGCACGTCGGCGAGCGTGCCCGCGTAGCGACGCGCGACCCCCGTCGCCGCGGCGAGCACCGCGGGCGTGAGCACGACCTCGGGCGAGACGACCCGGCGCAGGGGCGCGAGCTCGCCGTCGTGCTCGGCCTCGTCGCGCCGGTCCACGACGTAGCCGTCGACGTCCTGACCCGCGAACCGGACGCGCACGCGCGTCCCGGGCTGCGCGGCCGCCGACGACGCCTCGGGGACCGCGTACTCGAAGAACCGGTCGAGGTGCGGCTGCGGCCGGTCGACCGCGACGAGGGCCACGGGGCGCTCGGCCGCGACGGCCCCGGGCGCGCGGCGGCGCGGCCGACGCGGCGCCGGGAGCCCGGCGAGGGTCAGCTGGACCGCCGCCTCACCCGCGCCCTCGTCCGCCACGCCGCTCATTCCCTCATCCCGCACCGTCACGCGGGCGTCGTCCCCAGGGTCGCCTCGGGGCACGCCGGGTCAGGACAGCGCGGCGTGCAGGTCGAGCACGCGGTCCGTGCGCTCCCACGTGAAGTCGGCGAGCTCGCGGCCGAAGTGCCCGTAGGCGGCCGTGCGCGAGTAGATCGGGCGCAGCAGGTCGAGGTCGCGCACGATCGCGGCGGGCCGGAGGTCGAACACCTCGCGGATCGCGGCCGTGAGGCGGCCGAGCGGGACCGTCTCGGTGCCGAACGTCTCGACGTAGAGGCCGACGGGGTGGGACGCGCCGATCGCGTACGCGACCTGCACCTCGCAGCGGCGCGCGAGCCCCGCGGCGACGACGTTCTTGGCGACCCACCGCATCGCGTACGCCGCCGAGCGGTCGACCTTCGACGGGTCCTTACCCGAGAAGGCGCCGCCGCCGTGGCGAGCCATGCCGCCGTACGTGTCGACGATGATCTTGCGGCCCGTGAGGCCGGCGTCGCCCTGGGGGCCGCCGATGACGAACTGGCCGGTGGGGTTGATGAGCAGACGGTGGCCGACCGTGTCGAGCTCGAGCTCCTCGAGGACGGGGAGGACCACGTGCTCGGCGACCTCGGGCGCGAGCGTCGCGTCGAGCGAGATGCCCGGGTCGTGCTGCGTCGACAGGACGACGGTGTCGAGCCGCACGGGGCGGTCGCCGTCGTAGCCGATGGTGACCTGCGTCTTGCCGTCGGGCCGCAGGTAGTCCAGCGTGCCCTCCTTGCGCACCATGGCCAGGCGCTCCGCGAGGCGGTGCGCGAGCCAGATCGGCAGGGGCATGAGCGAGGGCGTGTCGTCGCTCGCGTAGCCGAACATGAGGCCCTGGTCGCCCGCGCCCTGCGCCTCGAACGGGTCGAACGCGTCGGCCGTCGCGTCCTGGCGCAGCTCCCACGCCTTGTCCACGCCGGCCGCGATGTCGGGCGACTGCTGGCCGATCGACACCGAGACGCCGCACGAGTGCGCGTCGAAGCCGATGGTCGAGGACGTGTAGCCGATCCGGTTGAGCACCTCGCGGACGACCTGGGGGATCTCGACGTACGCCTCGGTCGTGACCTCTCCCGCGACGTGCACCAGGCCGGTGGTGACCATCGTCTCGACCGCCACCCGGGCCGTCGGGTCCTGCGCGAGCATCGCGTCGAGGATGCCGTCGGAGATCTGGTCGCACACCTTGTCCGGGTGGCCCTCGGTCACGGACTCGGACGTGAAGAGGCGGAGGTCGTCGGTCATGGCCGCCAGCGTAGTGGCGCGCGCGCGCCGGGCCGGACCTGTCCGCAGGGCGAGGCGCCGGGCGGGGCTCAGCCGGTCGCGCCGCGCGCCGGATCGCGTCGCGCGCGCAGCGTCACGACGGCGTCCCAGACGGCGTCCGCCACCTGCTCCTTCGACCCGCTCGCGGCGCCCACCTCGTCGCCGCGCGCGTCGAGGAGGGTCACGGCGTTGTCCGCCGTGCCGAACCCCCGTCCGCCGCCGACCGCGTTCACCGCGAGCAGGTCCGCGCCCTTGCGGACCGCCTTCGCGCGGCCGTGCGCCAGGACGTCGCCGTCCGCGTCGCCCGTCTCGGCGGCGAAGCCCACGACGACCTGGCCCGGGCGCAGGCGCTCGCGCGCGAGCTCGGCGAGGACGTCCGGGTTCTGCACGAGCTCGAGCGTGAGCCCCGCGCCGTCCTGCTTCTTGAGCTTGTGCTCGGCCGCAGCGGCGGGGCGGAAGTCGGCCACGGCGGCCGCCATGACGACGACGTCGGCGTGCGCGGCCGCGTCCCGGACGGCGTCGCGCAGCTCGGCGGTGCTCTCCACGCGCCGGACCTCGACGCCGTCGGGGTCGGGCAGGTCCACGTTCGCCGCGACGAGCGTGACCGCGGCGCCGCGCGACGCCGCGGCCCGGGCGAGCGCCCAGCCCTGGCGGCCCGTCGAGCGGTTGCCCAGGTAGCGGACGGGGTCCAGCGCCTCGCGCGTGCCGCCCGCGGACACCACGACGTGCGCGCCAGCGAGGTCGCCCGGGGGGGCCGGCGCGTCACCGGGCAGGTGCTCCCCCACGAGGGCCAGCGCCGCCGCGGCGATCGCCGCGGGCTCCGGCAGCCGGCCGGGCCCCGTGTCGGCACCGGTGAGGCGGCCGCTGTCCGGGTCGAGCACGTGGACGCCGCGCGAGCGGAGCGTCGCCACGTTGGCGCGCGTCGCGGGGTGCTCCCACATCTCCGTGTGCATCGCCGGGGCGAGCAGCACGGGGCACCGGGCCGTGAGGAGCGTGGCGGTCAGCAGGTCGTCGCTGTGCCCGCCGGCGGCACGGGCGAGGAGGTCGGCCGTCGCGGGCGCGACGACGACGAGCTCGGCCTCGCGCCCGAGCGCGACGTGCTCGACGGCCGGGACGTCGTCCCACACCTCGGTCGTCACGGGCTTGCCCGAGAGGGCTTCCCAGGTCGCCCTGCCGACGAACTGCAGGGACGCGCGCGTCGGCACGACGCGCACGTCGTGCCCGGCCTCGGTCAGCAGCCGCAGCAGCAGGGCGGCCTTGTAGGCGGCGATGCCGGCGCTGACGCCCAGCACGATGCGCACGTCGGCCCTCCGCCGGCTCGTGAGGTGGTCAGCCCTCGGTGGGCGTGACGGTGAGGAGGCCGGCGTTGATCTCGCGCATCGCGATCGAGAGCGCCTTCTCCTGGTGGCGCGCCTCGACGAGCGGGCCGACGTACTCGAGCAGGCCCTCGTTGAGCTGCGAGTAGTACGCGTTGATCTGACGGGCCCGCTTGGCGGAGTAGATCACCAGCGCGTACTTGGAGTCCGCGGCGGCGAGCAGCTCGTCGATGGGCGGGTCGGTGATGCCCTCGGGTGCGGCGACGGTTCCGGCCATGTGCAGCTCCGTGTTCTCTCAGGTTCGTTCACGTCCGGGCGACCGGGCGACGGCGCGCGTGGTTCGGGTGGCGCCCTGCGGTCGACCGGCTCGGTCTGGTGGCCCTGACGGGGTCCGGCGGATCCCGGCTGGGGGTCGGCCCCGACCGGTGCGCGACGGGCGCGCACGCAGGGGCGACCACCCATCCTACCGCCTGGCCAGCCCCATCACCTCGACCAGCTCGTCCGTCGCGCGCCGCACGTCGTCGTTGACGATGACGTGGTCGAACTCGCTCGCCGCCGCGAGCTCGACGCGGGCCGTCGTGAGGCGGCGCTCGCGCTCGTCGGCGTCCTCGGTCCCGCGGCCCTCGAGCCGCCGCACGAGCTCCTCCCAGGACGGCGGCGCGAGGAACACGAACCGCGCCTCCGGCATCGCCAGGCGGACCTGCCGCGCGCCCGCGAGGTCGATCTCGAGGAGCGCCGGCCGGCCCGCCGCGAGCTGGTCGAGGACGGGCCGGCGCGGCGTGCCGTAGCTGTTGCGGCCGTGCACGACGGCGTACTCGAGCAGCTCGCCGTGCGCCACCATCTCGGCGAAGGCCTCGGGCCCCACGAAGTGGTAGTGCACGCCGTCGACCTCGCCGGGGCGCGGCTGGCGCGTCGTCGCCGACACCGACAGCCAGATCTCGGGGTACCGCTCGCGGATGTCCGCCGAGACGGTGCCCTTGCCGACCGCCGTGGGGCCCGCGAGGACCGTCAGACGTGCCGGTGACGCGTCTGCCAAGGCCCCGGTCAGCCGAACCGCTCGATGAGGGCCTGCGCCTGGTGCGGGCCGAGGCCCCGCAGCCGGCGCGTCTCGGAGATGCCGATGTCGGCCATGATCGCCCGCGCCTTGACCTTCCCGACGCCCGGGAGGGACTCGAGCAGCGCGGAGACCTTGAGCTTGCCGATCACGTCGTCCGTGCGGCCCTGCTCGATCACCTCCGCGAGCGAGCCCTGGGAGTACTTGAGGCGGTTCTTCACCTCGGCGCGCGCCTGGCGGGCGGCTGCGGCCTTCTCGAGCGCCGCAGCGCGCTGCTCGGGAGTCAGCGGGGGTAGGGCCACGCGGGGTCACCTTCTTCACGAGGGGTCGGGGTGGCGATCGGGTCGAACCTAGCGATCACCGGGGGTCCAGGGCAACGCGGCCCGGTGCGGCGACGCAGGTCACACGTCTGCGGGCCCGCGGTCCCCTACGGTGTGCACCGTGCCGCGAGCGTCGACCCCCGGACCGCGCCCGCGGTCCGTGCCCCTGCTGACCGCCATCCTGGTCGTCGCTGCGGGCCTCACCGGCTGCGGCGACATCAACCACGGCGACCAGCTCGCACGCGACTTCCGCGCGTGGATGAAGGGCGTGGAGGGCGTGGCCGCCGTCGACGCCGGTGGCCAGAACGTCCTGCCGTGGGCCGGCACGGGATCCGGGACCGTCACGCTCGACCCCGACGTCGACGCCGCCCGCGTGCACGCCGTCGTCGACCGGGCGAACGACTTCCCCTCCCGGCACGAGCTCTCCGTCCGCGTCGTCCACGAGGCGGACGGGGCGACGGGCGCGTTCGACGTCCCCCGCGGGCCGCAGGAGACCGTCGACGCGACGGTGGAGGCGAGCCTCGCCGTGGTCGGCCTGGACCACGTCGTCTCGTTCGACCTGACCGCGGCGGACCGCGTCGACCGACCGCCGAGCGCCCTCGTCGTGACGGACGGTGACGTGCTGGACGTCGTCGACGCCGTCTCCCCCGTGCTGCGCGACGGCGGGCTCGCCGTCGGGACCGTGGCGGTCGAGGACGAGGACGCGGCGATCACGGCGCGGACCTCCGAGGCCGGGGACCTCGACGGTCCCCGGGCCGCCCTCGCCGCCGTCGCGGCGTCGTACCCCGTCCTGGAGGCCGACCTCGACCCCGGGGCGCTCGTCGTGCGCGTCGACGCCGCCCGGACCCCCGACGTCGCCGCGGCCGCCGAGGCCGCGGCCCCGGGCACCGTGGTGACCGTCCACTTCGGGACCGTCACCACGGGCGCGCCGGGCGACTACGGCCGGGCGCTCGCGCTCGCCGACGCCGCGCAGGCGACGGGCCTGGTCGTCGCGATCGAGGCGGAGCCCGACGCCGTGCAGATCGAGGTCGCCGACGTCGCCGCCGCCCTCGAGGTGGACGCGGTGCTGCGCGGGGTGCCCGAGGTCCGCGGGATGCGGGTGGGGTACACGACGACCGACGGCGTCTCGGACCTGACGACCACGCGCACGGGCCTGGCGCCGTACGCCGCGGCGCTCACGGCGCTCGACGACGAGCTGTCCGGGCGCCTCGAGGAGGTGCGGCTCCACGACCGGTCCCTCGACGTCCGGACCGTGCCGACGGACGCACCGGTCGAGGCACGAGCCGACGCGCACGCGGTGGGCCGTGCGGGCGCCCTGCTGCCCGACGGGGTGGACGTCTCCGTCTTCGTCGGCCCCGTCGGCTTCGCCGTCACGTCCCGACCCGCCGTCCGGAGGGCCGACCTGGACGTCTACGCGGCGCAGGACGCCGACGACCCGCTGCTCGACGGGTTCGTCGAGGGCTGGTCGAGCGCCGCCTGAGCGCGGCGGGTCAGCGCAGCGCCGCCGTCGCCTCCGCCGCGGCCTCGGCGGCCGCGGCGCGCAGCGCCTCGCGGTCCGGGCCGGCGCCGAGGACGGCGCGGGACGTCGACGCGAGCACGGACCGGCGGGCGGCACCGAACGCCGCGAGCTCGAGCCCGCCGGCGCCCTGCGCGCCGACCCCGGGTGCGAGCAGCGGGCCGCGCACGGCCGCGAGATCGATGCCGAGGTCCTGGGCCTCCTTCGCGACGGTCGCGCCCACGACGAGGCCGACCGAGCCGAGCCCGGGCCCGTCCCCCAGCGCGGCGCCGTTGAGCGCCGCGGCGGCCGCGGCCACGACCGCGGCGACAGGGCGGCCCGACGGCGACCGTGCGTGCTGCACCTCGGCGCCCTCGGGGTTGGACGTGAGGGCGAGGACGAAGAGCCCGCGCCCCGTCGCGGCGGCCGTCTCGACCGCCGGCGCGAGCGACCCGACGCCGAGGTACGGGCTCACCGTGAGCGCGTCGCACGCGAGCGGCGCGCCGTCGCGGAGGTACGCGTCGGCGTAGCCCGCCATGGTGGACCCGATGTCCCCGCGCTTGGCGTCGCAGATCACCTGGGTGCCGCCCGCGGCGGATCGCACGGCCGCGAGCACCTCCTCGAGCACCGCGACCCCGGCGGAGCCGTGCCGCTCGAAGAAGGCGGACTGGGGCTTGATCGCCGCGACGCGGCCCGCGAGGGCCTCGACCACGGTCAGCGAGAATGTCCGCAGCCCGTCGGCGTCGTCGCCGAGGCCCCAGGCCGCCAGCAACGAGGGGTGCGGGTCGACGCCCACGCACAGCGGCCCCAGCCGGTCCATGGCGTCCGCCAGGCGCGCACCGAACGACGGACCGCTCACGCGCGCACCGCCGCGGCCGTGGCGTCCCGCAGCTCGAGCCGGTGGTCCTGCAGGCTCCGGACGTCGAACGGGCCCTGGCGCAGGGACTCGATCGCCTGGACGGCCGCCGCGAGCTGCTGCACGGTCGTGACGATCGCCTTGTCGGCCGCCACCGTCGCGGTGCGGATCTCGTAGCCGTCGGCGCGCGCGCCCTGGCCCGACGGCGTGTTGACGACCATCTCGACCTCGCCCCCGACGATGAGGTCGACGATGGTCGGCTCGCCGCCCGGGCCGCGGCCGGCCGAGTGCTTGCGCACGATCGTCGACGCGATGCCGTTGCGCCTGAGGACCGCGGCGGTGCCCTCGGTCGCGAGGATCTCGAACCCCAGCTCGCTGAGGCGCTTGACCGGGAAGGTGATCGCGCGCTTGTCGCGGTCGGCGACCGAGATGAACACGCGGCCCGACGTGGGCAGCCCGCCGAAGGCCGCGGCCTGCGACTTGGCGAACGCGGTCGGGAAGTCGACGTCGAAGCCCATGACCTCCCCGGTCGAGCGCATCTCGGGCCCGAGCACCGTGTCGACCACGGCGCCCGCGGCCGTCCGGAACCGCTTGAACGGCAGCACGGCCTCCTTGACGGCGATCGGGGCGTCCATGCTCAGCGTGCCGCCGTCGCCCGTGGGCGGCAGGACGCCGTCCGCGCGCAGCTGCGCGATGCTCCGCCCCGCCATGAGCAGCGCGGCCGCCTTCGCGAGCGGCACGCCCGTCGCCTTGGCGACGAAGGGGACGGTGCGCGACGCGCGCGGGTTGGCCTCGAGCACGTAGAGGACGTCGGACACGAGCGCGAACTGCACGTTGAGCAGGCCCCGCACGCCGACGCCGGCCGCGATGGCCTCCGTCGAGACCCGGATCCGGTCGAGCTCGGCGCGCGACACCGTGACCGGCGGCAGCGCGCAGGCCGAGTCGCCCGAGTGGATGCCGGCCTCCTCGATGTGCTCCATGACGCCGCCGAGGTAGAGCTCGGTCCCGTCGTAGAGCGCGTCGACGTCGAGCTCGATCGCGTCGTCGAGGAAGCGGTCGATGAGCAGCGGCGGGATCTCGGCCGTCGGCCCGCTCACGGCCCGCGCCGCGCCGATCGCGCGGTCCACGTACTCGGCGAGCTGGCCGTCGGAGTAGACGATCTCCATGCCGCGGCCGCCGAGCACGTACGACGGCCGGACGAGCACCGGGTACCCGATGCGCCGCGCGACCTCGGTCGCCTCGGGCAGGGTGCGCGCGGTCCCGAAGGCCGGCGCGGGGAGGCCGGCGCCCTCGAGCACGCGCCCGAACGCGCCGCGGTCCTCGGCGGCGTCGATCGCGGCGGGGGGCGTGCCGAGGATCGGCAGGCCGGCGTCCTCGAGACGCTGCGCGAGCGCGAGCGGCGTCTGCCCCCCGAGCTGCACGATGACGCCCGCGACGGGTCCGACGGCGAGCTCGGCCTGGTAGACCTCGAGCACGTCCTCGAACGTCAGGGGCTCGAAGTACAGCCGGTCGGACGTGTCGTAGTCGGTCGAGACCGTCTCGGGGTTGCAGTTGACCATGACGGTCTCGAACTCGCCGCGCAGCGCGAGGGCCGCGTGGACGCAGGAGTAGTCGAACTCGATGCCCTGGCCGATCCGGTTGGGGCCCGAGCCGAGGATGAGGACGGCGGGCCGCTCGCGCGGCTGGACCTCCGTCTCGTCGTCGTAGGACGAGTAGTGGTAGGGCGTGCGCGCGGCGAACTCGGCCGCGCAGGTGTCGACGGTCTTGTAGACGGGCCGCAGGCCGAGCGCATGCCGCAGCTCGCGCACCGTCTGCTCCCCCAGGCCCCGCAGCGACGCGAGCTGCGCGTCGGACAGGCCGTGCCGCTTCGCGCGTCGCAGCAGGTCGGCACCGAGCTCGGGGGACGTGCGGACCTCGTCGGCGATCTCGTTGACGAGCACGAGCTGGTCGAGGAACCACGGGTCGATCCCGGTGACCTCGTAGACCTGCTCGACCGTGGCACCACCCTCGCGCCCCACCGACCGCAGCGCCTGCTGCACCTGGACGAGCCGCTCCTCCGTGGGCACCGCGATCGTCGCGAGCAGCGCCTCGAGCGCCGCGCCCGACGGGACGTCGCCCTCCCAGTGGAACACCGAGCCGGACTTGTCGATCGAGCGCATGGCCTTGCCGAGCGCCTCGGCGAAGTTGCGCCCCATGGCCATGGCCTCGCCGACCGACTTCATGGTGGTGGTCAGCGTCGCGTCGGCCGCGGGGAACTTCTCGAAGGCGAACCGCGGGACCTTGACCACGACGTAGTCGAGCGACGGCTCGAACGACGCGGGCGTCGAGCTCGTGATGTCGTTGGGGATCTCGTCGAGCGTGTACCCGACGGCGAGGCGGGCCGCGATCTTCGCGATCGGGAAGCCCGTCGCCTTCGACGCGAGCGCGCTGGACCGCGACACGCGCGGGTTCATCTCGATGACGACGACGCGCCCCGTCTCCGGGTGCACCGCGAACTGGATGTTGCAGCCGCCGGTGTCGACGCCGACCTCGCGGATGACGGCGATGCCGATGTCCCGCAGGCGCTGGTACTCGCGGTCGGTGAGCGTCAGCGCGGGCGCGACCGTCACGGAGTCGCCCGTGTGGACGCCGACGGGGTCGACGTTCTCGATCGAGCACACGACGACGACGTTGTCCGCGTGGTCGCGCATGAGCTCGAGCTCGTACTCCTTCCAGCCGAGGATCGACTCCTCGAGGAGCACCTCGGTGGTCGGCGAGTAGTGCAGGCCCGCGCCCGCGATGCGGCGCAGCTCCGCCTCGTCGTACGCGATGCCCGAGCCGAGGCCACCCATGGTGAACGACGGCCGGACGACGAGCGGGTAGCCGAGGTCCTCGGCCGCCGCGAGGACGTCGTCCATGGAGTGCGCGATGAAGGAGCGCGCGCTCTCCGCCCCGCAGCGCTCGACGACCTCCTTGAACGCCTGACGGTCCTCGGCGAGGTGGATCGACGCGGTGTTGACGCCGATCATCTCGACGCCGAAGCGCTCGAGGACGCCCGCCTCGTCGAGCGCGATCGCCGTGTTGAGCGCCGTCTGCCCGCCGAGCGTCGGGAGGATCGCGTCGGGCCGCTCCTTCTCGATGATCGAGGCGACGACGTCCGGCGTGATGGGCTCGATGTAGGTCGCGTCCGCGAACTCCGGGTCGGTCATGATCGTCGCCGGGTTGGAGTTGACGAGGATCACGCGCAGGCCCTCGGCGCGCAGCACGCGGCACGCCTGGGTCCCGGAGTAGTCGAACTCGGCGGCCTGCCCGATGACGATCGGCCCGGAGCCGATGACCAGGACGCTGGAGATGTCAGAGCGACGGGGCATCGGCGGCGGGCTCCTTCGAGGACGCTGTGGTGGCGGGGCTGGGGCTGGCGGCCGTGGCACGGTCCTCGACCGTCCCCGTGGTCATGAGCTCGACGAAGCGGTCGAACAGGTAGCCGGCGTCGTGCGGGCCGGCCGCGGCCTCGGGGTGGTACTGGACCGAGAACGCGGGGACGTCGAGGCACTCGAGGCCCTCGACGACGTCGTCGTTGAGGGCGACGTGCGACACGGTGACGCGGCCGTAGCGGCCGCCGTCGTGGGGCGCGACGGACTCGCCCTCGAGCGGCGCGTCGACCGCGAACCCGTGGTTGTGGGCGGTGATCTCGACCTTGCGCGTCCGCCGGTCCATGACGGGCTGGTTCACGCCGCGGTGGCCGTAGGTGAGCTTGTACGTGCCGTAGCCGAGCGCGCGCCCGAGCAGCTGGTTGCCGTAGCAGATGCCGAAGAACGGGATGCGGCGGTCGAGCACGTCCCGCAGCAGCTCGATCTCGTGCGTCGCGGCCGACGGGTCGCCCGGGCCGTTGGAGAAGAAGACGCCGTCGGGCGCGAAGGCGAGGACCTCCTCCGTGGTCGCCGTCGAGGGCAGCACGTGGGTGCGGATGCCGCGCTCGGCGAGACGCTGGGGTGTCATGGACTTGATCCCGAGGTCGATCGCGACGACGGTCGCGACCGGCTCCGCGCCGCTCGCCGGTCCGCGCACGGGCTCGACCGTGTACGGCTCGGCGACCGTGACCTCGCTCGCGAGGTCGGCGCCCTGCATCGCGGGCGCGGCGGCGACCTCGTCGAGCAGGTCCTGGTCCGCGCGGCGGCGGCCCGTCGCGTCGACGAGCGCGTCGCCCGAGAAGATGCCGCCGCGCATGACGCCGCGCTCGCGCAGGTGCCGCGTGAGGGCGCGCGTGTCGATGTCGCTGATCCCGACGACACCCTCCGCACGGAGCGCGTCCTCGAGCGTGCGCTGCGACCGCCAGCTCGACGGGCGGATCGCGGGGTCCCGGACGACGTAGCCGGCCACCCAGATGCGCGTCGACTCGGGGTCCTCGTCGTTCATGCCGGTGTTGCCCACGTGCGGTGCCGTCATGACGACGATCTGCCGGTGGTACGACGGGTCGGTGAGCGTCTCCTGGTACCCGGTCATGCCGGTGTTGAAGACGATCTCGCCGACCGTGCGGCCGGTGGCGCCGAGGGCACGGCCGGTGAACGTCCGGCCGTCCTCGAGCACCAGGACTGCTGTCTGGTCGGTCATGGCTTCTCCTCGGGCTGGGGGGTCGGGGGGACGGCCGGGGGCTTCAGCAGCCCGCGCACGGCGGTCGCCAGGCGGTCGCGGTCGGCAGGGTGGCGGGGGCGCAGGCAGGTGTCGGAGTAGAGCGGGGGCCCGTCGCGGTCGCCCGGCATGGACTCCCAGCGGACGACGACGACGCCCTCGACGCCGACCATTTCGCCGGCCTCGCCGCGCACGACCTCGACCGCACGCAACGACGCGCGCGGGATGGCGACGTCCCGTCCGGTGGGCCCGTCGACCACCACACCACCGTCACGGACGTGCACGGTGGCGGGCGACGGGCGGCCCGTGCCGTGCGCCGTGACGGGGCCGGGCCGCGCGCCCACCCCCGTCGTGGACACGTGGGTGACGTCGACCGGCTCCGTCCGCGACGCACCGGCGTCCGGCTGCGGGTCGATCGGGCGCCACAGGTGCATCGGCGCTCCGGGGACGCTCGGGCCGAGGACCGGTGCCGGCCGCCGCGTGGTCGGCTCGCCGCCGCCGGTCGGCGTCGCGCGGAGCGTCATGCCGCACCGTCCACGCCCGCGACGCCGCCCGCGGCCGCGCCGGCCGCGACGAGCGCGCGCACGGCCGAGACGAGGGCCTGACGGTCGGCCGACCGGCGCGGGCGCAGGCCCGAGTCCAGCACCGTGGCGCCCGGGGCGTCGCCGCCGAGCCGCGCGCCGCGCGCGCCGACGACCTCCCAGCGCAGCACGACGACACCCTCGCCGCCCGCCACCTTGCCGGCGATCCCCGGGGCGAGGTGTGCGTCCCGGAGCGCGGCCGCGGGCACGAAGAGGTCGCGTGCGCCGGCTCGGGTCAGCAGCACCCCGGCGTCGTGCACGGTCACGCTCGCCGCGGACCGCGCGCCGAGGTCGTGGGCCACCACCCGGTCGAGCCAGTCCCCCGCCACCGTCGTCGAGACGTACGTCGCCTCGACGGGGCCCAGGCGCACCGCACCGAGCGCGTCCGGTGCGGGCACCGGCGGGAGCGCCGGCACCAGGGTCGCGGAGCGTGCCGCGCGGGACCGCCAGCCGGCGCGCATCGCGAGCAGGACGACGACGAGCAGGACGACGAGCACCGCGATCCCGAGGGCCTCCCTCACCGGGCGGGCTCCGGCTGGGGCACGGCGACGGTGTCGAGCACCGTGGGGCGGCCGCGCAGGAACGTGGCGACCACGCGGCCGCTCAGCTCCCGGCCCCCGTAGGGCGTGTTGCGGCTCGCGCTCGCGAGCGTCGCCGGGTCCACCGTCCAGCGCGCGGCCGGGTCGACCAGGGTGACGTTGGCGGGCTCACCGACGGCGAGCGGGCGGCCCTGCGCGCGCTCGCCCGCGTCGATCCGCCCGATCCGCGCGGGCGCCGTCGAGAGCACCCGCGCGACGCCGGCCCAGTCGAGGAGGCCCGTGTCGACCATGGTCGTCTGCACGACCGACAGCGCCGTCTCGAGGCCCGTCATGCCGAACGCGGCGGCGGCCCACTCGCAGTCCTTGTCCTCGCGCGTGTGCGGCGCGTGGTCGGTCGCGACGACGTCGATCGTCCCGTCCGCGAGCCCCGCCCGGACGGCCTGGACGTCGGCGTCGGTGCGCAGCGGCGGGTTGACCTTGTAGAGCGGGTCGTAGGTGCGCGCGAGCTCGTCGGTGAGCAGCAGGTGGTGCGGCGTGACTTCGGCCGTGACGTCGATGCCGCGCGCCTTGGCCCAGCGCACGATCTCGACCGAGCCGGCCGTGGACAGGTGGCACACGTGCAGGCGCGAGCCGACGTGCTCGGCGAGCAGCACGTCGCGGGCGATGATCGCCTCCTCGGCGACCGCGGGCCAGCCCGCGAGGCCGACGTCGGCGGACACGATGCCCTCGTGCATCTGGGCGCCGGCGGTGAGGCGGGGCTCCTGCGCGTGCTGGGCGATGACGCCGTCGAACGCCTTGACGTACTCGAGCGCGCGGCGCATGAGGACCGGGTCGTGGACGCACTTCCCGTCGTCCGAGAAGACGCGCACCCGCGCCGCCGAGTGCGCCATCGCGCCCAGCTCGGCGAGCTGCTCGCCGGCGAGGCCCACGCTGACCGCGCCGACCGGCAGGACGTCGACCCAGCCCGCGTCGCGCCCGAGCCGCCACACCTGCTCGACGACGCCCGCGGTGTCCGCCACGGGGGACGTGTTCGCCATCGCGTGCACCGCGGTGAAGCCGCCCAGGGCCGCGGCGCGCGTGCCGGACGCGACCGTCTCGGCGTCCTCGCGCCCCGGCTCGCGCAGGTGCGTGTGCAGGTCGACGAGGCCGGGCAGCGCGACGAGCCCGGCGGCGTCGACGACCTCGGCGTCCCCCGCGGCGCGCGCCGCGTCGGCACCGACCGCGGCGATGCGCCCGTCGGCCAGCAGGACGTCGGTGGGCTCGGCGCCGAGCGGGGCGGCGCCCCGCAGCAGGTACGTCGCGCTCATGCGGTGGTCTCCTTCTCCTTCGCGAGCAGCAGGTACAGCACGGCCATGCGCACGGCGACGCCGTTGGCGACCTGCTCGACGATCACGGCCCGGGGCGAGTCGGCGGCGTCCGCCGAGATCTCCAGGCCGCGGTTCATCGGCCCGGGGTGCAGGACGATCGCGTGCTCCGGGAGGAGCGCGAGCCGCCGCGCGTCGAGCCCGTACGCCCGCGTGTACTCGAGCGGGCTGGGGAAGAAGCCGGTGCGCCCGGCGCCGGTGCCGTCGCCGCCCATCCTCTCGCGCTGGACCCGCAGCATCATGATCGCGTCCGGCTGCTGGTCCGCGATCACCTCGTCGAGGTGGTACGACGTCGCGGCGGTCCACGACCCCGAGCCGACGGGCAGCAGCGTGGGCGGCGCGACGAGCGTCACGCGCGCCCCGAGCGTGTGCAGGAGGTTGACGTTCGAGCGCGCGACGCGCGAGTGCAGCACGTCGCCCACGATCGCGACGTGCAGCCCGGCGAGGTCACGCCCGACGCCGTCGGGGTTCGCGGCGTCGCCCACGAGGTGGCGGCGCAGCGTGAACGCGTCCAGGAGCGCCTGGGTCGGGTGCTGGTGCGTCCCGTCGCCCGCGTTGACGACGGCGCCGTCGACCCAGCCCGAGTGCGCGAGCCGGTGCGGTGCGCCCGACGCCTGGTGCCGCACGACGACGGCGTCGGCGCCCATGGCCTGGAGCGTCAGCGCGGTGTCCTTGAGCGACTCGCCCTTGGACACGCTCGACCCCTTGGCCGAGAAGTTGATGACGTCCGCCGAGAGCCGCTTGGCGGCCGCCTCGAAGGAGATCCGCGTGCGCGTCGAGTCCTCGAAGAAGAGGTTGACCACGGTCCGGCCGCGCAGCGTGGGGAGCTTCTTGATCTCCCGCGCCTGCGTCGCAGCCATGCGCGACGCCGTGTCGAGGACCTCGACGGCCTCCGCGCGGTCGAGGTCCGCGGCGCTGAGCAGGTGCCTCATCGGTCGCCTCCCGTCGTCCGGGCGGCGCCCGCGGCGCCGGAGATCCGCACGGAGTCCTCGCCGTCCGTCTCGGCGAGGCGCACGCGCACCTGCTCCCCCAGCGACGTCGGCAGGTTCTTGCCGACGTAGTCGGCGCGGATCGGCAGCTCCCGGTGGCCGCGGTCGACGAGGACCGCGAGCTGCACGACGCGGGGCCGGCCGAGGTCGTTGACGGCGTCGAGCGCCGCACGGATGGTGCGCCCCGAGAACAGCACGTCGTCGACGAGGACGACGGCCCGGCCGTCGACGCCGCCGGGCGGCACCTGCGTCGCGCCGATGGCGCGCGTCGGGTGCCGGTGCAGGTCGTCGCGGTACATCGTGACGTCGAGGGAGCCGACGAGGTCCGCCGCGTCCAGGCCGGGCTCGACCTCGGCGATCTTGGCGGCGAGGCGGCGGGCGAGGGGCAGGCCCCGCGTCGGGATGCCGAGCAGGACGAGGTCCGTGCCGCCCTTGTTGCGCTCGAGGACCTCGTGCGCGATGCGGGTGAGCGCCCGGGTGATCTCGGGTGCGGTGAGCACCTCGGCACCGGGGGTACCGGTGGCGGCGCCGTCACTCGCAGGCAGAGCTGGACCGACAGGCAGCGGTTGACCGACAGGCAGAGCAGGGCCAGAGGACATCTGGCGACCTCCTTCCCCGCCTCACAGGACGGGTCTTAAAGGATGTCCGACGCCGGCGACCCTACCCGACCGGGCGCCGTGGCGTGCCCGACGTCCGCCGCCGGAACTGTGCGGGCGTCTCTCCCGTGAGCCGGCCGAAGGTGCGCGTGAGGACGGCCTGGTCGTAGAAGCCGGCGGCGGTCGCGACCTCCGCGAGCGGCAGGTCGCCCGCGCTCAGCAGGGCCGCGGCGCGGTCCACCCGGCACCGCAGCACGTACTGCTGCGGCGAGAGCGCGAAGACGCGCCGCATCCGACGGTCGAGGGTCGACGGCGAGCAGCCCGCCGCCTCGGCCATCGCCGCGACGGGGAGCGGCCCCGAGAGCCGGGCGGCGACGAGCGCCGCGACCCGGTGCAGCGAGCGGAGCGTCGCGTCGTCCGCGTCGCGCGCGCGCAGGTCCTCGGACACGCTCACGAGGCCGACGAGCTCGCCCTCGTCGCGCACGGGGACCTTCGAGCTGAGGTACCACCCCGGCGGGCCGCCGGGTCGCGAGATGAGCTCGAGCTCGCGCCGCAGCGGCTCGCCCGACGTGAGCACCGCCTCGTCCTGCGCGGCATAGTGCGACGCGAGGTGGGCGGGGAACAGGTGCTCCGCGCGGCGGCCCACGACCGCGCGCCGGCTCCGCTCCCCCGTCCGGTCGACGAACGCCTGGTTGACGACGACGTAGCGGCCCGTGACGTCCTTGGCGCAGAACATCGTGCCCGTGAGCGCGTCCATGAGCGTCGTCCACTCGGGCCCCAGCGCGCGGCGCAGCCGCTCCCCCTCGGGCCAGGCGTCGTCGGCTCGCGTCACGCGCCGGACGCTACCGTGGTCGGCCATGACGCCCGCCGGACTCCTGCTCACGCCCGGCGCGGGCGCGGGCCGCGACAGCCGCACGCTGGTGGCCCTCGAGGAGGCGCTCGCGCCGTTCCCCGTCCGGCGGGTCGACTTCCCCGGCCGCGCCGCGGGACGCCGTGGCCCGGAGCGCGCGCCCGTCGCGGTCGCGCACGTGCGCGTCGAGGCGGACCGGTTCGCCGCCGACCTCGGCGTCCCGCCCGACGCCGTCGTGCTCGGCGGGCGGTCCTTCGGCGGCCGGATGTCGTCGATGGCCGTGGCCGAGGGCCAGCCCGCGGCCGGGCTGGTGCTGCTCTCCTACCCCCTGCACCCGCCCGGCAGGCCGGAGCGCCTGCGGGTCGAGCACCTGCCGTCCGTGCACGTGCCCGTGCTCGCGGTGTCCGGGACGCGCGACCCCTTCGGCACGCCCGAGGAGCTCGCGACGCACCTCGCGACGATCCCCGGCCCGGTGACGACGGTGCTCGTGCCCGGCGCCCACGCCCCCGCCGACGACGGTGCCGTCGGCGCTGCCGTCGCGGACTGGCTCGTCGCGCTGGGCGCGTCCGGCGTCGGCCGCGCGACCCCGGGCTGAGCGCTCCGCTTGGACCGATCCGCCCGCCCCGGGCGCCGGATCGTGACAAGACGTCGTCTCGGCGTGTGAGGAGGATGAGGCGATGAGCACCCGCACCGCGCCGACCGACCTCGCCTCCGCAGCCACCGACCTCGCCGAGCGCTGGGTCGAGACGACGGCCTCGGGGCAGACCGCGCGCGAACGGCGCACGACCGGCCGGCTGGCCGCGCTCGTGGCCGACCCGGCGGGGCTCGAGCTCGCGGTGCGCTTCGTCGACCGGGTCGCGCGCCCCGAGGACCTGCACGTCGCCGCGCGCGAGCTCGCCGGGCTGTCGGCGGGCTCCGCGGGCGGCTTCCTCGGGCCGGTCGACCGGCTGCTGCTCGCGGTGGGCGCGCGCGTCGCGCCGAGCCTCCCGCACGTCGTCGTGCCCGCCGCGCGCGTGCGCCTGCGCCAGCTCGTCGGCCACCTCGTCGCCGATGCCGGCCCCGGCCTCGGCCGGCACATCGCGGCCGCGCGCGCCGAGGGCTTCCGCCTCAACCTCAACCTGCTCGGCGAGGCGGTGCTGGGCGAGGCCGAGGCGCGCGGCCGGCTCGCGCGCGTGCAGGCGCTCGTCGAGCGGCCCGACGTCGACTACGTGTCCGTCAAGGTCTCGGCCGTCGCGAGCCAGCTCTCCACCTGGGACACCGACGGGAGCCGTGACCGCGTGGTCGAGCGCCTCCTGCCCCTGTACCGCTCGGCGCACGCCCACGGCACGTTCCTCAACCTCGACATGGAGGAGTACCGCGACCTCGCGCTCACGGTGCGCGTGTTCGAGCGGCTGCTCGACCGCCCCGAGCTGCGCGACATGGCGATGGGGATCGTCCTGCAGGCCTACCTCCCCGACGCGCTCGCGGCCCTCGACGAGATCACCGGGCTCGCCGAGCGGCGCGTCGCGTCCGGCGGCGCCCCCGTCAAGGTCCGCCTCGTCAAGGGCGCGAACCTCGCGATGGAGCGCGTCGAGGCCGAGCTCCACGGCTGGGAGCAGGCGCCGTACGCGACCAAGGCCGAGGTGGACGCCTCCTGGGTGCGGCTGCTCGACCGTGCGCTCGACCCCGCCCGCACCGCCGCCGTCCGGGTGGGTGCCGCGAGCCACAACCTCTACGGCGTCGCGCTCGCGCACCTGCTCGCCGCCGAGCGGGGGGTGGGGGCCGCCCTCGACGTCGAGATGCTCCAGGGCATGGCACCCGCGCAGGCGCGCGCGGTGCGGGACACGGTCGCGCCCGAGGGCCGTGTGCTCCTCTACACGCCGGTCGTCGCGCGGGACGACTTCGACGTCGCGATCTCCTACCTCGTCCGGCGCCTCGAGGAGAACGCGGCGCCGGAGAACTTCCTGCACGCGCTGTTCACCGACGACGACGCGTCCCCCGCCCCTCGACCGGCAGCCGACGACGCCGCCGGCCACGGCCTGGCCGGCCAGCGCGCCGCCTTCGCGGCCGCGCTGCGCGACGCGGCGACCGTGAGCGCCGCGCCGCGCCGGACGCCCCGCCCGGAGCCGGTGCTGCCGGGGCCGGGCTTCGAGAACGCCGCGGACACCGACCCCGCCGTGGCCGTGTCGCGCGGGTGGGCCGCGGACCTGCTGAGCCGGGCACCCGCGGGCACCGCCCCGTCGCTCGGCGCGCTCGCGGCGCTCCCGGTGCCGCCGGCGACGGTCGTCCGGACGGCCCGCGAGGTGGACGACGCCGTCGCCACCGCGGTGGCCGTCGCCCCCCGGTGGGCAGGGACGGCGCCGTCAGCCCGTGCCGCCGTGCTGCGCCGGGCCGCACTCGAGCTCGAGCGCTCGCGCGGCGACCTCGTCGCGGTCATGGCCCACGAGGCGGGCAAGACCGTCGCCGAGGGCGACCCCGAGGTGAGCGAGGCCGTCGACTTCGCGCGCTACTACGCGCGGGCCGCCGAGCAGCTCGCCGACGGCGCCGTGCGCGGCGCGGTCTTCCGGCCCGACGGCGTCACCGTCGTCACCCCGCCGTGGAACTTCCCGGTCGCGATCCCCGTCGGGTCGGTGCTCGCCGCCCTGGCCGCGGGCTCGCCCGTGCTGGTCAAGCCCGCGCCGCAGACGCCCCTGAGCGCACGCGTCGCGTTCGCCGCCGTGCACCGCGCGCTCGAGGCCGAGGGCCTCCCGGCGGACGTGCTCCAGGTGCTCGACTGCCCCGAGGGGGACGTCGGCCGGCGCCTCGTGAGCCACCCGGACGTGCGTCGCGTCGTGCTCACCGGGTCGATCGAGACGGCGCGTCTCTTCGCGTCGTGGCGCGCCGACCTCGACGTGCTCGCGGAGACGTCCGGCAAGAACGCGATCGTGGTGACGCCCGCCGCCGACGTCGACCTCGCCGTGGCCGACGTCGTCCGCTCGGCCTTCGGGCACGCGGGGCAGAAGTGCTCCGCCGCGTCGCTGCTCGTGCTCGTGGGCTCGGCCGGGCGCTCGGCGCGGCTGCGCCGCCAGCTCGCCGACGCCGTGACGTCGCTGCGCGTCGGCCCGTCGACCGACCTCGGGACCGCGATGGGCCCGCTGGTCGAGCCCGCGTCCGGCAAGCTGCTGCGCGCGCTCACGACGCTCGACCCGGGCGAGTCGTGGCTCGTGCGGCCGCGCCGCCTCGACGCCGAGGGGCGCCTGTGGACGCCCGGCGTCAAGCACGGCGTCGCGCCCGGCTCCTTCTTCCACCTCACCGAGTGCTTCGGGCCGGTGCTCGGGGTGATGCGCGTGGCCACGCTCGAGGAGGCGGTGGCCGTCCAGAACGCCGTGCCCTTCGGACTCACGGGCGGACTGCACTCGCTCGACGAGGACGAGATCGCCACCTGGCTCGACACCGTCGAGGTCGGCAACGCCTACGTCAACCGGCACATCACGGGGGCGATAGTGCAGCGCCAGCCGTTCGGCGGCTGGAAGGCGAGCGCGGTCGGGCCGGGCGCCAAGGCGGGCGGACCCGGATACGTCCCCCAGCTCGGTCGCTGGGCGGACGCCGACGACGTGCCCCAGGACGACGACGCCTGGCTCGCGTGGGCGCGCGCCGACGACGCCCGCGTGTGGCGCGACGAGCTCGCCGTCGAGCACGACCCCTCGGGCCTGCGCGCCGAGGCGGACGTGCTGCGCTACCGGCCGCTGCCCGGCGTGACCGTGCGCGTGGGCACCGACGCGCGCGAGCGCGACGTCGCCCGCGTGCTCGCCGCCGCCGGTCGCGCGGGCGTGCCCACGACCGTGTCGCGGGCGGACGACGAGGACGACGCGGCGTTCGCGGCTCGGGTGCGGTCGGGCGACGTCGCCGGCCGGGTGCGCGTGGTCGGCACGTCGCCCGGGCTCCGCGAGGCGGCGGCGCAGCGCGTCGGCGAGGTCACCGTCCTCGACGGCCCCGTGCTCGCCTCGGGTGTGCGCGAGCTGCGCGCCATGGTGCGCGAGCAGGCCGTGAGCCGGACGCTCCACCGGTTCGGGCACGTGCCGCCCGGACCGCGTCGCGCGATCCCCACGCCCGGCCGGCCCGCCTGACCCGGGCCGGCCGCCTCAGGCGTCCGGGTCGACGACGCGCGCGAGGACCTCGACGAGGAGCGGCTCGACGAGCTCGGCGGGGAGCGCCTCGAGCGTCGCCATGACGGTCGCGAGCCGGTCGGGCAGGTCGCCCTGGGCGACGGTCGCGGCGAGGGCCAGGTCGGCCTCGGCCGGCGGCGCCCCGCGGACGTCGTCGGCGGCCGCCCCGAGGTCCCGGACCAGCGCGTCGACGACGCTCTCGCTCACGGCGGTGAGCGTGAGGTGGGCGGTGCGGGGCAGCCGCGTCCCGTCGGCCTGCGCGAGCGCGGGCTGGCACTGGGCGAGCCACCCCCGGGCGCGCAGGGCGTCGACCCATCGGAACGGGTCGACCCGGGCGGCCGGGACAGCCGCGACGTCGGCGCCGACCGCGAGGACGGGCCCGACCGGCGCGCCGACCACCCGCAGCCCGTCGGTCGCGCCGACCGCCGCACGGACGCGGCAGGTCGCCCGGTGCGCCTGCGCGGTGAGCGCGGCGTAGCCCTCGGGGCCGAGCGCGCGGGTCACGGCCCACGCGGCGGCGAGCGGCCCCGCGGCGCGCGAGCCGAGCACCGTCGCGTTGACGACCGGGTAGCCCGGCCAGCCCTTCGTGGCGAAGTACTGGTGCCGGTGGCGCTGCCGGCCGCGGTGCAGGAGCACCGAGGCGCCCTTGGGCGTGTAGCCGAACTTGTGCAGGTCGGCCGATACCGAGGTGACGCCCGGGACCGCGAGGTCCCACGGCGGCAGCGGCTCGGGCCACCACGGCAGCACCCACCCGCCGAGGCACGCGTCGACGTGGCACGCGACGCCCAGGGCGGCGGCGCCCGCGGCGACGTCGGCGACGGGGTCGAGCGCGCCGTACGGGTAGGAGGGCGCGGACACGACGACGAGCGCGGTGCGGTCGGCCTGCGCGCGGACCGCCGCGAGGAGCGCGTCGGCCGCGACCGCGCCCGTGGCCGGGTCGACGGGGACCTCGACGAGGTCGAGGTCGAGGTAGTGCGCCGCCTTGCGGAAGGCGGGGTGCGCCGTCGTGGGGATCACGAGGCGCGCCCGCCCCGCCGGGGCCCGCGGGCCCGGGCCGTGGTGGGACGCGTGCGCGGGCGCGTCCGCCGCGCGCGCCACGCGCCACGCGTCGCGGGCCGCCTTGACCGCGAGCAGGCACGACTCCGTGCCCCCGGACGTCACCGACCCCACGACGTCGCCGTCGCCGTGGAGCACGTCGCGCGCCAGGGCGACGAGGTCGCGTTCGAGCCGCGCGACCGAGCGGAACGTCGTGGGGTCCAGGCCGTTGACCGGCTGGAACAGCCGCGCGGCCGCCGCCGCGAGCTCGTCGAGGTCCGGCCGGCCGGGGTCGTAGACGTACGACAGCACGCGACCGCCGTGCGTGGGCGGGTCGGCCGCGCGCAGCGCGCGGAGCGTCGCGAGGACGTCGTCGTGCGCGCGCGGTGCGGTGCCGGACGCCGCCGCGGGCGGCGCCGGTGCGGGGGGCAGGGCGTCCATCAGGCCTCCCGGGGCTGGACGACGGCGTCGACCTCGGCACGCGTGAGCCGGTAGGCCCACAGCGGGACGAGCGACGCCAGGAGGAGGGCGGCGGGCAGGGCGCTGAACGCGAGGGCGACACCGGCGACGGCCGACGGCGGCTGGGCGACGACCTCGCCGCCCGCACGCGAGACGAAGCCCGTGGCGGCGAGCAGGAGCAGCAGCAGGGTCGGCCCGAGCGCGAGCCCGGCCGTCTCCCCCGCCGTCCACACGCCGCTGACGACGCCCGCACGGTCGGTCCCGCGCTCGCGCGCGTCGACCGCGGCGACGTCGGGGAGCATCGCGAGCGGGAAGACCTGGAGCCCGGCGTAGGCCACGCCCGCGACGGCGACGGGGACGTACACCCACGGGCCGGGCGCCCACGCCAGCGGCACCATCGCGAGCGCCGCGACGGCGAACAGCACGGTCGCTGCGCGGTAGGCGCGGTGCTTGCCGACCCGGTCGGCGAGCCGGCGGCACAGCGGCATGACGAGCACCGCGGGCCCGACGAGCGCGGCGAACAGCACGGTCACGGCACCCTGGGAGCCGAGCACGTAGGTCGCGACGTACTGGGCCCCCGCGAGCATCGCCCCGATGCCGAGCGCCTGGAGGACGAACGTCGCGAGCAGCGCACGCAGGGCGGGCAGCTCGCGCAGCGCGGCGACGCCCCAGGCGAGGGCCTCCCCCCGCCGGGCCGGCCGCCCGGTGGGTGCGGGCCGGCCCGTCGGCGCCGACCCGCCGCCGCGGGGCGCGTCCCACCACGCCGCGAGCAGGCCGAGCCCGATGAGCGTGCCGCACGCGACGGCCATGACGAGGTAGCCCGTCCGGCCGCCGCCCGCGAGGTCGCGCAGCAGCGGCCCCCCGGCGCCGAAGACGAGGATCGCGACGGCGAGCACCGCGACCCGCGGTGCGACGAGGCGCGTACGCGCGGCGTAGGTCGGCGCCATCTCGGCGGGCAGGGCGATCCAGGGCACCTGGAACAGGCTGAACGCCGTCGTCGCGAGCACGAACGCGAGACCCACCCACGCGGCCGCCGTCGGGCCGGTGAGCGGTGCGGGGACCGCGAACAGGGCGACGAACGCCAGCGGCAGGCCCAGCGCGCCCGCGAGGAGGAAGGGACGTCGCGTCCCGGTGCGCGCGTGCGCGCGGTCCGAGCGGGCGCCGATGAACGGGTCGACGACGACGTCCCAGACCTTCGGGACCGTGACGACGACGCTCGCGAGCCCCGCGGCGACCCCGAGCTCGTCCGTGAGGTAGTACGCGAGCACCAGGCCCGGCAGCGTCCCGAAGCCGCCCGTGCCGACGGAGCCCAGGGCGTAGCCGGCACCGCGTCGTCGCGTCACGCCGCGATCCTGCCACGGGACCCGCCGCGGACCGGGGCACCCGGCGGGGCGCACCGTGGGTGTGCACCGCCATCCGGGTGACGGTGACACGTGCCGGTGCGTCGCGCTCAAGATGTCGGCCCCGGACGCCGATACTCCCGTTGTGTCCGGATCTGCGCCCTCGTGGTCGGTCGTCGTCCAGTGCGTCGTGGCGGGCGTCGTCGTCGGCCTGTGCGCGCTCCACGCGACGGGCTGGCGCGGCGGTCTGCGCCGCGCCGAGGCGTTCTGGACGGTGACGTGGGCGCTCGCCCTCGCCGCGGTCAGCCTCGTCAACGGCCTGCTGGTCGTCGCGCCCGCGGGCGTGCAGGACGCCCTGCTCCTCGTGCGGTTCCTGCTCGTGGCGGCGGCGCTCGTCATGAGCGTCCCGGCCGTGCGCGTGTACACCGGTGGCCCGCTCGAGCCGCGCCCCGTCGCCGCCATGGTCGTCTGGTACGTCGCCGGGACCGTGCTCTGGCTCACGACCGACCTCGTGGCGGCGCACCGCTGGGTGGACGGCCTGCCGGTCTACGGCCCGCTGTGGACGGCCGCGCTGCTCGCGCCCCTCCTGGTCGTCGCGCGCGAGGTGCGCCGGTCGCTCGGCAGCCGCGTGGTCGACCCCCTCGGCGGGACGGTCGCCGTCGGCGGGACCGTGTCGGCCGTCCTGCTCATCGTGTCGGCCGTGCCTCCGCCCAGCCCGACGACCGAGCTCCTCGCGGGCCTCTGGGTGGTGCCGCTCATCGTCGTCGTGCTCGTCGTCACCGCGTCGCGGACCGCGGCCGTCCGCCGGGACGCCCTGCGGCGCGCGGGCATGCGGGACGTGCTCAGCACCGTCACCAACGACGCCTGGCTGCTCCGCTCCCCCGAGCAGACGCTCGACCGCGCGGTCACCGAGGCGCGCCGCCTGCTCGGCGACTCCTCCATCGCGGGCACCATCCGGCCCTTGTCGCGCGACCGCTTCGTCACCGAGCTCTTCTCGGGTTCCGGCCGCCCCGAGGACCCGGTCGACGCGGCGTTCCTGCGTGACCTCGCCCGCGTGGTCTCCGGCGCCGCCGAACGGCAGGCGCTCACGCGGCGCCTGCAGCGGGCCGCCTTCACGGACTCGCTCACCGGCCTGCACAACCGTCACGCGCTCGACCGCCACCTCACGGGTGTGCTCGAGAAGGCCAACGTCGAGCGCACGCGCGTCGCGGTGCTCTTCTGCGACCTTGACGGCTTCAAGCTCGCCAACGACCGGCACGGCCACGCGTGGGGCGACGGTCTCCTCGTCCACATGGCGCACCACCTCGAGGCGGTGCTGGGCGACGGGGTGTTCGTCGCGCGCCAGGGCGGCGACGAGTTCGTCGCGGTGCTCGAGCGCGCGCCCGGGGACGACGCGCTGCGCGCTCTCGCACGCCGCGTCCGCGAGGAGTTCGTCCCGCAGGACGACGACGTCGTCCGCACCGCCGTGACCGTCGGCGTCGCCGCCTGGCAGCCGGGCGACGTGGTCGACCCTGCGGCCCTGCTGCGCGAGGCCGACCTGGCGATGCTCGAGGGCAAGCAGTCCCACGCGGGCGTCGCGCTGTTCGACAGCCGGCTCCGCGCCCGCACCATCGCGCGCGCCACGGCACGCGACGAGCTCGAGGCCGGCATCCGCGACGGGGAGATCGTCGCGCACTTCCAGCCGCTGACCGACGCCCTGACCCTCGAGGTGATCGGCCTCGAGGTGCTCGCCCGGTGGCGCCGGGACGGGCGGCTGCGCCGGCCCGCCGAGTGGCTCGCGCTCGCCGAGGAGACCGGGCTCATCGTCGAGATCGGGCGCCAGATGTTCGCGGCGGCGCGCGCGGGCATGGAGCGCTTCGACCTGCCCGTGGCGGTCAACGTCGCGGCCCGGCAGCTCGACGAGACGGACTTCGTGCTCGACGTCGAGCGGTCCTGGGGCTCGGACCGGTGGGACATGCTGACGATCGAGGTGACCGAGAGCGCGCTCCTGTACGACGCCGCGCACGTGCGCTCGTCGCTCGCCTCGCTCGTCGAGCGGGGCGCGAAGATCGCCCTCGACGACTTCGGCACCGGCTACAACTCGCTGTCCCGCCTCGGCGAGCTCCCGATCCAGGTGCTGAAGATCGACCGGACGTTCGTGCACGACATCGCGACCCCCGAGGGCGCCGCGGTGCTCCGCGCGATCCTCGCCCTCGCCGAGGCCCACGGCCTCGAGGTCGTGGCCGAGGGGGTCGAGCGGGCGGCGGAGCTCACCGCGCTCGTCGACATGGGCGTGCCCGTGGTCCAGGGCCACATGCTCGGGCGACCGTCCGCCCGCGTGCCCGTGCGCGGGCGCCGACCGATCTCGGTCCCGAGCCAGCCCGGGGCCCGCGCAGACCTCTACGACTTCGTGCCCGTCGGCCACGCCTGACGCGAGCGGCGGGCTCCCTGGTCAGGCGGAGAGCGTCGGCTTGAGGTCGACGATGCGCCCGAGCAGGCCGTTGACGAAGCCGGGCGAGTCGTCCGTCGAGAGCCCGCGCGCGAGCTCGACGGCCTCGTCGACGGCGACCGCGTCGGGGACGTCGTCGTTGTAGAGGACCTCCCACGCGCCGAGGCGCAGGATCGCGCGGTCCACAGCCGGCATGCGCTCGATCGTCCAGCCGTGCGAGTACGTCGCGATGAGCTCGTCGATCCGCTCGAGCTGCGCGAGCACCCCCTCGACGAGGTCGACCGAGTACTGCGGCAGGGACGTCTCGTGACCCGGCTGGGCGATCCGCGCCGCGAGCACCTCGGCCGGCGGCAGGCCGCGCTGGTCGGCCTCGAAGAGCACGTCGAGCGCACGCTTGCGGGCCTTGCTGCGTGCGGCCAAGTCAGTCGTTCACGCGGCCGAGGTAGGACCCGTCGCGGGTGTCCACCTTGACGCGCGTGCCCTGCTCGAGGAACAGCGGGACCTGGATCTCGGCGCCCGTCTCGAGCGTCGCGGGCTTGGTGCCGCCCGTCGACCGGTCACCCTGGAGGCCCGGCTCGGTGTAGGTGATCTCGAGGACGACCGACGGCGGGAGCTCGACGTAGAGCGGGCTGCCGTCGTGCGTCGCGACCATCGCCTGCTGGCTCTCGAGCAGGTAGTTGGCGGCGTCGCCCACGGTCGCCTCGCTGACGTGGAGCTGGTCGTAGCTCGACGTGTCCATGAAGACGAAGTCGGTGCCGTCCTTGTAGAGGTACTGCATGTCGCGCTTGTCGACGTTCGCCGTCTCGACCTTGGTGCCCGCGTTGAACGTGCGGTCCACGACCTTGCCCGAGAGCACGTTCTTGAGCTTGGTGCGCACGAACGCGCCGCCCTTGCCCGGCTTGACGTGCTGGAACTCGACGACGGTCCACAGCTGGCCGTCGATGTTGAGGACGGTGCCGTTCTTGAGGTCGTTCGTGGTGGCCACAGAAGGTCTTCCTGTCGGGTCGGTCGGGGTCCGTGCACGTCCCGTGCCGTACCGGCGCCGGACCGCCGTCGGACCCCGTGGGGACGAGGTGTCGGAGGACCGCGCGGAGCGCTCGGGCGCCGCTCGCCCGGGACGAGCCCCGACCGGGAGGTCGCGGCCGACGCACACCGGGGGCGAGGCGCCGGACAGTCTACCGCCGCGCCGGCGCCGGGTCGTGCGGACCGCGCGTGCGGGGGCGTGGGGCGCGGCCGCCGTCAGGGCTCGAGCAGCCGCCGGACGACCGCGCCGACGACGACCGCCCAGAGCATCGAGGCGAACGTGCCGATGACGAACCGCTCGGACGTCTCGGGGTGCTCGCGGATCTCGGGGTACCGGCCGAGGCCCTTGACCGCGATGACGAAGGCGATGCCCGACGGGTAGCCCGCGACGACGGACCCCGTGATCGCGAGCCGCTCGAGGATCCCGACCCACGTCCCGCCACGCAGACCGCTGACCTCGCCCGCGGACGGGTCCGCACCGGCCGCCGGGTCGGCTCCGGCGGCGAGGGCCGTGCCGTCGGGGGCCGTCCCCGCCGGCCCGGCGTCGGGTGAGCGCGCCGCGAGGCGCAGGACGCCGGCCGTGAGCGGCCAGCCCCCGACCGCGCTGAGCAGCAGCCCTGCGAGTCCGACGACGACCGCCACCCAGCTCTCCACCACGCGCTCCCCCGTCCGTCCGAGGCCGCGACAGTACCGCCCGCCGCGGACACCACCGCGGACGGCGCGGCCGGGCCGGGCAATGGGTCAGACGACGGCGTCGCCCGCGGGCGCACCCGCCGCCCGCGCGAGGAGGCGGCCGGCCGCCGCGCGCGCCGCGAGCTCCTCGTACCAGAGCGCGGTGCGCAGGCGCTGGCTCACCGCCTGCTGCGTGACGCCCAGCCGCGCCGCGACGTCGTCCTGCGTGGCGCCCGGCCGGGCGACGACCGCGTCGACGGCCTCCCAGCCCGCGACGGTCCGGCGCGCACGGAGGGCGCCGAGCAGGGTGAGCACGGCCTCGGCGTCGGCGGCGGCCGCCCGGTCCGCACCCCGCACCGCGAGCGGCACCGCGCGGACCCTGCTCTTGGCGGCCTCGACGGCCGACCGGGCGTCCACGAACGCGGGACCCTGGCCCGCCCGGACCGAGGCGGGCAGCGGCTCCTCGACGGGCCCCGCCCCGATGCCGACGCTCCAGCCCCCGGAGCGCAGGAGCGAGAGCGCGACGTCGACCACGGCGTCGGGGTCGTCGTACGCCGCCTGCACCTCGTCACCGACCGTGCGCTCGAACGGCCGGACGGGTGTCCCGCCCGCCCCCTCGGTCCCCAGGCGCTCGAGGAGCGCGTCGACACGGTCGCCCAGCACGCGGCTGTCGACCTGGTCCACGGTGACGACGAACATGTACCAAGGCTAGCCCTTGTGGCGCGGCGAACAAATGCTGGACCTTGTCGGACGGGCTCAAGTGCACGACCGGACCTGCCGACGACTCCCGGGTGGAATGGGTCGCAGCCGGGGGCGCCGGTCTCCTGGCGCTGGCGACCTTCTGGCTGCCAGGTCTCGCCGTGCTCCGGGCCGCGGGACACCGCGGCCTCCTGCTCGTCGCGGCCGCCCCCGTCGCGACCCTGGCGACCGCAGGGCTGGGCGCCGTCGTCGCGCACGCGGTCGGCGTGCCCTGGGGTCGCCCGACCGCGGCGGCCGCGACCGTCGTCGCGGCGCTCGGCGCGTACGCCCTGCGGTCGCGCGACGCGACGTCGCGCGCGCCGGCGAGCGGCCGGTACGGACGCGCGACCGCCCTCGCCGTCGCCGTGGGCACCCTGCTGCAGGTGGTCCCCGTCGCCGTCGCCATGCGGGCGCCGGGCAGGCTGCTCGACGCCTACGACGTCGTCGTGCACCTGACGACCGTCCGGCACGTCCAGGAGACCGGCATCGGGTCCTCGCTCGTGCTCTCGGACGCCGGCGAGCCCGGCCGCGCACCCTTCTTCTACCCCGCGGCGTGGCACGACGTCACGGCGCTCGTGCCGGTGTGGCCCGACGTGCCGACCGTGTCCAACGCCGCCGTCGTGCTCCCCACCGCCCTCGCGTGGTCCGCCGGGGCGGCGCTCCTCACCCGCACGCTGCTGCCCGCCCGGCCCCGCGCGGCGGTGTGGGCGGCCCTCCTCTCCGCGGCGGGCGTCGCGCTGCCCCTCACGCTCACGGGGCAGCAGGCCGGGCTCATCCCCAACGCGATGGGCCTGAGCGTCCTCCCGGCCGTCGTCGCGCTCGTCGCGCGACGCGGCCCGCTCGGCGTGCGGTGGCTCGCGGGGTCGGCGCTCGTGCTCGCGGGCCTCGCGCTCGTCCACCCCAACGCGGTGCTGGCGGCCGGGCTGGTCCTCCTGCCCTGGGCGGCCCACCGGGTCGTCGCGGCGGTGGCGGCCACGCGCGGGCGCGCGCGGCACGCGGCGCTCGCCACCGTCGCGGTCGGGCTCGTCCTCCTCGTGCCGGTCGTCCGCCTGGTGGCGCAGAGCGGCCCGATGACCCACGTCCGCGCCTTCCCCGGGGACAACCCGTACGAGTGGACGACGACGGCGGTCGCGGTGCTCTCCGGGAAGCTGGGGACGGCGGCCGGCGGGGGCGGGGTCTTCGTCGTCGCCGCCGCCGTGGTCGGCGCGCTCCTCGTGCGGCGTCTGCCGCAGGCGCGGTGGCTCGCCGCGTCGGCCGGGCTCGTGCTCGTCGTCTTCGTCGCCGGGCGCTCGGGCCTGCCGGTGCTCGGTGACCTCGACGTGCCGTGGTACGGGGAGACGAAGCGGCTCGCGCCGGTGGTGGCGGCGATGCTCGTGCCCCTGGCCGCACTGACGCTCGACTCGCTGGGCTCCTGGCTCGTGGCCACGGGCCGGCTGCGGACCGACCTGCCCCGCCGGCAGGTCGCGATCCTCCTGGGCGGCCTCCTCGCGGTGCCCGGCCTCGTCACCGGGGCGCTCGACACGGCGGCGGCGGCGCGCGCCGACTTCGGTGCCGGCGGCCGGGACGGCGTCGAGCTCCCCACCTTCGCCTCCGACGCCGAGCTCGCGATGCTCGCGCGGCTCGGCGACGAGCTCGGGGCCGGGGCCGTCCTGGGGTCGCCCCACTCGGGTGCCGCCCACCTGTACGCGCTGCACGGCGCGTCCGTGAGCGTGCGGAGTCCGCTCTCGCAGGTCGCGCCGGGGCTCAGGGACCTCGAGCGACGACTGGACGACCTCGGCACGGACGCGCAGGTGTGCGCCGACCTCGCGCGGTTCGGCGTCCGCTACCTCTACGTGGACCCGGTGCTCTTCCGCCAGGAGCGCGCGGAGCTCCCCCGGATGACGACCGCTCCCCGCGACGGTGTCCGCGTGGTCGACCGGGGCGGGACCGCGACGGTGTACGAGATCACCGCGTGCGACTGATCACGCAGCGGTCCGGGACGGCCTCGGCGACCGCTCGAGGACGAGCAGCGCGACCGGCAGCGCGACGAGCAGGAGCGTTCCGGCGACGCCCTCGGCCGTCGGCCCCAGGAAGTACGGCAGGAGGACGACGGGCGTGGCCGTCGCGGTCAGGGCCACCCGTGCCCGCGTGGCGACCCGGCGCGTGCCGACCGTCCAGAGCCAGATCAGCGCGACCGTGAGGAGCGGACCGGAGTAGTACGACAGTCGCAGCGGGTCCAGGAGCAGGCGCACGGAGATGACGACCACGACCGCGACGAGCCCCGTGCCGCCGCGGCGGAGCGACGCGGCGGCGCCGGCGAGCCCGACACCGACGCCCTGGATCACGCGGAGCACCCAGTCCGAGCCGATCCACGCGCTCCCGATGAGCCCGAGCGTCGACGTCGCGTTGATCCCCCAGCGGAACTCGAAGGTGTTGACCTCGCCGAGCAGGAAGAACGGGCCGTAGGCGAGCGCGGCGAGGAGCACGACCGTCGTCCCGCGCAGGACCGTGTCGCGCCAGCTGCGGCTCATGAGGATCATCGGTGCGCCCAGGACGCCCCACAGCTTCACGCCCGTCGCGAGGCCCACGAGGAGGGCCACGCCGAGGGAGCCGCGCCTGCGGGCCAGGAGCGCGGCGTTCGCGAGCAGCAGGCCGAGGAGGATCTCCTCGGGGTGGCCGTTGCCCACCGACTCCGCGAGCGGCCCGCCCAGCACGAGCGGGAGCGCCACGGCCCACTCCGCGGCGCGGCCCTGACGCGGCGTGCAGCCCGTGGCACGGGCCCATCGGCGCGCCGTCCACTGGGCGAGGGCTGTGAGCCCGACGCACTGGAGCCCGGCGACGGTGAAGAGCAGCGGCAGGTGCAGCGCCTGGACGACGGTGACGAGGACGCCGAGGGCGAGGAGGTAGACGGGGCCGATCTGCAGGCCGGGGTCGGCGAACACGTCCCAGACGCCGTCGCCGAGCATCGACGTGCCGGCCCGCCGGAACCATCCGGCGTCGCCGTCCGGGATCGCCGCCCCGAGCGCGCCGGGCACCACCATCGCGAGCGTCAGCAGCACCGCCGAGGGGTGCGCCCACAGCCACCTCAGCGCCGCCGCGAGGCCGGGCCTGCGGGCGCCGAGGGCGGCGAGCTCGCGCTCCAGCCACGACCCGCCCGGCGAGGTCACGGTCGAGGGCTCGACCGGTGCCTGCACTGTCATCCTGTCCGCCTGCTCCTCGACCGTCGCACCGCCTCCGGGTGTATCGGCGGCGGGTGGGCCGAGGTTGAGGTCAGGAGCCGGCGCTCGTGCGTGCGGCGACCGCGATCAGCGCGAGCCGGTACGAGTCGAACCCGAACCCGGCGACCGTGCCCGTCGCGACGCCGCCCACGACGCTCGTGTGCCGGAACTCCTCGCGCGCGTACGGGTTGGACAGGTGCACCTCGACCAGGACGAGGCCGGCCTTCGTCACCTGCGCCGCCGCGTCGCGCAGCGCGTACGAGTAGTGCGTGAACGCCGCGGGGTTGAGGACGACGTGGGTCGCGGTGTCGACGGCCTCGTGCAGCCACCCGACGATCGTCGCCTCGTCGTCGGTCTGCCGGACGTCGACCTCGAGGCCGTCGGCGGCGCCCCAGGCGGCGGCCCGGTCGGCGAGGTCGGCGAGCGTCGCCGAGCCGTACACCTCGGGCTCCCGGACCCCGAGCCGGCCGAGGTTGGGACCGTTGAGGACCAGCACGCGCGTCATGGCCGCAAGGCTAGGGGATCGCGCGGGGCCGCCCGTCAGAGGGCGATCGCCGTGCCGGACGGCGCCTCGCGGCTCACCTCGGCGTACGCCGCGGCGAGCAGCGTCGGGTCCGGCCCCTCGAGGCGCGCGGTGCGCCCGACGCCCTCGAGCACCACGAACCGCAGCAGGTCGCCGCGCGACTTCTTGTCGCGCCGCATGGCGCCGAGAAGCTGCTCCCACCGGTCGCCGCGGTACGTCGTCGGCAGGCCCAGCGAGGTGAGCACCGACCGGTGCCGGTCGACGACGGCGTCGTCGAGGCGGCCCGCGACCCGCGCGAGCTCCGCCGCGAACACCATGCCCACGGAGACGGCCGCGCCGTGCCGCCAGGAGAAGCGCTCGACGTGCTCGATCGCGTGGCCGAACGTGTGGCCGTAGTTGAGGATCTCGCGCAGGTCGGCCTCGCGGAGGTCCTCGCCGACGACGCGCGCCTTGACCGCGACGGACCGCTCGACGAGCTCGCGCAGCGTGGCCCACCCCGCGGCGTCGGGCTCCCGCGCCGTGAGCGCGCCCGGGTCGGCCTCGACGAGCTCGAGGATCCGCTCGTCGGCGATGAACCCGGTCTTGACCACCTCGGCGAGGCCGGCGGTCCGGTCGTGCACCGGCAGCGACTCGAGCGTCGCCAGGTCGCACAGGACGCCCGCGGGCGGGTGGAACGCGCCGACGAGGTTCTTGCCCTCGGGGGTGTTGATGCCCGTCTTGCCGCCCACCGCCGCGTCGACCATGGCGAGGAGCGTCGTGGGCAGCTGGACGACGCGGATCCCCCGCAGCCAGGTCGCCGCCACGAAGCCCGCGAGGTCGGTCGTCGCTCCCCCGCCCAGCCCGACGACGGCGTCGCTGCGCGTGAAGTCCGCCTGGCCGAGCACGCCCCAGAGGAAGGCCGCGACCTGGGCGGTCTTGGCCTCCTCGGCCTCGGGCACCTCGGCGAGGAACACCTCGTAGCCCTGGCCGCGCAGGTCCTCCTGCACGGCCTCGGCGGACGCCGTGAGCGCGCCCGGGTGGATCACCAGGACGCGGCGCACGCGGTCCCCGAGCAGACCGGGGAGCTGCCCGAGCAGGTGCCGGCCGACGACGACGTCGTACGGCCGCTCACCCGGGACCGTGATCCGGGTCGGGGCGGCGTCAGTCATGGGGCTCCTCGCGAGGGCTGTCCGGGGCGACCGAGGTGAGCGCCGCGTGGATCTCGTCGGCGACCTGGGCGGGCTTGAGGGTGTCCGTGAGCACGTGCAGGGTGGAGACCTCGTGGTACACGGGCCGGCGCGCCTCCATGAGCGCCTGCCACTGGCCGCGCGGGTTGCCGAGCAGCAGCGGCCGCGCCGTGGCGAAGCCGACGCGGGGGGCGGCGTGCGCCAGCGTGACGTCGAGGAACACCACGGTGCCCCCGGCCTCCCGGTAGAGCCCCAGCGCCTCCTGCGTCACCGCGTCGAGCACCGCTCCCCCGCCGAGCGCGAGGACGCCCTCGTGCTCGGTGAGCGCGGCGAGCACGGCGGCGCGCTCGAGGGCGCGGAAGTGCGGCTCGCCGTCGTCCACGAAGATCTCGGCGATGGGCTTGCCCGCGGTGCGCTCGACGTCCTCGTCCGTGTCGCGCGACGTCGTGCCCAGTCGCGCCGCGAGCTGGCGCGCCACGGTCGACTTCCCCGACCCCGGCGGGCCCACGAGCACCGCGACGGGTCCGCGCACGCGCGTCACCGCTGGAGCTCGGGGATCGACTCGACGTACGCGGCGTGGTTGCGCGCGACCTCCGCGACGCTGTCGCCGCCGAACTTCTCGAGCACCGCGTCGGCGAGCACGAGCGCGACCATCGCCTCGGCGACGACGGCGGCCGGCGGGACCGCGCAGACGTCCGAGCGCTGGTGGATGGCCTGGGCCGTCTCCCCGGTCGAGACGTCGACCGTCGCCAGGGCGCGCGGCACGGTCGAGATGGGCTTCATGGCGGCCCGCACGCGGAGCACCTCGCCGTTCGTCATGCCGCCCTCGAGGCCGCCCGCGCGGTTGGTCCGCCGTCGGATGCGCCCCGTCTCCGGGTCGCGCTCGATCTCGTCGTGGGCCTGCGAGCCGCGGCGCGCGGCGGTGCGGAAGCCGTCGCCGATCTCGGCGCCCTTGATCGCCTGGATGCCGACGAGCGCCGCGGCGAGCCGCGCGTCGAGCCGGCGGTCCCAGTGCGTGTAGCTGCCGAGCCCGGTCGGCACGTCGTAGGCGAGCACCTCGACGACGCCGCCCAGGGTGTCCCCCGCCTTGTGGCAGTCGTCGATCTCCTCGACCATCGCCGCGGAGGTCTGGGCGTGGAAGCAGCGCACCGGGTCGGCGTCGAGCGCGGCGACGTCGTCGGGGGTGGGCAGGACGGCGTCGTCCGGCACGCCGACGGGCCCGATCTGCACGACGTGCGAGACGAGCCGGACGCCCACCGCCTGCTCGAGGAACCGCGCGGCGGCGACGCCCAGCGCGACGCGCGTCGCCGTCTCGCGCGCCGAGGCCCGCTCGAGCACCGGGCGCGCGTCCTCGAAGCCGTACTTGCGCATGCCGACGAGGTCCGCGTGCCCCGGGCGCGGGCGCGTCAGCGGCCGGTTGCGCGCGATCTCCCGCGCGTCGCCCGTGCCGGCGTCGACGTACAGCCGCTCGGGCGGGACGGGGTCCGCCGCCATGACGTCGACCCACTTGGGCCACTCGGTGTTGCCGACCTCGATCGCGAGCGGGCCGCCCTGGCTGACGCCGTGCCGCAGGCCGGCGAGGACCCGCACCTCGTCCTGCTCGAACGACATGCGCGCGCCGCGCCCGTAGCCGAGACGGCGCCGCGCGAGGGCCGCCTGGACGTCGGCCGTGGTCAGCCGCACGCCGGCCGGCAGGCCCTCGAGGATCCCCACCAGGGCAGGGCCGTGCGACTCACCCGAGGTCAACCAGCGCAGCATGGCCCGATCCTTCCACGGGCCTGGACGCACCTCGGCCCGCGTCCGGGCAGCGGACGCGGGCCGAGGGTGGTGTCCTGCGGCGTCAGCCCAGCGGGGCGAACGGGTTGCGCTCGCTCGTCGGGAGCGGGACCGGGGCCTCCTCGGTCGGCGGCACCGGCACGGCGTAGGGGTCGGGCAGCACGAAGATCGCGCCGGTGATCATGAGCTCGAGGTCGCCGTCGGCGACGGCGGGCTTGCCGCCCGACGCGTCGGCCGCCTTCTGCCGCGTACCGTCCAGCCCCGTGACCAGGTACAGCCGGTCGGTCCCCGTCTGCGCCTGCCGGAGGAAGGCGTTGACGTTGGCGAACGGGCCGACGACCTTGAGGCTCAGGGGCACGTACGAGAACCCCTCGGGGACGAGCGCCGCGAGGGTCGCGGCCTCGGTCGCGGCGGTCGGGGCGCCCGCGGCGTCGACGGTCCCGTCGGGCGCCTCCGTGCCGTCACCCTCGGTGCCGGGCTCGGTCGGCGCCGGGGCGGGCGCCGCCGGGGTCGGCAGGGTGAGCACGGTCGACGTCCCGGGCGACATCTCGACGACGCTCACGCCGTTCGCGTCGGCGAGCTGCTGCACGGCACGTGTGTAGTCGGCGATGCGTCCGGTCGTCGGGATCTGCGCCTGGAGGGCCGCGAGCTCGGCGCGGTACTCGGGCAGCTTCTCGAAGTCCGCACGGAGCTGGACGAGCTGCACCTCGAGGAGGTCGTTGCGCGAGCGCGTGTCCTGCGCCTGCAGCCGCGTGGCGCTCGCGCGCTCGAATCCGGGCGCCGCCACGAGGAACCAGGTCCCCGCAGCCATCGCGAGGACGACGAAGACTGCTCCGGCGATCCATCCGCCTGCTCGGGGCCTCATGACTGCTCCTCCTCGATCGCGGTGAAACGCTCGGACAGCGCGCGCTCGTCCACCTGGACGGTCGCGGTGACCGTGTAGTAGGTCACGCCCTCGAGCTCGGTGACGCTCGCGCTCGTGAACCACGCCTCGGTGAAGCCCGGGATGGTCTCGAGCCCGTCGAGCCACGCGGCCGTGTCGGGCAGGGTCAGGGAGTTGCCCGTGAGGCTCACGGTGGCGATCTCCGTCGCGAGCGGGTCGACGGCCGCTCCCGTCGCCGAGGAGGGCGCCGTCGCCGAGGTGACCTTGAGGTTCTCGACGCTGACGCCGGCCGGCGCCGTGGCGGCCATGGCGACGACGTAGTCGGGCCACAGGACCTCGCCGCCCATGCCGAGGACGCGGGCGATCTTGGTCTGCTCGAGCTGGGCGAGGACGACGGGCACCTCCGCGTACTTCTCCTGCTCGAGCAGGAGGCGCGCGGTCTCGCCCTCCGCCTGCGCGAGCTCGTCCTCCGCGGAGCGCTCGGCGAGGACGGACGTCCCGGCGAGGCCGACGCACAGCACCAGGGCGACCCCGATGCCGATGCCGAGCCAGCGCTTGACGGTGACGAGACCCCGCTTGCTGCGGACCTCGGCCGGCAGCAGGTTGACCTGGGGCAGGCCGGCGACGAGGGGCGCCGCGGCCTTCCGGGCGCTCACGCCGCCAGCCCGAACGCCAGGCCCAGGGGCAGCGCGAGGAGGGACGACTGCGCCGTGAGGCGCTCGGGGTGCGCGGACTTCGCGACCTTGAGCGTCGACAAGGGGTCTCCGATCGTCACGGCCAGGCGGCTGGCGCTGGAGAGGTACTGGCCGAGGCCGGGCAGGTGCGAGCCGCCGCCCGTGAGGACGACGACGTCGATGCCCGCGCCCGGGTGGTTGCCGGCGTAGTACACGAAGGTGTTCCGGATGGCCTCGATGAGCGGCCGGACGACCGAGTTCACGGCCTCCGCGGCGGGCATCAGCTCGGGCGCGACCGCGAAGCCGACGCCGACCTCGCGCTTGATGTTCTCGGCGTCCACGCCGGAGACCTGCAGGGCGCCCGCGACGGCCTCGGTGACGTTCTGACCGCCCGAGGGGAGCATCCGGACGAACTGCGGCGCGCCGTGGGCCGAGATGATCACCTGGGTGACGCGCGCGCCGATGTCGACCACGCCGACCGTGCGCTGGGCGAGGTCGCCGCGCACGACCGAGCGCATGAGGGCGAACGGGTTGAGGTCGACGAGCTGCGGGCGCAGGCCGGCCGTCTCGACCGCCATGACGTTCGCGTTGACCGTGTCACGCGTCGCCGCCACGAGCATGCCCTGGAGCATCCGCCCGTTCGGGCCGTCCGTCTCGCCGGTGGCGTAGTAGTCGAGCACCGCCTCGTCGGTCGACATCGGCAGGAGCTCCTGGACCTGGAACGGCAGCGACGCGCGCACCTGGGACGGCGGCATCCACGGCAGGTCGAGCTCGCGGACCACGACGCGCTGGTTGCCGACGCCGATGTTGACGTCCTTCGACGGGAACCGGGCCTCGGCCCACAGCTGGCGGATCGTGCCGCTCACGGTCGCCTGGTCGGCGACCTCGCCGTCCCGCACCGCGCCGGGCGGCAGCGGCGCCTCGCCGTACCTCACGAGGGTCGGCTGGGCGTTCACCCCCCGTCCTCCACCGCCGAAGACGACCTCGGCCGCACGCACGCGCGTGGTGCCGATGTCGAGTCCGATCACTCCAGCCTTGGCCACTGGTGGTCCCTTCTCGCCGGGGCGCGGGTGCGCATCCCTGTGGTCCTATCGGGTTGCGGGGCCCCGGTCTTGAGAGGTTCCGGCGACGAGTGTCAGAGCAGGAAGCCGAGGTACCAGTCCCAGACCGCCTCGCCGCACGCGACGCCGATGGCGGCGCCCAGCACGATCCATGGGCCGAAGGGGATGCGGCTGCGTCGGCCCGCGCGCCCGAGCAGCAGGAGGCCGATCGAGAAGAGGCCGCCGACGAGGAAGGCCGCGAAGGCGCCGACGACGAGCTCGCCCCAGCCGAGCCAGCCCAGGGCGACGCCGAGGACGCCGGCGAGCTTGACGTCGCCGAAGCCCATCGCCCCCTCCTTGAGCATCATGAGCCCGAAGTAGAGGACGAAGAGCGCGGCACCGCCCGCGAGGGCGCGGAGCATCGCGCCGATGTCGCCGAGGACGAGGCTCGCCACCAGCAGCAGGACGGGGACGACGACCGCGGACGGCAGCACGATCGCGTCGGGCAGGCGCCGGACGTCGAGGTCGATGAGCGCCAGGGCCAGGCAGACGGCCGCCAGGTACAGGAAGGCCGGCAGGGCCGGGCTCCAGCCGATCCGGAGCCCGACGAGCACGAACAGCAACGCCGTCGCCGCCTCGACCGCGGGGTACCGGGCGGAGATGGGCCGGCCGCAGTCGCGGCACCGGCCCCGCAGCAGGAGCCACGACACGACCGGGACGTTGTCCCGCGGCCGGATCGCGTGCCCGCAGCCCGGGCACGCGCTCGGCGGCGAGACGACCGACTCACCGCGCGGGACGCGCCAGATCACGACGTTGAGGAACGAGCCGATGAGGAGCCCGACGACCGCGAGCGCGCCGAGCGCGCCCGCGGTCACGAGTCGCGGGTCCAGGAGCTCCACGCTCAGGTGTTCTCGCGCACGTAGAGGATGTCCACGTTGTAGTACTCGATCGCCGCGCTCGCCGTGACGACGCCCCAGACCGGGAGCGGCTGGTAGTACATCGTCAGCTGGTTGTCGATGATCGCCTGGCCGCCCGCGTAGATCTGGCCGTAGTGGGTCGTGTTGTTGGCCTTGCGGATGTTGCACGGCGAGTAGAGCAGGACGTCGACCGTCTGGTGGACCGTGACCTGGTTGTTGAGCGCGATCCCGTCCTGGTTGCAGCCGAACGGCTTCGCGTCGTACGGCTGGATGAGGTAGAGGTTGCGCGAGTCGCTCGTCGTCGACGTGATCTGCGAGTTGCCCGAGAACGTCACGCCACCGTTGGCGAAGATCGCCAGGTTGTCCTTGAGCGTGAACCCGATGCCCTGGAGCGTGACGGGGTCCGAGCACGTCGAGACGACGATCGTGTCCTGCGTCAGCGTGTGCCCGTTCGCGAAGAGCCAGGCGCCGACGCCGTCGGCCTTGCCGTTGAGGTTCGTGCTGTGCCCCGTCGGCCCGACCAGGTTGGGCCCGGTGTACCAGCCGCACGGGAACCCGGCGCGGGGGAACGTCACGACGTTGGTGTAGCCGTTGTTCGCCCACTCGGTCTGCGTCGCGGCGTCCCACTTGAGGATCGGGAACGCGAGGGCGGCCGGCGGCGGCACGGCGACCCCGGAGACGCACTTGCCGTTGGTGGCCGGGTAGCAGGGTCCGCCGGAGTCGCTCGTCACCGAGCCCGACGCACGCGCCTGCTGCCCGAGCTGCATCTTGCCGAGGCTCGCGTTGCCGTTGGAGACGAGCACGCGCCCGTTGACCGACACCTGCGGGTTCGTGGCGGAGAACCCGCCCTTCGCGTGCACGTCGACCTCGACCACGCACTGGTTCGACATCGAGACCGTGCCCTGCGCGTAGATCGAGCCGTAGTAGTGCTGGTTGTTGTTGCAGGTCACGTTGCCGTTCGTGTAGACGTCCGCGTCCGGCTGGCCGTTCTGGCCGTAGATCGACGCGTGGTTGGCGAGCGTGACGCCGCCGTTGCCGAAGATCGCCTTGTCGAGGTCGTTGCCCCACGAGGGCGTGAGCCGCAGCAGCGTCTCGACGGTGCGCCGGGCCACCTGCTGGTCCAGGAGCGGGTCCGACACCGAGGTCGCGGTGATGGTGGCCTTGGCGACCTGCACGCCGGCGAGGACGTCCGCGCAGTCGACCTGCACGTCGCCCGCGGTGAAGTACGCGACCTCCGCCGTGACGTCGAGCTGGTCGGTGATGGTCGAGATCGTCTCCGGCGGCACGGTCCCGCACGGCAGCGACCCGGGTGCGGTCGACTGCACGTGGGCGACCAGGTCGTTGACCTGGGCCTCGGACGTCATCACCGCGCTCGAGCGCTGCCGGTCCCGGCCGGACGCGCCGCTCTCGTGCACGGCGGTCGCGACGAGCGCGAGGACGAGCACGGCGACGATGCCGACGAGCGACACCGCGACGACGATGGCGATGCCCTCGTCACCCCGGGCACGTTCGGCCAGCCGGGCGCGCAGGCTGTGGGTCATGGGGAGGGCCTTCCTCACGGGGGCGGAGGGTTGTCGCACTGGCTGGAGTCGTACCCGTACGTGGTGTTGCGGCCCGTCAGCGAGGACGTGACCTGGAGGTGCTCGCCCGTCGAGGCCGTGCGGGCCGAGTAGAGCCGGACCAGGAGCATCCGGTCCTTGTAGGGCGTCGACGCGCCCTGGAGGACGAACGGGGCGTTCGCGGAGCTGTAGGGCGTCGTGGTGTCGACCCACAGGTCGCGCGCCACGACGGACCACCCCTGCGAGGTGCCGCCCGTGTTCCAGTCGGTCGACCAGCTGCGCGTGCGCAGCGTGAAGGTCTTCGGGTCCGAGCCCGCGTCCTCGAGCATCTGCCACTGGACGCACTGCCGGGTCCCGTTGGACTGCGTGAAGATGCGCATGCAGGTGCCCGACTGCGAGCCCATGTCGACGCACGTGCCGACGTAGGTCGGCTCGTCCGACGGGCTGAACAGCACGTTCCCCGACCGGATCTGGCGGTCGATCTGCGCGAGCGCCTGGCGCATCTCCGTGACGGCGGCCGCCGAGTCCCGCGCCTCGTTGGTCGAGCGGACGACCGTGATCACCGCCCCGAACGCGAGCGCGATCGCGAGCGAGAACACCCCCATCGAGATGAGCATCTCGATGAGCGTCATGCCCGCCTCGGCCTCGCCGGACCGGCGGGCGCGCCTGAGCCGCTCACGCATTGGGTGCCGCCTTGTAGGTCGCCTGGGCCACGAGACCCGAGAGGTTGGTCGAGAGGGCGTACCGGGCGATCTCGGTCCCGTCCCGAGCCACGACGACGGTGAGGTTGCCGACGACCCCCGCGCCGCCGTTGATCTGGGACACGCACGCCTCGGTCTTGCAGTCGGTCGTCGCGACGCCGGTCCGGATGGCGGGCGTGCGGACGACGGTGGGACGCTGCACGGTCACGGCGCCCTCGTACGTCACGGACAGCACGTGGCCGCCGCCGCCGGTGTACTCCACGGTCGTGGCCGGGATCGTGACGACGCGGGAGGCACCGTTGTCGGGCGCCGCGCACGGCGTGAGGTCGTAGCAGCCGAGGTCCACCGTGACGAAGGACGTCCCGTCCCAGACCTCGAGCATGCCGGACTTGACGTACTCCGGCGCCCGGGCGCCCGCACCCTCCTCGGCGCGCGCGCTCTCGGTGAGCCCGGTGATCTGCCAGACCGGCTTGTTGGCGACCCAGCCGGCCGGCACCGTGGACGCGCCCGCGCTCGAGCCGACCTGGACCGCGCCCAGGGCGCGGTTCGCCGCGGTGAACGCGCAGCCGAGGCTCTGCGGTCCCGCGCCGGTCGTGCAGCCCGCCGTGCTGGTCTGCGTCAGCTGCGCGCTGACCGACCGGAACGCTGCGCCCGTGCTGGGCACGGAGACCATCGGGACCGTGAGGGCGCCGAAGCCGAGCGTGCCCTCGGGCTCGTAGTCGAGGCTCGCCGGCGTGGAGCTCGGCCGCACCATCGACGAGGCGCAGGGGTGCGGCTGCGTGCCGGTCGCGAAGCCGGCACCCGAGGTCGAGATGCAGTGGGTCGCGTCGCCGTTGATCTCGGCCCACGCCTGCCCGCTGTCGGACCCGGCCGGCCGCGCGACGAGGCGACCCGCGGTGCCCTGGAGCGCGACGGCCCCGCTCGAGTGGCTGCCCGTCGTCGCCGAGTCCTCCTGGTCCGGCGCCGACGACGGGTCGGAGTCGACGGACGCGGAGCCGACCGCGGTGCCGGTGGTGGACTCCGTCGCACCGACCCGGCGGGCACCGGTCGTCTGGGCGTCGGCGTTGGCGCTCGCGGTCTGCTCGACGAGCAGGCTGCTCGCGTTGCTGCTCAGCGTGAGGTCGAGCCGACGGCCGTCCTCGAACCCGGGCACCGGGGCGGTCGCGTCCACCTCGTTGGTCACGGTGACGCCACCCAGCGCCTGGCCGGACTGCGCGGTGAAGTACGCCTGGCACGGCGCCGCGAAGGGGCTCTGGGCGGTCGACAGGCACCCGGCGGGCGAGTACGCCACGGAGCGCTCGGCGACCCGGCGGACACCGTTGTCCGCGGCGCTGGTCCAGCTCACGAGGGCGTAGAGGTTGAAGGGCTGCTCCCCGCCGCTCGTGGTGGGGGCGCGGGTCACGTAGACCTGGACGCGGTACCGGACCTCGCCGACGGTCTGGTCCTCCCAGTGCGCCGAGAGCGCGTTGACGACCAGCGGCTCGTCGACGCCCGGCAGCACGGCGGTGGGACGGAAGGCGTAGGCGGTCGCGACCGGCACGACGTACTCGATGCCGCCCTCGGGGGCCGAGCCGTCGGTCTGCGTGACCTGGTCGTACGGGAGGGCGCGCAGGCGCTCGAGGGCCTGCGTCGCGAGGGCGGTGGCCGTCTGCCGGTGCCGCGCCTGCGCGATGGTCTCGATGCTGGAGACGAGCACGCCGAGCAGCGAGGCCATGACGAGCACGACGACGAACATCGCGACGATCACCTCGATGAGGGTGAATCCCTCGTCGCGGCTCGTCACCCGCTTCCGCAGGTCGGTCATCGCGTGGTCCCCTGTCGCCGGTCGTCGGGTCGGGCAGCGCGCGATGGGGCGGGGCGTACGCCCCGCCCCATCGCGCTCAGTGCTGTGCTGACTGGATCAGCAGGAGGTCGTGCTCAGGCCGTTCTCGGCCGAGTAGAACGCCGTGGAGCGCGTGCCACCCGTGTAGGTGAGCGTGACGCACCAGCTCTGCGACGCGGCCGTGGTCGTGGCCGAGCCGGCCGCACCCGGGTACGACAGCGCGGCGCTGACGGTGTCCTTGCTCTTGTTGCCGACGCTCACCGAGTTGACCTGGAGGTCGGTGCCGCTGACCGAGACGCCGCCCGGCGCCGCGAGGACCGTGCTCGCGTCGACGTAGTAGGTCGCGACCTCCTTGCCGAGCGTCGAGACATCCGACGTCGCCGAGGAGTCCACGGCCTTCTTGCGCTGGTTCATGAAGACCGGGATGGCGATCGCGGCGAGGATGCCGATGATGATCATGACGACGAGGAGCTCGATCAGGGTGAAGCCCTGGTCCTTCTCCTCGATGGACTTGCGGATGCGCGACATCATTGCGCTGCCCTTCGTTCGCGTTATGAATGCCGGTCGCCCGGCGCTTGGTGGGTGCTACAACCCCTCTATCGGTGACCCCGGCGGGGGACTTAACCGTCGGGTCACCCTGGCGGTGTTTTTCACCCGCTTGCCGCAGCGCACCCGGGCGCAAGGTCCCGGTCGGCGACGAAATGCCCTATTCGATGAGGGTGAAGATGCTGAAGATGGGCATGTAGAGCGCGATGATCATCGCGCCCACGATGCTGCCCAGGACCGCGATCATCAGGGGCTCGATGAGCGACGTCAGCGCCTCGGTGGTCGCCTCGACCTCCTGGTCGTAGAAGTCGGAGATCTTCTCGAGCATGGTGTCGAGCGCGCCCGTGTCCTCGCCGACCGCCATCATCTGCACCACCATGGGCGGGAAGACGGGATGGCTGGCCAAAGGGCCGGAGAGGCTCTGACCTGTGCGGACGGACTCCTGGACGGCCTTCACGGCGCGCTCGATGACGATGTTCCCCGACGTCGCACCGACGATGTCGAGCGCCTGCAGGATGGGCACGCCGGCGTGGATCATCGTGCCGAAGTTGCGCGTGAAGCGGCTGATGGCGATCTTCTTGACGAGCTGGCCGAAGACGGGCGCCTTGAGCTTGAGCGGGTCCAGCCGCTCGCGCAGGGCGGGGTCGTTCTTGTGCTTGGCCCACCAGATGCTGAAGATGACGAGCGCGACGGCGCCGATCGGGACGGCGAACTTCATGATGGCGGAGAGCGTCACGAGGATCTTCGTGGGCCACGGGAGCTCGCCGCCGAGGGAGTCGAAGAGGCCCGCGAAGATGGGCACGATGAAGAGCAGCATGCCGATGACCGCGACGATCGCGATGACGAAGACCACGACCGGATAGGTCATCGCGGACTTCACCTTGCCGCGCAGCTTCACCTCGGCCTCGAAGTTCTCGGCGATGGACAGGAGCACCTTGTCCAGGAATCCGCCGATCTCGCCCGCCTTGATCATGTTGATCATCAGCGGCGGGAAGACGTCCTTGTGCTTGGACAGCGCGTTCGACAGCGCCAGACCGGTCTCGACGTCGTTGCGGACCTGGGCGAGCACCCGCGCGAGCGGCTTGCTCTCCGTCTGCTCGGCGAGGATCGACAGCGCGCGGAGCAGCGACAGGCCAGACGTGATCATCGTGGCGAGCTGCCGCGCCATGATGGCGAGGTCCTTGAGCGCGATCTTGTCGGTGATCCCCGGGATGGAGATCTCCTTGGACAGGCCCGTGGTCTGGAGCTCGCTGATGGAGATCGGGGCCATGCCCATGGTCCGCAGCCGGTTGGCGACCGCCGCCTGGTTGCTCGCCTCGATCTTGCCCTTGACGATCTTGCCGGCCTTGTCCCGGACGGCGTACTCGAAGGTCTTCGTGGCGTTGGACATCAGTGACCGCCTCCCGCGTAGCTCGGAGCAGTGCCGAGGGCCTGGTTGCCGAGCGGGTCACCCATGCCGCCGCTCATGGCGCCGAACGCCGTGCCGCCGCCGCTGCCGCCGGCCGTCCGGCCGGTCAGCCGGTTGTAGTCGGCCGTGTGGTGGCACTTCTCGAGGCCCTGCTCGTAGGTGATCTTGCCCGTCTTGACCAGGTCGGCCAGGTGCTGGTCCATCGTGTGCATGCCCATCTGGGCGCCGGCCTGCATCGCCGAGTAGATCTGGTGGGTCTTGCCCTCGCGGATGAGGTTGCGGATCGCGGGCGTGGCGATCATGACCTCGGTCGCGACCGCGCGCCCGGGGCCGTCGGCCCGCTTGGAGAGCGTCTGGCAGACGACGCCCTGGATGGCGCCCGCGAGCTGCGTGCGCACCTGCGCCTGCTGGCTCGGCGGGAAGACGTCGATGATGCGGTCGATCGTCTGCGCGGCGTCCTGGGTGTGCAGCGTGGCGAAGACCAGGTGCCCGGTCTCGGCCGCCGTCAGCGCGACCGAGATGGTCTCGAGGTCGCGCATCTCGCCGACGAGGATGATGTCCGGGTCCTGGCGCAGGACGTGCTTGAGCGCGTTCGCGAAGGAGTGCGTGTCGGCGCCGACCTCGCGCTGGTTGATGAGCGACTTCTTGTGCCGGTGGAGGAACTCGATCGGGTCCTCGACCGTCATGATGTGGTCGCTGCGGGTGCGGTTCGCCAGGTCGATGATCGACGCGAGCGTCGTCGACTTGCCCGAGCCCGTCGGGCCGGTCACCAGGACGAGCCCGCGCGGCAGGTTCGCGAAGTTCGCCACGACCGGGGGCACGCCGAGCGCCTCGAGGGGCTTGATCTCGTACGGGATGACACGGAAGGCCGCGCCGACCGAGTCGCGCTGCTGGTAGAGGTTGACGCGGAACCGCGCGACCCCCCGGACCGCGTACGCGAAGTCGAGCTCGAGGTTCTGCTCGAACGTCTCGCGCTGACGCTGGGTCAGGACGGCGTAGATGCTCCGCTGGATCGTCTCGCCGTCGAGCGGGGCGAAGCCGTCGAGCGGCTGGAGGTGCCCGTCCATGCGGACGGTCGGCTGGGCGCCTGACGTGACGTGGAGGTCCGAGGCACCCATCGCGATCATCGTCCGGAGCGCTGCCTCGAGGTCGAGGTCGTCGCTGCCCGGCCCCTGGGTCATGCCGAGCCGGCCCGACCGCTCGGCGGCGACCGAGGCACGGGGCGCGGGCGACGGCGCGGGCGCCTGCGCGGGGGCGGACGGTGCAGGCGGGGCGGACGTATACGCGCTCGCGGCAGCGGCAGGCTGCGCCGGCGAGGGAGCGCCCAGCGGGCGTGACGCCGCGTCGGGCGCGGGCGGGTAGCCGGTCTGGGGGTAGCCGGTCTGGGAGTAGCCCGCCGGCGGCGGCACCTGCCCGTACGGCGCGGTCTGGGGCTGCGGGTACGCCGGTCCGGCCGCGGGCCCTGCGACCGGGCGCGCTCCGGGCGCACCCGCGGGGCCGTAGCCCGCCGGGGGCGCCTGGTGGGCGGCGGCCTGCGGTGCGGGGGGCGTGCCGTGCACGTCGCGACGCGTCGCGCCGTACGGCAGGCCCGACGGGGCCGGGCCGCCGGTGGGCACGGCGGGACGCGGCCGCTGCTGCGGCGGCTGCTCGTGGTGGAACTCGTTCACGGTGACCCTTCCGTCGTGGGCGTCGCGCCCTCGCTCGTCTATCGACCGACGTGCTGGTGCCCTTGAGCGAAGAGGCACGACGGGTCTGCCCGGCACCACGGAGCGCGGAGCGCGGTGCGCGGCACCGTGCGTCACGCGACGACGCGGAGGATCTCCTCGATCGAGGTCTCGCCGAGCAGGACCTTCGTCCAGCCGTCGTCGCGGAGCGTGATCATGCCCTGCTCGCGCGCGGTCGCCCCGATGTCCGACGACGACGAGTGCGCGACGGCGTGGCGCTCGATGTCCTCGGTCACGCGCATGACCTCGTGCAGCGCCATCCGGCCCTTGTAGCCGGTGCGCGAGCACGACGAGCACCCCGCCGGACGGTAGAGCGTGGGCAGCTCCTCGCCGGGGCTCCAGGGGAAGCGGGCCGCGATGAGCTCCACCTCGCTCGGCTGGTACGCCTCCTTGCACTTCGCGCACAGCTTGCGCGCGAGGCGCTGGGCCACCACGCAGTCGAGCGCCGACCCGACGAGGAAGGGCTCGATGCCCATCTCGATGAGACGCGTCACCGCGCTCGGCGCGTCGTTGGTGTGCAGCGTGGAGAGCACGAGGTGACCGGTCAGCGCCGCCTCGATCGCGATCTGGGCCGTCTCGTGGTCGCGGATCTCGCCGAGCAGGACGACGTCGGGGTCCGACCGCAGGATCGAGCGGAGCGCGGCGGCGAAGCTCAGGCCGGCCTTGGGGTTGACCTGCACCTGGTTGATCCCGGGGAGGCGGTACTCGACCGGGTCCTCCACCGTGATGACGTTGATCTCCGGCCGGGAGACGGCGTTGAGCGTCGCGTACAGCGTCGTGGACTTCCCGGAGCCCGTGGGACCGGTGACGAGGATCATGCCGTACGGCTTGGTGTACGAGTCCTTGTAGGTCTCGTAGTTGTCCTCGAGGAACGACAGGTCCCGCAGGTCGAGGCTGGCGGTCGAGTTGTCGAGGATGCGCATGACGACCTTCTCGCCCCACACCGTCGGCAGCGTCGCCACGCGGAGGTCGATCTTGCGGCCGTTGTGCGTGACGGACATGCGCCCGTCCTGGGGCTTGCGGCGCTCGGCGATGTCGATGTCGCTCATGATCTTCAGACGCGAGATGACGCCACCCTGGATCTGCTTCGGGGACCGCTGCATCTCGTGGAGCACGCCGTCGATGCGGTAGCGCACGCGCATCTCGTGCTCGCCCGGCTCGATGTGGATGTCGGACGCCCGGTCCTGGATGGCCTGCGTGACGAGCAGGTTGACGAAGCGCACGATCGGGGCGTCGTCGTCGACGAAGTCCCCGATGCCCGAGAGGTCCTCCACGACCTCGGGCTGCTGGTCCTGGAACGCGTTCGCGAGGTCGTCGATCTCGTCGTCGGCGCGGCAGAAGCGGTCGATCGCGACCGTGAGGTCGTCGTGGGTGGCGACCACGGTCCGCACGGGCAGGCCGGACAGCGTCCGCGCGTCGTCGACCGCGAGCACGTTGCCCGGGTCGGCCATCGCGAGCACCATCGCGCCCTCGAGGAGCGCGATCGGCAGCACCGTGTAGCGGCGGCACAGCGACGCCGGGATGAGCGCGACGGCGTTGCGGTCGACGGGGTACTCGCCGAGCTCGACGAAGTCCATGCCCACCTGGGCTGCGAGGGCGCGGACCAGCTGCGCCTCGCTGAGCATCCCGATCTCGACCAGGACGCGGCCGAGCGACTCGCCGCGCGCCGCCTGCTCGTCGAGGGCCGCCATGAGCTGGCCCTCGGTCACGAGTCCTTCGTCGAGGAGGATGTCTCCGAGCTGCTTCACGGGTGTCCTTCCAGGTGACCGACCGTCGGGAGGGCCCGCTGCCGCGACGGGGGTCACGTGCAGGGCTGGCCCTAGGTCCCTATCGGCAGGCCCGGGGCGGTGCTGTAGGCGTTTCGCCCGGTCACCGTCGGGCGAGCGCGCCCGTCCCGCACCGTCCGGGCGCCGGTCCCGCGCCGTCCGCGTCAGACGAGCGCGGCCTCGAGCGCCCGCTCCATCGCCTCGACGGGCGCCGGGCGTCCGGTCATGAGGCGCACCTGCTCGGTCGCCTGGTGCAGCAGCATCCGCTCCCCCGTCACGGCGACGCCGCCGCCGGCGGCCCACGCCGCGGTGAGGGCCGTGGGCCGCGGGTCGTACGCGCAGTCGAGCAGCACGCCGGCGCGACCGGCGGCGCCGGTCGCGGCCAGGCGCTCGGCGAGCGGGTCCGCCGCGCGCGGCGGCAGCGTGGACACGACGACGTCGGCCGCGTCGACCGCCGCGAGCAGCCGGTCCACCGGGTCCATCGTGAGGAAGCGCGGCTCGACGCCCATGCGGTGCGCCGCGCGCATCGTCGAGCCCGCGCGCGCCATCGACCGGACGTGCACGTCCGCCGTCGGGCACCCCAGCTGGGCGAGCGCGGCGAGGGTCGAGGCGGCCGTCGCGCCCGCGCCGAGGACCACGGCGCGCTCCACGCGCCGCTCCCCCAGGCCCTCACGCAGGGCCGCGACGACGCCGTGGACGTCCGTGTTGGCACCGACGAGCACCGGCCGACCGACGCCACCGCCCTGCACGAGCACGGTGTTCACGGCACCGACGACCTCGGCGAGCGGCTCGACGTGGTCGAGCAGGCCGAGCACCGTCTGCTTGAGCGGCATGGTGAGGCTGAGCCCCGCCCACGACGCGTCGAGGTCGCCGACGAAGGCCGGCAGCTGCTCCTCGGTCACGTCGACCGGGTCGTAGCGCCACCCGTCCAGGCCGAGCGCCGCGTACGCGGCACGGTGCAGGACGGGCGACAACGAGTGCGCGATGGGGTGACCGAGGACGGCCGCGCGCCGGGCGGTGCTCACCCCTGGTTCTCGTCCTCCCACTGCCGCAGCAGCTGCACGTTCTCCTGGTGCTCCGGGAACGTCTCGGCGAACCGGGTCTCGCCCGTGTCGAGGTTGATGGTCACCCAGAAGAGCCAGGGGCCGTCGGCGGGCGTGAGCACGGCGTCGACCGACGTGAGGCTCGGCGCCGCGATCGGCGTCGGGGGCAGGCCTGTGCGCAGGTAGAGGTTGTACGGGGTGTCCGTCTCCTTGTGCGTGTTCGTCAGCTCCGTGCCGGGCACGCCCGCGCCGTAGGCGACGGCCGCGTCGATGTCGAGCTTCATGTTGATGTCGAGGCGGTTCTGGATCGCCCGGGCGACCTTGGCACGGTCCTCGGGCGTCCGGGCCTCGCGCTCGACGAGCGACGCGATGGTGAGGACGCGCTGGCGGTCCGCGGGCGCGACGCCGCGGGCGTCGAGGTTCGCCACCGTCTGCGCGACCATCTGGGCGATCATCTGGCCCGGCGTGGTCCCCGGCTGGAACGTGTACGTGGCGGGGAAGAGCCAGCCCTCGTAGCTTCCGCCGGCCTCGGCGGGCAGACCCGTCGCCGCCGGGTCGGCCATGGCCGCCTGGAAGTCGGCCACCGGGACGGTCGTGACCGACGAGAGCCGGTCGAGGACCTGGTCGACGCGCAGGCCCTCCGGGATCGTCACCTTGGTCTGGACCCGGTTCTCCGAGTCGAGCAGCGCGAGCACCGCGTCGGACGCCTTCATCTCGAGCAGCAGCCGGTACGTACCCGGCTGGATGCCGGCAGCGTCGGGGTTCGCGGTGAACGCCTGCGCGAAGGCGCCGGTCGACGCGACGACGCCGGCGTCGAAGAGGACCTGGGCCATCTGGGCGCCGGTCGCGGCCTCGGGGATGACGACCTCGGCGCTGCCGTGGCCCGGGCCCGGGAAGTCGTCCGTCTCCTGGCTCTGCGTCGCGCCGCGCAGGTCGTCGATCATGGGCAGCACGAACTGGACCACGGCCCAGGCGGCGCCGCCGACCACGAGCAGGCTGAGGACGAGCGCGACGAGGTTGCGCCGACGACGGCGCTTGCGACGACGGTCGCGCTCGGCGCGCTCGGCGCGTCGCGCCGACCGGTCGGAGTGCGTGGGTGCGGGCTCGTCCGGCTGGACGATCTCGTCGAGGAACAGGTCGTTCACCGCCGTGCCTCCTCGCGCGCCGTCTCCGCGTGCCTCATCAGGTCAGTCCTTCCGTCCCGGCCCGCACCCAGGGGGTGGTGGGGACCGCCGGTCCCGGCGCGGACGCCGGTCGTCGTCATGCCTCGCCCGGGGCCGCCTGGGCGGCCCCCACCAGCTCGCCCGCGCGCCGCCCGGACGCCTTCTCCGTGTCGAGCGCCGTCTGCAGGATGACCACCGCGGCCGCCTGGTCGACGACGGCCCGGTGGCGCCGGCCCGCACGGCCCGACGCGTGCAGCGCCTGGTGGGCGGTCACCGTGCTGAGCCGCTCGTCGACGAGCCGCACCGGCACGGGGGCCACCGCGTGCGCCAGCGCAACAGAATAGGCGCGAACGAGCGCGGACGCCGCACCCTCGGCGCCCGAGAGGCTGCGCGGCAGTCCCACGTAGACGACCGCGGCGGAGCGCTCGACGACCTCGGCGGCGATCCGGGCGACGTCGGCGGGCGCGGGCGCGCCCTGCGGGTCGGCGCCACCGGCGGGCGCCGGGGCCCGCGGGACGGTCTCGACCGGCGTCGCGACGAGCCCGTCGGGGTCGCTCGCGGCGAGCCCCACCCGGACCGAGCCGACGTCGACCGCGAGCCGGGCGCCGCGCGGCAGCGCGGCCGACCCGTCGCCCACCGGACCGCCGGCCTCAGCGCTCAGCGCCACGCGCGACCTCGTCCCGGACGGCGACGAGGGCGTCGGCCAGGCGGGCGACGTCGCTCCCGCCGCCCTGCGCGACGTCGTCCTTGCCGCCGCCTCCACCGCCGAGGGTCCCCGCCGCGACCTTGGCGAGCGCGCCGGCCCTGAGGCCGCGCTCGCGCGCGGCGGCGTTCGTGGCGACGAGGACGATCGGGCGCCCCTTGGCCGCGCCGCCGACGGCGACCACCGCGGGCTCCTCGCCCAGGCGTCCCCGCACGTCGAGCGCGAGGGTCCGCAGGTCGTCGGCCGACGCGACCTCACCCGCGTCGTGCGTCACCACCCGGACGCCGCCGACAGCCGCCGCGGCGTCCGCGAGGCTCCCCGCGGCCGCGAGCAGGCGGCCCTGGCGCAGCGCCGCGAGCTCCTTCTCGGCCTCGCGCAGCCGCGCGACGACGCCCGCGACGCGCTCGGGCAGCTCCTCCGGGCGCACCTTGAGCGCGTCGGTGAGCGTGGCGACGAGCGCGCGCTCGCGGGCCAGCGCCTGGAACGCCTCCATGCCGACGAGCGCCTCGACGCGACGCGAGCCCGAGCCGACCGAGGACTCCCCCGTGAGCGCGATGAGGCCGATCTGGCTCGAGTGGTCGACGTGCGTGCCGCCGCAGAGCTCGCGCGACCACGGGCCGCCGATCTCGACGACGCGGACCTGCTCGTCGTAGGTCTCGCCGAAGAGCGCGATCGCGCCCCACGCCTTGGCCTCCGGGAGCGTCATGTACTGCCACGACACCCCGAGGTCCTTGCGGATGGCGCGGTTGGCGACCTCCTCGACCTCGCTGCGCGCCGACGCCGACAGCGCCTGGTTCCACGAGAAGTCGAGCCGCAGGTAGCCGGGCTTGTTGTACGAGCCGGACTGGAGCGCGTCCGGCCCGAGCACCTCGCGCAGCGCGGCGTGCACGACGTGCGTGCCCGAGTGCGCCTGGCGCGCACCGAGCCGCCACTCGGGGTCGACCTGCGCGAGCACCTCGGTGCCCGGGCCGACCTCGCCCTCCGCGACCCGCACCGTGTGGACCACGAGCCCCTTGATGGGCCGCTGCACGTCGAGCACCTCGAGCCGGGCGCCGTCGGCCGTGATGACGCCCGCGTCGGACTCCTGACCGCCCGACTCCGCGTAGAACGGGGTGCGCTCGAGCACGACCTCGACCGTCTCGCCCTGCTCGGCGCGCGGCACGACGGCGCCGTCGCGCAGCAGGCCGCGCACGGTCGACGGCGTCGTGAGCTGGCTGTAGCCCGTGAACTCGGTCGGGCCGACGTCGCGGAGCTCGCGGTACGCGGTCGACGTCGCCGCGCCGCCCTTCTTCGCCTTCGCGTCCGCCCGGGCGCGGTCGCGCTGCGCGGTCATGAGGTCGCGGAAGCCCTGCTCGTCGACCGTGAGCCCCTGCTCCTGCGCCATCTCGAGCGTGAGGTCGATCGGGAAGCCGTAGGTGTCGTGCAGCGCGAACGCCTGCGCGCCGGCGAGCCGGGTGCCGCCGGACGTCTTCACCTGCTGGACCGCGGTGTCGAGGATCGTCGTGCCCGCGACGAGCGTGCGCCGGAACGCCTCCTCCTCCGCGTACGCGATGCGCGAGATCCGCGCGAAGTCCGTCTCGAGCTCGGGGTAGGACAGGCTCATCGCCTTCATCGAGGTCGGCAGCAGCGCGGGCATGGCCGGCTCGTCGACGCCGAGCAGCTTCATCGCGCGCACGGAGCGGCGCAGCAGGCGGCGCAGCACGTACCCGCGACCCTCGTTGGACGGCGTGATGCCGTCGCCGATGAGCATGAGCGCGGACCGGACGTGGTCCGCGACGACGCGCATGCGGACGTCGTCGTCGCGCTCGGCGCCGTACCGACGGCCGGAGAGCTCCGAGGCCACGTCGATGACGGGGCGGACCTCGTCGATCTCGTAGAGGTTGTCGACGCCCTGGAGCAGGTACGCGACGCGCTCGAGCCCCATGCCGGTGTCGATGTTCTTCTGCTTGAGGTCGCCGACGATGTCGAAGTCGTCCTTGGAGCGGACGCCGTCGATCGCGTACTGCATGAAGACGAGGTTCCAGATCTCGAGGAAGCGGTCCTCGTCGACCACCGGGCCGCCGTCGGCGCCGTACTGCGGGCCGCGGTCGATGTAGATCTCCGAGCACGGCCCGGCCGGGCCCGGCTGGCCGGTGTGCCAGTAGTTGTCCTTCTTGCCGCGCCGCTGGATCCGCTCGTCGGGCAGGCCGGCGACCTTGCGCCAGAGCTGCGCCGCCTCGTCGTCGTCGTGGTAGACGGTGACCCAGACCTTGTCGGGGTCGAACCCGAGGAAGCCGTCCGCCTGCGACCCGGTGACGAGCTCCCACGCGTAGGAGATCGCCCCCTCCTTGAAGTAGTCGCCGAAGGAGAAGTTGCCGTTCATCTGGAAGAACGTGCCGTGACGCGTGGTCTTGCCGACCTCGTCGATGTCGAGCGTGCGCACGCACTTCTGCACGCTCGTCGCGCGCTGCCACGGCGGCGTCTGCTGGCCGAGCATGTAGGGGATGAACGGGACCATGCCGGCGATGACGAAGAGCGTCGACGGGTCGGGCGAGATGAGGGACGAGCTGGGCACGACGGCGTGGTCGCGCTGCTCGAAGTAGTCGAGCCAACGGCGTCGGATCTCGGCGGTCCGCATGGTGTCCTCACGTCAGGTGGCCGGGCGGTCCCGGCCGCTGGTCGGCCGACGGCGTCGGCACTGCGGTCGTGGGCGCCTCGCACGAGGCGCCGGTCGGGTCAGAAGTCGTAGAGCGGCTCGTCGTCGTCGACGCGGCCGCGCGGGCGGCCGCGCGGCACGTCGCGAGGGCCGGCGAGGTAGCCGTCGTCGGCGGCGTCAGCGGTGCTGCCGGCCCCGTCGGCCGAGTGGCGACCAGGGCGGCGGAGCGCCGCGCGCGCGTCCCCGCCCTCCGGCTGCACGAGCAGGGTGGAGACGAGGTCGCGCTCGCGCGAGGCGAAGGCGGACCGGAACGTGGCGGCGGCGTCGTGCAGGGCGGTGCCGGCGCGCTGGCCGGCGGCCTCGACCTGCTCGGTCACCCCCGCGGGCGTGTAGCGGTGCGCGAGCCGGCGGCCGCGCTCCGCGAGCACGACGGCGGCCGCGGCGCCGAGTCCCATCCAGACGAGGCGGCGCATCACTTGAACCGGGCCGTGAGGTCGGACAGCGCCTGGCGCACGCCGTAGGAGAAGGCGGCGACCTTGATGAGCGGGCCGCCGACGGTGGCCGCGACGAGCGCGGTGAGCGCGGACACGTTCTGGCTGATCTCCGCCGCCGACGTCGTCATGGTGTCGACCTTGACGAGCTGCGCGTTCGCGGACGCGACCGTCGTGGCGGTCTCGTCGAGCACGGGCACCGTGTGGTCGGTGAGGTCCTTGACCGACTGCGTGGCCGCGTCGAACGTCCGGCCGAGCTTCCAGAGGGGCACGGCGAGGAAGCCCACGAGCAGCACGAACGCGATCGCGGCGATGAGGCCTGCGACGTCACCGAGGGACATGCTGAGGTCCTTCCTGCTGCTGGGCGGCCGACGGGGGCGACCGGCGGAGGTCGGGACGACCCTACCGGCCGCACGGGCCCGGACGACGACGCCCCGCACCCGGCAGCTGCCGGGGTACGGGGCGTCGTGCGTACGGCTGAGGCCGTGGTCGGCGTGCGGTCAGCGCGAGTAGTACTCGACGACCAGCTGGACCTCGCAGGTCACGGGGACCTCGGCGCGCTTCGGACGGCGCGTGAGCTGGGCCGACAGCTTCTCGAGCTGCACGTCCAGGTAGCCCGGGACGGCCGGCAGGACGTCGCGGTGGGCACCGGCGGCGGCGACGCGGAACTGGTCGCTCGTCTGGCTGCGCGGCTTGATCTGGAGCGTCTGACCCGGCTTCACCTGGAAGGACGGGCGGTCGACGATCTTGCCGTCGACGAGGATGTGGCGGTGCACGACGACCTGGCGGGCCTGGAGGATCGTGCGCGCGAAGCCCGAGCGCAGGACGAGCGCGTCGAGACGCGTCTCGAGGTTCTCGACCAGGGCCTCACCGGTCAGGCCCGGGGTCTTCTTGGCCTCGTCGAAGGCACGCGCCATCTGCTTCTCGCGCAGGCCGTACTGGGCGCGCAGGCGCTGCTTCTCGCGCAGACGGACGGCGTAGTCCGACTCGGTGCGGCGGCGGGCGCGGCCGTGCTCGCCGGGCGGGTAGGGCCGCTTCTCGAAGTGCTTGACGGCCTTCGGCGTGAGCGCGAGGCCGAGGGCCCGGGAGAGGCGCACCTGGCGGCGCGCGCGGGTCACAGAGGACACGTGGTACTTCCTGTCGTTGTCGTGGCACATCCCGCAGCGGACGGTCTCCGGCGGGTGTGGGACCAACCTTCGTGGTGCGGCTGAGGTCCCCAGGGTGGCTGCCCGCGACGGGCAACCGGTCAAGACTACCCCACCCCCGCGGCTCCCCCGGTCCCGCCCTCCTGGAACGGGGACGACGCGCGAACGTCGTCACCGTTCCAGGACGCGGCCGCGCGCGGCGGTGCCCAGGCGCGCGTCGTCCCCAGGCGCGGCGGTCCCGGCCGGACGGGACACGGGCCGTCGTCGAGCCTGTGCCGATGACACGACTGCCCCGCGGCTGGGTGCCGCCCGCGGCGACGCACCAGCAGGGCCTCTTCACCGCCGCCCAGGCGTGGGCCGCCGGAGCGACGCGACGCCAGGTCCAGCTGCGGCTGGCGCGCGGCGACTGGGTGCACCTGCGCGGGGACGCCATCGCCCCGGCGACGCTGGCCGTCACCCCGCTGCGGCGTGCCACCGCGATCACCCTCACCTGGCCCACCGCTGTCGCCTGCCTCACGACCGCCGCCGCCGTGCACGGGCTGCCAGTGCCGGACGACGGTGTGGACCATGCGCTCGTCGACCGCCGGACGCGCAGCCGCGGCGGTGTCCGGACGCACCTGCGCCCGCTCGGGGACCGCGACGTCGTCGTCGTCGGGGCAGCTCTCGTGACGAGCCGCCGCCGGACCGCGGTCGACTGCGTCGGGCACCTGCCCGACGCCGACTCCGAGCGCCTGCTGGCGTGGTGCGTCACGCGCGAGGTGCTCCGCCCCGCCGACATCCGGGCGGCCCTGGACACGCGCGCCGCGACGTGGGGCGCTGCACGCCTCCGACGGGCGCTCCAGGACGCGGAGCGGGGCACCCTGAGCGCCGCCGAGCGTCGGCTGCGCGACATCGCGCGGGGCGCAGGGCTCGTCGGCTGCCGGTTCGACCAGCAGATCCGCGACGAGCACGGGATCGTCGGCCGTGCCGACGCGCTCTTCCGCGCCGAGCACCTCGTGATCGAGGTCGACGGGTTCGCCTACCACGCGGTCGCCCAGTTCCAGGCGGACCGCGACAAGCAGAACCGGCTCATGCTCGCGGGCTACACCGTGCTGCGCTTCACGTGGTCCGACCTGACGGACCGGCCGCACCACGTGGTCGAGCAGATCCGCGCCACCCTGGCCGCGCTGCGTGCGGAATGAGGGAGTTCTGGAACGCCGACGACGTCCCGGCGTCGCCTTCGTTCCAGAAGTCGACCGCCCGAGCGGCCGGTCAGCGGTCGTGGAGGATCTGGCGGATGCGGGCCAGGCGCGCGGAGACGTCGCGCTCGTAGCCCCGGTCGCTCGGCTCGTAGTAGCGCGCGTCGACGAGGTCGTCCGGGGCGTACTGCTGGCTCGCGACGGCGTGCGGCTCGTCGTGCGCGTAGCGGTAGCCCGCGCCGTGGCCCAGCTTCTGGGCGCCGGCGTAGTGGGCGTCGCGCAGGTGCGGCGGCACCGTCCCGACCTTGCCCGCGCGGACGTCGGCGATCGCCGCGTCGATCGCCCTGTAGGACGCGTTGGACTTGGGCGCCGTCGTGACGTGCACCACGGCCTCGGCGAGGATGATCCGCGCCTCCGGCATGCCGATGAGCGCGACCGCCTGCGCCGCGGCGACCGCGGTCTGGAGCGCCGACGGGTCCGCCATGCCCACCTCCTCCGCCGCGGCGATGACGACGCGCCGCGCGATGAACCGCGGGTCCTCCCCCGCGACGACCATGCGCGCGAGGTAGTGCAGCGCGGCGTCGACGTCCGAGCCGCGCATCGACTTGATGAACGCGCTGATGACGTCGTAGTGCTGGTCCCCCGCCCGGTCGTACCGCACGGCCGCCACGTCGATCGCGCGCTCGACGGTCGGCAGGTCGACGACCGGCACGCCGGCGGCACCGTCGCCCGCCCCGGCCTCGCCCGCCCCGGCCTCGCCCGGCCCGGCGTCCGCGCCGCTGCGGTCCAGGGCGGCACCCGCGGCCGCCTCGAGGATCGTCAGGGCCTTGCGCGCGTCGCCGCCCGAGAGCCGCAGCAGGTGCTCCTCGGCGTCCTCGGCGAGCTCGATGGTGCCGCCCAGCCCGCGCTCGTCGGCCACCGCACGCCGCACGAGCGCGCGGACGTCGTCGGTGTCGAGCGGGCGCAGCGTGAGCAGCAGCGAGCGGGACAGCAGCGGCGAGTTCACCGAGAAGCTCGGGTTCTCGGTGGTCGCGGCCACGAGCGTGACCCAGCGGTTCTCCACGCTCGGCAGCAGCGCGTCCTGCTGCGTCGTCGAGAACCGGTGGACCTCGTCGATGAAGAGGACCGTCTCCGCCCCGCCCGTCGCGAGCCGGCGCCGCGCCTCCTCGACCACGGCGCGCACGTCCTTGACGCCGGACGTCACGCCCGAGAGCTCGACGAACCGCCGGCCCGACGTCGCCGCGATGAGGTAGGCGAGCGTCGTCTTGCCGGTGCCCGGCGGTCCCCAGAGCACGACCGACGACGGCGCCGCGCGCCGCGAGCCGTCGTCGGCCGGCTCCACGAGCCGGCGCAGCGGCGAGCCGGGCGCGAGCAGGTGCTGCTGACCGGCGACCTCCGCGAGCGTGCGGGGTCGCATGCGCACCGCGAGCGGGGTGCTGCTGCCGACGCCGGGCAGCCCCTGGCCCGTCGAGGTGACGGCGTCGAACAGGTCCATGGGCGGAGCCTACGCACGCACGGAGGGTCCGCAGGACGGCCGCCTGTCCCCCGCGTGACGCACTCCACGTGGTCCGTCGTGCGGATCGCTCGGGCCGCCTGGGATGCTGACCCTCGTGTTCGACTCCCTGGGCCGCACCGTGGCGCGCCACCCCCGCCGCACCATCGTCGTCTGGGCCGTGGTGACGGCGGCGTGCTTCGCCCTCGCGCTGCTCGGCGTCGGCGGGGAGACGCTCTTCGAGCGCCTCTCCACGGGTGCGCCCCAGGTCCCGGGATCGGAGAGCGCCGAGGCGGACGCCATCCTCGAGGAGCAGAGCTCGTCCGGCTCGAGCCTGTCCCTCGCCGTCCAGGGGGTCGACCCGCTCGACGCGGACCTCCTCGAGCCCGTGGCCGACGCGCGCGAGCGGCTGCTCGCCGTCGACGGCGTCACCTCGGTCATCGACCCCTACATGCTCCCCGAGGGCCCGCAGAGCCCCGCCGCGGCCCCGCTGCTCGCGGGCGACGGCGCAGGGTTCCTCGTCGTCGTGGAGCTCGACCCGGTGCTGGACGAGGCCGCGCAGGACGACGCGCTCGGCGCGGTCGAGGACGAGCTCGACGCCCTCGCCGCGACGCTCGGCGACGTCGTCCCCGGTGCCTCCGGCCAGGTCGGCGGCACCTCGCTCATCGTCGAGGAGATCACGAGCCAGGTCGAGAAGGACCTGGCGACGGGCGAGGCGGTGGCGCTGCCCATCGCGCTCGTCGTCATGGTGCTGGTGTTCGGCGGCTTCCTCTCGGCCGCGATGCCCATGGCGGGCGCGCTCGCGTCGATCGCGGGCGGGCTCGGCGCCGTCTACGTGCTGTCGCACTGGCTCGACATGGACTCGTCCGTCGTCAACGTCGTGACGCTCCTGGGGCTCGGCCTGTCCATCGACTACGGCCTGCTCATCGTGTCGCGGTTCCGCGAGGAGCTGCACCAGGTCCCTCCGTCCGAGGGCGCACGCGGCGGGCGACGGCGGCGCCGCGACCCGGGCGTCGAGGCCGCGCTGCGCCGCACGATGCAGACCGCGGGCCGGACGGTCGCGTTCTCGGCCCTCACGGTCGCCATCGCGATCCTCGGGCTCGTCGTCTTCGAGCCCGCGATCCTGCGCGCGTTCGGCTCGGCCGGCGTGGCAGTCATCCTCGTCGCCGTCGCGACGGCGCTGAGCCTGGTCCCCGCGCTGCTCGCGCTCGCCGGACGCCGCCTGGCGCGGCCGGGCCTGGTCAGCCGCGTCCCCGGCCTGCGCGCGGTCCTCGCCCGGACGGGCGACGTCGTCTCCGAGGAGGGCGTGTTCTCCCGGCTCGCCGAGCGCGTGCAGCGGCGTCCCTGGTGGGTGCTGCTCGGCAGCCTCGTCGTGCTCGGCGTGCTCGCCGCGCCGGCCGCGCACATGGAGCTGCGGAACTCGACCGTCGAGCTCCTGCCGCGCGGCTCGGACCAGCGCGCCTACGTCGAGACCATCGCCGAGCAGTACCCGGCGTCGGCCGCCCCGGCAGTGCGCGTGCTCGCCGAGGGCTCCCTGGACGACGTCGGCGCGTGGGCGCAGGAGCTCGCCGACCTGCCCGACGTCGCCTCGGTCGACCCGCCCGCCCCGGTCGGGCCCTACGTCGTCGTGGGCGTCCGCCCGGACAGCGACGACGCCGGCGGCGCGGTCGCCCGCAGCGTCGTCCGGGAGGTCCGCGCGCTCGACGCCCCGTTCCCGGTGCGGGTCACGGGCCCGGCCGCGAACAACATCGACTTCACGGACGCCCTCCTCGAGCGGGCGCCCTGGGCGGTGGGCATCGTCGTGCTCGCGACGTTCGTGCTGCTCTTCCTCATGACCGGGTCGGTCGTCATCCCGCTCAAGGCGCTGCTCACCAACGCGCTCTCGCTCACGGCCTCGCTCGGCGTGCTCGTGTGGGTGTTCCAGGACGGCAACCTCGCGGGCCTGCTCCAGTTCACCTCGACGGGCGGCATCGAGACCTATGTCGTCGCGCTCATCATCGCGTTCGGCTTCGGCCTCGCGATGGACTACGAGGTCTTCCTGCTCTCGCGCATCAAGGAGCTGTGGGACGGCGGGGCGACGAACGACGACGCGGTGCGGCTCGGGCTGCAGCGCTCGGGTCGGATCATCACGTCGGCGGCGCTCATCATCATCGTGGTCTTCGCGGGCTTCGTCGTCGGGAAGCTGCTCGTCATCAAGGAGGTCGGCTTCTCCCTGGCGGTGGCCGTGCTCATCGACGCGACGCTCGTCCGGATGCTCCTCGTGCCGGCGACCATGACGCTGCTCGGCCGCTACAACTGGTGGGCCCCGGGCCCGCTGCGGCGCCTGCAGCAGCGCGTGGACCTCAGCCACTGAGCGACCGCGGGTCCGCCCCGGGCCCGCGTCAGGTGGGGGGCCGGCGCGCCCCGGCCGGTCCGAACGAGACGAACTCGCCCTCGGTCGCGTACCCGAGCCGGCGGTAGATGCCGCGCGCGCGCTCGTTGTCGGCGTAGAGGCCGAGCGAGACCCACTCCGCACCCGCGCTCAGGCCGGCCCGGGTGACGGCGGCCGTGAGCGCCGCCCCGAGGTCCCGCCCGCGCGCCCGCGGCCGGACCCCGAGGCCGTGCAGGTGCCACGACAGCCCGCCCTCGTCCGAGCCGCCGCGCAGGGACGCGCCCATGACCCCGACCAGGACGTCGCCGTCGCGCACCCCGCACCACGCGGCCTCCTGGGGCCCGGTCGGGTCGGCGGTGGTGCCGGGGTTCGCCTCCGCGAGGCACGCGCGGATCGCGTCGGCATCGACGACGGGGTCGAGGCGCACGACGGCGTCCTCCGCCTCGACCGCGGGCGGCTCGTCCGCGGTGACCATCCAGTCCCACGTCGAGAACCGCTCGAGGCCGAGCCGGCCCAGCAGCGCGTCGACCGGTCCGGGCACGTCGTCGCCCCCGCCGACCGTCGACGCGCCGCGCGGCAGGCTCATCCAGCCCGCCGTGGTCGGCCGACCGTCCCGCTCACGGCCCTCGAGGCGCTCGCGGACGAGGTGCAGCGCGGCGTCCGGGTCGCCCCGACCGAGCAGCGTCGTCCGCGCCTCCCGGAGGACGGCGACGAGGATCGCGGGCGCGAGGCCCTCGGTGCTCGCCACCTCGACCCGCGACCACCGCACCCGGTCGCCCAGGAGCATGCGGTCGCCGCGCCACGGCCCCGGTAAGGTCGCGGCGTCGACCCCGCTCAGGCGCCCGCGCCCGCGTCCGCCGCGGGACCGCCGCCCGCGGGCGACGGCCGACCGCCGACGGGCGCGAGCCCGGCGGCACGGCCCTCCGGCCTGGCGTCGACCCCGGCCTCCTTGCGCTGCTCGGCCGTGATCGGCGCGGGCGCACCCGTGAGCGGGTCGAAGCCGCCACCGGACTTCGGGAACGCGATGACGTCCCGGATCGAGTCCGAGCCCGTGAGCAGCGTGAGGATGCGGTCCCAGCCGAACGCGATGCCGCCGTGCGGGGGCGCACCGAACTGGAACGCGTCGAGCAGGAAGCCGAACTTCTCCTGCGCCTCGGCCTCGCCGATGCCCATGACCTCGAACACCCGCTGCTGGACGTCGCGGCGGTGGATACGGATCGAGCCGCCGCCGATCTCGTTGCCGTTGCACACGATGTCGTAGGCGTAGGCGAGCGCGTTGCCGGGGTCCTCCTCGAAGCGGTCGACCCACTCCGGGGTGGGCGACGTGAACGCGTGGTGCACGGCCGTCCACGAGCCGCCGCCGACGGCGACGTCGTCGTCCTCGCCCGTGGGCTTGAACAGGGGCGCGTCGACGACCCAGACGAACGACCACTGCGACTCGTCGATGAGGCCGACGCGACGGCCGACCTCGAGGCGGGCCGCGCCGAGGAGCGCGCGCGCCTCGGAGACCTTGCCCGCCGCGAAGAACACGCAGTCGCCCGGGCTCGCGCCGACGGCCGCGACGAGCCCCGCGCGCTCGGCGTCGGACAGGTTCTTGGCGACCGGGCCGCCCAGCTCGCCGTCCTCGCCCACGGTGACGTACGCGAGGCCCTTGGCGCCGCGCTGCTTGGCCCACTCCTGCCACGCGTCGAACGTGCGGCGCGGCTGCGACCCGCCGCCGGGCATGACGACGGCGCCGACGTACGGCGCCTGGAAGACGCGGAAGGGCGTCTCGCGGAAGTAGTCGGTGAGCTCGACGAGCTCGAGGCCGAAGCGCAGGTCGGGCTTGTCGCTGCCGTAGCGGGCCATGGCGTCGGCGAACGTCATGCGCGGGATCGGCGTCGGGACGGTGTAGCCGATGAGCTCCCAGAGCGCGACCAGCACCTCCTCGGCGACGGCGATGACGTCGTCCTGCTCGACGAAGCTCATCTCGACGTCGAGCTGGGTGAACTCGGGCTGGCGGTCGGCGCGGAAGTCCTCGTCCCGGTAGCAGCGCGCGATCTGGTAGTACCGCTCCATCCCCGCGACCATGAGCAGCTGCTTGAACAGCTGCGGGGACTGGGGCAGCGCGTACCAGGACCCGGGCGAGAGCCGCGCCGGCACGACGAAGTCGCGCGCGCCCTCGGGCGTCGAGCGCGTGAGGGTCGGCGTCTCGACCTCGACGAAGTCCTGCGCGTCGAGGACGCGGCGTGCCGCGGCGTTGGCCTTGGCCCGCAGCCGCAGGGCGCGCGCGGGCGCCGGGCGCCGCAGGTCGAGGTAGCGGTGCTTGAGGCGCGCCTCCTCGCCGATCGTCTCGTCGAGAGCGGAGGAGACCTGGAAGGGCAGGGGCGCCGACTCGTTGAGCACGACGACGTCGGCCGCGGTCACCTCGATCTCGCCGGTCGCGAGGTTCGCGTTCTCGTTGCCCTCGGGTCGCCGGCCGACCTCGCCGGTCACCTGGAGGACGAACTCGTTGCGCAGGCCGTGCGCGACCGCCTCGTCGCGGACGACGACCTGGGCGATGCCCGACGCGTCCCGCAGGTCGATGAACGCCACGCCACCGTGATCGCGCCGCCGGTCGACCCAGCCCGTGAGGGTGACGGTCTGACCGATGTGCTCGGCTCGCAGGGAGCCGGCGGTGTGGGTGCGGAGCACGAGCGTCCTTCCAGACAGGGGGCTGGCCGTCCCGGCGTCGTGCCGGGGCCCGGCCGAGTCTAGTGGGGGCGCGCACGGCAGACTGGGCGGGCCGACCCCGAGGAGGAGCCCATGGCCCGCCGCATCGCCACCGCGGACCGCGTCGACCGCGAGCAGCTGCTCGCGTTCCTGCGGCCGCGCCACCATGCCGTGCTGCTCACGCACCGCCGCGACGGCAGCCCGCAGATGTCGCCCGTGACCTGCGGGGTCGACGACGCCGGTCGCGTCGTCGTCTCGACGTACCCCGACCGCGCCAAGGCGGTGAACGCGCGCCGCGACCCGCGCGTGAGCCTGTGCGTGGTGTCCGACGACTGGGACCCGTGGGTCCAGGTCGACGGCACCGCGGAGGTGCTGGACCTCCCCGACTCGGTCGAGCCGCTCGTCGAGTACTACCGGAACATCGCGGGCGAGCACCCCGACTGGGACGAGTACCGCGCCGCGATGGTCGCGCAGGGCAAGTCGATCCTGCGGGTCACGATCGACCGGTGGGGCCCGGTCGCGACGGGCGGCTTCCCGGCCCGCCTCGCGGACTGACCTCGCGAGCCGTCCGCGGCCGGAGCGCTGCGGGTGCGTCGGACGGCACGGCGGGTGCCCGCGGGGGGACGGGGTCCAGGCGCACGTAGCGGGTCTGGTCGGCGGGACGCGCGTCGTCGTCGCCGCGGTTCGGCCACAGGGCGACCGCCCGCTCGGCCATCGCCGTGATCGTCAGGGACGGGTTCACGCCCAGGTTCGCGCTCACGGCGGCGCCGTCGAGCACGTGCAGCGTCGGGTGGCCGTGGACCCGCTGGTAGGGGTCCAGCACCCCGGAGCGCGCGTCCGCGCCGATCGGGCAGCCACCGATGAAGTGCGCCGTCAGGGGCATGTTGGCGACGTCGCCCCAGGAGCTGCCGGGGACCCCGCCGAGCTCCTCGGCGAGCAGGCGTGCGGCGCGGTCCGCCGCGGGGATCCACGTCGGGCTCGGCTCCCCCGGCCCCTGCCGGCTGACCAGCCGCCACCCCCCGAGCCCGCGGCGCGCGCTCGTGACGAGCGAGTTGTCGAGCGCCTGCATGACGAGCGCGATGGCCGTCCGCTCGCTCCAGCGGTACGGCACACGGGACCGGACCGACGTCACCGGGCGGCGCGCGAGCTCACCCAGCCAGGTCCCGAGGATGCGCAGCCACCGCGTGCGCCGCGGCCCCCCGGTCGTGAGGACCGTCTGCAGGAGCGCCATCGCGTTGCTGCCGGCGGCGTACCGCACCGGCTCGACGTGCGTGCGCGCGTCCGGGTAGAAGGACGACGTGATCGCGACCCCGCGCGACAGCGGGCGCGCCAGGTCCGGGCGCGGGGCGCTCGCGCCGACCAGGGCCTCGGAGTTCGTCCGCGTCGCCGTCCCGAGGCGGTCGGAGACCCGCAGGTCGCCCCGGTGGCGCGCCCGGTGCAGCAGGAGCTGGGTGTGGTAGGTCCCCGCCGCCAGGACGACCTGGTCGGCGTACCAGAGCGTGCGCCGGCGGTCGGCGGTGCCGCGCGCTTCGACGCGCCAGCCGTCACCGGTCGGGACGAGGCGCGTGACCGTCGTGAGCGGGACGACGTCGGCGCCCGCGCGCTCGGCGAGGTGGAGGTAGTTCTTCACGAGGGTGTTCTTGGCGCCCACACGGCACCCGGTCATGCACGCCCCGCACTCGGTGCACGCGGTGCGCTCGGGCCCGACGCCGCCGAAGAACGGGTCGGCGACCCGCTCCCCGGGGCGGCCGAAGACGACGCCGACCGGCGCGGGCCGGACCGTCCCGCCCACACCCATCCGTTCGGCGACGGTCCGGAAGAGCACGTCCGACGCCGTCGTCGTCGGGTTCGGCCGGACGCCGAGCATGCGGGACGCCTGGTCGTACCAGGGCGCGAGCTCGGCGGCCCAGTCGGTGATGCCGGCCCACTGCGGGTCGGCGAAGAACGCGGGCAGGGGCTCGTAGAGCGTGTTGGCGTAGACGAGCGAGCCGCCGCCGACGCCCGCGCCCGCGAGCACGAGGGAGTCCGAGACCCGGTGGATGCGCTGGATGCCGTAGCACCCCAGGCGCGGCGACCACAGGAACCGCCGCAGGTCCCACGACGTGCGCGCGAACTCGTGGTCCGCGAACCGGCGGCCGGCCTCGAGGACGGCGACCCGGTAGCCCTTCTCGGTGAGCCGCAGCGCCGCGACGCTGCCGCCGAAGCCCGAGCCCACGACGACGACGTCGTACCGGTCGCCGCGTCGCTCCACGGCGCGATCCTCGCAGACCGGTCGACGTGCGCCCGTCACGCCACGGCACCGTGCGCTCGGGGCGCCGACGTCGCAGGATGGGCGCATGACCGACCACGAGAGCAGCCACAAGCACGGGGACGTCTCGAGCGAGCCGGGGGGCGCCGACGAGATCGCCGCGGCGCCCCACGCGTCGCGCGAGGGCGTCGGGGCGGGTTCCGGCCAGGGTGTCGGCGTCGGCGCGGGCGAGCCGTCGACGTTCGAGCCCGAGGAGGACCCGTCGACGCTGCCGGACGACCCCGAGGCCTCCGGCACCGCCTGAGCGAGCCGCCAGGGCACCGGCCGGCCGTCAGAACAGCACGGGCTGGCTCCCGAGATCCGCCGCGGCGGGCGGCGCCGCGCCGCCCCAGTCCCACCGCGCGATGCTCCCGCGCGGGAACGAGCCCTCGTCGGCCCGGACGGCCCCGTCGGGCTGCCGCGACGCCTCGCTCCCGAACCCGTGGGCGGCGAGGAGCGGCCGGAGCCGCGCGTGCAGCCAGTCGCGGTACTCGGTCGGCACGTACGCCCCGCTGCCGTACAGCCGCCGGTAGCGACCCACGAGGTCGGGGCGCTCGGAGGCGAGCCACCGCAGGAACCACGGCTTGACCGAGCCGCGCAGGTGCAGCGGCAGCGCCGTCACACCCGTCGCGCCGGCGGCGGCGAGCTCGCCGAGGAGCGCATCGAGGTGCTCGACGGAGTCGGTGAGCCACGGCATCACGGGCGCGACGAGCACCCCGCACGGCAGGCCGGCCTCCCGCAGCGCCCGGACGAGGTCGAGCCGAGCACGGGCCGTCGGGGTGCCCGGCTCGACCGACTGCTGGAGGTCGTGGTCGAGCACCGCGAGCGAGATCGCCAGCCCGACGGGGACGCGCTGCGACGCCTCGACCAGCGCGGGGACGTCGCGGCGCAGGAGCGTCCCCTTGGTGAGCACCGAGAACGGCGTGCCGGACGACGCGAGCGCGTCGATGATCCCGGGCATGAGCCGGTAGCGGCCCTCCGCGCGCTGGTACGGGTCGGTGTTGGTCCCGAGCGCCACGTGCTCGCGCCGCCACGAGGGGCGCGCGAGCTCGACGCGCAGGACCTCCACCACGTTCGTCTTGACGACGATCTGCGTCTCGAAGTCCCGGCCGGCGTCGAGCTCGAGGTACTCGTGCGTCGGCCGGGCGAAGCAGTAGGAGCACGCATGGAGGCAGCCCCGCATGGGGTTGACCGTCCACCGGAACGGCATCGCCGACGCCGCCGGCACCTTGTTGAGGGCGCTCTTCGCGGCGACCTCGTGGAACGTGACGCCCGCGAAGTCGGGCGTCCGCACGCTGCGCACGAGGCCCGCGAGCGCGAGGTCGGGGCGCGTGAGCTCCGGGAGCGCGCCGTCGTCGGCTTCGAGCCGCTGACCGTCCCACCGCATGCACCCAGTCGAACACGTGTTCGACGACGGGTCAACCTCCGGGCGTCACTCCCCCGGCACGACCCGCGGCAGGAGGTCCTCGGCGGGCGGCGCCCACGACGACGGGTCGGCGTCGACCTGGTCGCCGCTGCGGATGTCCTTGACCTGGTCGCGGGTCGGCGGCTCGGCGGCCGGGTCCCCGGGGAACCAGACGAACGGGATGCCGCGGCGGTCGGCGTGCCGGATCTGCTTGCCGAACTTCGCCGCGGCCGGCGCCACCTCGACGGGGATGCCCCGCGCGCGCAGGGCCAGAGCGACGGCGTCGCTCGCCCCGCGGGTCTCGTCGGACGTGACCGCCACGAGCACGGCGCTGGGCACCGCGCGCGTCGCGCGCACGAGCCCCGCGGACAGCAGACGCGAGACGAGGCGCGAGACGCCGACCGACAGACCCACGCCCGGGTAGGTCGTCGTGCCGTCCGACGCGAGCGCGTCGTACCGCCCGCCCGAGCAGATCGAGCCCAGGTCCTCGTGCCCGACGAGGACCGTCTCGTAGACGGAGCCCGTGTAGTAGTCGAGGCCGCGGGCGATCTTGAGGTCGGCGACGATGACGCCGCGCGCGCGGGCGGCGGCCGAGCGCATGAGGGCCGCGAGCTCCCCGAGCCCCTGGTCGAGCAGGGGCGAGGTGACGCCGTGGCGCGCCGCGAGGTCGCGGACGACGTCGGCCACCGCCTCGTCCTCGCCGCGCACCGACGCGAGCTCCAGGAGCGCCCGTGCCTGCTCCTCGGTCGCGCCGGCCTGCTCGCGGAGCATCGCGGCGACGGCGTCGGGCCCGGCCTTGTCGAGCTTGTCGAGCGCCCGCAGCACCGCCTCGACGGCGTCGACGCCCAGGCCCTGCGCGAAGCCCTCCATGACGCGCCGGTTGTTGACGAGGATCCGCACGGGCGGCACGCCGACCTCGCGCAGCGCGGCGAACGCCTCGGCGATGACGAGCGGCAGCTCGACCTCGAGGTGGTAGGGCAGCTCGCCCTGGCCCACGACGTCGATGTCCGCCTGGGCGAACTCGCGGAAGCGACCCTCCTGGGGCCGCTCGCCGCGCCACACCTTCTGGATCTGGTACCGCCGGAACGGGAACGCGAGCTTGCCGGCGTTCTCGAGCACGTACCGCGCGAACGGCACCGTGAGGTCGAAGTGCAGGCCCAGCCCGCCGCCCTCGGTCTCGCGGTGGCCGCGGCCCGCCCTCTCCTCCTCGGTCTCCTGTAGCCGGTGCAGCGTGTAGACCTCCTTGGAGGTCTCGCCCTTCCGGAGCAGCTGGTCGAGCGGCTCGACCGCACGCGTCTCGATGCCCGCGAAGCCGTGGAGCTCGAACGTGCGGCGCAGCACGTCGAGCACGTGCTGCTCGACGAGGCGCTCGGCGGGGAGCCACTCGGGGAAGCCGGACAGGGGGGTGGGGCGGGCCATGGTGCCCGATCCTAGGTCGCCCGACGCCGCCCGACGTGCGCGTCCGGCGCAGGTCCGGCCCGCGTGCGGGGACGGCCGCTCAGCGCGCGGCGCGCAGGAAGGGGTTGGTCGCGAGCTCGGCGGCCACGGTCGACGTCGGGCCGTGGCCGGGCAGCACGCGCGTCGCGGGGTCCAGCCGCGCGAGGCGCGCCAGGGTCCGCGCCATCGCGGCGTCGTCCCCGCCCGGCAGGTCGGTCCGGCCGATGCTGCCCGCGAAGAGCACGTCGCCCGTGAGCGCGGCCGGGCCGCCGTCGTCGTCGCGCACGAGGTAGACGGTCGAGCCCTGCGTGTGACCCGGGCTGTGCAGGGCCCCGACGACGACGCCGCCCGGCCCGCCCAGCTCGAGCGCCGTCACCTCGCCCGTGGGCGGGTCGAACGTGCGCGTGTCCTCGGGCGCCGGCGGGGGCGTCCCGCCCGTCAGCGCGACGAGCTGCTGCCCGAGCGGGCCGAGGCTGCCGACCGGGTCGGCGAGGCGGTAGCCGTCGGCGCTGTGGACGTGGACGGGCACACCGAGCTGCGCGCACAGGGCGGCCGCGTCCCAGGTGTGGTCGACGTGGCCGTGCGTGAGCAGGACGGCGACCGCGGTCCACGACTCGCGCGCGAGCAGGGCCACGACCTCGTCGGCCACCCCCGCGCCCGGGTCCACCACGACGCACCGGCCGGCGTCGTCCGCGACGACGTGGCACAGGGCCCCGAGCAGGGGGGCGACGAGGGTCCGGATCCGCACCGGGTCAGCCTAGCCACGGCGCGCTCGGCCGCCCGGCCGCGCGCCTCGGCCCGTCCCGTGCGGTCGGGACCGCACGACTTGCCTAGACTGTGCGGGGCCCGGGATGCGTCACGCGCGCGGGCGGCCAGAGCGGGCCCGTGCCCGCGCCGATCGAGACGGGAGTGCGGGTGTCGTCGAGCAAGCGTGAGCGGGAGTATGCCCGCCGTCGTCACGAGAAGTGGCTCGCCCGGCAGGCCCAGCTCCAGGCCCAGCGCCGACGCCGCCGCGTCGTGGTCGGGTCCGTCCTCGGCGCGCTCGCGCTGGTTGGGGCCGTCGTGGTCGTGGTCCAGCAGACGAGCGACGACGCGCCGGCGTCCGCGGCCACCGCGAGCCCGTCGGCCGCCACGACGGAGCCCGCCGCCTCGACGCCGCCGACGGCGCCCGCACCGGACCCGGCGATCGCCGAGAGCCGCACGTGGACGGGGACGCTCGCGACGACGGCCGGCGCGCTGGCGTTCGAGCTCGACGGCGCCGCGGCACCCCAGGCCGTCGCCTCGTTCGTCACGCTCGCCCGCGAGGGCTTCTTCGACGGCACCACGTGCCACCGCCTGACCACCACGGAGCAGGACGGCCTCGCGGTCCTCCAGTGCGGGGACCCGACGGGGACCGGCACGGGCGGGCCGGACTGGCGGTTCGGCCCGATCGAGAACGCCCCGGCCGACGACGTGTACCCGGCCGGTACCGTGGCCATGGCACGACAGGGCGGGGACGCGTCGAGCATGGGGAGCCAGTTCTTCCTCGTGTACGAGGACTCGACCATCCCCGCCGACCAGGCGGGCGGGTACACCGTGCTCGGCCGCATCACCGAAGGGTTGGACGTGCTGCAGTCCGTCGCCGACGCCGGCATCGCCGAGGGGACCGCGCAGACGCCGGCCACCGAGGTCACCATCGAGGGAGTTGAGGTCCAGTGACCGAGCAGGAGCGCACGGACGACACCACGGAGAGCACCCCGGTGTCCGACGCCGCCCAGGTCCCGGCGGACGTCGCTGCCGAGCAGGTGGTGGTCGAGACGTCCGCCGAGGAGCAGGCGGACGAGGCCGAGCAGGCCGAGCCCGCGGCGGACGAGCCGGTCGAGCAGACCGAGGCCCCCGCGGCCGACGAGCCCGCCGAGCAGACCGAGGCCCCCGCGGCCGACGAGCCCGCCGAGCAGACCGAGGCCCCCACGGCCGACGAGCCCGCCGAGCAGACCGAGGCCCCGGCGACGGACGAGCAGGCCGAGCGGACCGAGCCCACGGAGCCCGCACCGGACGCTCCGGTCGAGGACGCACCGGAGCAGGACGCGCCGGCCGAGGCCCCGGCGTCCGCAGAGGCCACGCCGTCCGAGGAGCCCACGCCGAGCGCGGACGACGAGCCCGCGCCCGAGGCGGCCTCCGCCGAGGCGCCCGGCGCGACGACGGCTGAGGCGCCCTCGGCGTCGCCGACCGGCGCGGCGCCGCGCCCGACCCCGCGCCCCACGCCCCGCCCGCCGACACCGGCCGCCGTCCGCCCCGCGGCGCCGGCCGCCGCCGCGGCACCCTTGCCGACGCCGCACCCGCCCGCGCTGACGCCCGCGGAGAGCGCCGAGGCGGCCCGTTGGGGCCGGGTCGACGACGACGGCACGGTGTGGGTCCGGGAGGCGACCGGCGAGCGCGCGGTCGGGCAGTACCCGGGCGCGGACACCGCCGACGCCCTCGCGTTCTACGTGCGCCGCTTCGCCGACCTGCACGCCAAGGTCCTGCTGCTCGAGACGCGCCTCGCGACGACCGACCTGCCGGTCAAGGAGATCGACTCCACGCTCGAGCACCTCACGGCCGAGCTCGCCGAGCCCGCGGCCGTCGGGGACCTCGACAGCCTCCGCTCGCGGCTCGACGCGCTCCGCGCGGTCGCCGACGAGCGGCGTGCCGAGGCCGACGCCCAGCGCGCAGCCGCCAAGCAGGCCGCGATCGAGGCCCGGACGGCGATCGTCGAGGCCGCCGAGAAGATCGCCGGCACCGAGCCCGACCGCATCCAGTGGCGGCCCGCCGGCGAGCAGCTGCGCACGCTGCTCGACCAGTGGAAGGACGCGCAGCGTCACGGGCCGCGGATCGACCGCACCACCGAGGACGCGCTCTGGAAGCGGTTCAGCCACGCCCGCTCGACGTTCGACCGGGAGCGTCGCCGGTTCTTCGCCGAGCTCGAGAAGCACAACACCTCGGCGAAGGCCGAGAAGACGGCCCTCGTCGCCGAGGCCGAGCGGCTCGCTACGAGCACCGAGTGGGGCCCGACGTCGGCCGCGTACCGCGACCTCATGGCGCGCTGGAAGGCCGCGGGACGCGCGAGCCGCAAGGACGACGACGCCCTCTGGGCCCGCTTCCGGGCCGCGCAGGACCAGTTCTTCGCCGCGCGCGACGCGAGCCAGAAGCAGACGGACGAGGAGTTCGGCGCCAACCTGCAGGTCAAGCTCGCCCTGCTCGAGGAGGCCGAGCGCCTGGTGCCCGTGAGGGACCTCGCGGCGGCCCGAGCCTCGCTCCGCGAGATCCAGGAGCGGTGGGAGAAGGCGGGCAAGGTGCCCCGCAACGACGTCCAGCGCGTCGAGGGGCGCCTGCGTGCGGTCGAGCAGGCCGTGCGCGACGCCGAGCAGGCGCAGTGGCAGCGCAGCAACCCCGAGACCCGCGCACGGGCCGAGGGCGCGCTCGCCCAGCTCACCGCCGCGATCGCCGGGCTCGAGGCGGACCTCGAGAAGGCCCGGGCCGCGGGCGACCAGCGGAAGATCGCCGACGCCCAGGCCGCGCTCGACGCGCGCCGGGCCTGGCTCGAGCAGGTCGAGCGGGCGGCCGCCGAGTCCCGCTGACGGACCCGGCGAGGGCTGGGCGCTCCCTGCGGGCGCTCAGCCCTGGCGCGTGGGCAGCTCGGTCGCGCGCGAGCCGGTGAGGCGGTAGACGTCGAAGACGCCGTCGACCTTGCGCACCGCCGAGAGCACCGAGCTGAGGTGGGCGGGCTCGGCCATCTCGAACACGAACCGGGAGAGCGCGACGCGGTCGCGCGACGTGGAGACCGTCGCCGACAGGATGTTGACGTGGTGGTCCGACAGGACGCGCGTGACGTCCGACAGCAGACGTGACCGGTCGAGGGCCTCGACCTGGATCTGGACGAGGAACAGCGTCCCGGTGCCGGTGTCCCACTCCACCTCGACGATGCGCTCCGGCTGCTCGAGCAGGCCCTCGACGTTGATGCAGTCGGTCCGGTGGACGCTCACGCCCGCGCCCCGCGTGACGAAGCCCATGATCTCGTCGCCCGGCACCGGGGTGCAGCACTTGGCGAGCTTGACCCAGATGTCGCTCACGCCCTTGACGACGACGCCCGCGTCGCCGCCGCGCGGCCGGCGCGCCTGGTTGCCCGGGCGCGTCGCCTCGGCGATGTCCTCCTCGGCACCCGACTCGCCGCCCATCGACTGGACGAGGCGGTGCACGACCGTCGCCGCCGACGCCTGCCCCTCGCCGATCGCGGCGTAGAGCGCCGACACGTCGGCGAAGCGCATCTCGTTGGCGAGCGTGACGAGCGCCTCGTGCGTGAGCAGGCGCTGGATCGGCAGGTTCTGCTTGCGCATCGCCTTGGCGATGGCGTCCTTGCCGTGCTCGATCGCCTCCTCGCGGCGCTCCTTGGAGAACCACTGGCGGATCTTGTTGCGCGCGCGCGGGCTCTTGACGAACGTCATCCAGTCCCGGCTGGGACCGGCCGTCTCCGACTTCGAGGTGAGCACGTCGACGACGTCGCCGTTCTCGAGGGTCGAGTCGAGCGGCACGAGGCGCCCGTTGACGCGCGCGCCCATCGTCCGGTGCCCCACCTCGGTGTGCACCGCGTACGCGAAGTCGACCGGGGTGGACCCCGCGGGCAGCGCCATGACGTCGCCCTTGGGCGTGAAGACGAAGACCTCGGCGCCGCGGATCTCGAAGCGGAGCGAGTCGAGGAACTCGCTCGGGTCCGCGGTCTCGCGCTGCCAGTCGACGAGCTGGCGCAGCCAGGCCATGTCGCTCGCGGCGTCGACCGCTCCCCCGCTCTGCTTCGCGATCTCCTTGTACTTCCAGTGCGCGGCGACGCCGTACTCCGCCCGGCGGTGCATCTCGTGCGTCCGGATCTGGATCTCGACGGGCTTGCCCCCGGGCCCGATCACCGTCGTGTGCAGCGACTGGTACATGTTGAACTTGGGCATCGCGATGTAGTCCTTGAACCGGCCCGGGACCGGGTTCCACCGCGCGTGCAGGGCGCCGAGCGCGGCGTAGCAGTCGCGGACCGAGTCCACGAGCACGCGCACACCCACGAGGTCGTAGATGTCGGCGAAGTCGCGACCCCGCACGATCATCTTCTGGTAGATCGAGTAGTAGTGCTTCGGCCGCCCCGTCACCGTCGACTTGATCTTGACGGCGCGCAGGTCCGCCATGACCTGCTCGCGGACCACCGAGAGGTACTCGTCGCGCGCCGGGGCGCGCTCGGCGACGAGGTGGACGATCTCCTCGTAGACCTTGGGGTAGAGGGTCGCGAACGACAGGTCCTCGAGCTCCCACTTGATCGTGTTCATGCCGAGCCGGTGCGCCAGCGGCGCGTAGATCTCGAGCGTCTCGCGCGCCTTGCGCTCGGCCGACGCGGCGGGGACGAAGCGCCACGTGCGCGCGTTGTGCAGGCGGTCGGCGAGCTTGATGACCAGGACGCGGATGTCCCGCGACATCGCCACGACCATCTTGCGCACGGTCTCGGCCTGGGCCGCGTCCCCGTAGACGACCTTGTCGAGCTTCGTGACCCCGTCGACGAGCATCGCGATCTCGGGGCCGTACTCGGCCCGCAGCGTGTCGAGCGAGTACTCCGTGTCCTCCACCGTGTCGTGCAGCAGCGCCGCCGCGAGGGTGGGTGGGGTCATGCCGAGGTCCGCGAGGATCGTCGCGACGGCGACGGGATGCGTGATGTAGGGGTCGCCGCTGCGGCGGACCTGGCCGCGGTGCGCCCTCTCGGCGGTCACGTAGGCGCGCTCGAGGACGCTGAGGTCCGCCTTCGGGTGGTTCGCGCGCACCGCCAGCATGAGCGGCTCGAGCGCCGGCGACCCCGACGGCGTCCGGCTGCCGAAGCGCACCAGGCGCGAACGGACCTTGGCGGCCGTGGCGCCCGGCTCCTGCGGCCGCGGTGCCTCGAGGGGAGCGTCCGTGGGCGGCGTCACCGTGCCCACCCGGGCGCGGGGCGGGACCGAGGTCGACTCGTCGGCCATCACGTCCTCCTCTCGCCCGGGATCGTCCGAGTCTAGTTCCGCGCGGCGGGCGTGCGCGCACGGCGAACCCGCACGGACCGCTCAGTAGGTCAGCAGCACCTCGACGTCGTGGTCCCCCAGACGGTCGCGGCCGTGCAGGAACGTCAGCTCCATGAGGAACGCGAGCCCGACGACCTCGGCACCGGCCTCCTCGAGGAGGCGCACCGTCGCGGCCGCCGTCCCGCCCGTCGCCAGCACGTCGTCGACCACGAGGACGCGCGAGCCGGCCGGGACGGTGTCAGGGTGTAGCTCGATGACGGCACTGCCGTACTCGAGGTCGTACGAGCCCGAGAGCGTGCGTCGCGGCAGCTTGCCCTCCTTGCGCACCGGGACGAAGCCCGCGCCCAGCGCCACGGCCACGGGCGCGCCGACGACGAACCCGCGCGCCTCCATGCCCGCCACGAGGTCGACGCCCGCCGGGGCGTGGTCGACCAGGTGCCGGACGACGGCGGCGAAGGTCGGGCCGTCCGCGAGCAGCGGCGTGATGTCCTTGAACGTCACACCAGGCGCAGGGTGGTCGGGGACGTCGACGACGAGGGCCGCCGCCCGCTCGGCGAGCGACGCCGACGCCGTGGTCGGCCCCGTCACGGCTTGCGGCCGGCGGGCCGGTTCGGCTTGCGCCGGCGCGGCTGGGCACTGGCGCCCAGGTGGGTGCCGGGCACCGGGGCGCCGACGTGCACGCGCGGCGCCGCCGGCGTCGGCGTGCCGGGCTCGGCGCCCGCCTCCTGACGGCTGCGCAGCACGCGCTCGGTGTGCTCGCGGACGGCGGGCTCGCGCTCGCGCAGCGAGACCAGCACGGGGGTCGCGATGAACACCGACGAGAGCGTGCCGACGGCCATGCCGATGAACAGCGCGAGCGCGATGTCCCGCAGCGTCCCCGCCCCGAGGAGGAAGGCGCCGATGAAGAGGATCGCCGCGACGGGCAGGAGGGCGACCACCGACGTGTTGATCGACCGGACGAGCGTCTGGTTGACCGCCAGGTTGGCGAGCTCGGCGTACGTGTACCGGCGCTGGTCGAGCGTCTTCTCGGTGTTCTCCCGGACCTTGTCGAACACCACGACGGTGTCGTACAGCGAGTACCCGAGGATCGTGAGGAAGCCGATGACCGTGGCCGGGCTGACCTCCCACCCGACGCCCGCGTAGAGCCCGACGGTGATGATCAGGTCGTGCGCGAGGGCGACGAGGGCGGCGGCCGCCATGCGCCACGCGCGGAAGTACACGGTCATGACGAGCGCGACGAGCACGAGGAAGATCACGAGGCCGCGCAGGGCCTTGCCCGTGACGTCCGCACCCCAGCTGGGTCCGACGAACGACGAGCTGACGTCGTTCGCCGGCACGCCGTAGGCCTCGGCGAGGGCGTCCGCCAGGCGGTCGGTCTCGTCGTCGGTCAGGTCGCCGGTCTGCACGCGCACCGACGAGCTGCCGACGGCGGAGACGCGCGGGACGTCGTCGGGAAGGAGCTCCTCGACCGCGTCGAGGGCGGGCTGCTGCGCCGTGTCGGACACGCCGGTCACCATGAACTCGGCGCCACCGCGGAAGTCGATGCTCGGGTTGAGCCCGCGCACCGCGAGCAGGAGCACCGAGACGAGCAGGACCGCGGCGGAGATCGCGTACCAGCGACGCCGGTGACCGACGATGTCGTACGAGCGGCGACCCGTGTAGAGGTCGTTGCCCCACTGGGACAGTCGCGAGGCCATCAGCCGTCCTTCCGCTCGGAGCCGGCGTCGTCGACCGGGGTGACGTCGTCCGTGGGTGGTGCCCCCTGGCCCGCCTGGCTCGCACGACGCTCCGCGGCGCGACGCTCGGCGATCGTCAGGCGGCGCTCGGGAGCGGCGACCCCGGCCGGGACCGGGGCGAGCTCGTCCGCGACCGCGGCGCCGGCGGGCCCCGCGTCCGCCGGGCGACCACCGGCCACGACGCGGCCACGACCGGCGTACCGGGCCCGCGCGCCCAGCGCGACCGGGTCGAGCCCGGACCACCGGTGGCCCCCGCCGAAGAAGCGGGTCCGGGCGAGCAGCACCATCACGGGGTGCGTGAAGAGGAGCACGACGACGAGGTCGACGAGCGTCGTCAGGCCGAGCGTGAACGCGAAGCCGCGCACGCCGCCGACGGCGAGGAAGTAGAGCACGACCGCGGCGAGGAAGTTCACCGCGTCGGAGATGAGGATCGTGCGGCGCGCGCGGCGCCACCCCTCCTCGACGGCCGCCGGCAGCGTGCGGCCGTCCCGCAGCTCGTCGCGGATGCGCTCGAAGTAGACGATGAACGAGTCCGCCGTGACGCCGATGGCGACGATGACGCCGGCCACGCCCGGGAGGCTGAGGCGATAGCCCTGCGTCCACGAGAGCACGGCGATGAGCGCGTACGTCAGCAGCGCCGCCACGGCGAGCGAGCCGATCGTCACGAGGCCGAGCGCGCGGTACTGGACGAGCGAGTAGACGCCGACGAGGAGCAGACCGATGAGGCCCGCGAGCAGGCCGCGCTGGAGCTGCTCGGAGCCGAGCGTCGCGGAGATCTGCTGCTCGCTCTGGACCTCGAACGTGAGCGGGAGCGCGCCGAAGTTGAGCTGGCGCGCGAGCGTCGCGGCCGACTCGCGCGTGAAGCTGCCCGAGATCTCGGCGTTGCCGTCCGCGATGACGGAGTTCACCGACGGCGCCGAGATGACGAGGCCGTCGAGGACCATCGCGAACTGGTTGCGCGGCGGCTCGAGCGAGAGCAGGCGGGTCGTGACGTCGCGGAAGGCCGCGGTGCCCTCGCCGTTGAACGAGATGTTGGTGACCCACTCGTTGGTCACCGCGCCGGTCTGCGTCGTGCGCAGGCCCGAGCTCGCGCTGTCGACGTCCTGCCCGCGCACCTCGACGGGGCCGAGCACGAACTTGGCGGTCCCGGCGGCGTCGCACGCGACGACCGGCTCCGCGGGGTCGCCCACCAGGGCCGCGCCGCCGCGCAGGTTCTCCGGGTCCGTGCAGTCGTAGGCCTCGAACTCGGCGAGCAGCTCGGGCGTGAGCCACGCGGGGTCGCTCGCGTCGGCGGGCTCGACGGGGTCGGTCGGCGTCTCGGGCGCGGGGGTGCGCTGCTCCTCGGGGACCGGCGTGGGTGCCGCCTGCACGATGACCGGGCGGAACAGCATCTGCGCCGACTCGCGGACGAGGTCGAGCGTCGCCGGGTCGGGCTCGCCCGGGATCGCGACGACGATGTTCGACCCGCCCTGGCTGGTGATCTCCGCCTCCGCGACGCCCGAGGCGTCGATGCGCTGGCGGATGATGTCGATCGCCTGCTGGATCGTCTCCTCCGTGACGGCCTCGCCGCTGTCCGCGGTGGGCCGGAGGATGACCTGCGTGCCGCCCTCGAGGTCGAGCGCGAGCTTCGGCATGAGCGAGGCGTCGGACCAGCGGCTGCCCGCGAGGAGCGCTCCGACGAGGGCGAGCACCAGCAGCCCGAGCGTCACCAGGGGGCGCGCGGGGCGGCTGCGGTTCGATGTGGCCAACGGTCCGTCTTCTCTCGGTCGTACCCGTCCGCGGCGGCGCCGCCCGGGGAGGGGGCGCTCAGGCGCGCGGGGTGCCCTCGTCGTCGCGACGCTCGGTCGTGCGCTCGCGCGGCTCGGTGAGGCTCGACGCGTCGTCGGGGACCTCCACCGACGGCTCGTCGGCGGCCGGCTCGTCGTCGAGCAGGGTGTCGTCGTCGAGGAGCTCGTCCTCGTCCTCGAGCTCGTCGTCCTCGTCGTCCTCGACGGCGACGGGCGGGTCGACCAGCTTGGCGATCGCCGGGCGGAGCCAGCGGCTCGTCACGCCCGGGGAGGTCTCGAGCGTGACGACGTCGTCCTCGACGTCGACGACGGTCGCGAACAGGCCGGACCCGGTCATGACCTCCTGGCCGGGGGTCAGGTTCGCCCGGAAGTTGGCGGCTTCCTTCTGCTGCTTGCGGGTGCGGCTCGTCATGAGCCACATGGCGCCGAAGGCCAGGGCAAGGATGATGAGGAAGCTGTAGTCCATGGTGTCGTTCTCACGTCCTGTTGGGTTGCGACCGCGCGCAGTCTAGGTGACCGGCGCTCCCCCGCCCTAACGCGCACGCCGGGTCACCGGTTCCCGCGACGGGGCACCCGTGCCGTCAGCCGAAGAGCGTGTCGGCCCCGCCCGTGGGCGGCCGCAGCCCGAGGTGCGCCCAGGCGCGTGGCGTCGCCACGCGTCCGCGCGGCGTGCGGCCCATGAGGCCCTCGCGCACGAGGTAGGGCTCGGCCACGGTCTCGACCGTCTCGGGCTCCTCGCCCACCGCGACCGCCAGGGTCGTCAGCCCGACGGGGCCGCCGCCGAACCGCTCGCACAGCGCGAGCAGGACGCTGCGGTCGAGCCGGTCCAGGCCGATCTCGTCGACCTCGTACACGGCCAGGGCGGCCCGGGCCGCGGCGAGGTCGAGCGTCCCGTCGCCGCGCACCTGCGCCCAGTCGCGCACCCGGCGCAGGAGGCGGTTCGCGATGCGGGGCGTCCCCCGGGACCGACGCGCGATCTCGGCGCCGGCGTCGGCGTGCAGCTCGACGCCGAGCAGGCCGGCCGAGCGGCCGAGCACCTGCTGGAGCTCGGCGTCGTCGTAGAAGTCGAGGTGGCCCGTGAAGCCGAAGCGGTCGCGCAGCGGCGCGGGCAGGAGCCCGGCACGCGTCGTCGCGCCCACGACCGTGAACGGCGGGAGCGCGAGGCCGATGGCGTTGGCGCCGGCGCCCTTGCCCACGACGACGTCGACCCGGAAGTCCTCCATCGCGACGTAGAGGAGCTCCTCCGCCGGGCGCGCGAGCCGGTGGATCTCGTCGAGGAAGAGGACCTCGCCCTCCTCGAGCGAGGACAGCACGGCCGCGAGGTCCCCCGCGTGCTGGATCGCGGGGCCCGACGTCACCCGCACCGACGTCCCCAGCTCGGCGGCGATGATCATGGCGAGCGTCGTCTTGCCGAGCCCCGGCGGCCCGGACAGGAGCACGTGGTCGGGCGCCCTCCCCCGGCCGAGCGCGGCGTGCAGGACGAGCTCGAGCTGGTCGCGCACGACCCGCTGGCCGACGAACTCCGCGAGCCGGCGCGGGCGCAGCGCAGCCTCGGCCGCGCGCTCGAGGTCCTCGGCCCCGGGCGCGACCACGCGCTCGGTGACGATCTCGTCCTCAGCCACGACCGCCGCCCAGCACGCGCAGCGCGCCCCGCAGCACCGCGGCGACGTCCGCGGCCTCGACGGCGCCGGCATCCGCCGGCACCACCGTGGCGACGGCGTCCTCGGCGGCGCGCGCCGTCCACCCGAGCCCGACGAGCGCCTCGACGACCTCGCCACGACGGTCCGCGGCGGGCGCGGGAGCCCCGCCCGCCGTGACCACCGACACCGCCGGACCGAGCCGGTCGGCCAGCTCGAGCACGATCCGCTGCGCACCCTTGCGGCCGATGCCGGGCACGCGCTGGAGCGCTGCGAGGTCCTCGCCGGCGACGGCGCGCCGCAGGCCGTCGGGCGTGTGCACCGCGAGCATCGCGAGCGCGAGCCGCGGCCCGACCCCGCTCACGGTCTGGACGGCCTCGAAGGTGTCGCGCTCGTCCGCGTCGGCGAACCCGTAGAGCGTGAGCGAGTCCTCGCGCACCACGAGCGACGTCGCGAGCTCGGCCTGCTCCCCCACCCGGAGGGCGGCGAGCGTCGCCGGCGTCGCGTAGGCGAGCAGGCCCACCCCGCCCATCTCGACGACGACGGCGTCCAGCCGCAGGCCCACGACGCGTCCACGCAGCGAGGCGATCACCCTCGGTCCTCCCGTCCCGCGGCCGCCGCGCCCCTCGCGCGGGCGGCGCGGGGAGTCGTCACGGCGGACCGAACATCTGTACGAGCGCCCACGCTAACAACCCGCACCGACGCCGGTGGGTCCCGACGCGCCGGGACCCGCCCCGTCGAGGGCGGGCCGCTCGTCGGCGCGGCCCTCAGCGCGCGCGGCGCGCGGCGGCCTCGGCGCGCGCCCAGGCCTGCTGCGCGGGCGTGGCCGCCGTGCGACCCGCCGCCCCCGACGCGGCCGGGGCGGTCGCGGGTCGCTCCGTCGACGGCGCCCGGACGACGGCGAGGCTCGTGGGCCGCCACAGGTGGCAGATGCCGAGCGCCAGCGCGTCCGCGGCGTCGGCGGGCGTCGGGAGCTCGGCGAGCCCGAGGATGCGCGCGACCATCTGCTGCACCTGGGCCTTGGGGGCCCGGCCGTTGCCCGTCACCGACGCCTTGACCTCGCTCGGGGTGTGCAGCGCGACCGGGATCCCCCGCCGCGCGGCCGCGGCCATGACGACGCCCGAGACCTGCGCGGTGCCCATGACGGTGCGCACGTTGTGCTGGGCGAACACGCGCTCGACGGCGACCGCGTCGGGCGCGTGCTCGTCCAGCCACGTCTCGACCTGGGCGCCGATGACCGCGAGGCGCGACGCGACGTCGTCGTCGACGGGCGAGCGCGCGACGCCCACCCGGACGAGCGCGACGCGGCGGCCCGGGCGCGAGTCCACGACCCCGAGCCCGCAGCGGGTCAGGCCCGGGTCCACTCCCAGCACGCGCACGGCGGCAGTCTCGCAGGCGCCGGCGACGTCGCCGCGGCGCCCCGCCGAGGAGGGGTCAGTCCTCCTCGAGCTCCGCCATGACCTCGTCGGAGGCGTCGAAGTTCGCGAAGACCTCCTGGACGTCGTCGCTGTCCTCGAGCGCGTCGATGAGGCGCAGGATCTTGCGGGCGCCCTCGGCGTCGACCTCGACCTGCGTCGCGGGCACGAACTGCGCCTCGGCCGAGTCGTAGTCGATGCCCGCCTCCTGGAGCGCGGTGCGCACGGCGACGACGTCGGACGCCTCGCTCTGGACCTCGAACGCGTCCCCGAGGTCGTTGACCTCCTCCGCGCCCGCGTCGAGCACGGCGGCGAGGACGTCGTCCTCGGTGAGGCCGTCGGCCTTGGGCACGACGACGACGCCGCGCCGCGAGAAGAGGTAGGACACCGAGCCCGGGTCCGCCATCGTCCCGCCGTTGCGCGTGAAGGCCACGCGCACGTCCGCCGCGGCCCGGTTGCGGTTGTCGGTGAGGCACTCGACGAGGACCGCGACGCCGCCGGGCCCGTAGCCCTCGTACATCACGGTCTGGTAGTCGGCGCCGCCGGCCTCCTGGCCGGAGCCGCGCTTGAGCGCGCGGTCGATGTTGTCGTTCGGCACGGACGACTTCTTGGCCTTCTGGATGGCGTCGAAGAGCGTCGGGTTGCCCGCGGGGTCACCGCCGCCCACGCGGGCGGCCACCTCGATGTTCTTGATGAGCTTCGCGAAGAGCTTGCCGCGCTTGGCGTCGACGACGGCCTTCTTGTGCTTGGTGGTGGCCCACTTGGAGTGACCGGACATCGCTTCGACGAACCCCTCAACCGCGGTCGGTGACGATCTGGACGAACATGCGGTGCAGACGCAGGTCCCCGGTGATCTCGGGGTGGAAGGACGTCGCGACGACGTCACGCTCGCGCACCGCGACGATCCTACCGGCGGCCGGCCCCGAGCCCACGGTCGCGAGCACCTGCGTGCCCGGGCCGGTCTCCTCGACCCAGGGCGCGCGGATGAAGACGGCGTGCACCGGGTCGGTCGCGCTGTCCGGCACCCCCTCGACGACGAGGTCGGTCTCGAACGAGTCGACCTGCCGCCCGAAGGCGTTGCGCCGCACCGTGACGTCGAGACCCCCGAGCGTCTGCTGGCCGACGACGCCGCCCTCCAACCGGTTCGCGAGCAGGATCATCCCGGCGCACGAGCCGTAGGCGGGCAGGCCGCCCGCGATCGCGTCGCGCAGCGGCTCGAAGAGCTCGAAGACGTGGAGCAGCTTGTCCATCGTGGTCGACTCCCCGCCGGGGATGACGATCCCGTCGACCGCGGCCAGCTCGCGCGGGCGCCGGACGGGCACCGCGTGCGCGCCGCTCGCCTCGAGCGCGGCCACGTGCTCGCGCACGTCGCCCTGCAGCGCGAGCACACCGATCGTCGAAGCCACGACCGGCGATCCTACGCCGCCCTATCCTCGGGCCATGACCACCGCTCATCCCGTCCCGACGTCCGGCGCGCCCGGCCGCACCGCCCCGCCGGAGACGTCGCTGCGGGGCCCCGTCCGGCTCACCGTGTCGGGCGCCGTGCTGTGCCTCGTGGCGGCGGCCGCCGCGGTGCTCGTCGTGCGCTCGTTCGTCGGGCTGCTGCCGACCGACCTGCTCGACGGCGAGGGTGGGCCGGGCCCGGGCGTCGTCGCGACGGTCGACGCCCCCGGCACGGCGACCGTCGACCTCGAGGCGGACACGCGCTACGTCGTGCTCGTGGCGGAGCCGTGGACGGGCGGCTCGGAGGAGGACGACCACACCGGGCTCGTCTCCGACCTCGTGGTCCGCGCCCCCGACGACCGCACGCTCGAGGCGTCGCTGAGCCCGGGCGTGAACCTCACGTCGAGCCGCGGCGGCACCACGGTCCACTCGGTCGGCGCGTTCCGCACGGGCGCCGGCGGCGAGCACGTCCTCCAGGCGCCCGCGGCCGAGGGCGGCGCCGACGTGCAGGTGCTCGTCGCGCTCGACGAGCCGTTCCTGCCCTTCTTCGCGGGCATCTTCGGCACGGTCTTCGGGGTCTTCGTCGCCATCGGCGCGGCCCTCCTCGGCGTACCGATGCTCGTCATCGGCATCGTCTGGTGGCGGCGGCGCGCCGCGGCGCGGCGGACGGCCACGACCACAGTCACGGGCACGGGCACGGCCGCGTGACCGACGGAGGGCACGGCGGGCACGGCGGGCACGGCGCGCTCGCCTCGCGCGCCGCCGGGCTCGACGCGCAGCACGCCGCCACGGACCTGCGTCACCTGTACGACCTGCCGACGGGCGTCGTCTACCTCGACGGCAACTCGCTCGGGGCGCCGCCGCGGGCGGTGGCGCCGGCGGTCGCCGCGACCCTCGCCCACTGGCGGCAGGACCTCGTCTCCTCGTGGAACCGGCACGCGTGGTGGGACCTGCCCACGGCGCTCGGCGACCGCGTCGCGCCCCTCGTCGGCGCCGCGCCCGGCCAGGTCGTCGTCGGCGACTCGGTGACGGTCGTCCTGTTCCAGCTGCTCCGCGCGGCCGCCGCGATGCGGCCCGGCCGTCGCGTCGTCGTCACCGACGCGGGGTCCTTCCCCACCGACCTGTACGTGCTCACGGGGGTCGCGCTCGACGTCGGCTGGGAGGTCGTCGCCGTGCGCCCGGGCGAGGTGCCGCAGGCCCTGGCGGCGCACGCCCCCGACGTCGCCGCCGTCCTCCTCTCGCACGCCGACTTCCGCACGGGCGAGCTGTGGGACCTGCCCGCCCTCACGGCCGCGGCGCACGGGGCGGGCGCCCTGGCCGTGTGGGACCTGTCGCACACGGTCGGCGCGGTCCCCGTCGACCTCGACGCGCACGACGTCGACCTCGCCGTGGGCTGCGGCTACAAGTACCTGGGCGGCGGCCCCGGTGCGCCGGCGTTCACCTACGTCGCGCGCCGCCACCAGGGTGCGTACGAGCCCGCGGTGCGCGGGTGGCACGGCCACGCGCGCCCGTTCGCCATGGAGCCGGGGCACGCGTTCGCGGACGGCATCGCGCGTGCCCGCACCGGGACGCCGCCGATCCTCGCGCTCGCCGCGCTGGGCGCGGCCCTGGACGTCTTCGACCGCGTCACGGTGGAGCAGGTGCGCGAGCGCTCGCTGTCGCTCACCGGGTTCCTGCTCGAGTGCCTGGACGTCCTCGTCCCCGAGGTCGACGTCGTGACGCCCCGGGACCCGGGGCGGCGCGGGTCGCACGCCTCGGTCGCGCACCCGGAGGCCCACGCGGTCGTGCAGGCGCTCGCCGCACGCGGCGTCGTCGGGGACCACCGGACGCCCGACCTCGTGCGCCTCGGGGTCGCCGCGCCCTACCTCACCCACGGCGACGTCCTCCACGCGGCCCTGCAGCTGCGCGCGGTCCTCGACGCGGGCGAGCACCGCGCGCCCGAGCACCAGGTGCGCGCCACCGTCACCTGAGCGGGTCGTCGCGACGGCGGCACGCCGCCCGGTTCCCGGGGGGACCGTTGCTAGGGTGCGCCGGGTGACCAGCGCCGCCCCCGACCGACGCCGGACGAGCGTCCTGCGCCAGGCGGCCCTGCGGGTCGCGACCGAGCTCGTGACGCTCGTGTACCGGGCCTACCGCGTGCACCCCGCCCTGTGGCGGCTCACGGCGCGGCACTACCACCCGGCCATGGAGCGCTTCGCCCGGCTCAACGCGTGGATGATCTGCCAGCACGCCTACCTCGACGTCCCCGCCTACCGCCGCCACGTCGAGGAGTCGGGCTTCCGGTTCCGCTGGTGGGACCTCACGGCTTACCCGCCGACGTCGAAGCACGGCTACGTCGACCGCTACCCCGAGGACGAGCGGTGCTGGGACGGCGAGGTGCGGACCGTCGGCACGGTCGTCGACGAGTCGTCGGGCTCGTCCGGCACGCCCTACAACTGGATGCGTTCGAAGCGCGAGCTGGTCACCGTCCACAAGAACGTCGCGGGCTACGTGAGCCTGCTGTTCGGGACGCGCCGGCTGTTCGCGATCAACGCGTTCTCCATGGGGGCGTGGGCCACGGGCACCAACACCGGCATCGCGATGTCGCGCATCGCCATGGTGAAGAACACCGGGCCGGACATCGACAAGATCGTCGACACGGTCCGGCACTTCGGCCCGGGCTACGTCTACCTGGTGTGCGCGTACCCGCCCTTCCTCAAGCACCTGCGCGACCGCCTCGACGCCGACGGCTTCGACTGGGACGCGCACGAGATCCACGGCTTCGTCGGCGGCGAGGCGCTCACCGAGGGCCTGCGGGACTACCTCGAGGACCGCTTCGGCCGCGTCTACTCCGGCTACGGGGCGTCCGACCTCACGATCGGCATGGCGGGCGAGAGCGACCTCTCGGTCTGGCTGCGGCGGGCGCTCGCGACGCACGCGCCGCTGCGCGCCGCCCTGCTCGGAGCCGACGAGACGCGCACGCCCATGGTCTTCCAGTACAACCCGCTCGAGACGTACCTGGAGACCACGCCCGAGGGGACGCTGCTCGCGACGCTCAACTCGGCCGACATCATGAGCCCCAAGCTCCGGTACGACATCGGCGACGAGGCCGTCATCCTCTCCTTCGACGCGATGCGAGCCGCGGTCGACGGGCTGCCCGAGCCGCTCCGGTCGCGCCTCGCCTTCGGCGTCGAGCGCGCGTACGCGACCCAGCGCATGCGGCTGCCGTTCCTCCTGCTCTTCGGCCGCAAGGACTCGACCGTGTCCTACATGGGCGCCAACCTCTACCCGCTCGACGTCGAGAACGGGCTCTACCTCGACAACCCCCACGCGGCGGCGATCGAGTCGTTCAAGCTGTCCCTCGTCGACATCGGCGGGCACGAGCAGCGGCCCGGCATCCACCTGCAGCTGCGCCCGCACGCCGGCCTCGACGACGCCGCACGCGCGGACCTCGCCGCGCGCGCCGCCGCGGGGGTCCTGCGTCACCTCGCGTCGGTCTCGCGCGACGTGGCGCAGTCGCTCGAGGAGGACCCGACGGCGGCCGACCTGCGCGTCGAGGTCCACGACCACGGCACCGGGCCGTTCGCCGGAGGTTCTACCAAGATCAAGAACGTCTACCTCGTCGACGCGGGCGACCGCGGCGCGCCGACGACGCCCGCGCGCTGATGCGGACGTCCGACTTCTCGCTCGCGCCGCGCCAGGCCCGCGCCGACGTCGTCGTGGTGCTCGAGCGCGCCGGCGCGGCCCGCGCGTGGCAGCGCGGCGCGCGGCGCGCGGCCCGCGGTGCCTCCGGTCACCGCTGGGACACGGCGTACCGCCTGCGCGACGGCGCCCGGGGCGTCATCGCGTGGTTCACGACGGCCGACGACGCCGCCGCGTTCCTCGCCACGCGACCCACCGACGGCGAGCGGCACCGCGCACTGCACGCCGAGCCGGAGGGCTACACCAACGGGGTCTGGCGCGCCGAGGGGGACGTCATGGCCCACGTCGAGCGCTTCACGCCGGTGACGCGGGAGGTCGAGCGCGGGACGGTGCCGCCGCTCGTCGCGGCGCCCGGTCCCGCACGCCGCGCCGGCGCCCGGCCCGCCCGCCCGCGCGGGGCCGGCGTGCCGGAGGTGCGCTCGCCGGCGGACGCGCAGGCGCTGTTCGTGGGCGCCACGCGCTACCGCGGCCCGCACTCGTGGGCGCTGCTCTCGCGCGAGTGGTACCCCATGGTCGCGGCGATGCGCCGCCTGCCCGGCTACGTGTGGCACGGCGTCTACTGGGAGCCGCCGTTCACGCTCGGGACCATCGCGTTCTTCGCGACGCGGGACGACCTGCTCGTCTTCGCCCGCGTGCCCGCCCACCGGCGCCTCATGCGCTGGGTGACGCAGGGCCGGCGGCACGGTACGGGCGGCTGGATCCGCCTGCACCAGGCGGCCCCCGAGGTGCCCGCGGCCCGCGAGGACGGCGGACGGTGAGGGTCGAGGAGGTCACGACCCGCGCGGACCTGCGCGCGTTCCTCGACCTGCCGCTCCGCCTGCACCCGCGTGGGCTCGCCGTGCCGCTGCTCGCGAGCACGGTGACGGACTGGTGGCGCGGACGCAGCCCGCACCCGGCACCCGTGACGCTGCTGCTCGCGCGCGACGGCACGGGAGCCGTCGTCGGGCGCACCACGGTCCACACGGACGCGCGGCTGGACGCGCGCCTCGGCGCCCGGTCCCTGCTGTTCGGTGCCACGGAGTTCGCCGACGACGACGCCGCGCGCGCCCTGGTGGCCGCGCTCGACCGTCGCGCGCACGGCCACGAGCAGCTCTTCGGCCCCGTCTCCCTGCTGCCCAACCAGACCGGCGGCGTCATCACGTCCGGCTTCGCGGCGCGCGGCTTCGTCGACTCGCCCTGGAACCCGGCGCGCGTGCCCGCCACGTACGAGGCCCTCGGGTTCGAGCGCTGGGGCGAGGCGGACACGTGGGTGGTCGACGTGCCACGCGCGCGCGACGCCGCCGCCTCGCCGGGCAGGCCAGGGCAGGACGAGTGGGACGCCGCCGGCCTCACGCTCGAGCGCGGTCGCCGGTCCGCGGTGCCGCGCCTGGTGCCGGAGGTGCTCGAGGTGCTCAACCGGTCGTTCGCGGCGCTGCCGTACTACACGCCCATCACGCCGGCCGAGATGGCGGCGGCGACCGACGGGCTGGGCTTCCTGGTCGACGAGGACCTGCTGCTCCTCGCGCGCGACTCCGTGTCGGGTGCGCTCGTCGCCTTCCTGCTCGTCGTCCCCGACCTCACCGCGTTCGTCCAGCGCGCGCGCGGCCGGCTCGGTCCCCTGCGGCAGCTCGAGCTGCTCGCCACCCGCGGCCGGTACCGGGAGGAGGCGGTCCTCGTCATCCAGGGCACCGCGCCCGAGCGCCAGGGCCGGGGCGTCCTCACCCTCCTCAGCCGCGAGCTCCACGCGGCGCTCGCCCGGAACGGGTACTCACGGCTGCGCTGCACCATGATCGGCCGGGACAACCCGGGCTCCGCGCGGCAGCTCGAGCGCTTCGGCGGCCGACCGCTCCACGGCACGACCTTCTACCGCAGGCCCGTCGCGCACGCGGCCGCCACCACGAGGACGGGGACCCCGTGACGTCGTCGCAGCACCAGCCCGCCACCGCCGGACGGGGGCCCGACGGCTGGGTGCGGGTCGCGGCCCGCGCACCGTCGGCCCACAACACCCAGCCGTGGGCGCCACGCGTCGTGGACGGGACCATCGAGCTCGGCGTCGTGCCCGGCCGCCTGCTCACGGCGGGCGACCCGACGTCGCGCGACCTGCTCCTCGCGCTCGGCGCCTGGGTCGAGAGCGCCGAGGTCGCCGCCGCGGCCGAGGGCCGGTCGCTGCGGGTCGAGCCGACGCCGCACCTCGAGCGGCTCGACGAGCTGCCCGTGCGCGGGCCCGCCGACCCGGCCCGCCCGCTTCTCGTCCTGCACCCGCAGGACGAGGCGTACCCCACGCCCTTCACGCCCGACGACGTCCGCGATCGCCGCGTCCACCGCGGGCCGCTCGCGGCGGCGCCCGACGTGTTCGCCGACGTCCCCGACGTCCCCGCGTGGCTGCGGTTCGCCGAGGTCGACGCACCCGCGATGGCCCAGCTGGTCCGGCTCGGCACCGCCTACACGGTCGCGCGCCCGGGGATCGCCGCCGAGCTCGTCCGCTGGCTGCGCCTGAGCGACCAGCACCCGCGCTACCACCGCGACGGCATGACGGCCGAGATGCTCTTCGTCCCGGGAGCGGTCGCGCGCCTGGCCGCACCGTTCACCCGACGCGCACGACTGCGGGACCCGCTCCTGCGCGTGGCCGGCCGTGTCGCGCTCGCGCTCGAGGGCCTCGGCCAGGCCGCGCCGCTCCCCGCGGCGCCGCACGGACGCCCGAGCCTCGCGCCCGCGGCGGGCCCGCAGCACCTCGTGCTCGTCGCCGACACGCGGGTGCTCGGGCACGACGGCGTCCACAGCAGGACCGAGGCGATGGACAGCCGCCTCCCGCTCCCACATGCCGACGTCGTCGAGGCGGGCCGGGTGCTCCAGCGCTCGTGGCTGCACGCCCACCGGGCCGGCGTGAGCGTCGCGCCGCACTCGGAGGTCGTGGACTCGCCCTACGCCGAGGCGGCGCTGCGCCGACGGCTCGGCCTGCGCCGCGCCGAGGTCGTCCTCGCCGTGTTCAGCGCCGGTCGTGCCGCGACGCCGGCGCCGCGGTCCCCGCGCCTGACGGACTGACGCGCGAGGAGGACCCCCCGTTCCGGGCCGAAGGGCCCTGCCCGGGGGGCGGCGCGGGTCCGTAATGTCCGGCTCGGACGGGCGACAGGCGACCGCCTGCCGGCGTCCGTGAGGGGACGACGCCATGAACGGCTGGCGCGGGACCAGGACGTGGATCGGCCGAGGCGCGCAGGGGCTCGCGGCGCTCGCAGTGGTCGCAGCACTCGGGCTGGTGACGCCGGGGGCGGCCGTGGGTGCGGCGGCCGGCGGGGTCGCGGGCGTGCCCACCGCAGCGGCGGACGACCCGGCCCCCGACCCGACGCTGGACGCCGCCCCCGGGCAGATCGCCGGTCGGGTCCTCGTCGGCCTCGAGCCCCTCGCAGGCGCGACGGTGACCGTGCTGGACGCCACGACCGGCGCACCGGTCGCCACCTCCACGACGGCGGTGTCCGGCGACTGGTCGCTCGCCGTCGCCCCGGGTTCGTACCAGGCCCGGGCGACGCCGCCCTACCCGTACGCCGAGACCTTCGCCCCCGGGCGCCCCACGCTGGCGACCGCCGACGTCTACACGGTCGCGTCCGGCGGGTACTCCGTCGTACCGGACATGGTGGTCGAGCGTCGCGGCGTGACGACCGCGGCGATCCAGGGCCAGGTGCTCGGGTACCTCGACCTGCTGCTCGGCGCGACCGTGACCGTGCTGGACGCGACCACCGGCGCAGAGCTGGCGTCGGTGACGCTCGACGAGTCGCAGTACGAGTACCGCATCGCCGGCCTCGCCCCGGGCGAGGTCAAGGTGCGCGCCTCGAAGCCCACGTGGTTCGACGGCTACGCCAACGAGCGGGCGACCTTCGAGACGGCCGACGTGCTGACCCTCGTCGCCGGTCAGACGCTCGTCGAGCAGTGGGATCCCCCCGTGCTGGTCCTCGACCTGACGCCGGGCGCGCACCTCCAGGGCCACGTGGTCGCGGACGGCGCGGGCGTGGCGGGCGCCACCGTGGAGGTCGTCTCGGCCGACCGGTCGACGGTCCTCGCGTCGACCGTGTCCGACGCCACCGGGAGCTTCGCGATCGACGGGCTCGCCGCGGGCCCGGCCCGGGTGCGCGCCACCGCGCCGGGTCGCCCGGAGGCGTGGGCACCGGGCGACGACCGGGCCGAGCCCGGCATCTACACGCTGCAGCACGGCATCGTCACCTCCGGGGTCGTGATCGACCTCTCGGCGGAGGCAGCACTGACCGGCGTGGTGCGTGGGTTCTCCCGCGCGCCCGGCGCCGAGCTCGACGGCCCGCTCGCGGGAGCGCGGGTGACCGCGTTCGACGCCACGTCCGGCTCCCCGTTGGGCTCGGTCCTGACGGACGCCGAGGGCGGGTACCGCTTCGAGTCCCTCCTCGCCGACGCGGTGACGTTGCGGGCGACGAAGGACGGCTTCCTCACGCGCTTCGCCTTGGACGCGCCGAGCGCGGCCACCGCCGACGCCGTCCCGCTGGGCCCGGGCCCTGTGGTGGCACCCACCCTCACGCTCCCCGCGGAGGCGGTGGTCGAGGGCAGCGTGCTCGCGGGGTTCGACCCGGTGGGCGGCGCCACCGTCGCCGTGCTGGACGCGACGACGGGCCGCGTACTGCGATCCGTGAGGCTCGGCTCCGACCAGGACACCTACCGCATCGGTGGACTGCCGGCGGGCGAGGTCACGGTGAGGGCGACCAAGGCCGGGTGGCTCCCGAGCTGGGCGAACGGCCGTCACACCGTCGCGGAGGCCGACGTCCTGACGCTCGTGCCGGGGCAGACCCTCAGGCAGTCGTGGGACCCGCTCGTGCTCTACCTCGACCTCGGCGCGGGCGCGACGCTCTCGGGCACGGTCCTCGGCGACGGCCGGGCGCTCGCGGGCGCCATGGTCGCGGTCCTCGACGCGACGACGCACCGCATCCTGACCTCGACGACCACGAGCGCGACCGGCGCGTACACGACACCCGTCCTCCGCATCACGACCGGGTCGGACCCGATGCCGGTCCACGTCCGGGTCAGCAAGGGCGGGTGGGCCACCGAGCTCGCGCCCGGACCGGACCCGGCTCGGCGGGACGTCGTCGACCTCACCTACGCCGACACCGTCGCGGTGCCCACGGTCGACCTCGCCCGCGAGGGCGTGGTGAGCGGGACCGTCCACGGCCTCGACGGCGACGGCGAGAACCCGCTGCCCGGCGCGCTCGTGACGGCGTTCTCGGCGACGTCGGGGCTCCGGGTGCGGTCGGCCGTCACGGGCGCGGACGGTGGCTACCGGCTCGAGCGGCTGCCGGCCGACGACTACGTCGTCCGGTTCACCGCGGCGGACTTCACCACGGTGTGGTCGGAGGGACGGACGAGCCGGGCGACCGCGGACGTCGTCGCCGTCGGCGCCGGCACGACGCACGTGCTCGCCACCCCGGTCCTCGAGAGGTGGGGCGTGCTCAGCGGGTTCGTCCGGGAGGCGGCCGAGGGGGTACCCCCGTGGGGCCGGCCCGTAGCAGGCGTGCAGGTCACCGTTCTCGACGCCGTCACGTGCCGTCGGGTCGCGACGGCCGTCACGGGTCCATCGTCCGACCCGCGGTCCTGGGGCCTGTTCAGCGTGCGCGTCCCGCCGGGGACCTACCTCCTGCGCGCGAGCGCACCGGGGTGGGTGACGCGGTGGGCCGTCGACGCACCCACGCCGGCGTCTGCCTCGCGGTTCCAGGTCGTCCCGGGCTCGAGCGTCGCGATCGCCGGCGCGTGGCCGCTGCACCGCTCCACGCCGAGCGTCTCCTGACGGACGACGCCGATCTCAGGCTCCGTCGGGCAGCGCCACGACGCGGCCGTCCTCGCCGGCGGCCAGGGCGCGCACGACGCCGACCAGCCCTGCGGGGCCTGCGCCTGACGACTGACGCGCGGGTGGGCAGGAGGGGCGGGCGGCAGTGGCGGGCGGCGGGACGCCCTGCGACGCGGTGCGTCAGCGCTCGTCCTCGAGCGTCCGGACGACGCCGTCCCAGCCGCCGAGCAGCCCGCGCACGAGCGGCACGAGCTCCACGGGGAACACCTCGATGTCCACGGCCGCGAGCGCGTCGAGGTCCCACCAGCGGATCTCGTCGACGAACGCGCGCTCGACGTCCGTCCAGCCCTCCGTCGTGATCTCCGCCGCGCCCCGGACGCGCGCGAGGAAGAACTCCTCGTCCTGGCGCACCGTCCGGCGCAGGAACGCGAACTCGGCGCGCCGCACGGCGACGGGCCCGACGAGCGCCTCGGGCGCGACGCGCAGCCCGGTCTCCTCGGCGAGCTCGCGGACCGCCGCGTCGTGCGGGCTCTCCCCGGCGTCGACGCCGCCGCCCACGGTGAACCACCACGAGCGGCCCGGGTCGTCGACGTCGTGCCCGCGCACGAGCAGCACGCGGTCGGCGTCGTCGAGCAGGAGGACGCGCGCACCGCGCCGGAAGGGCACGCCGTCGGGACCGGGGACCCAGTCGTCCCCGAGCTGCGCGACGGCCGCCTCGTGGTCCGGCGCGGCGCCGGACGTCACCAGCCGCGCTCGGCCAGGCGGTGGGGCTCCGGGACGTCCTCGACGTTGATGCCCACCATGGCCTCGCCGAGTCCGCGCGAGACCTTGGCGATGACGTCGGGGTCGTCGTAGAACGTCGTGGCCTTGACGATGGCGGCGGCACGCTCGGCGGGGTTGCCCGACTTGAAGATGCCGGAGCCGACGAAGACGCCCTCGGCGCCGAGCTGCATCATCATCGCGGCGTCCGCGGGGGTCGCGATGCCGCCCGCGGTGAAGAGCACGACCGGCAGCTTGCCCGTGCGCGCGACCTCGACGACGAGGTCGTAGGGCGCCTGGAGCTCCTTGGCGGCGACGAAGAGCTCGTCCTCGGGCAGCGAGGTGAGGCGGCGGATCTGGTCGCGCAGCGTGCGCATGTGCGTCGTCGCGTTCGAGACGTCGCCGGTGCCCGCCTCGCCCTTGGACCGGATCATCGCCGCGCCCTCGGTGATGCGCCGCAGCGCCTCGCCCAGGTTCGTCGCACCGCAGACGAACGGCACGGTGAACGCCCACTTGTCGATGTGGTGCGCGTAGTCGGCGGGCGTGAGCACCTCGGACTCGTCGACGTAGTCGACGCCGAGGGACTGGAGCACCTGCGCCTCGACGAAGTGCCCGATGCGCGCCTTGGCCATGACGGGGATCGAGACGGCCTCGATGATCCCGTCGATGAGGTCCGGGTCGCTCATCCGCGCGACGCCGCCCTGGGCGCGGATGTCGGCCGGCACGCGCTCGAGGGCCATGACGGCGACTGCGCCCGCGTCCTCGGCGATCTTGGCCTGCTCGGCCGTGACGACGTCCATGATCACGCCGCCCTTGAGCATCTCGGCCATGCCGCGCTTGACCTTGGCGGTGCCGATGACGTTCTGGGGGTTCGCGGGCGCGGTGGTCGCGGGCTCGGTGCTCACGTCGGGGTCCTCGGTGCTCGGTGACGGACCGCGGGCGGAGTGCCGCGGCTCGGGGTTCACGGGTGGGTGTCGGGCCGCGACGCGCTCGCCGCGACCCGACCCCATCCTAGACCGGGCCCGTCCGGGACCCGCCCGGCCGGGCGGACACGGGGCGGGAGCGGCCGGCGGCCGGCTCAGACCGCGAGGGCGCGCTGCAGCCGCTGCCGGGCGGTGAGCATGTCCTCGAGGGCCGCGTTCTCGTCGTGCGCCGCGCGCAGGTCGGCGCGGTGGGTCTGGGCGCGGTGCCGCAGGTACGCCAGGCGCGTGGCGACGCGCTGGAAGTGCGCCATCGCCGCCTTGCCCTCCGGCCCGCCACGGCCCGCGGCCCAGGCGCGGGCGCGCCGCCGCTCGCCGAGGGACGCGAGCATGACCACCTCGGCCGGCGCGAACCACCACGACGCCGCGTACTCCGAGAGCCGCTGACGCACGACGCGCGCCTCGCGACGGCGCAGCCAGAACGCGAGGCCGACGGTCGCGAGGAACAGCGGCACCTGGAAGACGACGTACATGACGATGAACCCGCTGCCGTCGCCCATCATCGCGCTGCCGTTCCACAGGCCGTGGAGCACCATCGCGACGAGCACCCCGAGCGGGAAGAGCCAGAGCCACGCCCACCGGTTCCGCTGCTCCGCGGCGATGCCGAGCGCCAGGCCCGTGCACGCGGTGAAGAGCAGGTGCGCGAACGGCGACATCACGCCGCGCATGAGGAAGATCGTCACGACGGCCTCGCCACCGCCGGGGATGCCCTGCGTGGCCGCCATCGTGGAGCCGAAGTAGAGGATGTTCTCGACGAACGCGAAGCCGGCCGCCACGGTGGCCGCGTACACGAGGCCGTCGACCGGGCCGTCGAACGAGCGGCGCCACACGAGGAAGACGAGGAGCACGCCGAGCGCCTTGATCGACTCTTCGGTCACCGGCGCCACGACCGCCGCGCCGAGGATGTCCGCGGTGAGCGCCGACTCGCCCGCGGCGACGAGCACCATCATCGCGCCCGTGTTGAGGACGAGGGCGACGAGCACCGACACCGACGCGCCCCAGCCGAAGGCGACGGCGAGCGCCTGCCACGGCTCGGGCTCCCACCGGTCGACCCAGCGGATGGCGAGCAGGACGAGCGCGAGCGGCACGAAGGCGAGGATCCCGGCGAGCGGGAGCGCCGCGAGCCCGATCTGCAGGCCGATGACGGCGATCGCGACGAGCACCAGCACGCCGAGCACGACGAGCGCGACGACCGTGCCCACGCCGTGCCCGCGCCGGGGCGGCGCGAGCATGCCGCCGGCGCCCGGGACGAGCCCGGGCGGCGTCATGCTCGGCGGCACCTGCGTCGGGTGGGCAGGGCCGCCCGCCGGCCAGGGGGCGGGGGCGTGGTGCGGGGGGTAGGTCATGTCACCTCTCCGGGTCGGGCGAGTGCCTCGGGCCACGTGTCGTCGATCTCGACCGTGTGAGGCGTACGGGCGTGGCCGTGCAGGCGCAGCAGCCGGACGAGCGCCTTGCGCCGCATGCGCTGCGTCTGCGCCACGGCCTCGTTGTGGAAGCGCCGCGCGAGCTGCACGCGGTACCAGGAATCGGCCAGCGCGCCGAGGAACGCCTCGCCGAGCGGGTCCTCGGCGAGCGCGACGACCTCGGCCGGGTCGGCGAGCGCCGTGCGCACGGTGCGCGACAGCTCGCTCTCGGCGAGGTCGCGCTCGATGCGCGTCGTCGTCGCGCGCGCGCGCTCCGCGCGGTCCAGGCGCAGGCCCGGCAGCGCGTCCACGAGCTCGGCGCGCCCGTTCTCGCCGGCCGACAGGGCGGCCCACGACGCCTCGCCGAGCAGCACCGAGCTCACCGGGTCGAGGAGGCCCGACGACGCCAGCTCGGCCGCGGCCGAGGCGCGGCGGACGAGCTGGGTGTCGAGCGCGGCGCGCGACGCCCCGACCTTGCGGTGCAGGCGGTCGAGCCGGCTGGCGGTGACCCACACCCACCACAGGAGCAGCAGGAGCGCCCCGACGACGACGACGGTGACCTCGGACCACGTCATCGCCGCACCTCCGGGTCCGGCGCGCGGACCGAGGCGGGGTCCTCGTGGACGCGCACCTGCGGGCTGGTGCCGGCGAGCACCATCTCGTACACCGTGAGCACCTGGTGGGTGACCGCCGACCAGTCGTAGCGACGCACGACGGCGCTCGCGCGCGCCGACGTCCGGCGCCGCAGCTCGGGGTCGGCGAGCACGCGTCCGAGCGTGGCCGCGAGGTCGGCGGCGTCGCCCGTGCGGAACAGCACGCCCGCCTCGCCGTCGTCCAGGACGCGGCGGAAGGCGCCGAGGTCGCTCGCGACCACGGTCGCGCCCGCGCTCATGGCCTCGACGAGCACGATGCCGAAGCTCTCGCCGCCCGTGTGCGGCGCGCAGTAGACGTCGACCGACGAGAGCAGGCGCGCCTTGTCCTCGTCCGACACGGAGCCGAGGAAGGTGACGGCACGCGCGTGCTCGCCGAGCGCCTCCGTCGCCTCCGCCGCCCCGGTCTCCCCGTGGCCCGCGACGAGGAAGCGCGTCCCCGGGTGCTGCGCGAGCACCGCCGGGATCGCCTCCGTGAGGACCGGCAGGCCCTTGCGCGGCTCGTCGAGGCGGCCGAGGAACGCGACGGTCGGCGCCTGCGGCGTGCCCGTCCAGCGCGGGTCGGGCTCGGCCGAGGCGAAGGTGTCGACGTACACGCCGTTGGGGATGACGACGGCGTCGCCGCCCATGTGCTCGACGAGCGTGCGCCGCGCGTCCTCGGACACGGCCACGCGTGCGGAGATCTTCTCGAGGCTCGAGCGGACCACGGGGTAGGCCATCTGCAGCGCGCGCGAGCGGATGAGCGCGGTGTGGAACGTCGCCACGATCGGGCCCGACGCGATCCACAGCGCCAGCATGCCGAGGCTCGGCGTGACCGGCTCGTGCAGGTGGAGGATGTCGAAGTCCCCCGCCTCGAGCCACCGGCGCACGCGCCGCGCGCTCACCGGCCCGAAGGTCATGCGCGCGACGGCGCCGTTGTAGCGCACCGGGATCGCCCGGCCCGCCGACGTGATGAAGTCGGGCAGCGGGGTGTCGTCGTCGGCCGGGGCCAGGACCGACACGGTGTGGCCCTGGCGCTGGAGCGCCTCGGCGAGGTCGCGGACGTGGAACTGGACGCCGCCCGGGACGTCGAACGAGTACGGGCAGACCAGCCCGATCCGCAGGGCCCCCCGGGTCATGCCCTGGCCCCGGTCGTGGCGGCGTACCGGCTGGCGTCGAGGTCCGCGACGAAGACCCGCTGGAGCATGTGCCAGTGCGTGGGGTGCGCCGCGATGTCGGCGCCGAGGACGTCGACCCAGCGCTGCGTGAGGAACGCGACCTGCTCCCCGCGCGGCATGCCCTCGGGCACCGCGATCGCGGGGTGGAAGGTGAGGACGATGCCCCAGCGCGAGCCCGCGGCGCGGCGGCGTGCCCCGCGCAGCCGCTCGTGGCGCAGCGTCGTCGGGACCAGCGGTGCGCCGGTCGCGACGGCGAGGGCGGCGGGGCCGGCGGCGACCCGCGCGCGCTCGCCCAGGAGGTCGACCTCGAGCCCGCGCGCGGTGAGGTCGCGGTCTGCGAGCAGCGGGACGAGGAGGCCGCCGCGACGCACCGCGGCGATGAGCGAGCGGAACACGTCGCTGCCGGCGTCGAGCGGGATGATCGTCATGCCTTGCGACTCGCGCAGCTGCACGAACTCGTCGAACACCTCGGGCGGCTCGAGCCGCTCCGCGACCGTCGTCACGGGCGCGAGGTGGCGCGACGCCCACGCGCCCGCGAGGTCCCAGTTCCCCTGGTGCCCGAGCGCGAGCAGCACGGAACGCCCCGCCGCGAGCTCGGCGCGGACGGCGTCCTCGCCGACCGGGCGCACGCGCGCGAGGACCTGCTCGTCCGTGACCTTGCCGAGCGTGAACGCCTCGGCGTAGTACCGGAAGTAGGTGCGCATGCCCGCCCGCACCAGGCGGCGCAGCGCCCGGGCGTCGGCCTGCGGCCGCGCGCGGCGCAGGTTCGCCTCTAGCCGCCGCACGCCCGCGCCGCGCGCGAGCACCGCGCCCTCGGCGGCCACGAGCAGCACGCCGCGGACGACGACCTCGGGCACGCGCCCCGCGAGCCGCCACGCGAGCAGGAAGGCGCGGCCCGGGTCGAGCCGGAGCGGGCTCATGCGCCGGCCCCGGCATCCGGGGCGCCGGGTGCCGCCGGGGGCACCGGCGGGACGCCCGCGAGGGCCTGGCGCCGCACGACCGCCATCCGCTGGACCACCGTGACCGCGCTCGCGACGGCGAGCAGCGCCAGCACGACGGTGAGCACGACGACGGGCGCGCCGACGCCGACCGCGAAGGTGGCCGCGAGCACGAGCGCGAGCCGGTCCGCGCGCTCGGCGATGCCCACGTCGGCGCGCATGCCGAGGCCCTCGGCGCGCGCGCGGGCGTACGGGACGATCGAGCCCAGCACGAGGCACGCGAGGGCGAACCCGGCCGTGGGCCGCTCGTCGACCGCGACGAGGTGCAGGAGCAGCCCCGTGAAGATCGCCGCGTCGCCGAAGCGGTCGAGCGTCGAGTCGAGGAACGCCCCCCACGGGCTCGTGCGCCCGGACGTGCGCGCCATGACGCCGTCGATCATGTCGGTGAGCGCGAAGAGCGCGATGACGAGGGTCCCGGCGAGCAGGCGGCCCGTGGGCAGCAGCCACAGCGCGGCGACCACGACGCCCACGGTCCCGGCGATCGTCACGGCGTCGGGCGAGACGCCACGGGCGAGGAGGGCACGCGCGACGGGGCCGACGACGCGCCCGGCCCCCGAGCGCAGACGGTTCAGCACGGGCCGATCATCCTCTCGCCGACGGCCAGGCGGCCGCGAGGCGCGCTCGGGTGTCACCCAGCAGCTCGGGCAGCGCCTTGGTCCGCGCGACGATGGGCAGGAAGTTCATGTCCCCGCCCCACCGCGGGACGACGTGCTGGTGCAGGTGCGCGGCGATGCCCGCGCCCGCGACGGCGCCCTGGTTCATGCCGAGGTTGAAGCCGTGCGGCGCCATGACCGTGCGCAGGACGGTCATCGCTGTCCGCGTCAGCGCGGCGACCTCGGCGGTCTCCGCGTCGTCGAGCTCCGTGTAGTCCGCGACGTGCCGCAGCGGCAGGACCATGAGGTGCCCGGAGTTGTAGGGGTAGAGGTTGAGCACGACGAAGGCGCGCTCGCCGCGGGCGACGACCAGGCCGTCCTCGTCGGTGCCCCGCTGCACGCGGCAGAAGGGGCACTCCTCGGACGCCGGGCCGCCCGGCTTGTCCTGACCGCCGACGTACGCCATGCGGTGCGGCGTCCACAGGCGCTCGAAGCCGTCGGGCACGCCCGGCAGCCCGGACGCCGCCTCGGGCGCGGGCGTCGGGTGGTCCTCGCGGGAGCCGTCGGTCACGTCAGACCTGGGACCGCTGCCGCACGGCGTCGACGATCCGCTGCACGGCCTCGTCGACGGGCACGCCGTTGTCCTGGCGCCCGTCGCGGTAGCGGAAGGAGACCGCGCCCGCGTCGACGTCCTCGCCGCCCGCGATGAGCACGAAGGGCACCTTCTGCGTGCTCGCCGTGCGGATCTTCTTGCCGAACCGGTCGTCGGACAGGTCCACCTCGGCCCGCACGCCCTCGGCGCGCAGCCGCGCGACGACGTCGCCCAGGTAGTCGTTGAACGGCTCGGCGACCGGCACCGCGACGACCTGCACCGGCGCGAGCCAGGCCGGGAACGCGCCCGCGTAGTGCTCGAGCAGCACGCCGAAGAAGCGCTCGATCGAGCCGAACAGCGCGCGGTGGATCATCACGGGCCGCTGCCGGCTGCCGTCCGGCGCCGTGTACTCGAGCTCGAACCGCTCGGGCAGGTTGAAGTCGAGCTGGATCGTCGACATCTGCCACGTGCGGCCGATGGCGTCCTTGGCCTGCACCGAGATCTTGGGGCCGTAGAAGGCCGCGCCGCCCGGGTCGTCGACGAGCTCGAGGTCCGAGGCCTTGGCGACCTCGCGCAGGGTCGCGGTCGCCTCCTCCCAGATCTCGTCCGAGCCCACCGACTTCTCGGGGTTGCGCGTCGAGAGCTCCAGGTAGAAGTCGTCCAGGCCGTAGTCCCCGAGCAGCTCGAGCACGAAGCGCAGGGTCCGGGTGAGCTCGTCGCGCATCTGGTCGCGCGTGCAGTAGATGTGCGCGTCGTCCTGCGTCATGCCGCGCACGCGCGTGAGGCCGTGCACGACGCCCGACTTCTCGTAGCGGTAGACGCTGCCGAACTCGAACAGCCGCAGCGGCAGCTCGCGGTAGGAGCGCCCGCGGGAGGCGAAGATCAGGTTGTGCATCGGGCAGTTCATGGGCTTGAGGTAGTAGTCCTGGCCCGGCTTGCGCACGACGCCGTCGTCGTCGAGCTCGGCGTCGACGTGCATGGGCGGGAACATCCCGTCCGCGTACCAGTCGAGGTGGCCCGAGACCTCGTAGAGCCGCGACTTGGTGATGTGCGGGGTGTTGACGAACGAGTACCCGGCGGCGAGGTGCTTGCGCCGCGAGTAGTCCTCCATCTCGAGCCGGACGATGCCGCCCTTCGGGTGGAACACCGACAGGCCCGACCCGAGCTCCTCGGGGAAGGAGAAGAGGTCGAGCTCGGCGCCGACGCGGCGGTGGTCGCGCCGCTCGGCCTCGGCGACGCGGTCGAGGTAGGCCCGCAGGTCGTCCTTGGAGGCCCACGCGGTGCCGTAGACCCGCTGGAGCTGCGGGTTCTTCTCCGAGCCGCGCCAGTAGGCCGCGGCCGAGCGCGTGAGCTGGAAGCCGTTGCCGAGGAGCCGGGTGCTGGGTACGTGCGGGCCGCGGCACAGGTCCTGCCACACGACCTGCTCGCTCTCGCGGCCGGCGCCGCGCACGTTCTGGTAGATGCTCAGCCCGCCGAGCCCGACCTCGACCGAGGCGCCCTCGCCCGCGGTGTCCGCCGTGCCCTTGAGGCCGATGAGCTCGAGCTTGTACGGCTCGTCGGCGAGCTCGGTGCGCGCCTCCTCCTCGCTCACCTCGCGGCGGCGGAAGGTCTGACCCTCCTTGACGATGCGCTGCATGACCTTCTCGAGGGCCTTGAGGTCCTCGGGCGTGAACGGCGTCTCGACGTCGAAGTCGTAGTAGAAGCCGTCGGTGACGGGCGGGCCGATGCCGAGGCGCGCCGCCGGGTTCACCTCCTGCACGGCCTGGGCCAGCACGTGCGCCGCCGAGTGGCGCAGCACGGACAGGCCGTCGGGCTCGGCGAGGGTGACCGCCTCGACCACCGAGCCGTCCGCCAGGGGTGCGTCCAGGTCGCGGAGCTCGCCGTCGACGCGCACGACGACGACGTCGCGACGACCCGTGAAGAGGTCCGCACCCGTCGTCGGCCCGTCCACGGTGGTGGGGACGCCGTCGACGGTCAGGGTGATCTGTGGCACGGGCTGCTGCTCCTCGGGGTGGTCGGCGCGTCGATGCTACCGATGAGGCCCCCGCGCGCGGGCACCGGACGGCCGGTCGGGACTCGAAACGGTACGGGTGCACGGCGTCGCGCGGTGCGCCGATCTACCCCGTCGGCGGGCGTCCCGCACGTCGGTCTCAACGGGCGGATCCGCGGCACTCGGGCACTGCTCCAACCGGGTGACCCGCAGGTGGTGCGGGATCCGTCGCGGGGCCGTCACGGTAACCGTCTACCACGGCCCTGACCTGGGCTGACCTGCGGTGTCACGATGCCCCACGCGTCCGGTTCGGCACGGATCCGCCCGTTCGGGGGATGACCTTGGGCCTATCAGGTGGGCGATACTGGGTTCGAACCAGTGACCTCCTCGGTGTGAACGAGGCGCTCTACCACTGAGCCAATCGCCCGTCATGCGGCGTGGTGCTCCAGGAGAGCACCGCACGACGACGCGATGATGCTAGCGAATCCATCGCCGAAAGCCGAAACCCGGCTCGGCGGGGCCGCCGGCAGCAGGGCTGCTGGTCCGACACGACGCAGGGAGAGGGGTGGCCATGGCAGGACCGGTCAGGGACGTCCGCGAGGTCGTCCCGATGCACCTGGTGCTCTCGGACGCCAGCGTCCTCCCGATCAGGGCGGAGCTGAGCTTCGAGGCCGGGGACCCCTACACGGTGCGCGTGGCCTTCGCGGGCGCCCACTCGACGTCCACGTGGCTCATCGGCCGCGAGCTCATCGCCCACGGCGTGCTGGCGGACGCCTCGGCCCCCGCCGGGACCGGCGACGTCCGCATCTGGCGCGACGAGGACCCGGCCTACCTGCTCATCTCCCTGAGCGGGGTCGAGGGCGACGCGCTGCTCGCCGGCCCGGCCGAGCCGTTCGTGGCGTTCGTCGCGGCGACGGTCGCGCTCGTGCCGTTCGGCTCCGAGAGCCCGCGCATGGAGGACGAGATCTCGCGCCTCATCGTCACGCTGCTGGACGCCTGACGCCCGCACGGACGAGCGCTCGAGGCGCCCGACCGAGGAGCCCTGACCCAGCCGGGGTCAGGGCTCTCGTGCGTCACGGGTCGACGTCGGCCGCCTCGCGCTCGCGGTAGAGCGCCGCGACCTGCGCCGTGAGCGGTCCGACGGCGAGGTCGGCGCCGTCGAGCGCGACGGCCGGGACGAACGTGCGGACGGAGCCGCTGATCGCGAGGTGCGCGTCACCGGTGAGCGCCTCGTCGAGCACGGCGTAGGGCAGCTCGCCGTCCGCCGCCTCGCGCACGGGCAGTCCCGCCGCGGCCGACCACTCGAGCACGAGCTCGCGCGTGATGCCCGCGAGGCAGCCGCTGCTCAGCGGCGGCGTGACCAGCTCTCCGCCGCGCTCGACGAAGACGTTGCTGCCGGTGCCCTCGCACAGGGCGTCGCGCGTGTTGGCGAGCACCGCCTCGTCGGCGCCCTGCCGCGTCGCCGCCGCGAGCGCCACGACGTTCTCCGCGTACGACGTCGTCTTGAGGCCCGCGACCGCCGAGCGCTCGTTCCGCGTCCACGGGACGCGCGCGAGGCGCACGGGCGCGGGCGGCGCCGCCGGGCCGGCCACGACGAGCACGGTCTGCGCGCCGGGCGTCCGGCCCGAGCCCAGCGGGCCGAGACCCGCGGTGACCGTGATCCGCACCCTGCCCGCGCCGCTGCTCTCCGCGAGGACCGCCGCGACCCCCGCGCGGATCGCGTCGAGGTCCGGGGCCTCCAGCCCGAGGCCCAGCGCGGACCGCACGAGCCGCGCGAGGTGGCGCGTCAGCGCGAAGGCCTCGCCGCGCACGACGCCGCACGTCTCGAAGACGCCGTCGCCCACGGTGACGCCGTGGTCGACCGCGCTCAGCAGCGGGGTGGTCGCGTCGCGCAGCCGTCCGTCGGCCCACACGGCCAGGTCGCTCATCGGTGCTCCTCCTCGCGCCGGGGCGGCGCGTCGTCCGGGGTGGCCCCATCCTCGGTGCGGACCGCCGCCTCGTCGCGACGGCGCGCGGGCGCGCTCGCGAGCGCGACGAGCCGCGCGGCCTTGAGCTCGGTCTCCGCCCACTCGGCGTCGGCGTCGCTCTCCCACGTGATCCCGGCGCCCGTGCCGAAGCGCAGGACGCCGTCGGGCGTCCACCAGAACGTGCGGATCGCGACGGCCAGCTCGGCCTCCCCGCGGTCCCCGTCGACCCAGCCGAACGCGCCGCAGTACGGGCCGCGGGGCACGCGCTCGAGGGCGGTGATGACGCCGAGCGCGGCGCGCTTGGGGGCACCCGAGACCGACGCCGGCGGGTACGCCGCCTCGAGCAGGGCGCCCCACCCGACGCCCGGGCGCAGCCGGCCCTGGACGCGCGTCACGAGGTGGACGAGGCCGGGGTGGTGCTCGACGTCGAGCAGCGCGGTGACCTCGACGGTCCCCGGCGCGCAGACGCGCTGGAGGTCGTTGCGCACCATGTCGGCGATCATGACGTTCTCCGCGGCGTCCTTGTCCGTCAGGCCCGCGGGCGTCGGCGCGGTGCCCTTGATCGGTCCGGACCCGACGACCCCGCCGCGGACGCGCAGGAACAGCTCGGGCGAGGCGGACACGACCCAGGCCGGCGGGAGACCCTGCCCCGCGGGGACGTGCACGAAGCCTGCATGGGGCGCCGGGTTGCCGAGAGCGAGCGCCTGGGCGAGCGCCTCGGCCGACGGCTCCCCCGCCGCCGCGGGCAGGGGTGCCGCGAGCACGCGGCACAGGTTGACCTGGTAGACGTCGCCCTCGCGGATGCGGTCACGCACGGCCTGCACGCCGCGCACGTAGTCGGCGCGCCCGAGCGACGAGCGCCACGCGCCCGGGTCGGGTCCGTGCCACGCCGGAGCCGCGTGCTCGGGCGCGGGGCCGCGCTCGACGTCGGCGAACCGCCACGCGAGCACCGGGCCCTCGAACCGCCCGACGACGACCCAGAACCCGCGCTCGAGGCGCTCCGGCTCGGCGTGGACGTCGACGCACTCGACCGGCCGTGACGCACGCAGGCCCGCGAAGCGCGCGGTCCCGGTCAGCACCCCGCCACCCGGCGGTCGTCACGGCTCTGGTCGGGCACCGGCTCACGGTAGCGGCGACACACCTGGGATGGGCTGGTTGGACTCTCGTCCTCGAGGTCGGTTAGAGTTCGGGACGCACACGGCGCCGGGGTGACCCGGGGAGCGTGCTGCGCGGACGTGGCTCAGTGGTAGAGCATCACCTTGCCAAGGTGAGGGTCGCGGGTTCGAATCCCGTCGTCCGCTCGGAGGCGACAACCCGTACGGGCTCAGCGCCCGGGACGTGGGCAGAAGCCTTGCGGTGGAGTGGCCGAGAGGCGAGGCAGCGGCCTGCAAAGCCGTCCACACGGGTTCGAATCCCGTCTCCACCTCGCACATCAGCAGTTCCCCAGCAGTACACGCACGACCGCAGGACAGGCAGCACAGCAGGACCCGCAGGACTGACGGGCGATTGGCGCAGCGGTAGCGCGCTTCCCTGACACGGAAGAGGTCACTGGTTCGATCCCAGTATCGCCCACCAGCATCGACGACGATGCAGCAGGTCGCAGGCCGTTCCGGACACCGTCCGGGGCGGCCTTCCGCGTGTCCGGGGTCGATCAGGGCGGCCGTCGGCTCGCGTGGTCGTGACGGCCGCCGCCCAGGCCGGCGCGGTCGTCACCCGGGACGTCCCCGCCGACACGGTCGTCGCGGGCGTCCCTGCCCGGCCGATCCGTCCGACGGGGTTCGAGGCGCGCTGACCGGTCGCCTCGGGAGGCGGTGCGGCCCTCACGTCACGGCGGCGGGCCACCGGTGCCGGCGCCAGGCGTCCCACGACGCGTGACCCGCCGGGGGCGGCCCCACCGGCTCGGACCCGTCGAGCTCGCCCGCGCCCGGGACCTCGAAGAGGCGCCCCCAGGCGACGAGCTCCTCGTCCGACATCGGCCACGTCGTGCCCGGTTCCTCGGCGTGACGCCGGTCGAGGCGTCGCCGCTGCTCGTCGGCGGGGAGGTCGAGGTACCGGACCTCGACCTCCCCGCCGCGCTCGGCCGCGGCGTGTCGCAGCGCCGAGCGCTCGTCCTTGCTCCACAGGCCGAAGTCGAGGACGACGTCGACGCCGAGCTCGAGCGCGCGCAGCCCGACCTCGATGAGGCGGCCCTCGATGACGCCGGTCGCCGACGGCGGGTTGGCGGCAACGTAGAGCGCCTTGACCCACTCGTCCTTGGTGAGGCGCAGGGCGCCCCGCTCGCGCTCGATGCGACGCGCCTCCGTCGTCTTGCCGGTCCCCGGCAGGCCGACCGTGAGGAACAGCGTCGGACGCGAGCGCCCGCTCGTCACGGCGCGGCCCGTCAGCCCACGCGGCGGCGGAAGGCGCGCACCGCGGCGGCGTACGCCACGACGAGGATGCCGACGAGCCAGGCGAGGGCGACCCAGATGTCGTTGCCGACGGGCTGCTGGTCGAACAGCGCCCGCACGGTGTCGACCACGGCCGTCACCGGCTGGTGCTCGGCGAACCACGCGACCGGGGTCGGCATGGTGTCCGTGGGCACGAAGGCCGAGCTGATGAACGGCAGGAAGATCAACGGGTAGCTGAACCCGCTCGCGCCGTCGACGGTCGTGGCCGACAGGCCCGCGAGGACCGCGATCCACGTCAGCGCGAGCGTGACGAGCGTGAGGATGCCCAGCACGGCCAGCCACGCGCCGACCGAGGCGCCGGTGCGGAAGCCCATGACCAGCCCGACGGCGACGACGACCGTGACCGAGGCCAGGTTCGCCGCGAGCGACGTGAGGACGTGCGCCCACAGGACGCTGGGCCGCGCGATCGGCATGGACCGGAACCTCTCGACGATGCCGCCCTGCAGGTCGAGGAACAGCCGGTACGCGGTGTACGCGACGCCCGAGGCGATCGTGATGAGCAGGATGCCGGGGAGCATGTAGTCCACGTAGGACCCGGGCGCGCCGGTCTCGATGGCACCGCCGAGCACGTACGTGAACAGGAGCATGAGCGCCACGGGCGTGACCGCCGTCGTGACGATCGTGTCCGGGCTGCGCAGGATGTGCCGCAGCGAGCGCTGGGTGAGGGCGACGGTGTCGCCGACGGCGTGCGTGGTCATCGCGGGTCCCCGTCCGTCGAGGCGCCGCGGGTCGCGGTGCCGGTGGTCGTGCGGTTCGTGCCGTCCGGCGTGCCCGGGGGCGTGCCGGCGGGAGCGCTCGTGGCCTGGCTGCCCACGAGGGCGAGGAAGACCTCCTCGAGGGTCGGCTGCTTCTCGACGTACTCGACGGTCGCGGGCGGCAGGAGGGCCCGGAGCTCGGTGAGCGTGCCGTCCTGGATGATCGTCCCCTCGTGCAGGATGGCGATCCGGTCGGCGAGCTGCTCGGCCTCGTCGAGGTACTGCGTCGTGAGGAGCACCGTGGCGCCCTCGGCCGCGAGGCCGCGGATCGTCCGCCACACCTCGAGGCGGGACTGCGGGTCGAGCCCCGTCGTCGGCTCGTCGAGGACGACGACCGGGGGGTTGCCGACGAGGCTCATGGCGATGTCCAGCCGTCGCCGCATGCCGCCGGAGTAGGTCGCGACGCGCCGGGCGCCCGCCTCGACGAGCGAGAAGCGCGCGAGGAGCGCGTCGGCGACCGCGCCCGGGTCGGGCAGGTGGCGCAGCCGCGCGACGAGCACGAGGTTCTCGCGACCGGTGAGGACCTCGTCGACCGCGGCGAACTGGCCCGTGAGGCTGATCGACTCACGCACCCGGCCCGGCTCGCGGGCGACGTCGTGGCCCTGGACCGTCGCGGTCCCCGCGTCGGCCGGCAGCAGCGTGGACAGGATGCGCACGAGCGTCGTCTTGCCCGCGCCGTTGGAGCCGAGCAGGGCGACGATGCTGCCGGCCTGCACGTCGAGGTCGACGCCCCGCAGGACCGCGAGGTCCCCGAAGGACTTCTCGACGCCCCGCACGTGGACCGCTGCCGTCGCGCTCATCGCCCCTCCTCCCCCGGCGTGTCGTCGAACGCCCGCGCCAGACGCGCGCGCTCCTTGTCGATCCAGCGGTCGCCGCTGTAGGCCTGCGCGAACGTCTCGGCGAACTCGACCGGGTCGTCCCCGACGATGTCGCTGACCGGCGTGCCGTCCGTGGCCGCGCGCTCCCACAGGTCCGCGAGGTCGGCCACCATCGTCACGAGCGTGTCGCCGTCGGTGACGCCGCCGTAGTACATGAGGTAGCGCTGCATGGCCTTGGCGCCGGCGCGGTACGGCTCGGGCAGCCCGGAGATCCGTGCGACGGCCTGCCGGTACTGCTTCTTCTGCTCGAGCGACCCGGTGAGGGCCTCGATCCACTTCGCGACCATGTCAACGGTCCCCTTCGGTGTGGTGGGTACGCGGGTGCGTGCCGGTGTGGGTGCGGAGCCGCTCGATGCGTCCCGCGAGGAAGCCCCAGGTGCGCCAGAACTCGTCGAGCTGGGCGCGCCCGGCGGCGTTGAGCGTGTAGACCTTGCGCGGCGGGCCCTTCTCGGAGGGCACCTTCTCCACGTCCACGAAGCCGCGCTGCTCGACCCGCACGAGCAGGGCGTACACGGTGCCCTCGACGAGGTCGGTGAAGCCCTCGTCGCGCAGCTGGGCGGTGATCTCGTAGCCGTAGGCCGGCCGGTCGGCGAGGAGCGTGAGCACGATCCCCTCGAGGGTGCCCTTGAGCATCTCGGTCATCTGGTTGCCCACGGCCCACCTCTCCATCTACTCGGTGTCACTGGGTACTGGTAGACGGTAACGCTAGGTACCGGTACTGCGCAACACTGAGTAGCGTCGGACGTCCTGCGGCTGCGGGGCCGTGCGCGGACCGTCGCCGGTCGTCCGGTGGCAGGCTGCAGAGGTGAGCGGCCTCAGCGCACGCGACATCGCTGCGGTCACACCCGCGGCCCGCGACCGCTACGTGGACCTCCTGCGGGCGGCCGCGATCGTCGTCGTGGTCGCCGGGCACTGGACCGTCTCAGCGGTCACCGTCCACGACGGCGAGCTGGGCTGGATCAACCTGCTCCAGGTGGCGGCGTGGACCGCCCCGCTCACGTGGCTGTTCCAGGTCATGCCCGTGGTGTTCCTCGTCGGGGGCTACGCGAACGGCGCCTCGTGGGAGACGCACCGGCGGCGTGGCGGCACCGCCGCCGCCTGGGTGCGCAGCCGTGCGCTGCGGCTCCTGCGGCCCACGGCTCCCTTCCTGCTCGCGCTCGTCGGCGGGTACGCCGCCGCCGCCGTCGCCGGCGCCGACCCCCGGATCACCCGGGCCGCGGTGTGGCTCGCGGCGATCAGCCTGTGGTTCCTCGTCGTCTACCTGGCCGTCGTCGCCCTCGGGCCGCTGCTCCTGGCCGCGCACGCCCGGTGGGGCCTCGCGACCGTCGCCGTCCCCGCCACGCTCGTCGCCGTCGGCGACGTGCTGCGCCTCACGACGGGCTCCGCGGTCCCCGGGGCGGCCGCCTACCTGCTCGCCTGGGTCGCCGTGCACCAGCTGGGCGTCGCGTGGCGGGCGGGGCGGCTCACGCGCTCGCCGCGCACGGCGTGGGCGCTCGTCGGCGGCGGGCTCACGGCGCTCGTGCTCCTCACGGGGCCGGGGCCCTACGGGGTGACGATGGTCGGTGCGGCGCCGCCGCCCGACCTCGACAACACGGCTCCCCCGACGCTGGCCCTGCTCACGCTCGCCGCGACGCACACCGGGCTGGTCCTGCTGGTCCGCCGGCCCGCGGACCGGTGGCTCGCGCGACCGCGTGCCTGGGCCGCCGTCGTGCGGGTCAACGCCGTCGCGCTGACGCTCTACCTCTGGCACATGGTGCCGGTCGTGCTCCTCGGCACGACGCTCGTCGCGTCGGGCGTCCTCCCGCAGCGTCCCGTCGGGTCCGGCGCCTGGTTCCTGCTGCGCCTCCCCTGGCTCGGGCTCCTCGCCGCCGTCCTCGTCGCCCTCGTCGCCGTGGTGGGGCGCTGGGAGCAGCCCGCCCGTCCCCCCGAGCGCCCGCGCGCGCCCGACGGACGGGACCCGGGACCCGCACGGGTGGACGGGCGGGTCGTCGGCGCGGGCGTCACCGCGTGCCTCGGCGGGCTGCTCGGCCTGGGCGTCGGCGGCACCGACGGCCTGCTCCCGGCCGTGGCCGGCGTCCCGGTGGCCGAGCTCGCCCTCGTCGGCGTCGGGCTCGGCCTCGTGCGGTGGGGCGGTCCGCGCCGGACGTGGACGGCCCGGGCGGGCTGAGGCCCGCCCGCACGCCCCCCCGTCAGCCCCCGGCGGCGCGCACGCTCGCGGCGAGCCGGGCGACCGCCTCGTCGACCCGCGCGTCGGCGAGGTTGCCGTAGCCGAGGACGAGGGTGCGGGAGCGCTCCGCGGCCTCCACCTGGTAGCGGCGCAGGTCCACGACCGCGACGTCGCGCTCGCCCGCGTGCCGGACGACGTCGGCGGCGTCGGGGGCGTCCGGGCCGAGGTCGAGCAGCAGGTGCATGCCGGCCGCGAGGCCGCTCGGCGTCGCCGTGGGGAGGCGCGCGGCGAGCGAGTGCACCAGCGCGTCACGACGGCGGCGGTAGCGCGCGCGGGTCGCGCGCAGGTGCCGGTCGTACGCGCCGCCGGCGACGAGCTGCGCGAAGGCGAGCTGGTCGACCGTCGACGGCCCGCTCCCGGCGCGACCGGCCGCCGCGAGCAGCCGGCCGGCCCAGCGCGGCGGGGTGACCGCCCACCCGAGGCCGAAGGCCGGCGCGAGGGTCTTGCTCAGCGAGCCGAGCAGGACGACCCGGTCCGGGTCGAGCCGCTGGAGGGCCGCGACGGGCCGCCGGTCGTACCGGAACTCGGCGTCGTAGTCGTCCTCGACCACGAGGCCGTCGACCTCGCGCGCCCAGGCGAGCACGCGCGCCCGGCGGTCGGGGGCGAGCGCCGTCCCGGTCGGGAACTGGTGCGCAGGGGTGAGCAGCGCCGCGCGCGCGCCCGTGCGGCGGGCCGCAGCCTCGAGCGCGTCGACGACCACTCCCCCGGCGTCCACCGGGACGGGCACGGGCTCGAGGCCGGCCCGCCGCGCGACCTCGCGCAGGACCGGCCAGCTCGGGTCCTCGACGAGCACGTGGGTGTGGCCGGCCGTGACGAGGGCGGCGCCGACCACCGCCATGCCGTGGGTCGCGCCGCGCAGCAGCAGGACGGCGTCGTCGGGTGCGTCGACGAGGCGCGAGCGGCGCAGATGGCCCGCGAGCGCGGCCCGCGTGGTCGCGTGACCCGCGACCGGCGCCCCCGCGAGCGCGTCGGCCGGCGCGACGGCCAGCGCCTCGCGCGCCGCGCGCAGCCACGCCGCGCGCGGCACGTGGCGCAGGTCGGGGATGCCGGGCGCGAGGTCGAGGCGTGCCCGGGGCGGGCCGTCCCGCACGACGTCGGCCGACCGGTGCGCACCCGGGCGGTCCGCGGTCCCGGCGTCGGCCGCGACCCGCGTGGTCGAGCCGGTGCGCGCCTCGAGCAGACCCTCGCCGACGAGCTGCCCGTAGGCCTCGGTGACGACCCACCGCGAGACGCCGAGCGCCTCGGCCGCGCGCCGGCTCGGCGGCAGCGCGGCCCCGGCCGGCGCACGCCCCGTCCGGACGGCGTCGCGGACGGCGCGCTCGAGCTGCTCCACGAGGCCGCCGCGCCCGTCGAGCTCGAGCAGCGTCTCCCAGGCGAGGCGGGTCGTCGGCGGATTGGTCTGGTCGGACGTCACCTCACCGGACTGTAGCGCCGGGCCGCTGCGCACCTAGCGTCGATCGCGGCAGGAACCCACCGACCTACCCAGGAGGACCCATGCAGTACCGCACCCTCGGCGACGGCGACCGCGCCCTCGAGGTCTCGACCCTGTGCCTCGGCACGATGCACCTGGGGACGCGCACGGACGAGCGCACGTCGTTCGCGATCCTCGACCGCTTCCTCGAGGCGGGCGGCACCTTCCTCGACACCGCGAACAACTACAACGCCTGGGGCGCGGGCCACGGGCGCGACAGCGAGGACCTCGTCGGCCGCTGGCTCGCCGACCGGGGGGTGCGCGGGCACGTGCGCGTCGCGACCAAGCTCGGCGCGGCGAAGAAGGACCCCGCCCTCCCGCTGTCCAACACGCCGCCCACGAACTTCCAGGGCCTGGGCGCGGACGTGGTGGCCCGGGAGGCGCACGAGAGCCTGCGCCACCTCGGCGTCGACCGGATCGACGTGCTCTACGGGCACGTGGACGACCGCGAGACGCCGCTGGCCGAGACCGTCGGCGCGTTCGGGAAGCTCCAGGCCGAGGGCGTCGTCGGGCTCTCGGGCATCTCCAACGTCGCGCTGTGGCGCGTGGTCGAGGCGCGCGAGGAGGCGCTGCGGCAGGGCGTCCCGCCGTACGCCGTCGTGCAGCAGCAGCTCACCTACGCCTACCCGACGCCGGAGGTCGACCGGCACAGCTGGGCGTCGCCCGAGCTCCTCGACTACGCGGCGTCGACCGGGGTGCCGGGCCGGCCGTCGCTCGCCGTCGTCGCGTACTCGCCCCTGCTCCAGGGCGCCTACGTGCGGGCGGACAAGCCGCTGTTCGGGGGCTACGACCACCCGACGACGCACGCGCGCGTGCGGGTGCTGCACGAGGTGGCGGCCGAGCTGGGCGCGACCCCGAACCAGGTCGCGCTCGCGTGGCTGCTCGGCGGCGCGGTGCCCGTCGTCCCGGTCGTCGGTGCGGGCTCGGTCGAGCAGCTCGACGAGATCCTCGGCGCGGCCGACCTCGTGCTCGAGCCGGAGGTGCGCGCGCGGCTCGACGCCGTGTGACCCACGGCGCGCGGGGCCCGGGCCGGGCGGCCGGGGGGCCGCCCCGGCCGCCCCCCCCCGGCCGCGGCCCGGCGCGCGGGCCCCC
>NZ_JADDKQ010000014.1 GCF_016464425.1 Actinotalea solisilvae
GGTGGGGCCCGGGGGGGGGGGGGGCCGGGGCGGGCGGGCGGGGCGGCCGCCGGGCGGCCCCGCCGCCGTCAGCGTCCGGGCGAGCGGCACGCCCGGGCGGTACGCGAGGTGCTGGTATGACGGCGCGTCGAGCACCGCGAGGTCCGCGCGCGCGCCGGGCACGACGACGCCGACGTCGTCCCGCAGCAGCGCGCGCGCACCGCCCGCGGTCGCCGACCAGACCGCCTGCGCGGACGTCAGCCCCATCTCGCGCACCGCGAGGGCGACGACGAACGGCATCGACGTCGAGCAGCACGTCCCCGGGTTGCAGTCGGTGGCGAGCGCCACGGTCACGCCGGCGGCGAGCAGCCGCGCGGCGTCGGGGTAGGGCGAGCGCGTGCTGAACTCGACGCCCGGGAGCAGCGTGGCCACGGTCGCGGAGCCGCTCAGGGCGTCGACGTCGGCGGCGGTGAGGTGGGTGCAGTGGTCCACGCTCGCGGCACCGAGCTCGACGGCGAGGCGCACCCCGGGCCCGGGACCGAGCTGGTTGCCGTGCACGCGCGCGAGGAGACCGGCGGCCGTCCCGGCGCGGAGCACCGCACGCGCCTCGTCCTCCGTGAGCGCCGTGGGCGCCGCGGGCTCGCAGAAGACGTCCACCCAGCGCGCGTGGGGCGCGCACGCGGCGAGCATCGGGCCCGTGACGAGGTCGAGGTAGGCGGCGCGGTCGCCCGGGGTCCCGCGGTGCTCGGGCGGCACGACGTGGGCGCCGAGGAACGTCGTCTCCGGCGTGACCTCGCGCGCGAGCCGGAGGAGGCGGGCCTCGTCGTCGACCGTGAGCCCGTACCCGCTCTTGACCTCGACCGTGGTCGTGCCCTGCGCACGCATCTCGGCGACGAGCGCGGCGAGGCGCGCGCGCAGGGTGGTGTCGTCCGCCGCGCGCGTCGCGGCCACGGTCGACGCGATGCCGCCGCCCGTGTACGGCTCCCCCGCCATCCGCGCCTCGAACTCGCCCGCCCGGTCGCCCGCGAAGACGGCGTGGGTGTGGCTGTCGACGAAGCCCGGGAGCACCGCACGGCCCCCGACGTCGACCCGGGTGTCGACCGGCGGCGCGCCCGACGCGGTACCGACCCACCGCACGAGCCCGTCCTCGACGACGACGGCCGCGTCGGCGACGAGGCCGAGCAGCCCGCCGCGCGCGGGGTCGTTCGTCACGAGCTCGGCGATGCCCGTCCACACGGTCGCGGTCACGGTCGGCCTCCCGGGGCGCCCACGCTCATCGGTCCACCCGGGCCTGCAGGTCGGCGACGGCGCGCCCGAGCAGGCCCGCGACGTCGCCCAGCCGGTGCGCGCCTCCCCGCACCACGACCGCGCCGTCGACGACCACGGTGTCCACGTCGGCCGCGGTGGCGACCAGGGCGAGCTGCGCGGGATCGGCTCCCACCGTGCGCACGGTGTCCGTCCGGACCGCGACGAGGTCGGCGCGCGCGCCGACGGCGAGCGTGCCCGCGTCCGGCCAGCCGATCGACGCGTGGCCCGCAGCGGTCGCCGCCGTCACGAGCTCGCCGGGCGTGAACGACCCGCGGCGGCCCGTCGCGAGGCGCTCGTGCATCTCGACCGCGCGCGCCTCCGCGAGGACGTCGACCTCGACGTGCTGGTCGGTGCCGACGCACACCGGGCTGCCCGCGTCGCGCAGCGCGCCGCCCGGCGCGAGGCCGTCGGCGAGGTCGCGCTCGGTGGTCGGGCACAGGCACGTCGTCGTGCGGCTCGCGCCGATCCGCTCGACGTCGGCCGGCATCACGTGGACCGCGTGGACGACGGTGCTCGCGGGGCCGAGGAAGCCCGCGTCCTCGAGCAGCCGGGTCGGCGTCAGGCCGTGCGCGGCGAGGACCTCCTCGTCCTCGGCGCGCTGCTCGGACACGTGGGCGTGCAGGGGTGCGCCGCGCCCGCGGGCCCACGCCACGACGGTGGGCACCTGGTCGCGGGGCACGGCGCGCACCGAGTGCACGGCCGCCCCGACCCGGAAGCCGTCGTCGTCGCGGAGCAGGTCCACGCGCTCGGCCCAGCGTCCTGCGTCGCCGTCGCCGAACCGGCGCTGCACGCCCTCGAGGTCGCGCCCGACGCCGCCCGCGAGGTAGCAGGTGTCCAGGAGGGTGAGCCGGACGCCGGCCTCCCGGGCCGCGGCGCGCAGCGCGTCGGCCATGGCGTTGGGGTCGGCGTACGGCCGGCCGTCGGGCGCGTGGTGGACGTAGTGCATCTCGCCGACGCCCGTGACGCCGGCGAGGGCCATCTCCGCGTACACCGCGCGGGCGATCGCGTGGCACGCGTCCGGGTCGAGCGCCGCCGCGAGGGCGTACATCGCCCGGCGCCAGGTCCAGAAGTCGCCGCCGCCGGCGCCGCCGCGGCCGCGCAGGGCGCGGTGGAAGGCGTGCGAGTGGGCGTTCGCGAGCCCCGGCAGGACGACCCCGGGGAGCACGACGTCGCCCGGCACCGGGTCGGTCCCCGGCGTGAGGGCGACGACGCGCCCGTCGGCGACCGCGACCCGGAGGCGCGCCACCGGTGCGGCGCCGAGCCACGCCTGCGGGCACCAGTAGGAGGAGGCGCCGGCGCCGCTCACGTGCCGTCCCCGGCCGCGAGGTCGCCGAGCACCGCCGTGAGCGCGGCGACCCCCGCGACGCAGTCGTCGCGCTCGGCGTGCTCCTCCGGCGAGTGCGAGACGCCCGTGGGGTTGCGGACGAAGAGCATGGCGACCGGCACGCCGGCGACGGCGAGCACGCCCGCGTCGTGGCCCGCGCCGGTCGCGACCACGGGCGCGGCGCCGGCCAGGCCCGACTCGACGCCGACGACCCGGGCGACCCGCGCCGCGAGGTCGGCGTCGAACGACGTCGCCGGCGTCCACGACTCGCGCCGCGGCGCGAGGTCGGCGAGCGCCGCGAGGACCTCGTGCACCTGCTCCTCGTGCGGCGCGCGCGCGTCGACCCACGCGCGGACGCGCGAGGCGATGGCGTTGACGCCGCCGGGCTCGACGAGGACCTTGCCGACGGTCGCGAGCGCACCGGCGCGCACGGCCGCGTCGCGCGTGCGCACCACGAGGTCGGCGAGGTCGAGGACGGGGTCGGACCGGCGGTCCATGGGCGTCGTCCCGGCGTGGTCGGCGCGGCCGTGCAGGTCGACGCGCCAGCGGCCGTGCGGCCAGATGCCGGAGCCGACGGCGACGGGCGCGCGCACGCCGGTGCGGTCCTCGTGGTCGGCGAGCGCCCGGCCCTGCTCGACGTGGAGCTCGACGAACGCCCCGACGCGCGCGAGCGCCTCGGGGTCGGCCGCGAGGGGCGGACGGCCCGCGGACCGCAGGGCGTCGGCGAGGCTCGTGCCGTCGGCGTCGGTGAGCGGGAGCGCGCGGTCCGGCGCGAGCGCGCCCGTGAGCACGCGCGAGCCGGTGCACGCGAGCCCGAACCGGGCGCCCTCCTCGTCGGCGAAGCAGACGACGCCGACAGGGACGCGCGGCGCGAGGCCCGCGGCCCGGAGCGCGTCGACCGCCGCGAACGCGCTGACGACGCCGAGCGGCCCGTCGAACGCGCCGCCGCCCGGCACCGAGTCGAGGTGCGATCCCGTCACCACGCCCGGGCCCTGGGCGTCCGGGTCGCCCCACCACGCCCAGAGGTTCCCCGCGCGGTCGACGACGACGTCCAGGCCGCGGACCTGCGCCTGCTCGACGAACCACGCCCGCAGCTCGTGGTCCACGGGCGTCCACGCGGACCGCGCGTAGCCGCCTCCCGGCGCGCGGCCGACGTCGGCCAGGTCGGCCGTGAGCCGGTCGAGCGTGCGCGCGCCGACGCCGGGCGGTGGCCCCGTCGGCCCCGTGGGCCCCGTCCGCCCCGTGGGACCCGACGTCATGCGCCGTCGCCCTCGGCCATCGGCCGGCGCACGCCGTGCGCGTCGGCGGTGCGGATCGCGTCCTCGTAGCCCGCGTCGGCGTGCCGCAGCACGCCCGTCGCGGGGTCGTTCGTCAGGACCCGCTCGAGCTTGGCCGCGGCGAGCTCCGTGCCGTCGGCGACCGTGACCTGGCCGGCGTGGAGCGAGCGGCCGATGCCGACGCCGCCGCCGTGGTGGACCGAGACCCACGTCGCGCCGGACGCCGTGCTCACGAGGGCGTTGAGCAGCGGCCAGTCGGCGATCGCGTCCGACCCGTCCGCCATCGCCTCGGTCTCGCGGTAGGGCGACGCGACGGACCCGGCGTCGAGGTGGTCCCGGCCGATGACGATCGGCGCGGCGACCTCGCCGGCCGCGACGAGCTCGTTGAACCGCAGGCCCGCGCGGTCGCGCTCGCCGTGCCCGAGCCAGCAGATCCGCGCAGGCAGTCCCTGGAGCGCGACCCGCTCGCGCGCGGCGCGGATCCAGCGCGCGAGGTGCTCGTCCTCGCCGAACAGGTCGAGCACCGCCCGGTCGGTGACGTCGATGTCCCGCGGGTCGCCCGACAGGGCGGCCCAGCGGAACGGGCCCTTGCCCTGGGCGAAGAGCGGCCGGATGTAGGCGGGGACGAAGCCCGGGATCTCGAAGGCCCGCGCGCAGCCGCCGAGCAGCGCCTCGGCCCGGATCGAGTTGCCGTAGTCGAAGACCTCGGCGCCGGCGGCGCGGTAGCCGAGCATCGCCTCGACGTGCTGCGCCATCGACCCGCGGGCGCGCTCGGTGAACTCGTCGGGCCTCGCGGCGGCGTAGGCACGCCACTCGTCGACGCCCACGCCGACGGGCAGGTACGCGAGCGGGTCGTGCGCGGACGTCTGGTCGGTGACGACGTCGGCCTCGACGCCGCGCCGCAGGAGCTCGGGCAGCACCTCGGCCGCGTTGCCGACGAGGCCGACGGAGAGGGCCTGCCGGGCGGCCCGCGCGGCCGTGACGCGCGCGACCGCGTCGTCGAGGTCGGCCGCCACGACGTCGAGGTAGCGGTCGCGGACCCGGCGTGCGAGGCGCGTCGCGTCGACGTCGACGACGAGGCACGCGCCGCCGTTGAGGGTCACGGCGAGGGGCTGCGCCCCGCCCATGCCGCCGCACCCGCCCGTGACGGTCAGCGTGCCGGCGAGCGTCCCGCCGAAGCGCTGCGCCGCGACGGCCGCGAGCGTCTCGTACGTGCCCTGGAGGATGCCCTGCGTGCCGATGTAGATCCACGAGCCGGCGGTCATCTGGCCGTACATCGTCAGGCCGAGGTGCTCGAGGCGGCGGAACTCGGGCCACGTCGCCCAGTCGCCGACGAGGTTCGCGTTCGCGAGGAGCACGCGTGGCGCCCACTCGTGCGTCCGCAGCACGCCCACGGGTCGCCCGGACTGGACGAGCAGCGTCTCGTCGTCCGCAAGGGTCGTCAGGGTCCGCACGATCGCGTGGTAGCTCGGCCAGTCCCGCGCCGCACGGCCGGTCCCGCCGTAGACGACGAGGTCCTCGGGGCGTTCGGCCACGTCCGGGTCGAGGTTGTTCATGAGCATCCGCAGCGGGGCCTCGGTCTGCCACGAGCGCGCGGTCAGGGTGGTCCCGCGCGCGGCACGGACGGTGGGCGCTGCGGGCGGCGCGGTGGTCACGGGGCTCTCCTCGGGTCGGTCGCTCATGCGAGGGGTCCGGCGGCGGCGTCGGCGGCGGCGCGGACCGCCCCGGTTCGGACGAGCCCGACGACGGCCTCGAGCTCGGGAGCGAGGTAGCGGTCCGGGCCCGGCCCGGCGACGTGGGCCCGGACGAGCGCCCGCACGGCCTCCGTCCCCGGCGCGGGCCGCAGCCCACCCGCGCAGCGCAGGTCCAGCGCGCGCGCCGCCGTCAGCACCTCGACGGCGACCACGCGCGTGAGGCCGTCGACCGCGTGCCGCAGCTTGCGGGCCGCGTGCCAGCCCATCGACACGTGGTCCTCCTGCATCGCCGACGACGGGATGGAGTCCACGCTCGCGGGCGCGGCGAGGCGCTTGAGCTCGCTCACGACCCCCGCCGCGGTGTACTGGGCGATCATGAGGCCCGAGTCGACGCCCGGGTCGTCGGCGAGGAACGGCGGCAGGCCGTCGCTGCGCGCCGGGTCGAGCAGGCGGTCGGTGCGTCGCTCGCTCATGCTCGCGAGGTCGGCGACGGCGATCGCGAGGAAGTCCAGCACGTACGCGACCGGGGCGCCGTGGAAGTTGCCATTGGACTCGACCCGCCCGTCGCGCGTCACGACCGGGTTGTCGATGGCCGACGCGAGCTCGCGCGTCGCGACGAGCCGCGCGTGCTCGACGGTGTCCCGCGCGGCGCCGTGCACCTGGGGCGCGCACCGCAGCGAGTAGGCGTCCTGGACGCGGGTGCAGGCGAGCTCGCCGGCCTCGGTGAGCGTCCGGTGGCTGGCCATGACCTGCGACCCCGCGAGGAGGCGGCGCAGGTTCGTCGCCGACGCCGCCTGCCCCGGGTGGGGGCGCAGCGCGACGAGGTCCCCGGCGAACGCCGCGTCGGTGCCGAGCAGCGCCTCGACGCTCATCGCGGCCGCGACGTCCGCGGTGGTGAGCAGCGTGGCGACGTCGTGCAGCGCGAGGGCGAGCATGCCGAGCATGCCGTCCGTACCGTTGATGAGCGCCAGGCCCTCCTTCTCCGCGAGCACGAGGGGCTCGATGCCGGCCGCGGCGAGCGCCTCGGCCGCGGGGTGCAGCGCCCCGTGCCGGTCACGGACCTCGCCCTCACCCGTCGCGGCGAGCGCGACGTGGGCGAGCGGCGCGAGGTCACCGGAGCAGCCGAGCGAGCCGTGCTCGGGCACGACGGGCGTGAGGCCGGCGTCGAGCATCGCCGCGTACGTCCGGGCGACGACGGGGCGCACGCCCGTGCGGCCCGTCGTGAGCGTCGCGAGGCGCAGGAGGACGAGCGCACGCACGACCTCGCGCTCGACCTCGGGCCCGGAGCCTGCGGCGTGCGAGCGCACGAGGCTCCGCTGGAGGTCCGCGCGCCGGGCGGCCGGGATGTGCCGCCGGGCGAGGGCGCCGAACCCCGTCGAGATCCCGTAGTGCGGCACCACGTCGTCCGCGAGGGCCTCGACGACCGCGCGGCTCGCACGCATCGCGGCGACGGCCGCGGGCCCGACGTGCACCGGTGCGTCGTCACGCGCGACGGCGACGACGTCGGCGAGCGTCAGGGGCGCGCCCGTGAGGACGACGGCGTGCGGCGGTGGCGTCGTCGCCACGGCGCCGGGCGAGGGCTCGGCCATGCGGTCATCAGACACCTGGCCCCGGGCGCCCGGAAGGCCGCGCGCACGACTACTGTCTGAGATCCCAGACACCGGAGCGCGTCACCCCGGCTCCCGGGCCGCGACGACGGACGGGGCCCTCGGCGTGGATCCGGGTCCTGCGCGTGGGGGCGTGGGGGCGGTCGTTCGACGGGGACGCCCGCGGGCGGGCTGCGATGCGGGCCGGGACGAGGAGGGGCCGTGGGGGCGAGCAGCGACGTCCCGGCCGCGCGCAGCGCCGTGCGCGTGCTCGCCCACCTCGCGTCGCACGCCGGCCCGTCGTCGGCCGTCGCGATCGCGCGCGAGCTCGATCTGCCCCGCTCGACGGTCTACCACCTGCTCGCGGTGCTCGCCGAGGAGGGGTTCGTGACGCACCTGCCCGAGGCCCGGCGCTGGGGCCTCGGGCTCGCCGCGCTCGGACTCGGCTCGGCGTACGCGCGCCAGGCGCCGCTGACGCGGCTCGGCCAGCCGCTCGTCGCGCGCCTCGTGGACAGCACGCGGCAGAGCGCCCACCTGGCCGTGCTGCACGGCCGCGAGGTGCTCTACCTCGTCGAGGAGCGCGCGCCGGGGCGTCCGGCCCTGGTGACGGACGTCGACGTGAGCCTCCCGAGCCACCTCACCGCGAGCGGTCGCGCCATCCTCGCGGGGCTGCCCGCCGCCCAGGTCCGCGCGCTGTTCCCGGGCCCGGCGAGCTTCGCGGACCGCACGGGTACGGGCCCACGGTCGCCGGGCGAGCTGCGCGCGGTGCTGCGCGGCGTCCGGGCGCGGGGCTGGGCCACCGAGGACGGCGAGGTGACGCCGGGCCTCGCGTCGGTCGCGCACGCCGCCGTCGACCACACCGGGCGTCCCGTCGCCGGGATCGCGGTGACCTTCGTCGCGGCGGACGTGCCCGAGCCCGAGCGCGCGGCCCTCGCCGCCGCCGCCGGGCGGGCGGCCGCCGAGCTCAGCCGCCGGCTGGGGGCCGGACCGCGCTGAGCGGGGCCCGGCCGGAGGCCGGCGGCTCGCGCGTCAGCAGCAGTGGCCGGGGGCGCGGCGCAGCTCGACGCGCCACAGGTCCGGGCCCTGTGCGAGGTAGGTCCAGCCGACCTGCCCCGGCTCCGTGGCCTCGAGCTGGAGGCGTAGGCGCTGCGGGTCGTGGTCGACGGCGAGCACGAAGGCCTCGCCCGGCTCGAGCGCCGCGACGGCCTCGAGGATGCGGGCGTGCCGCTCGGAGCGGTCGATCGCGCGCGCGTCGAGATCGCCCGGCTCGAGCCTGCCGACCCCGGTCGCGCCGGGGCCGTCGGCGGCGCAGCCGCAGCCCCCGCAGCCGCACGCGCCGGCGGCGGGCGGGGCGGAGGGCGCCGGGGCGGAGACGTCGGTGAGCGGGATCTCGTTCAGGGTCATCGTGGTGCCTCTCGGGTGTGTCGTGCAGACGTGTCGTGCAGGTGGGTCGGCCGGAGGGCCGGTCAGTCGGTGACCAGGACGTGGCCGTGCGCACCGCGCTCGGCGTCGACCATGACGTGCGAGACCACCGGGTAGTGGCCGGGTTCGGGGAACGTCAGCTCGACGAAGCCGCCCGCGGCGGGCAGGAGGCCCAGCACCTGCGCGCCGCCCGTCGTGGCGGGTGCGCCGGGGCCGCCGAGGGTCCAGCCCCCCTCGAGGTAGACGGTGTCGAACTGCCCGCCGACGACGTGGAACGACGAGGCGCGGCTCGGACCCGCGTCGAGCACCCAGATCCGGACGCGCTCGCCCGTGCGCGCCTCGAGCGGCAGGTGGTCGTACTGGTTCGCGTAGCCGTTGAACACCACCGCGTCCGGGGTGCCCGCCGCGATCTTCTCGGGGTCGGCGACGCCCCCGGGCTCGCCGAGGTAGAGCTCGGACTGGACGAGCAGGTACTCGCGGTCCACGGCCGGCAGGTCCGGCGGGTCGATGACGACCGCGCCGAACATCCCGTTGGCGATGTGCAGCGACATCGGCATCGTCGAGCAGTGGTACATCCAGACGCCCGAGCGCGTCGCGGTGAACGTGTAGGTGAGGCTCTCGCCCGGGTCGATCGTGCGCATCGGCTCGTCGGGCGCGAGCGCGCCCGCGTGGAAGTCGATCGAGTGCCCGATCGAGCCGTCGTTGACGAGCGTGATCTCGAACGTGTCCCCGACCCGGCCGCGCAGCACCGGCCCGGGCGCCGAGCCGCCGAAGGTCCACAGCGTCTGCGTCACGCCCGGCGCGACCTCGCGCTCGACCTCCTGCACCTCGAGGGTCACGCGGTGCATGCGCCCGTCCGGCGCGGGAGCGAGCACGGGGTCCACGGGCTCGAACGCCGGGCCCGGCTCACCGAGCAGGTCCATCCCGTCGGCCGCGTCGGCGGCGGCGTCGTCGTGGGTCGGGTGGTCGCGCTCGCCGGCGTCCTCCTCGGCGGCGTCCGGCGCGGGGGCGCCCCCGAGCACCACGACGTCGAAGGTCATGCCCATCTGCCGGTGCCCCGCGACGGAGCACCAGCCGGCGACGTCGCGCCCGACGACGCCCACGTCGACGCGCGCGGTCTCCCCGGCCGCGAGCCGTCCGGTCGTGGCGCCCGAGTCGAGCACGAGGTCGTGGACCGTGTCGTCGACGTTCGTGACGACGAGCACGAGGCTGTCGCCGACCTGCAGCTCCACGGACGCGGGCGAGAACCGCATGTCCCGCGCCTCGACCTCGACCTCGACGACGCGCCCCGTCGCGGCCACGCCCGCGGTCGGCGCCGCACCGATGCCCGCCGCCGCCGGGTCGGCCGCGACGCCGCCGGCGACGACGATCGCGAGCGCCGCGGCCGCGGCGAGCGTGGGGCCGTGGGGCGTGCGCCGGGCCGTGAGGAGCTCGACCGGCGGCATCGCGGCCGGCCCGGTGCGCGGCAGGTGCCGGTGCCTCCGGGCCGCCGCCGCGGCACGGACGAGGAGGACCGGGGTGCTCACGAGCGCGGCGAGCACGAGCACCGAGGCGCCCACGCGGACCAGGCTGACGTCGGTGGCGAGGTACAGGAGGAGGCCGCCGTTGGTCAGGGTCAGGCGCGCGCCCCCGCCACGCTCGACGACGGCGCGCGACGCCCGGACCGCGGACGGGCCGCCGCCGAGCACCATCGGGCCGAGGTGGCACAGCGCGCCGACCAGCACCTGGGCCGCGAAGCCGACCACGAGGGCGCCGAGGCCACCGCCCAGGCGGACCTGGGCCTGCGCCCAGCCGTCGGCCGCGAGGAGCTGCGCCGCCCACCACGCCGTCACGCCGACGAGCCACAGCCAGGCGACCCCGACCGAGCGCGAGGCGAAGGTGTCGGGCGCGCGGCGCCGCGCCTCGACCAGCAGGGGCCAGGAGACGCGCAGCAGCCCGGCGCCGAACACGACGACGCCGGCGGCCGTGGCCGGGCGCACGCCCGTGGCCGCGCCCGCGAGGACGAGCGCGAGCCCGGCGACGAGCACGGCGAGCCCGTGGCGCGCCGCGACGTGGGCGTCGTCCGCGAGCCGGACGCGCAGCATCGTCGGCCACAGCGTCGTCATCGTGCCGACCACGGTGAGCCCCACCCAGCCGAGCATCATGACCAGCACGTGCGCGACGTAGGCGCGCGACGCGGCGTCGCCCGCGAGGTCGGCCCGCGCCAGGTACGCGCCGAGCCCGGCGCCCACGGCCATGGCCAGCGAGGCCGCGACGAAGTACCACGCGGTGAAGCCCAGGCCGACGCCCAGCGCACCGCGCGCCTGGTCCACGAGCACGCCGGCGTGCCACACGGCCACCACCCCGACGACGACGGCGCCCGCGAGGACGACGGGCCACCGCCCGGCGAGCAGGCCGACGACGACCAGCAGCGCCCCGAGCGTGTGGAGCCCCAGCCGCTGCGCCTGGCCGCGGGGCCCGCCTGGCAGAGGGCGCCGCCGGACCGCCTCGGCGAAGTGCGCGCTCCAGATGAGGATCGCGCTGCTCACCGCGCCGAGGAGGAGCAGGTGCACCATGAGCCACGGCGCGGCCGGCACCGCCCGGTGCGCCACCGCGACGACGGCGGCCGCGGCGCCCCACGCGAGCACCAGGCCGTTGACCCGCACGTGCCAGCGTTGCCTCACCCCGCCACCCCCGCGGGCTCGGGCGCGCGCGCCGGACCGGCCGCGGCGGGCCGCGCGGCACGCGGGGCGGTGAGGCCCGACCAGGCGGCGACGCCCACGAACGCCAGCACGGCTGCCACGTTGAGGGCCCCGCCCGTCGCGAGCGCCCACGCCTCGCCGCGCAGGTCCCCGCCCACGACGCGGAGCACCAGGGAGGCGTGGAGCAGCGCGACGGGGACGTGCATCGCGGTGCGGTACGGCAGCCGGACCCCGAGCACGGCGGGCAGGATCACGGGCGCGTGCGCCATGATCATCGAGAGGGTGAACCCGAGGAAGACCGCGTGCACGACGGCGTCGTACGCGGGCCCCTCGCGGACGTCCCCGAGCAGTGCCCAGGTCGCGCCCGCGACGACGAGCCAGGCGTAGCCCGCGAGGAGGGCGACCGCGACGAACCGCGGCAGGCCGGTCGAGCGCACGGTGCGGCGGGCGACGTCGTGCCGCACGAGCAGGCCGGTGAGCGCGAGGATCCCGAGGCCGAGCAGCGCCGCAGCGCCCGGGCGCAGGAGCGTCATGACGACGCCGGCCGCGACGGCCACACCTGCGACCACGACCGCGCGCTCGGCGGCGGGTCCCGGGAACCCGACGCGCGCGAGCTCGAGGCGCTCCCCCGCGATCGTGAGCACCAGGAACCCCACGAGCCACGGCAGGAGCGCGGGCACGGGCACGCCGGCCCACCACAGGAGCGCGCCGCCGACCGCGAGGACCGCGCCGAGCACCTGGAGCCCCAGCGCTCCGGAGCCCTGCCGGCGCCACAGCGCCGCGTACGTCGCGAGCAGCGCCGCGGTCCCGGCCACGAGGACGCCCGCGCCGACGGCGAGCGGCAGGGGCGTGAGGGTCGTCAGGCCGCCGGCGCCGAGGGCCGCGGGCGCGGCGAGGGCCCACGCGCGGCGCAGCGCGACGGCTCGCTCGAGCGCGATGACGCAGCCGACGAAGCCGAGCACGAGCAGCGGGCCGTGCACGTCGGGCAGGCGCTCGGCGGTCACGGGCGCGGGCAGGCCCAGGAGGAGGAGGGCGGCGTCGAGCCCGGCCAGCAGGCACAGGCCCCCGAGTGCCAGCAGCGACAGCCGGCCCGGGGTTCTCACGCGCCCCACCGTAGAAAACGGCCGCCGCGCGGCGCCGGGACGTTGGTCCCGCGCAGCGCAGTCAGTCGACCCGCACCCGCTCCCCCGGGCGCGGCACGCTCACGGCGCAGTCGAGCGCGTCGCGCACGCGCTCGGCGAGCGCCGCCGCGGCCGCGGGCTCGCCGTGCACGACGTGCACGGTCCGGGGCGGCTCCGGCATCGCGCGCAACCAGTCGACGAGCTCGGCCGCGTCCGCGTGGACCGAGAAGCCCTCGTCCTGGACCACCTCGGCGCGCACCCGCACGTACCGGCCGCGCACCTTGACCTCGCGCACCCCCTCGACGAGTGCGCGGCCCCGCGTGCCCGGTGCCTGGAAGCCGGTGAGCACGACGCAGTGCCGCCGGTCCGGCAGCATGCGCTCGAGGTGGTGCACGACGCGCCCGCCGGACGCCATGCCGGACGCCGAGACGACGATGCACGGGCGCAGCGGGTCGTTGAGCTCGCGCGACTCCTCGGGCCCGGGGACCTCGTGCACGGCCGGGTGGCGCCCGATCGACGCGACGTCGACCGTGAGCTCGCCGTCGGCCGCCGCGCGGCGGTAGACGTCCAGAGCCCGCAGCGCCATGGGGCTGTCGACGTACACGGGCACGCGCGGGACGCGTCCGGAGTCGATCATCGCCGTGAGGGTGTGCAGCACCAGCGGCGTCCGGTCGACGGCGAACGCGGCGACGAGCACGGAGCCACCGCGGTCGACCGTGCGCCGGACGGCGTCGGCGAGCTCCTCGTGCGCGTCGTCGGCGGCCGGGTGCGTGCGGTCGCCGTAGGTCGACTCGAGGACCACCGTCCGCGCGGCGGGCGGCGCGGCGCGGGCCCGGAGCACCGGGTGCGTCCGCCGGCCGAGGTCCCCCGAGAACAGGACGCTCGCGTCGCCGGCGCGCACGAGCACGCTCGCCGACCCGAGCACGTGCCCGGCCCGGCCGAGGACCGCCTCCAGCCCGCCGCCCAGGTCGGCGGGGACGTCGTAGGCGACGGGCCCGAACCGCTCGATCGCGCGCTCGGCGTCGGCGACGGTGTAGAGCGGCAGCGGCGGGTCGTGCCGCGACCAGCCGCCCGCGCGCGCCTGCTCGGCGTCGCGCTCGTGCAGGTGGGCGCTGTCGCGCAGGACGATCGCGGCGAGCTCGGCGGTCCACGGGGTGGCCCGGACGGGCCCGTCGAACCCGTCCCGGACGAGGACGGGCAGCATGCCGCAGTGGTCGAGGTGGCAGTGGGTGACGACGACCTCGTCGACCGAGCGCGGCGGCACCGGGAAGGGCTCCCAGTTGAGGCGTCGCCACTCGCGCGCGCCCTGGTACATCCCGCAGTCGACGAGCAGGCGCCGCCCTCCACGGGTCACCAGCGTCTTGCTCCCGGTGACCGTGCCCACGCCGCCGAGGAGGGTCAGGACCGTCGGGTCGTCGCCCATGCCCCACCCCGCCGGGCCGGTGCCCGACCGTCCGTCCCCGTGCCTGCGCCGGAGCCCGCGCCGGGTGCGTCGTCCCCGCCGAGGCACGGCGCCAGCCGTCCCGTGACCCGCGTGAGCACCCGCAGGCCGTCGACCTCGGGCGGCACCCGGCCGCGCAGGCGCCGTCCTCGACGTCGACGCGGAGCGCCCAGCCGCCGACCGTGCGGACGAGGCCGACGCCGCACACGCCGCGACGGCCCTCGAGGTGCGCGCGCAGGCGGGCCTTCGCCGACCGGGCGGCGGCGAGCCCGGGGTCCCGGACGGGGCGCGCGGAGGAGCCTCCCGCGTCGCCGGCGCGTGTCGTCATCGCGACCGCCTCCTCCGTCGTCACGCTGCCGCCCCGTCGACACCGCGACCGCCTCGTCCGTCGTCACGCTGCCGCCCGTCGACACCGCGACCGCCTCGTCCGTCTTCACGCTGCCGCCCGTCGACACCGCGACCGCCTCGTCCGTCTTCACGCTGCCGCGCGGCGTGGAGCGGGCCCAGGGGCGAAGGTCCCCGCGACCGGGTGGAGCCGGTGACGAAGGGCCCGGGCGCGGTGACGCGGGCGCGGAGAAGACTGGGAGCACCGGCAGCCCTGTCGGCCGCCGGTCGGACGACGAGGGAGGGCACGATGCGCGCCGACGGACCGGTCCTCGTGGCGCTCGACGGCTCGAGCCACAGCCCGACCACCCTCGCCTGGGGCCTGCACGAGGCGGCGCTGCGCGGTGCGGACGCCGTGCTCGTCCGCGCCTACCAGGACCCGGTCGACCTCGTGCCCTGGGGCATGACGCCCTTCCTCGACGACGTCCGCCTCGACTCCGACGCGCGCGCGTACCTCGACGCGACCGTCGCCGCGGCCCGCGTCGAGCACCGCGGCCTGGCGGTCCGCAGCAGGCTCCTGCACGGACCCGCGGTCGCCACGCTGCGGGAGGCGGGCGCCGACGCGTCCCTGCTGGTCCTCGGCGCCACGGGCGGCAGCGGCCGACGGCGCCTGGGCAGCGTGCCCGAGCAGCTCACCGCCCACTCCCGGTGCCCCGTGGTCGTCGTCGGCGGTGCGCACCCGACCCCGACCCGCCCGGGCGCGCCGGTCGTCGTGGGCGTCGACGGGTCCGCGGCCTCGCTCGTCGCGGCCGACGTCGCCGCGCACGAGGCCGCCCTGCGCGGTGCGCCCCTGGTCGTGGTGCACGCGCGGCCGTACGTCGCGGCGCCCTACGCGCCCGGCTGGCCCACGCTCCCGCCCCTGGCCACCGCCGACTCGGGCGACGCGACCCACCGCGCGGCGCGCGAGGTCGTGCACCGGCTCACGGCGCGGCACCCGGGGACCGAGGTGCTCCTCGAGCTCGTGGACGACGCGCCCGCGCCCGCGTTGTGCGAGGTGGCGCGCGGGGCTCACCTGCTGGTCGTCGGCTCGCGGGGGGCCGGCGGGTTCCGCGGCCTGCTCGTGGGCAGCGTCTCGGCCGAGGTGGTGCGCTCCGCGTCGTGCCCGGTCATGGTCCTGCACGAGCACGACGCGGAGGTGCTCGCGCACGGGGCGGCGTGAGCGGGCGACCCATGACCACGGTGACCCGCTGGGACGGCGCCGGCCCGGTGCGCCGGTGCGAGCTGGCGGACGCCGTGGCCGCCCTCGGCCGGTCCGAGGGCCTCGTCTGGATCGACCTCGACCGCCCGTCCGCGGCCGACCTCGCGGCGCTCGGCGGCCTGCTCGACCTGCACCCCCTGGCCGCGGGCAACACCGCACGCGCCCACCCGCGACCGCGGACCGAGCGGTACGACGGCGTCCGCCTCACCGCGCTGCTGCCGGCCGCGGCCGAGCCGCGGGGCCGCGACGTCGCACCCCTCACCGAGCTGAGCGTGCTCACCGGCCCGCGCTACGTCGTCACGGTGCGCCACGGGCCGGTGGACCTCGACGGCGCGCGACGGCGCCTCGCGGGGACGCCCGCGCTGCTCGCGCGCGGCCCGGCCGCCGTCGAGTGCGCCGTGCTGCTCGAGGTCGTCGACGGCTACCAGCCCCTCGCCACGCGGCTCGAGGACGACGTGGACGACGTGGAGGAGGAGATCTTCTCGGCCTCCCCGAGCGTCTCCCGGCGCATCTACGCGCTGCTGCGCGACGTCATGGAGCTCCAGCGCGCGACGCACCCGCTCGTGGAGATCGTCGTCCGGCTCACCGCGGACCCCGACCGCGACGAGGAGGTCCGCCGGTACCTGCGGCAGGCCGGCGAGCACCTCGCCCGCGTGGTCGAGCGCCTCGACGCCCTCCGCGCCATGCTCGAGCACGCCGCCGCGATGAACGCCACGATCGTGGTCGAGCGGCAGAACGACGAGATGCGGGTGCTGACGCGCGCGAGCCTGCGCCAGAACGAGGAGATCAAGCGCATCTCGGCCTGGGCGGCGATCCTCTTCACCCCCACGGTCGTGGGCACCGTCTACGGCATGAACTTCGACGTCATGCCGGAGCTGCGGTGGTCGTCGGGCTACCCGCTGGCGGTCGGGCTCATGGTGCTGGCGTCGCTGGTCCTCTTCGCCGTGTTCCGGCGGCGCCGCTGGCTGTGACCTCGCCGGTGCCCCCAGCCGTCCGGTGCGGGTCGACCATCGGGAGGAGCTGGCCCGTGACGAGCGCGAACGGGATCCGCACCAGCTCGCCGCACACCGCGCCGTGGTGCCGCATCCGCAGGACCTCGCCCGCCGAGTCGACGCTGCGCTCGGCGGTGCCCACGACGCTCACCGACCATCCGAGGCCCTCCGTCGTCGACGGCGACTCGGCCTCGAACGCGACGACGGCGTCGGCGACACGGTCGACGAGCTCGGGGTCGGCGGGCACGAGGACGAGGACGCCGTCCTCGCCGACCGCGAAGGGCACCGGCAGCACGAACGGCAGACCGCCGCGGCTGAGGACGAGCCGGCCGACGGTCGCACCCGCGAGCAGCGCGAGGCACTCGCCGCGCTCGAGCGGCTCGGGCAGGCCCCGCGCCCGGCGTCCCAGATCCTCCACGCCCCGAGCGTGGTCGCGCGCCGGGCCGGACGGCAGGGCCGAAACGGCCCGACGCGGGGACGAAGGTCACGGCTCCGGACGCGGGGTCACGGCGCCAGCGGCACGCGCCACTCCACCCGGGTCCCGCCGCCCGCACGACGCCCGACGGTGCACGTCCCGCCGAGCTCCGCGGCGCGCGACGCCAGGTTGCGCAGCCCCTCGCCCGCGGCGTCGACGACGTCGGGCAGGCCGACGCCGTCGTCGGTGACCTCGACGACGAGCTCGCCCGCGTCGGCCGTGACGTGGACCGACGTCGCGCCCGCGCGCGCGTGCCGCGCGACGTTCGTCAGCGCCTCCCCCACGACGGCGAGCACGTGGTCGGCCAGGTGCTCGTCGACGAGCGCGTCGAGCGGCCCGACGAGCCGCAGCCGCGGACGGTGACCGAGCTGCGCGGAGACCGTGCGCACGAGGTCGTGCAGGCGTCCCCGCAGGCCGGCGCCGTCGGCGTCCGGGCGGTGCAGCGCGAAGATCGCGGTGCGCAGCTCGCGCACCGCCTCGTCGAGCTCGTCGACGAGGCGCTCGCCGCCGTCGCGCAGGGCGTCCGGCAGGCGCGGGAGCATGCTCTGGACCGTGAGGCCCGCGCCGAAGAGGCGCTGGATCACCACGTCGTGCAGGTCGCGCGCGATGCGGTCGCGCTCCTCGTAGACCGCAAGCCGCAGCCGCTGGTCCTGGACCGTCGCGAGCTCGAGCGCGAGCGTGGCGTGGCGCGCGAAGGCCCCGACGAGCTCCACGTCCGCCGGGTCGAAGGGCTCGCCGCCCCGGTGCCGGACCGAGCACGACGCCGCTCGAGGACATGGGCACGACGAGCGCCGGTCCCTTCGGGCGGTCGCCCGGCAGCGGCACCGCGCGCGGGTCCGCGTCGAGGTCGGCCACCACCTCGGGCCGGTCGGCGCTCATCACGGCGCCCGAGAGCGACCGGCGGCGGTCGACGACCACGCCGCGCAGCAGGTCCGCGCCGTCGCCGTCGGCCGCGTCCACCACGAGGTGGTCCGGGTCCACCGGCAGCACGAGCAGGACGACGTCGGCGCGCGCGAGCTCGCGGGCCCGGCGCACGATGGTCCCCAGGGCCTCGCCGCGCGGCGGGCCGGCCAGGAGCGCGCGCTCGATCTCGACCGTCGCCTCGAGCCACGCCTCGCGGCGGTGCGACCGCTCCACGAGCCCCGCCGCCTCGATCGACACCGCGGTGGCCGAGGCCAGCGCGCAGGCGAGGACCTCGTCCTCGACCGTGAAGTCCTCCCCGCCCGCCTTCTCGGTGACGTAGAGGATGCCGTAGGGCTCGCCGCGCACCCGCACGGGCACACCCATGAAGGTGCGCATCGACGGGTGGTGCGCGGGGAACCCGACCGCCTCGGGGTGCTGCGTGAGGTCGCGCAGCCGCAGCGGCCCGGGCTCGCGCGCCAGGACCCCCAGCACGCCGCGCCCGCACGGCAGCGGGCCGATCGCGGCGCGCTCGGCGTCGGACACGCCGTACGTCACGAACCGCCCGAGCGAGCCGTCGCGCGCGAGCACCCCGAGCGCCCCGTACCGCGCGCCGAGCAGGACGCACGCCGACCGCGTGAGCCGTTCGAGGGTCGCCGTCAGGCCGGCGTCCCCGCCCACGGCCACGACGGCGTCGAGCAGCGCCGCCACCTGTCCTCGGTCCAGCCCCGCCGCGACGGCGTCGGGCAGCGGCGGGTCGCCGTCGGGCCTCCCGTCCGTGGTCCGGGCGGTCGTCGTCATCCGGGGCCTCCGTCGACACGTGCCGGCAACGCGAGTACAACTGCCAGCATGGCCCAGGACGAGGGTGCCCGGAAGGTCCGCGTGTTCCTCCTCGACGACCACGAGGTGGTCCGGCGCGGGCTGCGCGACCTCCTCGGCCAGGAGCCGGACCTCGAGGTGGTCGGCGAGAGCGGCTCGGCCGCCGAGGCCGTCCGGCGCATCCCCGCGCTCGCACCCGACGTGGCGGTGCTCGACGTGCGGCTCCCGGACGGCAGCGGGGTCGACGTCTGCCGGCAGGTGCGCTCCGCGATGCCCTCGGTCGCGGCCCTCGTCCTCACCTCCTACGACGACGACGAGGCGGTGTTCGCGGCCATCCTCGCGGGCGCGTCGGGGTACGTGCTCAAGCAGGTCCGCGGCGCGGACCTCGTCGACGCGATCCGTCGCGTCGCGGCCGGCCAGTCCCTGCTCGACCCGGTCGTCACGCGACGCGTGCTCGACCGGCTGCGCGAGGGGCCCCACCAGCCGGAGGAGCTCAAGGACCTCACGGGCCAGGAGCGCCGGATCCTCGAGCACATCGCCCGCGGGCTCACGAACCGGCAGATCGGCGAGGAGATGTTCCTCGCGGAGAAGACCGTGAAGAACTACGTCTCGAACGTGCTCGCCAAGCTCGGCGTCGAGCGGCGCACGCAGGCCGCGGTGCTCGCGACCCGCCTCCTCGGCGAGTGACCGGCGCGCTCAGACGAACAGCAGCTGCGCGCCCGCGGTCTTCTCGATGAAGTCGGACGCGCTGATGATCCCCTCGACGTCGTCGCGCAGGTCCTCGGGCGTCAGCCGGAACATGTCGGCGGACATCCGGCACCCCCACAGGTGCCCGCCCGCGGCCACGATCTGGTCGAGGAAGTCGGGGACCTCCGGGATGCCCAGGTCCTCGAGCTGCTTCTTCATCATGCGCGTGGTGAGGGCCGAGACCCCCGGCGCCGGGGCCAGCGCCTGCGGCAGGCGCACGTCACCCACCGGCAGGTGCATCGCGGTGTTGGCCACGGGCGAGAACCTGAGGTCCCACATCCGCGACCGGACGATCATGTCGAAGCCCCAGAACGTGAAGAACAGGTGCGTCGTGACGCCCTCGCCGAGCGCGGCGTTCGCGAGCACGAGGCCGGGGTAGGCCATGTCGAGGTTGCCCTTGGAGCAGATGATCGCGAGCGTGCGGTCGTCGGAGGCGTCGTCGCCGAAGTCGGGGGCGACGAGCGGGGCGGGCTGGGCGACGGTCACGGGTCCTCCTCAGACGCAGCCGTGCGGCTTGGGCAGGCCGGCCACGTAGGCCATCTTGCGGCCGGGCTTCTTCGGGAAGAGCGCGAACTGCTCCTTGACCGGGACGCCGCCGACGACCTGGACGCGACGCGTCGTCGGGGTCTCGTGGCGCTCGCGGAAGTCCTGGCGCAGGAAGCGCAGGACCACCCAGTGCGCGTCGGTGAGCTCGATCCCGATCTGCGCGGCCAGCGCGCGGGCCAGGTCCTCGTCCCACTCCTCGTACTCGGTGAGGAACCCCTCGGCGTCCACGTGCACGGGACGACCCTCGAGCTCGACGACGGTCACGGCGCACCTCCTAGGCGGCGGCGTGGGTGGTGGTGGGTGTCCCGGCCGCGGGCGCTCGCCGGCCTGCCGTCGTGACGCGGGTCGGGACGGGCAGCCGCCGGCCCGGCAGCAGCAGGTTCCAGTAGACGGAGCGGAAGGCGAGCTTGCCCCAGTGGTTGGCCCGGGTCTCGGCCAGCAGGCCGAGGGGCCCGAGGCCGGGCACCGGGTACCGGCCGGGCAGCGGCTCGACGTCGTAGCCGAAGTCGATGAGCAGGCCCCTGCCGTGGCCGGACTCGACGAAGCAGCTCGCGTGGCCGTCGTAGAGGTGCGTCAGCGGCCGTCCCGCGGCCTGGTCCAGGAGGTGGGGCACGAGCACCTCGGCCTGGAAGTGCGCGGCCGAGCCCGCCTTGGACGCGGGGATCGCCGCCGCGTCGCCGATCGCGAAGAGGTTCTCGTGCTCGGCGTGCTGGAGCGTGCCCGGGTCCACGGGCACGTGCTGGAGCTCGTCGCCCAGCCCCGACCGCGCGACCGCGTCGCTGCCCATGTTCACGGGGACCGTCACGAGGAGGTCGAACGGCACCTCGCGCTCGTCCATCGACACGAGCAGCCCGGCGTCCGGGTCCACCCGGTCGACCACGAAGTCCGGCACGACGTCGATCCCGCGCGCGGCGAGCATGCTCCCGAGGTGCGCGGCGGCGACGGGGCGCGTGAACGCGCCCTCGAGCGGGGTGATGTACGTCAGCTCGGTGCGCGCGCGCAGGCCGCGGTCGGCCAGGAAGGCGTCCGCGAGGAACGTCAGCTCGAGGGGCGCGACCGGGCACTTCACGGGCATCTCGGCGACGTGGACGACCATCCGTCCGCCCGCCCACGAGGCGAGCGCCTCGCGCAGCGCGAGGGCGTCCTCGAGCGTGTAGAACCCGTGCACCGTGCCGCGCCGGCCGCCCTCCTGCAGACCCGGGGTCTGCTCGGGACGCGGGGCGGTGCCGGTCGCCACCACGAGCTGGTCGTAGCCGAGCACGCGCCCGTCGTCGAGCCGCACCCGCGACGCGGCGGGCTCGATGGCCTCGACGCCCGCGACCACCAGGTCCACGCCGGGACGCAGGAGGCGACGGCGCGACCGGACGAGGTCCTGCTCGCCGCCCGCGCCGAACGGCAGGAACAGGAGCCCGGGCTGGTAGAGGTGCCGGTCGTCCTGGTCGACCACGGTGATGCGCCAGGTCCCGCGCCGGCGCGCGACGCGGCGGGCCAGGGTGTTGGCGACCATGGTCCCGGCGGTGCCCCCGCCCAGGATCACCACGTGCGGCATCGGGTCCTCCGTCGTCGTCGGCACCTCGAGCGTCGCGGGGACGCGCGAGGACGACCAGGGCCGGCCGGCCCGGGTCGGCCCGGACCGGCCGGGGCCGTTCGGCCGGTCCGGCCGACCCGGCGCGGACGCCGCCGCCGGACGTGACGCAGCCGTGGGCCGAACGGGGCGCGGCGCGGTCGTGGACCAGGGCCGGGCGCGGACCCGACCACGGCGCCGGCGGAGCGCGGCGCGGTCGCGGCGCGCGCTCGGGGACCTCGGTCCCGGCGGACGGCACGGACGCTGTGACCCAGCGTGACTCCGCGCCGATGACAAGGGCCGACCGGGTGACCGCAAACCGGGGCGATGGCCGCGCTCCCAACCATACTGGCCGCACATCCGATCACTACCGAGGAGTAACCCCGTGCTCGACCTCGCCCCCACCATCTGCCGTCAGCGCCTCGTCGTCGAGGGCCTGTGCCGCGAGCCCATCAGCGCTGACCAGATCCGCGACTACCTCTCGCGCCTGTCCAAGGAGATCGACATGGTCGCGCTCATGGAGCCTGCGACCCACCAGTCGCCCCTGTACGGCTGGGCGGGGTGGATCCACTGGGAGACGTCGGGCGCGCACTTCTACGCCTGGGACGAGCCGGACCTCTTCTTCAGCGTCGACATCTACGCGTGCAAGCCGTTCTCGGCCGAGGCCGTCGTCGAGTTCACGCGCGCCTACTTCGACGCCCCGACCGTCGTCCACAAGGAGTTCTGATGGGCGTCCCCTCCCCCGCACCGGGTCCGGGCCTGCGCCTGGTCCTCGACGTGGACCGGGCGCTGCGGTCGTCGGCCCTCGCGTGCGAGGCGGCCGTCTTCCACGCGGCCTACGGCAACACGCGCGCCGAGCTCGACGCCGAGTACGGACCGTACGACGACGACTCCGTCTTCCTCGTCGTCGCCGCCCAGGACGACGTCGTCGGCGCCGTGCGGCTGCTCCCGCCGGGCGGCGCGGCCGGGCTCAAGACGCTCGTCGAGCTCGAGCGCGAGCCCTGGCGCGTCGACGGCGCGCGCGCCGCCGCGGCCGCGGGTCTCGACCTCGCGACGACCTGGGAGGTCGCCACGCTCGGCGTGCGCCGTGGGACGGGCACCTCGACCGGGCTGCTCGCGGCGGCGCTGTACCACGGGCTCATCGCCGTCTGCCGCGCCAACGCGATGTCCGCGTACGTCGCCGTGCTCGACGAGCGGGTGCGCCGCATGCTCGGCGCGGTCGGCCTCGCGAGCCGCGCCCTGCCGGGCACCACGACCGCGCCGTACCTCGGGTCCGCAGCGAGCACGCCGGTCTACACGGTGTGCGCGCCGACGCTCGACGCGCAGCGCACGAGGTTCCCGGACGCGCACCGCCTCGTCACGCTCGGCATCGGCCTCGACGGCGTGGACGTCCCGCCGCTCGAGGAGTTCCGCGTCCCCTCGAGCCGGTGGACGACGCAGGACCTCGACCTGCTCACGCCCGCCGCGCTCGTCTGACCGCACGCGGCCCTCGCGACGCGGCGCCCTGACGACGGGTCAGCGGTCGCGGGGGCTGCGCGCCTGCGGGACGGTCGCGGCGCTGCGGACCCATGCGTCGAGCCACGAGTCGATCGCCTCGGCCGGCATGGGCCGCCCGATGTGGTAGCCCTGGAGCACGTCCACACCGAGCGGGACGAGGTGCGCCGCGGCGCTCTGGTCCTCGACCCCCTCCGCGACGAGCCGCAGCCCGAGCGCGCGCGCCATCTGGGTCGTGGACTGCACGATCATGCGGCTGCGCTCGTCCGTGGCGACCGCGCGCACGAACGACCGGTCCATCTTCAGCTCCTCGACGGGCAGGTCGCGCAGGTACGCGAGCGACGAGAACCCCGTGCCGTAGTCGTCGATCGAGACGCCGACCCCGTGCTCGCGCAGGTCGTGCAGCGCGGCGCGGGCCCGCTCCGGGTCGGCGAGGAAGGAGTCCTCGGTCACCTCGACGAGCAGCCGGTCGGCGGGCAGCGACGACGCCGCGAGGGCGGCGAACAGGCCGGGCAGCAGCCGGCCGCTGACGAGCTCGGGCGGCGCCCAGTTCATCGCGACGCGGAACGTGTGGCCGGCGGCGTGCCAGCGCTCGGCGTCGGCGATGACACGGTGCATCACCGCCTCCGTGAGCGCGGGCATGAGCCCGGACCGGCGGGCGTCGGGGAGGAAGGAGACCGGCGAGAGCAGGCCGTCGGTCGGGTGGGCCCAGCGCACGAGCGCCTCGACGGCGACCACCTGGCGCGTGCGCGCGTCGACCTGCGGCTGGTACCAGACGACCAGCTGGTCGGCCGCGATGCCGCTGCGCAGGGCCTCGCCCTGGCGCAGCCGGTGCGCGGCGACGCCGTCCTGCGCCGCGTCGAAGAGGAGCACCCCCGAGCGCGTCTGCTTGGCCTCGTACATCGCGATGTCGGCGCGACGGAGCAGCTCGGTCGCCGACTGGTCGCCCGCCTCGCCCACCGTGACGCCGACCGAGGTGTCGAGGCGCAGGTCCATCCCGCCCGCGCGCAGCGGCTCGCGGATGACGCCGCGGACCTGCTCGGCCACGTCGAAGAGGGCCAGGACGTCCCGGCCGGGCGCGAGCAGGGCGAACTCGTCCCCGCCGAGGCGCGCCACGAGGACCTTGGCGTCCAGCGCAGCGCGCAACCGGTGCGCGAGCGTGACCAGCACGTCGTCGCCCACCGCGTGCCCGAGGCTGTCGTTGACGTCCTTGAACCCGTCCACGTCGAGCAGGAGGACGCCCAGGTCGTCCCCGCGCCGGATCGCCGCGTCGCCCTGGGTCAGCAGCGCCCGCCGGTTGGGCAGGCCCGTGAGCTCGTCGGTGAGCGAGAGCCGGAGGGCCTCCGCGGCGGCGCGCGCCTCACGCAGCGCGAGCACGGTCCGGGCGCCCGTGGTGACGAGCGTCGCGATGGCGAAGGCCTTGATCACCCAGCCGACGGCGCCGGCCGGGTCGAGCACGAGCAGCGCGAGCGCGAGCGCCGCGCCCGTGACGAGGACGGCGCCCGCGGGGCGTGCCGGCGGGCCGGCGTCCTCGGGCCCGCGCGGCGAGCACGCCGAGCCGACGACGAGGGCGAACCCGGCCCCCCACAGGGCGTCCATGGGCAGGCTCGCGGAGTACGTCTGCGTCGTCGCGATGGCGACGATGAACGTGCAGTCGGCGACGGCGAGCGCGACGAAGCCCGCCATGAGACCGAGCGTGCGGCGGGAGCGGGTGCGCTGCCGCAGCAGGGCCTGGGCCAGGACGAGGGCCGCCAGGAGCACGTTGATGAGGGGGAAGAGGATCGCGAGCAGCAGGGTCAGGCCGCCCGCCGCGAAGGCCGCCGAGAGCGGCGTGAGGACGGCGAAGGACGCGAGGCACACCCCCGCGCCGCACAGCACGGCGGCCTCGAGCCAGACCGCGGCCTTCGTCGACGGCAGGCGCCGCGCGTCGAGCAGCAGGAAGGTGGCCAGCCCGAGGTACGACGCGAGGCACAGCACCTCGCCGGGCGCGGGGAACGTCACCGCGCCCGAGGTCTGCTCCGCCCCGACGCTCGCGCTGCCCGCGGCCCACAGCCCCACGGAGCCCGCGAGGACGAGGAGCGGCACGCGGCGCTCGGGCTCACGGCGGGCCGCGACCAGGAGGCGGCCGAGGAGGACGGCGAAGAAGACCGTGAGGGTCACCACGAGGGTCGTGCGGATCGCCTGACCCGTCTCGGCCCCCGGCATCCACCGGGTCGCGAGGGCACCCGTGCCGAGCACGGCCCAGGGCAGCGCCCCGGGCAGGGCCCGAGCGGCCGCAGGCATCACCGGGCGCGCGCCGGTCACGCTCCCACGGCGGTAGCGCGCCTGCTCGACCTGCACCACGAAGTCCCCTGCCTGTCGTCGACGGGTGAGTGGCACCGTCGCCGACCACCGCGTGCCTCCACACGATCTCGCCCCAGGTATCGACCGGGGTGCGCGCGTCCTTGAGGCCCGCGGGCGTGATCACGGTCATAGGCCCGGGTGAAAAGAAGTCAGCGTTGGTACGACACGGCTCACGACGCGTCGCGCCGACGGCCGCGGGACGCGCCGTGACCTGTTCGTGACACAGGACCCGCGCGGGCCCTAGCATGAGCGCGCTCCTCCCCTGGAGCAGCCCGAGGTGGACCGCCGAGTCCTGCCACCGCCGAGGGTCGAGCACGAACCGCGGCAGGAGCGGGGGAACCACCTTCGGACGCCGGGCCACCACGGCCGGCGCCCTCGGGGTGAAGCCGGACTCGTCCGGCCGGGCGCACTTCCCGCCCGAACCCGACAGCTCACCTCGCAGGCGACCGGAGGTCCCGTTGCCCACGACCGCGCTGCCCTCCCCCGAGGCGCCGACCCTGTCCGCCCGGCCCGCCCGGCACCGCGCCGGCGGCTCCCCGCGCACCCCGCTCGACGACGCCGCCGCGCTCGCCTCCCGCCACCTCGCCGGCGCCGCGCGCCGCACCGCAGCGGTCGCGGGCACGTCCGGCCTGGTCGTCTCGATGCTCGCGGCGCCCGCCGTGGCCGGCCCCAGCACGGACCAGCCGTCCCTGCCGACGGTGGACACCACGTCGCTCACGGCCCCGACGCGTGCGGCCCTCGAGCTCGCCCCCACGGTGAGCGTCCCGGCCGACGCAGCCTGGACGTTCGACGTCCCGGCCATCACGGTCGTGGCCGACCCGCCGCCGGCACCCGAGCCGGAGCCCGAGCCGGAGGCCGAGCCCGCGCCGTCGCGGAGCGCCGCGCGGGAGCCGGCCCCCGCGGCGTCGATCGGCGCCCCGGTGCCGGCGAGCGCGGTCGGCAGCGCTGTCGTCGAGATCGCCGCGCGCTACGTCGGCACGCCCTACGTCTACGGCGGCACGACGCCGGACGGCTTCGACTGCTCGGGCTTCACGTCGTACGTCTTCGCGCAGGTCGGCATCACGCTGCCCCGGACGTCGTCCGACCAGCGCTACGCCGGCACCGAGGTCCCCGCGGACCAGGCGCAGCCCGGCGACCTCGTCTGGAGCCCGGGCCACATCGCGATCTACGCCGGCGCGGGGACCATCATCGACTCCCCGCAGCCCGGCAGCACGGTCCAGTTCCGCGAGATGTACCAGTCGAACCCGGTCTTCATCCGCGTCGGCTGAGCGGCACAGCGGCGCCGGCCGGCGCCGGCCGGCGACGTCAGGCGAGGCGCACCTCGACCGGGGTGCCCGCCTCGACCGTGCGCGAGACCGTGCACGTGCGGTCGTGCGACACCTGCACGGCCCGCGCGACCACGGACCGGGCGGCGTCGCCCGCCTCGCCCTCGGGGAAGGCGAGGTCGAAGGTGACCACGAGGTCGCGCAGCAGGTTCCCGCCCTCGTCCCGCACCTTCGCGGCGTCGACCCGGACCTCGAAGCGGTCGGGCTCGGCCCGGCGCGACGTGACCGTGTCGACGTCGACCGCGGTGCACGCCCCGATCGCGGCCAGCAGCAGCTCGACGGGGGTGAACGTCGAGCCCCCGGAGCTCGAGATCCTCAGCTCGCCGCCGCGCACGTTGCGAGCGACGTAGACGCCCGCCTCGACGCGTGCGACGTGGACGGAGCGGTGCGGGTCGTCGGCCATGGCCCGATCCTCCCATCGCCCGGAGCGTCCCGTCGCACGGTCACAGGCGCACCTCGAACCAGACGGTCTTGCCGCCGCGCGGGTGCCGCTCGACGCCCCAGTCGCCGGCCAGACGGTCGATGAGCATGATGCCGCGCCCTCCGCTCGCGGTCGGCGGCACATCGCGCAGCACGGGCAGGGCGTCCGACGCGTCGGCCACGCTCACGCGCACGACTCCGTCGCGCGTCTCGACGTCGACGACGACGTCACCGTCCTCGGGGCCGTGGATCACGGCGTTCGCCACGGCCTCGGTCACCAGGAGCGCCGTGATGCGCAGTGCGTGCGTGGACGCGCCCGCGGCGCGCGCGACCGACGTCGCCCACCGACGCGTCGCGGCGATCTGCCCCGGGTCTGCTACGAAGCGCACCGTCCTCCTTCCGCCGCGGCGCGCGCCGCGGCCTGGGACAGGGACGCGCACCGGGGGTTCGGCCCGGGGACGCCGCACACGCCGGGGGACACGCCGGGCGCTCATCAGCCTGCACCCGTGGGCGGGATCACGCATCCGGGGCAGCGTCTCGCACGCCGAGTGCCCGCGCACGTCACGGACGCCGAGCGTCCAGCCACGCACCCGCCGGCGGGAGCAGGCCCTCGAGCTCGGCCCAGAGCGCCTCGGGCACCTCCGCCCCCGCGGCGGCCATCGTCGCGTCGACCCGGGCGGGCCGGCTCATCCCGACGACGGTCGAGGCGATGCGGTCGTCCCGGAGCGAGAGCTGCAGGGCCGCGGTCGCCAGGTCGGTGCCGTGCCGGTCGCACGCGGCCTGCATCCGGGCGAGCGCCGCGGCGACCTCGGGGTGCGCGGGCCGGTACCCGTACCGCACGGCGCGCCCCTCCTCGTACCGCCGCGCGAGCACGCCGCCGCCGTAGACCGCGGCGTTGAGCACGCCCGTGCCGCGCGCGACGGCGGCCTCGAGCAGCGGCCCCGCGCTGCGGTCCAGCAGGGTCCAGCGGTTGTGGACGAGCAGCACGTCGAAGACGCCCGTGTCGAGGTAGCGCGCCATCTCGTCCACCGGCCCGCCCGCGAGGCCGATCGCACCGACCTCGCCCTCGTCGCGCAGCGCGACGAGGGTCTCGAGCGCCCCGCCCGGCGCGGTGATCTCGGCGAAGGTGAAGTGCTCCGGGTCGTGCAGGTGCACGAGGGGCAGGTGGTCCAGCCCGAGGCGATCGCGGCTCTCCGCGACCGACTCCCGGACGCGAGCACCCGAGAAGTCGCGGCCCCGGGGGTCGACCTTCGTCGCGACGAGCACGTCCGGCGGCAGACCGCCGGCGGCGGCGATCGCGGCACCGATGCGGCGCTCGCTCTCGCCGTCCCCGTACCCGTTGGACGTGTCGATCATCCGGATCGGGCTGTCGAGCACCGCCCGGACCGTCGCGACGCCCTCGTCGGCGCAGACGTCGCGGCCGTACAGCGCGGGCATGGAGCCGAGCGGGCTCCCGCCCGCGCAGACGGCGGAGACCTGCAGGCCCGTCGAGCCGAGCGGGCGCATCCAGGGGGTCGGGCCGGGCGTCGACGGAGCGGTCATCGCCCCAGGATGCCGCGCCGCGCCACCGCTCGCCGACCGGGCGTCATCCCGGGCCGATCGCGGCCGGTGCCCGGGTGCTCACCGGGCAGCGGCGCACGAGCTCGCGACCGTCGTGCGGATGCGCCCGGCGGCACCCCGGGTGAGGCTGGACCCGTCCCGAGCCAGGAGGCCCCATGAGTGCGACCACGTCACCCGGCCCGTCCGACGGCGGGCGGCGCCCGCTCGCGGTGGTCACGGGCGCCTCGAGCGGCATCGGCCTCGCGCTCGCGCACGGGCTCGCCGAGCGCGGCCACGACCTCGTCGTGTGCGCCGAGGACGACGACGTGGCCGGGCTTCGCGCGGACCCCGCGCCGGCGACCGCCGTGAGCGCCGTCCGAGCGGACCTCGCGACGTCGGACGGCGTCGACCGGCTCGTCGCCGCCGTCGAGGCCGCAGGCGCCCCGGTGGACGTCCTGGCGCTCAACGCGGGTGTCGGCCTGGGCGGACCGTTCCTCGAGGCGGACCTGGCGGACCACGAGCATCTCGTGGAGCTCGACGTGCTCGCCGTCGTCCGGCTCGCGCACCGGCTCCTCCCCGCGATGGTCGCGCGCGGCGCAGGGCGCGTGCTCGTGACGTCGTCGGTCGCCGCGACGATGCCCGGTCCGTGGTACGCGACCTACGCCGCGTCGAAGACGTTCGTGCAGTCGTTCACCGAGGCCCTGCGCCACGAGCTGCGCGGCAGCGGGGTCACGCTCACCGCGCTCCAGCCCGGGCCGACCGACACCGCGTTCTTCGAGCGTGCGGACATGACCTCGACGCTCGCCGCGCGTGGGCCGAAGAGCGACCCGGCGGACGTCGCGCGAGCCGGCCTCGAGGCCCTGTTCGCCGGCGACGACCACGTGGTGGTCGGCGCGCTCGGCAAGAGCCAGGCGGCGATGGCCCGTGTCCTGCCGGTGCCGGCACAGGCCGCGGTCCACGGCGCCGCGACCCGCCCGCGCGGTGGCTGACCCGCTCCCGGCGCACCTGCGGCCCGACGCCACGACCCTTCCCACCCACCGACCGCCACGGACCCGGAGGCCCATGATGACTGCACCCGAGACGGGCACGACCCCGCCCCCCACCCCTCCCACCACGACGCGCCCCGCGACGCCGTCCCCGCACTCCGCCGGCGCCCCTCGACCGCCGCTCGTCGGCCTCGCCCGCTCGCTCGAGGGCGAGGCGCGCCTCGACGGCGCCGTGGACGCGCTGCGCCCGGTCGCCGACGCGCTCGTCGCCGACGACGCCCGGCGAGACCTGCTGCTCGGCCGCCAGCTCGGCCACGCGGTGCACCCGCTGCTCACCGACGCGCCGATCGGCGCGTGGGCCTCGGCCGTCCTCCTGGACCTCGTCGGTGGCGAGGAGTCCCGCGCGGCCGCCCAGCGGCTCGTCGGGATCGGCGTGCTCGCGGCCGTGCCGACCGCGGTCACCGGCCTGGCCGAGTGGGCACACCTCGGCCGGCGCGACGCTCGCGTGGGAGTGGCGCACGCGGCGGGCAACTCGCTCGCGCTCGGGCTCTTCGCCGCCTCGTGGCTCGCCCGCCGCCGCGGACGGCACGCGAGCGGCGTCGTGCTCGGCCTCGCGGGCGCGGGCGCCGTCGGGGCGAGCGGCTTCCTCGGCGCCCACCTCGCGGTCGCCCGCAACGTCAGCAGCCGGGACGCCGCCTTCGCCGAGTCGCTGCCGCCCGACCAGCGCGTGGGCCGCGACCGCGCGGGCGACGCGGTGGTCGCCTGAACACCGTGGCCGCGCCGGTTCGGGATGCAGCCGGCGCGGAAGGTCAGCACACTGCACGCGTGCGCACCGTGGGGGTCGAGGAGGAGTACCTGCTGGTGCGTCCGGACGGCGAGGTGGTCGGCGTGGCCGGTGCCGTGCTGGCCGAGGCCGCCGCGGCGACCGACGAGGACGACCGCAGCCTCGCGGGGCACGCGAGCGAGCGGCCCGCGGGTCGCCACGGCGGGCCACGCGTCACGGAGGCTCATGGGCCGGGCGACCCTGCGCCCGACGAGCCGGGCGGCGACCTGGAGGCCGAGCTCAAGGAGCAGATGATCGAGACGGGCACGCGCCCGTGCACCGACCTCGCCGCGCTGCGCGACGAGATCGGCGAGGGGCGCGAGCGGGCCGCCGCGGCCGCGCGGCGCGTCGGCGCCGACGTCGCCGCGCTCGGCACCGCCCCGCCGCCCGTCGTGCCGACCCTCTCCCCCGGCGCCCGGTACCGCGAGATCAACCGGGAGTTCGCCCTCACCTCGCGCGAGCAGCTCACGTGCGGCTGCCACGTGCACGTGAGCATCGCCGACGCCGACGAGGGCGTCGCGGTGCTCGACCGCATCGGGCCCTGGCTGCCGGTGCTCCTGGCGGTGAGCGCGAACTCGCCCTTCTGGAACGGCCAGGACAGCGGGTACGCGAGCTTCCGGTCCCAGGTGTGGAACCGCTGGCCGACGGCGGGTCCGGTGCCGCGCTTCGGCTCGGCCGAGCAGTACCGGCGCGTCGTCGACGACCTCGTCGCGACCGGCGCGATCCTCGACACGGGGATGATCTACTTCGACGCGCGCCTCTCGGCCCGCTACCCGACGGTCGAGGTGCGCATCGCGGACGTCTGCCTCCAGGCCGACGACGCCGCGCTCCTGGCCGCCCTCGTCCGTGGCCTCGTCGAGACAGCCGCGCGCTCTGCGGCGGCCGGTGAGCCGGCGCCCGACGTGCGGGTCGAGCAGCTGCGTGCCGCGACGTGGCGCGCGTCGCGCTCGGGCCTCGGCGGAGACCTCGTCAGCCCGGTGACGTTCCGGCCCGTGCCAGCCCAGGAGGCCGTGGACCAGCTCGTCACGCACGTGCGTCCGGCGCTCGAGGACCTCGGTGACCTCGAGGCGGTGACCGAGCTGCTGCAGGGCCCCTGGCGCCGCGGCACGGGTGCGACGCGCCAGCGTGCCTGGTTCGCCGAGGGCGGTGACGTCGGCGACGTCGTCCGTCGTGCCACGGCGCTGACGACGCGCTGAGCCGGACGCCGGGCGCCGCCCGGCGTCCCGCTCAGCCGACGAGCTCGCGGAGCCGGCGTGCGTCGCGGACGGCGTTCGCGTCGCCGTCGTTGTTGAAGTAGGCGAGCACCTCATGGCCGTCGTCGCGCCACTCCCTGAGGCGGTCGGCCCACCAGCGCAGGTCCGCCTCGGGGTACGAGCCCGCGTAGAGGTGCGCGCGGTCGGGGCCGTGCAGGCGGACGTAGACGACGGGCGCCGTCGCGCGCAGCACGCAGGGCAGGTGCGCGCCGCTCATGACGCAGTACGCCGCGCCGTGCCGCTCGAGCAGCGCGAGGACGGCGTCGTCGTGCCAGCTCGGGTGGCGCATCTCGACAGCCACCTGCAGCCACGGCGGGAGCGTGCGCAGGAACCAGTCCAGGCGCGCGTCGTCGCGCACCATGCCGGGCGGGAGCTGGACGAGGAGGACCGCGCGGCGGTCGCCGAGCTCGTGCCAGCCGCGCGCGACCCGGTCGACCCACGCCTCGGGCGCGTAGAGCCGCTTCGCGTGCGTGAGACCCCGCGGCGCCTTGACCGAGAGGCGGAAGCCGTCGGGCAGGCGGCGCCGCCAGCTCGCGAAGGCGCGGTCGGTCGGCCAGCGGTAGAAGCTCGCGTTGAGCTCGGCCGTCGCGAACGTCCGGGCGTAGTGGCCGAGGCGCTCGTGCGGCGACGAGCCGTGCGGGTACAGCTCGGGGTGCCAGTGGTCGTAGCTCCAGCCGGACGTCCCGACGTGGATCCCGCTCACGCCGGCGCGGCCGCCAGCTCGTCCGCGACGCCACGCCCGTGGCGCCGGCGGCCGCTGCGCGGCACCGCGAACCACACGGCCTTGCCGGCGGGCTCGCGGCGGTCCACGCCCCACTGGTCCGCGAGCAGGTTCACCAGGCGCATCCCGCGCCCGCCCGGGGCCGCGTCCTCCGGGTCGAGCACCTGCGGCGTGAGCGGGCACTCGTCGTGCACCTCGACCCGCACGCCGCCGGCCGCGGGCGTGACCCGCACGAGGACCTCGTCCCCGCCGCCGTACTTCACCGCGTTGGTCACGAGCTCGCTCGTGAGCAGCTCGACGACGCGCAGCGCGGGCGCCGCCAGGCCCCGTGCCCCCGCGTGGGCCATGACCCACTGCCGGGCACGCCGGACGTGCCTGACGTCTGCCGGCACCCTCAGCTCCACGACGTCCACCTCCGGCTCCCCTGCTCCGCTCGACGGCTCACAGCTCCCACTGTGCCCGGTGCGGAGCAACATCGCAGGTCGAGGCGACCGCGACCGCCCGTCCGGCGGACACGCACCTCGCCGGACGTCAGCCGGCGTCCTCGCGCCGATGGCCGTCGACGAGCAGGGCCAGGTCGTCGCGGTCGAGCCGCGCGCCGTCGAGGAGCGCCACCGTGACCGGCGTGACCGCGACGACCGTCGCGGTCCGTGCGCCCTCGAGCAGTGCCCGCTCGCCGAGGATCGCCCCGGGGCCGATCTCGGCGAGCCGCGCGCCCTCGCGCCCCCCCGCGCCCCCACCCGCGAGCCCCCCTGGCCCAAGCCCCCCGGGCTCTCCCTGCCGGAAGAGCGCCTGGCCCTCGGTGAGCCGCCGGACCGTGGGCCGCCGGCCCATGACCTCGCCGGAGAGGCGCCGCTCGAGCTCGGTCTCCACGGGGGCCGTGACGGCGGGCGCGTCGACGCCGCGCCACGGGTTCTCGTCCTCCGTCATCGTGTGCAGCCACGAGGCGGCGTCGGTCGTCGCGACCTTCTCGACGAGCCGGTCGTCGTCGCCGTACACCCAGTGCCGCGGGAACGCGCTCGCACCGACGACGCGGTGGCTCGCGCTCCCGTCCGCCCGGACCACCAGCTCGAGCGTCGTCCACACGAGCGGGGCGACGAGCCGTCCGCGGCCGCGCACGAGGCGGGGCGCCGGGAGCGGGGCACGCCCGCCGACGGTCTGGCGCACCACGGCCGCCGAGCCGTCCGGCGCCACGGAGCACTCCAGCAGGTCGGGCATCTTCACGGCCGGGAAGCGCACGGCGCCGCCGAGGAGGTTGGTGAGCCCGATGACGCCGCCGTGGCCCGGCGCGGGCCGGACCCCGGTCACGACGCCGTCGTGCGCGTCGACCTCGACGCGGACGCGGTTGACGAAGCGGAACCGCCCCGCGCGGCGCAGCGCCTCGACGTCGTGGAGCACGTCGGGCGGCGGCTCGTCGTAGTGCGTGAGCCCGAGGTCGAAGGGCACCCGCATCGGGCCGCCGAGCAGCTCGGACGGGATCCAGGACAGGGACGTGACGCTCCGGACGACCATGACGAGACCTCCACGGGGCCTGTGCACCCGTGCGGCGCACGCCGCGGACGGGAGTCACACGCTAGCGTCGGCCTCGCCATGGCCACCACCGAGCGCCGCGTCGTCAGCGTCGTGTTCTGCGACGTCGTCGACTTCACGGGCATGTCGGAGGCGCTCGACCCCGAGGACGTCGCGGGCATCCAGGAGGCGTACTTCGAGCGTGCCGCGCGCGTCGTCGCCGAGCACGACGGGCACGTCGAGAAGTTCATCGGCGACGCCGTGATGGCGACCTTCGGCACGCTGCGCACCGACGACGACGACCCGGTGCGCGCCGCGCGCGCGGGCCTCGCGCTCGTCGAGGCGGCGTCGGCTGCGGAGGACGAGCTCGGGCTCGAGCGCGGGACGCTGCGCGTGCGCGTCGGCGTCGACACGGGCAACGTCGTCGTGACGCGCGACGACGACGGCTGGCGCGTCACGGGCGACACGGTCAACACCGCGGCCCGGCTCCAGGCCGCCGCGGCCCCGGGCGAGGTGCTGCTCGGCCCGGAGACGGCGTTCGGCGCCGCCCACGTGCTCGTCGTCGAGCCGGGCGCGACCCTCACGCTCAAGGGCAAGGCCGCACCCCTGCCGACCTGGCGCGTCGTCGCGCCGCGACCGGAGCGCGTGCGCGGCCTCGGCCTGCACGGCCTGCGCGCGCCCCTGCTCGGGCGCGAGGCCCCGCTCGCGGAGCTCGAGGCCCACCTCGAGCGCGCGGGCGTCGCCCGGGCGGACGACGCCGTCCTTCTCGTGGCGCCGCCGGGGGTCGGCAAGACGCGGCTCGTGGCCGAGCTCGCGGCGCGCGCCGCGGCCGCCCGGCACGCCACGTGGACCGTGCAGCTGGGCGTCCAGCCGGACCGCGGCTACGGCGCGCTCGTCCCGCTCCTCGAGGCGGCCGTCGCGTCGCTCGTGGGGACGGGCGCCGAGGGTGGTGCCCCGGTCGCCGACCACCTCGCCGACGCGCTCGTCGCGCGGGGATTCGCCCCCGAGCACGGCGCGGCGCACGCGCGGCGCACGGCGGCCCTGCTCGCGCGCGAGCAGCTCGGCGAGGAGCCCGCCGACCTCTACACCGCGTGGACGACCGTGCTCGACGCCGTCGAGGGCCCGCCGCCCGTGTGGGTCGTCGAGGACGTGCACCTCGCGGCGCCCGACCTGCGCGCGTTCCTGCGGCACGCCGTCGCGCACCCCCGCCGCGGCGGACGCCTCGTCGTGCTCACGGGGCGTCCGGCGGGCCTCGCACCCGAGGACCTGCCGCCCGCGACGACGCTCCACCTGCCGCCCCTCGACGACGTCGCCACGCGCGCGCTCGTCGAGCACCTCGTCGGCGCCGGCGTGGTCCCGGACGACTTCCTCACGAGCGTGGTCGCCGCGTCCGGCGGCAACCCCCTGTTCGTCGAGGAGCTGCTGCGCTCCTGGATCCAGGCCGGCGTGCTCACGCGCGACGACGGCCCGTGGGCGTTCCAGGGCGGCGACGTCGAGGTGCCCAGCACCGTGCACGCGATCTACCAGGGCCAGCTCGACGCGCTGCCGGGGGCGAGCCGCTCGGTCGTCGAGCGCGGGTCGGTCCCGGGCGTCTCCTTCCCCCTCGAGGCGCTGCCGACCCTCGGCGTGCAGGACCCCCTCGCGACCGTCGACGACCTCACGCGCTCGGGCCTCCTCTCCGGCCCGCACGAGGACCGCGTGAGCGACCGCGCCTACACCTACCGGCACGTGCTGCTGCGGGACACGGCGTACGGCTCGATGGCCCGCCGGCACCGCGCCGAGCTCCACGTGCGCTTCGCGCGCTGGCTGCGCGACCGGCGCGACGACGCCGACGAGCTCGTGGGCGCGCACCTCGCGCTCGCCGTCGAGACGCTGCCGACGACGGCCGCCGGCCTCGCCGACGGCACCACCCCGGCGACGCTCGCCGCCGAGGCCGCGGACGCGCTCGAGGCGGCCGCCCGGGACGCGCTCGTCAGCTCGCCGCAGCGCGCCGCCGACCTCGTCGCGCGGGCCCTCGACCTCCCGGGGCTCCAGGCGGGCGCCGACCGGCTGCGCCGCCGGCTCCTCCTCGGCGAGGCCGAGCGCCGGTCCAACCGGCTCGAGCCGGCGATGACCGCGTTCGCGACCGCGGCTGAGCAGGCGCTCGCGCGCGAGGACGCGGACGCGCTGCTCGAGGCCGCACTGGGTCACGAGAGTGCCCTCTTCGCGAGCCGCCTGCCGCGGACGGAGCACGGGGCGCGCTCGGTCCGCCTCCTGCGCGCCGCCGAGGCGGCGCTGCCGCCCGAGGACCGGACGCGGCGCTCGCGCGTGCTCGCCGCCCTGGGCCGCGCGCTCGTGTTCGCCGGGGACGCCGCCGGGGCCGCCGTGTGCGAGCAGGCGGTCGTGCTCGCCGAGGCCTCGGGCGACCCGGCGGCGATCGCGGGCGCCCTGCTCGCGCAGCGTCCCGCGCAGGCCGGCCCCGCGCTCCTCGCGCGGCGCCTCGAGGCCGGCCGGCGCACGCTCGCCGCGGCGGACGCGACCGAGGACCTCGAGCTGCGGCTCGAGGCGGAGCGCCTGCACCTGCTGGACACGCTCGAGCACGGCGACCTCGCCGCGGCCGACGCCGCCCAGGAGCGCGCGACGGACCTCGTCGCCCGCCTCGGGCGTCCCCTGTGGTTCTGGTACCCCCCGATGTGGCGCGCCGCGCGGGCCCTCCTCGCCGGGGACCTCGCGCGCGCCGAGGGCCTGGTCGAGGCGTTCCGGGACGAGGGGCGGCGCGCGCACTACGCGGACGTCGCCCAGGTCTGGGCGATCCAGCGCATGCGCTGGCTCCTCGACGCGGGCCGCCCCGAGGACGCGCTGGACGTCGTCGAGCCGTTCGTCGCGCGCGACCCGACGCGCTGGTCGTTCGCGTCCGCCGTCGTCCTCGCGCGGCTCGGCGACGCCGCCGCGGCGCGCCGCCACGTCGCGGTGCACCGCGACGTGGGTCTCGGGGAGCGGGTCGGGGACCTCAGCTGGTCGACGACGACGACCTACCTCGCCGAGGCCGCGCACCGGGTCGGCGACGTCGAGTCCGCGCGGGCGCTCGCCGGGCTGCTCGCGCCGTGGGCCGGGCACGTCGTCGTCCTGGGCTCGGGCGCGCTCGTGCTGGGCTCGGCGTCCTACCCGCTCGGCCTCGCGCTCGCGACGGCGGGCGACCGGGACGCGGCCGTGCGGTCGCTCGAGGAGGCGGTGCGGCAGGACGAGGCGCTGGGTGCGGTCCGGCTCGCGGCCGAGGCGCGCGCCGCCCTGGAGCGGGTGCGCGCGGGCGACGTCCCGGGGGCGGGCGCATGACCGCGCCGTCGGCGTCGCCCGGTGCGGGGCACCGCACCGCGCGCGTGGAGGCCGCGGAGTGGGCGCGCCTCCTCGCGGCGCTGGCCGAGGGCGGCGACGCGCTGCTCGACGCGCCCACCGCGCTCACCGGCTGGACCGTCGAGGACCTCGCGCGTCACGTCCACTGGGGCATGACGCTCGAGGCCGACGGCCTGCGCCTGCTCCGCGGCGCCGGGGAGCCCCCGGGGGCCGAGGTCGCGGCGGGGACCCCCGCCGAGGGTCCGCGCGCCGGGCTGGTGGCCGCCCTCGCCGCGGCGCGCGACGCGCTCGTCGCCGCGCTCGAGGTCACCCGGGACGCGCCCGAGGACGCCGTCGTGCCCATGCCGTACGGCCCGGTGCCGCTCGGGCTCGCGCGCCAGGTCTTCACCATGGAGGCGGCGATGCACACCTACGACCTCGTCGCCGCCGCGCGGGACGCGCGCGGCGCGGTGACCGGTGCCGGGGAGAGGGCGGCGATGCTCGGGGCGGGCGACCACGGGCACCGCGGGTCCGTGGTCCTGCCCGCGTGCGCGACGGTCCTGGCGGCGTTCTGGCCCGCGCTCGCCGCGGCGGGCACCCCGCCCGCGCCGGGCACCACGCTCGCGCTCGAGGGTCCGACGGTCCGGCTCGGCGCGCGGTACGACGGCGCCTCGTGGACGCCCCACGAGGGCCCGGCCGACGCCGTGCTGCGCGGCGACGACGCGGTCCTGCTCCTCGTCGCGTACGGCCGGGTCGCGCTCGAGGGCTCGGGCGTCGACGTCGTCGGCGACGCGGGCCTCGCGGCGCGCCTCAAGGCGATGGTGCCGGGCCCCTGAGCCCGGACGCGCGCGTGCCGGGCGGTCCCTGGGGTCCGCCCCGCACGCGTCCGGTCGCGACCGGGCCCCCGGGGCACCGCGGTTCTGCAAAAAGCGGGTAAGCCGG
>NZ_JADDKQ010000015.1 GCF_016464425.1 Actinotalea solisilvae
CGCGCCACGGGGGTTGGGGGCGGGCCCCGTGCCCCGGGCGGGGGGGGGGGGGGGGGGGCGGGGGGGCCCCCCCGCCCCGCGTCCGGTCGCTCCGGTGCCGCGGGGCACCGGTGCTGCTCACTCCTGCTTGAAGGCGTCCTTGACCTTCTCGCCGGCCTGCTTGAGGTCGGCCTTCGTCTGGTCGGCGCGTCCCTCGGCCGCCAGGTCACGGTCACCCGTGGCCTCGCCGGCGGCCTCCTTGGCCTTGCCCTGCCAGCCCTCGGCCGCATTCTCGATCTTGTCGTCCACTCCCATGGCTCCTCCTCGGTGCTCGGGACCAACGTGCTTCGACCGTACGTCGCGCGGCCGCGGACCGCGCGTCGAGGGCGCCCGGGGCGGACCCGCCGCCGACCGCGCCGCCGGTCGCGCTAGCGTCGGTCGGACCCGCCACGACACGTCCCGAGGAGCCCCGTGACCGCACCGTCCCGCTCGACCGCCGGCACGCCGACCGCCACGCGCACGCTGTGGGTCGACGCGACCGCGGGCGTCGCCGGCGACATGCTGCTCGGCGCGCTCGTGGACGCCGGGGTGGCGCTCGCCACGCTCCAGGACGCCGTCGACGCGGTGCTCCCCGGGTCGGTCGCCCTGCGCGCGGAGACGGTCCGGCGGGCCGGCCTGAGGGCGACGAAGGTCCACGTGGACGTCCTCGTCGAGGACCCGCCGCACCGCACCTGGACGACGATCCGCGACCTGCTCGCGCAGGCGCCGCTGGACCCGGCCGTCCGGGACCGCGCGACGGCGACGTTCCGCCGGCTGGCCGAGGCCGAGGGGCGCGTGCACGGCACCGACCCGGAGCACGTCCACTTCCACGAGGTCGGCGCGCTCGACGCGGTCGCGGACGTCGTGGGCACGGCCGCGGGCGTCACCGCGCTCGGCGCGGACCGGGTGCTCGTCTCCCCCGTCGCGCTCGGCTCGGGGACGGTGCGGGCGCACCACGGCGAGCTGCCGGTCCCGGCACCCGCGGTCCTCGAGCTGTCCCGCGGCTGGGAGGTCCTCGCGGGGGGCGCCGGCGAGCGCGCGACGCCGACCGGCATGGCGCTCGTCACGGCGCTCGCCGAGGCCTCGTCACCGCTGCCGCCGCTGCTGGTCCGCACCACGGGCGTCGGCGCGGGGACGCGCGACGACCCGCACCGGGCGAACGTCGTGCGGCTCGTGGTGGGCGAGGCCGCGTCCCCCGGGGCGGACGTGCCCCTGCCCGACGCCGTGCTCCTCGAGGCGAACGTCGACGACCTCGACCCGCGCGTGTGGCCCGAGGTCCTCGCGGCGCTGCTCGACGCCGGCGCGCTCGACGCCTGGCTCTCGCCCGCGCTCATGAAGAAGGGCCGACCCGCCCACACGCTGCACGTCCTCGCCGCTCCCGCAGGGGCCGAGGCGCTCGTCGACGTGGTGCTGGGTCACACGAGCACGCTCGGGGTGCGCCGGACCCCGGTGACGCGCACGGTGCTCGACCGCGCGTGGGCGCCGGTCGACCTCGGCGGCGGCGCCGTCCGGGTCAAGGTCGGCCACCGCGCGGGCCGGGTGCTGCAGGCCATGCCCGAGTTCGACGACGTCGTCGACCTCGCGAGCCGGCAGGGTCGGCCGGTCGCGGACGTCCTCGACGAGGCCCGCGGCGCGGCCCGGGCCGCGGGCCTCGCCCCGGGCGCTCCGTGGCCGCCGGACGGGGCCTGAGCCGGGCCCGCTCCCCGCACGACCGGCCCCCGAGGCGTCAGGGCGCCGCGATCTGCGCCGCCAGGTGGCCGCCCCCGTAGCCGTTGTCGATGTTGACGACCGCGACGCCCGGCGCGCACGCCGTGAGCATGGTGAGCAGCGGCGCGAGCCCCTCGAACGACGCGCCGTAGCCGACCGACGTCGGCACGGCGACCACGGGTGCCGCGACCAGGCCCGCGACGACGCCCGGGAGCGCGCCGTCCATGCCCGCCACGACGACGACCGCGCGCGCCGCGCGCAGCAGCTCGAGGTGCTCGAGGACCCGGTGCAGGCCGGCGACCCCCACGTCGACCACGAGCGTGCAGCGCCGCCCGAGGTGCTCGGCGGTCAGCGCCGCCTCGGTCGCGACCGGCAGGTCGGACGTCCCCGCCGCGAGCACGACGACGGCTCCCCCGCGCGGCTCGGGCGGGTCGGCGGGCCACGCGACGAGGCGCGCCGTGGCGTCGTGCCGCGCGTCCGGGAGCTCGGCGAGCACGGCCGCCGCCTGCTCGGGCGTGGCGCGCGTGAAGAGCGTGCGGGCACCGCGCGCGCCCACCTCGCGGGCGATCGCGGCGACCTGCGCGACCGTCTTCGGCTCGCACAGGACGGCCTCGGGGAACCCGCGCCGCGGCGCGCGGTCGTGGTCGAGCCGCACGAACGCGTCGAGCGCGGCGGGGGGCGCCCAGCCGCCGTCGGGCGTGCCGACGCCGTCGCCGGCCACCCGGGCGGCACCGGCCGCGGAGGCACGCCCGGGATCGCGCTCAGGCACTGCGCACCTCGACCAGCGGGAGCGTGAACGCACCCGACTGGACCCCGCGCAGGTCGAGCGCGACGAAGCGGAACCCGGCCGCCCGCACGGTCGCGAGGACGTCGTCGCGCAGGGGCGGGGTGGCCACGGCGACGATGTCGTCGGCCGGCACCTCGAGCCGCGCGACGTCGCCGTGGTGGCGCACGCGCAGGTCCCCGAGCCCGAGCCGCCGCAGGCCCGCCTCGGCCGCCTCGACCTGGCCGAGCTTCTCGGGCGTGACCTCCTCGAAGTGCGGGATGCGCGACGCGAGGCACGGTGCGGCGGGCTTGTCCGCCGACGGCAGGCCGAGCGCGCGCGCCACGCGGCGCACGGCGGCCTTGTCGAGGCCGGCGTCCGCGAGCGGGCGGAGCACGGCGTGCGACGTCGCCGCGCGCGACCCGGGGCGGTCGGGGCGGCGCGCGTCGTCGGCGTTCTCGCCGTACGCGACGGCCACGAGCCCGTGCGCCTCGACCACCTCGTCGCCGATGCGCGCGAAGAGCTCGTCCTTGCAGAAGAAGCACCGGTCGGGTCCGTTGCGGCGGTACGCGGGGTTGTCGCCCTCGTGCGTGCGGACCTCGACCACGGGCGCGCCGGCCGCACGGGCGACGTCGTGCGCGGCCCGGCGCTCGTCGGCGGCGAGGCTCGGGGACACCCCGAGCACGGCCACGACGCGGGCGGGGCCCAGCGCGGCCACCGCGAGCTCGAGGACGACCGACGAGTCGACGCCGCCCGAGAACGCGACGCCGAGCCGGCCCGCGGGGACGGCGCGCCGCAGCGCCGCGGAGACGTGCTCCACGGCGCTGCGGTCGTCCGGCCCGAGGACCTCCGGCTGCTGACGGTCCACCGGGCTGCGCATCAGACCTCCAGGGCGTCCGGGGTGGCCGCGGCGCGCTGCGCCCGCCGGGCCTCGACCTCAGCGACCATAGACCGGAACCTCGCCTCGGTCAGGGGGTAGGCCAGCATGATGAGGACCCCCACCGCGATGAAGGCGGCCGGGACGAAGCCCGCGATGAGGCGGATGCCGTCCGCCGTGGCCTGCGCCTGCTGCTCCGCGCCGGCCACGTACCCGACGATGCCGAGCCCGTAGGCGGCGGCCGCGCCGCCGACCGCCTGGCCGAGCTTGCGGGTGAACGAGAACACCGCGTACGTCGTGCCCTCGGTGCGGACGCCCGAGCGCCACTCGCCGTACTCGACCGTGTCCGCCTCGAGCGCGAACATCAGCATGTTCACGGCGGCCAGGCCGACGCCGTAGAGGGCGAAGAAGACGATCGCGAGCCACACCATCGAGGCCGGGGTCAGCGCGATGCCGGTCGCGGCGACGACCGCCAGGAGGCCGGCCGTGATGTACGCCTTCTTCTTGCCGAAGGTCCGCACGACCCGCGGGATGACGGGCGCGACGACGAACATCGCGAGCGTGCTGACGACCGTGAGGACGATGAACAGGTTCGCGTCGCCGAGCACGTCGCGGGCGTAGTACGCCTGCACGGTCTGCAGCGCGAACATGCCGGTGAGGAAGCAGAGCGCCGAGAGGCAGAGCATGAGGAGGGGCTTGTTGCCCTTGAGGGTGCCGAGGCTCTGGCGCAGGCTCACCTTGGCGACGTCGCGCACGACGTTCTCCTTGGACGTCGTGAAGAGGATCCCGTAGAGGCCGACGCCGAGGACGACGAAGAGCAGCGTGGTGAGCGTGAGGGACTGCTGGAGGTCGTCCGAGCTGCGGATCTGCGGGGCGACGACGAACGCGAGCATGATCATGGTCGCGGCCGAGCCGACCATCCGGAAGCTCGCGAGCTTGGCGCGCTCCCCCGGCACCTGCGTCATCGCCGACGCGAGCGAGCCGTAGGGGATGTTGACGAGGCTGTAGGCGAGGCCCAGCAGCGCGTAGGTGACGTACGCGTAGACGAGCTTGCCCGTGCCGCCGAGGCCGCCCGGCACCGTGAACGTCGCGACGCTCAGCAGGAGCAGGGGCAGCGAGCCGAAGAGGAAGAACGGCCGGAACTTGCCCCAGCGGGTCATCGTCTTGTCGACCACGCGGCCGGCGTAGATGTCGGCGAACGCGTCCCACGCCCGCACCACGAGGAAGAGCGTGCCGGCCGCGGCGGCCGAGATGCCGACGACGTCCGTGTAGTAGAGCAGCAGGAACATCGACGACATCGAGAACGCGAGGTTGTTCGCGGCGTCGCCGGACGCGTAGCCGAGCAGCTGCGACAGGCGCAGCTTCCCGGACGACGCCGGCGCCGGGGCGGCGGGGGTGGGTGCTGCCGGGGCAGCGACGGTGCTGGTCATGGCGTTCCCTCGGGGTGGGGCCGCGGGGTGCGGCGGACGGGTCGGTGCGGGTACGGGTGCGGGTGCAGGACGGGCTGCGGTGGCGGCGGGTGCCGCGGGAGGTGGCTCGGGGCGCCGCTCGGCGCCGTCAGCGGTCACGGGTCCAGCGCCGGCGCAGCGCGTGCGCGGCGGCCTTCGGGCGGCGGTCGCGCGTGAACGCGCCCTTCTTGTTGCCGTCGACGCGGAAGACGCCCGACGACGTCGCGAAGTCCGCGAAGTTCCACACGTGCTCGCCGACGACGGCGTCGATCGAGTCGAACACGCGGTGGTTCATCTCGAGGTACTCGACCTGGTACTCCTCGGTCCACGGGGTGGGGGTCACCGAGTGCAGGCCGGCGATCGTGTCCGCGCCGTACTCGGTGACGACGATCGGCTTGCCCTCGGACGCCCAGCCCTCGAGCTCGGTGCGCCAGGCCACCTCGGCCGCGGCCAGGTCGCCCGTGTTGACGTACCAGCCGTAGTAGCGGTTGAGCATGAGCACGTCGCCCAGCTCGGAGACCTGGCACCTCCCGTGCGGCGCGAGCATGACGTTGACGAAACCCACGGGCCGCGACGGGTCGAGCTCGCGCGTGAGGGCGAACAGGGGCTCGAAGTAGGCGCGCGCGGCGTCGGTGTCGGACTCGGGCTCGTTGGCGATCGACCACAGGACGACGCTCGCGTGGTTCTTGTCGCGGCCGATCAGCTCGCGGATCGCCTGGGCGTGCACCTCGCGGCTCGTGTCATTGATCGTCTCGGGCGAGAACGTCACGTAGTTCTGGCCGCCGAAGATGCCGCCGCCCAGCCCCATGTTCTGGCCGACGGCCGCGACCTCGTCGATGACGACGATCCCCTGCCGGTCCGCGTAGTCGTAGACCTCGTCCGCGTACGGGTAGTGCGACGTCCGGAACGAGTTGGCGCCGACCCAGTCGAGGAGCGCGAAGTCGTGCACCAGGTGCGCGTCGTCGTGGCCCTTGCCGCGCACGGGCGCGTCCTCGTGCTTGCCGAAGCCCGTGAAGTAGAACGGCTCGCCGTTGATGAGGAACTGCGTCCCGCGCACCTCGACGGTGCGGATGCCGACGGTCTGGAGGTAGCTGTCCAGGGTCGCGCCCTCGGCGTCGAGCAGCTCGACGTCGGCCTCGTACAGGTAGCCGTGCCCCGGTCCCCACAGGTGCGCGCCGGGGACGACGAGCTCGCCGTGCGCGCCGTCGGCCGTCGCGACGACGTCGCCGGCCGCGTCGCGCAGCGTCACGCGGACCGCAGCGCCGCCCTCGTGCTCGACGTCGTAGCGCACGACGCCGGTCGGTGCGCCGCCCTGGGGGCGGACGTCGGTCACGACGCGCACGTCGGTGACGTGCTCGGGCGCCGTCGCGTAGAGCCACACCGAGCGGTGCAGGCCGGCGTAGTTGAAGAAGTCGTGGAAGTAGCGCTGGCGGCGCCCCTGCGGGGTGTCCTCGACGACCCCCGGCGGGATGGTCTGGAAGCTCAGCTCGTTGTTGACGACGGCGGTCACGCGGATCTCGTCGCCGGGCGTGACGAGGGCCGTGACGTCAGCCTCGAACGGCGTGTAGCCGCCCTCGTGCGTCATGACCTCGGTGTCGCCGACCCACACGACCGCGCGGTGCGTCGCGGCGTCGAAGCGCAGCACGACGCGGCGGCCCGCCCAGCCGCGCGGGACGCGGACGGTGGTCTGGTACCACGCGTCGCCCACGTGGTCGCGGGCGGCGGCGTCGGCCGGGATGTCGTTGTAGCTCGCGGGGACGGGCATCGCCGTCGCGCCCTCGAGGGGCCCGCGGGCCCAGCCGGCGGAGCGGCCCTCGCCCGCGGCGTCGAGGCGGAAGTCCCACAGGCCGTCGAGGGCCTTGCGCTCACGGGTGCTGGTGTCCTGGGGGCGAAGCATGTCCGTCTCCTCTCGGCCCTCGGGCCGGTCCTGGTGCGTGTCGATCCGGATCCATTGAGCGCGTGGCGGCATCCGCGCGACAAGCGGTTGCCACGCGTTGCCATCCCGCGCGCCGTGCGCGGTGGACGCAACAGCAACCGGTTGCCACGAGTTGCCGCGCTTCGTACGGTGGGGCCATGGACGTCACCGACGACGGCCGCGGCCACGAACACGCGCCGGAGCCCGCGGGCGAGCCGTCCGAGGCCCTCCGCGGGACCCCGACGATCTACGACGTCGCCCGCGCGTGCGGCGTCGCGCCCTCGACCGTCTCCCGGGCGTTCTCGCGGCCGGGCCGGGTCAACGCCGAGACCGCCGAGCGCATCCGGCAGGTCGCGGCGGAGATGGGCTACCGCACCAACCCGCTGGCGCGCGCGCTGCCCACGGGCCGCACGTCGCTGCTCGCGCTCGTCGTCTCCGACGTCACCAACCCCTTCTTCTTCGACATCATCCGAGGGGCCGAGGAGGAGGCGACCGCGGCCGGGTACACGCTGCTCGTGGCGGACGTCCAGGAGTCGGTCGAGGCCGAGCGCCAGGCCCTCGACCGGACGCTCCCCCTCGTCGAGGGCCTCGTGCTGGCGACGTCGCGCATGTCGGACTCGGCGATCCGCGTCGCCGCCAAGCAGCGGCCGACCGTCGTGCTCAACCGGGTCATGACGGACGTGCCGAGCGTCGTCACCGACAACGCCCGCGGCACGCGCCGCGCGGTCGAGCACCTCGCCGGGCTCGGGCACGCCGTGATCACCTACGTCGCCGGTCCCGAGGCCTCGTGGGCCGACGGCATGCGGTGGCGGTCGATGCGCGAGGCGGCCTTCGAGCTCGACCTCAAGGTGCGGCGGCTGGGGCCCTTCCCGCCGACGCTCGCGGGCGGTCAGGCGGCGGCGCAGGCGCTCGCCGAGCACCCGACGACGGCCGTGGTCGCCTACAACGACCTGCTCGCGATCGGCCTGGTGCGCGGGCTCGCGGCGCTCGGCGCGCGCGTCCCGCAGGACGTCAGCGTCGTGGGGTTCGACAACATCTTCGGCGCGGACTTCTGCAGCCCGCCGCTCACGACCGTCGCCGCGCCCCTGCGCAACCTCGGCGCGTACGCGGTCCGGACGCTGCTCGAGCAGCGCGGCAACCGCCAGCTCCGCGAGGTGCGCCCCGCGCTCCTGCCGGCCCAGCTCCTCGTGCGGGGCTCGACCGCGCCGCGCGCGCGGCGTCGCAGCGCCTGGGCCACCCGGGCTCAGGTGCCCGCCGGCACCGCCCTGCCCACGGGGGTGCGGGGGGCACCCGCGCCGTCCGCGGGCGCGTCGGCGGCCGTGGGCGCGTCAGCGCGCCCGGGCGGTCGAGCGGCACCGTAGGCAGCGTCCCGGGGGCCGCCGGGGCTCGCCGGGCCGCGCTCGGCCGGACCGCTCTCACTGCTCCGAGTGCCCTCACTGCTCCGAGTGCCCTCACTGCTCCGGGTGCCCTCACTGCTCGGAGTGCCCTCACTGCTCCGAGTGCTCGGACTGCTCTGACCGCTCGGGCCCACCGACGCCCGCAGGGCGTCGAGGTAGCGCGGGACGGCGTCGCGCGAGCGGCGCAGCGCGTCGACCGCTGCCGCGTCGGGCACCACGACATCGTCGTCCGTCCCGGGCGCGCCGACGTCCCCGGGGCCGGCGAGCAGGGCGAGCGCGGCGGGCAGGTCGGGGGCGAGGCCGAGGGCCTCGGCACCGAGGGCGGCCGCACCGAGCGCGGAGCCGGCCACGGCGTCGACCACCCGCACCGGCCGGCCGAGCGCGGCGGCGAGCGTCTCCCGCCACACGGGCGAGCGCAGCGTGCCGCCGGTCGCCCGGACCTCCGTGACCGGGTGCAGCGCGTCGAGCCGCTCGACGAGCCCCGCGAGCTGGAGCGCGACGCCCTCGACGGCCGCACGGACGAGGTGACCGCGCCCGTGGCCCGGCCGCAGGCCGAGGTAGGCGCCCGGCAGGGTCGGGTCCCACGACGGCGCACGCTCGGGCAGGAGGTGCGGCAGCATGACCAGCCCGTCGCTGCCCGGCGGCACGTGGGCCGCCTCGGCGAGGAGCACCGCCTCGCGGGCGGCGCCGTCGTTGGGCAGCTCGGGCGCGAGCGCGTCGGCCGACCACCGCAGGACCACGCCGCCCGTGCTCACCGCTCCGCCGACCACCCACAGCGGGCCGCGCAGCGCGTAGCAGAACAGCCCCGGGTCGAGGTCCTCGGGCGGGGTCGCGGTCACGGTGCGCACCGCGCCGGAGGTCCCCAGCGAGAGCCCGAGGACGCCGGTGTCGAGCGCGCCGACGCCGAGGTTGCCGAGCGGCCCGTCCGCACCGCCCGCCACGACGGGCGTCCCGGGCAGGAGCCCGACGCGGCCCGCGACGCCGGGCTCGAGCGCGAGCGCCTCGCCCGGCTCGACGACGGGCGGCAGCCGGAGCGGGTCGACACCGGCGACCGCGAGCGCCTCGGCGCTCCAGCGGCCCGTGCGGCGGTCGAGCAGGCCGGACCCGGACGCCGAGGACCGCTCCGTGACCGCGCGCCCCGTGAGGCGGCCCAGCACGAGCGCCTTGACGTCGGCCCACACGTGGGTGCGGGCGACGACGTCGGGCCGGTGGCGGGCGAACCACGCCAGCTTCGTCAGGGGCGACATGGGGTGCACGGGGGTGCCCGTGACGTCGTGCAGGCGTGCGGCGACGCCCGAGGCGCGCAGGTCCGCCGCGACCTCGGCCGCGCGTCCGTCGGCCCACGTGACGAGCGGCGTCGTGGGCTCGCCCGTGGCGTCGAGGCCGACGAGGCCGTGCATCGCGGTGCTCACCGCGAGCCCGACGACGTCGGCGCCGCCCGTGGCGCGCACGCACTCGCCGAGCGCCTGCTCGAGCGCGGCGAGCACGGCGAGCGGGTCCTGGACCTGGTGGCCGGGCTCGGGCTCGAGCAGCGGGTAGGACCGGGTCGCGACGGTCCGGCGCCCCGAGCCGAGGCCGAAGGCGACGACCTTGACCGACGTCGTGCCGACGTCCACGCCGACGAGCATGCGGGGGCTCACGACCGCCCGACCTCCTCGACCTGCGCCAGGACGGCGGCGACGACGGTCTCGTCCTCGGCGACCGCGGGGTCGAGCAGCCCGAGCACGCGCCGCACGGCGGGCGCGAGCGGGCCCTCGGCCGCCGCGCGTGCGGCCTCGGCCTGCGCGTCGCGGACCGGGAGCGGGCCGCGCAGGTGGTGCACCCACGCGGCGACGACCCGGCTCGCCCCGGCACCGAGGCGGCCGCGCTCGCGCTCGGCGCGCAGCGTGGGCAGCACCCGGACGGGCAGCTTGAGCGAGCCGTCGGCCGCGATCTGGTCGAGGCGGTGCCGGATGCGCGGGTTCGCGAACCGCTCGAGGAGCGCCGCCCGGTAGGCGGCGACCTCGGGCTGAGGCAGCGGCACGTGCGCCGAGGCCTCGTCCCACCACTCCTCGACCCACGACCGGCACGTCTCGTCCGCGATGGCCTCGGCGACCGTCGTGCGGCCGCGCGCGAGGCCGGCGTAGGCGAGCAGCGAGTGGGCGCCGTTGAGGAGCCACAGCTTGCGCTGCTCGTAGGGCTCGACGTCGTCGACCACGAGCGCGCCGGCGGCGTCCCACGCGGGGCGGCCGGCCGCGAAGGTGCCCGCGAGCACCCACTCGCTGAACGGCTCGGTGACCACGGGGACCGCGTCGTCCAGGCCCGCGGCCCGCACCCGCGCGACGTCCTCCGCGGTGGGCTCGGGCGTGATCCGGTCGACCATGGTCGTGACGGACGTGACGTGGGCCTCGACCCACGCGGCGAGGGCGGGGTCGAGCGCGTCGGCGAGGTCGCGCACCACGCGTGCGACGGCGGCGCCGTTCCCCGGGAGGTTGTCGCACGGCACGAGCGTCAGGGGCCCGGCGTCGGCGCGCCGGCGCGCGGCGAGCCCGGCGACGAGGCGCGCGGGCGCGGTGCGCACCGGCGCGGCCGGGCTGGCGCGGAGGGCCTCGAGGTCGGCCCGGACGTCCGCGCGGTCGAGGTCGAGCCCGCCGTCGGCGCGCCGCGCGTACCCGGCCTCGGTCACGGTGGTCGTCACGAGCGCCACGTCGGGGTCGGCGAGGTGGCGCAGCCAGCTCGCGTGGTCGTCCGCGGCGCGAGCCTCGGCGAGCGACTCGACGACCTCGAACCGGTCGCCGTCGGGCCCGCGGACGCCGAGCGTGTAGAGCGCGTCCTGCGCCTCGAGGCTGCGCGCGAGCCCGGGCCGGCGGCCGGTCCAGGCCGCGATCCCCCAGGCCTGCCCGTCGGGGGCGTGGTGGGTGTACCAGGCCTGGTGCGCGCGGAAGAAGCTGCCGAGGCCGAGGTGCACGTGCCGCACGGGTGGGCGCGGGCGGGTGCGCGCGAGCGCCACGGGCGCCGCCGACGTCGCGCCCGAGGTGCTGGACGTCGCGGTCACAGGCCGAACACCGCCCGCGGCCGGCCGACCACGAGGTCGACGGCGGTCTCGACCGCCTCGTCCTCGTCGAGGCGGTGCTCGGCCACGAGGTGCGCGAGGGCGCCCGCGTCGAGGCGTCGGGCCATGTCGTGGCGCGCGGGGATCGAGCAGAACGCGCGCGTGTCGTCGATGAAGCCCGACGTGCGGCTGAAGCCGGCCGTCTCGGTGACGGCCGAGCGCCACCGTCGGATCGCGTCGGGTGCGTCGAGGAACCACCACGGGGCACCGACGTAGACCGACGGGTAGAAGCCCGCGAGCGGTGCGAGCTCGCGCGACCACACGGTCTCGTCGAGCGTGAAGAGCACGAGCCGGAGGTTCGGGTGCGTGCCGTACCGCTCGAGCAGGGGCCGCAGGGCGTCGGTGAACTCCCCGGGCAGCGGGATGTCGTGGCCGGTGTCCGGGCCGAACGCCTCGAGCGTGGGCCGGTGGTGGCCACGCCGGACGCCGGGGTGGAGCGTCATCGTCAGGCCGTCGTCGGTCGCCATGCGCGCCATCTCGAGCAGCATGTGGCGGCGCAGCGCGACGGCCTCGGCCGGCGTCGCGGTCCCCGCGACCGCGGCCGCGTAGATGCGGTCCCGCTCGGCGGGCTCGAGCGGGTCGGTGCGGACGTCGGTGTGGCTGTGGTCGCTCGAGCGCGCGCCGTGCGCCCGGAAGTGGTCGCGGCGGTCCTCCATCGCCGCGACCCAGCCCTGCCACGTGCCGGTCGCGACGCCGCTGACCTCGGCGAGCCGCTCGACGTCGGCGCGCCAGGTCGGGGCGCCCACCTCGAGGTAGCGGTCCGGGCGGAACGTCGGCACGACGCGGCCGGTCCAGGTCGGGTCGGCGGCGAGCGCGGCGTGCGTCGCGAGGTCGTCGGCCGGGTCGTCGGTCGTCGCGAGGACGTCGATCCGGAAGCGCTCGTAGAGGGCGCGTGGACGGAACTCGGGCCGGCCGAGGCGGTGCTGCACCGTGTCGAAGATGGCGTCGGCCGTCGCGGCGGACGGGCGCACGTCGACCTCGAAGATGCCCGCGAGCTCCTGCTCGAGCCAGTACCGCACGGGCGTGCCGCGGAAGACGTGCCAGTGCTCGCAGAGCGCGCGCCACGCGGCGCGCGCGCCGTCCTCGTCGAGCGGGCCGCGGCCGACGCCGAGCGTGGCGAGGCTCACGCCCGAGGCGTGCAGCAGGCGCGTGACGTAGTGGTCGGGCGTCACGAGCAGGCTCGCGGGGTCGCGGAACGGGATGTCGTCCAGCAGCAGGGCCGGGTCGACGTGACCGTGCGGCGAGACGACCGGGAGGTCGCGCACCGCGGCGTAGAGGCGGCGCGCGACGGCCCGGACGGACGGGTCCGTGGGGAGCAGGCGGTCCGGGTGCGGGGCCAGGCGGGCCGCCTCCGGCGCGGACGGTGCGAGGGTCATGCCGTCGAGTCTCCGCGCGCGCCCCCGGACGCGACAACCGGTTGCCGCATGTTGTCCCGCGGCGTTGCCGCAGGCCGTCCCGGCGGGCAGGGTGAGGCCATGACCGCGCCGTCCGTGCCCGCCGTGCCCGCCGCCCCCGCCGGTCCTGCCGCGTCACGCGGGCCCGACGCTCCCGCCGCCGTCCTCGGCGGCGCGGACGTCGTCCTCACCGACGACGAGGTCCGCGCCTTCGTGGCCGAGCAGGTCGGGCGCCTCGAGCTCGACGGCCGCAGCCTGTGCCTCGTCGTGCCCGACGGGACCCGCTCGTGCCCGCTCCCGCTCCTCCTGCGCGCGGTGCACGACGTCGCCGTCGGGCGGGTCACGCGCCTCACCGTGCTCGTCGCCCTCGGCACGCACGCGCCCATGGGCGAGGCCGACCTCGCGCGGCACCTCGGCTACGTCGAGGGCGCCCTCGAGGCCACGTACCCGGGCACCTCCGTGCTCAACCACGAGTGGTGGGACGAGGCGACGTTCGCCTCCGTCGGGACGATCCCCGCCGACCGCCTCGCCGAGCTGTCGGAGGGGCGCCTCGTGCGCGACGTCGAGGTGCGGCTCAACCGGGCGGTCGTCGAGCACGACGTCACGGTGCTCGTCGGGCCCGTCTTCCCGCACGAGGTGGTCGGCTTCTCGGGCGGCAACAAGTACCTGTTCCCCGGGGTCGCGGTGAAGGACGTCATCAACGTCTCGCACTGGCTCGGCGCGCTCATCTCGAGCGTCGAGATCATCGGCACCCGCGGGACGACGCCGGTGCGCGCGCTCATCGACGAGGCGGCCGCGCTCGTGCCGGGCGAGCGGCACGCCCTGTGCGTCGTCGCGCAGTCCGGCAGCGGCGCCCTCCACGCGGCCGCGTTCGGCACGCCGCAGGCCGCGTGGGCGGCCGCCGCCGACGTGTCCGCGCAGACCCACGTGCGCTACCTCGACGCGCCCGTGCAGCGCGTGCTCTCCCTGGTCCCCGAGAAGTACGAGGACATGTGGACCGGGGCCAAGGGCTTCTACAAGGTCGAGCCCGTCGTGGCCGACGGCGGCCAGGTGGTGCTCTACGCGCCGCACATCACCGAGATCTCGGTCATGCACCCGCAGATCCTCGAGATCGGCTACCACTGCCGCGACTACTTCGTGAAGCAGTGGGACCGGTTCAAGGACGTGCCGTGGGGCGACCTCGCGCACTCGACGCACCTGCGCGGCGCCGGCACCTACGACGACGAGCACGGCGAGCGCTGCCGCGTGACCGTGACCCTGGCCACCGGCATCCCCGAGGAGGTGGTCCGGGCCGCGAACCTCGACTACCTCGACCCCGCCGAGGTCGACCCCGAGGCGTGGGCGCAGGACCCGGGCACGCTCGTCGTGCCGCAGGCCGGCGAGGTCCTGCACCGCCTGCGGGCGCGCGCGTGAGCGGCCTGCCGGCGTCCGTCACGGAGGGCACCGAGGGCGCGCTGCCGGTCGTGCACGTGCGCGGCCCGGTCGCCGACGCCGTCGTGCACCTCCAGGGCGCGCAGGTCACCGCGTGGGCGCCGCACGGCGAGGGCCCGGTCCTGTGGCGCAGCAGCCGGGCCCGGCTCGAGCCCGGCGTCGCGGTCCGGGGCGGCGTGCCCCTGTGCTTCCCGTGGTTCGGCGCGCACGCGACCGAGCCGACGGCGCCGGCGCACGGCTTCGCGCGCACGACCCGGTGGGAGCTCCTCGACGCCGCCGAGGACGGCGACGACGTCGTCGTGCGCCTCGCGCTCGCCGACGACCTGCTCACGCGCGCGTCCGCGTGGCCGCACCGCTTCGCGGCGGTCTGCACGGTGCGCGTCGGCCGGACGCTCGGCGTCGCGCTCGAGGCGACGAACCGCGACGACCACGACGTCACCGTCGAGGCCGCGCTGCACACCTACCTCGCGGTGCGGGACGTCCGGCGGACCTCGGTAGCCGGGCTCGAGGGCACGCCCTACCTCGACAAGCCGTCGGGCGGCGGGGAGCGGCCCGGGGAGGCGGGGCCGGTCCGGTTCGAGGGCGAGGTCGACCGGGTCTACCTCGGCACGCGCGCCACCGCGACGGTGGACGACGGCGACCGCCGGCTCGCGGTCGCCAAGACCGGCTCGGCGACGACGGTCGTGTGGAACCCGGGGCCCGCGCGCGGTGCCGCCATGGCGGACGTCGGCGACGCGTGGCCCGGCTTCGTGTGCGTCGAGGCGGCCGCCGTCGGCGACGACGCGGTCCGCCTCGCCCCCGGCGCGAGCCACGTGCTGGGCACCGAGGTCGCCGTCGTCGGCTGAGCGCCGACGGGCCCGACGCGTCAGGCGGTGAGCGCCAGGTACGCCGCCGTCCAGTCGAGCCGCGCGCGGTCCGCGACCGCGAGGGCGAGCGCGGGCACGGTGGTGAGCAGGTGCTCCGGGCCGATCCGGACGACCTCGCCGCCCGGCCGGGCGAGCTCCGCCCAGAAGCACTCGAGCACGACGTCGTAGCCCCAGCGCGACGCGTCCCAGCCGGGCACCCGCGCCGGGCGCACGAACGCCGTGCGCGCCGCCGGTGTCCGCGCCGGGGCGCGCCGGCTCAGCTCACGGAGCGTGGTCGCCGTCACGGGCCCAGCATCCCTCCGACCACCGACACGGCCGGACGCGCCGGTCCGCCCACGCGCTCGCCGGGGGCGCAGCCGGCGCCGGCGGGGCGGGTGCGCGGGCGGGCGGGGTGGTCCTCGCGTGACAGGGGGCGCGCGAGGCCTCAGGCTCAGTGCATGCCCCGCCGTCGCCTCGCCGCCCTCGCCGGGCTCCTCGCGGCGGCCCTGACGCTCGGGGTCGCGCAGCTGGTCGCGGCCGTGCTGCCGAGCGGCTCGTCGCCGCTCTCGGCGGTGGGCGACGCGTTCATCGACGTGACGCCCGCCTGGCTCAAGGACCTCGCGATCGACGTCTTCGGCACGGCCGACAAGACGGCGCTGCTCGTCGGCATGGTGCTCGTGCTCGCGGTGCTCGCCGCGGGCGCCGGCGTCCTCGCCGTGCGCTCCCCGGGCCTCGCGACCGGCGTCGTCCTCGCCGTCGGGCTCGCGGCCGGCGTGGTCGCCGCCGCACGGCCGGGCAACGGACCCGCCGCCGCGCTGCCGAGCCTGGCCGGCGCCGCCGCGGGCGCCGTCGCACTGCGCGCGCTCGTGCGCCGCCTCGGACCGGACGGCGCCCCCGGGTCCGCGCCGGCCGACCGCGACCACGGGCCTGCGGGCGGTGCCGTGCCCCGGCCCGACCGGCGCGGCTTCCTCGTCGGCGCGGCCGGCGTCGCCGTCGTCGCCGCGCTCACGGCGGCCGCGGGCGGCGTCGTCGGCTCGGCGGCCCGCGTCGCGACCGCGGCGCGCGACCGGCTGCGGCTGCCCTCCCCCGCGCGCCCGGCGCCGCCCGTGCCCTCGGGCGCCCAGGTGGACGTGCCCGGGGTCGCCGACGTCGTGACGCGCAACGCCGACTTCTACCGGATCGACACCGCCCTTGCCGTCCCGCAGGTCGACCCCGCGACCTGGCGGCTCCGCGTGCACGGCATGGTCGAGCGCGAGGTGACGATCGACTTCGACGAGCTCCTGGCGGGCGACCTCGTCGAGGCGTGGGTGACGCTCGCCTGCGTCTCCAACCCCGTGGGCGGCGACCTCGTCGGCAACGCGCGCTGGCTCGGCCTGCCGGTCCGCGAGCTGCTCGCGCGCGCGGGCCCCCTGCCGGGCGCCGACATGGTGCTCTCGACCAGCGCGGACGGCTTCACGGCGTCCACGCCGCTGCCGGTGCTCACCGACGACCGCGACGCGCTCCTCGCGGTCGGCATGAACGGCGAGCCCCTGCCCGCCGCCCACGGCTTCCCGGCGCGCCTCGTGGTGCCCGGCCTGTACGGCTACGTGTCGGCGACCAAGTGGGTCACCGACCTCGAGGTCACGCGCTTCGCCGACCGGGAGGCGTACTGGACGGTGCGCGGCTGGTCGGCCCGGGGCCCGGTGAAGACGGCGTCGCGGATCGAGGTGCCGCGCGCCGGGACGAGCCTCCCCGCGGGCGACGTCGTCGTCGCGGGCACGGCCTGGGCCCAGCACCGCGGCGTCACGGGCGTCGAGGTGCAGGTCGACGAGGGGGCCTGGGAGGCGGCGGACGTCGCGACCGAGATCAGCGTGGACACGTGGCGCCAGTGGTCGTGGACCTGGCGGGCCGAGCCGGGCCGGCACGTCCTGCGCGTGCGCGCGTCCGACCCGGAGGGTCCGCAGACGGGGGACGTCGCGGACGTCGTGCCCGACGGCGCGACGGGGTGGCACGAGGTCGACGTCGTCGTCGAGGGCTGATCCGCCGCGCCGCGCGTCCCGTGCGCGCCCCGCGTCCGTGCCGTCCCCCGTCCGTGCCGTCCCCGTCCGTGCCGTCCCCCGTTCGTGCGACGCGCCCGTCCTGGTCACCGGTTCGTCGACCCCCGGACGTAGCATGCGCGCCATGGCAGACGACGACGTCGCGACGGCGGCACCCCTGGACGCCCGGACGCGACGCCGGCGCGTGGTCGCGTGGGCGCTGTGGGACTGGGGCTCGGCCGCGTTCAACGCCGTCATCACGACCTTCGTCTTCACGCGCTGGCTCACGAGCTCGACGTTCGTGGACCCCGCCGTCGTCGCCGCGGCCGAGGCCGACCCCGACGGCGCCGCGGGGACGGCGCTCGACCGCGTGCTCGCCGAGCACTCGAGCTGGCTCGGCTGGGGCCTGACGGCCGCGGGCCTCGCGATCGCCCTGCTCGCCCCCGTGCTCGGGGCGCGGGCCGACGACCGCGGACGACGCCGCACGCTGCTGGGCGTCTACACGGCGATCACGGTCGCGATCAGCGCCGCCATGTTCCTCGTCACGCCCGACCCGGCGAACCTCGAGCAGAACCTTCTGCTCGGGATCTTCCTGCTCGCGGCCGGCAACATCGTCTTCGAGCTCGCGTCCGTCAACTACAACGCGACCCTCGCGCAGGTGTCGACCCCGCGCGACGTCGGGCGCGTCAGCGGGCTCGGCTGGGGCGCGGGGTACCTCGGCGGGATCGTGCTCCTGCTCCTCCTCTTCGTGGGCTTCATCAACCCCGACGTCGGCTGGTTCGGCGTCTCGGACGAGAACAGCCTCGACATCCGCGCCGCCGTGCTCGTCTCGGCGATCTGGTTCGCGGTCTTCGCGATCCCCGTGCTCGTCGCCGTGCCGGAGGTGCCGCCGTCGCCCGGTCGCGCGCGCCTGGGCCTCCTCGAGTCGTACGCCCAGCTCGCGCGCGACGTCCGCGGCCTGTGGCGCGAGCGCCGGCCCACGCTGTGGTTCCTGCTCGCGAGCGCCGTCTTCCGCGACGGGCTCGCGGGCGTGTTCACGTTCGGCGCGGTCATCGCGTCCGGCACCTTCGGGTTCACCGCCGAGGGCGTCATCGTCTTCGCGATCGCGGCCAACGTCGTCGCCGGGCTCGCGACCCTCCTGGGTGGCTGGCTCGACGACCGCGTCGGGCCCAAGGCGATCATCGTCACCTCGCTCACCGGCCTGGTCGTCGCCGGCACGGCGGTGTTCGTGCTGCACGACGGCGGCCCGGGCGTGTTCTGGGTGTTCGGCCTCCTGCTGTGCGTCTTCGTCGGGCCGGCGCAGTCCTCGAGCCGCACGCTCCTCGCGCGCCTCATCCCGCCGGGCCGCGAGAGCGAGATCTTCGGGCTCTACGCCACGACGGGGCGCGCCGCGAGCTTCCTCGCGCCCCTGGCGTTCTCGACCTTCGTCGCGGTGTCGGGCTCGCAGCACTGGGGCATCGTGGGGATCATCGCGGTCGTGGCCGTGGGCCTCGCGCTCCTCCTGCCGATCCGCGCCGGCCGGCCGCGCGACGCCGAGGTCGCCCTGGGCGCGCCGGGCTCGCCCGTGCCCGGCCGCTGACGGAGGGCGCGGGATGACGGTGCCGGGCCGACGGCGGGGCGGACACTCGTGCGGACGCCCGTGCCGAGGGTGCCGAGCGTGACCACGCGCTGGGAGCCCGACGTGCTGGGCGACGACTTCGAGCGGACGACGCTCGACCTCGGCGGCGCCCCGGACGGTCCCGCGGTCGCGACGCTCGTGCGGCACGTGCCGGACGGGCCGGGCGCCGCGCCGGACCGCGCACGGCCCGCGCTGCTCTACGTGCACGGGTTCAACGACTACTTCTTCCAGCGCCACCTCGCCGAGCGCGCGACGGAGGAGGGCTACGCCTTCCACGCGCTGGACCTGCGCCGCTGCGGACGCTCGCTGCGCGAGGGCCAGGTGCCGCACGTCGTCACCGAGCTCACGGAGCACGTGCCCGAGCTCACGGCCGCCGCGCGGCTCCTCCGCCGCGAGGCGGGCCACGACCGCCTCGTCGTCATGGGCCACTCGACCGGCGGGCTCACGGCGAGCCTGTGGGCGCACAGCCTGCGGCGCACCGGCGCGCTGGACGCGCTCGTGCTCGACAGCCCGTGGTTCGACCTGCGCGCGCGCTGGTTCCACCGCGTGGTCTCGACGCGCGTGCTCGACGCGGTCGGGCCGCTCGACCCGTTGCGCGTGGTCGCGAGCGGGGTGTCGGCGTACTCGTACCACCTGCACGTCGACCACGGCGGGCGGTGGGAGTACGACCTCGCGCTCAAGCCGCCCGACGGCCCGGTGCGCGCCGGCTGGCTGCGCGCGGTGCGCCGCGGCCAGGCGCGCCTGGCGCGCGGCCTGCGCATCGGCGTGCCCGTGCTCGTCGCGACGTCGGACCGCACGGGGCCGAACAGCCTGGACAACCCCGACCTCGACCGCCAGGACACCGTGCTCGACGTCGAGCAGATCGCGGCGCGCGCTCCCCTGCTCGGTCCCGACGTGACGCGGCTCGTCGTCGAGGGCGGCGTGCACGACCTCGTGCTCAGCGCGCCGGAGCCGCGCGAGCGCTACCTCGCCGGCACCTTCGGCTGGCTCGCCGACGCGCTCGCGCCGGACCGGGAGGTCACGGCGCTGCGCTGAGCGCCGCGCGCAGCCCGCCCGGGTCGTCCGTGGTCAGCTCGGGCACCCCGAGCGCGAGGCACGCCGCCGCGTCGCCCGCGGCGTTCACCGTCCACACGCGCACGAGCCGCCCGGCCGCGAGCCAGGCCGCCACGCGCTCGGGGCGACGCCGGACGACGCCGAGCCCCGGCCCGACGCCGCCCACGATCCCGGCGTCCGCAAGACGCCACGCCTCGGCCACGTCGGCGGCGGAGCCCAGGTCCGGGTCCGCGCCGGGCGCGTCGTCGAGCAGCACCATGAGGTGCGCGGCCGGCACGCGACGCGCCAGGTGCGCGAGCGCGCCGGGATGGAAGCTCATGAGGCTGATCCGCAGGTCGCCGAGCGCCCCCGACGCCGGGTCCCAGCCGAGGGCGTCGAGCTCGGCGAGCACGGCGTCCTCGGCCGCCCAGCCGTAGGGCGCGGGGTGCTTGAGCTCGATCGCGACGGTGAGCGGCCGGCCCGCGCCGAGCGCGAGGCCGAGCAGCTCGCGCAGCGTGAGCGCCCCGCGCGCGTCGCCGCCCGGGCCGCGCAGCGCGAGCGCCCGCACCTGGGCCAGAGTCGCCTCGTGCACGGGCCCGCGCCCGTCGGACGTGCGGTCGAGCGTCGCGTCGTGCCAGCACACCGCGACGCCGTCCGCGGTGAGCCGCACGTCGCACTCGAGCCCGTCGGCCCCGTCGGCGAGCGCGCGCTCGTAGGCCGCCCGGCTGTGCTCGGGCTCGAGCGCGCTCGCGCCGCGGTGCGCGACCAGGCGGGTCACGCCGTCACCCTGCTCACGTCACCACCCTGCTCACGTCACCACCATCCGCGACCCGGCCGCGAGGAGCAGCCCGACGCACAGGGCGGCGACCGCCATCGTGAGCCGGAACGGCAGCCGGCTGGTCGGTCGCGTCGCACCGAGCGCCCCCGCGGTGACGGCCAGCACGACGGCGGTGCCGGCGGCGACCAGCGGCGCGGGCGAGCGCTGCCCGGGCGCGAGCACCACGACGAGGACCGCGGCCACGAGGAGCGCGGGCGCGAGCACGCTCGACGCACGCCGGCCGAGCCGGTGCGGCAGGCCGCGGACGCCGGTCGCGGCGTCGTCGTCGAGGTCGGGCAGCACGTTCGCCACGTGCGCGCCCGCGCCGAGCAGCCCGCCCGTGACGACCGCCCACCACGCGGGCCGCGCGCCCGGCTGGACCGTCACGAGGAACACCGGCAGCAGCGCGAAGGACACGGTGTAGGGCACGAACGACCAGGCGGTGCGCTTGAGCGGGTGGTTGTAGCTCCACCCGCTCGCGACGGCGACCACGTGCACGAGGCCGGGCAGGACGCCGGTCGCGAACGAGAGCGCCGCGCACGCGAGCGCCGCGAGGAGCGCGGCGCGGCGCAGGGTCCGCGCGGTGACGAGGCCCTGGACGACCGGCTTCGACGTCCGCCCGACCGCGACGTCGCGGTCCGCGTCGAGCCAGTCGTTGGACCAGCCGATGCTCAGCTGGCCCGCGAGGACGGCGGCCGCCGCGAGCGCCGCGCGCGCGGGCGACGCCCCGGCGCCTGCGGCGAGGGTCGCCGCGATGGCCGTGACGACCACGGTCGGGGCGGGGTGCGAGGCCCGCACGAGGCCCTCGACGCGCCGGGCGACGCCGACGGCCGCGGGGGCGGTCGCCTCACGCGCGGCGTCGGTCACGCGGTCCTCCGGGGGTCGGGGCGGTCGGCCCGACGCTAGCGCGTGCCTCCTCGCAGCGACGCGGCGACCGTGCCATGACACGATGCAGCGCATGTCGCGCGTGCTCGCCGTCGCACCGGCCCTTCCCGCGCACGCGTACCGGCAGGAGGAGATCACCGCCGTCATCGGCCCGCTGCTCGCGGGCCCTGCGGCCCAGGGTCGCCTGCGCGCGCTGCACCGCAGCGCGGCCGTCCGCACGCGGCACCTCGCGCTGCCGCTCGAGGAGTACGCCGGCCTCACCAACTTCGGCACGGCCAACGACCACTTCCTGCGGATCGGCGCCGACCTGGCCGAGCGGGCCGCGCGGGACGCGCTGGACGCCGCGGGCCTCGCCCCGCGGGACGTCGACGTCGTCGTCCTCACCTCGGTCACCGGGATCGGCGCGCCGTCGCTCGACGCGCTCCTCGTGCCGCGCCTCGGCCTGCGCGACGACGTCCGGCGCGTGCCGTCGTTCGGCTGGGGGTGCGCGGGGGGCGCCGCGGGCCTCGCGACCGTGGACGACCTGCTCGCGGGCCGCCCCACGGGCGTCGCGCTGCTCGTGGCGGTCGAGCTGTGCTCCCTCACGGTGCAGCACGGCGACGACTCGGTCGCGAACCTCGTCTCGAGCGGCCTGTTCGGGGACGGCGCGGCCGCGGTCGTCGTCGTCGGCGACCGGCACCCCGCGGCCGGGACCGCCGCCCGGGGCCTGCCCGCGGTGACGGGGAGCCGCAGCCGCATCGTCGGCGGGACGGCCGACCACCTGGGCTGGCGGATCGGCTCCGGCGGGTTCCGGATCGTGCTGGCCGCGGGCCTGCCCGAGGTGCTGCGCGCGGGCCTGGCCGACGACGTCGGCGCGCTGCTCGAGGAGCGCGACCTCAAGGTCCGGGACGTGTCCACCTGGGTGGTCCACGCGGGCGGGCCGCGCATCCTCGACGCGGTCCGCGACGCGCTCGACCTCGACGACGCGGCCCTGGCCGTGAGCCGGAGCAGCCTCGCCGACGTCGGCAACCTGTCGTCGGCGAGCGTGCTGCACGTGCTCGCGCGCACGCTCGAGGACCCGCCCGCGCCCGGCTCGACCGGCGTCCTCATGGCCTTCGGCCCCGGCGTCGGCGCCGAGTACGTCCTGCTCCAGTGGCCGGAGGCCGCATGAGACTCCTGTTCGACCTCGTCGTCGCGGCGACCGCGCTCGAGCGGCTCGCCGAGCTCGTCGTGTCCGCGCGCAACGCCCGGTGGTCCTTCGCGCGGGGAGGGGTGGAGAGCGGCCGCGGCCACTTCCCGCCCATGGTCGCGCTGCACACGGGGCTGCTCGTGGCGTGCGTCGTCGAGGTGCACGCACTCGACCGGCCCTTCGTGCCCGCGCTCGGGTGGGCGGCGCTGGCCGCCGTCGTCGCGAGCCAGGCGCTGCGGTGGTGGTGCATCACGACGCTCGGCCCGCGCTGGAACACGCGCGTCATCGTGGTCCCCGGCCTCGCCCCCGTCACGAGCGGCCCCTACCGCGTGCTGCGTCACCCCAACTACGTCGCCGTCGTGGTCGAGGGGATCGCGCTCCCCCTCGTGCACACCGCCTGGGTCACGGCGCTCGCCTTCACGGTCCTCAACGCCGTCCTGCTCCTCGGCTTCCGCATCCCGGCCGAGGAGCGCGCGCTCGCCCTGCTGCCCGCACCCGGGCGCTCCTGACGCCATGACCGCCGACCCGACGGCCCACGGCACGACGACCACCGACGTGCTCGTGGCCGGCGGCGGTCCCGTGGGCCTCGCGGCCGCGGTCGAGGCGCGCCTCGCGGGGCACGACGTCGTCGTCGTCGAGCCCCGCGCGGGGGCCATCGACAAGGCGTGCGGCGAGGGACTCATGCCCGGCACCCTGCGCGCCCTGGCGCGGCTCGGCGTCGACCCCGACGGGCACCCGCTGCGCGGCATCTCCTACCGCGCGCCCGGGCGCCACGTCGACCACCCCTTCCGCTCCGGGCCCGGCCGCGGCGTCCGGCGCACGACGCTGCACGCCGCGCTCGCCGCCCGCGCCGCCGAGCTCGGGGTGCGCGTCCTCGCCCGCCGCGTCACCGACGTCGACCAGGACGCGGACGGCGTGCGCGCGGCCGGCGTCGAGGCGCGCTGGCTGCTCGCGTGCGACGGGCTCCACTCGACCGTGCGGCGCGTCACCGGCCTCGACGCCGACGAGCGGCCCGCGGGCCCGCGGCGCCGGTTCGGACTTCGTCGGCACGTCCGCACCGCGCCCTGGACGGACCTCGTCGAGGTGCACTGGGCGCCCGCAGCCGAGGCCTACGTGACGCCCGTGGGCGACGACCTCGTCGGGATCGCCCTGCTCGGCCCGCCCGGCATGGCCTTCGACGACGTGCTCGCGGGCTTCCCGGAGCTCGTCGAGCGGATCGCCGGGGCCGAGCCCGCGGGGGCGGTGCGCGGCGCGGGCCCCCTGCGCCAGCGGGCCGTGCGGCGCACCGCGGGCCGCGTGCGGCTCGTCGGGGACGCCTCGGGGTACGTGGACGCGCTCACGGGCGAGGGCCTGCGCGTCGGCCTGGCGCAGGCCCGCGCCGCCGTCCTCACGCTCGACGACCCACGGGCGTACGAGCGCGCGTGGGTCGAGGCGACGCGGGACTACCGCATCCTCACGGGCGGCCTCGTCGCCTGGGCGACGTCGCCCCTGCGCCGCGGCATCGTCCCCGTCGCCGCCGGCATCCCGCCGCTGTTCGGCGCGATCGTCGAGCGCCTCGCGCGCTGAGCCCGCTCTCCCGGAGCCCGCACGCCCGCCCGCCGCTCAGCGCACCGAGCTCTGCCCGCCCACGAGCGAGCGCCGGGCCCGCGACCGCGGGCGCATCGGCGGGCTCGCGGTCCCCGCGCCGTCGACCATGCCGCCGAGCACGGCCGCGAGCGCCTCCGCGGCGCTCCGCCGCGGGCGCCACCCGAGCACCGTGCGCGCACGCTCGGTGGACATGAGCGCGATGCCCGCGGCCAGGTCGACCCAGCCCGGGCTCACCGCGATGCCGTGCGCGAGCCACGCGGCGTGCACGCCCGCGCGCACGACGGGCACGGGCACCTCCACGACGCGGCCCGCGGCGAGGAGCGCGGCCGCGTCGGCGCCCCGGAGGAGGTCGTCGGCCGCGACGTTAAACGCCCCGACGTGCTGGTCGAGCAGGATCGCGCGGAACGCCTGGGCCAGGTCGTCCGCGTGGACCGCCTGGAGGCGGAAGCCGCGCGGCCACGGCAGCACGGGCAGGCCCGCCCCGAGCGCCGCCGCGGGCAGCAGCCGGCCGAGGAAGTACCGCTCGATGCCCGAGCCGGCGGCGCGCTGGAAGACCAGCGCGGGCCGCACGCGCGCCACGCGGAGGTTCGGGTGGAGCACCTCGGCCTCGTCGAGCAGCCGCTCGACGGCGACCTTGTCGACGCTGTAGCTGCTCGACCGGACCTCGCGGGTCGGCCAGTCCTCGCTCCGCGGCTCGTCGTCGTCGACGGGCGCGTAGGCGCCGACCGACGAGGCGACGACGAGGTGCGGGACACCCGCCCGCGCGACCGCGTCGATGACGCGCGCCGTGCCACCGACGTTGGTGGCGCGGAGCAGCGCGCGGTCGTGGCTCGGCTGCATCGCCCACGCGAGGTGCACGACGGCGTCGGCGCCCGCGAACGCGTCGGCGAGGCGCCCGACGACGTCGTCGTCGCGCGCCGCGAGGTCGACACCGCGCCACTCGACCGCGTCGTACGGCGCGGGCGGGCGGGACGACGGGGCGCGGCGGGCGACGCCGACCACGGACGTCACGGCGTCCTCGCGGTGCAGCGCGCGCAGGAGCGCGGTGCCCACGTTGCCGCTCGCGCCGACGACCGCGACCCTCACGGGGCCCTCACGCGTGCGCCATCCTCGGCGGTCTCAGAGCTCGGCGCCGGACGACGTGTCGTCGCGCGGGTTGAGCATGTCGGGGTCGGCGTCCGGGTCCCCGCCGGTGGGCGCGTCGCCGCCCGCGGCGCGGGCGCCCTCACGCGGCTGGAGGCTCTCGGGGTCGGCGTCCTGGTCCTGCGCGGGGTCGTAGGCGTCCGGTGTCTGTTCGCTCATGCCCCCAACGTCGCACCGTCCGCGGCGCGCCGCACGCCGAGCCGGGTCCCGGCGTGACGCGCGCCACACCGCGGTCCCGGGGTGGGACTCGGTGCGCACGGGCGGCGCTCGGCTGGCACTCTTGCGCCATGCAGATCTGGCCCGGCAAGCCCTACCCGCTCGGTGCGACCTTCGACGGGACGGGCACCAACTTCGCCCTGTTCTCCGAGGTCGCCGAGCGCGTCGAGCTGTGCCTCATCGCCGAGGACGGCACCGAGACCCGCCTCGACCTCCCCGAGGTGGACGCCTTCGTCTGGCACGCCTACCTCCCGACGATCCAGCCCGGGCAGCGCTACGGCTACCGCGTGCACGGCCCCTACGAGCCCGAGCGCGGGCACCGCTGCAACCCCGCCAAGCTGCTGCTCGACCCGTACGCCAAGGCCATCGACGGCCAGATCGACGGCCACCAGTCGCTCTTCTCCTACGACTTCGGCGACCCGGAGTCCCTCAACACGGACGACTCCGCGGGCCACACCATGACGTCGGTGGTCATCAACCCGTACTTCGACTGGGGCCACGACCGGCCGCCGATGAAGGACTACCACGAGAGCGTCATCTACGAGGGGCACGTCAAGGGCCTGACGATGCAGCACCCGGGCATCCCGGAGGAGCTGCGCGGCACGTACGCCGGCATGGCGCACCCCGCGATCGTCGACCACCTCGTCGACCTCGGGATCACCGCGATCGAGCTCATGCCGGTCCACCAGTTCGTCAACGACCCGACGCTCCAGGACAAGGGCCTGTCCAACTACTGGGGCTACAACACGATCGGCTTCTTCGCGCCGCACAACGGGTACGCGTCCTCCCCCGCGCCGGGCATGCAGGTGCAGGAGTTCAAGCAGATGGTCAAGGCGCTGCACGAGGCGAGCATCGAGGTCATCCTCGACGTGGTCTACAACCACACCGCCGAGGGCAACCACCTGGGCCCCACCCTGTGCTTCCGCGGCATCGACAACGCCGCCTACTACCGGCTCGTCGACGACGACCAGGCGCACTACTACGACACGACGGGCACGGGGAACTCGCTGCTCATGCGGCACCCGCACGTGCTCCAGCTCCTCATGGACTCGCTGCGCTACTGGGTCAACGAGATGCACGTCGACGGGTTCCGGTTCGACCTCGCGAGCACGCTGGCCCGCCAGTTCCACGAGGTCGACCGCCTCTCGGCGTTCTTCGACCTCGTGCAGCAGGACCCGGTCATCAGCCAGGTCAAGCTCATCGCCGAGCCGTGGGACGTGGGCGACGGCGGCTACCAGGTCGGCGGGTTCCCGCCCCTGTGGTCGGAGTGGAACGGCAAGTACCGCGACACGGTGCGTGACTTCTGGCGCGGCGAGCCGTCGACCCTCGCGGAGTTCGCGAGCCGCCTGTCCGGCTCGTCCGACCTCTACGAGCACACGGGCCGCAAGCCCATCGCGTCGATCAACTTCGTCACGGCCCACGACGGGTTCACCCTCAACGACCTCGTGTCGTACAACGAGAAGCACAACGACGCGAACGGCGAGGGCAACGCCGACGGCGAGAGCCACAACCGGTCCTGGAACTGCGGCGCCGAGGGGCCGACCGACGACCCGGCGATCACCGAGCTGCGGTGGCGCCAGCAGCGCAACTTCCTCACCACGCTCCTCCTGTCGCAGGGCGTCCCGATGATCGCCCACGGCGACGAGCTGGGCCGCACCCAGGGCGGGAACAACAACGGGTACTGCCAGGACAACCCGACGACGTGGATGGACTGGGACCTCAGCGAGGAGGCCCGGGGCCACCTCGACTTCACGCGTGCGCTCGTCCATCTGCGCCGGGACCACCCCGTGCTGCGCCGGCGCCGCTTCTTCTCGGGCAGCGCCGAGCACGGCGGCGAGTCCGACCTCAACGACATCGCGTGGTTCACCACGTCGGGCGAGCACATGTCGGAGGCCGACTGGAACAACGGCTTCGCGAAGGCCGTCATGGTGTTCCTCAACGGCGAGGCGATCGCCGAGCCGGACGCGCGCGGCGAGCTCGTCGTGGACGACAGCTTCCTCCTGCTCTACAACGCGGCGCCGGAGCCGGTGACGTTCAAGCTGCCGCCCCGACGCTTCGGCGAGGTCTGGACGTGCGTCGTCGACACCGACCACACGCTCGGCGCCGGCCGGCAGGTCAAGGCGGGGACCAAGGTGAAGACCACGGGCCGCAGCACGCTGGTGTTCACGCGTCCGGTGGTCGAGTGAGCGGCCCTGACCGGGACGCCGAGCGCCCGGCCGAGCGCCCGGGCCCCTCGCGCCGCCGGCCGCGTGCGGGCCGGCCCGTGCCCGTCTCGACGTACCGGCTCCAGCTCAACGCCGACCTCACGCTCGACGACGCGGCCGGCCAGGTCCCGTACCTCTCCCGGCTCGGCGTGACGCACCTGTACCTGTCCCCCGTGCTCACGGCGGCACCCGGCTCGACGCACGGCTACGACGTCGTCGACCACGACGAGATCTCGCCCGTGCTGGGCGGCCGGCCGGCGTTCGACCGCCTCGCGGCGACCGCGCGTGAGCACGGCCTGGGGCTCGTGGTCGACATCGTGCCGAACCACATGGCCGTGCCGACGCCGGTCTGGCACAACCGCGCGCTGTGGTCCGTGCTCGCGCAGGGCCCGGACTCGCCCTACGCGTCGTGGTTCGACGTCGACTGGTCCGCGGGCGAGGGCGCGCTCCTCATGCCCGTGCTCGGCCGCAGGATCGGGGCGGTGCTCGCGGACGGCGAGCTCGCGCTCGAGGAGGCCGAGGTGCCGGGGTTCCCGGGCCGCCAGACCGTGCTGCGCTACTACGACCACGTCTTCCCGGTGCGGCCGGGGACCGAGCAGCTGCCGATGGCCGAGCTCGTCGACCGCCAGCACTACCGCCTCGCGTACTGGAAGGTCGCGGACGAGGAGCTCAACTACCGCCGCTTCTTCGACGTGGGGACCCTCGCGGCCGTCCGCGTCGAGGACCCGGAGGTGTTCGACCGCACCCACGAGCTGGTCGCGGGGCTGGTGCGGGACGGCGTCGTCGACGGGCTGCGGATCGACCACCCCGACGGGCTCGCGGACCCGCAGGGCTACCTCGCGCGGCTCGCGGCGGCCACGGACGACGCGTGGGTCGCGGTCGAGAAGATCCTCGCGCCCACCGAGGAGGTGCCCGAGGACTGGGCGACCGTGGGGACCACGGGCTACGACGCCATGTGGCGCGTGCACGCGACCTTCGTCGACCCGGGCGGCGGCGGCGAGCTCGGCGCGGTCATGCACCGCCTCACGGGCGACACGACCGACGCCCTCCCGGCGCTCGTCGAGGAGGGCAAGCGGCAGATCGTCGAGGGCCCGCTCTACGCCGAGGTGCACCGCCTCGCGGACCTGGCCGCCGACATCTGCCGCGACGACGTGCGCCTGCGCGACCACACGTGGCGCTCGCTGCACGAGTGCCTCCTCGAGCTCGTCGTCGCCGCGGACCGCTACCGCTACTACGTCGTCCCCGGCGAGCCGGTGCACCCCGACGCGCAGGCGGCGTTCGCCGAGTGCGTCGCCACGGCGCGGGCCCGGCTGGACGAGGACCGCCACGAGACCCTCGACCTGCTCGCCGAGATGCTCCTGGCGCGCGAGGTCGGCTCGGCCGGCCGGACGCGCGAGTCGCGCCGGGACGAGCTGGTCGTGCGGTTCCAGCAGACGTGCGGCGCGGTCATGGCCAAGGGCGTCGAGGACACGGCGTTCTACCGCTGGACCCACCTCCTCAGCCTGTGCGAGGTGGGCGGCGCGCCCGAGCGGTTCGCGATCAGCCCCGAGGAGCTGCACGCGTGGGCCGCGCGGGCCCAGGTGCACGCGCCCGTCGCGATGACCGGCCTGTCGACGCACGACACCAAGCGCAGCGAGGACGTCCGCGCGCGGCTCGGTGTGCTGTCCGAGCTGCCGGTCGAGTGGTCCCACCTCGTGGACCACCTGCGGGCGGTCACCGCCGAGGCCCGGCCCGTGCTGCTCGACGGCCGGACCGAGAACATCCTCTGGCAGACGCTCGCGGGCACCTGGGACGGCGGCCCGATCGCCGAGGACCGCCTCGTCGGCTACCTCACCAAGGCGGTCCGCGAGGCCAAGTCGCGCACGTCCTGGACGGCGCCCGACGAGGGGTACGAGGAGGCGGTCCTCGGCTTCGCGCGGCACCTGCTCGGCGCGCCCGAGGTCCTCGAGGCGTACGAGGGCTGGGCGCAGCGCGCGGCTCCCGGCGTCCGGGCCGCGACGCTCGGCATGAAGCTCGTCCAGCTCACGCTCCCGGGCGTCGCCGACGTGTACCAGGGCACCGAGGTGCCCGCGGTCGCGCTCGTCGACCCCGACAACCGCCGGCCGGTGGACGTCGAGGCGCTCGACGCCGCCCTCGCGCGGCTCGAGACCGAGACGCCGCGCACGCTCGCCGACGAGAAGCTCGTCGTGACGTCGCGCGCCCTGCGGGTGCGCCGCGACCGGCCCGGCTGCTTCGTCGGTCCCGAGGCGGGCTACGCGCCCGTGCCGGCGTCGTCGGGCAACGCGTTCGCGTTCGCGCGCACCGAGGCGGGCATCCCGTCGGCGATCACGGTCGCGACCCGGCTCGCGCTCTCGCTCGACCGCCTCGGCGGGTGGGGGGCGCACACGGTCGCGATCCCCGAGTGGCGGTGGACGGACGTGCTCACGGGCCGGACGATCGAGGGCGGCGTCGTGCCGCTCGAGCACCTGCTCGAGCACCTCCCGGTCGCCCTCCTCGTCCCCGCGGGGCACGCTTGACCGCGTGAGCGACGCGACCCCACCCGAGGCCACGACCGACCCCGCCGCGAGCACCGCGAGCGCCCCGCGCACCGCGAGCACCGCCGACGCCCCGCGCGTCTGGGCGCCGTCGGCCGAGCGCGTCGAGCTGCACCTGCCGGGCCGCGACGAGCGGCACGCGATGGTGCCCGACGGCGGCGGCTGGTGGCGCGCGCCCCTGGCCCTGCCGGACGGCACCGACTACGCCTTCGCGGTCGACGGCGGCGAGCCGTGGCCCGACCCGCGCAGCCCGTGGCAGCCCGCGGGCGTGCACGGCCCGAGCCGGACGTTCGACGCGTCGGCGCACGCGTGGGCCGACGCCGGCTGGACGGGCCGCGACGTGCGCGGCGCGGTCGTCTACGAGCTCCACGTCGGGACGTTCACGCCCGAGGGCACGCTCGACGCGGCGATCGACCGCCTCGACCACCTCGCCGCCCTGGGCGTCGACATGGTCGAGCTCATGCCGGTGGCCGCGTTCCCGGGCGTGCACGGCTGGGGGTACGACGGCGTCGCGCTCTACGCGGTGCACGAGCCCTACGGCGGCCCGGCGGCGCTCCAGCGCTTCGTCGACGCCGCCCACGCGCGCGGCCTCGCCGTGTGCCTCGACGTCGTGCACAACCACCTCGGCCCGTCGGGGAACTACCTGCACGGGTTCGGCCCGTACTTCACCGACCGCCACCACACGCCGTGGGGGCAGGCCGTCAACCTCGACGGCGAGGGCTCGGCGGAGGTCCGCCGGTTCGTGATCGACAACGCGCTGCGCTGGCTGCGCGACTTCCACGTCGACGCGCTGCGCCTCGACGCCGTGCACGCGCTCGTCGACGACTCGCCCCGCCACCTCCTCGCCGAGCTCGCCGACGAGGTCGCGGCGCTCGCCGCCGAGCTGGGCCGGCCCCTGTCCCTCGTCGCGGAGTCCGACCTCAACGACGCGGTCATGGTCACGCCGACGGACCAGGGCGGGCTCGGCATGACCGCGCAGTGGGCCGACGACGTGCACCACGCCCTGCACGCGTTCCTCACGGGCGAGCGGCACGGCTACTACGTCGACTTCGGCAGCGCCGAGGTCCTCGCGAAGGTCCTCACGCGCGTCTTCCTGCACGACGGCGGCTTCTCGACGTTCCGCGGGCGGGACTGGGGCGCGCCCGTGCCCGAGGGCACCGACGGCCACCGCTTCGTCGTCTTCGCCCAGGACCACGACCAGGTGGGCAACCGCGCGCTCGGCGACCGCCCCTCGGAGCGCCTCGACGACGCGGGCCTCGCCGCGTCCGCGGCGCTCGTGCTCCTGTCGCCGTTCACGCCCATGCTCTTCATGGGCGAGGAGTGGGGCGCCCGCACCCGCTGGCAGTACTTCACGGACCACGCCGAGCCCGAGCTCGTCGAGGGCATCCGGCGCGGGCGCCGCGAAGAGTTCTCGGGCCACGGCTGGACGGACGTCTACGGCGGCGAGGTCGAGGTGCCCGACCCGCAGGACCCGGCGACCGTCGAGGCCAGCCGCCTCGACTGGTCCGAGCCCGCGCAGCCCCGGCACGCCGCGCTCCTGCGCTGGTACACCGACCTGGTCGCGGTGCGCCGGGCCGTGCCCGAGGTCGCCTCGGGCGACCTCGGCGCGACCCGCGTCGAGCACGAGGCGGGCCGCTGGCTCGCGCTGCACCGCGGGCCCGTCGCCGTCGTCGTGTCCCTCGCGGACGACGACGTCACGGTGCCCGTGACCCCCGGGGGGACGACGATGCTCGCCGCGTTCGGGGGCGCGAGCGCGGACGCGACGGGTGTCACGCTCGCGGGCCGCGCCGTCGCGGTCGTACGGTCGGCGGCATGACACGAGCCGCAGGACGCTGGACCACCCCCGCGACGCAGGCGCTGCGCGTCGGCCCGGGCTTCGACCTCGCCGGCCTGGACCGGCGGTCGACGCCGGGCTGGTCGGGCGACAAGAAGAGCGCGCCGGACGCGCTCGCCGCGCAGGGCGAGCGCCTGTCGGAGCTCCAGGAGCGCCTGTTCGCGCACGGCCGCACGGGCGGTGACCGTGCGGTGCTGCTCGTGCTCCAGGGCATGGACACCGCGGGCAAGGGCGGGATCGTGCGGCACGTGCTCGGCATGGTCGACCCCCAGGGCGTCGCGCTGCGCTCGTTCGGCGTCCCGACCGCGGCGGAGAAGCGCCACCACTACCTGTGGCGGATCCGCAGGGCCCTGCCCCGGCCGGGCTACATCGGCGTGTTCGACCGCTCGCACTACGAGGACGTGCTCGTGGTCAAGGTCGAGGGGCTCGTCCCGGCGGGCGAGGTCGAGGAGCGCTACGACGAGATCAACGCGTTCGAGGCCGAGGTCGCGTCCTCCGGGACGCGCGTCGTCAAGGTGGCGCTCATGGTCTCGCTCGACGAGCAGGCGGCCCGCCTGCGCGAGCGCCTCGAGCGGCCGGACAAGCACTGGAAGTACAACCCGGGCGACATCGACGCGCGCGAGCGGTGGCCGCTCTACCAGGCCGCGTACCAGACGGCGCTCGAGCGCACGTCCACCGACGTCGCTCCCTGGCACGTCGTGCCGGCGGACCGCAAGTGGTACGCGCGCCTCGCCGTGGGTGCGCTGCTCCAGGACGCGCTCGAGGGCCTCGACCTCGGCTGGCCGCCCGCGGACTTCGACGTCGAGACCGAGCTGCGCCGCCTCGAGGCGTCGGACCCGCGGACCTGAGCCACCCGGCAGAGCCGGGCCGGGCCGGGCCGGCTCGGGCCGGCTCAGGCCGGCCCGGCCTCCACCAGGGCGCGGCCCTCGCCGGCGAGCGCGCCGAGCCGCGACAGCGCGCGCAGGTACTTCTTGCGGTACCCGCCGCGCAGCATCGCGGCGTCGAAGAGCCCCGGCTCGTGCCCGTCGGACGGCCCGCCGAGCAGCACGGGCACGTCGCCCTCGTAGAGCCGGTCGACGAACGACACGAGCCGCAGCGCGTCCGCCTGGTCCGACGTGGGCCCGACGCCGGTGAGCCCGACGGCGGCGACGCCCTCGAGCAGCGCGCCGTAGCGGCTCGGGTGCACGGTGCGCAGGTGGGCGAGCAGGGCGTCGAACGCGTCGCACGTCGCGCCGTCGGTCGCGGCCGCGGTCGCGCGCACGTCGTCGTCGGGCAGCGTGGTCAGCGGGGCGGCGCCGCGGTGGCGGTAGTCGGGCCCGTCGATGCGCACGACGTCGAACCGGTCCGCCATGGCCTGGATCTCGCGCAGGAAGTCCTCCGCCGCGAAGCGGCCCTCGCCGAGCTGCTCGGGCAGGGTGTTCGAGGTCGCGGCGAGGGCGACGCCGGCGTCCGACAGCTCGCGCAGCATGCGGGACATGAGCAGCGTGTCGCCGGGGTCGTCGAGCTCGAACTCGTCGATGCAGACGAGGCGGCGCGTCGCGAGGGCGTCGACGGTCTCGCGGAACCCGATCGCGCCCACGAGGTGCGTGTACTCGACGAAGCTCCCGAAGGCGGCACCGGGCACGCGGTGCGCGAGCGCGGCGAGGAGGTGGGTCTTGCCGACGCCGAACCCGCCGTCGAGGTAGAGCGCGGGCGGGGCGGTCGGACGCCGCAGCCAGCCCCGACGCGCGGGACGCCCCAGGCCCTCGGCGACGTCGGCGACCCGGGCGCGCGCGGCGGCCTGGCTCGGGTGCTCGGGGTCCGGGACGTAGGACTCGAGCGTGGCGTCCGCGAAGTGCCGGGGCACGCCGAGCTGTGCGAGCAGGTCCTCCGGGGCGACCTGCGGCCGACGGCCCACGAGACTGGCCGCGCGGGTCGCCGGGGTGCTCACGAGGAGCCAGCCTAGGCGCGCTCCCCCGCGACCGCCGCCACGGCGGGCGAGCCGGGGTCGGCGAGCACGCCGAGCACCGCGGCCGCGACCGCGGTCCCGCCGACCTCGGCGACGGGGTCGAGGTTGCGGTCGTCGCCCGCGACCGCCGCGAGCACCTCGACCTCGTGCAGCCGCACGCCCGGCTCCTCGCGGCGCAGGACGTCGAGGAGCATGCGCTGGCCCGCGCCCGCGACGCTCACGGGGCCGGACAGCGCCATCGGCTCGGTCGCGGCGGCGCCGTTGAGCGCGACGTGCACCGGGTCGGCGTCGGGGCCGGCCGCGGCCACGAGCGGGACGAGGGCGCGCGCCGCGAGGAAGTGCGCCGTGAGGTTGTCGTCGAGCACCTGGCGCCACACCAGCGGGTCGAGCTCGACGAGCGGTGTGCCGATCCACCACCCGCCCAGGCTCGCGACCGCCGCATCGGCGACCCAGCCGCGGTCGTCGAGCGCCGCGGCGATCTCGCCGGGCTGCTCCCAGTCCCGCACGGTGACCCGGACGAGGTGCTCGTGGTCGGGCAGGCCGCGGCCGCGCGCCCCCGCCGGACGCCGGGTCGGCACGACGACGCGGGCGCCCGCGTCGAGCAGCGCGCGCACGACGTACCCCCCGACGTGGCCCGTCCCCCCGGCGACGACGACGACGCGTCGCGCGAGCGCGGGGTCGGCCGCCGGGCGGGCCGCGGGCGCAGCGTCATCGGTCACGCCGCCAGCCTAGGCGTGGCCCCGCACGCCCGGGCCGGGCGGTCCTCCCTCCGTGCGGGCGCGTCCGGCCGCCGCGTCCGCACGCGCGTCACCTCACGGCGCCCGCACCGGCGCACGACTAGGCTCGCCGCGTGAGCGAGATCATCGTCGTCCTGACCGAGGACACCCTGACCGATGCCGACGTCCAGCACGTCGTCGGCCTGCACGCCGACGAGGACGTCCGGTACCAGCTCCTCGTCCCCGCGGACACCGAGCACAACATGCTGGTCTCGCTGGTCGACCACCTCAGCCTGGGCGAGCTGCGCGAGGCGCTCGACGCCGTGCTCGGCCGCGAGCCGGAGCCGGTGCGGGCGCACGAGACGGCCGAGGACCAGCTCGCCGCGAGCGTCGCCGCCTTCGTCGCGACGGGTGCCCGCGTCGACGGCGAGGTCGTCGCGGACGACCCGCTCCCCGCGCTGCGCTCGGCCGTGGCGCAGCCCGGGGTGCGCGAGGTCGTCGTCGTCACCGTGCCGCACGCGCTCGAGGACACCTTCCACACGGACTGGGCCTCGCGGGCGCGCGAGGAGCTCCAGGTGCCCGTGCTGCACCTCTACAGCGGGACGAGCCGGCTCGGCTGACGTCCCGGGGCCTCAGAGCCCGGTGCCGGTGACCTCCGGGTAGTACCGGCGGAACTTGCGCACCTGGTTGACGGCCGCCGCGGCGACGTAGAGGCGGCGCCGCAGGCGCGTCTCGGCCCGGTAGCGCAGCGGGTGCGCCGTCGCGCGGGCGCGGATGAGCCCGGTGACCTTGGCCCGGAGGGCCGGGTCGAGCACGTACCGCAGCAGCAGCCGGTGGGGCACGATCGAGTACAGCACCTCGCGCTCGACGACCACGGGCTCGACGGCGGTGCCGTCGACGTGGTCCTGCACGAGGAACCGCGCCGGGTTCGCACCCGCCGCGAGCACGTAGTGGTTGTTGCGCCCGATCCGCGGGTTCACCTCGAAGAACTGCGCCGAGCCGTCGCGCGGGTCGACCTTGACGTCGAAGTTGGCGAAGCCCGTGTAGCCCGTGCCGACGAGCAGGCGGTGCGCCTGCTCGAGCATCGCCTCGAAGTTCCCGGTGATCATGGCGGCGGGGTTGCCCAGGCCGCTCGGCGTGTGCTCCTCGAGCAGCACGTGCGCGCAGCACGAGAGCGTCACGACGCCGCGCCGGTCGACGTAGCACGTGATCGAGCGCATCTGCGTGTCGTCGCCCGGGATCATCTCCTGGACCACGAAGCGCCCGCGGAAGCCCGCCGCGCGCAGCGTCACCCAGAGCTCGTCGAGCTCCGCGGCCGTGTCGACCTGGTACACCTTCTTCTTGCCCGGGAAGCTCAGGCGCTCGTAGTCCGCGCTGTTCGCGGCCTTGGCGATGAGCGGGTACGGCAGGTCGACCCCGACGGGCGACCAGGCGGCGTCGTCGGCCGCCGTGAAGTCCTGCACCACCGTGCGGGGCGTGCGGATGCCGAGCTCCTCGCACAGGGCGGCGAAGCGGGCCTTGTCCGCGAGCCGGCCGAGCAGCTCCTCGCCGAGGAACGGGACGGTGTACCACTGCTCGAGCTCGGCGCGGTGCGTCACGAGGAACCGGACGAGCCAGTCGGTGTTCGCGAGGAGCAGCAGCTGCGGCGCCCCGTCCCCCGTCCCGAACCGCTCCGCGACCTCGCGCAGTGCGCGGACGAGGTCCTCGGGCGCCGCGTCGGGGCCCAGGACGACGTTCTCGAGGATGGTCGAGTCCGCGACGGGCCCCGTCACGGTGAGGCTGACGACGACGGAGCGCGCCCCGTAGCCCTCGTGGAAGGCGCGCGCGAGCGCGTAGACGCCGATGTCCGCACCCAGGATCACCGGCTGGAACGCGCGGCCGCCCTCGGAGCGCCCCTCGGCCCGCGTGATGAGCGGGGCGGGGGCGGCGGTCGTCGCCGTCACGCGTCGCTCTCGGAGCGGTCGCCCGTCCACTCGGTGTGGAACGTGCCCTCGCGGTCCGTGCGGCGGTACGTGTGCGCGCCGAAGAAGTCGCGCTGCGCCTGGATGAGGTTGGCGGGCAGGCGCTCGGCGCGGACGCCGTCGTAGTACGCGAGCGACGACGAGAAGGCGGGCGTCGGCACGCCGTTGAGCGCCGCGGCCGAGACGATGCGGCGCCACGCCGCGACGCCGTTGCCCACCGCGGACGCGAAGTACTCGTCCGCGAGCAGCAGCGGCAGGTCCGCCTGGCGCTCGTAGGCCTCGGTGATGCGGTTGAGGAAGCGCGCGCGGATGATGCAGCCGCCGCGCCAGATCCGCGCCATCGCGCCGCGGTCGATGTCCCAGCCGAACTCGGCCGAGGCCGCCGCGATCTGGTCGAAGCCCTGCGAGTACGCGACGACCTTCGAGGCGTAGAGCGCGAGGCGCACGTCCTCGACGAAGGCGTCGCGGTCCGTCACGTCCCACGCCGCCGCGTCGGCGACGAGCACGCCCCGCGCGGCCGTGCGCTGCGGCACGGACCCCGACAGGGCGCGTGCGAAGGTCGCCTCCGCGATGCCCGTGATGGGCACCCCGAGGTCGAGCGCGTTCTGCACCGTCCAGCGGCCGGTGCCCTTCTGCTCGGCCTGGTCGAGGATGACGTCGACGAACGCCTGGCCGGTCGCGGCGTCCGTGTGGCGCAGCACCTCGGCGGTGATCTCGATGAGGAAGGACTCGAGGTCGCCCGTGTTCCACTCGGCGAAGATCTCGCCGATCTCGGCCGCCGACGCGCCCAGCCCCTGCTTGAGCAGGTCGTACGCCTCGGCGATGAGCTGCATGTCCGCGTACTCGATGCCGTTGTGGACCATCTTGACGAAGTGGCCCGCGCCGTCCGAGCCCACGTAGGTGCAGCACGGCACGCCGTCGACCTTGGCCGAGATGTCCTCGAGGATCGGGCCGAGCCACTCGTAGGACTCGCGCGAGCCGCCGGGCATGATGCTCGGACCGTTGAGCGCGCCCTCCTCGCCTCCCGACACCCCGGTGCCGACGAAGTGCAGGCCGTGCGCCTTGAGCTCGGCCTCACGGCGGCGGGTGTCGGGGAAGTGCGCGTTGCCCGCGTCGATGACGATGTCGCCCGCCTCGAGGAGCGGGACCAGCTCGGCGATCACGGCGTCCGTCGGGCCGCCGGCCTTGACCATGATCACGACCTTGCGCGGCCGCTCCAGGGAGGCGACGAAGTCCGCCATCGACTCCGAGGGCACGAAGTCGCCGTCGTCGCCGTGGTCGGCGACGAGGGACTGCGTCTTCGCGAACGACCGGTTGTGCACCGCCACCGTGTAGCCGTGGCGTGCGAAGTTCCGAGCGAGGTTGCGGCCCATGACGGCCAACCCGGTGACACCGATCTGCGCGCGTGCAGTCATGCTCGAGGACTTCCCTTCCGACGGTGACGTGTGCCGCCAGACTACCGAGGCGACCCGGACCTGCTCCGGGGTGTCCGCGCGCCGGTCCACGCCGGTGTCGCAGGGCCGCCGTACCCTGCGAGACGTGATCACCGCGGATGCCGGAGTGCCCCCGGAGTTCGTGCGCGCGCTGCACGCGCTGCGCGACGAGCGCCTGCGGCCCGAGGTGCGGCTCACCGAGATCCCGGCCCCCGCGCGGATCGCGCCCTACGCGGTCGCGCTCACGGCCGAGGTCGCGGGCGCCGACGGCGACGAGGACGCCGCGTCCGGCCGCTTCGTGCTGCTGCACGACCCGGCGGGCCAGACGGCGTGGGACGACACGTTCCGGGTGGTCACCCTCGTGCGCGCGACGCTCGACCCCGAGACCGGGTCGGACCCCCTGCTGTGCGAGGCGGCGTGGTCCTGGGTCGAGGAGGCGCTCACCGGCGTCGACCACCACGCGCTCGGCGGGACCGTCACGCGCGTCGCGTCGGAGTCGTTCGGCTCGCTCGCCGAGCGCGAGGCCGAGTCCGAGGTCGAGATCCGCGCCTCGTGGTCGCCGCGCGGCGAGGCGGGGGCGCACCTCGGCGCCTGGGCCGCCCTCCTGTGCCAGGCGGCGGGCCTGCCGCCGCTGCCCGACGGCGTCACGGCGCTCGGCCGCCGCAGGTAGACGGCGCTCGGCCGCCGCCGCTGACCCACCGCTCGAAACCGGTCCGCGATACCGCGTCACAAACGGGCGTGATCCACCTCTCAAGGGGGTGAGAGTTCCTGCCGATACACGTCAGGACAGACCCCGTACGGCAGTGTGGAGCAGCCCGTGACCGTCGAGCACGTCCGGACACCCCCGGCGAACCGCCCTGCCCTGCGCCGCCCCGTCCAGGGCGAGCCGGGCCCCACCTACCCGCCGTCGCCGCGGCCCGCCCCCGGCGGACCGCTCTGCCTCGTCGTCCCCGAGATCGGCGACGGCGACGGCCACATGCTCGTGCGCTCGCTGCGCCGCCGGGAGTCGACCCGCGCGGTCCTCCTCACGCGCAAGGCCGGCCGGCGCGAGCTGGTCGTCCTGCTGGGCGGCGGGGTCCGCGGCGCCGTGACGGCCGAGAACCCGGGCGCCGTGCGCATCGCCGCGAAGCCCGTGCCCGTCGCTGCCAAGCCGGGCCCCGAGCTCACGGCCCGTGAGCTGGGCGTGCTGCGCCACGTGGCCGACGGCCGCTCCAACCGCCAGATCGGTGAGGCGCTCGAGCTGTCCGCGCTGACCGTGAAGAGCCACCTCGCACGCATCTCGCGCAAGGTCGGCACGGGCGACCGCGCGGAGATGGTCGCGTACGCGATCCGGCACGAGCTGCTGGGCTGACGAGCCACCCCTCCGCGCCCGGACGCCCGCGACCGTCGCGCCTGCGCCACCGTGTCGCCCGCAGCACGTAGGTTGGACGCCGTGCCCCACGTGCCCGCCTCCCGACGCCGCGCCCAGCGCGCCACGAGCACCGTCGGTCCGCAGGCGACGGGCGCAGCGGCCACAGAGACCCCTGTCAGCCCGGACCCCTCTGTCACGCCCGAGACGTCTGTCGCACCCGAGACCTCAGTCACCCCCGCGACCTTCGGCAACCCCGAGACCTCAGTCACCCCCGCGACCCCTGCCTCCCCTGGGCCCACGGTGCCCCCCGAGGCCTCCGAGTCCTCGGTGACCCCGCTCCGCGAACCTGCGGACGGCGTCCCGGACGTGGTCGAGACGCCGGAGGCGCTCGCCGCCGCGGCAGCGGCGCTCGTCGCGGGCACCGGCCCCGTCGCCGTCGACGCCGAGCGCGCGTCGGGCTACCGGTACGGCCAGCGCACCTACCTGGTCCAGCTGCGGCGCGAGGGCGCGGGGACGTTCCTCGTCGACCCGGTCGCGCTGCCCGACCTCTCGAGCCTCTCGGAGGCCCTGCGAGGGGTCGAGTGGGTCCTGCACGCGGCGTCCCAGGACCTCCCGGGCCTCGTGGAGCAGCAGATGCTCCCGGACGCCGTGTTCGACACCGAGCTCGCGGCGCGCCTGCTCGGGATGCCCCGCGTCGGGCTCGCCGCGGTGGTCGCCGACGTCCTCGGCCTGGGTCTCGCCAAGGAGCACTCGGCGGTCGACTGGTCGACCCGCCCGCTGCCGCGCGACTGGCTCCTCTACGCGGCGCTCGACGTCGAGGTCCTCGTCGACCTGCGGCGCGAGCTCGGTGCGCGGCTCGAGGCGGCCGGCAAGGCCGAGTGGGCGCGTCAGGAGTTCGAGGCCGTGCGGACGGCACCCCCCGCGCCGCCCCGCGTGGACCCGTGGCGGCGCACGTCCGGCCTCCAGACGGTGCGCGACCCGCGACGGCTCGCCGTCGTGCGAGCGCTCTGGGAGGCGCGCGAGGCCGACGCCCGGCACCGCGACGTCTCCCCCGGCCGCGTGCTGCCGGACGCCGCCATCATCGCGGCCGCCGTCGCGCTCCCCCGGTCGGTGGCGGACCTCGTCGCCCTGCGGCCGTTCGCCGGCAAGGGGACACGACGCCGGGCCGCCCAGTGGTTCGCCGCGGTCGAGCGTGCGCTCGCCCTGCCCGACGCGGCGCTGCCGACGATGCGTGGCCCCCGGACCGACGCTCCCCCGCCGCCCCGCGCGTGGGCCGACCGGGACCCGGCCGCCGCGGCGCGGCTCGCCGCGGCGCGTGCCGTCGTCACGGCGCTCGCCGAGGAGCACGACCTGCCCGTCGAGAACCTCCTCCAGCCGGACCTCCTGCGGCGCCTGTGCTGGACGCCCCCGGGCGCCGACGTCGACGCCGTCACGGGCTTCCTCGTCGCGGGCGGCGCGCGGCCGTGGCAGGTCGGCCTGGTGGCGGGACCGCTGTCCGCGGCCTTTGTTACTCTCCAGTAACCTCGTCCCACCACCCGCCCTCGCGGGGGCGGGACCACCCTGCCGAGCTCGACCGGACGACGACGTCCGACTGGAGGCCCGATGCCCGCGCGCCCGACCCGCACCGACTTCGCCGTGCGCCCTGCCCGCACCGACTCCGCCGTGCGCCCTGCCCGCACCGTCCGTGACGTCGTCTTCGTCGACGGCGTCCGCACCCCCTTCGGCCGCGCCCGGCCCGACGGCCTGTACGCCCACACCCGGGCCGACGACCTGGCCGTCAAGGCGGTCCGCGAGCTGCTCCGCCGCCAGCCGTCGCTGCCGCCCGAGCGGATCGACGAGGTCGCGATCGCCGCGACGACCCAGGCGGGCGACCAGGGGCTGACGCTGGGCCGGACGGTCGGCGTCCTCGCGGGCCTGCCGCGCGAGGTGCCGGGCTTCGCCCTGGACCGCATGTGCGCGGGCGCGATGACGGCGGTGACGACCACGGCGTCGGCCATCGGCGTCGGCGCGCAGGACGTCGTGCTCGCCGGCGGCGTCGAGCACATGGGGCGACACCCCATCGGCGGGGGCGCCGACCCGAACCCGCGCTTCGTCTCCGAGAAGCTCGTCTCGGCCGACGCCCTGAACATGGGCAGCACCGCCGAGAACCTGCACGACCGGTTCCCCGCGCTCACGCGCGAGCGGGCCGACGCGTACGGCGTGCGGAGCCAGGAGCGGTACGCCGCGGCGCTCGCGTCGGGACGGATCACGCCGGACCTCGTCCCCGTCGCGGTGCGCGACCCCGAGCGGGGCTGGGGCCTCGCGACGGCCGACGAGCCACCGCGGCCCGGCACGACCCTCGCGGGGATCGCCGACCTCCCGACGCCCTTCCGGGCCGGCGGGCGCGTCACGGCCGCGACGAGCGCACCGCTGACCGACGGGGCGACCATGTGCCTCCTCGCGGCCGAGGAGACGGCCGAGGAGCTGGGGCTCTCGCCGCGCATGCGCCTCGTGTCCTTCGCCTACGCCGGGGTCGACCCGGCCGTCATGGGCCTCGGGCCCGTCCCGTCGACCGAGCGCGCCCTCGCGCGCGCCGACCTCACGATGGACGACATCGGCCTCATCGAGATCAACGAGGCGTTCGCGGTGCAGGTCCTCTCGTTCCTCGACGCGTTCGGGATCGACGACGAGGACCCGCGCGTCAACCCGTACGGCGGCGCCATCGCCGTCGGGCACCCGCTCGCGTCCACCGGCGTGCGCCTCATGACGCAGCTCGCGCGCCAGTTCGCCGAGCGGCCCGACGTCCGCTACGGCATCACGACCATGTGCGTCGGCCTCGGGCAGGGCGGCACGGTGATCTGGGAGAACCCGCACGCCGGCGGGAGCAGCACGGCGAGCACGGCCGCCACGACGAGCACGGAGGAGCAGGCATGACCGGCACGGCTACCACCGGCACGACGACGACCGGCACGACGACCGCCGAGGGCCGCGCGGACGGCGCGGGCGCCCCGGGCGAGCGCGTCACGCACGCGCTCGTGCGCGACGTCGCGCTGCCCGACGGCGGCACGCTCGCCCTCGTCACGCTCGACAACGGCCTCGACCACACCAAGCCGACGACCATCGGCCCCGCCGGCATGGCCGAGCTGCGCGAGGTGCTGCTCGCGCAGCAGGCGCGGGCACGTGCGGGCGAGCTCCGTGCGGTCGCGGTCACGGGCAAGCCGTACTACCTCGCCGCGGGCGCCGACCTGCGCGCCGTCTCGGGCCTCGTCGACCCGGCCCTCGCGCGGCAGATCGCGGAGCTCGGGCACGCGACGTACCGCCTGCTCGGCGAGATGGGCGTGCCGACGTTCGCGTTCGTCAACGGCGCGGCCCTCGGCGGAGGTCTCGAGCTCGCGCTGGCGTGCACGTACCGCACGGTCGCGGCCGACGTCGCCGCGCTCGCGCTGCCCGAGACGTTCCTCGGTCTCGTGCCCGGCTGGGGCGGGTGCTACGTGCTGCCGCGGCTCATCGGCGTGCGCGGGGCGATCGAGATGATCCTCACCCGGCCGCTCGCCAACAACCGCATGACGACCGCGGCGCAGGCGCACGAGATGGGCCTCGTCGACACCGTGCTGCACCCCGCGGACTTCCTCGAGCAGTCCGTGGCGTGGGCGGCGCGCGTGCTCGCGGGCGAGGTGCAGGTGCCCCGGCGCGCGCTCGACCCGCAGGACGAGTGGGACGCCGTCGTCGCGGGCGCCCGCGCGCAGCTCGACCGCCGGCTGCACGGCGCCAAGCCGGCGCCGTACCGCGCGCTCGAGCTCGTGGCGGCGGCGCGCACGGCGGAGCAGGACGTCGCGTTCGCCGCGGAGGACGACGCGCTGACGGACCTCATCATGAGCGACGAGCTGCGCGCCGGCCTGTACGCGTTCGACCTCACGTCGCGCAAGGCGCGCACGCCCGCGGGGGCGCCGTCCGCCGAGCTCGCACGCCCCGTGCGCAGCGTGGGGATCGTGGGCGCGGGCCTCATGGCCGGCCAGCTGGCGGTGCTCGTCGCGCGCCGCCTGCGCGTGCCGGTGCTCATGCGCGAGGTCGACGAGGACCGCGTCGCCGCGGGCCTCGCGGGCGTCCGGGCGCAGGTCGAGCAGCTCGCGCGTAAGGGCCGCATCTCCGAGGGCGAGGCGAACCGGATCCTCGGGTCCGTGCGGATCAGCACGGACCTGTCGACGCTCGCGAAGGCCGACGTCGTGGTCGAGGCGGTGACCGAGGTGCTGCCGCTCAAGCAGCGCGTGTTCGCCGAGCTCGAGGACGTGCTCGACGACGCCGCGGTGCTCGCGACCAACACCTCGGCGCTGTCGGTCACCGCGATGGGCGCGCACCTGCGCCGTCCCGAGCGCGTCGTGGGGCTGCACTTCTTCAACCCGGTCGCGCAGATGCCGCTCGTCGAGGTCGTCCGGACGCCCGCGTCGGACGACGCGGCCGTCGCGACGGCCTTCGCCGTGGCGAAGGCGCTCGGCAAGACCGCGGTCGGCGTCGCTGACCGCCCCGGCTTCGTCGTCAACCGGCTCCTGCTGCGCATGCTCGCCGAGGTCGCGGCCGCGGTCGAGGGCGGGACGCCGGTCCAGGTCGCCGACCGCGCCCTGCGTCCCCTCGGCCTGCCCATGGGACCGTTCGCGCTCATCCAGCTCGTGGGCCTGCCCGTCGCGCTGCACGTGCTGCGGTCGCTGCACGAGGACCTGGGCGAGCGGTACCCGCTGTCCCCCGGACTCGAGCGGCTCGCCGCCGAGGGGCGTCGCGTCGTCCCGGAGCCCGACGGCTCGGGCGCCGAGGCCGACGTGGACCCCGCGATCCAGGACGCGTTCGACGGCCCCGTGGGACGCGCGGGCTCGCTCGACGAGCAGGGCGTCCTCGACGCCGTCCTCGGCGGACTGGCGCAGGAGATCGGCCTCATGCTGGACGAGGGAGTCGTGGAAGGTCCCGAGCAGATCGACCTCTGCATGGTGCTCGGCGCCGGCTGGCCGTTCCACCTCGGCGGGATCTGCCCCTACCTCGACCGCACCGGGTGGTCCGAGCGCGTGATCGGGCGCCGGCTGCTGCCGCGCGGCACCGCGGACGTGCCGGACCGCGCCACCGTCGGCTGACCGGGCCACCGTCGGCCGACCGCGCCACCGTCGGCTGACCGCGTCGCCGAGGCCGCCGCGTCCCGTGCGGGTGAGGTTCCGCCGGCGTCGGCCGAGGGATCATCCCGGTGACCCCTCGGCCGATGGTCAGGGTGTGACGACCGACACGGCCGAGGACGCCGTCGCCCGCGAGGCGCGGCGGCAGGGGCACCGCGTCCGGATGACGCTCATCGGCGTCGGCAACGCGGTGCTCCAGGCCGTCATGGTCCTGCTCTTCGCGACGACCGGCGCGGCTCCGCTGCCCGTCGCCGTCGCGTTCGCGGCGACGATCCTCGTGACGACCACGACCTTCGCCCTCCTCGTGCGCACGGGCTGGAACCGGCGCCTGCGCGACCCGGCGCTCGTCGTCCCGCAGATGACCTCGAGCTTCGTGGTCCAGCTCGTCTACCTCGTGCTCGCGCCGCGGCTGTGGACGCTCTTCCTCGTCGCCGTCCTCGTGACGTTCACGTTCGCGATGGTGTCGTTCAGCCCCCGGCAGTTCAGCGTCGCGAAGTGGTGGGTCGCGGGCGGGCTCGCCACGGCGCTGCTGCTCGTCCGCGGGCGCTTCGGGCACCCGGGGACGGGCGACGTCGACCTGCTGCTCCTGTGGGCGTACTTCGTCCTGTCCGTGCACCAGCTCACGCTCATCGGCTCGCGCTTCGGCTCGCTGCGCGCCCAGCTGTCGGCCAAGAACGCCGAGCTCAGCGCCGCGCTCGCGCGCGTCCACGCGCTCGCGACGATCGACGAGCTCACGGGCGTGCCGAACCGGCGCTCCTTCATGACCGCGCTGACCGAGGAGCGCGCGCGGGCCGAGCGCGGCACCCGGCCGTTCGCCGTCGCGATCCTCGACGTGGACGCCTTCAAGCTCGTCAACGACACCCACGGCCACGGCGTCGGCGACGCCGTCCTGGCCGAGCTCTGCCGCGTGGCCGAGCGCACGGTGCGCACGCAGGACCACTTCGCCCGCTTCGGCGGCGAGGAGTTCGCGCTCCTGCTGGCCGCGCCGACCGCGGGGCCGGACGCCGAGCGGGCCGTCGAGCGGCTGCGCGAGGCCGTCGAGTCCCACGACTGGGCAGACGTCGCCCCGGGCCTGCGGGTCACCGTCTCCGCGGGCGTCACGTGCTGGCGGGCGGGCGAGAGCGCCGAGGCGCTCCTCGCGCGCGCGGACCGCGCGCTCTACGAGGCGAAGGCCACGGGCCGCAACCGCACGGTCGGGGTCGGCACGCAGGCCGCGACCGCCGACGTCGCCGGCACTCCCTGAGCCCGCCTCCCGCGCGAGGTCTGCGGCCTCGGGGTGCGGCTCAGTAGACCGTGAGGCCCTTGTCGCGGAACTGGCCGCGCACGCGCTCGACGAGCTCGGGGCTCGGCGCCGCGACGCCGTCGAGCTCGTAGCGCATGCCGAGGGACTCCCACTTGTCGCGCCCCATCTGGTGGAACGGCAGGACCTCGACGCGCGTGACCGTCGGCAGGGTCGCGACGTAGTCCGCGACCGCCTGGACGTTCTCCTCGTCGTCGGTGAGGCCCGGGACGAGCACGAAGCGGATCCAGATCTCGGTGCCGCGAGCGGCGAGCCGGCGGCCGAAGTCGAGCGTCGGCTGCAGGTCGCGCCCGGTGACCTTGCGGTAGGTCTCGGGCAGGCCCGACTTGACGTCGAGGAGCACGAGGTCGACGTCGTCGAGCATCGCGTCCGAGCAGTGCGCCCCGAGGAAGCCGGAGGTGTCGACCGCGGTGTGCAGGCCCATCTCCTTCGCGCCGCGCAGGAGCCGCGCGAGGAACGCGGGCTGCATGAGCGGCTCGCCGCCGGAGAAGGTCACGCCGCCGTGGGTGACCTGGAGCACGGGCACGTAGCGGCGGATGCGCGCGAGCAGCTCGTCGGCCAGGACGGGCTCGCCGCGCCGCATCTCCATGGTGTCGGGGTTGTGGCAGTAGAGGCACCGCAGCGGGCAGCCCGACAGGAACGCCGTCAGGCGCGTCCCGGGGCCGTCGACCGCCGTCACGAGCTCCCACGAGTGCAGCGACCCGAGCTCGCCGGCGCGCATCTGCGCGAAGCGCTCCGAGCGGTCGGCGTCCGCGAGCTCGAGGCCCGCGGTGCCCGCCGAGGAGCGCTCGTGCGAGCCGCCGACGACCGGGAGGTCGAGCTCGACGACGGGTGCGCCGGTGACGGTGTTGGTGCTCATGGGTCCAGTCTCCGGCCCCCACCAGGGAAAGTCATGGGACGAATGTCCCCGGCACGCCGGGTGTCCCGGGCGCCGTCCGAGCGGCGCGGCCGTGCGCACGGCAGGTGGTCCCGACGACGCGACGGGGCGCGGTGCCCCCCGGCACCGCGCCCCGTCCCGTCATCCCGTCCCGTCACCCGCACCGCCGGCGTGGACCGGCGGCCGTGGCGTCCGTCGCGTCACAGTCCCCCGTGGAAGGTGCGCGACAGGACGTCGAGCTGCTGCTCGCGCGTCAGGCGGACGAAGTTGACCGCGTACCCGGACACCCGGATGGTCAGCTGCGGGTAGTTCTCCGGGTGCTCCATCGCGTCCTCGAGGGTCTCGCGGTTGAGCACGTTGACGTTGACGTGGAAGCCGTGCGAGACGGTGTACCCGTCGAGGAGGCCGACGAGGTTCGTCACCTGCTCCGCGCGGTCCCGGCCGAGGCCCGAGGGCACGACGGTCGAGGTGAGCGAGATGCCGTCCTCGGAGTCGTCGTACGGCAGCTTCGCCACGGACAGCGCGCTCGCGAGCATGCCGTGCGAGTCGCGCCCGTTCATCGGGTTGGCGCCCGGCGCGAACGGCTCGCCGGAGCGGCGGCCGTCGGGCGTGTTGCCGGTGTGCTTGCCGTAGACCACGTTCGAGGTGATGGTCAGCACGGACTGCGTGTGCTTGGCGTTGCGGTACGTCGGCTGGCGGCGGATCTTCTCCATGAAGCTGCGCACCAGCTCGACCGCGATCTCGTCGGCGCGGTCGTCGTCGTTGCCGTAGGTCGGGTACTCGCCCTCGACCACGTAGTCGACGACGAGACCGGTCTCGTCACGGACGGGCTTGACCGTCGCGTACTTGATCGCCGAGAGCGAGTCGGTCGCGACCGAGAGACCGGCGATGCCGCACGCGAGGGTCCGCAGGATCGCCCGGTCGTGCAGGGCCATCTCGATGCGCTCGTACGCGTACTTGTCGTGCGACCAGTGGATGCAGTTGAGCGCGTCCACGTACGTCTGGGCCAGCCAGTCGAGCAGCGTGTCGTAGGACGCGCGCACCTGGGCGTAGTCGAGCACGTCGCCGGTGACCGGCACGGTGACCGGGCCGATCTGCTTGCCCGAGACCTCGTCGCGCCCGCCGTTGATCGCGTAGAGCAGCGCCTTGGCGAGGTTGACCCGCGCACCGAAGAACTGCATCTGCTTGCCGACGGTCATGGCCGAGACGCAGCACGCGATGGCCGCGTCGTCGCCGCACTGGCCGCGGACCAGCTCGTCCGACTCGTACTGGATCGCGGACGTGTCGATCGACACCTGCGCGCAGAACCGCTTGAAGCCCTCGGGGAGCTTGTGCGACCACAGCACGGTGAGGTTCGGCTCGGGCGCCGGGCCCAGGTTGTACAGCGTCTGCAGGTAGCGGAACGACGTCCGCGTCACGAGCGGGCGGCCGTCCTCGCCGATGCCGGCGATGGACTCGGTGACCCACGTCGGGTCGCCCGAGAAGAGGGCGTCGTACTCGGGCGTGCGCAGGAAGCGCACGATCCGCAGCTTGATGACGAAGTCGTCGATGAGCTCCTGCGCCCGCTCCTCGGTCAGCGTCCCCGCGGCGATGTCGCGCTGGATGTAGACGTCGAGGAAGGTCGAGGTGCGGCCCAGCGACATCGCGGCGCCGTTCTGCTCCTTGACCGCCGCCAGGTACGCGAAGTACAGCCACTGCACGGCCTCGCGCGCCGTCGTCGCGGGCTTCGAGATGTCGTAGCCGTAGGACGCCGCCATCTGCTTGAGCTCGCCCAGGGCGCGGATCTGCTCGGCGATCTCCTCGCGCTCCCGGATGACGTCCTCGGTGGAGCGCTCCATGTCGAGCGCCGCGCGCTCGAGCTTCTTCGCGGCGACGAGGCCGTCGACGCCGTAGAGCGCGACGCGGCGGTAGTCGCCGATGATCCGGCCGCGGCCGTAGGCGTCGGGCAGGCCCGTGATGAGGTGGGAGCTGCGCGCGGCGCGGACGTCGGGCGGGTAGACGTCGAACACGCCGGCGTTGTGCGTCTTGCGGTACTCGGTGAAGATCTTCGCGATCTGCGGGTCGGCCTCGTAGCCGTAGGTCTTGAGGGCGCCCTCGACCATGCGCCAGCCGCCGTACGGCATGATCGCGCGCTTGAGCGGCGCGTCCGTCTGCAGGCCGACGATGAGCTCGTTGCCCTGGTCGATGTAGCCCGGCTTGTGGGCCGTGATGGAGGACGGCGTGCTCGCGTCGACGTCGTAGACGCCGCGCTCGCGCTCCTCGGGGAACATCGCGGAGAGCGTCGCCCAGATCCCGGTCGTGCGCTCGGTCGGGCCGGCGAGGAAGGACGCGTCACCCGTGTAGGGCGTGTAGTTGCGCTGGATGAAGTCGCGCACGTCGACGGCGTCCTGCCACGGTCCGGCGACGAAACCCTGCCATGCGGCGGGCGGGCCGTCCTGCTCCCGCGGGGGGACCGTCGTGTGGTCTGCGGTGATGGCCATGCGAACCGAGCTCCCTGGTGGTCGGGCTGTGATACCACGACGCTACGGCGCGATTCATAGGATGACCTGGGACCTTTGGCTCGCCGGCCGCCGGGGTTCTCCCGGCCGGAGCGGCTGCGAGCCGGCTCGTCGGAGCCGGCTCGTCAGAGCGTGGCGAGGCGCGTGAGCACGTCCTGCACGACGTCGGGAGCGCGCAGCCGGAGCTGCTCGACGAGCTGCGCCCGTGTCGCGTGGTCGAGGAACTCGTGGGGCACGCCGACGGGCTGGACGCGCGCCGCGAGCCCCGCCTCGTCGCACCGCTGCGCGAGCAGCGCCCCGACGCCGCCCTCGACGAGCCCGTCCTCGAGCACGACGACGTGGTCGTGCTCCCCCGCGAGCTTGACCAGCGCGGGCTGGACGGGCAGCACCCAGCGCGGATCGACGACCGTGGCGCCCAGGCCCTCGGCCGCGAGCAGCCCGCCGGCCTCCACGGCCGTGTGCGCGAGCGGGCCGACGCCGACGACGAGCACCGACCGCTCGCCGGGTGCGGGCTCGTGCCGCGCGAGGACGTCGACGAGCTCGTGGCTCTCGAGGGCGGGCAGCGCGTCCGGCAGCGGGCCCTTGGGGTAGCGGACGACCGTGGGCGCGTCGTCGACGTCGACGGCCGCGCGCAGGGCCGAGCGCAGGGTGTCCTCGTCGCGCGGCGCCGCGAGCCGCAGCCCGGGCACGACGCGCAGCAGGGCCATGTCCCACATGCCGTTGTGGCTCGCGCCGTCGTCGCCCGTGAGGCCCGCGCGGTCGAGCACGAAGGTGACGCCCGCGCGGTGGAGCGCGACGTCCATGAGCACCTGGTCGAACGCGCGGTTGAGGAAGGTCGCGTACACCGCGACGACGGGGTGCAGGCCGGCGAACGCCATGCCCGCCGCCGACGTCACGGCGTGCTGCTCGGCGATGCCGACGTCGAACACGCGCGCGGGGAACTCGGCCGCGAACGGCGCGAGGCCGACCGGCTGGAGCATGGCTGCGCTGATGGCGACGACGTCGGGCCGGCGACGGCCGAGGCGCACCATCTCGTCCGCGAAGACCGAGGTCCAGCCGAAGCGCGACGGCGCCACGGGCAGGCCCGTCTCGGGGTGGATGACGCCGACCGCGTGGAAGCGGTCGGCGACGTCCTGCTCCGCCGGCACGTAGCCGCGGCCCTTCTCGGTGATCACGTGCACGATGACCGGCCCGCCGAACGCCTTGGCCCGCCGCAGCGCCTGCTCGACCTGGCCGACGTCGTGCCCGTCGACCGGGCCGATGTACTTGATGCCGAGGTCCTCGAACATGCCCTGCGGCGCGACGACGTCCTTGATGCCCTTCTTGAGGCCGTGCAGCGCCTCGTAGGCGAGGCGGCCGGGCGGGCCCGAACGGCGCAGCGTGCGCTTGCCCCACGCGAGCACGTCCTCGTAACCGCGCGTCGTGCGCAGGACGTCGAGGTGGTGCGCGAGGCCGCCGATCGTCGGGTCGTAGGACCGCCCGTTGTCGTTGACGACGACGACGAGGCGCCGGTCGTGGCCCGAGGCGATGTTGTTGAGCGCCTCCCAGGCCATGCCGCCCGTGAGGGCGCCGTCGCCGATGACCGCGGCGACGTGCCGGTCGGTGCGTCCGAGGAGCTGGTTCGCCTTGGCGATGCCGTCGGCCCACGAGAGGGCGGTCGACGCGTGCGAGTTCTCGACGACGTCGTGCTCGGACTCGGCACGGCTCGGGTACCCCGAGAGGCCGCCGCGGCGGCGCAGGTCGGAGAAGTCGGCGCGCCCCGTGAGCAGCTTGTGCACGTAGGACTGGTGGCCGGTGTCGAACACGAGCGTGTCGCGCGGCGACTCGAAGACGCGGTGCAGCGCGAGCGTGAGCTCGACGACGCCCAGGTTGGGGCCGAGGTGGCCGCCCGTGCGCGAGACCGACTGGATGAGGAACTGGCGGATCTCGCCCGCGAGCTGCGCGAGCTGCCCGGGTCGCAGCGCACGGACGTCGGCCGGCGAGGTGATCCGGGGCAGCAGGGTCATCCGGTCATCGTACGGCGCACGGTGCCACGGGACCTCGGCGGCGCGGTGAGGGGTCCGGGGAGGGTGTGAGGAGGGCGGCCATGTCACGGCTCCCGGCCGTCCGGGGGCCTGCCGGCGCTGCCGGGCGCCTCCCGGACCTCGACCGCGAGGCCGTCGGCCCGCGCCGTGCGGACGGTGCCGTCGGCTGCGAGGGCGACGTCGAGCGTCCCGCCCGGCACGCGCAGCCCCGCGACCTCGAGCGCCCCCACGACGGACGGCGCCGCGGGGCGGACCCGCACGGAGCCCGCCGGGACGTCCACCTCGAGCCCGAGCAGTGCGCCGACCAGCGCGACCGAGGACGCGGCCGCCCACGCCTGCGGCCGGCAGGCCGCCGGGTAGGGCACCAGCGCCGGGACCGCCCCGCGCGCGTCGCCACCGTGCAGCTCCGGGAGGCGGAAGCCGACCTCCCCCGCCGCGGCGAGCAGCCCCGCGACGAGCCGCGCGGCGACGTCCGCGTGGCCGGCCCGGACGAGTCCCTGGGCGACGATCGCCGTGTCGTGGGTCCACACAGCGCCGCCGTGGTACTTGAGCGGCCAGTAGCCGGCCTCGTGCGTCGACATCGTGCGCAGGCCGTAGCCCGAGTCGAGCGCGGCCGAGCCGAGGCGCCGGGCGACGACGGCCTCCTCGGCGGACGTGAGCAGACCCGTGCCCAGCAGGTGCCCGATGTTGCTCGTCAGGGAGTCGACGGGGCGCTTGGCGGCGTCGAGCGCGATGGCCGGGTACGGGCCGTCGTCGTCGGCGACCCAGAACTGGTCGCGGAACTGCTCCGCAAGCCGCGCGGCCCACGCGCGCCACCGCTCGGCCCCGGGTCGCCCGAACGCGTCGAGCAGCGCGGCGCCGCCGAGGGCTGCCTCGTGGGCGTACGCCTGGACCTCGCACAGCGCGATCGGGCCGTCGGCGAGGCGGCCGTCCCGCCACTGGACCGAGTCCCCCGAGTCCTTCCACCCCTGGTTCGCGAGGCCGTGCCCGCCCTCGTCGCGGTACTCGAGGAACCCGTCGCCGTCCGCGTCACCGTGCTCGACCATCCAGGCGAGCGCGCGCTCGGCGGCCGGCAGGAGCGCCTCGACCTCGTCGGTGGGCATGCCCCAGCGCCACGCGTCGTGCAGGAGGCAGACCCACAGCGGGGTCGCGTCGATGGTGCCGTAGTAGAGGGGCGGCAGGACGCGCCCGTCCTCGCCGAGCGGCAGCTCGCGCGAGCGCACCTCGTGCAGGATCTTGCCGGGCTGCTCGGCCGTGAGCGGGTCGACGACGGCGCCCTGGCGTGCGGCGAGCGTCCGAAGCGTCCCGGCGGCGAGCTCGGTGCCGAGCGGCAGGAGCATCCGGGCCGCCCACAGCGAGTCGCGCCCGAAGAGCGTGAAGAACCACGGCGCGCCCGCGGCGAGGAACGTGTCCTCGGGCGCGAAGCGTGCCCGCAGGCGCAGGCCGTCCAGGTCGTCGAGCGACCGCGCGAGGAGGGCGGCGAGGCGCGGGTCGTCCGACCGGACGTCCGGGACCGACCACGGGGCGGCGCCGACCGGCGGCAGCACCACGGCGTCGGCGCCCTGCGTCGTGGCGGCACGCCAGGTCACGCTCACGGGGCGGCCCGGTTCGACGTCGAGCACCCACCGCAGCACGGGCCGCGCCGGGTCGCCGCGGTCGACCTCGGCCGCGGGCGCCGTCACCGTCACCGTGGCCGTCGGGTCCGACCAGACGAGGAGCGGCGCCGTCGTCGCGTCGGACTCCCGGCCCCTCCCCGGTGCCACGGGCACGCCACGGCCGGGGCCCGGGGTCGGCGGGTCGGGCTCGCGGGCCGCGACCGGTCCCCCGGACTTGACCCGCGGCGCTCACCTCGACGGACTCGACGAGGCCGTCGCGCCCGACGGTCCGCCGCCGACGCAGCCTCACCGTGGGGTCCGCGGTGTGGTCCTCGTCCGTGCCGCGGACGAGGGCGACCACCTCGACGGACCCGCGCCCCGCCGGACCCGCCGCGACGGCCTCCGGCTCGAGCCCGCCCACCGTGAGCACCGCCTCGGACAGGACCCGGACGTCGCCCTCGTACAGCCCGTGGGCCCCGAGGGCGCGCAGCTGCCCGTCGGGGCCCGACCACACCTGGGTGGGCGCGGCCACGGCGACGAGGAGATCGTGCAGCAGGGGTTGCAGCTCCATCGGTGCCCCTTCGACGGTCGGGCCGTGATGGCGTCGTGACCTCGCTGCGGCGTCTCAGCCCCCGTGGCAGCGGTTCCGGCTCGTCACGCTGCCGATGCTGCGCCCGACGCTCTTCACGGTCATCACGCTGGGCCTCATCGGGTGCTGGCAGGTGTTCGACCAGATCTACACCGGCACGCAGGGCGGCCCGGCGAAGACCACGCTCACCCCCGCCTACCTCTCCTACCAGGCGTCGTTCGAGCAGCAGCAGTGGGGCCGCGGCGCAGCGATCGCCTTCGTCCTCTTCGCGATCATCGTCGTGTTCACGGCGTTCCAACGATGGGTGCTCCGGGAGCGCACCACAGTCCCGGCGCGCAAGCGGTTCGTGCTCACGGCACGCAGCGGCGAGAGCGGCGCCGTCCCCGGGGCGGGGGCCCAGCGATGACCGCCCTCCAGGCCCAGCCGGCGGCCACGGAGGCGGACGTCCGCCGGAACCGGCGGGCCGACCGGTCGGCGCGTCGCCGGACGATCGGCACGGTCGCCGTCTACGTCGTGCTCGTCGCCGTGGCGCTCCTGTACATCTACCCCTTCCTCGTCCAGGTCGCGACGTCGTTCAAGAGCGACGCCGAGGCCGTCGCCTCGCCCTTGTCGCTGGTCCCGGCGACCTGGACCAACCAGGCGTACGAGGAGCTCGCGCAGCGGTCGGACTACCCCCTCTGGTTCCGCAACTCGGCGATCGTCACGATTCTGGTGACGCTCGGCCGCGTGTTCGTCAACTCGCTCGCCGGCTACGCGCTCGCCCGGCTCGAGTTCCGCGGGCGCGGTCTCGTGTTCGCGCTGCTCGTGGCCGTCATGGCGGTCCCCGGCGTCGTCCTGCTCATCCCGAAGTTCCTGGTCATCAAGCAGCTCGGGATCTACGACACCTTCGCGGGCATGATCATCCCGCTCCTCGCGGACGCCGCCGGGATCTTCATCATGAAGAACTTCTTCGAGTCCATCCCCAAGAGCGTCGAGGAGGCGGCCCGGATCGACGGCGCGGGCCCGTTCCGCACGTACTGGTCGGTGGTGCTGCCGATGGCGACCCCCGCGCTCGTGACGCTGGTCATCCTGTCGTTCCAGGGCTCGTGGAACGAGCTCTCGCACTTCATCGTCTCCGCGCAGGACCCGGAGCTGCGGACCCTCACCAAGGGCGTCGCCCAGCTCGCGGCCGGCAGCCTCGGCCAGGGCAGCCAGTTCCCGCTCAAGCTGGGTGCGGCGGCGATCATGACGATCCCGGTCGCGATCCTGTTCTTCCTCTTCCAGCGCCGGATCATGAACGTCACGACGGGCGCGGTGAAGGAGTGAACCGGGAGCGAGGTTGCGCCCGGCGGGCCGGCAGCACGTCGGCCCGGCCGCCCGGTGGCTCGCACGTCCGCCGGGGCGACCCGACCTCCCTCGCCCCGGACCCGGCGGCGCCACCCGTACCCTGACCGCATGCGCTTCCTGCCGGGCCACCAGCCCACGACCGACCTCACGTACGGCGACGTCTTCCTGGTCCCGTCCCGCTCCGAGGTGACGTCCCGGTTCGACGTCGACCTCACGGCCTCGGACGCCACGGGCACGACGATCCCGGTGGTCGTCGCGAACATGACCGCCGTCTCGGGCCGCCGGATGGCCGAGACGGTCGCGCGGCGTGGCGGGGTCGCGGTCATCCCCCAGGACATCCCGGCCGACGTCGTCGCCGACGTCGTGAGCACCGTGAAGGCGCGCCACACCGTCGTCGAGAGCGCCGTCGTCGTGGCCCCCGGGGACACCGTCCACACGGCGCTGACGCTCATCGGCAAGCGGTCGCACGGGGCGGCCGTCGTCGTGCAGGACGGTCGGCCGGTCGGCGTCGTCGCCGAGGGTGACTGCGTGGGCGTCGACCGGTTCACGCAGGTCTCGGCCGTCATGACGCCCGACCCGACCGTCGTCGAGGCCGAGGTCGTCGCCGCGCCGGACGGGCTCGAGGCCGCGTTCGAGCGCCTCCACCGGTCGCGGCGCCGGTTCGTGCCCGTGGTCGAGGACGGCGTGCTGCTCGGCGTGCTGACGCGCACCGGTGCCCTGCGCAGCTCGATCTACCGGCCCGCGGTCGACGAGGGCGGGCGCCTCCGCGTCGCCGCGGCCGTCGGGATCAACGGCGACGTCCGGGCCAAGGCGGCCGCGCTGCTCGAGGCCGGCGTGGACGTGCTCGTGGTCGACACGGCGCACGGCCACCAGCGCAAGATGCTCGACGCCCTCGCGGCGGTGCGCAGCCTCTCCCCCGACGTCCCGGTCGCCGCCGGCAACGTCGTCACGGCGGAGGGCACGCGGGACCTCGTCGAGGCGGGCGCGGACATCGTCAAGGTCGGCGTGGGCCCGGGCGCGATGTGCACCACGCGCATGATGACCGCCGTCGGGCGGCCGCAGTTCTCCGCGGTCCTCGACTGCGCCGCCGAGGCGCGGCGCCTCGGTGCGCACGTCTGGGCCGACGGCGGCGTCCGGTACCCGCGCGACGTCGCGCTCGCGCTCGCCGCGGGCGCGTCGCAGGTGATGATCGGGTCGTGGTTCGCGGGGACCCACGAGAGCCCGGGCGACCTGCACGCCGACGGCGACGGCCGGCTGTACAAGGAGAGCTTCGGCATGGCGTCGGCCCGGGCCGTCGCGGCGCGGACGCAGGGCGGGTCGGCGTTCGACCGGGCCCGCAAGGGGCTGTACGAGGAGGGGATCTCGTCGTCGCGCATGTACCTCGACCCGGCGCGGCCCGGCGTCGAGGACCTGCTCGACCAGATCACGTCGGGGCTGCGCAGCGCGATGACCTACGCCGGCGCGACGACGCTCGACGAGTTCGCCGAGCGCGCCGTCGTCGGTCTGCAGTCCGCCGCCGGCTACGACGAGGGCCGCCCGCTCCCCGCCGGCTGGTGAGCGTGGGCGTGGACGCGGACGGCCGTGGGCGCGGGCGAGCGGTGACCGGACCGGTGTCGGGCGAACCGGCCGCGGCCGATCCCCCGGTCACGGACGGGCTCGCCGAGCCGTCGTCAGCGCGCGAGGCGACGGGCGGGCCGACGACGGGCGGGGCGACGGGGCACGAGCCCCGGCCCGGTGAGCGTCGCGGCTCCCTCGGGCCCGCCCACGCGCAGCTGCGGGCGCTCGGTGCGCGGGGAGTCACCTGGCCGGGCTGGCCCGCCCCCGATCCCGCCGCGCGCCCGGCCGCGGTGCTCGTGCTCCTCGGGGCGCTCGACGCCGTTGCGGCTCACCACCGCTCGGCGGCGGTCCCCGAGGACCTCGACGTGCTGCTCGTCGGCCGTGCGGCGTCGCTCGCGCACCACGCGGGCCAGGTGTCGTTCCCGGGCGGTCGGGTCGACGCCGGGGACGACGGTCCCGTGGCCGCCGCGCTCCGCGAGGCGGTCGAGGAGACCGGCCTCGACCCTCGCGGTGTCGAGGTGCTCGGCACCCTCGGTGAGCTGCCCGTGCCCGTGAGCAACCACCGCGTGACGCCGGTCCTCGCGTGGTGGGCCGACCCGTCGCCCGTGGCCGTGGTGGACCGGGGCGAGTCCGCGCATGTCTTCCGCGCGCCCGTCGCCGACCTCCTCGACCCCGCGAACCGGAGGACCGCGACCTTCGGCGGCCGCCTGCCCGTGCGCCACGTGAGCCCGGCGTTCCTCGTCGGCCCGCACGTGGTCTGGGGCTTCACCGCACTCGTGCTCGACCGCCTCTTCGACGCGCTCGGCTGGACGGAGCCCTGGGACCGCGACCGCACCGTCGCCGCGCCCCGCTGATCCGAGGTACGGCCCGGCGGCGACGCGCCACAGGGTTGCGACGGTCGCAGGGCGCCGCCGTGGAACCTACGCGCGCCACATCCACGCGCAGCCACGCGCCCTGCACCGGTCACCTGCCCGCGCGCATGGCAACCGCGCGCGGGTCGGCCACCGCTAACACCGGCTGCAGGCGCTAGAAGGGAGGCTCCTCCGGCTCCTCGTCGGGCGGGGGACGACCGCTTTCCCCGTCCCGCCTGCCGAGCTCGTCTTCGATCCAGGCGGGTGGAGGCATCTCGGGCGGTGGAGGGTCGGGGTCTGGCCACGCCGGCAGTCGCACGTGCTGGTGGTCCGTGGGGGCGGTCCAGACGGTCGCGCCGTCGGCCCCGCGGACGGGGGTCCAGCCGGCGTGGGTCTTGGCGCGGTGGTGGTGGCGGCACAGGGCCTGCAGGTTGTCCAGGCGCGTCTGGTCCACGCCCGCACCCGCAGCGCCCGCAGCGCCGGTAGGGCCGGTAGCACCCGGGAGGCTCGCGGTTCCGGACGTGCTCGCGGGGTCCGTCGCGCTGGCGGGGTCTGTGGCGCTGGCGGGGTCTGTGGCGGCTGCGTGATGGTCGTGGTTGAAGGGGTCGATGTGGTCGATGTCGCAGCGGGTGGCCGGGACGCGGCAGCCGGGGAAGGTGCAGGTGCGGTCGCGGGCGGTCACCGCATCGCGCAGGGGCTGGGTCGGGGCGTAGCGGCGGGTCGAGCGGGCCAGGGGCTCACCGGTGGCCGCGTCGACCAGCAGCGGCTCCCAGGTCGAGCGCGCGGCCAGGCGCCGGACCAGGTTCGAGGGGATCACCCCGTACCCGTCGAGCAGGCCGGGCTGGTCCTCCAGGCCCAGGACCGTCGCGGCGGTCGCGGTCAGCGTCAGGTGCGGCGCCCGACCCTGCACCGTGCGCAGCGGACGCCCGTCGGGGTGCACCCCGGCGTCCCACCACCGCGTGGCCAGGTCCACCAGCGCGTCGGCGCGGCGCTGATCCAAGGTCCGGGCATCGAAGCGGTCCCCCTCCTCCGGCGCCACGTCCCGGGCCAGGGCGGTGAGCGTGGCCTGGACCGCGACCGCGTCCACCGCGGGCAGGTACGCCGACAACCACGCCATCGCATCGGCCGCCGGGCTCAGCTCCACCCGTCGCTGGTCGCACGCCCGCCGGTGCCGCACGACCGCTCCGTCCGGGTCCCGCAGCAGCTCCATCCGGCGTAGGCGGTGCCGCAACTGCGGCGCCGTGCACTCGGCCGCTCGCGGCACGACCGCCGCCGCCACGTCCTGTGCCACGTGCTCGGGGACCCGCGCGAGCTCGTCGGACAGGACCGTCGCCCGCCGCACATCCAGCCTCCCGTCGGCCAGGGCGTCGGCGACCACCGGGACCCGGTCCAGACCGATCGCGAGCGCGACCTTCCCCTCCGCGACCGCACGCGTCACGTTCAGACGAGCGGCGACCTCGTCGCCCACGAACTCCGCCCGCTCCCCGAGCCGACGACGACCGAGCTCGGCCAGCGCCGCCGCCTGACCCGCCACCGCCCACGAGACGACCCGCTCCCACCCCGCGACCAGCTCCACCAGCGCCGCGTCATCGACATCCGCCGGCTCACACCCCGCCAGCATTTCCACCAACCCCACACCCGGCACCATCGCGTCCAACGCCGCCGCCAACGGATGACGCTCCGCCCAGGAGAGCGGGACGCCGTCCGCTCCGCGGATCGCGGCGCCACCGTCGGACGCCGCGGCCGCGCCAGCGCGCACCCGCCCGACCGGCGCCTCGACCACGGAACTCGACATACCGGACACGCTAGGACCGACCACCGACACGACCTGCGCCCGGGATGTGGCCACGGCACCCTCGGCAGGTCGGCCCGGAGCTTCCCGTCCGGGCCCAGGGCCTGTCATCAGACCGGTCACGCCATGTGTCCCGACCTCACCGCTCCGACCGATGCCACGCCCTAGGCTCGCCCCATGTCACCGGTGCCCGCGCCCCGACGATCGCGCCGCCGCGCGCGCCGGGTCTCAGGGACACGAGCGTTGCCCGCCACGCCGCTCGGGACACCGCCCCCGCGGACCTGGGAGAGCACGACGTCGCCCACGCCGCGGGCGCCGATCCTGCCTCCGGCACCCGGCACGCCGCAGGAGCGGAGCCTGCCACCGGCACCCGGCACGCCTCCGGCACCCGGCACGCCGCAGGAGCAGAGCCCGCCGCCGGCGTCGGGCACGGCACCGCCACCTCCGTCCGCCGCGGTGCCCCCGCCGCCCCCGCTCCCACCGGTCCCGGGACCGACCGCAGGGCCGACACCCACCGCCCCGACGCCTCGGTCGCTCTCTGCCGCGCCACCCTCGCGCCGGCCCACCGCGGGCACGCGCCCCGTGCTCGTGCTCCAGCACGCCCCCTGGGAGGGCCCGGGCCTCATCGCGCGGGCGCTGGGCTCGCACCCCCGCACCTCCCGGATCGTGCTCGACGAGGACTCACCCGACCTGCCCGCGATCCGCGACCTCGCGGGGCTCGTCGTCATGGGCGGCCCCATGGCCGCCGACGACGACGAGCGCTACCCCGGCCTCGTCGCCGAACGGCGGCTGATCGCCGAGGCCGTGGACGCCGACCTGCCCGTGCTCGGCGTGTGCCTCGGCATGCAGCTCCTCGCGCGGGCGCTCGGCGCGCCGCTGCATCGCGCGAACGCCACCGAGATCGGGTTCGGCGCGGTCGCCGTCGTCGCGCACGACCCGGTCCTCGCGCCGCTGGGCGAGCGCCCCGACGTGCTCCACTGGCACAGCGACGCCGTCGACCTCCCCGAGGGCGCCACCCTGCTCGCCGCGACGCGGCGCACCCCCGTCCAGGCGTTCCGCGCCGGGAGCGCGCTCGGACTACAGTTCCACGTCGAGGTCGACGCCACGATGCTCCGCAGCTGGATCGCGACGCCGACGATGGCGACCGACCTCGCGCTCCACCGCGTCGACGTCATGGGGTCGGCGACGCGCGTGCTGGGCACGCTCGTCCCCGCCGCGACGCGGGGCTTCGCCGCGTTCGCCGACGCGGTCGCCGCGCGCGCCTGAGGACCGCCAGTGGCGGCTCGACGCGCGCCCGGCACGGCGCCGCCGCGCGCCTCAGACCACCGGCGCCAGCCCGCGCATCGCCGCGACGACCTTCTCGAGGTTCTTCCGGTTGCGGCCGAAGTCGATGAGCGTCGTGGGCAGCGCGCTCTGGCTGTGCAGCTGCACGACGGCGCCCTGGGGGCCGTGCCCGATCGTCGCGCTCACCTGCTCGCCCCAGCTGGCCCAGCTCATCCCGACGGACCCGCGCATGACCCCGCCACCCCCGGCGACGGACTCGAGGCCCGCCTGGAGGAACGCCTGGTACACGGCCGCCTCCGCCTGCTCGGGCGGCAGCGCCACCTCGACCGTCATCGTGGACGAACCTGCCACTGATCCTCCTCCTGCCGGCGGGCCCTCACGGCCACGTCCCTGACGACACCCGCTGGTACGAGCGCCGGACCATCCCCTCGAGCACGTCGAGGTCGACCTTGTCGAGCTTCTTGAGGTACAGGCACGACACGCTGGTGCTGTGCGGGCCCAGCCGGGCGAGGTCGTCGCCGTAGTCGGCGAACCCGTCCGGGAAGTACACGGTCGTGCTGGCCTTGCGGGGCGAGAAGCCGGCGGCTCCCGCGTCCCCCTCGCGGCCGCTCGCGTACCGGTAGTGGTAGCTGCCGAACCCGATGATCGACGGCCCCCAGAGCACCGGGGGCTGCCCCGTCGCCCGCTTCATCAGCTCGAGCATCGTCCAGGCCTCCTCCCGCCGCGTGGCGGGCTCGACCTGCTCGATGAAGGCCTCGACGTCCGCGTCGGTCGGCTGCGTCTTGTTCGGCTGATCGGCCATGGCGCGAGTATGCCGCGCGGGCCCGGCGGCGCGGAACGGTCCCGCCCTGATGCGGAACGGTCCCGCCCCGGTGCGGGGCGGGACCGTCCGCGGCGGCGGTCAGGCCTCGACGAGCGAGCGCAGCACGTACTGCAGGATGCCGCCGTTGCGGTAGTAGTCGGCCTCGCCGGGCGTGTCGATCCGGACGACCGCCTCGATCTCGGTGACGGAGCCGTCGGCCTTCGTCGCCCGGACCGTGAGCGTCCGCGGCGTGGTGCCCTCGTTGAGCGCCGTGACGCCCGCGATGTCGAACGTCTCGGTGCCGTCGAGGCCGAGCGAGTCGGCCGTCTCCCCCGCCGGGAACTGCAGCGGCAGGACGCCCATCCCGATGAGGTTCGACCGGTGGATCCGCTCGAAGCTCTCCGCGATGACGGCGCGCACGCCGAGGAGGCGCGTGCCCTTGGCCGCCCAGTCGCGCGACGAGCCCGAGCCGTACTCCTTGCCGCCGAGGATGACGAGCGGCACGCCGGCCTCCGCGTAGGCCTGCGCCGCGTCGTAGATCGTCGTCTGCTCGCCCGTGAGGTGGTTCACGGTGAAGCCGCCCTCGACGCCCGGCACCAGCTGGTTGCGCAGCCGGATGTTGGCGAACGTGCCGCGGATCATGACCTCGTGGTTCCCGCGGCGCGAGCCGTAGGAGTTGAAGTCGCGCCGCTCGACGCCGTGCTCCGCCAGGTAGGCGCCCGCCGGGCTGTCGGCCTTGATCGAGCCGGCCGGCGAGATGTGGTCGGTCGTCACGGAGTCGCCGAGCTTGGCGAGCACGCGGGCGCCCGCGATGTCCTCGACGGGCTCGGGCGTCGCGCCCATGCCCTCGAAGTACGGGGGCTTGCGCACGTAGGTCGACTGCGGGTCCCACGCGAAGGTGCTGCCCTCGGGCGTCGGCAGCGAGCGCCAGCGCTCGTCGCCCGCGAACACGTCGGCGTAGTCGGCCGTGAACATGTCGCGGTCGATCGACGAGTCGATGGTCGCCTGGACCTCCGCCGGCGCCGGCCAGATGTCCCGCAGGAACACCGGCTCGCCCTGCTCCGTGGTGCCGAGCGGCTCGTTCTCGAAGTCGAAGTCCATCGTCCCCGCGAGCGCGTAGGCGATGACCAGCGGCGGCGATGCGAGGTAGTTCATCTTCACGTCGGGGTTGATGCGGCCCTCGAAGTTCCGGTTGCCGGAGAGGACGGAGACGACCGACAGGTCGTGCTCGTTGACGGCCTGCGAGACCTCGTCGGGCAGCGGGCCCGAGTTGCCGATGCACGTCGCGCAGCCGTACCCGACGAGGTGGAAGCCGAGCTTCTCGAGGTAGGGCCACAGCCCCGCCTTCTCGTAGTAGTCGGTGACGACCTTGGAGCCCGGCGCCATCGACGTCTTGACCCACGGCTTGGCGGTCAGGCCGTGGGCGACGGCGTTCTTCGCGAGCAGCGCGGCCGCGAGCATGACCGACGGGTTGGACGTGTTGGTGCACGACGTGATCGACGCGATGACGACGGCGCCGTGGTCGAGCTCGGTCTCGGTGCCGTCGGCGAGCGTCACGGGCACGCGCTTGTGCGGGCGGCGCGCGCTGTCGCCGTGCGCGGGGTGGGTCGGCTTGTCGGAGCCGTCCGCGTGCTCGCCGGCGGCGATGGGGTCGGACGCCGGGAACGTCTCGGCCACCGACTCGTCGAGGCCCGTGAAGGCCGCGCGGGCGGCGTCGTCGACGTAGTCGAGGATGCTCGTCGCGAAGGACTCCTTGGCGTCCGTGAGCTCGATCCGGTCCTGCGGGCGCTTGGGCCCGGCGATCGACGGCACGACGGTCGAGAGGTCCAGCTCGAGGTACTCGGAGAAGACCGGCTCGACCGACGGGTCGTGCCACAGGCCCTGCTCCTTGGCGTACGCCTCGACGAGCGCGACCTGGTCGTCGCTGCGGCCCGTGAGCCGCAGGTAGTCGAGCGTGACGTCGTCGATCGGGAAGATCGCGCAGGTCGAGCCGAACTCCGGGCTCATGTTGCCGATCGTCGCGCGGTTCGCGAGCGGGACCTGGGCGACGCCGTCGCCGTAGAACTCGACGAACTTGCCCACGACGCCATGCTGGCGCAGCTGCTCGGTGATGGTCAGCACGACGTCGGTCGCGGTCACGCCGGGCGGGATGGCGCCCGAGAGCTTGAAGCCCACGACGCGCGGGATGAGCATCGACACGGGCTGGCCGAGCATCGCGGCCTCGGCCTCGATGCCGCCCACGCCCCAGCCGAGCACGCCGAGGCCGTTGACCATCGTCGTGTGCGAGTCGGTGCCCACGCACGTGTCGGGGTAGGCGCGCAGGACGCCCCCGACCTCGCGCGTCATCACGACGCGGGCCAGGTACTCGATGTTGACCTGGTGCACGATGCCGGTGCCGGGCGGGACCACCTTGAAGTCGTCGAACGCCGTCTGGCCCCAGCGCAGGAACTGGTAGCGCTCGAAGTTGCGCTGGTACTCGAGCTCGACGTTGCGCTCGAAGGCGTCGCGTCGCCCCGCGACGTCGATCTGGACCGAGTGGTCGATGACGAGCTCGGCGGGCGCCAGGGGGTTGATGCGGGCCGGGTCGCCGCCCAGCTCGGCGACGGCCTCGCGCATCGTGGCGAGGTCGACGACGCACGGCACGCCCGTGAAGTCCTGCATGACCACGCGACCGGGCGTGAACTGGATCTCGGTGCTCGGCTCGGCCGCCGGGTCCCACGACGCGAACGCGCGCACGTGGTCGGCCGTGATGTTGGCGCCGTCCTCGGTGCGCAGGAGGTTCTCCGCGAGCACCTTGAGGCTGTACGGGAGGCGCTCGAGGCCCGGCACCGCCGCGAGGCGGTAGATCTCGTACGAGGCTCCCCCGACCTCCAGGGTGCCCTGGGACCCGAACGTGTCGACGCTGCTCACGGTGCGCTCCTTCGTGGTTCTTCCCCCGCGGGACGGCGTTCGCCGGCAGGGGTTGCGGCGGGTCGTGGACCCGGCCGCGGACGTCCGCAGACCTCTCCGGGCAGGCTATCCGCCGTCGCGCCCGCGAGATATCTCGACATCAAGATATCTTAGCGGTCGCCTCACGTCCGGTCGAGCACCGCCACGCACTCGACGTGGTGCGTCATCGGGAACAGGTCGAGCGCGCGCAGCCCGCCGAGCGCGTACCCGTGGTCGGCGAGGTAGGCCACGTCGCGCGCGAGCGCGGCGGGGTCGCACGCGACGTACACCACCCGCTCGGCGCCGAGCGCGGCGATGCGGCCGACGACGTCGCGTCCGGCGCCCACGCGCGGCGGGTCGAGCACCACGACGTCGGCGCGCGCGACGGCACCGGCCTCGAGCACCTCGGCGACGCCGCCCTCGTGCAGGTCGACCTGGGGGTGCTCGTGGACGTTGCGCCGCGCGTCCCGCACGGCCCGGGGGTCGCCCTCGACCGCCACGACGCGTCCGCGCTCGCCCACGACGTGCGCGAGCGGCAGGGTCAGGAGCCCCGCGCCCGAGTACAGGTCCACGACGGTCCCGCCGGCCCGCTCGCCGACCGCGTCGACGACGGCGTTCGCGAGCACCGTCGGCGCCGAGCGGTGGACCTGCCAGAAGCCGTCGCCGGCGACGCGCCACGCGAGGTGGCGGCCCGCGACCTCGGCACGCTCGCGCACCGCGGTGCGCGCGTTGGGGCGCCGGTCCGGCCCTTTGTCGCCCCACGGCACGCCGTCGACCAGCACGAGCGGGCGGTCGCCGCCGACCGGTGCGACCGCGGTGATCCGGGCGCCCGGGGGCCAGCGCCGGCTGAACAGGCCCAGCTCGCGCAGCGCACCCACGGCCAGGGGCATGTCCTCGAGCGCGGCGACGTCGTGCGAGCGCGTGCGGTGCATGCCGGCCCGGCCGTCGTGGTCGGCCACGAGCTCGATCCGGGTGCGCCAGCCCCAGCCGGGGGCGTCCCCCACGTCGTCGCCCGGGGCCGGCTCGACGACGACGTCCCGCTCGACGTGCGCGAGCCGGCGCAGCTGCTCGGCGACGACGTCGGCCTTCCACCGTCGCTGCGCGGGCAGCGCGACGTGCTGGAGGTCCGCGCCGCCGACGCCGCCCGGGCCGGCGTCGGGCCACGCGAGCGGGACCCGGTCGGGGCTCGCCTCGAGCACCTCCACCGCGTCGGCGCGCCAGAAGCGCGCGCCCTCCCGCGCGTCCGTGAGCCGGGCCAGGACGCGCTCGCCGGGCAGCGAGTGCCGCACGAACACGACGCGGCCCTCGTGCCGCGCGACGCAGATGCCACCGTGCGCGACGGCGCCGACCTCGAGCTCGACGACCTCGCCGTCGTGCTCGCCGGGCGCGGGGCCGCGGCGCGGCGCGGGACGGCCGGGACGCGAGGGTCGAGCGGCACCCTCGGGCGCCGCCGGCCGGGCCGGACGCGAGGGGCGCACCGGTCCGCCCGGGCGACCGCGGCGACGCCGGTCGGGACGGCCGCCGCCCTCGCCCGCGGTCACGGCTTGCCCTTGAGCTGCGCCGCGGCCGCGACGGACGACTCGAGCTGCCACGGCACGGACGCCACGACGACGCCCGGGGTAAAGAGCAGACGGCCCTTGAGGCGCAGCGCGCTCTGGTTGTGCAAGAGGTGCTCCCACCAGTGGCCCACGACGTACTCGGGGATGTAGACGACGACGAGGTCCCGCGGGCTCTCCCGCCGGATGGACTTCACGTAGCCGAGGATCGGGCGGGTGATCTCGCGGAAGGGCGAGTCCAGCACCTTGAGGGCGACGGGCAGCTCGAGCCGCTCCCACTGCTCGCGCATCGCCTCGACGTCCTGCGGGTCGACGCTCACCGTGACGGCCTCGAGCACCGAGGGGCGCGACGCCCGCGCGTAGGCGATCGCGCGCATCGTGGGCTTGTGCAGCCGCGAGACGAGGACGATGGCGTGCACGCGGCTCGGCAGCGCGCGCGCCGCGGCCGGGTCGTCGCCGAGCGCCAGCTCCTCGTGCACGGCGTCGTAGTGCCGCCGGATCGCCTGCATGAGGGCGTAGACGACGGCCATGGCGAGGATCGCGATCCAGGCGCCGCGCGTGAACTTGGTGATGAGCACGACGACGAGCACGGTGCCGGTGAGGGCGAGCCCGATGGCGTTGATGGTGCGCGAGCGGACCATGCGCACGCGGGCCCGCGCGTCGTGCTCGGTGCGCAGCTCCCGGTTCCAGTGCCGCACCATGCCGAGCTGGCTCAGGGTGAACGAGACGAACACGCCGACGATGTACAGCTGGATGAGCCGCGTGACCTGCGCGTCGAACGCCCAGATGAGGACGATGGCGCCCGCGGCCAGCGTGAGGATGCCGTTGGAGAAGGCCAGGCGGTCCCCGCGCGTGTGCAGCTGGCGCGGCAGGAACCCGTCGCGCGCGAGGATCGAGCCGAGCACGGGGAAGCCGTTGAACGCCGTGTTCGCCGCGAGCACGAGGATGAGGCCCGTCACGGCGGCGATGAAGACGATCACCGGCGTCATCCCGGCGAACACCGTCTCCGACAGCTGGACGATCACGGGGTGCTGGACGTACTCCTCGCCCACGGGCACGCCGTCGCGCAGCAGCTGCTCGGCCGGGAACTCGACGTAGTGCACCTCGGTCGCCCGCGCGAGCAGCAGGATCGACATGATGAAGAACGTCGACAGGCAGCCCAGCATGAGGAGCGTCGTGGCGGCGTTGCGGCTCTTCGGCTTCCGGAACGCCGGCACGCCGTTGCTGATCGCCTCGACGCCGGTGAGCGCCGCGCTGCCGGACGCGAACGCCCGCAGGACGAGCAGCGCCCCGCCCAGGCCCATGAGGCCCTGCTCGTACCCCGACTCGGCGAGCACCTCGAGCTCGGAGGTCTCGGCCAGCGGCAGCGTCCCGGCGAAGAAGCGCACGGCACCGACGACGGCGATCGCGCCGAGCGCGGCCATGAACAGGTAGGTCGGGATCGCGAACGCGGTCCCCGACTCCTTCACGCCACGCAGGTTGATGAGCGCGAGCAGGAGCACGACGGCCACCGCGACGATCACCTCGTGGCCGCGCAGCGCCGGGATGGCCGACGCCGCGTACTGGGCGCCCGAGGAGATGGACACCGCCACCGTGAGCACGTAGTCGACGAGCAGCGCGCTCGCGACGGAGACGCCCGCGCGCGGCCCGAGGTTGACCGTCGCGACCTCGTAGTCGCCGCCGCCCGAGGGGTAGGCGTGGACGTTCTGCCGGTACGACGTCACGACCACGACGAGCACGAGCACGACGGCGAGGCCGACCCACGGCGACAGCAGGGTCGCGCCGAGGCCCGCGATCGCGAGCGTCAGCAGGATCTCGTCGGGGGCGTACGCGACGGACGACAGCGCGTCCGACGCGAACACCGGCAGCGCGATGCGCTTCGGCAGGAGGGTGTGGCCGAGCCGGTCGCTGCGGACCGGCCGTCCGAGCAACAGTCGCTTTGCGGCATCCGCGACATCCGACACGAGGCACCATGCTAGGCCCCGCCCACGACACCGACGCGCGCACGAGGCTGTAGCGTCAGCCCCTGTGCACTTCGTCATCATGGGCTGCGGCCGGGTCGGTGCGACCCTCGCCCAGTCGCTCGAGGGACGCGGCCACTCCGTCGCCGTGATCGACCAGAACCCGGACGCGTTCCGGCGGCTGGACCAGGGCTTCTCGGGCAAGCGGGTCACGGGCCTCGGCTTCGACCGCCAGACGCTCGTCCAGGCCGGCGTCGAGGACGCCTACGCGTTCGCGGCCGTCTCGGACGGCGACAACTCGAACATCCTCGCGGCGCGCGTCGTGCGCGAGACCTACGGGGTCGGCAACGTCGTGGCGCGGATCTACGACCCCCACCGGGCGGAGATCTACCAGCGCCTCGGCATCCCGACCGTCGCGACGGTCCGCTGGACCGCCGACCAGGTGCTGCGCCGCATGCTCCCGATGGGCGCGACGGACGAGTACCGCGACGCGTCCGGCCAGGTGCTCATGGCCCAGATGGACGTCCACCCCGGCTGGGTGGGGCGCCCGCTCACGCAGCTCGAGGCCGCGACCGGCGCGCGCATCGCCTACCTCACCCGGTACGGCGACGGCGTGCTGCCCGGGCCCACCTCGGTGCTCCAGGAGAACGACGTCGTCCACGTGCTCGTCATGGCCACCGACCTCGCCAAGGTCGAGCGGACCCTGACGCGCGTTCCCCCGGAGGTGGAGTGATGAGGGTCGTCATCGCCGGTGCCGGCTCGGTCGGCCGGTCCATCGCGACCGAGCTCATCGCGGCCGAGCACGAGGTCACGCTCATCGACAAGCAGCCGTCGGCGATGCGTGTCGCGTCCGTGGCGGACGCCGAGTGGCTGCTCGCCGACGCGTGCGAGCTGTCGACGCTCACGCAGGCGAAGGCCGACGAGTGCGACGTCATCGTCGCCGCGACCGGTGACGACAAGGTCAACCTCGTCGTGTCCCTGCTCGCCAAGACCGAGTACGGGGTGCCCCGCACGGTCGCGCGTGTCAACAACCCGAAGAACGAGTGGATGTTCGACGAGGCGTGGGGTGTCGACGTCGCCGTCTCGACGCCGCGCATCATGACCGCGATGGTCGAGGAGGCCGTCGCCGTCGGCGACCTCGTCAAGATCTTCACGTTCCACCAGTCGGGCGCCGACATCCTCGAGGTCACGCTGCCCGAGGAGTCGCCGCTCGTCGGCGTGCGCGTCGGTCAGGTCGTCTGGCCGCCCGACACGGTCCTGGCCGCCGTCGTGCGCGGCACGACGCCGATCGCCCCGAGCCCCGACGACACGCTCGAGGCCCGCGACGAGCTGCTCATCGTGGCGGGGTCGGACGCGGACCTGGACGAGCTCCACGCGCTCCTGGTGAGCCGACCAGAAGCCACGTGACCCACAGGGCGAGCGCGAACAGCGGCACGCCCATGACGAGCTTGGCCGTCCCGAGCCAGCCGACCGCGTCGGTCCCCTGGAGGTAGAGCGGGACCTGGACGGCGAGGCGCGCGCCGAAGAGCGCGACCCACAGCCACGTGGCCCAGACGTACCGGCGCCGCAGCGGGGCCGCGTCGGGGTCCGTCCGCCACGACATGTCCTGGCCCCGCACGAGGCTCACGACGACGCCGACGGCCGGCCACCGCGCGAGGATCGAGACGAGCGCGCCCAGGCACCAGGCGACGTTGACCCACAGGCCCCACGCGAAGTAGTCCTCCGCGTCGCCCGTGCGCCAGGCCCAGAAGACGCCGATCGCGACGCCGATCGCGCCCGAGAACGCCTGGGTCGCGGGCGTGCGCTGCACGAGCCGCACGACGACGGCGACCGCGGTGAGCGCGAGGGCCGCGACGAGCGCCGGCACGAGCTCGCGGGTCGCCACGAACACCACGACGAACACGAGCGCGGGCAGCGTCGACTCGACGAGGCCGCGGACCCCGCCGACGGCGGCGCTGAAGGAGAAGTCGTCCTCTCCGAGCACGCGCACGCCCCGGGCAGGCTGCTGCGCGGGTCCGCCCACCGCGGCGTCGTCCACCGCGGCGCCGTCGACCGCAGGGTCGTCGAGCGCGGGGTCGTGCGCGGGGTGGTCACTCACCGGGACGCGGGACGAGCTCGTAGCGCGGGTTGAACATGGTCCGTCGACCGGACTGCACGCACACCAGGCCCTCGACCCGCACGCGACGCCCGGGCTCGACGCCCGCGATGCTGCGGCGGCCGAGCCACACGAGCTGGATGCTGCCGCTGCCGTCGTAGAGCTCGGCCTCGAGCGCGGGCACGGTGGTGCGCGGTCGCAGCGTCACGCTGCGCAGCACGCCCGAGACCTGCGCGCGGCGCCGGTCCTCGAGCTCGTCGACCGCGGAGCAGCCGCGCCGCAGCGTCTCCTTGCGCTCCTCGACGGCCTCGATCTCGGCCTGGGAGGCCACGAGGCCCCGCAGCGCGCTCCGCAGCCGCCCGGCGCCCTCGGCGGGGCGCGGACGGGTGGGACGGTCGACGACCATCAGTGCACCTCGGTGATCTCGGGGCCGCGGGTCAGGGGGTCGAGCGGGGGTGCCGTCACGGCCCCGGGGACGGTGGGCAGCACGGGCGAGCGCTGGCCGGGCATGGACAGCGGCAGCAGGTCGCGCGGCACGCGCGGCTCCGAGCCGCGCACGACGACGACGTCGGCGAACACGTCCTCGAGGTCGGTCGCCTCCTGGGGCTCGACCGCGGCGCGGCCCGTGACGACGCCGCGCAGGAACCAGCGCGGACCGTCGTGGCCGATGAAGCGCGCCGGCCGGTGACCCGTACGGCCCTCGGCCGTGCGGACCGGCAGCCGTGCGAGCAGCTCGCGGCCGAACGGCCCGGGGACGTCGTCGGCCGAGCCACCCTGCTTCGCGACGGACTCGGCGATCTCGGCGCGGATGTCGTCCCACACGCCCTCGGTGCGCGGGGCGGCGAAGACCTGGAGCTGGAGCGCCGAGCCGCGCAGCGACACGGCCGCGGCGCTGACGATCTTCGAGGTCTTCTCGATCTCCATGCGCAGCTCCATGCCGTCGCGCCCGGGCAGCCAGAGCGCGCCGAGGTCGATCCGGCGGCCGCGCTCGGCGACCTCGCTCACGTCCCAGGGCCCGCGCTCGCGGGTGGTCGCTCCCCCGGCGTCGACCGGGGCGTCGAGGTCGTCGGCGACCTCCGGCTCCACGTCGGACCGCTTGCCCCGCCGGAACACACCCACGCGAACTGCCTCCATCTGACCGAGTGCTGTCACCTCCGACACTAGACGCCGGACGCGGCGGCTCCTACTCGGCGGCTACGCCGTCCGCGGACGCCGCGCGGTGCCCGCCGGTCGAGCCGAACCCGTTCGCGCCGCGGTGCGACCCGGGCAGGCGCTCGGCGCGCACGAACCGCGCGCGGCCGACGCGCTGCACGACGAGCTGTGCGATCCGGTCGCCGCGGTGCAGGCGCACGGGTGTGGTCGCGTCCGTGTTGAGCAGCGTCACCTGGATCTCGCCGCGGTAGCCGGCGTCGACGGTGCCCGGCGCGTTGACGATCGTCACCCCGTGGTCGCGCGCGAGCCCCGAGCGCGGGTGGACGAAGGCCGCCCAGCCGTCGGGCAGCGCGATGCTCACGCCGGTCGGCACGGTCGCCCGGCCGAGGGGCGGCAGCTCGACGTCGACGCGCGCCACGAGGTCCGCGCCCGCGTCACCCGGATGGGCGTAGGCCGGCTCGGGAAGGTCCGGGTCGAGCATCACGAGCAGCACCTCGACGGCGCCCTGCTGAGGGTCCACGGCGCCCGACCCTAGCGCGGCCTGGGAGGATGGGGGCATGGCGCCCTCCCCCCGCCCCGACGGGTCCTACCGCGAGCGGCTGTGGCCGGGACCGCTGGGCTGGTCGTTCGTCGTCGGCTTCGCGGTGCTCGTGCTCATCGCGCTCCTGCCCGTGCGCGTCGACGTCGCCGTCGTCGCGGCGCTCGTCTCGCTCGTGGTCGCGCTCGTCGTCGCGGTGCGCACGAGCGCGAGGGTCGAGGTCGCCGACGGCGAGCTCCGCGCGGGGGCCGCGCACATCCCGGTCACCCTCCTCGGCGCCGGGTCGGTCCTCGACCGGGCAGGCGTCCGGGCGCGCCTCGGCCCCGGGTCCGACGCCCGCACGTTCGCGTGCCTGCGCTCCTGGATCCCCGGGGCCGTGGAGGTCGTCGTCGACGACCCGCAGGACCCGACCCCCGCGTGGCTCGTGTCCACGCGGCGGCCGGCGGCCCTGCTCGCCGCCGTCGAGGCGGCGCGTCGATCAGGTCAGGCAGCGCACTCCGAGCAGATCGGCTGACCGTTCTTCTCGCTCGCCAGCTGGCTGCGGTGGTGGACCAGGAAGCAGCTCGAGCACGTGAACTCGTCGGCCTGGCGCGGCAGCACCCGGACGGAGAGCTCCTCGCCCGACAGGTCGGCGCCCGGGAGCTCGAAGCCCTCGGCAGCCTCCGTCTCGTCCTCGTCGACGACACCGGAGTTCTTGTCGGAACGGCGGGCCTGCAGCTCCTGGAGCGAGTCCTCGGAGAGGTCTTCCTCGGTCTTGCGAGGGGCGTCGTAATCGGTTGCCATCAGGCGTTCCACACTCCGTGTCGCTCTCGCGCCGCGCGGTCGCGCCGGCGCCGGTACGTACTCAATGCACGACGCACGCCGGTTGTTCCCGGAGCCGCTCGGCGAGGGGATTGTGCCCTATCCGGGCGCCCGGCGCGACCAGCGCGGGGCCTGCCCTCGCACCGGGAGCGACGCAGGTCACAGGGTGATCTCGGAACCCGCGCGGCTGATCACGGAACCCGCGCGACGAGGCCTCCTCCGCGGTGCCGGATGCGCCCGCCTCAGGGGGCGTCGTCGTCCGCGTCGAGCTCCTCGAGCAGCGCCACGAGCGTCGCCACCGTCGCGGCCGGGCCGGCGACCGTCATGGCCGTGCCGGCGGCGGCGCCGCGGAGCCCTGTGACGACCGCGCCCGCCTCCTGCGCCACGAGCGAGGCAGCGGCCAGGTCCCACGGCGCGAGCCCGCGCTCGAAGTAGGCGTCGAGCCCGCCGTTCGCGAGCGTGCACAGGTCCATGGCCGCCGACCCGATGCGGCGGATGTCGCGCACCCGGGGCAGCAGGGCCGCCACGACGCGCCCCTGCGCGCGGCGGCGCTCGACCGTGTACCCGAACCCCGTCCCGACGAGCGAGGCCGCGAGCGGCGCGGGCGGGTTGACCGCGAGCCGCTCGCCGTCGAGGAACGCGCCGCCTCCGCGCACCGCGGTCCACGTCCGGCCGTCGGCGACGGCGTGCACGCACGCCGCCTGGACGGTCCACTCGCCGGGGACGGGCGGCCCCGTCACGGCCGCGACGCTCACCGCGTACGCCGGGATGCCGTAGAGGTAGTTGACCGTGCCGTCGATCGGGTCCACGACCCACGTCACCCCGGTCGTCCCCGCGGCGTGCCCCTCCTCCTCGCCGAGGATCCCGTCGTCCGGGCGCTCCTCGTGGAGCACGCGCCGCAGCAGGGCCTCGGACGCGAGGTCCATCGCGGTGACGACGTCGATGGGGCTCGTCTTGGTCGCGGCGACGTCGACGCGGCGCGGGCGCCCGTCGCGCACGAGCGCGCCCGCCTCGCGCGCGAGGCGTTCGGCGAGGGCGCCGAGCCGCGCGAGCTCGTCGGCGGGCAGGTCCTGGGGTGCGAGGCTCACCCCGCCATCCTCTCCCGGCGCGGCCCCCGTCCGGGCCGCCGGGCGGCACACCGGGCCGCCTCCACGCGGACGCGTCCGGCAGGTGGCAGGCTCGGTCCGGGAGGTGCCATGAGCGAGCTGCGACTGGTGGGACTGCACGACGACGGCGAGCACGTCGTCCTGGAAGGGCCCGACGGCCAGCGCTTCTCCCTGCCGATCGACGACGCCCTGCGCGCCGCGGTCCGCCGGGACCGGCCGCAGCTGGAGCAGGTGCGGGCCGAGCAGCGCGGCGTCGTGCCGCCCCGCGAGATCCAGGCGCGGATCCGGGCGGGCGCGACGGCCGACGAGGTCGCCGAGGAGTCCGGGATGCCGGTCGCCATGGTGCGCCGCTACGAGGGGCCCGTCCTCGCCGAGCGCGAGCACGTCGCGACCCAGGCGCGCGGCACGCGCATCGGCCACGACCCGGGTGCGCCGGTGCTCGGTGACCTGGTGACCGACCGCCTCGCGACCCGCGGCGTCGACGGCACGTCGCTGCGCTGGGACGCCTTCCGGGGTGGCGCCGGGCCGTGGACGGTCGAGGTCGCCTTCGACGCCGCGGGCGCGACGCGCTCGGCGCGGTGGACCTTCGAGACCGCCACCCGCACGCTGCGCGCCGTCGACGACGAGGCGCGGTGGCTGTCGGAGACCGAGCTCGCAGAGGGGCCCATCCCCCGCCGGCACCTCGCCGCCGTCCCGGGCGGCGTGTTCGACGTCGAGGTGGACGCGGCCCTGCGCCCGCTCCTCGCCTCCGTCGACCTCCCGGCCGACCCGCCGGCCCAGCCCGCGCCCGACGCGACGCAGGCCCTGCTCGACGACCTCAGCGACCGGCGCGGCGTCCGCCAGCCCGTCGCCGCGGACGGGGACGACGACGCGGACGACGACGGCGAGGAGTTCGAGGGCTTCGGCCCCCAGCACGCGTTCGACTTCGACCACCCCGGTGCCACCACGTCCGGCCCCGTGCCCGCGGCGCACCCGCCGGCCTCGCGACCGGACCTCGCGACCGACGCGCAGGTCCTCGAGCTCCCCGCCGGAGCCCGGCGCACCGCATCCGCCGGGTCGTCCGCCGGGGCCGACGGCGCGTCCGGTGCCACCGCGCCCGACGAGGCCACCGACACCGCCGACGTCACCGACACCGCCGAGGCCGCGGAGGACGTCCCGCCACCCCTGGCGCGCCGCGTCCGGCGGGGGCGCGCGAGCGTGCCCAGCTGGGACGAGATCGTCTTCGGCGCCAAGCCGGAGTAGCCGCTCGGGACGGCGCCCCTCAGGCGCGCCGGGCTCCTCAGGACCGCGTGGAGCCGAGCGCCTCGAGCGGGAGCGTGTCCGGGGCCGTCGCGGTCGCGCGGGCCGCCGCGCTCGTCATCCGCCGCAGGTGGTGGCGCCGGCACAGGACCTCGTACGCGACCGTCGGCGCGCGGCGCGCCTCACCGTCGGCCGAGGGCCGGTTCGTGTCGCCCACGACGACCTGCTCGCCCTCGACGACCATCACCCCGTCGACCGTGCGCGCGTTGTGCGTCGCGCGGGCTCCGCACCAGCACAGGGACTGGACCTGGAGCACCTCGACGCGGTCCGCGAGCTCGATGAGCCGCGCGGAGCCGGGGAACAGGCGCGTGCGGAAGTCGGCGGTGATGCCGAAGGCGAACACGTCGACGCCGAGCTCGTCGACCAGCTGGGCGAGCTGCTCGACCTGCTGCGGCGAGTAGAACTGCGCCTCGTCGCACACCACGTAGTCGACGCGCTCGCCCCGGCTGCGCCGCTGGACGACGTCGTCCCAGAAGTCTGTGGTGTCGTGCACCTCGACCGCGGCGTGCCGCAGGCCGAGGCGCGAGGAGAGGACGTCCGTCCCGGCGCGGTCGTCGCGTGTGTAGACGACCCCGCCACGCCCGCGCGCCGCGTGGTTGTGGTCGAGCTGCAGCGCGAGCGTGGACTTGCCGCAGTCCATGGTCCCGCTGAAGAAGACGAGCTCCGCCATGAGTCCTCCGTCATCCGGTCACGAGCAGGGGGACGAGCATCTCCCCGGGGGTGAACGAGCCGTGCATCCCGCGCAGCGTGAGCGAGTGGGGCGTCTGGGTGCGCGAGTCGACGACGCCCGCCCGGTCCCGCGCCGCCACGACGAGGTCGCCCAGCAGGGGCAGCACGTGGTCGGCGACCGGCCCGAACCACCCGGCGTCGACGGCCTCGTCGCGCAGCGCGACGAGCGCCTCGTCGCCGAGGGTCGCGCGCCAGCGCTCCGCGACCGCGTCCGCGGTGCCCGGACGCACGTGGACGTGGCACGCGCGAGGCTCCCCGGCGACGAGCACGACGTCGCGTGCGAGCGCGGGCGTGGTCGCGACGTCGACGAGCCGGGCGTGGTCGACGTCGACCATGCCGTGGTCCGCCGTGACGAGGAGGAGCGTGCCCGCGGGCAGGCCGCGCGCGAGCCGGCCCAGCTCGCGGTCGGCCTCGCCGAGGGCGTCGCCCCAGGCCGAGGACCGCCAGCCGTGCTGGTGCCCCGCCTTGTCGACGTCGCCCCAGTAGAGGTAGACGAGGCCGGGTGCGGAGAGCTCGTAGAGCGCGGCGTCGACCCGGTCGGCGAGGGACTCGGCCCGGACGTAGGACGCGCCGCGCAGCGCGGCCTCGGTGAGCCCGGACCCCGCGAACGAGGCCGGTCCGACCGACGTGACGGCGGCGCCCGCCGCGGTCAGTCCCGCGAAGACCGTCGGCTCCCGCTGCCAGAGGGACGCGTCGCCCGCGCCGTCCCACGAGACGAGGTTCGCGAGGCCCCCGTGCTCGGGGTTGCGCGCGGTGTAGCCCACGAGCCCCGTGCGGCCGGGGCCGCGGCCGGTGCCGAAGACGCCCATCGACGCGGCCGTCGTCGAGGGGTAGCCGACGGTGAGCGTCGTGGTCGCGGCGGCCCGGCCGCGCAGGAAGGGCGCGTGCCCGGCCCGCTCGGTGAGCATCTCCTGGCCCAGCCCGTCGACGAGCACGACGCACACGCGCGAGGCCGCCGGCAGCGCGAGCCGCGCCCGGGCCGCCTCCGCGCCCGCGGGCAGCGGCGCGGGGTCGAGGCCGAGCGCCGCGCAGACCGCCGCGGCCGCGCCGGGCAGCACCGCGTCGAGGCAGCGGCCGCCGTAGTCCGGCCGGACGAACCCGGCCCGCGCGAAGGCGTCGGTGACCGGGCTCAGGGCGTCCGCGGTCACGGGCGAGGCGCGCCGGCCTGGGCGCTGGCCGCCGAGAGCGCGCGCGCGAACGCGACCGCCGCCCGCACGGCCTCGGCGCCCTCGGCCTGCGCGGACACGCGCACGACGACGTCGTCGGGCGAGCTGGTGCCCGTGAGGCCGTGGTCGGCGTCGCAGCTGGGGTCGCCGCAGGTCGCGGGCTCGAGGTCGATCCGCCGGACCGCGCCCCAGCCCAGCGCGAGCGTGAGCTCGGCGGGCACGGCGCCCGGGGTGTGCCGCTCGGGGACGGGCACCACGTGCGTGAGGGACACCGTGTGCAGGTGCGCGAGGGGGACGGACTCGGTCGTCGCGGACGCGCTCGCCGAGGGGTGCTCGGCGTCGGCGGGGTGGTCGTCGACGTGCGCGAGGACCAGGCGCGTGGGCGTGAGGACGAGCACCGTCACGTGGCGGCGCACCTCGGCGGAGTCGAACGTCGTCTCGGGGTGCACGAGGTGGCCGAGCACCTCCTCGCCCGCCAGGGCGACGTCGAGGACGTCCCCCACGAGCTCGGGGTAGTAGCCCGCGTGGTGCAGGCTGCGGCGCAGGTCGGTCGTGGTTCCGGGCATCTGCACATCCTCCCACCGATCACGACCGGACCCGTCTGATCCCCAGGCCGGTCCGGCGGCCCCCGCCGGGCGCTACTGCGGGAGCGCGCGGCGCGCGCCGTCCGCACGCCCCGCCGCGCCCAGCTCCACGCGCGCCGCGAGCACCGCGACGCCCTGCTCGGCGACGACGACGGGGTGGAGCTCGAGCGAGCGGACCTCGGGCAGGTCGTCCGCGAGCACCGAGACGCGTCCGAGCACGTCCTCGAGCGCGGCGACGTCGAGCGCGGGCAGGCCGCGGTAGCCGAAGAGGCGCGCCGAGGTGCGCACGCTGCGCACCATGTCGGCGACGTCGACGTCGGTCAGGGGTGCGACCGCGTGCGCGACGTCGCCCAGCAGGTCCACCGCGTCGCCCGCGAGGCCGAACGAGATGACCGGCCCGAACCGCGGGTCCTCGGCGGTGCGGACCACGCACGCCGCGCCGTTGCGCGCCATCGCCTGCACCTCGAACGGCTGCCCCGCGGCCGACGGCCCGAGGTGGGCCTTCATCTGGGCGAGGGCCTCGCGCAGCGCGACCGGTCCCGCGACGTCGAGCCGCACGCCGCCGAGGTCGATCCGGTGCCGCAGCTGCGCGACGGTGCTCTTGAGCGCGACGGGCCAGCCGAGCTCCTCGGCGGCGGCGACGGCCTCGTCCTCGTCGTGGACGCGGCGCGTGGGCCACACCGGGATCCCGTAGCAGGCGAGCAGCTCGCGTGCGGCGGCCTGGTCGAGCGGCACGCCACCCTCGGGGCCCGTGCCGGCCGCGCCGTCCGCGCCGCCGTCGTCGCCGTCGGGCTGCGCTCCCCCCTGCGGGGACGCCTCGAGCGCCGCCAGCACGAGCCGTCGCGCGGCCGCGCGGTCGATGCCGGGCGGGTCGAGCGGCTGGCCGTGGTCGCGGCCACGCCAGGCGGCGTGCCGGGCCGCCGCGGCGAGCGCGACGACGCCGTCCTCGGGTGCCGCGTACGCCGGGACGGTCCGGGGCTCGCCGTCGGCGTCGGGCGCCGTGAGCTCGGCCGTCACGCCGCTCAGGCCGAGCACGCACGCGACCGTGGTCCGGCCGGACCCCGCGGCCGCGCGTGCGACGGCCGCGGCGATCCGCGGGTCCGGGGCACCGAGCGTGGGCACGTGCGCGACGACCACGGCGTCGACGCCCTGGTCGGCGTAGACGGCGGCCAGGGTCGCGTCGAGGCGCGCCATCTCCTCGTCGGACTCCCCCGCCGCGAGGATCGCCCGCCGGTCGACCACGGTGAGCCCCGCGGACGCCGCCGCCTCGGCGACGAGCGCCGCGAGCGACTCCGAGCCCGTGAGCACGGCCACCCGTCGGCCCGCGGGCACGGGCTGGTGCACGAGGAGCTGGGCCACGTCGAGCAGCTGGTGCTGGCTGTCGACCCGCACGACGCCGGCCTGCCGCAGGATCTCGTCGAGCGCCCTGCGGGGCACCCGCGTCGAGCGGACCGCGTGCCCCGCGGGCACGACGTGACCCGACCGGCCCGCGGTGAGCACGACGACGGGCTTCGCGGCGGCCAGGCGCCGGGCGACGCGCGTGAACTTGCGCGGGTTGCCGATCGACTCGAGGTAGAGGCCGACGACGGACGTCGCCTCGTCCTCCGTCCAGAACTGCATGAGGTCGTTGCCCGAGACGTCCGCGCGGTTGCCCGACGACACGAACGTCGACAGGCCGAGGCCGCGGCGCCGGGCCGAGGCGAGCATGCCGACCGCGAGCGGCGCGGACTGGCAGAACAGCGCGAGGCGGCCCGGCTGCGGCACGACCGGGGTGAGCGACGCGTTGACCGTCGGCTCGTCGGCGGCGACGCCGTGCCGGAAGAACCCGAAGGACGCCGGACCGAGCACGCGCATGCCGATCCCGTGCGCCGTGTGGACCAGGTCCCGCTGGTGCGCGAGGCCGTCCGGCCCGGTCTCGGCGAACCCGCGCGACAGGACGACGACGGCGTGGGCGCCGAGCCGCGCGCACCGGCGGACGACGCCCGCGGCGGCCTCGGCCGCGACGGCGAGGACGAGCAGGTCGACCGGGCCGGGCACCGCGGCGACGTCGGGCCAGTGCTGCACCGCGGGCGCGCCGGGCACGTCCTGCGCGACCTCCGCCGCGTCGCCCAGGCCCACGGCGTGCACCGCGGGGCGCGCCACGGCGGGGGCGTCGGACGGCGCGCCCGCCCCGAGGAGGTGGTCGACGACCGCGAGCGCCTGGGGGCGGGTCTCCGCGCCGCCGTCGGTCACCACCAGCACCGACCGGGGCGTGAGCAGCGTCCGGACGCTGCGCGCCTCGGCGCGGTGCTCGCGGTCCGCCATGACGGCGAGGGACCGCTCGGTCGGGTCGAGGTCGACCGACACGGTGACGATGCCGTCGTCGAGGTGCTGGCTCACGGCGTAGCCGGCGACGCGGAACACCGCGAGCATCGCGCCGTTCTGCGGCAGCACCTCGGCCGTGAACCGGCGGATGCCGCGCTCGCGCGCCGCGGCGGCGATGTGCTCGAGGAGCACCGAGCCGAGCCCGCGGCCGTGGTGGTCGTCGGCGACGTTGAAGGCGACCTCGGCCTCGCCCGGGCCCGTCCGGTCGTACCGGGCCACGGCGATGATGCGCTCGCCCGCGTCCTCGTCGGCGACCGCGACGAGCGCGACGCGGTCGTGGTGGTCGACCTGCGTGAAGCGCGAGAGGTCCCGCTCAGGCAGCCGCTCGAGCGGCGCGAAGAAGCGGAAGTAGGTCGAGCGCTCGGACTGGCGCACGTGGAACGCCTGGAGGCGGTCGGCGTCGCCCGGGAGGATCGGCCGCACGCGCGCCGTGCCCCCGTCGCGGAGCACGACGTCGGCCTCCCAGTGGCGGGGGTAGCCGGCCGGCTCGGCAGGCGGGGACGCCGGCTGCGGTGTGGGGGCCGCCGCGTCGCTCACCGGTCCAGGCTAGCCGCCGGGCGCGTCGGTGGACGGGTGTCCCCCGGCCAGCAGCGACAATGGGGACGCGTGCGGCCCCGTCGGGCCGCCGGCCCGCACCACCCGCACGCCCCAGCACGACCGACCTGACGAGGAGCCTCGCCGATGGCCCGCCGCACCCCGGACGCCCCGAGCGGACCCGTCGAGGAGACGATCGTCGACATCGACGTCGCGGCCGAGATGGAGGGCTCGTTCCTCGAGTACGCCTACTCGGTCATCTACGCGCGCGCCCTGCCGGACGCGCGGGACGGCCTCAAGCCGGTCCAGCGCCGCATCCTCTTCCAGATGGCCGACATGGGCCTGCGGCCCGACCGCGCGTACGTCAAGAGCGCACGCGTCGTCGGCGAGGTCATGGGCAAGCTGCACCCCCATGGCGACAGCCCCATCTACGACGCCCTGGTGCGCCTCGCCCAGCCGTTCTCCCTGCGGCTGCCGCTCGTCGACGGGCACGGCAACTTCGGCTCGCTCGACGACGGGCCGGCGGCGCCGCGGTACACCGAGGCTCGCCTCGCGGCCGCGGCGATGGCGATGGTCGCGGACCTCGACGAGGACGTCGTCGACTTCGTGCCGAACTACGACAACAAGCTGACCCAGCCCGAGGTCCTGCCCGCCGCGATCCCCAACCTGCTCGTCAACGGCACGTCGGGCATCGCCGTGGGCATGGCGACCAACATGGCCCCGCACAACCTCGTCGAGGTCGTGGCGGCCGCGCGGCACCTCGTCGCGCACCCGCACGCGTCGCTCGAGGACCTCATGCGCTTCGTGCCCGGGCCCGACCTGCCGGGCGGCGGCAAGATCGTCGGCCTCGAGGGCGTGCGCGACGCGTACCGCACGGGCCGCGGCAGCTTCCGCACGCGCGCGACGGCGAAGGTCGAGAACGTCACGCCGCGCCGCAAGGGCATCGTCGTGACCGAGCTGCCCTACCTCGTCGGCCCGGAGAAGGTGATCGAGAAGATCAAGGAGGGCGTGCAGGCGAAGAAGCTCCAGGGCATCACCGCCGTCACGGACCTCACCGACCGTCAGCACGGGCTGCGCCTGCTCATCGAGGTCAAGAGCGGGTTCGACCCCGAGGTCGTGCTCGAGCACCTCTACCGGTACACGCCGATGGAGGACTCCTTCGGGATCAACAACGTCGCGCTCGTCGACGGCCAGCCGCGCACGCTCGGCCTGCGGGACATGCTCGAGGTCTGGGTGAGCCACCGGATCACGGTCGTGCGCCGGCGCTCCGAGCACCGGCTCGCGAAGCGCCGCGAGCGGCTGCACCTCGTCGAGGGCCTGCTCGTCGCGATCCTCGACATCGACGAGGTCATCCAGGTGATCCGCGCGTCGGACACGGCCGAGGTCGCGCGGGAGCGGCTCATGAGCGTCTTCGACCTGTCGAACCCGCAGGCCGAGTACATCCTCGAGCTGCGCCTGCGCCGCCTCACGAAGTTCTCCCGGATCGAGCTCGAGAAGGAGGCCGAGGAGCTGCGGCGCGAGATCGCCGAGCTCGAGGCCGTCCTCGGCGACGACGCGCGGCTGCGGACGGTCGTGAGCGACGAGATGGCGGAGGTCGCCCGCACGTTCGGCACGCCCCGGCGCACGATCCTGCTCGAGCACGCGGGCGGCACGGGCGTGGTGGGGGCGCCCGCGGCGCGCCAGGCCCCGCTCGAGATCGCCGACACGCCGTGCTGGGCCCTGCTCTCCGGGACGGGCCTGCTCGCGCGCACCGCCGACGACGCCGCGCCCGTGCGCGGCGGCCGCCGCTCCGCGCACGACGTGCTCGCGTCGACCGTCCTCACCTCGACGCGGGGTGAGATCGGCGCCGTGACGACCCGCGGCCGCGTGCTGCGACTGCCCGTCCTCGACCTGCCGGGCATGCCGCCCACCGACGGGCCGCCGTCGCTCTCGGGCGGCGTGCCCGTGAGCGAGGTCCTCGAGCTCGCGGCGGGCGAGCGCGTGCTCGCGCTGGTCGGCCTGGGCGCCGACGCGCCCACGCTGGCCGTCGGCACGGCGGCGGGCGTCGTCAAGCGCGTCGTGAGCGAGCAGGCGCCGGCCCGCGACGCGTGGGACGTCATCGGGCTGCGCGACGGCGACGAGGTCGTGGGTGCCACCACGGTCGGCGACGACGACGAGCTGGTGTTCGTCACGAGCGACGCCCAGCTGCTGCACTTCGGCGCCGCGACCGTCCGGCCCCAGGGCCGGCCCGCCGGCGGCATGGCGGGCGTCAAGCTCGCGCCCGGCGAGCGCGCGGTGTTCTTCGGCGCCGTGCCGGCCGGGACGCCCGAGGCCGTCGTCGTGACCGTCGCGGGGACCTCCGGCGCGCTGCCGGGCACCCAGCCGGGCTCGGCCAAGGTCACGCCGTTCGAGCTCTACCCGGGCAAGGGCCGGGCGACCGGCGGCGTGCGGGCGCAGCGGTTCCTGCGCGGCGAGGACACCCTCCTCCTCGCGTGGGTCGGCGCGGCGCCGGTGCGGGCGACGGGCTCGGCGGGCCAGGCGCTCGACCTCCCTGCGCCCGACCCGCGTCGCGACGGCTCGGGCGTCGCGCTCGCCGCCCCGGTGCACGCGCTGGGCTGAGCGGCGGCCCGTCGGCCCTCACGCTCACGCTGCCTGCGGGTCCGCCCTCAGAGCTCGACGCTGTAGAGGACCTGGCCCTGGGTCGGCTCGTACCCCAGCCGGACGTACAGACCGTGCGCGCCCGTGGGGTTCGCCGTGTCGACGCCGAGGGTCGCGTACTGCATGTCGTCGGCCCGGTAGGCCTCCATCGCGTGGCGCAGGAGCGCCGAGCCGAGCCCTGTGCCGCGCCAGGGGCGCCGCACGCCGAGCAGCTCGGTGGAGCCGCACGTGTAGCCGAGCGGCTCCCAGTCCTGCTCGTAGGCGCCCGAGAGGAGGTAGCCCGCGACGACCGGTGCGTCCGGCGCGTGGTCGTCGCCCGGCTGCCCGCCCTCGGCGAGCGCGACGAAGCTCCACGCCGGACGGAAGTGCGCGTCGTGGCGCCACGTCTCCGGCGTCTGGGGCTCGGAGCCCCAGTGGTCGGCGAAGGCCTCGTTGTGCGCCCGCCGCACGGCGTCGTCGAGCTCGGCCGACCACGGCACGATGCGCACGCCGTCCGGGACGGGCGCGTCCGGGAGCGGTGCCGCGAGGTCGCGGCGCATGCCGGTGTACCAGCGCACCGGGCTGAAGCCCGCGGCGGCCCACAGCCGCCGCTGATCGCGCGCGGCCTCGTCGACGAAGACCGCGAGGCGCGCGGGCAGCTCCTTGCCCGTCTCGACGAGCTTCTGCCGGCCGCGACCCTCGAGCCACGCGGAGACCGCCCGGCCGAGCCCGCGGCCGCGCCACTGCGGGTGCACTCCCCCGCGCAGGAACGCCCGGACCGTCCGGGCGTCACCCGGACGGACCTCGACCAGGCCGTAGGCGCGCAGGGCGCCCGACGCGTCGAAGCCGCCGAGGCTGTCGCGGTGCAGGTCCTTCCATGCGCCCTCGAAGAGCTCGACGACCTCGTCGTGCGACTCGCGCTGGGCCGGGGCGTCGGCCTCCTCGACCGCCTGGACCAGCGCGAACAGCGCGTCCGCGTCGGTCTCCTGGAGCGGTCGCCACGTCAGCTCGAGGTGCGCGGGCGGCAGCTCCAGCACCGCGGGCGCGTCGGCGCGGACGGAGATCGGTTCGAGCGTGCTCACGAGGACAGACCCTAGGCGATGGGCGCCGTCGTCCGGTCCGCCGTCACCCCGACCGGACGGCGCGCCGGCCCGCGCAGGCACCCGGCGTCACGCGTCGATGCGGGCACGGTCCAGCCCGGCGGCGCCGGCGACGATGAAGTCGCGGCGCGGGCCGACGTCCGAGCCCATGAGCAGCTCGAACACGGCCTCGGCGCCGGCGGCGTCCTGCGCGGTGACCCGGCGCAGCGTCCGGTGCCGCGGGTCCATGGTCGTCTCGGCCAGCTGGTCGGCGTCCATCTCCCCCAGGCCCTTGTACCGCTGGATGTCCTCCTTGTACCGGCGGCCCGAGCGCTCGAGCTTCTTGAGCGTCGCCGCGAGCTCGGCCTCCGAGTACGTGTAGACGTACTCGTTCTTGCGCGAGCCTCCCCCGATGACCTCGACCCGGTGCAGGGGCGGCACGGCCGCGTAGACGCGGCCGGCGTCGACGAGCGGACGCATGTACCGGAAGAAGAGCGTGAGCAGCAGCGTGCGGATGTGGGCGCCGTCGACGTCGGCGTCCGTCATGAGCACGATCTTCCCGTAGCGCGCGGCGTCGAGGTCGAAGCTGCGGCCCGAGCCGGCGCCGATCACCTGGATGATCGCGGCGCACTCGGCGTTCTTGAGCATGTCCGAGATGGACGCCTTCTGGACGTTGAGGATCTTGCCGCGGATCGGCAGGAGCGCCTGGAAGTCCGAGCTGCGCGCGAGCTTGGCCGTGCCGAGCGCGCTGTCGCCCTCGACGATGAAGAGCTCGCTGCGGCCGACGTCGTCGCTGCGGCAGTCGGCGAGCTTGGACGGGAGCGCCGAGGTCTCGAGCGCGTTCTTGCGCCGCGAGATCTCCTTCTGCTTGCGCGCCGAGAGCCGCGCGCGCATCTCCGCGACGATCTTGTCCAGGACGAGCGAGGCCTGCGTCTTGAGGTCGCGCTTGGGGGACGTGAGCAGCGCGGTGAGCTCGGTCTCGACGACCTTCGCGACGATGCCGCGCACGGGACCCGTGCCGAGGACCTCCTTCGTCTGGCCCTCGAACTGCGGCTCCGCGAGCCGGACCGTGAGCACCGCCGTCAGCCCCGCGAGGATGTCGTCCTTCTCGATCCGCTCGGACGTGTCCTTCGTCGAGACCTTGAGCCGGCGGGCGTTGAGCTCGACCTGCTTGCGCACCGTCTTGACGAGCGCCTGCTCGAGCCCGGCGAGGTGCGTGCCGCCCTTGGGCGTCGAGATGATGTTGACGAACGTGCGCATCTCGGTCTCGTAGCCCGTGCCCCAGCGCAGGGCGACGTCGACCTCGCACTCGCGCGTGACCTCCTGCGAGGTGAGGTGGCCGCGGCCGTCGAGCACCGGCACCGTCTCGGTGAACGTGCCCGAGCCCGTGAGGCGCCACGTGTCCGTCACCGGGGTGTCCGGCGCGAGGAACTCGACGAAGTCGACGGTGCCGCCGTGGTGCACGAAGGTCTCCTCGTGCGGGCCGTCGGCCCCGGGCGTGCCCGGCAGGCCGCGCTCGTCGCGCACCGTGACCGTCAGGCCCGGGACGAGGAAGGTCGTCTGCCGGACGCGCGAGACGAGCTCGTCGTACGAGAAGACCGCGGTGCGCGGGAAGACCTGGCGGTCGGCCCAGTAGCGCACGCGCGTCCCCGTGCGGCCGCGCGCGACCTTGCCCACGACCGCGAGCTCGGACGCGTCGACGAAGGGGGTGAACGGCGCGTCCGGGTCGACACGGCCCGCGGGGTCGGAGAACACGCCGGGCTCGCCGCGGTGGAAGGTCATGCGGTGGGTCTTCCCCCCGCGGTCCACCTCGACGTCGAGCCGCGAGGAGAGCGCGTTGACGACGCTCGCGCCGACGCCGTGCAGGCCGCCCGAGGCGGCGTAGGAGCCGCCGCCGAACTTGCCGCCCGCGTGCAGCTTGGTGAAGACCACCTCGACGCCCGTGAGGCCCGTCTTGGGCTCGACGTCGACCGGGATGCCGCGCCCGTTGTCCCGCACCTCGACCGACGCGTCCGCGTGGAGCACGATGTCGATCCGGTCGCAGTGCCCGCCCAGCGCCTCGTCGACCGAGTTGTCGATGATCTCCCAGAGGCAGTGCATCAGGCCGCGCGAGTCGGTCGTCCCGATGTACATGCCGGGTCGCTTCCGCACCGCCTCGAGCCCCTCGAGGACGGAGAGGTGGCGGGCGGTATAGCTGGACTCGGACACCGTGCTGGTCACTCGACGAGGGTAGACGCTCCCCCGGACACGGCCCGGGAGGCGCGGCCGCCCGCGGCCCCCACGAGCGCGCGCCCGCGGCGCGGGCGGCTGCTCCGCCCGGGCCCGTCACCGCGTACCGATGCGGTCACGGTCGGGTCACGGTGAGGTCGCGCCGTGCGGGGCAAGGGACGAAGGGACTACGCGGTGAGCGAATTCGGCCCGGTCCGGCGGGCTGGTGTCCCCGGCGGGTGGTTCTATGGAGCGGTGACCACGACACAGACCTCCCCGTTGACCGCAGCCGACCGCTGCGACCGCTGCGGTGCTCAGGCATACGTGCGCGTCGTCCTGCCGAGCGGCGAGCTCCTCTTCTGCGCGCACCACGCGCGCCGGCACGCCGCCGCCTTCGCCGACGTCGCCGTCCACGTCCAGGACGAGACGGACCGCCTGCGCGAGGAGCACGGCGCCGCGGCCCTGCGCTGACCCGACCTCGACGAGGGGCCCGGCACGGTTCGTCCGTGCCGGGCCCCACGTCGGACCCACGCCAGCCGCGGCCGACCGGCCCCCCCACGCCCGACGCGTCCCAGGAGGACCGGCCGTGGACCTGGTGACCCCGCTCGTCGGCCTCGCGATCCTCGTCGGGCTCGTGGGCATCGTCGTGCCCGTCCTGCCCGGCTCGCTCCTCATCGCCGCCGCCGTGCTCGTGTGGGCCATCGACGCCGAGGAGGCCGCCGGGTGGGTGGTCTTCGCCGTCGTGGGCCTGCTCCTCGCGGCCGGCTGGGCCGCGACCTACGTCGTGGCGGGCCGACGGGTCTCCGGGGCGGGCGTCCCACGCCGGTCGCTCGTCGTCGCGGGCCTCGCCGGGATCGTGGGCTTCTTCGTCATCCCGGTCGCGGGGCTGCTGATCTTCTTCCCGCTCGGGCTCTTCGGCATGGAGTACCTGCGCCTGCGCGACGTCGCCCAGGCGCGGCGCTCCGCCGTGCTCGCCCTCAAGGCGACGGCGCTCGGCATGCTCGTCGAGCTCGGCCTCGCCTGCGCCGCCGCGGCGGTGTGGCTCGTCGCGGTGCTCGTCGGCGTGGGGGCCTGAGCGGGCGGTCGCACCACCGGGCCGGGACGCGCGGGGGCGCCGCGGCGCACCGTGCCCGAGGGACGCCGGTGTCCTCGGGCGGCGGCACGTCCCTCAGGAGCTCCGACTGCGCTCGTGGCGGGCGTCGGTGACGACGAGCGCGACCCCGCCGACGAGCGCGAGGACCGCGATCGTCACGAGCACGGGGTCGGCGTGACCGTCCCGGACCGCGAGGCCCGCGACGGTCACCGCCCACACCACGGCACAGACCAGCAGCAGCCTGCCGGTCCAGCGGCGGACCACCTCAGTCGAGGTAGTCGCGCAGCACCTGCGACCGGCTCGGGTGGCGCAGCTTCGACATGGTCTTCGACTCGATCTGCCGGATCCGCTCGCGCGTGACTCCGTAGACCTTGCCGATCTCGTCGAGCGTCTTCGGCTGACCGTCGGTCAGCCCGAACCGCATCGAGACGACGCCGGCCTCGCGCTCCGAGAGCGTGTCGAGCACCTGGTGCAGCTGCTCCTGCAGGAGCGTGAAGCTCACCGCGTCCGCGGGCACGACCGCCTCGGAGTCCTCGATGAGGTCGCCGAACTCGCTGTCGCCGTCCTCGCCGAGGGGCGTGTGCAGCGAGATGGGCTCGCGACCGTACTTCTGGACCTCGACGACCTTCTCGGGCGTCATGTCGAGCTCCTTGGCGAGCTCCTCGGGCGTGGGCTCGCGGCCCAGGTCCTGGAGCATCTGCCGCTGGACCCGGGCGAGCTTGTTGATGACCTCGACCATGTGCACCGGGATGCGGATGGTCCGCGCCTGGTCCGCCATGGCGCGCGTGATCGCCTGGCGGATCCACCACGTGGCGTAGGTCGAGAACTTGTAGCCCTTGGTGTAGTCGAACTTCTCGACCGCGCGGATGAGACCGAGGTTGCCCTCCTGGATGAGGTCCAGGAAGAGCATGCCGCGGCCCGTGTACCGCTTGGCGAGCGACACGACGAGGCGCAGGTTGGCCTCGAGCAGGTGGTTCTTGGCCCGACGGCCGTCGGACGCGATCCACTCGAGCTCGCGCCGCAGCTTGGGCTCGAGCTTCGGGTTCGCCGCGAGCTTCTCGTCCGCGAACAGGCCGGCCTCGATGCGCTTGGCGAGCTCGACCTCCTGCTCGGCGTTGAGGAGGGCGACCTTGCCGATCTGCTTGAGGTAGTCCTTGACCGGGTCCGCCGTGGCACCGGCCGTGACGACCTGCTGGGCCGGGGCGTCGTCGTCGTCGGCGTCGGAGTACGTGAAGCCGGCGTCCTCGGTCTCCTCCTCCGCGGCCGCGGCGGCAGGCGCGGGGGCCTTCGTCTCGGCCTCGGGGTCCGTCTCCGTCTCGTCGGCGGCGACCTCGTCCTCGACGGTCTCGACCTCCGCGTCGACCTCGTCGACCACGACCTCCTCGGCGACGACCTCGTCCTCGGCCGGCTCGGCCTCGAGGTCGTCGTCGCTCTCGTCGACGTCGTCCGTGTCGGGGCGCGACGCGGCCGCGGCGGACTTCTTCGCGGCTGCGGCGCCGACGGCGGCCTTCGCCGGGCCCGTCTTCGCCGCGCCCTTGGCCGCGGTGGCCTTGGCGGTGGGCTTGGCCGCCGCCTTGGCGGCGGGCTTCGCCGCGCCGGCCTCGGGGGCCAGCGCGGTGGTGGTGGTCGATCGGCGCGCGGCGGCCGCGGCGACCGCGGGACGCGCCGGGACGGCGTCGCTCACGGCGACGCCGGCGTCGGCCAGGCCGCGCAGCACCCGCTTGAGGCGTGCCGGGGCCACGTCGGCGACCTCGCAGGCAGCCCTGAGGTCGGCCGCGGCCACGGTGCCGTGGGTGCGGCCGACGCGCACGAGCTCCTGCAGGGCAGGGTGCTCGAACTCGCGCGGGAGGGAGGGAACAGAGGAGAGGGATGACACGAAGAACCTTTCGGCAGCGCCAGGCTCGCAGAGACGGTCCGGGAGTAGACGGACATTGTAACGTCCGGAGGGTCCCGATCCATGCCCGACGAGCCGTCCGGGTGACGTCCGGGCCGCCCCGGGACGACCGTCGGGCCGCTCGCGCGAGGGATCGCCCGGGCCCGCGCGCGGCGCCCTGAGCAGCGGCGTCGCGCCCGACGGGTCAGGCCGTCGAGGGCTTCACCGCGAGGACGGGGCACGGCGCGTCGAGCAGGATCCGCTGCGCGTTGGAGCCGAGGAGCAGCTTGCCGACCGGGCTTCGACGCCGCAGGCCGATGACGATGAGCTCGGCGCCCGACTCCTGCGCGGCGTCGATGATCTCCTCGGCGACGTCCCGGCCCTTGCCGGTGAGACGCACCTCGTGCTCGACGCCGCTGGACGCGAGCCGGGTCCGGACCTCCTCGGCGGCGCTCTCGACGTCGGGCGCGTCGCTGCCGAAGCGGTTGCCGCGCTCGCTGAGGATCACGACGAGGTGCACCCCCCGGCTCCGCGCCTCCTCGGTCGCCGCCTCGAGCGCCGCGGCGCCCTCCGGGGTGGCCACGTAGCCCACCACCACGCTCATCGATGCTCCTTCGGACGAGTGACGAGGCCCACGGCTCGCCACCGACCGTACCGGATCGGCGCGCCCGCGCCCCCGGGACCGCGGCGGCACCCTGGACGCCCCGCTGCGACGACCGCGAGGGCGCTCCCCGGCGACCCGGCACCCGCCTCGTCCTCCCCTCCGCCCCGCGGACGGCCCCTCAGGCCGTCGACCGACGGATCCAGCCCGGCGGCAGGCCGGCGGCGAGCGCCTCGTCGACCAGGAGGGCGAGGCGGTAGCCCGGCTCGGACCTCAGGGCGCGGTCGACCAGCACAGCGGCGCGGGCGCCGTCGCCCTGCCACCACGCGAGCACGCCGAGCAGCGTGAGCGCCGGGCCCTGCCCGCGGCGCGCGCTGTGCGCGACGACCTGCTCGAGCAGGACCGTGGAGGCCGCGGCGAGCACCGGGTCCGGCGCGACCCCGGGCCGGGGCTCGAAGATCGCGGCGAGCACCGCCGCCACGCCGGTCGAGTCGCCGGCCACGAGCCGGTCGGCCGCGCGGGCCGAGCCCGGCACGAAGCCGAGGAGGGCGGCGTCGCGGCACAGCACGTCGGCGAGGAACGCCTGGAGCCTGCCGGCGACGACGGGCTCCAGGGGGCCCGGGGCGGGCCGGCCGCGCGCCGCCCCCCGTCCCGTCGCGGTCCCCGTACGCACGCCGGCGTCCATCGCCGCGACCGCATGCTCGACCTCGGCCCGCCACAGCGCGAGCCCCTCCCGGCGCCAGGCGTGCAGCTCGCCGGGGTCCACGGCGCCCTCGACCCGGCGCGACCACCGCTGCGCGGCGCGACGCGCGGCGCGCCGGGCGGGCTCGGACGCCGGGGGGATGCGACCCACGTCGTCCCTCGACGGCAGCACCGCGGCCCCCGAGAGCACCATCTCCGCGCCGACCCGGGTCGACGCGAGCTCCTCGAGCGGGCGGCCCTCGCCGGGGCAGCAGCCGGGGTCGGCGCAGTCCGGCGCGTAGTAGCCCCCGGGCCCGACGACCCAGCAGTCGACCTGGCCGAAGAGGTGCGCCGCGGCGTCCCCGACGACCGCCCGCACGTCGCGCACGAGCCCCGCGGCCGCGGCCCGCGAGCGCCCGGGGTAGAGCACGAGGACCGCGCGGGTCGCGCCGTCCTCCTCGAGGTGCCGGACGACCGAGCGCGCCACGTGGCCGCCGTGCTCGGGGTCCGCGACGTCCGCGAGGTCGACCCGCGCCACGAGACCCACGCGCGACCGCTCGCCACGCAGGCTGAGCAGGACGGCGCTCTCGGTCGGCTGGAACCCCAGCTGGAACGGGATGAGCGAGAGGAGCTCGCGGGGCTCGGAGGTGCGGATCGTCGTCGGCATGCGCCCATCGCAGCCGGTCCCCGCCGCCCCGCGCCGGACGGACCCCGCGGGCTGTGGACGAGGCGCGGCTGTGGACGAGGCGCCGCGGCGGACCGGCACCGGCACCGTGCACGGCGCCGGGCGGGCGGGCGTGCCCCGTGCAGCGACGGGCCGTGCCCCCGGGGCGCCCACCGGCCCGGCGCGGGCTACCGTGGGTCCATGGCCCACGCCGGCACGTCGAGCGTCCGAGACGTGGCCCCGAGCACCCCGCGTGCGCGGGCCGCGCTCGCCGCGGCGACCGCCGCGCTCCTGCTGGTCACGGGCACCGCGGCGTGCGGCCAGGACGCGCCGCAGGAGACCCCGACCGTCGCCGCTCCCGCACCCACGGCCACGCCCGCGCCGCCCGAGCCCGCACCGGCCGACGAGGGCGAGCCCCTCGTCACGGCGGCGCCGGACGAACACTCGGAGGTCGGCGCCCTCGTCGCCGGGTTCCCCACGGACCTGCTGCCCGTGCCGCCGGACGCCGTCGTGCTCGTGACCTCCGCCGTACCGGTCGGCGACGCCGAGGTGCAGGAGGTCTCGCTCAACCTGCGGACCGCCGCCGCGGTGCAGGACGTCGTCGCGCTCTACCGCGGCGCGCTCACGGAGGCAGGGTTCACCGAGGTGCCGCCGTCCGCGCTCGCCACCACGGACCTCGCCGCGGAGGTGACGTTCGTCCGGTCGGGCGGCGACGAGCTCGTCTCCATCGGCGTCGTCGACGACGGCAGCGCGCGCACGGTCACGGTCGGCGGACGGGTGCGGACGCCCGCCTGACCGCCCGTAGGGTGGCGCCGTGGACCCGACCCCGAGCGCCCAGGCCGCCGTCGAGCACGTCCGGCCCGAGGTCGACGCCGCGCTCGCGCGGCACCTCGAGGTGCTCGGCGCCGAGCTGTCCGCCCTGGGCGACGCCGCGCCGCTCGTCGAGCAGGTCGCCGCGATCCTCACGGGCGGCAAGCGGCTCCGGGCGGCGCTCTGCTACTGGTCCTGGCGCGCGCACGGGGGCGACCCGGCCGACGCCGCAGGTCGGACCGCGGCCGTGCGCACGGGCGCCGCGCTCGAGCTCTTCCAGTCGGCCGCGCTCTTCCACGACGACGTCATGGACGGCTCGGACACGCGCCGCGGGCGACCCGCCGCGCACCGCACGTTCGAGGCGCTGCACCGGAGCAGCGCGTGGTCCGGCCCCGCGGAGCGGTTCGGCGAGTCCGCGGCGATCCTCCTGGGCGACCTCGCGCTCATCGCGTGCGACCGGGAGCTCACCGCCGCGGTCGCCGACCTGCCGGTGCCCCGGGGCGGCGCGGTGCGGGCGGTGTTCGACGCGATGCGCACCGAGGTGACCGTCGGCCAGTACCTCGACGTCCTCGCCCAGGCCCTGCCGTGGGGCGAGGACCCGGCCGACGACGAGCGCCGGGCGCGCGAGGTCATCCGCGCCAAGAGCGCGCGCTACAGCGTCGAGCACCCGCTCGTGCTCGGCGCGGCGCTCGCCGACGCCGACGCCGAGCACGTCGACCGGTGCCGGCAGGTCGGCCTGCCGCTCGGCGAGGCCTTCCAGCTGCGCGACGACCTCCTGGGTGTCTTCGGCGAGCCGGCGGCGACGGGCAAGCCGGCCGGCGACGACCTCCGCGAGGGCAAGCGCACCGTGCTCGTCGCGCGGGCCATGGGCGCGGCCTCCCCCGCGGACCGCGCCCTGGTGCGCGAGCACCTGGGCCGCCGCGACCTCACGTCCGACGACGTCGCCGCGCTCCGGGACGTGCTCCACCGGTCCGGGGCGGTCGAGGCCGTCGAGGGGCTCATCGCCGAGCTGTCCGAGCCGGCGCTGTCCGCGCTGGCGGCCGCGCCGCTCGCCGAGCCGGGACGAGGCATGCTCGTCGAGCTCGGCCGGGCGGCGGTCCACCGCCAGGCCTGACCCGCGCGCAGCGGGCCGGGCAGCGCCTCGACGTCAGAGCGCGAGCGCCTGCGCGCGACGCCGGATCTCGGTCTTGTGCCCCGCGCGCAGCGCGTCGATCGGCGTCGACGGACGCGTCGCGCCGGTCCCGAGCGACTCGAGCGAGGGGTCGGGCGTGAAGAGCCAGGCGATGGTCTCCTCCTCCGAGAAGCCGGCGTCGCGCAGGAGCACGAGCGTGCCCTGCAGCGACGCCACGACCTCCCAGCCGCCCTCGGCCGTCGGCGCGAGGAACCGGGCGGGGACGCTGAGGATGCGCCGCTCCCCCTGCCGGACGCCCACGAGCTTGTCCTCCTGCAGCAGGCGTCGCACCTTCCCGACGTCGGTCCCGAGGCGCTCGGCCACGTCCGGGAGGGTCAGCCACTCGTCCACCAGCGTGTCCATGCTCACGCCGTCACCCTACGGTCACCCGACCGGCTCACCGCTACCGCTTCCGTCGGCGCGCCGCCGCACGGTACTTTCACTTCAGTCACACCAGTAACACCAGTCACACGCGTGACTCGAACCGACGGAGACACCCCATGCCGAACGCCGCGTCGAACGCCGCCCTGCGCGCCCCAGCGACGAGGCGCCGCGCCGCGAGCGGCACCGGTGTCGGCCTCGCGCTCGCCGTCGTCGGCGTCGCCGCGACCGCGGCCCCGGCGCACGCGGGCGACTACGTCGTCGCGCCGGGCGACACGGTGAGCCACATCGCGCAGCGGACCTCGACCTCGGTCGCGGCGATCGTCAGCGCGAACGGTCTCGACGCGCGCGCGTCCATCACGGCCGGCCAGCGGCTCGTCATCCCCACCGCGGCCGCCGCGACGCCCGTCCCCGCGGCCGCTCCCGCGCCCACGTCCGCGTCGCACACCGTGGTGCGCGGCGACACCGTCTCGGGGATCGCGACCCGCTACGGCACGACGACGGCCGCCATCGTCAGCGCCAACGGCCTGGGCGCGAACGCGCTCATCCGCATCGGCCAGACCCTCACCGTCCCGACCGGTGGCGCAGCCACCGCCGCACCCGCCGCCCCGGCCCCGGCCGCACCCGCCGCCAGCAGCCACACCGTCGTGCGCGGCGACACCGTCTCGGGCATCGCCACCCGCTACGGCACCACGACCGCCGCCATCGTCAGCGCCAACGGCCTCGGCGCGAACGCGCTCATCCGCATCGGCCAGACCCTCACCGTCCCGACCGGTGGCGCACCCACCGCAGCACCCGCCGCCGCCCCGGCCCCGGCCGCACCCGCCGCCGGCAGCCACACCGTCGTGCGCGGCGACACCGTCTCCGGCATCGCCACCCGCTACGGCACCACGACCGCCGCCATCGTCAGCGCCAACGGCCTCGGCGCGAACGCCCTCATCCGCATCGGCCAGACGCTCTCCGTGCCCGGAGCGGCGCCGGCGGCCACGCCCACGACGGCGCTCGTCGGCAACACCTTCGCGGGCCGCACCTACCCGGAGGCGACCGTCGCGTCCGCCAACGCGAACAAGGCGACGCTGCTCGCGATCGGCGTGCCGAGCAAGGCCGAGATGCAGCAGCTCGTCATCTCCACGGCGCAGGCCATGGGCGTCGACCCGGCCCTCGCGCAGGCGGTCGCGTACCAGGAGTCGGGCTTCAACCAGTCGGCCGTCTCCCCCGCCAACGCGATCGGCACCATGCAGGTCATCCCGAGCTCCGGCCAGTGGGCCTCGGACCTCGTCGGCCGCCCGCTCAACCTCCTCGACCCGCGCGACAACGTCACGGCCGGCGTCGCGATCCTGCGCCAGCTCGTCGCGACGAGCCCGGACCTGCCGACGGCGATCGCGGGCTACTACCAGGGCGCCGCGGGCGTCGCGCGCTACGGCATGTACCCGGACACGCGCCGCTACGTCGCCAGCGTCCAGACGCACATGGCCCGGTACGCCTGACGGGTTCGCGGGCCTGCCTTCCGTAGACTGCGGCCGTGGCAACCACCCTCGCGGACCCGCTCCTCGGTCACCTGATCGACGGGCGCTACGAGGTGCTGTCCCGGATCGCGCGCGGCGGGATGGCGACGGTGTACCTCGCCGTGGACCGCCGCCTCGACCGCGAGGTCGCCATCAAGGTGATGCACGCCCACCTCGCCGAGGGGGGCACCGGCGCGGAGTTCGTCGCCCGCTTCCGGCGTGAGGCCCGCGCCGCGGCGCGCCTCACGCACCCCGGCCTCGTCGCCGTCTTCGACCAGGGCGTCGACGGCGAGACCAGCTACCTCACGATGGAGTACGTCGAGGGCACCAACCTCCGCCGCCGCATCAGCGACGGGCCGCTGAGCGTGCGCGACGCGTTCGACGTCCTCGAGGCCGTCCTCGACGCGCTGGCCGCCGCGCACCGCGTCGGCCTCGTGCACCGCGACATCAAGCCCGAGAACGTGCTGCTCGCGGCCGACGGCCGCGTCAAGGTCGCCGACTTCGGGCTCGCGCGCGCGGTCACCGAGGTCACGGCGACGACCACGGGCACGGTGCTCGGCACCGTCGCCTACCTCGCGCCCGAGCTCGTCGCGCGCGGCGCCAGCGACACGCGCACCGACATCTACGCCGCGGGCATCCTGCTCTACGAGATGCTCACGGGCGCCCAGCCGTTCACGGGCGCGACGCCGATCCAGATCGCCTACCAGCACGTCAACTCCGACGTGCCGGCCCCGTCGGCGGCCGTGGCGTGGATCCCCGCCGAGCTCGACGAGCTCGTCGAGGCGCTCGCCGCGCGCGAGCCCGACGAGCGCCCCACGGACGCGCGCGCCGCCCTCGACCTCGTGCGCCGCACGCGCGCAGCGCTCGACGACGCGACGCTCGACCGCACCGCGGCCGCGACGACCACGCCCGCGGGCACGGTCGAGGCGGACGCGCCGGCGTCGGCCGGGGACGCGGACGGCGCCACGACGCCGGACCCGCACGCGACCGAGGCGCTCGACGTCGCCGCCCGCCGGGCCGACGGCGTCGCGCGCGCCGACGCGCCGGGTGACGGCGCACCCTTCGGTCGCACGATGGCGCTGCGCATCGGCGCCGGCGTCGACGGCCCCGACGGCACGGACGACCCGCCGCCGGCCGACGGGAGGCGCCGCCGGCTCGGCCTCCTCGCGACGGTCCTGCTCGTCCTCGGCCTCGCCGCCGGCGGCGTGTGGTGGTACGCCGCCGCAGGCCCGGGCGCGTACACGACCGTGCCCGGCGGCCTCGAGGGCGTGCCGCTCACCCAGGCGCAGAGCGTGCTCGCGGCGGCGGAGCTCGAGGCGTCGGTCACGGAGGCGTTCGACCCCCAGGTCCCGGACGACGTCGTCGTCTCGGCGACGCCCGCCGAGGGCGACCGCGTGCGCAAGGACGGCACCGTCGAGCTCGTGGTCTCCAAGGGCCCCGACCTGCGGGTCGTCCCTGAGGGCCTCGCCGGGCTGGCGGTGGCCGACGCGACCGCGGCCCTCGAGTCCGCCGGCTTCGTCGTGCCCGAGCCTGTCCGCGAGTACCACGACGAGGTACCGCTGGACCACGTCATCGCCGTGGGCGCGGAGCCGCTCACCCAGCTCCCCGTGGGCAGCGAGGTCACCCTGACCGTCTCCGACGGCCGTGAGCCCGTGACGGTCATCAGCGTGCTCGGTGCGACCCGTGAGGTCGCGATCCAGCAGCTCGCCGACACGGGTCTCAACGTCGCCGAGGCCGCGGACTTCTCGACGGAGTACCCCGCCGGCACGGTCATGGCCCAGAGCCTCGCGCCGGACAGCCAGGCGTTCCGCCTCGACGTCATCACGATCACGGTGTCGCAGGGCCCGCCGCTGGTGGAGGTGCCGAACGTCTTCGGCCAGCAGTTCTCGGCCGCGAAGGCGACGCTCGAGGGCCTGGGCTTCGTGGTCGCGAAGGAGAACGTGCTGGGCGGGCTCTTCGGCACCGTCCACAGCCAGGACGTCGCCGCCGGCACGATGGCGCCCGTCGGCAGCACCATCACCCTCCGGGTCGTCTGACCGCCCCGCTCGTACGCGCGTCGGGCCCCCCCCCCCGCGCGGGGGGGGGGGGCCCGCGGCGCGCCCCCCCGGGGGCGCCTCCCCCCCCGGCGGGGCCGCGGGCCCCCCCCCGCCCGGTGGGGGGGGGGGGCCCGACGTCGTCGCACCGAGCGGGGCTCAGGCGCCGCGGATCATCTCCGCGACCTGGAACGCCATCTCGAGCGACTGCTGGTGGTTGAGCCGCGGGTCGACGAGCGTCTCGTAGCGCCGCGCGAGGCCGGCGTCGTCGATCTCCTCGCTGCCGCCGAGCACCTCGGTGACGTCGTCGCCCGTGAGCTCGATGTGCAGGCCGCCGGGCACGGTGCCCGCCGCGTGGTGCACCTCGAAGAACCCACGCACCTCGTCGAGGACGTCCTCGAGGCGCCGGGTCTTGTACCCGCTCGCGGACGTGATCGTGTTGCCGTGCATCGGGTCGCACACCCACGTCACGGGCCGCCCGGACGCGTGGACCTTCTCCACGAGCGCGGGCAGCGCGTCGCGGATCCGGCCCGCACCCATGCGCGTGATGAACGTGAGCCGACCCGGGATGTCCGCGGGGTTGAGGCGGTCCATGAGCGCGAGGGCGTCGTCGGGCGACGTCGTCGGCCCGAGCTTGACGCCGATGGGGTTGCGCACGCGCGAGAGGAAGTCGACGTGCGCGCCGTCGAGCTGCCGGGTGCGCTCCCCGATCCACAGGAAGTGCGCCGAGCAGTCGTACGCCGTGCCCGTGCGCGAGTCGATCCGCGTGAGCGCGCGCTCGTAGTCGAGCAGGAGCGCCTCGTGGCTCGAGAAGAACTCGACCGTGCGCAGCGCGTCGAAGTCCGCGCCGCACGCGGCCATGAACCGGATGGCGCGGTCGATCTGCGCCGCGGTCTCCTCGTAGCGCGAGTACGCCTTGTTGTCGAGGAACCCGCGGTTCCACTCGTGCACGCGGCGCAGGTCCGCGAAGCCCCCGGTGGTGAACGCGCGGATGAGGTTGAGCGTCGCGGACGAGCGGTGGTACGCGGCGAGCAGCCGCTGCGGGTCCGGGATGCGCGCCTCGGGCGTGAACGGGTGCCCGTTGATCGCGTCGCCGCGGTAGGCCGGGAGCGTCACGCCCTCGCGCGTCTCGTCGTCCGAGCTGCGCGGCTTGGCGTACTGCCCCGCCATCCGGCCCATCTTGATGACCGGCAGGCTCGCGCCGTACGTGAGCACGACGGCCATCTGCAGGATCGTCTTGATCTTGTTGCGGATGTTGTCGGCCGTCGCCTCGGCGAACGTCTCGGCGCAGTCGCCCCCCTGGAGCAGGAACGCCTCGCCCCGCCCGGCCGCGGCGAGGCGCGCCGTGAGCACGTCCGCCTCGCCCGCGAAGACGAGCGGCGGCAGGGTCGAGAGCTCGCCGGTCGCCACGGCGACGGCGTCCGCGTCGGGCCAGTGCGGCTGCTGACGCGCGGGCAGGGAGCGCCACGCGTCGAGCCCGGCGACGAGCGCCGGGTCCGGCGCGACGCTCACTGATGCCCGCCCGGGACGAGGGGCTGGCCGATGCCCTCGAGCAGCGCGCCGAACCACGGCACGGTGACGTCGAACGCCTTGCCGCCCGCGATGCGCGGGAACGCGATCGCCGCGAGGCGGTCGCCGTTCTCCTCGTCGTGCCCGATGACGCCCGACTCCCCGCGCAGGGCGCACTCCACCGCATAGTCCGTCATCGACTTGATGAGGCGCAGGTCCTCGGCGTTCGCCGCCGCGGCGCGCGAGTAGTAGCCGGACTTCTGGACCATCGTCTTCTCGGCGCCCAGCTTCTCCGCGAACTGCTTCGCGAACCACTGCCCCGGGTTGATCGTGTCGAGCTTGACGTGGCCGAACGGGTCGCGCTGGACCTCCTCGCCCGCGGCCTCGAGCTGCGCCACGATCTCGTGCATCCCCGCGCCCTCGGACAGGAAGATGTTCACGTTGCCGACCGTGTCCATGACCTCGCGCAGGCGCGCGGCCTCGGCGTCGAGGTCGATCGCCAGCTCGGGCAGGAAGACCGCGTGCACGTCCCAGCGCTCGCGCGACAGGCCGATGCTCGGCACCCACTCCTGCGTGTCCAGCCACCGGCGGTACTCCGCCGCCGCCGCCGCCGTGAGCCAGCCGCAGTGGCGCCCCATGACCTCGTGGACGATGAGCATGCGGTTGCCCGAGCGGTGCTCGCCGATGATGTTGCGCGCGAACCCGGCAGCCTCCTCGGCCGCCGTCCAGGCACCGAGCGACTGCTTGATCGGCACGACGTCGTTGTCGATCGTCTTCGGCAGGCCCACGACGGTGAGCTCGTAGCCGTTCTCGTGCAGGTACGCGGCGAGGTCCGCGGCCGTCGTGTTGGTGTCGTCGCCGCCGATCGTGTGCAGGACGTCGACGCCGTCGGCCTTGAGCTGCTCGGCCGCGACGTGCAGCGGGTCCTGGCCCTCCTGGACGAGGCCGCGCTTGACGCAGTCCTTGGCGTTGGTGAGCTTGACGCGCGAGTTGCCGATCGGGCTGCCGCCGAAGCGGTGCAGGATGCCGGCCTTGGCCCGCGCCTCGTCGTCGACGACGACCTTCGTGCCCGTGAGCAGGCCGTGGTAGCCGTGCTGGTAGGCGATGATCTCGATCTCGGGCGCGATCTCCGTGTACCGCTCGATGAGGCCTCCGACGGCGGAGGACAGGCAGGGGGCGAAGCCACCGGCGGTCAGCAGGGCGACACGACGAACCGACATCTCGGGACACACCTCTCGTTGGATGCAGATCAAGCTCAGGGTCGGACGACCCCCGCAAGCATCGGGGCGACCGACCGCACGACGAGGGGCCCTGGGTCCTGACCGGGCGCCTGCGACCGCGTCATCCTACTGACGGCGGCGTCTCGTCCTGGGGCGGGACCGGAACCTGGACGTCGGGGGCCGGGCGACCGCCGGGAGCGGGCGGACCCACCTCCGCGGGGCCCGCGTCGGTCCCGTGGCCTGCGGCGATCCGGGCCTTCGCGGTCGCCGCGTAGATGTCCACGTACTCCTGGCCCGAGAGGCTCATGAGCGCGTACATGATCTCGTCCGTCACCGACCGCAGGATGAACCGGTCGTTCTCCATGCCCTTGTAGCGGCTGAAGTCGAGCGGCTCGCCGATGACGATGCCGATCTGGATGGGCTTCGGGATGACGGTGCCGAGGGGCTGGGCGCGGTCGGTGTCGATCATCGCGACCGGGATCACCGGCACGCCCGACTCCAGCGCGAGGCGCGCGACGCCCGTCTTGCCGCGGTACAGGCGCCCGTCGGGGCTGCGCGTGCCCTCCGGGTAGATGCCGAAGAGGTTGCCGGACTCGAGCACCGCGAGGCCCGTGCGCAGCGCCGCCTCGCTCGCCTTGCCGCCGCCGCGGTCCACCGGGATGGTCCCGACACCGCGGAAGAAGCCCGCCTTGAGCCGGCCCTTGATGCCGGTCCCGGTGAAGTATTCGGACTTGCCGATGAACCGGATCTTCCGGGAGAGCACGAGCGGCAGCACGAACGAGTCGATCACCGCGAGGTGGTTGCTCGCGAGGATCGCGCCCCCCTCCGCGGGGACGTTCTCCAGGCCACGCACCCACGGACGGAACATCCCGTGCAGGAGCGGTCCGGCCGCGATGTGCTTCATCAGCCAGTAGAACAAGCGTCACCTCCGCTGCGGCGCCCGCGCGACCCGCGCGCAGCGTCCCCACTCTAGAGTGCTCTGCATGGCTGGACGTCCGCACGACGCCGACGAGCCCTCGGCGAGGCCGGGGGACGGCGACCCGCCCGTCGGCGCGACGCCGGGTCCGGCCGAGCCGCCGGCAGGCGGGCACGGGGACGACCAGCACCCCGGCGAGGAGCACGCGGCCGGCTCCGGCGAGCCCGGCCCCGACCTCGCCGGCGACGCGGACGCCGTCGCCGCGGACGCGCCGTCGGACGCCGCGCTGCCGGCACCGCGGGCCTCCGCCGACGACGGCGACGCCGGGCCGGGGACACCCGCGACCGGACCGCTGTCCGAGGCCGACGTCGACATCGACGCCCGGTGGCGCGCCATCGTGGCCGAGCTCGGCGACCTCGGGACGGCCCCGCCCGCCGGCCCGCCGCGGCGCAGGGCGACCGACCTGCCCCCCGAGCCGCCGTCCGCGCTCCCCCGGGCGCAGGCCCCCGGCGCGCGCACCGTGCGCCCCGCGCAGCCACCCACGCCGACGGGTCCGCGGGCGTGGTCGCCCGACCCCGACGTCGAGGAGGCCGAGGACCACTTCCAGCCGCCCGACCCGGGACCGGTGCTCGGCGGCGACCCGCTGCTCACGATGGCCTGGATCGCGACCGTCGGCGTCCCCGTGCTGCTCCTGGTCGCGGTCGTCGTCTGGCGCGACATGCCGTCGGTCGTCCTCCGCGTCGCCGGCGTCGCCTTCGTCGGCGCCATCGCCCTGCTCCTGTGGCGCATGCCGCACCGGCGCGACGACGACGCGGGGCCGGGCGCCGTGGTCTGACGCCGACGAAGGCCCGCCGCCGGCGGTGCCGGTCAGAGGCGCGCGAGGTCCGCCGCGCCCACGATGCCCGCGTCGTTGCCCATCGCGGCGAGCTCGATGCGCGCCTCGGGCCGGAAGCCCCGGCCGGAGAGCTGGCTGAGATAGGCGGCGCGCGCCGGCTCGAGGAGCAGGTCGCCGGCCGCACCGACGCCGCCGCCGATGACGACGAGCGCCGGGTCGAGCAGCGCGGCGACGGACGCCGACCCCTCGCCGATCCAGCGGCCCAGCTCGGCGAGGAGCTCGATCGACAGCGGGTCGCCCTCCTTGGCCGCCTGCGTCACCGAGGGGCCGCTCACCTTGTCCGGGCGGCCGTCGGCGAGCTCGACGAGCCGCGTCGCCCGGGACGGGTGGGCCGCGGCGGCGGCGCGCGCCTCGCGCACGAGCGCGCTGCCGGACGCGTACTGCTCCCAGCACCCGTGCAGGCCGCAGCCGCACTGGTGGCCCTGCGGCACGACGCGCAGGTGGCCGACCTCGGCCGCGACACCCCAGGCACCGCGCACGAGGCGTCCGCCGACGACCAGCGCGCCCCCGAGGCCCGTGCCCACGGTCAGCAGCAGCATGTCGTCGACGTCGCGCCCCACGCCGAACTGGAACTCGGCCCAGCCCGCCGCGTTGGCATCGTTCTCGACGACGATGCGGACGTCGTCGGCCACGAGCTCGGCGATGCGGTCGCGCAGGGGGTAGTCGCGCCAGGCGATGTTCGCTCCGAAGAGCGCCGTCGCGCGGTCGGAGCCGATGAAGCCCGCCGCCGCGACGCCCAGCGCGCTCACCTCGTACTGCGCGGCGAGCTCGGTGTAGAGGTCGGCGACGGCCCGGTCGATCTCGGCCGCATCGCGTGCCGCGGTCTTGCGCTTCGCCTTGGCGAGGATGACGCCGTCCTCGTCCACCACACCCGCGGCGATCTTCGTGCCGCCGATGTCCACACCGATCGCGTACATGTCCGTCCTTGCTGACTGGGAGTGGGGACGTGCCCGTGCCGGGCGCGTCGGTGCAGGCTACCGATCCTCACACGTTCGGATGCAGGACGACCGGACCTGCACCGCCCTCGACCGGGGAATCGATAGGGTCGTCAGCACCATCCGTCTGCCACTGGAGTCAGCATGGACGAGTTCCGCTCCCCCCGCCTCGTCGAGGTGTCCCCGTCCGACAACCTCAACACCCTGCTCGCCGCACGTGTGGCCGACCGCCCCGACGCGACGCTCATCGAGCACAAGACGACGCCCGACGGCCCGTGGATCCCGATCTCCGCGCGTGAGTTCGAGGCCGAGGTCGTCGCCGTGGCGAAGGGACTGGTCGCCCGCGGGATCCAGCCGGGTGACCACGTCGGCATCATGAGCCGCACGCGCTACGAGTGGACGCTCCTCGACTTCGCCGTGTGGGCGGCGGGCGCCGTCCCCGTGCCGCTGTACGAGACCTCGTCCGCCGAGCAGATCGCCTGGATCCTCACCGACTCCGACGTGCGCCTCCTCGTGGTCGAGACGGCGGCGCTGGCCGCGACCGCGGCCGAGGTGCGCGACCAGACCCCCGCGCTCCAGGACGTGCTCGTGCTCGACGACGGTGCCGTCGCCGCGCTCACGCACGCGGGCGCGGCCGTGCCCGACGAGGAGATCGTGCGTCGGCGCGCGATCGCCCAGGGCTCCGACGTCGCGACGATCATCTACACGTCCGGCACCACGGGACGCCCCAAGGGCGCCGAGCTGACGCACGCGAACTTCGTCTCGCTGACCCGCAACGCCGTCGCACGGCTCGGCGAGGTGTGCCCGCCCGGGTCCCGCACCCTGCTCTTCATGCCGCTCGCCCACGTGTTCGCGCGGTTCATCGAGGTGCTCATCATCCCGGCGGGAGCGATCCTCGGTCACGCGCCCGACACCAAGACGCTCGTCGCGGACCTCGGCTCCTTCAAGCCGACCTTCATCCTGTCGGTCCCGCGCGTGTTCGAGAAGGTCTACAACTCCTCGGAGCAGAAGGCCGCGGCGGGCGGCAAGAGCGCGATCTTCCAGCGCGCTGCCAAGACGGCGATCGTCTACTCGCGCGCGCTCGACCAGAAGGGCGGCCCGAGCCCGTGGCTGCGGCTGCAGCACAAGGTCGCCGACGTCCTCGTGCTCGGGAAGATCCGCGCGGCGCTCGGCGGCGACGCGCAGTGGGCCATCTCGGGCGGCGCGCCCCTCGGCGAGCGGCTCGGGCACTTCTACCGCGGCGTCGGCCTCAACGTGCTCGAGGGCTACGGCCTCACCGAGACCACCGCGCCCGCGACCGTGAGCGTCCCCGACGCCGTGAAGATCGGCACGGTCGGCCCGCCGCTGCCCGGCCTCGCCGTCCGCGTGGCCGACGACGGCGAGATCCTCATCAAGGGCGACGGCGTCTTCGTCGGCTACCACAACAACGCCCAGGCGACCGCCGACGCGTTCGTCGACGGCTGGTTCCGCTCCGGCGACCTGGGCTCCATGGACTCCGACGGGTACCTGCGGATCACCGGGCGCAAGAAGGAGATCATCGTCACCGCCGGCGGCAAGAACGTCGCGCCCGCGGTGCTCGAGGACCGCCTGCGCGGCCACCCGCTCGTGAGCCAGGTCGTCGTCGTCGGGGACCAGAAGCCGTTCATCGGCGCCCTCGTGACGCTCGACGCCGAGTCCCTGCCGGGGTGGCTCTCGACGCACGGCCTGCCCGAGATGGACGTCACGGCCGCGGCCACCCACCCCGACGTCCGCGCCGCGCTCGACCGTGCCGTCGAGCGCGCCAACTCGGCCGTGTCCCGCGCGGAGTCGATCCGCAAGTACACGGTCCTCACGAGCGACTTCACGGTGGCGAACGACTACCTCACGCCGTCGCTCAAGGTGAAGCGCGCCAAGGTCATCGCCGACTTCACCGCCGAGATCGAGGCGCTGTACGCGGGCGCCGCGCAGGAGTCGCACCACTGAGGTCCGCGGGAGCCAGCTGAGGGCGGCACGAACCGCCACGCGCGGGACCACGACGGCGGTGCCGGTCACCTCGACCGGCACCGCCGTCGCGTGTCGTGCCTTCCAAGCCCGGGCGCGCCGGGCGCGTGCCCGCCCGACGGCGTCAGACCGCGCGCACCAGGCGCAGCGGGGGGACGAGTCCCTGGCCGGCGAGCACCGCGATCGCCGCGCGCTCGGCGTCGTCGAGGTCCACTCCCCCGGCACCCGGTCGCCCGGGGGCCCCTGCCGCCGCCGCCGCCGACGACGCCGTGGCGACGGCGGGCGCGCCGCCGGACGACACGGCGGCCGACACCGACGGCACTGCTCCGTGCGCAGGGGCGTCGCGGCCGTGCGCCTCGTCGGCGGTCGCCGCGCGCACCGGGATGGTCAGGAAGGTCACCACGCAGTCGGCGCACGCGTCCCCGCGCACCGTGCAGGTCCCGCAGTCGATGATCATGCCCCGGACGCTACGACCGACCTCCGACACGACCGGCCGTCCGGCACGTCCGGCCGCTCGACCGGCGTTGCGCGACCCGTCGTGTCGGTGCCCCGGCCTACCGTCCTCGCCATGCACCTGGTCCCGCGCTCGACGCCCTTCGCCGGGCTGCCGGGTGCCACGGCCGTCGGCGGGCGCGGTCCCGTCCCCTCGGGGCCCGGTGTCCAGCTCACGCTCGACGCCGTCGGGACGCCGCTCGCGCAGGTGACGTTCGTGGTCGTCGACCTCGAGACCACGGGCGGCACGCCGGCGACGTCTGCCATCACCGAGATCGGCGCCGTCAAGGTGCGCGGCGGCGAGGTGCTGGGCGAGTTCCAGACCCTCGTCGACCCCGGCGGTCCCGTGCCCGCGTTCATCGCGGCGCTCACCGGGATCACGACGTCGATGGTGCGCGGCGCGCCCCGCATCGGAGAGGTGCTGCCCAGCTTCCTGGAGTTCGCGCGCGGCTCGGTGCTGGTCGCCCACAACGCCGGGTTCGACATCGGCTTCCTCAAGGCCGCGGCGGCCGAGCACGGCTACGCGTGGCCCGCGCACCAGGTCGTCGACACCGTCGCCCTCGCGCGGCGCGCGGTGACGCGCGACGAGGTGCCCAACCACAAGCTCTCGACGCTCGCCGGGTACTTCCGTGCGACGGTCACGCCCGACCACCGCGCGCTGTCCGACGCCCGCGCGACCGTGGACGTGCTCCACGCCCTCCTCGGGCGGCTCGGCCCGCTGGGCGTCACGCACCTCGAGGACCTGGCGACGGCGGCGGACCCGGTGCCCGCCGCGCGCCGCCGCAAGCGCCACCTCGCGGACGGGCTGCCGGACGCGCCGGGCGTCTACCAGTTCCGCGACGCGCGCGGCGAGATCCTCTACGTCGGGACCGCGACCTCGCTGCGCACCCGCGTGCGCAGCTACTTCACCGCCGCCGAGCACCGCCGCCGCATGAACGAGATGGTCGGGCTCGCCGAGCAGGTGGTCCCGATCGTCTGCGGCACCGTGCTCGAGGCCCGGGTGCGCGAGCTCCGGCTCATCGCGGAGCACTCGCCGCGCTACAACCGCCGCTCGCGCTCTCCCGAGCGCATGCCCTGGGTCCGCCTGACGGTCGAGCCCTACCCGCGCCTGTCGGTCGTCCGCGAGGTGCGCGCCGACGGCGGCCCGCGACCGGGCGAGGCCGAGGCGCACATCGGGCCCTTCGCGAGCCGCGCGGCGGCCCAGCAGGCGCTCGACGCGCTGCACGCGACGTTCCCCGTGCGCCAGTGCACCCCGCGGCTGCCGCGGGTCGCCGACCCGGCGGCCAGCCCGTGCGCGCTGGCCGGCATGGGTCGCTGCGGCGCGCCGTGCACGGGCGGCCAGGACGAGCAGGCCTACGGCGAGGTCGTCGCGGCCGTGCGCGACGCGATGCTCGGCGACCCCGGCCCCGTCGTCCGCGTGCACGCGGCCCGGATCGCCGCGCTGACCGCGGCCGAGCGCTTCGAGGAGGCCGCCGCCTGGCGGGACCAGCTCGCGGCGTTCCTGCGGGGGGCCGCCCGGGCCCAGCGGTCCCGCCGCGCCGCGGCGCACGCCCAGCTCGTCGCCGCACGGCCCCGCGACGGCGGCGGCTGGGAGGTCGCGGTCGTCCGCCACGGCCGCCTCTCGTCGACGACGGCGACCCCGCCGTGCGCCGACCCCCGTCCGGCGATCGGCGCGCTCGTCGCGACGGCGGAGCACGTCCCCGCACCCGTGCTGCCCGCCTCGGCCGCGCACCCCGAGGAGACCGACCTCGTCCTCGACTGGCTCGAGCAGCCCGGCGTGCGCCTCGTCGAGGTCGACGAGGGCTGGGCGTGCCCGGTGCACGGAGCGGAGGCGTTCCGCACGCCGGGAGCGACCGCCGCCGCGGTCTCGGCCGCGCAGGCGGCCGGTGACCTCGCCCGGACGACCACCGCTGCGCTCGACGCGCCCCTGCCGACCCTGGTGCCGGCGCCCCGCACGTGGGGCGTGGCACCGCTCCGCGCCGACGACGCCGAGGGCGGGGCCGGGCCGTTCGACGAGGCGGACGCCCTCGCACGCACCGCCGGCACGGCCGGGGCCGAGGGCTGGGCGCCGCCCCACGACGTCACGGGCCACCCCCTCGACCCGGCTACGCGGCAGCGCGGCGTGGGGGCATGATGGGTCGTCACCGCACCAAGGGAGAGGCACGCGCATGCTCACCGCCGTCGTCATGATCGACGCCGAACCGGCCCGCATCCCCGAGATCGCGACCGAGGTGGCGGAGGTGGCCGGCGTGAGCGAGGTCTACTCGGTCACCGGTGAGGTCGACCTCATCGCCATGGTCCGCGTGCGCGAGCACGAGCAGCTCGCCGACGTCATCGCGGACCGCATCAGCAAGGTCGACGGCGTGCTGCGCACGCAGACCTACATCGCGTTCCGCGCGTACTCGCAGCACGACCTCGAGGCGGCGTTCGACCTCGGGCTGGGCGACTGACGCGTCGGTCGCGCGCCGTCAGGACCGGCTCGAGGCCTCGACCCAGCGGCCGAGCACGGCCGCGGCGCTCCCCGAGTCGACGGACGCCGCCGCGAGGCCCAGGCCCGCCCGCAGGCGCTCGACGAGCGTCCCGCTCCCGGTGCCCTCGAGCGTGCCGTCCGCGACGAGCGCCGCCGCGGCGTTGAGCAGGACGGTCTGCCGGACCGGCCCCTGCTCGCCCTCGAGCACGCGCCGGACGACACCCGCGTTCGACGCGGCGTCACCCCCGCGGAGGTCGCCGACGGCGATCGCGTCGAGCCCGAGCTCGCCCGTCGGGTCCAGCTCCGTGCGCTCGACCTCGCCGTCCCGCACCCACCAGACGTCGGCCCGGCCGGTCGCGGCGAGCTCGTCGAGACCCTCGTGCCCGCGGAAGACGAGCGCCGACGTCCCGCGCGCGGCGAGCACTCCCGCCATGAGGCCCGCCATCCGCGCGTCGGGCACCCCGATCGCCGCGGCGGCCGGCTGCGCCGGGTTCGTCAGCGGGCCCAGGAAGTTGAAGATCGTCGGCACGCCGAGGCCGCTGCGGGCCGTCGCGGCGTGCCGCATGGACGGGTGGAAGACCTGCGCGAAGCAGAAGGTGATGCCCACCTCGCCCGCGAGGGCAGCGACGCGCTCGGGCGACTGGTCGAGCCGCACGCCGAGCGCCTCGAGCACGTCCGCCCCGCCGGTCGACGACGACGCGGCGCGGTTGCCGTGCTTGACGACGCGGACCCCCGCACCCGCGACCACGAGCGACGCCATGGTCGAGATGTTGACGGTGTGCATCATGTCGCCACCCGTGCCGACGATGTCGACCGCACGCCCGGGGACGCTGATGCGTCGCGCGTGCTGGAGCATCACCTCGACGAGCGCCGTGAGCTCCTCGACCGTCTCGCCCTTCGACCGCAGCGCGACGAGGAACCCGGCCAGCTGCACCGGGCTCGCGGAGCCGCTCATCACCTGGTCCATCGCCCAGCGCGCGTCGGCCGGCTCGAGGTCGGTCCCGGCGACGAGCCGGGTGAGCAGGCGCGGCCAGGTGGTCGCGGTCGTGTCGGGCCCCGTCGTCACACCGTCCCCCGGGTCACGCCGCGCGGGCGGTGCGCAGCAGCCCGGCGACGGCCTGCTGCAGCTCGATCGGGTCCAGCGGGCGCGAGACGACGGCGTCGGGCTGCGCCCACGACGCGAGCCACGCGTCCTGAGGACGCGCGATGAGCACGAGCACCGGGGGGCACCGGTAGACCTCGTCCTTGACCTGGCGGCACAGGCCGATGCCGCCGGCCTTGCCCGCCTCGCCGTCGAGCACGAGCAGGTCGAGCCCTCCGGCGTCCACGGTCGTGATCGCCATGTCGGGCGTCGCGACCTCGACCCACTCGACGGGCGGCAGGTCCTTGGAGATCCGGCGGCCCACGGCGAGCTTGACCTGCTCGCGGGTCTCGACGTGGTCGCTGTAGAGCAGGACGCGCAACGTCGTCGGGGCGTCCGCGCGGTCGGCGACCTCCCACTCGTCGCCGTCGTGCTGCCCGGTCGTGGCCATGAGTCCTCACCCGTCCTCGCGTCGCGTGCCGCCTGGCACCACCGCATCTTGGCACGTCCTGTGCAGACGGTGCGGACGCGACGTGGAGGCACGCGCCGCCCGAGCGGCGGCGACCCGGCGGCACTGTGATCGACTCGTGTCGTGCCGACCCGGGCCTTTGGACCCATGTCCGCCGCGCGTCGGCCATAATGACGGGGTGTCAACCGCAACGGCTGCCCCTGTCACGCGCCCGCACCTGAGCGTCAACCGACCGAACCCCGTCTCGGTCGGGACGATCGTGTGGCTCGCGAGCGAGCTGATGTTCTTCGCGGGGCTCTTCGCGATGTACTTCACGATCCGCTCGACGCTGCCCGAGCTCTGGACCGAGGAGACCGCGAAGCTCAACCTGACCTTCGCGACGGCGAACACCATCGTCCTCGTGCTCAGCTCCATCACGTGCCAGATGGGCGTGTGGGCCGCGGAGCGGTTCCAGCCGACCCGCACCGGCAGCCTGCTCCAGGTGAACCGCTGGGGCATGAACGAGTGGATGACGCTCACCTACCTCATGGGCGCGACCTTCATCGGCGGCCAGGTCTACGAGTACGCCGAGCTCGCGCACGAGGGTCTGACGATCTCCTCGAGCCCGTACGGCTCGGTCTTCTTCCTGACGACCGGCTTCCACGGCCTGCACGTCGTCGGCGGCCTCATCGCGTTCCTCGCCCTCCTCGGCCGCTCGTTCGCCGCGAAGCGGTTCGGCCACCACGAGGCGACGACGGCGATCGTCACCTCCTACTACTGGCACTTCGTCGACGTCGTGTGGATCGCGCTCTTCGGCGCGATCTACCTGATCCGATGACGCCCGCCTGCATCCGCCGGGGCCTCCCGGCGGGTAGTGGGTACAGGACCACCAGCGCAGACGCACCGCCGACGTGCACCGACGAGATGAGGACCGCTTCGTGAAGGCCATCGCCGCCCGCAGGAACCACCGGCTCGCCCCGGTGGTCCTGCTCCTGCTGGCGCTGCTCGTCACCGGGGGCCTGTACGCCGCCCTCGCCCCGAGCGCCGCCGGTGCCGCCGCCCCGGACGAGTCCGACGTCGAGGCGGGTGAGGCGCTCTTCCAGGCCAACTGCGCGACGTGCCACGGCCCGTCCGCCGAGGGACGCGAGGGCGTCCCGTCGCTCGTCGGCGTCGGCGCCGCGTCCGTCGACTTCCAGGTCTCCACGGGCCGCATGCCCATGCAGGCGAACGGCCCGCAGGCGCAGGCGAAGCCGCCGCAGTTCGACGAGGAGCAGATCGCGCAGCTCGCGGCGTACGTCGCGTCGCTCGGCCCCGGGCCGGCGATCCCCGCCCCCGAGCAGGTCGACCCGGCCGGCGGCGACGCGGCGAACGGCATGGCCCTGTTCCGCACCAACTGCGCGATGTGCCACGGCTCGATCGGCAAGGGCGGCGCCCTGTCCGAGGGCAAGTACGCCCCGTCGCTGACCAACAGCACGCCCACGCAGATCTACGAGGCGATGGTCACCGGGCCGCAGTCGATGCCCGTGTTCAACGACGCGAACCTCTCCCCCGACGAGAAGCAGGACATCATCGCCTTCCTCGAGGAGCAGAAGGCCGGCAGCCCCGGCGGCACCGACCTCGGCGCGATCGGCCCCGTGGCCGAGGGCCTGTGGGTCTGGGTCGTCGGCATCGGCCTGCTCATCGGCTGCGCGGTCTGGATCGGAGCGAAGTCCTCATGACCACCGACAACAGCTCGACCGGGCTCGAGGTCCGGCGCGACGGCTCGGCGCTGCCCGAGCGGTTCGAGAACCCCGGCCTCCCGCCGCACCGCGAGCGGATGGCCGACGTCGACCCGGCTGCGGACAAGAAGGGCGAGCGCCAGGTCGTCGCGCTGTTCGGCCTCTCCGTGCTCGGCACGATCGGCTTCCTCGTCGCCTACTTCGCGTTCCCGCCCGGCGAGTCGATCGCGAGCATGCGGCTGTCGAACCTGCTGCTCGGGCTCACGCTCTTCCTCGCGATGTTCAGCATCGGCATCGCCGCGGTCCACTGGGCCAAGGTGCTCATGTCCGACCACGAGCGTCAGGAGCCGCGCCACCCGCAGCGCCAGGACGCCGAGGTCCGCGCCGCGGCCGTCGCGACCCTCGAGGAGGGCGTGGCGGACTCGGGCATCGCCCGGCGCGGCGTGCTCAAGGGCGCGGTCGTCACCGCGCTCGCCCTGGCGCCCCTGAGCATCGCGGTGCCGCTCATCGGCGAGGTCGGCGGCGACTGGAACGTCTCCAAGTTCCGCCACACCGTGTGGCGCGCGGGCCGCCGGCTCGCCCGCGACCCCTCGGGCGAGCCGATCAAGGCGTCCGAGGTCACCATCGGGTCGGTGTTCCACGTCATCCCGGAGGGCCTGCGCGACGAGGAGCACTGGATCGAGGAGAAGGCCAAGGCCGTCGTGCTCATGGTCCGCCTCGACCCGGCCGACCTCACCGAGCGCGAGGAGCGCCGCGACTGGTCCTACGACGGGATCGTCGCCTACTCGAAGATCTGCACGCACGTCGGCTGCCCCGTGGCCCTCTACGAGCAGCAGACGCACCACCTCCTGTGCCCCTGCCACCAGTCGACGTTCGACATGGCGAACGAGGCGCGGGTGGTCTTCGGGCCGGCGAGCCGGCCCCTGCCCCAGCTGCCGATCACGGTCGACGACGAGGGCTACCTGGTCGCGCAGAGCGACTTCAACGAGCCGATCGGCCCGAGCTACTGGGAGCGGTTGAAGTGAGCACACCGACGACGGCGGCGCAGCGCGCCGCAGGTGGCGCGGCCGACTACCTCGACCAGCGCACCGGCATCAGCCTGGCCGTGAAGAACTTCGCGCGGAAGATCTTCCCGGACCACTGGTCCTTCCTCCTGGGCGAGATCGCCCTCTACTCGTTCGTGGTGCTCCTCATCACGGGCGTGTTCCTCACCCTGTTCTTCGTGCCGAGCATGGGCCTGGTCACGTACGAGGGCCCCTTCGCGCCGATGAACGGCGTCGAGATGTCCGAGGCGTTCGCCTCCACGCTCGACCTGTCGTTCGAGGTGACCGGCGGTCTGCTCATGCGGCAGATCCACCACTGGTCGGCGCTGCTCTTCATGGCCTCGATCGTCACGCACATGATGCGCGTCTTCTTCACCGGCGCCTTCCGTAAGCCGCGCGAGGTCAACTGGCTCGTGGGCTTCGTGCTCATGATCCTCGGCCTCGCCGCGGGCTTCACCGGCTACTCGCTGCCGGACGACGTGCTCTCGGGCAACGGCCTGCGCATCACCGACGGGGTCGTGAAGTCGATCCCGATCATCGGCAGCTACACGTCGTACTTCCTCTTCGGCGGCGAGTTCCCGGGCGAGCACATCATCCCGCGGCTCTTCACCGTCCACATCCTGCTGGTGCCGGGCCTCATCCTGGCCCTCATCGGTCTGCACCTGTTCTTCGTGGTGCTCCACAAGCACACCCACTTCCCCGGGCCGGGGCGCACCGAGCGCAACGTCGTCGGGTTCCCGCTCTTCCCCGTGTACGTCGCGAAGGCGGGTGGCTTCTTCTTCGTGGTGTTCGGCGTCCTCGCCCTCATGGGCGGCACGATGAGCATCAACCCGGTGTGGAACTACGGGCCCTACGACCCGTCGCCCGTCTCGGCCGGCGCCCAGCCCGACTGGTACATGCTCTTCCTCGAGGGCGCGCTCCGCATGATGCCCGGCCAAGGCACGGAGTGGGTGATCGGCGGCTACACCCTGCCGCTCAACGTGCTCATCCCCGCGATGGTCGTCCCGGGCATCCTGTTCACGCTCCTCGCGCTGTACCCCTTCATCGAGGCGTGGGCCACCGGCGACAAGCGCGAGCACCACGTGCTCGACCGCCCGCGCAACGCGCCGGTCCGCACGGCGACCGGTGTCGCGATCCTCACGGCGTTCTTCATCCTCATCCTCGCGGGCTCGAACGACCTCATCGCGACGCACTTCGCGCTGTCGATCAACGACATCACGAACGTGTTCCGCGTGCTGGTGCTCGTCCTGCCGTTCGTCGCGTTCTGGGCCACGAAGCGCATCTGCCTCGGCCTGCAGCGCAAGGACCGCGAGCTGGTGCTCCACGGGCACGAGACCGGACGCATCGTGCGCTTCGCCAACGGCGAGTACATCGAGGTGCACAAGCCCCTCGACGAGTACGAGCGGTGGATCCGGGTGCACCACGAGCCGCGTCGGCCGCTGGAGCTCCTGCCGGCCGAGGACGCGCGTGGCGTGCGCCGCAAGGGCTACCGCGCCGACGCGCTGCGCGCCCGGGTCTCGCGCTTCTTCTACGAGGACCGGGTCGAGCCGGTCACGCCTGCCGAGCTGGCTGCCGCGCACTCGCACGGCGAGCACGACGCCCTCCCGGCGGCGGACCACGAGGCCCGCGAGATCGGTGCCGGCTCGGGCGGCGGGCGTCACGCCGTCACCGGTGCCCCGCTCCCCGACGAGGGCGAGAACCCCCGTCCCCCCGTGCAGGACCACTGACGATCGACCAGAGTGGGCATCCCGGGCTCGTCACGCAGCGCTCGCGCGCCGCGGGGCGAGCCCGGTCCCGTTCACGACGTCCTGCCGCACGACCCGCAGTCCTGATCCGACCAGCAGTACGAGCCGTCGCGACAGCGACCCGACCGGAGGAGCAGCTTCATGGCTGACTACACCCTGCCCGATCTCCCGTACGACTACGCGGCGCTCGAGCCCCACATCTCGGGGCGCATCATGGAGCTGCACCACGACAAGCACCACGCCGCCTACGTGACGGGTGCCAACACGGCGCTCGAGAAGCTCGCGGAGGCGCGCGAGAAGGGCGACTTCGCGGCCGTCAACCTGCACGAGAAGAACCTCGCGTTCAACCTCGGCGGCCACGTCAACCACTCGGCGTTCTGGGCCAACCTGTCCCCCGAGGGCGGCGACCGTCCCGTGGGCGAGCTCGCCGCCGCGATCGACGAGTTCTTCGGCTCGTTCGACGCCTTCCAGGCGCACTTCGCCGCCACGGCCGTGGGCATCCAGGGCTCCGGCTGGGCGATCCTCGCGTGGGACTCGGTCGGCCAGAAGCTGGGCATCTTCCAGCTCTACGACCAGCAGGGCAACATCCCGCTGGGCATCGTGCCGATCGTCCTGCTCGACATGTGGGAGCACGCCTTCTACCTCGACTACGTCAACGTCAAGGCGGACTACGTCAAGGCGTGGTGGAACATCGTCAGCTGGGCCGACGCGGGTGCGCGCTTCGAGCGCGCACGCTCGCAGACCTCGGGCCTCATCGTCCCCTGACCTGCTCCCCCCGGAGCGTCCGACGGGCGCGGCGTGCTGCGGCGCGCCGCGCCCGTGGGCGTCCCGGAGCCCACCACCGCCCCTGGAGGGCTTCTGCTAGACAGGGGGCCGTGGACGCGCACCGGCAGACGCCCTGGGACCTCCGGCTCGAGTGGGGCCTCACCGGCGCCCGCGAGGTGGCGGGCCGGGCCGACGTGGCCGTCGTCGTCGACGTCCTCTCGTTCACGACGACGCTCTCGGTGGCCGCCGACCTCGGCACCCGCGTCGTGCCCTGCGACGTCCGGGGTGACGCCGCGGCGCTGGCGGCCCGGCACGGCGGCGTCGTCGCGTCGGGCCGCGAGGCCCGTGACGGCCGTCCGAGCCTCTCGCCCGCGTCGCTGCGCGTCGCACCGCCGGTCGAAACGCTCGTGCTGCCGTCACCGAACGGGTCCGCGATCAGCGCTGCCCTGGCGCTGGCGGGCTGCGTCGTCGTGGGCGCGTGCCTGCGGAACGCGTCGGCGGTGGCGGAGTGGGTCGCGACGCAGACCCCTGGCGTCGTCGCCGTGGTGCCCGCGGGCGAGCGGTGGCCGGACGGGGGCCTGCGCCCCGCCGTCGAGGACCTCTGGGGCGCAGGCGCCGTCGTGGACGCCCTCGCGCGCGCGGGCTACGACCCGTCCCCCGAGGCGGACGTCGCGCGGCGCTCGCACGGGGCCGTCGCCGGCCGCGTCGCCGCCGCACTGGGCGCCTGCGCGAGCGGCCGCGAGCTCGACGCCGCGGGCTTCGCCGCCGACGTCGCGATCGCGGCCGAGGCCGACGCGAGCCGCGCCGTCCCCGTGCTGCACGACGGGGTCTTCGCGCCCGCCTGACGCGGTCGCACCCTCCCCACGCGACGAGGCCCGCCCGCCCCGGAGGGCGGACGGGCGTCGTGGTGACGGACGTGGCCGTCGGGTCCGTCAGTGGGCGTGCTGCCCGCGGGAGAACTCGAAGACCCAGCCGACGAGGCCGATGATCCCGATGAAGGCGCCGATCGCGAGGAGCCACCAGCCGATGGCGAGCGACGCGAACGAGACCGCGGCCCCGAGCGCGAGGACCAGCGGCCACCAGCTCCAAGGGCTGAACACGCCCTGGTCGCCCGCGCCCTGCTCGACGTCGGCGTAGGGGTCGTCCTCGGGCCGCGCGTCGATGCGGCGCGCGAGGAGGGCCAGGTACCCGCCGATCATCGCGACGAGACCCGCCACGAGCAGCAGGCCCGCCGTGCCGACCGACTCCCAGTCGCTCCACCACCCGTAGACGAGGGCGCAGACGAGGAAGAAGGGCACCAGCAGCAGGAAGAGCTTCGTCTCGATCTTCATCGGCCGTCCTCGTCCCGGGCGTCGCCGCCGTCCACGTCGTCGCCCGGCTCGGGGCGACGACCCTCGTCCACGATGGTCGCGGAGGACTGCTCGGGCTCCGCGTCACCCGTCGCGAGCCGCTCGGCCGCGAGAGACACCTCGCCGCGACGGTCGGCCTCCCAGTCCAGCACGCCGGCGTCGGGCTCCACGTGGTCCATGGCGGCGACCTCGGGGTGGTGCAGGTCGAACGCGGGACGCTCGGAGCGGATGCGCGGCAGCGACGTGAAGTTGTGCCGCGGCGGCGGGCAGGACGTGGCCCACTCGAGCGAGTTGCCGTAGCCCCACGGGTCGTCGACCGTGACCTTGGGCGCCTTGCGCCACGTCACGTAGACGTTCCACAGGAACGGCAGCGTCGAGGCCGCGAGGACCATCGAGCCGACGGTCGACACCTGGTTCATCCAGGTGAAGCCGTCCTCGGGCATGTAGTCGGCGTAGCGCCGCGGCATGCCCATCGCGCCCAGCCAGTGCTGGATGAGGAACGTCGCGTGGAAGCCGAAGAACAGCAGCCAGAAGTGGATCTTGCCGAGCCGCTCGTCGAGCATGCGACCCGTGAACTTCGGCCACCAGAAGTAGAACCCGGCGAACATCGCGAACACGACCGTGCCGAACACGACGTAGTGGAAGTGCGCGACGACGAAGTACGTGTCCGAGACGTGGAAGTCCAGCGCGGGGCTCGACAGGATGATGCCGGTCAGGCCGCCGAAGAGGAACGTCACGAGGAAGCCGATCGACCACAGCATCGGCGTCTCGAACGTGAGCTTGCCGCGCCACATCGTGCCGATCCAGTTGAAGAACTTCACGCCGGTCGGCACCGCGATGAGCATCGTCATGAGCGCGAAGAACGGCAGCAGCACGGCGCCGGTGACGTACATGTGGTGCGCCCAGACGGTGACCGACAGGGCCGCGATCGCGATCGTGGCGTAGACGAGGCCCTTGTAGCCGAAGATCGGCTTGCGGCTGAACACCGGGAAGATCTCCGACACGATGCCGAAGAACGGCAGCGCGATGATGTAGACCTCGGGGTGGCCGAAGAACCAGAACAGGTGCTGCCACAGGATGGCGCCGCCGTGCTCGGGGTTGAAGACCTGCGACCCGAGCCGCCGGTCCGCGCCGAGCGCGAAGAGCGCGGCCGCCAGGGGCGGGAAGGCCATGAGCACGAGCAGGCTCGTCACCAGGGTGTTCCAGGTGAAGATCGGCATCCGGAACATCGTCATGCCGGGCGCACGCATGGTGAGGATCGTGGTGATGAAGTTCACCGCGCCGAGAATCGTGCCGAAGCCACCGAGCGCGAGCCCGAAGACCCACAGGTCACCACCGAGCCCTGGCGAGTACGTCGTCGTCGACAGCGGTGTGTAGGCGAACCAGCCGAACGACGCGGCGCCCTGCGGCGTGAAGAAGCCCGAGACCGCGATGATCCCGCCGAACAGGTAGAACCAGTACGCGAGCATGTTCAGGCGCGGGAAGGCGACGTCGGGCGCGCCGATCTGCAGCGGCATGATGACGTTCGCGAAGCCCGCGAACAGCGGCGTCGCGAAGAGCAGCAGCATGATCGTGCCGTGCATCGTGAAGAGCTGGTTGTACTGCTCCTTGCTCTGCACGATCTGGATGCCCGGCTCGAAGAGCTCGGCCCGGATCACGAGGGCCATGAGCCCCGCGATGCAGAAGAAGAAGAACGACGAGATGAGGTAGAGGTACCCGATCGTCTTGTGGTCGGTCGAGGTGATCCACTTGATCACCGTGCGACCCAGGGTCTGGCGGCGCGGCGCCAGGCCCGGGATCGTCTCCGCAACGGCGGCCATCAGCCCTCCCCGCTCGGGATCGCGTTGTCGTCGCCGCGGTTCTGCGTGCGATCGAGGGAGGAGTCGAGCGCGCCGGTCTGGCCGGCCTCGCGCAGCTCCTCCATGTGCGCGTCGTACTCCTCGCGGGAGACGACGGCGACGTTGAAGAGCATCCCGGAGTGGAACTCGCCGCAGAACTCGGCGCACTTGCCGGCGTAGACGCCCTCGTGGGTCGGGACGACCTGGAAGACGTTCGGGCGGCCGGGGATCATGTCGCGCTTGTAGAGGAACGCGGGGACCCAGAACGAGTGCACGACGTCGCGCGCGGAGAGCTGGATCTCGACCCGCTCGTCGACCGGCAGGTACAGCGTCGGGAGCTGCTCGGGGTTGCCGGGCTCGCCGACGTCGATGACGTGCTGACCCGTGTCGTAGACGTCGTCGTCGAGGTAGTTGAAGTCCCAGCTCCACTGCTTGCCCACGACCTCGACCGTGACGTCGGGCGTCGCGCTGATGTCGTCGATCGCCGCGGTGTCCCGCTCCGTGTAGAAGTACAGGACGCCGATCATGAGCACGGGCAGGATCACGTACATGATCTCGAGCGGCACGTGGTACCGGAGCTGCACGGGCAGCGTGTCGTCGTCGCGACGCTTCCGGTAGACCGCGACGCACCAGAGGATGAGGCCCCACGTGATGAGGCCGACGACCAGTGCGGCGATCCACGACCCGGTCCACAGGGTCGTGATGCGCTCGGTCATGTTGGTGACCTCTTCGCCGTCCTCCGCCCCGGGGAGGAAGCCCCGCTGGGCCTCCGCGGAGCAGCCGGTCGCGACCAGCGCCACCGCGGCGGCGAGCGCCGAGGCACGGGCGACGCCTCGGCGTCGACGGGGGTGTTGCACGTCCAAGGGGTGCCTCTCCAGTCATGCGTCCCCGGTCCGCACCACCGCCTCGGGCGGCCCGACCGGGACTTACGTCCTCGACCCGAGCAGCCTAGCGTGCGCGGACGTCGTCGCAGGCCGGACGGCACGCCCGACGACGGCTAGCGTGGGCGCGTGGGACAGCCAGCGCACGACGCGCCGACCGACGGCGCCGCGCGGCACCGCGTCTACCTCGACGCGGGCGGGCGCGCGCCCGTCCACCCGGCCGGCCGCGCCGCCTACGACGCCGCCCTGGCCGAAGGCTGGGCGGACCCGCGCCGGCTCCACGCCGAGGGCCGCCGGGCGCGCCTCCTGCTCGAGCAGGCGCGCGAGGCGCTGGCCGCGGAGCTCGGCTGCCGCACGCCCGAGGTGCATCTCGCGCCCAGCCACACCGCGGCCCTGCACGCGGCGGTCCGCGGCCTCGCGCGGGGCCGCCGCCGCACCGGCCGGGGCGTCGTCGCGTCGGCCGTCGAGCGCGCCGCGGTCCTCGCGGCCGGGCGTTGGGTCGCGGAGGACACCCTGACGGTCGTGCCGGTCGACCGCGTGGGCCGGGTCGATCTCGACGCGTGGCGCGGCGCGGTCACCTCCCCCGGCGTCGCCCTCGCGGCCCTCCAGCACGCCAACGGCGAGGTCGGCACGGTTCAGCCCGTCGAGGCGGCCCACGAGGCGGCGCGGTCGGCCGGCGTGCCGCTAATCGTCGACGCCGGCGCGAGCGTCGGGCACGTGGCGCTGCCCGCGGTGTGGGACGTCTTGGCCGCCGACCCCGGCGACTGGGGCGCGCCAGCCGGCGTCGGCGTGCTCGCGATTCGCAGCTCGGTGCGCGCCGTCCCGGACGCGCCCGAGGACGAGGACGCGTGGTTCCCCGGCGGCGTGAGCGTCCCGGCGGCCTTCGCCGCGGCCGTGTCCTTGCGCGCGGTGCTGGCCGAGCGCGAGGCCGCCGACGCGCGCCGTCGCGCCGCCGTCGAGCGGATCCGCGCCGCCGCCGCGACGGTGCCCGACGTCGACGTCGCAGGCGACGCCGACGCCCGGCTCCCCCACGTCCTGACGTTCTCCTGCCTCTACGTGGACGGCGAAGCGATCGTCGGCGAGCTCGACCGCCGCGGCTTCGCGGTCGGCTCGGGCTCGGCCTGCACGTCGAGCGCGCTCGAGCCGAGCCACGTCCTCGCGGCCATGGGCGTGCTGACGCACGGCAACGTGCGCCTCGCCCTGCCGGTCGATGTGCGCGACGACGACGTCGACCGGTTCTGCGCGGCGCTGCCCGAAGCCGTCGCCGCGGTCCGGGACGCCGCAGGCGTCGTCGGACTGTGACCGCCGACGACGAAGTCGTGCGTGTTGACGCGCGCGGCCTGCGCTGCCCGCTGCCGGTCATCCGGCTCGCCGCGGTGGCGAAGACCCTGGCCGCCGGCACCGTGATCGAGGTCCTCTGGACGGACCCGGCCGCCCGGCACGACATCCCGGCCTGGGCACGCATGCGCGGCCACGAGGTAGTCGGGACGATCATCGAGGACGACGTTAGGGGCGTGACGATGGTGCGGCTCGGGCCGGCTCCCGTAGCGGGCCGACATGGTTGCGTTGGTCGCCGTCGCCGGGGTGCCCCCTATTGAGACGCCTCCAGCAGTCGCGATCTACGCCCGCGTCTCACCGGACGCGTTGGGCAGGGCGCTCAGCGTCGAGCGCAGTTGCAGATTGCCGACGCCTTGCCCGTAAGCACGGCGACTGTCACTGCGGAGTACCTCGAGAACGACCTGTCCGCCCGCGAGGCCTCCACCGCTCGTCCTGCCTGCGGGCGGATGTCTGCAGACCACGACGCAGATCCGAGACGCGGTGACCGCTTACCTCCAAGTGCGGGAGGCCATCATCACCCCTCCTCAGGGCGATCGGGTGCTGGGCGTCCTAGCCGCGAAGAGTGTCAGCGGGCGCCGGGCCCGCGGGACAATACCGTCTCTCGTAGAAACTGCGGTACGGCTTGTGCGGCGAAGGGCTGTTCACGTTCCCGCGCCGCAAGAGCTGCGCTACATGTGCTCCAAGGCACAACCACGGCGGCCGCGGCAGCTGACCGTCGCCGCAGAGCGCGTTGAGCAGTTGCTCACCGAAGCCGTCCCGCTGCGACCTGGACACCGGAAGTCGCTAATGCCCTGGCCGGGCGCCGCAGCGCCGGTGAGCGCGAGGCCGCTGCGCGAGCGGCGCCGGGGCCAGGCGCGGCTCAGTCGACCGTGCCGCTGGGCGGGGCGTCCGAAGGTCCGTCAGCGCTCCGCTGGTCTGGCTGGTCCGGCTCGTCGCTGTTGCCCTCAGCTCCCGGCCCTGCCGAGTCAGGGCTCTCGGAGCCTGGAATGTCCGACTCGTTTAGGCGCTCAACTTTGGCGGTGTCGGAATCTCCAAGGGGCTCAGGCGGCCCAGCTATGCCCTGCGTCAGGTCAACCTTCCGACCCTCGAGGACGCCGTGTGTCAGGTCGAGTTTCAGATCCTTGAACAGGCCCTGCGTCAGGTCAAACTTCAGATCCTTGAACAAATCCTGCGTCAGGTCGAACTTCAGATCCTTGAACAGATCCTGCGTCAGGTCAAACTTCAGATCCTTGAACAGATCCTGCGTCAGGTCGAACTTCAGGTCCTTGAACAGATCCTGCGTCAGGTCGAAGTGGAGACCATCGAACACGTCCTGCGTTGGGTAGAACTTCAAGTCATTGAGCATCTCGCGCGTCACATCGGCCTCGAAGCCGAGCAGTCCACCGGTGGGTGACGCTCCGCGCACCCAGTGAAGCCGACCAGGATCGTCCGGTCTTGCTGTGACACGACTGACTTCACCACCCAGCGGCTTATCAAACCTGCCAAATTGAAGCATGCCCGCAAACAGCAACGGCTTGCGCACTGTGTAAACGGCGTGCTCCGGACCCTGCGCAACCAGGTGCACCGCCTCCGCGTCGCCAAGGGCAGCGCCAAGCGGAACTCGGATCAGGATTTCTGTGTCAGCCTCAACCAGGAAGTCAGCGACGGCTTGGTCATCGGATACTGACCCCCGGACTGTGAATGTCATTCCCCGCATTGCGCCAACGGACTCAAGCATTGCGCTCTCCGAAGCCCGCGGCAGCGCGCATGCCCGGGCGCTAAGTTGCTCTCCAATACTCTCCTTGAGCAAGCTTTCAACAAACCGTCCGACAGTCTCGGCTTTCAGCTCGTCGCGGAGCGACTTGAGTTCCTCTCCTTCGCCGGAACGCTGCGCCAACGCCAGCGGAATGTCCCCAAGAACTTGGCGGAGCCGCACCCTCCCATTCGATGCCTGCTCGCCCAGGTCTTCCTTCAAGTGCTCATGAAAGCCTGTCTTCAAGTCGTCCATAAAGTCCGTATCCGTGGTGACAAAGACGAAAGATTCTTCTTCGGCGTTGGCCCGAACAAGCTCGAGGAAACTGAGCCATACGAGAGTGTCCCGATACCCGTCACCTCTTTCGTCGCACGGTCGCCTCCGAGCAACGGAGCGGGCAATCACTTCCGAATGCGACACAGCGGGAGTCGGCAGAACGCTCACGCCAGCCTCCACAAGCGACGATTGCAAATGCTCCCGATACACCTCGCCGCGCCGGCGCAGCGCGGCGCGTGTGTCATCGGCGTCTGATCCTGCGCCGAGCCTGCCCCAGGACCGAGCAGTCTTGTCTAGAGCTTCGACATGCTGCGCAATCGCTCGGTCATAGCCCGCAACTGCCTCCGCGACAGCGACCTCGCTAGTGAAGAGCCGGAGCGACCAAGATTCTGGTGCATGCGCGAGGACCCGCCACACGGCGCCGGCACACATGAAGTCCTGCATCAGGATGTTGGCGTCGAGGAAGGCGATCACGAGGACAGTCTGCACCCACGCCTTCAGCGGCCTGCGGAAGGTGCGCTGTTGCGGAGCGAGGTGTCGCTCGGCGGAGCCGCCACCGGATGTAGCACACCTCGCCCAGGCCCGGCGGGCGGTGCGTGCAGGGCTTTGGACAGCCGGTCCAGCGCGATCACCGCCCGTAGTTGAGGCTAGTAGGCGAAAACGTCGCCGCTCCCCCGAAGGTCGGTTTCGACGCGCGTCGGGAGGTAGGCGAAGCTCTGCTCCACAAGGTCCGCCACGCCGTTCGCGCGCGCCGCACCCATCAACCGATCGAAGAGTGGCAGGAGGAACTCGACATCTCTGACCGCATACCGCAACTGCTCTTCGCTGAGGTCCTCGGCAAACCAGTCAGACACCTGCTGAGTCTTATCGAGTTCGACCCCGAGGTATCGTGAGAGAACCGGCTTCAAGCTGTGTTCCCGTCCAGCGAGCCCTGGATGGACGATTTTGGACAGGATCTTTGTACACGCCACTCCTCGGGGCGCGATTCTCCAGTGGTGTCGCATGAAGCGAAGATCGAACGCGGCGTGGTGAAATACCTTGACGACGCGTTCAGAGTTGAGCAGGTCTCTAAGCCGGTCAGGCACGGCGTCGTTTAGGCGAACCACCTCAGTGCCGATGTCGGCAACGTGCAGTTGACAAGTGGCGATCTGATCGGTAGCCCAATCGAGACCGCTCGTCTCAATGTCCCAAGCGACGAGGCGCGCGTCGCGTACCGCCCATTCAAATTCGGGGCTGAGGTCTCCAGACACCACTCGTATTGCACCTGTGGCGAGCATCATGCAGTTCCCTTCTGGAGGCCGGCGAGCGGCACCTCGACGCTTTGCCCATGAATCGCTTCGAGTTCGGCGAGAAAGTAGTCCTTGAAAGTGCCGTCGGTGAGGGCGATCGCTGGCACGCTACCCCGCTGCCGCTTGTGTGAGTAGAGCGTCACCAAGACTGTCTCGTCGAAGCGGTAGCAGGTAAAAGTGGGGTCACCCGCTCGGTAGTAGACGCGAATGTCCGCAGAATCGGGACCTGATAGCGTTGCCATTTCGTGTGCCATCTCGAGCACGCTGGCCTGAATCTTCTCCGGAGTATAGTCGTACCTCTGTGCAAGGACCTTCATGGTGGACTCGTCCTTGGGATCCGGAAGGAAGATTCTCAGCTTATTTCGCTTCTTGGCGGTGAACTCCTGGAGTCGCGGCCAATGCAGTTTACGCCAACTGCTCCCGTACGAGATGAAAACGTCAATCTCATGCGCCGACTTGAAATGTTCATCCCATTCTATATCCATCCAGTTCATGGTCATCTGCACAACCCCGGCCGCCTGAACTTCCGAAGAGACGCGGACCTTTGCAAGCACCTCGCGGATGAGGTCGCGCTTTCCCCTCAGGTCCCACAGCACGGAAAGGCCGCCCGTCACCACCAGCAGTCCGCCGAGCTCGTTAACAAGCGACCTTTGCCAATCGCGGCTCGCCAATGAGTCCCACGACGCAGCGACAACCATCAGCGCCAGCCCAAGGACAACGCCCAGCAATGCCAGCAGCACGGTGGAGTAATTCGTGATCTTCTCCGCAAGAGTGCTGTCGATATCACGTCGCACGGGCGCTCCTCGCCGCTGGTTCATGCCGCCAACCCTAGACGCCGCCACCGACACTTGCGGGGAGGCCGCCCGACTGCATGAGTCTCCGTATGAATAGTGCCGTTGTCGACGTGTGCGCCCGCAGCAGCGCCTTCCCCGACGCGAGGAGGGCCGGCACCGTGTCGGTGCCGGCCCTCGTCGGGTGTCAGGTGGTGCTCAGGCGAACGAGCCGCCGCACGCGCAGGAGCTGCCCGCGTTCGGGTTGTCGATCGTGAAGCCCTGCTTCTCGATGGTGTCCGCGAAGTCGATCTTCGCGCCGTCGAGGTACGGGACGCTCATGCGGTCCACGACGACCTCGACGCCGTCGTAGTCGCGCACGGCGTCGCCGTCGAGCAGGCGCTCGTCGAAGTACAGCTGGTAGATGAGGCCGGAGCAGCCGCCCGGCTGCACGGCCACGCGCAGGCGGAGGTCGTCACGACCCTCCTGCTCGAGCAGCGTGCGGACCTTGCCGGCCGCGACGTCGCTCAGCTCGACGCCGTGGGTGGCGGTCTGGGTGGTCTCGCTCATGGTGTCTCCGCGGTTCTCGGGTCCGGCTGACGATCAGTCACCGCTGTCGCTCCGTCACGTGCTGGTCCGGCGCGCTCGGGCGGTCGACGGCGTCAACAGCGGTGCGCGCCCGGGTGTTCCCAGCGTACGTCCTCAGCGGGACCAGGTTCGCGCCACACGCTCGGTGCGCGCCGCGAGCGTGCCCGCGGGGTCGGCGAGCGACGCGGCGACCTGGTCGGGACGCTCGGCGACCGCGTAGGCGCCCGCGATCCCGGCCGCGCCCCACTCGCGGCGGCCCAGGAGCACCTGGCCGGCGACCGCCACGACGGGGACGCCGTGCTCCAGGCCCGCCGCGGCGACCGCGTGGACCACCTTGCCGTGCAGGGACTGCCAGTCGAGCGCGCCCTCCCCCGTGACCACGAGGTCGGCGGCGCCCACGGCCGCGCCGAGGCCGACGGCGTCGGCGACGACCTGTGCGCCGCCGAGCACGCGCGCACCGAGCGCCGCGAGCGCGAAGCCGGCGCCGCCGGCCGCACCGGCGCCGGCGACCTGGGCGAGCGCGCGGCCCGGGGTGGCCGTGCGGCGTCCGGGCTGGGGGGCGAGCAGGTCGCGGCGCAGGCCGTCGTCGGCGACGGCGGCACCGACGAGGTCGGCGAGGTGGCCGAGCGCCCGCTCGAGGTCCTGCGCCTGCTCGGGCGTCGCGCCCTTCTGCGCCGCGAACCCCGCGCTCGCGCCGTGCAGGCCGAGCAGGGGTACGTCGACGTCCACAGCGGCCACGAGGTCGACAGCCGCCACGCGTCGCCGGAGCGGAGCGAGCCCGTCGAGGTCCTCGGCCGTGGCCGCGCCGAGCCCTCCGCCGCCGCCGCGCAGCACGGGCGCCGGCAGGCCGAGGCCCGCGAGGACGCCTGCACCGCCGTCGTTCGTCGCGGAGCCGCCCAGCCCGACGACGACGCGCGCCGGACCGAGGTCGAGGGCGGCCGCGAGCAGCTCGCCGAGGCCGAGCGACGTCGTGCGCGTCGGGTCACGGCGCTCGGCCGGCACGAGGTGGAGCCCGAGGGCCTGGGCGGACTCGAGGTAGGCGACACGCCCGCCCGACGCGTCCACGAGGAGCACGAGCGCGGGGGTGGGCTCGCCGAGCGGTCCCGCGACCGTCACCGGGACGAGCTCGCCCCCGAGCGCGCCGTGCAGGGTCTCGAGGAACCCCGGACCGCCGTCGGCGAGCGGGAGGAGTGCGACGTCGTCGTGGGGCGCCCCGCGCCGCCAGCCCGCGGCCATGGCGTCGGCCGCGGCGCGCGCGGTGAGCGTGCCCCCGAAGCAGTCGGGGGCCACGAGGATGCGCACCGGGCCATCCTGCCCCAGGCGCGCCTGTGGGAAGATCCCCGCGTGAGCACCGTCACGCCTGCGCCGTCGTTCGCCGAGCCCTCGCCGTCGGCCGCGCTCCTGCTCCTGGGCACCCGCTCGGACCTCGTGTCCGAGCGCGGCGTCGAGTGCGTCGGGGCACTGCCGGACCCGGGCGACCCCGCCCTCGTCGAGCGGGCACGCGCCGCGCGCGACGCGCTGGGCGACCGGGCCTTCGTGCTCGGCCACCACTACCAGCGCGACGAGGTCATCCAGTTCGCGGACGTCACCGGCGACTCGTTCAAACTCGCGCGCGAGGCCGCCGCCCGGCCCGACGCCGAGTACGTCGTCTTCTGCGGCGTGCACTTCATGGCCGAGTCGGCGGACATCCTCACGGCCGACTCCCAGGCCGTCGTCCTGCCGGACCTGGCCGCGGGCTGCTCGATGGCCGACATGGCGGGCATCCGGCAGGTCGAGGACGCGTGGGACGTCCTCGCCGACGCGGGCGTCGCCGAGCGCACCGTGCCGGTGACCTACATGAACTCGACCGCCGCGATCAAGGCGTTCACGGGCCGGCACGGCGGGACGGTGTGCACGTCGTCCAACGCCCAGGTCGCCCTCCGCTGGGCCTTCGACCAGGTCGGCGGGACCGACGGCGACGGTGCCGTGCTCTTCATGCCCGACCAGCACCTGGGCCGCAACACCGCGGTGCGCGAGCTCGGGATGAGCCTCGACGACTGCGTGGTCTACGACCCGCGCCGGCCGGGCGGCGGGCTCAGCCCCCAGCAGCTCGCCGACGCGCGGATGATCCTGTGGCGCGGGCACTGCTCGGTCCACGGGCGCTTCTCGGCCCAGAACGTGGCCGACGTGCGCGCGGCGGTCCCCGGCGTGAACGTGCTGGTGCACCCCGAGTGCAAGCACGAGGTCGTCGAGGCGGCGGACCTCGTCGGCTCGACGGAGTACATCATCCGCGCGCTCGAGACGGCCGAGCCCGGCAGCGCGTGGGCGATCGGCACCGAGCTCAACCTCGTGCGGCGCCTCGCGCGCCAGCACCCCGAGCTGCGCGTGCACTACCTCGACGCGACCGTGTGCTTCTGCTCGACCATGAACCGGATCGACCTGCCGCACCTCGTGTGGGCGATGGAGTCGCTCGCCGACGGCCGCCTCGTCAACCGCGTCGTCGTCGACCCGGACGACGCCCATTGGGCCCGCGTGGCGCTCGACCAGATGCTCGCGCTGCCGGGGCTCTGAGCGATGGGCACGGGGCACCCCATGCGGGTGGGCATCTTCGTCTTCGACGACGCCGAGGAGCTCGACGTCGTCGGGCCGTACGAGGTGCTCGCCGCCTGGGCGCAGCAGAGCGAGCTGCGGCCCGAGGTCGTGACCTTCTCCCCCGACGGCGCCGGCGTGCGCCTCGCGAAGGGCCTGCGCGTCGTGCCCGACCACGGCATCGCCGACGTGGGCGCGCTGCACGTCCTCGTGTACCCCGGCGGTCACGGCACGCGCGCGCTCGCGCGCGACAGCGAGCACCTCGCGTGGGTGCGGCAGATGCGCGCGACGACGGCGCTCATGACCTCGGTCTGCACGGGCGCCCTGGTCTACGCCGCCGCCGGCCTCCTCGCGGGGCGGCCCGCGACCACGCACCACGCCGCCTTCGACGAGCTCGCCGAGCTCGAGCCCGCGGTGCTCGCCGACACCGAGGCCCGGTTCGTCGACGACGGCGACGTCGTGACGTCCGCGGGCGTCTCGGCAGGCATCGACATGGCGCTGCACCTCGTCGAGCGGCTCGAGTCGGCGGAGCAGGCGCGCGCGGTCCGGCGCGCGATCCAGTACGACCCCGCGCCACCGGTGTGACGCGGCAGGTGCGGCTGGCCCTCGCGGCGCGGTTCCCGCGTCCCGCGGTCCCCGGCCAGGGGCTGTTCGACCCGTCGGTCAGCCGGATGCGCGTGACGCCCGCCGACCTGGACGTCTACCTGCACGTCAACAACGGCGTGTACCTGCAGATGATGGACCAGGCGCGGACGAACCTCCTGGCCGACCTCGGCGCGCTGCCGCTGCTCGCGGAGCGCGGCTGGTACCCCGTGGTCGCCGCGTCGACCATGAGCTACCGCCGCTCGCTGCGGCTCGGCGAGCGCTTCACGATCACGACGACGGTCCTGGGCTGGGACCCACGCGTGGTGTACCTCGAGCAGGTCTTCGCGCGGGGTGACGCGCACGTCGCGCGCGGCGTCGTCGCCGGTCGCTTCCTCGCGCGCTCGGGCGCGCGGGTGCCGGCGCACGACGTCGCCGCGCTGCTCGGGCACGAGGGACCGAGCCCGGACCTGCCCGACGACGTCGCGGCGTGGGCCCGCGCGTTCGACGTCGCGCACCGCGAGCCCTGAGCGCCGGCCCGGCCCGGGGGCCGGCCGACGCCGGGAACCGCGTCTCAGGCCTGCGCGACGCGGCTGAGCAGGAGCGCCTCGGCGAGGACGACGCGCTCGAGCTCGGCGAGGTCGACGGACTCGTCGGCGCCGTGGGCGCGCGAGTCCGGGTCCTCGACGCCCGTGACGAGGATCGCCGCGTCGGGGAACACCTCGAGCAGGTCGGCGATGAAGGGGATGGAGCCCCCGACGCCGATGTCGACGGGCGGCGTGCCCCACGCGTCGGCGAAGGCGGCCCGCGCGACGCGCATCGCCGGGCTGTCGGCCGGCGCCTGGAACGCCTTCCCCAGCTCGCCGGGCTCGACCGTGACACGCGCGCCGAACGGCGCGTGGCCCTCGAGGTGCGCGCGGAGGGCGTCGTACGCGGCCTGCGGGTCCTGGCCGGGCGCGATGCGCAGCGAGAGCTTCGCGCGGGCCGCGGGCGCGATCGTGTTGGACGCCTGGGCCACGCTCGTCGCGTCGATGCCGATGACCGACAGCGCGGGCTTGGTCCACATCCGGCCGGTGAGCGAGCCGGTGCCCGCGAGGCGCACGTCGGGCAGCACCGACACGTCGGCGCGCAGGGCGGCCTCGTCGTAGTCGACCTCCGGCTCCGGGCCGGTCACCAGTCCCGCGACCGCGACGCTGCCGTCGTCGTCGTGGAGGGTGGCCAGCAGGCGCGCGAGCAGGGTCGGCGCGTCGAGCACGACCCCGCCGAACATGCCCGAGTGCACTGCGTGCTCGAGGACGCGCACCTCGACCACGCAGTCCACGAGCCCGCGCAGGCTCGTCGTGAGGGCCGGGACCCCGACGCGCCAGTTGGTCGAGTCCGCCACGACGATGACGTCCGCGGCGAGCAGGTCCCGGTGGGTCGTGAGGAAGTCGACGAACGTCGGGGACCCGATCTCCTCCTCGCCCTCGACGAAGACGGTCACGCCGACCGGGAGGTCGTCGCCCAGGGCGCGCAGCGCACCGAGGTGCGCCGCGATGCCGGCCTTGTCGTCGGCCGCGCCGCGCCCGAAGAGGCGCCCGTCGCGCTCGGTCGGCTCGAACGGGTCCGTCGACCAGGAGGACGCGGCGCCCGGCGGCTGCACGTCGTGGTGCGCGTAGAGCAGGACGGTCGGTGCGCCTGCGGGCGCGGGCCGCCGGGCCACGACGGCGGGCCGGCTGACGACGCCGTCCGCACGCGTGGCGGTGAGCACCTGCACCTCGGGCATCCCCGCCTCGCGCAGCAGCTGCGCGACGGCCTCGGCGCTCGCGGCGACGTGCGCCTGGTCGAACGCGGGGCTCGACACGCTGGGGATCCGCACGAGCGCCTCGAGGTCCGCGCGCAGGGCGGGGAAGCCCTCGGCGACCCGGGCGCGGAGCGCCTCGACGTCGCGCGCGGAGCCGCCTGCGGGGACGGCGTCGGACGGGCGGGGCTGGGGGGCGGCGGCAGTGTCGGTCACGCGTCCACGCTACCGGCGCGCTCGACTACCCTGAGGCCGTGCTGTCCCGCAACCGCCCCACGCCGCCGCCCGCCGAGCCGACCCGCCCGGCCGGTCCCCCGGCGTCCGGCACACCCGGCAAGGGCCGCCCGACACGCAGCCGCCGCGAGGCCGAGGCCGCGCGCCGCAAGCCCGTCGTCCCGACGGACCGCAAGGCCGCGGCACGGGCCGCGCGCGTCGCGGCGCGCGAGTCCCGCGCCCGCGAGAACCTCGCGATGCAGACCGGCGACGACCGCTACCTCCCGCCGCGCGACAAGGGGCCCGTGCGCCGGTTCGTCCGGGACCACGTCGACGCGCGACGCAACCTCGGCGAGCTGTTCCTGCCGGCATCGATCGTCGTCGTGCTCGCGCTCATGCTCACCGGGCAGAGCCAGGTGGCGGGGCTCGTCGTCATCGCGGTGCTCTACCTGTTCATCGCGGTGACGGTCGTCGACGCGGTCCTGCTCAGCCGCGGCCTCAAGCGTCGCCTCACCGAGAAGTTCGGCGAGGTCCAGCGGGGCGCGACGATGTACGGCGTCCTGCGCGCGTTCCAGATGCGCCGCACGCGCCTGCCCAAGCCGCAGGTCAAGCGGGGCGAGTACCCCGCCTGAGCCGGTCCCCGCCCGTCGAACCGATTCGACCTCGCGGGGTTACGCTCGGCGCATGGAACATCGCTACCTCGGCCGCTCCGGCCTGAAGATCTCCGAGATCGCCTACGGCAACTGGCTGACCCACGGCTCCCAGGTGGAGCAGGACGCCGCCGTCGCGTGCGTGCACGCCGCGCTCGACGCGGGCATCACGACCTTCGACACCGCCGACGTCTACGCGAACGGCGCCGCCGAGACCGTGCTCGGCGAGGCCCTCGACGGCCAGCGCCGGGAGTCGCTCGAGATCCTCACCAAGGTCTACTGGCCCACCGGACCGAAGGGCCCGAACGACGTCGGCCTGTCCCGCAAGCACATCCGCGAGTCGATCGACGCGTCGCTGCGCCGCCTCCGCACGGACTACGTCGACCTCTACCAGGCCCACCGCTTCGACACCGAGACGCCGCTCGAGGAGACGATGCAGGCGTTCGCCGACGTCGTCCGCCAGGGCAAGGCCCTCTACATCGGCGTGAGCGAGTGGACCGCCGACCAGATCCGCGCCGGCCACGCGCTCGCGACCGAGCTCGGCGTCCAGCTCATCTCGAGCCAGCCGCAGTACTCGATGCTGTGGCGGGTCATCGAGGACGAGGTCGTGCCCGCGTCCCGCGAGCTCGGCCTGTCCCAGATCGTGTGGTCGCCGATCGCGCAGGGCGTGCTCACCGGCAAGTACAAGCCCGGCCAGGAGCTGCCCGCGGGCTCGCGCGCCACGGACGAGAAGGGCGGCGCCCAGATGATCGGGCGCTTCATGAACGACGACGTGCTCGGCGCGGTCCAGGGCCTCGAGCCCGTCGCGCAGGAGCTCGGCCTGAGCATGGCGCAGCTCGCCGTCGCCTGGGTCCTGCAGAACGACAACGTCGCCGCGGCCATCATCGGCGCCTCGCGGCCCGAGCAGGTCGCGGAGAACGTCAAGGCGTCCGGCGTGACGATCCCGGCCGAGGCGCTCGCCCGGATCGACGAGGCGCTGGGCGACGTCGTCGTCCGGGACCCCGCCAAGACGGCCGAGAACGCGCCGGCGCGCCGCCCCGTCTGACGGTCAGGTGCGGGCGGTCCCGACCTCGGTCGGGGCCGCCCCGCCCGGCGCGCCCGTGCGCGGCGGGACGGTGAAGCGCGGCAGCAGCGCGTGCACGAGCGGCCCGATGAGGAGCGCGTAAGCGAGCGTGCCGAGCCCCCCCGGGCCGCCGAGCAGCCAGCCGACCGCGACGACCACGACCTCGATGCCCGAGCGCACCAGGCGCACGGACCAGCCGGTGCGCGCGACGAGGCCGGTCATGAGGCCGTCGCGCGGCCCCGGCCCCAGCCGCGTCCCGATGTAGCACGCGGTCGCGACCCCGTTGAGCGCGATCCCGGCGACCGTCATGGCGATCGCGGCGGCGAGCGGCAGCGGGTCCTCGAGCAGGCCGAGCAGCGCGAGGAACGGGTCCACGAGCACCCCGATGACCAGGACGTTCGCGACCGTGCCGACCCCGGGCCGCTGGCGCAGCGGGATCCAGCACAGCAGCACGACGACGCTGACGACGACGGTCACGGTGCCGAACGTCCAGCCCAGCCGTTCCGAGAGGCCCTCGCTGAGCACGTCCCACGGCATGTTGCCGAGGCCGGCCCGCACGAGCAGGGCGATCGACGCGGCGTAGAGGACCAGCCCGACGAGGAGCTGCAGGGCGCGGCGCACGTCGCTCACGGTACGTCCTGCACGTGGTGGCCGAGCGACGTGCCCACGGCCCAGTGCCGCTCGTCCGGCCCGCGCGGCGGATCGCCGTGATCGGCGACCGCGTCCGCGACGCGGCCGACGAGTCCCGCGAGACGAGCGGCCACGAGCCCCGCGGCCGCCCGGGGGACGGCTGACGTCCACGGTCCGCGCGTCCGACGCGCGGCGCGGGCACCCGGGGGCAGGACGGTGAGGAGTGGCGTCATGACGGCCAGCCTCGTGCGCAAGTGGCCTGGTGATCCATAGCCACTTCTGCAACAGTGGCGCGCATGACTCCCCCGCACGCCGTCGAGCGGCGCGTGAGCGCCGCCGCACTGCGCCGCACGCTCGGCGCGCCCGCCACGGGCGGATCGGCCTACCTCGCCCTCGCCGACGGGCTGCGCCGGGCGGTCCTCGACGGCTCGCTCCCGCTCGCGACACGCCTGCCGAGCGAGCGCGAGCTCGCCGACGTCCTCGGCGTCTCCCGCACGACGACGGCCGCCGCGTACCAGCGCCTGCGGGAGCAGGGCTTCCTCGCCACGCGGCGCGGCTCGGGCAGCGTCACCACGCTGCCCTCGGGGCCGCGCCGACCGGACGGCGGCCTGACCATGCCGCGTGACGGGGCCCCCGCCGTCGTCGACCTCTCGGTCGCGGCCCCGCCCGCGCCGCCCGAGCTCGCGGGTGCGGCGGCCCGCGCGCTCGAGGCGCTCCCCCGGCTGCTCGGCACGACGGGCTACACGCACCTCGGGCTCGCCGAGCTGCGGCACGAGGTCGCGGCGCGGTACGCGCGGCGCGGGACGCCGACCGCTCCCGACGAGGTGCTCGTCACCACGGGCGCCCAGCAGGCGCTCAACCTCCTGGTGAGCACGATGGTCGGCCCGGGCGACCGCGTCGTCGTCGAGCACCCCGCGTATCCCAACGTCCTGACCGCCATCAGGGCCGCGGGCGGGCGGCCCGTCCCCGTGCCCGTGGGCGCCGACGGGCTCGACCTGGACCTGCTCGAGTCCACCGTGCGCCAGGTCTCCCCCCGGCTCGTCCACCTCACGCCCGACCACCACAACCCGACGGGCACCAGCCTCGACGACGAGGGCCGGGCCCGCGTCCGCGAGCTCGCCGCACGGCACCGGACGCTCGTCGTCGCCGACGAGACGCTCACGGACCTCACGCTCGACGGCCCCGAGCCGTCGAGCATCACGGGGGACGCGACGCGCAGCGGGCTCGTGGCGGTGGGATCCGCGTCGAAGTCGTTCTGGGGCGGCCTGCGCGTGGGCTGGGTCCGCGGGCACCGCGACGTCGTCGGGCGGCTCGCGACGGGCCGCGCGCACCACGACATCAGCACCGCGGTGCTCGACCAGCTCGTGGTGGCCGAGCTGCTCGCGCGCGCCGACGAGATCCTGCCCGCCCGGCGCGCCCGGGTCCGCGACCAGCGCGACGTCCTGCTGGCCGCCGTCGCGCGGAAGCTGCCGTGGCTCGTCCCCGTCCCCGCGGGCGGCCTGTCCGCCTGGGCGGACCTCGGGGCACCCGTCTCGTCGGCGCTCGCGGCGCTCGCGGTGCGGCACGGCGTCCGCGTCGCGCCGGGGCCGGTGTTCGGGGTCGACGGGTCGTTCGAGCACCGCCTGCGGCTGCCCTTCAGCCTCCCGCCCGAGGAGATCGAGCGCGGCGTCGCCGCGCTCGCCGAGGCCTGGCGCGCGCTCGGCGTGGACGGCGCGCCCGCCGCGCCGTCGCCCGCGCCCGCCGCCGCCGTGGTGTGAGAGCGCCGGTCGGGCGCTCAGCCGGCGCGGAGCGGGAGGGGCGGCGCGGCGGGCTCGCCCTGCTGCAGCAGCTGCGCGACCGCGACGCCCTGCGTGGTGAGGTGGCGCCAGTGCTCGCCGATCCAGGCCTCCGCGTCGAAGCGGTTGGTGAACGCGGGGCTCAGCGGCCGGTCGAGCACCACGTCCTGCGCGTCGAGGAACGACCACTCCCACTGCACCCGCGTCATCGCGTCCTCCCTGCCGTGGCCCAGCGCCCGGCGAGCGCCCGGTTCAGCCGTGCCGCCCAGAACGGGCCCTCGTAGACGAAGCCCGTGTAGCCCTGGACGAGGTCCGCACCCGCCGCGCGGTACGCGAGCGCGTCGTCGGGCGTCGTGATGCCGCCCACGCCGATGATCGTCGCCGCGGCCGGCAGGCGCTCGCGCAGCCGCGCGACGACCTCGAGGCCGCGCGCGAGCACCGGCGGGCCGGACAGCCCGCCCTCGCCGAGGTCGTGCGCGATGGTGGTGTTGACCGCCACGACGCCCGCGAGCCCGAGCTCGGCCACGAGGTCGGCCACGGCGTCGACGTCCTCGTCGGCCAGGTCCGGCGCGATCTTGACCAGCAGAGGCGTCGCCGCGCCCGCCTCGGCGATCGCGTCCCGCGCGGCGGTGAGCAGCGGGCGGAGCTGGTCGACCGACTGCAGCGACCGCAGCCCCGGGGTGTTCGGTGAGGAGACGTTGACGACGAGGTAGTCCGCCAGCGGCGCGAGCAGGCGCGCCGCGATCGCGTAGTCGCGCGGCGCGTCCTCGGCGGCCGTCAGCTTGTTCTTGCCGATGTTCACGCCGACGACGACGCCGCGCGACCACGCCGCCGCGCGGACGCGTCGCAGGCGCTCGGCGACGGCGGCCGCACCCTCGTTGTTGAAGCCCATCCGGTTGCGCACCGCGCGCGTGCCCACGTGGCGCCACAGCCGGGGCCGCTCGTTGCCGGGCTGCGGCAGGGGCGTCACGGTGCCGACCTCGACGAAGCCGAACCCGAGCATCGTCAGCCCGCGGATGCCGCGCGCGTCCTTGTCGAAGCCGGCCGCGAGCCCGAACGGCGCCCGCACCGCGAGGCCGAGCGCCTCCACGGGCGGGGCCGTGCGGTCGCTCGCGCCCGTGCGCCGGGCGACGACGTCGCGCACGCCGGGCACCGCGGCCGCCAGCCGCACGACGAGGAAGCCGAGGTGGTGGGCCCGCTCGGGGTCGATCCGCCGGAAGACCTGGTCGAAGAGCAGCCGGTACACGCGCGTCAACCTAGCCGGACGTCGCGTCGCCCGGCCGGGCCGTCCGGTCCGCAGCGCCCGCGTCCCGCCCGGTCCGCCGCAGCCACAGGAGACCGAGCACCGGCAGGAGCAGCGGCACGTAGCCGTAGCCCGCACCGAACCGCGACCAGACCGTGGCGTCGGGGAAGAGGTGCGGCTGGGCCAGCGACAGCGTCCCGACCGCCACGACCCCGACGGCCTCGAACCCGACCGCCGCCCACGCCACCGGGCGCGACCGCGCGGTCCCGCGGGCGAGCGCGACCGTCGCCACGACGTAGACGACCGCGGCGACCGCGGACAGCAGGTAGGCGACGGGCGCCTGCTCGAGGTCACGCCCGATCTGCACGGCCGAGCGCGCGGTCGCGGCGAGCGCCAGGACGCCGTACACGGCGACGAGCACGCGGCCCGGGCCGCTCGCGGTGCTCACGCGCCGTCCCAGACGAGGAGGCAGCGGTACTGGAGGAACGCGACCGTCACCGCGGCGACGACGAGCACCACCGAGCTCCACCGCGTGCGCTCGGCGAAGGCCCACGCGGCGGCCACCGGGAGCACGATCAGCGTCGTGACGACGTAGCCCCAGAAGGTCGCCGCGTCGGCGGGGCCGTCGCCGCCCGCCGTGCGCACGGCCGCGACGACGACCTGGACGAGCAGCACCGCCTCGACGACGCCGGCCGCGAGCAGCTGGCGCAGGATGACCGGCTGGTCCCGCACCGCCCGCCAGCCGGCCCAGCCCGCGAGCACCAGGGAGAGGGCCGCGACGAGCACGACGAGCGGGGACCACACGCGCACGAGGATACGGGCCCGGGCGACGCGTGCCGGACGCCCTCCCGGCGGCCGGGTCGGCGCCGTACGCCCGGGACGGCCGGTTCCGCGCGGCTAGCATCGACCCCGTGCCGACGCTGAACCTCACGCTCAAGGACCCTGCCCGCCTCGACGTCGACGTGCTCGTCGTCGGTGTCGCCCGCCGCCCCGGCGCGACGCCGACGGCCCCCGGCGCCGTCGCGCTGCTCGACCCCGAGGCGCTGCCCACGGCCTTCGCGTCCGAGCTCACGGCACGGGCCGCGGCGCTCGGCGTCTCGGGCGACGCCGACTCGGTGACGCGCGTGCCGTCCGGCGGCGCGGTGCAGGCGCCCGTCGTCGCGCTCGTCGGCGTCGGCGAGCTCGCCGAGGGAGGGCTGCCCACGGCCGAGACCCTGCGTCGTGCGGCCGGTGCCGCGACCCGCCAGCTCACGGGGGTGGCCACGCTCGGGCTGGCCCTGCCGGCGACCGACGTCGGCCAGGTCGCGGCGCTCGCCGAGGGCGCGCTGCTCGGCGCCTACGCGTTCGAGCGCTACCGCACGCTCCCCGAGGCGCGCCGCCCCGCGACGGGCGTCGAGCTCGTCAGCCCGCGCGCCCGCGACGCCTCGGCGAAGGCCGCCGTCGCGCGCGCCGTCGTCGTCGCGGACGCCGTGCACGGCGTGCGGGACCTCGTGAACACGTCGCCGCTCGACCTCTTCCCCGCGGCCTTCGCCGACGCCGCGAAGGCGGCGGCCAAGGGCACGAAGGTCAGGGTCACGGTGCTCGACGAGAAGGCGCTCGCCGCGGGCGGGTACGGCGGGCTGGTCGCGGTCGGCCAGGGCTCGACGCGCCCGCCGCGCCTGGTCAAGCTCGTGTGGTCCCCGTCGAAGCCGACGCGCTCGGTCGCGGTCGTCGGGAAGGGCATCACGTTCGACTCGGGCGGCCTGTCCATCAAGCCCGCCAAGGGCATGGAGGCGATGAAGTCGGACATGGCGGGTGCCGCGGCCGTGCTGCACACCGTGCTCGCCGCCGCCGCGCTCGAGCTGCCGGTCAAGGTCACCGGCTGGCTCTGCCTCGCCGAGAACATGCCGTCCGGCACGGCCCAGCGCCCGTCCGACGTCATCACGCAGCGCGGGGGGAAGACGGTCGAGGTGCTCAACACCGACGCCGAGGGACGGCTCGTGCTCGCCGACGGCCTCGTCGCCGCGTGCGAGGAGAAGCCGGACGTCGTGCTCGACGTGGCGACGCTCACCGGCGCCCAGCTCGTCGCCCTCGGCTCGCGGGTCTCCGCCGTCATGGGCACCGACGACGTGCGCGGCGAGGTCGTGCGCGCGGCGGAGGCCGCGGGCGAGCAGTTCTGGCCCATGCCGCTGCCGGCCGAGCTCCGCGCGAGCCTCAAGAGCCAGGTGGCCGACCTCGCCAACATCGGCGACCGGATGGGCGGCATGCTCGTGGCCGGGCTGTTCCTCAAGGAGTTCGTGGGCAGCACGCCGTGGGCGCACCTGGACATCGCCGGGCCCGCCTTCAACGAGGGCGCGGCCCACGGCTACACGCCGGTGGGCGGCACGGGCGTCGCCGTGCGCACGCTGCTCGCGCTGCTCGAGGGCTGAGGGGCGCGCCAGGTCAGCGGCAGGTCAGCGGCGGGCGCGCAGGCGCGCGTTCCAGTCGCGCATGCGCTGCGGGTAGCCCGTGAGCTGGACGTCGTAGCACGGGATGCCCAGGTCGCGCGCGATCCGGTGGGCCGTGCGCGCGTCCGGCACGCGCCGCCGCGTCCACTCCCCCGTGGTCGCGATGAGCACGACCGTCGTCTGCGTCACCGACGTGACGGGCTCGACGTAGGCCTCGACCCCGACGCGCGTGCGGACGAAGTCGGCGAGGTGCGCGACCGTGGCCTGCTGGGCCTCGCGGGGCGAGCCGGACGCGTCGTCGGCGGCGCCGCGGGCCCGGCGGCGGAAGAGTCCCATCGCCCCAGGGTACGGGCGCGACCTGGGAGCCGGCTGGGAGCGCCCCGCGAGCGAGGCCGGTCGTCCGCCGCCGTCGCCGTGCACCCGAGGCTGCGCGGGAAGTCATAGGATGACTTGTCGTGAGCATCACACCGGGTCGACCGGGCTCCGGTTCCCGCGTTCGCGCGGGGAGTGACAAGATGACCGGAGCATCGCGACCCGCCGTCTGCGTCCGAGGAGAGACACATCGTGGCTGACAGCCCCACCGTCTTCGACATCGTGGTCCTGGGCGGAGGGAGCGGCGGCTACGCCGCGGCCCTGCGTGCCACCGAGCTCGGGCTGAGCGTGGCGCTCGTCGAGGCGGACAAGCTGGGCGGCACGTGCCTCCACTGGGGCTGCATCCCGACCAAGGCGCTCCTGCACGCCGCGGAGCTCGCCGACGGCGCCCGCGAGAGCGAGAAGTTCGGCGTCAAGGCCACGTTCGAGGGCATCGACATGGCCGGCGTCCACGCGTACAAGGACGGCGTGGTCGGCCGGCTCTACAAGGGCCTCCAGGGCCTGGTGAAGGCCCACGGCATCACGTACGTCGAGGGCTACGGGAAGCTCGTCGGGCCGGACACGGTCGAGGTCGACGGCACCCGCTACCAGGGCCGCAACGTCATCCTCGCCACGGGCTCCTACGCCCGCTCGCTGCCCGGCCTCGAGATCGGCGGCCGGATCATGACGTCGGACCAGGCGCTCACGCTCGACCGCGTGCCGCAGTCGGCGATCATCCTCGGCGGCGGCGTCATCGGCTCGGAGTTCGCGAGCGTGTGGAAGTCGTTCGGCGCGGACGTCACGATCGTCGAGGCGCTCCCCCACCTCGTCCCCAACGAGGACGAGGCGCTGAGCAAGGCGTTCGAGCGCGCCTACCGCAAGCGCAAGATCAACTTCTCGACCGGTGTCCGCTTCCAGAGCGCGACCCAGGACGACCAGGGCGTGACCGTGACGCTCGAGGACGGCAAGACGTTCACGGCCGAGGTGCTCCTCGTCGCCGTCGGGCGCGGGCCGCGCACCGAGGGCCTCGGGTACGCGGAGCAGGGCGTCACGCTCGACCGCGGCTTCGTCATCACGAACGAGCGGCTGCACACGGGCGTCGGCAACGTCTACGCCGTGGGCGACATCGTCCCCGGCCTGCAGCTCGCGCACCGCGGCTTCGCGCAGGGCATCTTCGTCGCCGAGGAGATCGCGGGCCTGTCCCCGGCAGCCATCGTCGAGTCCGGCATCCCGCGCGTGACGTACTCCGAGCCCGAGGTCGCCTCCGTCGGCGTCACCGAGGCGAAGGCCAGGGAGATCCACGGCGACGACGCGGTCGAGGTGCTCGAGTACAACCTCGGCGGCAACGGCAAGAGCCAGATCCTCGGCACCGCCGGCTTCGTCAAGCTCGTCCGGCAGAAGGACGGCCCCGTGCTCGGCGTGCACATGATCGGCGCCCGCGTCGGCGAGCTCATCGCCGAGGGCCAGCTCATCGTCAACTGGGAGGCCTACCCGGAGGACGTCGCGGGTCTGGTGCACGCGCACCCGACCCAGAACGAGGCGATCGGTGAGGCGTTCCTCGCACTCGCCGGCAAGCCCCTGCACGCCCACAACTGACCCCCCATCGAAGGAGACGCGAGGTCATGTCTGACTCCGTGCTGATGCCGGCTCTCGGCGAGAGCGTGACCGAGGGCACCGTGACGCGGTGGCTCAAGCAGGTGGGCGAGGAGGTGGCGGTCGACGAGCCGCTGCTCGAGGTCTCGACCGACAAGGTCGACACCGAGATCCCGTCGCCCTTCGCGGGCACCCTCACCGAGATCCTCGTCCAGGAGGACGAGACGGTCGAGGTCGGCACCGCCCTGGCCCGCATCGGCGCCGCCGGCGAGGCCGGCGGGTCCGGTGAGACCCCGCAGGAGGCGCCTCAGCAGGACGCCTCGGCCCAGCCCTCCGCCCCGCCGCCCCCGCCGCAGGAGGAGGCCGCCCCGCAGCCGTCCGACGGCGCCGCGCCCGCCGAGGAGCAGCAGGCGGCCCAGGTCCCGGACGAGGTGACCGGCACGGAGTCGGCCCCGGCCCCGGCGACGGAGGAGGAGCCCGTGGCGCCCCCGCAGGCCGCCCCCTCGGGTGGCGCCACCCAGGACGTCACGATGCCGGCGCTCGGCGAGAGCGTCACCGAGGGCACCGTGACCCGCTGGCTCAAGCAGGTGGGCGACGACGTCGCCGTCGACGAGCCGCTGCTCGAGGTCTCGACCGACAAGGTCGACACCGAGATCCCGTCGCCCTTCGCGGGCACTCTCACCGAGATCCTCGTCCAGGAGGACGAGACGGTCGAGGTCGGGACCGCGCTCGCGCGCATCGGCGAGGCCGGCGCGGCGGCGCCCGCTCAGCAGGAGCAGGCGCCCGCGCAGCAGCAGCCCGCACAGCAGGCGCCCGCTCAGCAGGCCCCCGCGCAGCAGGAGCAGCAGCCGCAGGCCGAGGCGCAGGCGTCGGCCCAGACCGCTGCGACCCCGGAGACGCCCGCTCCCCAGCAGGAGCCCGAGGTCCGAGCGCCGGAGCCGTCCGCCGAGGCGAAGGCCCAGGAGCAGTCCCCCGAGACGGCCGCGCCCGGCCAGCCGGCGTACGAGGCGCAGCAGTCCGCACCCGCCCCGGCGCCCGCGGCGTCGTCCGCACCCGCGGGCGGCAGCGGCTACCTGACGCCGCTGGTGCGCAAGCTCGCGGCGGAGAAGGGTGTCGACCTCGGGAGCCTGACCGGCACCGGCGTCGGCGGCCGGATCCGCAAGGAGGACGTGCTCGAGGCCGCCGCGGCGGCCGAGAAGGCGCGCGCCGAGCGCGAGCGCGCCGAGCAGGAGCGCGCGGCCCGGCCCGCGGCACCCGCCGCGGCGCCTGCCGCCAAGCCCGCTGCGCCGGCCGCCGTGTCGCCCCTGCGCGGGACCACCGAGAAGGCCAGCCGTCTGCGGCAGATCATCGCCTCCCGGATGGTCGAGTCGCTCCAGTCGATGGCCCAGCTGACGACCGTGATCGAGGTCGACGTCACCAAGGTGGCGCGGCTGCGCGCGCGCGCCAAGGAGGACTTCAAGGCACGCGAGGGCGTCAACCTCACGTTCCTGCCGTTCTTCGTGCTCGCCGCGACCGAGGCGCTCAAGGCTCACCCGAAGGTCAACGGCGTGCTCGAGGGCAACCAGATCACCTACCACGGCGAGGAGAACGTCGGCATCGCCGTCGACACCGAGCGGGGCCTGATCCTGCCGGTGATCCGCGGCGCCGGTGACCTCAACCTCGCGGGCATCGCGCGCAAGATCGCGGACCTCGCGGTCCGGACGCGCGACAACAAGGTCACGCCCGACGAGCTGAGCGGTGCGACCTTCACGGTGACCAACACCGGCTCGGGCGGCGCGCTGTTCGACACGCCGATCGTCCCGGTCGGGCAGTCGGCGATCCTCGGCACGGGCGCGATCGTCAAGCGTCCCGTCGTGGCGACCGACCCGGACGGCGGCGAGTACGTCGCCGTGCGGTCCATGTGCTACCTCGCGCTGTCGTACGACCACCGGCTGGTCGACGGCGCCGACGCGTCGCGCTACCTCATGACGGTCAAGAAGCGCATCGAGGACGGCGACTTCGAGGCCGAGGTCGGGCTCTGAGCACGGCGACGGCGCCCTGGACCCGCGCGGTCCGGGGCGCCGTCGCGCCTTCTCCCGGCCTGCCCGCCGGGAGCACGGCCCACCCGTCGGCGGGGACGCGGGCGTGAGCGGCCTCGACGTCGTCGTCGCGGGGTCGCACGGCCTCATCGGCTCGGCGCTCGTCGACCACCTCGCCCACCGCGGCCACCGCGTGCGGCGCCTCGTGCGCCGGCGTCCGGAGACGTCGCGGGAGATCGGCTGGGACCCCCAGCGCGGGCGCCTCGACGTCGCCGCGCTGCGCTCCGCCGACGTCGTCGTCAACGTGGGCGGGGCGGGCATCGGCGACCACCGCTGGACGCCCGAGTACCGCGCCACCGTGCTGCGCAGCCGCACGGTCCCGACCGGCCTGCTCGCCCGCACCCTCGCGAACCTCGACGACGGCCCGCGCGTCCTGCTCCAGGGCTCGGCCGTCGGCTACTACGGGGACCGCGGCGAGGAGGTGCTCACCGAGGCGTCGGCGCCGGGCACCGGCTTCCTCGCCGACGTCGTGCGCGCGTGGGAGGGCGCCACCGCACCCGCCGAGGACGCGGGCGTGCGCGTCGCGCACCTGCGCACGGGCATCGTCATGTCGCACCGCGGCGGGTCCTTCGGCCGCCTCCTGCCGCTCCTGCGCCTCGGGGTCGGCGGACCGCTGGGCGACGGCTCGGCGGTGTGGAGCTGGATCACGCTCGTCGACCAGGTCCGCGCGATCGAGCACCTGTGCACCGCCGACGTGCGCGGGCCGGTCAACCTCACGGCTCCGGCACCCGCGCGCGCGGGTGAGATCGTCGCCGCCGTCGCGCGCGCGCTCCACCGCCCCGCGCTCGTGCGCGTCCCGCGGCTCGCGCTGCGCGCGGTGCTGGGCGAGTTCGCCGACGAGGGCGTCCTCGCCTCGCAGCGCGCGCTGCCCACCGTGCTCGCCGGGTCCGGGTTCGAGCACACCCACGCGTCGCTGGACGCCGCCGCGGCCTGGCTGGCCGGGGCGCCGCCCCGCGCCTGACGCTCAGGCGGTCGCGGCCGGCGTGACGCTCGCGACGCGCCAGCCGCCGCCGACCGGGCAGACGCCGAGCACCGCCGACGTCGGCGGCGCCGCGACGGGACCCACCGCTGCGGCGCCCGACGCGCCGGCCTCACCCGACGGCCCGCCCGCGGCGGACGGCGCGGGCGCCGTGGTGCCGCGGACCTCGGCCACGAGGCGCACCTCGCGGCACCCGCGCCGGACCGTCCCGGCCGGGCCCACGGCCCAGGGAGCACCCGCGCCCGGGACGACGGCGACGTCGTCGACGCGCGTGCGCGCCGCACCGCCCGGCGGCCCGGCCGACGCCGCGACGAGCCGCCCGAGCGCGGCCCGGTCGGCGAGCGCGGCCGGGGAGCCCGGGACGGTGACCGCCGCGAGCGCCACGCGGTCCGCCGCGAGCAGGGCCGCGGCGCGCTGACGCGTCAGGGTCAGGGTCGCCCCGACCGGCCCGAGCTCGAGCGGCGCCGCGTCGCCCGAGCGGGCCGTGGCGGTCGCCGACGAGCCGCCCGTGGCGACCCCCGCAGGCCAGGCGAGCGCGCCGGCCGTGCCGACGACCGCGACGGCGGCCAGCGCGGCGGCGCCCCGGCCGAGCCGCACCGCCACGGAGCGCGGGCGGCGGTGCCGGCCGCGGGGCGGGGGGACGCGGCGGACGGTGCGCGCGTCGTCGTCGACGAGGCGGCGCAGGCTCAGGCGCGCGAGCACGGCCGGGTCCACCGTGGGCACCGGCTCGGGCGGGCACGCGGCGAAGACGTCGGCCGCGAGTCGGGGGGG
>NZ_JADDKQ010000016.1 GCF_016464425.1 Actinotalea solisilvae
GTGCGGCCGCGCCGGGTGCGGCGACCGCACCGGGCGCGGGAGCCGCGCCGACGGGCGACGGCGGGCCGGCCACGCCGGGCGCGGGCGGGCTCGACCTGGGCTCGGGGGTGGCGCCGATCGCCCCGCCCGTGCCCCTCGAGTGGGTCGCCGAGGTGTGGGTGGACCCCGACTGGTACGCCGCGCAGGACCAGGCCGACCAGCCGTGCCCGTCGCCCGGCCTGCCGACGACGGTGCCGCTCACGGTGCGCTCGCTGCTCGTCGGTCGGGTGTCGCGCAGCCGCAACATCCACCCGGAGATCGACTGCGGGACGGACTCGGCGGTGAGCCGGCGCCAGGCGCAGCTCACCACGGACGGCACGCGGTGGTTCGTCGAGGACCTGCAGTCCTCGAACGGCACCTACGTCGGTCCGGCGAGCGGGCCGCTGCCGACCGTGCCGCTCGTCGCGGGCCAGCGCCGCGAGCTCGCCGAGGACGATCGCGTCTACGTCGGTGCCTGGACCCGCCTCGTCGTCCGTCGCGCCACCGACGAGGAGCGCGCCGCCGGCTGACCACCGCGTGAAGGCTTCGGCTCGCCATGTGCGCCGAACCCTTCACGCGGGCGCCCGGCCCGCAGACGGTGGACTTCGTCACGCCTGGCGACACGAAGTCTCCCGGCCTCGAGCCCCTCACCCGCTCGGGCAGGGGCCGCCGCCCCGCGACGCGCCTCCGCCGATGCCGTGAAGGGTTCGGCACGCATGGCGAGCCGAACCCTTCACGTCGCCCGGGGCGGCGGCCCCCACCGCGCCCCGACGCGGGGGGGGCGTGCGACCTGTCGGGTCGCACGCTCTCGGCGCTGTGTGGGACATCCCGCGTCGGGCGGCGCTGCGCCCGACGCCACCCGCGTCAGACCAGGTGCGCCTCGTGCTCGAGCTTGCCCTCGCGGTCGACGGCGGCCGCCCGGAACCGCGACGCGATGACCGCGCCGAAGGCGATGAGCGCCGCGACCGTGGCGATGCCGAGCCGCAGGACGTGGTTGGCGTCCTCGCCGAGGCTGACCTGCACGACCGCCGGCGCGATGAGCAGCGCGACCAGGTTCATCACCTTGATCAGCGGGTTGATCGCCGGGCCGGCGGTGTCCTTGAACGGGTCGCCCACGGTGTCGCCGATGACGACGGCGGCGTGCGCGTCGGAGTTCTTGCCGCCGTACCGGCCGTCCTCGACGATCTTCTTCGCGTTGTCCCACGCGCCGCCCGAGTTCGCGAGGAACACGGCCATGAGGACGCCCGCGGCGATGGCCCCCGCGAGGAAGCCCGCGAGCGGGCCGACGCCCAGGCCGAAGCCGACGGCGATCGGCGCGAACGCGGCGAGCAGACCCGGCGTCGCGAGCTCGCGCAGCGAGTCCCGGGTGCAGATGTCGACGACCTTGCCGTACTCGGGCCGGACCTCGCCCGTCATGATGCCGGGCATCTCACGGAACTGGCGGCGCACCTCGAAGACGATCGCGCCGGCGGCACGCGTCACCGCGTCGATCGCGAGACCCGAGAAGAGGAACACGGTCGCCGCGCCGAGGATGACGCCGACCAGCGTGATCGGCGAGATGACCTCGTAGGAGATCATCGCGACCGCCGTGCCGGAGCGGTCGAGCGCGCTGCCGATCTCGGCGAGCGCCTGGCGCACCGCGTCGGTGTACGACCCGAACAGTGCCGTCGCCGCGAGCACGGCGGTCGCGATCGCGATGCCCTTGGTGATCGCCTTGGTGGTGTTGCCGACCGCGTCGAGGTCCGTGAGGATCTGCGCGCCCTCGGCGTTCACGTCGCCCGACATCTCGGCGATGCCCTGCGCGTTGTCGCTCACCGGGCCGAACGTGTCCATCGCGACGATGACGCCGACCGTCGTCAGCAGGCCGCAGCCCGCGAGCGCGATGAGGAACAGCGAGAGCGTGATCGAGCCGCCCGAGATGAGGAACACGCCGCAGATCGCGGCGGCGATGATGCCCGCGGTGTAGACGGCCGACTCGAACCCGACGCCGATGCCCGAGAGCACCACGGTCGCCGCGCCCGTGAGCGACGTGCGTGCCACGTGGAGCGTCGGCTTCGACGTCGTGCCCGTGAAGTAGCCCGTGAGCCACAGGATGACGCCCGCGAGCACGATGCCGATGGCGACCGCGAGGGTCGCGACGACGCGGGGGTCGCCGGTGTGCGTCGCGAGCTCCTCGCCCACGCCCGAGAGCTCGGCGAACGAGGACGGCAGGTACACGAACGCGGCGACGGCGGCGAGCACCGCGCCGATGAGCGCCGAGGTGTAGAAGCCGCGGTAGATCGCGGCCAGGCCGCTCTCGGAGCCGCGGACCTTGGTGATGTAGACGCCGAGCGCCGCCGTGAGGGCGCCGATCGCCGTGACGATGAGCGGGAAGACGAGGCCCTGCTCGCCGAACGCGACCTTGCCGAGGATGAGCGCCGCGACGAGGGTCACCGCGTAGGACTCGAACAGGTCGGCCGCCATGCCCGCGCAGTCGCCGACGTTGTCGCCGACGTTGTCGGCGATGGTCGCCGCGTTGCGCGGGTCGTCCTCGGGGATGTTCTGCTCGACCTTGCCGACGAGGTCCGCGCCGACGTCGGCCGCCTTGGTGAAGATGCCGCCGCCGACGCGCATGAACATCGCCAGCAGCGCGGCGCCGAAGCCGAAGCCCTCGAGCACCGCGGGCGCCTGCTCGCGGTAGATGAGGACGACCGACGCGGCGCCGAGCAGGCCCAGGCCGACGACGGACATGCCGACGACGCCGCCCGTGCGGAACGCGATCCGCGAGCCCTCGACGCGACCGTTCGGCTGGATCGCCGCCGCCGCGACGCGCAGGTTCGCGCGCGTCGCGAGCCACATGCCCAGGTAGCCGATGGCCGCGGAGAAGCCCGCGCCGAGCAGGAAGAAGATCGACCGGCCGACCTTGATGCCCGTGTCGCCGGGCAGCAGGAACAGCAGGGCGAAGACCAGCACCGCGAACAGCACCAGGGTGCGGAACATGCGGTTGAGGTACGCGGACGCGCCCTCCTGCACCGCGAGGGCGATCTCCTGCATCTTGACCGTGCCCTCGCCGGCCGCGAGCACCTGTCGGCGCAGGACCAGGGCGAAGACGAGCGAGACGACCGCGATGGCGGCGATCACGCCCACGATGGTGAGGCTCGAGGTTCCGAGCGAGGGCATCCGTCCTCCTGGTACGTCGGGGGCCGGACGGCGACGTTGCCGGCGGCCGCGCAGCCCCCCTGAGCCGCGACTGGCGCAGTCTACGGGTGGTCCGCCGACGCGCGAACCGCGGGAGCACGACCGCGCGGCGACCGTCCGCCGAACCCGGCGCGTCGCGCCCCCCAACGTTCACGCGCCGCCGCTCGTCATGATGGGCAGGAGGACCATCGCCGTCCGCCGACCGGCGGCAGCGGTCGGCGCACGGCCCGACGAGGGGAGGCGCGACCCGGATGGCCGCGTGGGAGCAGGCGCTCGACGAGCTGGTGCGCACGCGGGGCTCCGCGCTCGTCGGCTACGCCTACCTGTTGTGCGGCGACCGGCGCGAGGCCGAGGACCTCGTCCAGGACGCCCTGGTCAAGACGTTCTCGCGGGGCCGCGGCGGGCTCGAGACGCGCAGCCTCGAGGGGTACGTCCGGAGCGCCGTGCTCACGACCTACGTCGACGGCTTCCGCCGGCGGCGCCGCTGGGCCGCGGTGCGTCACCTGCTCGTGACGGACGACGTCGGCCCGTCCCCCGACGCGGGCGTCGCGGCGCGGGCGGACGTCGCCGCCGCCCTCGCCGCGCTGTCGCCGCGCGAGCGCGCGTGCGTCGTCCTGCGCTACTTCGAGGACATGACCGTCCCGGCGATCGCCGACGCCCTCGTCGTGAGCGAGGGCGCCGTCAAGCGCTACCTGTCCGACGCCGTGCGCCGCATGGAGGGCCTGCTCGGCCCCCTGCCCGCCGCGTCGCCCACCGAGGGCGAGCAGATCACCCTGACCACCCCGAGGAGGACCCGATGAGCATCGATCTCGAGCGGTCGCTGCACGACCTGGCGCGCTCCGTCCACGACGACGACCTGGCCACGCGCATGAGCGGGCAGGTGCACCACATGGTGGTGCGCATCCGTCGGCGGCGGGCCGCCCGGCACGCCGCGACCGGCGTGGTCGGCGTCGGCGCCGCGACGGCGGTGGTGGTCGGCGGGCTCCAGCTCGCCGGAGGGGGCCGGTCCGGGACCGCGCAGGTGGTCTGGTCGGCGGACGCCTGGGGCTGCGCGGAGGCTCCCGACGTGCCGGCGGTCGCCGACGGCGGGGTCCCGGCCGCGCTGCTGGTCGACCACCCCGTGGCGGCCGCCACCGGCTCGAGCCTCGACGTCCACGTCACGGTCGGCACCGAGCTGCCGGCGCCGGACGACCCGGCGGGCCAGGTGATCGGCCTGACGGAGGCCCCCGTCGCGCTCCTCGTGCGCGACGACGTCGTGGTCGCGCAGGGCCAGGTCGTCACGACCGCCGAGTCCTTCCCGCCCCAGCACACCGTGGCCCTGGCGCTCGACGGCTGCCTCGCGCCGCACGACGCGCTGCCCACCGGCAGCTACACCCTCGTCGTCCGCCAGGTCGCCGACCTGGGGGCGGGCCCCGTCACGCTCGAGAGCCGGACCGCGCTCGAGGTCACCGCGACCGAGGCCGAGGCCCGCGCCCTCCAGGCCGCCGTCCCGACGTCGGCGCCGACCGCCGCGCCCTCCCCCGCGCCGACCGAGCCGCAGAGCGGGGCCGGCGGCACCGGTACCGGGACCGGCCGGGTCGCGACGCAGGCCGACCTCGAGGCGCTCCTCGCGCAGGCCCCGCAGGGCACCTTCCCCGCGTGCGCCTCCGCGGTGACGAGCCAGGCCGAGCCGCCGCTGTCGCTCGACCTGGTGCTCGAGGACCGGCCGTACGCGCCGGGCGAGGCCGTCACCGGGACGGTCGGGCTGCGCGCGAACGGCGGTCGCACCGTGCTCGCCAACGCGCCCTCGCACGGCGCGCTGCTCGTGCTCACGCAGGCGGGCGCCGTCGTCGGGCGCGAGTACCGCGACACCGAGGACGTGACGCTCCTCGAGGCGACCGGCGAGCCGGTCCCCGTCGACCTCACCGGGTCGATGACCCTGTGCGGCGTCCCGGCGTCCGAGACGGGCGCGGGCGGGCTGCCGCCGGGCCGGTACGACGCCTACGCCGTCATGGAGGTCATGCTCAAGGAGATCCAGGGGCCGGGCGGCACCGCGGAGGCCACGAGCGAGTCGATGGTCGTCATGAGCGCGCCGGTGGCCGTGACGATCGAGTAGCCCCCGCGCGGCGGCGGCACGCGCAGCGGGCCCAGGGGGCGCTCGCCGCGCGCTGCCGCCGCCGCCGGGTTAGGACTGTCGGGTGACCACCGACCGTCCGACCCCGCCCGGCGCAGCGCTGCTCGACATCGACGGGACCCTCGTCGACTCGAACTACTTCCACGTCCACGCGTGGGTGCAGGCGTTCGCCGCGGTCGACCGGCCCGCCGACGCGTGGCGCGTCCACCGCTGCATCGGCATGGGCTCGGACCTGCTGGTCGCGGAGCTCCTCGGCGACGACGACGCCGACGCGCTGGGCGAGCGCGTGCGCGCGCTGCATGCGGAGCGCTACGCCGAGCTCACCCCGCTGCTGCGCCCGTTCGACGGCGCCCGGGAGCTGGTGCTCGCGCTCGCCGAGCGCGGCGCGGCGACCGTCCTGGCGACCTCGGCCTCCCCCGACGAGCTCGGGCACCTGCGCGCCACGCTCGAGCTCGACGACGTCGTCACGGGGATCACGTCCGCGCAGGACGTCGACGACGCGAAGCCCGAGCCCGACCTCGTCGAGGCCGCGCTGCGCACCGCCGGCGTCGGGCCCGAGCGCGCCGTCATGGTGGGCGACGCGGTCTGGGACGTGCAGGCGGCGTCGCGCGCGGGCGTCGTGTGCGTCGGCCTCCGGAGCGGCGGGACCTCGCGCGCCGAGCTGCGCTCCGCGGGAGCGGTGGCGGTGCACGACGACGCTGCGGACCTGCTCGCGCACCTCGACGAGAGCCCGCTCGCGCTCGCCTGGGGCGCACCGGCCCCGTCCTGACCGGACCGTCCTACGACCACCTGCCGCACGACCACGGACCGAACCGAGGAGGACCCATGGCCGACCAGCACACGCCCCAGGACCCGACCGACCAGTACCGCGACCCCGACGACCAGACGGCCCAGAAGATCGACCACCCGGGCGAGACGTCCGACATGGAGCAGCAGCCCGACCACGGCGAGGAGTCGTACGTCGGCTCGGGCAAGCTCGAGGGCAGGCGCGCCGTCATCACGGGCGGCGACTCGGGCATCGGCCGGGCGGTCGCGATCGCGTTCGCGCGCGAGGGCGCCGACGTCGTCCTGTCCTACCTGCCCGAGGAGCAGGAGGACGCCGAGGTGACGGCCGGCCACGTGCGCGACGCGGGCCGGACCGCGGTGCTCGTGCCCGGCGACATCCGCAGCGAGGAGCACTGCCAGGAGATCGTCGACCGCGCGGTCGCCGAGCTCGGCGGCATCGACGTGCTGGTCAACAACGCGGCGTACCAGATGGCGCAGGAGGACGGGATCTTCGGCATCACGACCGAGCAGCTCGACCGCGTCATGAAGACGAACATCTACGCGATGTTCTGGCTCACCAAGGCCGCGCTCGCGCACATGGGCGCCGGGTCGACGATCATCAACACGGCGTCGATCCAGGGCTACCAGCCCAGCCCGCAGCTGCTCGACTACGCGACGACCAAGGCCGGCATCCTCAACTTCACCAAGGGACTCGCGCAGCAGCTCGCCGAGAAGGGCATCCGGGTCAACGCGGTCGCGCCCGGTCCGATCTGGACGCCGCTCATCCCCGCGACGATGGACGCCGAGAAGGTCGAGCAGTTCGGCGCGGACACCCCGCTGGGCCGCGCGGGCCAGCCGGCCGAGCTCGCGCCCGCGTACGTCTTCCTCGCGAGCCAGGAGTCGAGCTACATCTCGGGCGAGCGCATCGGCGTCACGGGCGGCAAGCCCCTCCCCTGACCCCACCCGCACCCGCACCCCCGCGTGCAACGGTTCCGGCGGGGCCGGTCGTCCTAGGGGGTGAAGGCCCGCTCGGGGCCGGGTGGAGGCTGGGGACGTGGACGGACGGCGCAGGCGCGAGGCCGACGAGGCGATGGCGACGCTCGCCCGCGAGCGCGGCAAGGCCCTCGTCGGCTACGCGTACCTGCTGACGGGGCACCTCGGCGACGCCGAGGACCTCGTCCAGGACGCCCTGGTGCGCACCTTCGTCCGCGCGACGCACGTCGAGCCGCGCGCCGCCGAGTCCTACGTGCGGCGCGCGATCCTCACGACCTACATCGACGGCTACCGGCGACGGCGCCGGTGGGACGGCGTGCGGCACCTCCTTGCCGGCGCCGAGCGCGACGACGCGCTCGAGGACGTCTCCGGCGCGCGCCTGGACGTCCGGACGGCGCTCCTCGCGCTCCCGCCCCAGCAGCGCGCGTGCGTCGTCCTGCGGTTCTACGACGACCTCACGGTGCCCGAGATCGCGACCCGTCTGGGCCTCGGCGACGGGACCGTCAAGCGGTACCTCAGCCTCGCGGTCCACCGCATGGAGGGCCTCCTCGGACCGCTGTCCCCCGCACCTACCACCGAGACCTTGCTCGTCACGGACGGAGACCCCTCATGACCACCGACCTCGAGCGCGCCCTCGGCGGGCTCGCGAGCGCCGCGGAGTCGGCGGCCCGGCCCGTCCCCGTCGACCGCGTCCTCACGCGGCTGCACCGGCGCCGCGCGGCCCGGACCGCGGTGACGACGGCGGCGGGGGTGACGACCGCGGGCGCCGTCGCCCTGGGCGGGGCCACGCTCGCGCAGACCCAGCGCACCGCGCCGCCGGTCACGTCGCCGTCGCCGACGACGTCGCCCGAGGCACCCGCGTGGAGCGCGGTCGCGGCGTCCGGCGCCTTCGCGTGCGGCGCGCCGGTGCCCGCGGTCGACGATCCCGCCGGCGACGCCGACCTGCACCTGGAGACGACGGCGAGCGCGGCACCGACCGCTCCGGGCGCGGCGCCCGCCTGGGGCCCTCGCTCCCTGGACGGCGTCACGATCGCGCCCGGGGAGGCGCTGCTCCTCGACACCGTGCTCGTCAACGGCACGGGCACCGACGTCGGCGCGGCCGTGCCCCGCAAGCCCCGCGTCACGGCGTGGCTGGTGCAGGACGGCGTCGTCGTCGGGGAGCTGAGCGAGACGATCACGGCCGAGGACGGCCCGGCGTGGGTGCCGCTCGACGTGCCGGCCGGCGCCTCGGCGCCGGTGCCCAGCGGCCAGATGACGCCCTTCGCGTGCGACGGCGAGTCCGGCGCGGCGCTGCCGGCCGGCCCGTACGACCTCTACCTCGCGCTGCCGGTCGCCCCGCCGACGGCGGCCGACGACCCCGGTCAGGTCGAGTCGACCTCGACGGTGGTGGGCGGGCCCTACGCCGTGACGGTCGCCGGGCCCGCGGCGCCCGAGGCGCCCGAGACCGAGGAGCCCGCCCAGGGGCCGCCCGCGCTCGACGAGCTCGTCCTCACGCACGCGGGCCTCGGGCCGCTCGCGATCGGCAGCGAGGTGCCCTACGTCCCGTCGCCGACGGACCTCGTCCGGTTCGACGCCGCGGCCTGCGCGGGCACCGACCTGCCCGAGCGCTGGGTCGCCGCGTACCCCGACGGCATCATGGCGAACGGCGCGCCCTCCGCGCCCTTCACGGTCTCGCCCTTCGAGGGTCGCCTCACCCGGATCGACGTGCTGACGCCCGGCCCCCGGACCAGCGGCGGCATCGGCGTGGGCTCGGCGCTCGACGAGCTGCGGGCGGCGCACCCCGAGATGACCCTGCTGCGGGCAGCCGCCGAGACCGGCGAGGCCGTGGACGCATGGGGCGTCGAGGTCGACGGGCGCACGCTCGCGGTCGAGGTGGCGTCGAACGCCGGGACGGGCGGATGGGCGGCCGACCAGGCCGACCGCGTCGTCGCCCTGACGCTCGTGTCGGGCATCCCCTACGCGTCGCCCGCCTGGGGCGGCGACACCTGCGGCTGAGAAGGAGCAGGCTGGCGTACAACGTCCCGCCCCGGTCCGGCGTCATTCATCAGTACACCTGCGGTGGACCCGCCGGACCGACCAGGACCGGCGCGGGGTGCGACGGACGGGAGCAGGCCGATGGCAGGCCAGGACGACGTCGTCGGGACGCTGATCTCGACGCGAGGCAGGGCGCTCACCGGGTACGCGTACCTGCTGTGCGGCAACGTGGAGGACGCCGAGGACCTCGTCCAGGACGCCCTCGTCAAGACCTTCGCGCGGCGGCGCGCGGGGCTGCGGATCGAGTCGGCCGAGGGGTACGTCCGGCGCGCCATCCTCACGCTGTACCTCGACGGCTGGCGCCGCCGCGGCCGGTGGGCGGGGCGCCGGCACCTCGTGGTGGAGCCGCCCAGCGCGGCCGGGCCCGAGGACAGGACGGCCGCGCACGTCGACGTCGTCGCGGCCCTGCGCCGCCTGCCGCCCCAGCAGCGCGCGTGCGTGGTGCTGCGCTTCTACGAGGACCTCACCGTCGCGGAGATCGCCGAGCAGCTCGGGGTCTCCGACGGCTCCGTCAAGCGCTACCTCAGCATGGGCGTCCACCGCATGCAGGCCCTGCTCGGGCCCGTCGCGAACGCCGACGCCGACCTCGAGATCGTCCAGGAGGCATGACCATGATCGACCTGACGCAGGCGCTCGGCTCGGCGGCGCACGCCGCGACCGCGACGCGCCCCACGATGGCCGCGGGCCCGGTGCTCCAGCGCATCCACCGCCGACGGGCCGTCCGGATCGCCACCGAGAGCACGGTGGGCGTCGCGGCGGCAGGCGCCGTCGCGTTCGCGGGCGTCCAGCTCGCCGGACGTGACGAGCCGGTGCCGCCGGCCACGCCGACACCGTCGCAGACCCCCACGCCGAGCCCGACGGCGACGTCGGCGCCGCTCGTCACGACCGCGGACCCGCTCGGCTGCGGGCTGCCGGTGCCCGACCTCGAGGACCCGGCCGGCGACGGCGACGTGCACCTCGACCTCCAGCCGGGCACGTTCACGCTCGTCGACGGCTCGCCCGTCGACCTCGCGCTCAGCCTGGTCAACGGCTCGGCGGTCGACGCCGGGCCCACCGGCCCGGGCCCGCGCGTGCTGCTCGCGCGCGACGGCGTCGTCGTCGGCGGGCTGACCGCGGCGACGACCGTCGCGGCGGGGCAGCCCCTCGACGCCGGCGCCGTGGTCACCGCGAGCGGGTCGTGGACCGCCGCCGCGTGCGACGGGGGCGACCTCGGCGCCGCCGGGCTGGCACCCGGCGCCTACGACCTCTACGGCGCGTGGGCGCTGGGCGGCGACGCGGCGGCCGACGGCGGGGCCGTGGAGGGCATCGTGGTCGGGGGGCCCTGGGCCGTGACGGTCGAGGCCGCGGCCGACCCGCACCCGGCGCTCGCGGACCTCGTCGTCTCGACGTCGGGGCTGGGGCCGCTCACCATCGGGCTCCCGCCGGAGACCAACCCGGGCGCCGCGATGATCACCTGGGACCCGGACTACTGCGCCGAGATCGTCGAGCCGGGCGCCGAGGCCGGCCGGTGGGTCGAGACGGGCTACGAGGACGACCCGGACCGCGGCGAGATCGGCTCCCCGTTCAGCGTCGCCGTGGACGACGCCGGACGGATCGGCTGGATCGACGTGCGCTCCCCCGGGCCGCGTACCGTCGAGGGCGTGGGCGTCGGGACGACCCTGGACGCGCTGCAGGCGGCGTACCCCGCGCTCTCCGGGCCGTTCGACGGGCCGGTCAGCCGGGTGTGGTGGGTCGAGGACGCCGCGGGCATCCTCGTCTTCGAGACGCAGGGCGACGAGGACGGGCTCCAGCCCGCCGGGACGCCCGAGTCGGTGATCCTCCTGCGCGTCCTGCTCCCGGGGGCAGACCCCCAGTTCGCCACCGCCAACAGCGACTTCGTGGCCGGCGGCTGCATGTAACCCCGCCCCTACTCCTCGCCGAGATGACGACTTCGCCCGCGTGTCGACCGGACACGCGGGCGGAAGTCGTCATCTCGGGGAGGGGGCGGGGATGACGACGGGGACCGCCCCTCGGGCGGTCCCCGTCGTCGATCGAGCGTTTCGGGTCAGCCCTGGAGGGCCTCGTCGAGGGACGAGTGGATGGTGAAGACCTGGGTGAGCGCGGTGATGCGGAAGACCTTGAGGATCTTCTCCTGGTCGATGACGAGCTGGAGGTCGCCGCCGACGGTGCGCACCTTCTTGAGGGCGCCGACGAGGACGCCGAGACCCGTGGAGTCCATGAACCGCACGCCGGTGAGGTTCACCAGGATGTCGGTGTGCTCCGAGTCGATGAGGGACGCGAGCTCCTCGCGCAGCACCGGGGCCGTGTACACGTCGATCTCTCCCGTGACGTCGACCACGGTCCGGTCGCCGCTCGCGCGACTCGTGACGGACACGTCCACACCGGTCTCCTCATCGTTCGAGTGACTGCTCTGACTGACCGACCCATCCTGGTCCAGGCGGGCCCGGAGCGCCATTGAACCAAACACCCGCCTGGGCGGGGCGCCGGGCCGGGGCGACCTGCGGACATGATCGCACCCCTCGGGGTCCGGCGGGTGAGGCGCGGCCGGACGGTGCGGTCGCCGGGAGCGACGCGTCCGCCGGGGTGGCGCGTCGGTGGCGGGTGGCACGATCGCCGGGTGGACGGGTCGAGCGGTGGTGAGGCGCTGCTCGACGTGCTGCTCGCGGGTGGCCGCCGCGCGGACCGGGTGACCCACGTCGAGCGCCTCCCGGCGCGTTCCGGGGTCCGCGCGGACTGGCCCGCGTGGTCCGACGCCGACGTCGTGGGCGGCTACCGCGCGCTCGGTGTCGAGCGTCCGTGGACGCACCAGGTCACGGCCGCCGACGCCGCGTGGGCGGGCCGGCACACGGTGCTCGCGACGTCGACCGGCTCGGGCAAGTCCCTCGCGTTCTGGCTGCCCGCGCTGACCCGCGTGCGCGACCCCCGCCCCGCCCCGGGGGACGCCGCCCGCCAGGCCGCGGCGTTCCCGGGCGCCGGCCGACGGCGCGGGACGGTCCTCTACCTGTGCCCGACCAAGGCGCTCGCCGCGGACCAGCTCTCGGGCCTCGAGCGCCTGCTGCGTGCGGCCGGCTCGCCGGACCTGCGCGTCGCGACGTGCGACGGCGACACGGACGTCACCGCGCGGCGCTGGGTGCAGGACCACGCCGACGTCGTGCTCACGAACCCTGACTTCCTGCACTTCTCGCTGCTGCCCCGGCACGGCCGCTGGTCGCGCCTGCTGCGCGGGCTGCAGTACGTCGTCGTCGACGAGAGCCACGCGTTCCGCGGCGTGTTCGGGGCGCACGTGGCCGCCGTGCTGCGGCGCGTGCGAAGGCTCGCCGCCCACCACGGCGCGAGCCCGACGTTCGTCCTCGCGTCGGCGACGACGTCGGACCCGGCGCAGAGCGCGGCACGCCTGCTGGGCGTGGACCCGGACGACGTCGTCGCGGTGACCGACGACACCTCCCCGCGCGGCACCAAGACGATCGCGCTCTGGCAGCCGCCCGAGATGGCGGGCCTCGACCCGGCGCTCGGCGCACCCGAGGGCGAGGACGCGCCGCACCAGGACGCGCCGACCCAGCCCGCGCACCGCACCGCGACGGCCGAGATGGCCGACCTGCTCGCCGACCTCGTGGTCGCCGGGGCGCGCACGCTCGCGTTCACGCGGTCGCGCCGCGCGGCCGAGTCGGTCGCGACGTCGACGCAGCGCCACCTCGAGCTGGTCCGGCGGGGGCTCGGCGCCTCGGTCGCCGCCTACCGGGGCGGCTACCTGCCGGAGGAGCGCCGCGAGCTCGAGGAGGGCATCCGGACCGGCGCGCTGCGCGCGCTCGCGACGACGAACGCGCTCGAGCTCGGCGTCGACATCTCGGGGCTCGACGCGGTGCTCATCGCGGGCTGGCCGGGCACGCGCGTCTCGCTGTGGCAGCAGGCCGGCCGCGCGGGACGCGCGGGCGCCGACGGGCTCGTCGTGCTCATCGCGCGCGAGGACCCGCTCGACACCTACCTCGTGCACCACCCCGAGGCGATCTTCGACCGGCCCGTCGAGGCCACGGTCTTCGACCCGACCAACCCGTACGTGCTCGCGCCGCACCTGTGCGCGGCGGCCGCCGAGCTGCCGCTGCGGGCGGAGGACGTCGCGCTCTTCGGGCCCGGCACGGCCGAGCTGCTCGACGTGCTCGTCGAGCGGGGCGCCCTGCGCCGGCGCAGCTCGGGCTGGTACTGGACGCACCCCGAGTCCGCCGCGTGGCTCACCGACCTGCGCGGCTCGGGCGGCGAGCCCGTGCGCGTGGTCGAGGAGGCGACCGGGCGCCTCCTCGGCACGGTCGACGCCGGTTCGGCCGACGCGACGGTCCACCCGGGCGCGGTCTACGTGCACCAGGGGGTGACGTTCGTCGTCGAGGACCTCGACCTCGAGACGTCGGTCGCCGTCGTCCGGCCGAAGCAGGTCGACTACGGCACCTGGTCGCGGTGGCTCACGTCCATCGAGATCCGCGGCGTGCGCGAGGAACGCACCGCCGGGCCCGTGCGGTGGGGGTTCGGGCCCGTCGACGTGACGACGCAGGTGGTGAGCTACCAGAAGAAGCACCTGCCGGACCTCGTCCCGATCGGGGGCGACGTGCTCGACCTGCCCGCGCGCACGCTGACGACGACGGCGGTGTGGTGGACGGCGCCCGCGTCGCTGCTCGCCGAGGCGCAGCTCGACGACGGCGACGTGCCCGGGGCCCTGCACGCCGCCGAGCACGCCTCGATCGGCCTGCTGCCGCTCCTCGCGACGTGCGACCGGTGGGACCTGGGGGGCGTGTCGACCGCGCTGCACGTCGACACCGAGGTCGCGACCGTGTTCGTCTACGACGGGTACCCCGGCGGCGCGGGGTTCGCCGAGCGCGGCTACCACCTCGGCGCCGCGTGGCTCCGGGCCACGCGCGACGCGATCGTCGGGTGCGGCTGCACCACCGGGTGCCCCGCGTGCGTCCAGTCGCCCAAGTGCGGCAACGGCAACAACCCCCTCGAGAAGGCGGGCGCCATCCGCCTGCTCGACGCCGTCCTCGCGCACGAGGGCTAGGCCGCCGTCGCGCGCGTGCCGGGGCCCGGCCCGCGCGACCGCGGAGACCGGGCCGAGCGGGGCGGGCAGGGTGACCTCCACGTCGACGACGCCGTCCCCCACGGTGCAGCCGGCCAGCGCCGCACCGTGCCGCGCCGCCACCTCCGCGGCGCGGCCGCAGGCGTCCGTGCCCTCCGTCCGGTCGACGACGCCCGGCGGCAGGGACACCGCGGCGGCGGCCGCGAGCGCCGCGAGGTCGGCCGCGGTCTGCGCCGTCCAGCGCGCCCGCTGCGCCGACGCGGTGACGCCGAGCGCGCCGCAGAGGAGGACCACGACCGCGACGAGCCCGACGACGAGCACGCTGCCGGAGCCCGTGTCACCACCCGGGCGGGCCCCGCGCCGGTCCCACCGCACCGCCGGGCTCACGGCTCGGCCCACGCGGTCGCGCTCGCGGCGACGTCGATCCCGCCGCCGGTGAACCAGGCACCGGGCCCCGAGGCGGTGACGGTCACCTCGACCCAGGGGTCCGCCCGCGACACGGTGACGTCGACCGCGGCCCCGGCGACCCGACGGGCCACGTCGGCGACGGCCGCGTCGTCCTCCCCGATCGCCGCCAGGCGAGCGCCGGCCCGGGCCGCGTCGGCGCACCGCAGCTGGAGCGAGGCGGCGGACGCCGTCACGACGAGCACCGCGAGGACCAGCACGACCGCCGGGAGCGCGAGCGCCAGCTCGGCGGTCACGGCGCCGGCGTCGTCGCCCGCCCACCGGCGCGCCCGCGGCCCGGGCCGGGCGCTCACACCTGGAGGGCGCCGCGGACGATGCCGAGCAGCAGGCCCCGGACCTCGTCGCTGCGCAGGATGAGGAGCAGGAGCCCGGCGAACCCGGCGGCGGCGACGGTCGCGATCGCGTACTCGGCGGTCGCCATCCCCGCGTCCGCGCCGCCCGCCGCGAGCCGCGCCCGCAGGGCCGCCGCCCGACCGGCGGGCGCCCGCACCGCCCGGGGCCGGCGCGTCTCGCGCTGCGCGGACGCGGCCGCCCCGGGCCCGGACCGCGCCTCTGCGGCCGCGGGAGCGGCCGCCGACACGGGTCGCGGATCCTGCGTCAGTCGCGAACCTGGCGCCGGTCGCGGGTCCGGCACCGGTCGCCTGTCCGCCGCGGGCGCGACGTGCTCCGGGTGCGTCGACCGCGTCGGCGGGGGCACGAGCCGGAGACCGGCGACCGCGGTCGTCCTGAGTGGCAGGGGCATGGGAGTTCCTCTCGTCGGGCCCGCCAGCGGGCCGGGTGGGGCGTCGGGCGACGCCGTGCGCCGAGCCTCGGCGGGCTGCGGGCGGTCCGGTCGGAGCGACCCCGCGGACCGTGGACGGCGCGTGGCCACGCCGGGCTGTGGACGACGAGCCGGCGCGCCTCATCCGGAGAGCCCTCCGCCCGCCATCGACACGAGCACGGGCGCGACGCCGACGAGGACGAACGCCGGCAGGTGGCACAGCCCGAGCGGCACGACGAGCCGGACGCCGAGCCGCGACGCCGCCTCGAGCGCCCGCGCGTGCCGGTCCCGGCGGACGGCGTCGGCCGCCGCCCGGAGCGCGGGGCCGGGTGCCGAGCCGTCCTCCCACCCGGGTCGGAGCGCCCGCGCCACCGGGCCACCGTCGGGCCACGCCTCGTCCCACGTCGACCCGAGCCGGAGGGCCGTGCCCGCACGGGCGAGCGCCCGGCCCGACGACGGCGGGACGGCCGCGCCGACCGCGATCAGCGCCGCGGGCAGGCTCGCGCCGGCGGCGCACGCGGCGGACAGGAGGTCCATCACGGTCGCATCGACTGCCGGTGGCCCGCCCTGCGACCGGCCGTGCGGACGGGCACGCGAGCGCGCGCCCGCCGGCGCGGCGCCCGTCGGGGCGGCGTCACCCGCGAGACGCGCGAGCCGGCGCATCATCCGTCGACCTCGCCGCGCGCCTCGGTCACGCACCGCGCGGTCCAGCGGTGGCCCACGAGGAGCAGCAGGCCCCCGGCCACCAGCAGCGTGGACCCCGCGCCCCCGTCGAGCAGCACTGCCACCGGGTCCGCGCCCAGTGCGACGCCGAGGCCGAGCCCGAGGACCGGGAGCCCGCCGAGGAGGCGCGCCGTCGCCACGGGGCCGGCGAGCGCGGCACGTCGCTGGCCGGCGGCCTCGGCGTCGCGCGCCAGGCTGGTCGCGACCTGGTCGAGGACGGTCGCCGGGGCGACCCCGAGCGTCGTCGTGAGCTCCGCCGCCGCGAGCACGGTCGCGAGGGCGCCCGACTGGCCCGGCCACCGGGCGAGCAGCGCGCCGCGCTGCGGCACGCCCAGCGGTGCCCGCACGCCCGCGCGCCGCCACGCCTCCTCGGGGACGGCGCCGCCGCGCAGCGCCGCGGCGACGGCCGTGAGGGTCGCCACGAGGTCGGCCAGCTCGTCCGTCTCGCGCCGACGGCCGGCCGGACGCAGGCGGGTCGTCGTGATGCCCGGGCCGCGCGTACGCCGGGCCGTCGAACCGGCTCCGCTTTCCGACGCGGTCTGCGGCCCGGCCCGCATCGCGGACCGACGCCCCGCCCGCCGTCCGGTTCGAGGCGTGGTGTGCGGAGCGGCGAGCCGCGCGATCCGCGTCATGCCGGCCGCCCGGGCGCGCACGCCCGCAGAGCCCCCTCCGGCCGCTCGGGCGCGCACGCCCACCGCGCCCCGCCCCGCCGCCCGGTCATGCCGTCCACCGGTCCGCGCCGACGCCGGTCGGCGGCCCGCACAGCGCGGCGAGCCGGGACCAGCCGGTGCCGCGCGTGACCGCGCCGTCCGCGCCGACCCGGGCCGCCGTCACGACGCGCACCCCCGGGGCACCCCACGCGCCGTCGGCGACGCCACGCGCCGCCGTGGCCCGGCCCGGCTCGGCGACGTCCACGCTCGCGTCGCCCGCGACGAGGACCCCGATCTCCGCGACGCGCCGCACGCCCGCGTCGCGCCGCAGGTGCACCACCGCGTGGACCGCCCCGGCCGCCTGGACGGCGACGGCCTCCGGGCTCATGCCCGCGAGCGCGCCGAGGGCGGCGAGGCGCCCCGGGACGTCGTGCGGCGCGTTCGCGTGGAGGGTCGCCCACCCGCCCTCGTGGCCCGTGTTGAGGGCGGTGAGCACCTCGCGGACCTCCGCCCCGCGCGCCTCGCCGAGCACGATCCGGTCCGGTCGCATCCGCAGTGCGTGCCGCACGAGCGCCGGGAGGTCCACCTCGCCCGCACCCTCGACGTTGGGTCGCCGGGTGGCGAGCCGGACGACGTGCGGGTGGTCGGGGGCCAGCTCCCCCACCTCCTCGATGACGACGACGCGCTCGGTGGGCGGCACGAGCGCGAGGAGCGCGGCCAGGAGCGTCGTCTTGCCCGTGCCGGTCGCGCCCGTGACGAGGACGTTCGCTCGCCGCGCGACGAGGCCGCGCAGCACGGGCTCGATCCCTGCCGCCACCGCGCCTGTCGCGACGAGCCGGCGCAGCGGGAACGCCGTCGGGCGCAGCACCCGCAGGGACAGCAGCGGGCCGTCCGGGGCGACGGGCGGCAGGACGGCGTGCAGCCGCGTCCCGTCCGGCAGCCGGGCGTCGGCGACGGGCGCCGCGTCGTCCAGCCGCTGGCCGCCCGCTGCGGCGAGCCGGACGGCGAGCGCACGCACCTGGGCCCTTCCGCCGAGGTCGACGTCCGACCGCTCGAGGCCCCGGCCCCGGTCCACCCACACCGGCCCCGGGCCGTTGACGAGCACGTCGGTGACGCCGGGCTCCTCCAGGAGATGCTGGAGCGGGCCGGCCCCCTCGACCTCCGCCCGGACGGCGCGCGCGAGCAAGGCGAGGTCCTCGCGGCCGAGCACGCCGCCACGGTCGCGCACGACGGCGGCGACCGCGTCCGGGCCCGTCCCCGCGCCGCCGTCGGCCGCGCGGCGGCGCACCTCGTCGAGCACCGCGCGCGCCGGGTCGAGAGCGGCGTCGCCCGGGTCCCCGGCACCGGCCACCCGCCGGGCCCCGGCGCGCCGCCCGTCCTCAGACCCGCGCACCGTCCCACCCCCACGCCGCCTCGCCCCGGGCGCCGACCCCCGCGGACGCCGTACCTCCCGGGTGCACCCCCGCCGCGCGCGTCACGCGGGCGACCGCCCGCGCCAGCGCGGAGCGCCGGCCGACCACCGGGCCGAACCCGCGGTCGCACGCCTCCGCGACGCCCCGGTCGGTCGGCAGCACGCCGGCGAGCGGCAGGCCGAGCACGCCCGCGGCCTCGGCCGGCGCGACGCGCGGCGCTCGCCGGCCCCGGAGGACCAGGGCGGCCGACCGGCTGTCGTCCGGGTCGCCCGCGCCCGCCGCCCAGGCCGCGGGCGGGAGCACTGCGAGCGCAGCGAGCGCCGCGGCGACCCCGCGCACGTCCTGTCCCGTGACGACGAGGACGCTCGGGGCGCCCGCGAGCACGACCTCACCCACGTCGCCGTCGAGCGCGGTGACCGGGGCGTCCACCACCACGGTCGTGCAGCGCTCCCGCAGCGCGGGCCAGACGGCCTCCAGCGCATCGCCCGGCGGCCCACCGCCCCGGCGGTCCCCGCCCAGCACCTCGACGCCGCGCCACACGGGCAGCACCCCGTCGAGGTCCGCGGGTGCGATCGACCCGCGCAGCCCGTCGAGGTCGCGCCACCGCGCGCCCGGCCGGCCCTCCACGCCCAGGAGCACCTCGATCCCCGCCCCGTGAGCGGCGACGTCGACGAGCGCCGTGCCGGCGCCCGCGCGCGCCGCCTCGGCGGCGACCAGCGCGGCGAGCGTCGAGGTCCCGACCCCGCCGCACGCGCCCGCGACCACCACGACCCGCTGCTGCGCCCGCACGGCACCACCTCCGCGCCCGAGGCTCCCCGGTGCCCGCACCCGCGTCACGGAGGGACCGTCGGGCCTGGGGACGGAGCGCCGGCGGCCCGCGCCTGTGGACGGCCGGACGGCCCGCCGCACACCTCACGCCGCACGCGGCCGCGGCTCGCTACCCTCGCAGGGGCCGGACGCCGACGCGGGAGGAGCGAGCGAGCATGGGGGGCGCCGCGTTCTTCGACCTCGACAAGACGATCATCGCGACGTCCTCGGCGACCGCGTTCTCCCGGCCCTTCTACGCCGGCGGCCTCATCACGCGCCGCGACGTGCTCCGCACGGCCTACGCGCAGTTCCTCTTCCTCCTCGGGCGCGCCGACGCCGACCAGACGGAGCGGCTGCGCGCCCACCTGTCCGCCATGGTCGCGGGCTGGGACGTCGCCCAGGTGTCCTCGATCGTCTCCGAGACCCTCCACCTGCACATCGAGCCCACGGTGTACGCGGAGGCCGTCGCGCTCATCGACGAGCACCACGCCGCGGGACGCGACGTGGTCGTCGTGTCCGCGTCGGGCGCCGAGGTGGTCGAGCCGATCGCCGCCCTGCTCGGCGCGGACCGCGTCGTCGCGACCCGGATGGAGGTCGTGGACGGGCGCTACACGGGCGGCATCGCGTTCTACGCCTACGGCCCGAACAAGGCGGCTGCGGTGCGCCGCCTCGCCGAGGAGCACGGCTACGACCTCGCCGCGAGCTACGCCTACTCCGACTCGGTCACGGACGTGCCGATGCTCGAGGCCGTCGGCAACGCCGCCGTCGTCAACCCCGACCGGTCGCTGCGCCGCCTCGCCGTCGAGCGCGGCTGGGACGTGCTGACCTTCGCGCGCCCGGTCGCGCTGCGCCCCACCTTCCCGCCGCCGCGGCGCAGCGTCCCGGTCGCGCTCCTCGCCGCGCTCGCCACCGCCGTCGTCGTCCTCGCCGTCCGACGCGCGCGACGCCGACGCCGACGCCCATGATGCGAGACGGCCCGGGCCCGCCCCGCGGGGGCGACGGGACGATCCGGGACAAGTGACCCACGTCCCTTCCCCTTCCCGAGATCGGGGCGTACAAAGGAATCACAACAGCACAGCGGGACGTGAGAACCCACGCTCGACCTGTCCTCGAGTGGACCTGCTGACCGGGCTTGCCCCGTTGCGGCAGCGCTGCAAGCGCCTGATACCTCACGGCCCGCCGCTGTCGACGACGGCGTCCTCCACGTGGGGACGCCGTCGCTGTGCGTGCCGACGACGGCGCCGCACCCGCCCTCAGGGGGCAGGCGCGAGCCGCCCGGCGAGCACGGCGTCCGCCACGCGCGTGCCCTCCGCCGCACCGACCTGCACCGCGGCGGCGACGTGCCGCAGCCAGGCCCCCACTCCGGCGGGCCCGCCCGCGGCGTACCCCGCCGCCGTCGACAGGTGCACCGCGGGCCGCGCCGCCCATGCCGCCTCGGGCACGACCACCCCGACGGGGTCGACGCCGCCCGCCGTGAGCAGGTGCCGCAGCACGCCGCGCGCGACCGCGCCGTTCCCGGCCGCGAACGGCCGCAGCGTCATGAGCTCGCCGTGCACGACGGCGGCCAGCACGAGCCCGGGGACGACGGGCGGCAGCGGTCTGGCCACGAGGTCCCCGAGGAGCGCGAGCCGGTCCGCGAGCTCCGCGCCGACGGGGGCGTCGGCGAGACCGCGGAGATCCTGGGGCTGCCCGTCGCGCCGCGGCACCCCCGCAGCCGCGTCCGGACCGCCGCGCCCGACGGCGTGCAGCCGCGCGAGGAGCTGCCCGAGCGGTACCCGGTCGGCCCGCGTGGCACCCGGGGCGGCCATGAGCCGCTCGACCTCGGCCTGCACGCCGAGCGCGCCGCGGAGCGCGGCGCCGTCCGGCCCGGCGGGGGGCGCGGCGGCACCCCGGGCGACGTCGCGCACGACGTCGAGCGGCACGCGCAGCCCGTCCGCCCCGAGGCCCGCGTGCGCGCAGCGGACGCCCGCCTCGGTGCGCGCGACGGCCCACTGCCGCCGCAGCGCCCGGTGCCAGCGGAGCTCCTCGCACGCGGCGCGCGCCGCGGCGACCGCCTCCGGGACGCCGTCGAGAGCGGCGAGCGGTTCGAGGGGATGGTCCGGCACGCCGCCAGCGTAGGCGGGCCCGGGCCCCCGCCGGGTGCCACGATGGCCGGGTGACCTCAGCGCCGAGCGTGTCCTCCTCCATCACCGTCCGTCTGCAGGTCCAGGCACGGCCCACGGCCGTGAGCGAGCTCACGACGTCGATCGAGCACTCGGGCGGCATCGTCACCGCGCTCGACGTCACCGCCTCGGGCCACGAGCGGATCAGCGTCGACGTCACGTGCGCGACGCGCGGCGAGGACCACGCCGCCGACATCGTCGAGGCGCTGCGCGCGCTGCACGGCGTCGTCGTCGAGCGCGTCAGCGACCGGACCTTCCTCATGCACCTCGGCGGCAAGCTGTCGATCGAGTCGAAGGTGCCGATCCGCAACCGCGACGACCTGTCGATGGTCTACACGCCCGGCGTCGCGCGTGTGTGCGAGGCGATCGCCGCGCGCCCCGAGGACGCGCGCAACCTCACCATCAAGCGCAACACCATCGCCGTCGTCACCGACGGCACCGCGGTGCTCGGGCTGGGCGACATCGGCCCGCTCGCCGCCCTCCCGGTCATGGAGGGCAAGGCCGCGCTGTTCAAGCGGTTCGGCGACATCGACGCGTTCCCCATCGCGCTCGACACGACCGACGTCGACCAGATCGTCGAGACCGTGTGCGCGATCGCGCCCGTCTTCGCCGGGATCAACCTCGAGGACATCTCGGCACCCCGGTGCTTCGAGGTCGAGCGCCGCCTGCGCGAGCGCCTCGACATCCCCGTGTTCCACGACGACCAGCACGGCACCGCGATCGTCGCGCTCGCCGCGCTGACCAACGCGCTCCAGGTCGTCGGCAAGGACATCGGCACCGTGCGGATCGTGATGTCGGGCGCCGGGGCGGCCGGCACCGCCGTCCTCAAGCTGCTCCTCGCGGCCGGCGCGCGCGACGTCGTCGTGTGCGACATCGAGGGCGTCGTCCACACGGCCCGCCCGGCCCTGCACCCGTCGCTGCTCTGGACCGCGCAGCACACCAACCCGCGCGGCGCGACCGGCACGCTCCGCGAGGCGCTCGCGGGCGCGGACGTCTTCATCGGCCTCTCGGCGCCCGACATCCTCACGGGCGACGACATCGCGACGATGGCCCCCGGCTCGATCGTGTTCGCCATGGCCAACCCGCGCCCCGAGGTCGACCCCGACGACGCCGCGCAGCACGCCGCGATCGTCGGCACGGGTCGGTCGGACTTCGCGAACCAGATCAACAACGTGCTCGCGTTCCCCGGCGTGTTCCGCGGGCTGCTCGACGCGCAGTCCCACAAGGTCACCGACGCGCTGCTGCTCGCGGCCGCGCGCGCCCTGGCCTCGGTGGTGAGCGCGGACGAGCTCAACCCGACCTACATCATCCCGAGCGTCTTCAACCCGGAGGTGACCACGCGCGTCGCCGCGGCGGTGCAGGAGGCCGTCCGCGGCCCCCGCCCCGTGACCCCCTGACCCCTCGCGGACTGGAGCGAAGGTCAGCGCCAGGTCGCGCGGTCGAGCTGGGGCTGCCAGCGCGCGGGGGCGTCGGGGGCGGTCGAGGCCGGCACGCCCAGGCGGTGGGCGGCGCGCAGCGGCCACATCGGGTCGCGCAGCGCCTCGCGGCCGAGCATCACGGCGTCGGCCGCCCCGTCGACGACGAGCCCCTCGGCCTGCTCGGCCGACGTGAGGAGCCCGACGGCGGCGACCGGCACCTTCGCGACCTCGCGGACCAGGCGCGCGTGCGGCACCTGGTACCCGGGCCCGACGGGGATCTCGGCGGGCGCATTCCCGCCGGTCGACACGTCGACGAGGTCGACCCCGAGCTCGCGCAGCACGGTCGCGACCTGGGCCACGTCCGCCACGTCGAGGCCGCCCTCCACCCAGTCGGTCGCCGAGACCCGGACGAACAGCGGGCGGTCCTCGGGCCACACGGCGCGCACCGCCTCGACCACCTCGGTCAGCAGGCGCGCGCGGTTCTCGAGCGGGCCGCCGTACTCGTCCGTGCGCTCGTTCGACAGCGGCGAGAGGAACTGGTGCAGCAGGTAGCCGTGCGCGGCGTGCACCTCGACGACGTCGAACCCGGCCCGGAGCGCGCGCTCGGCCGCGGCGGCGAACGCGGCCGGGACCTCGGCGATCTCCTCGGCCGTGAGCGCGCGCGGGGCGTCGTAGCCGGGGAACGCCGACGCCGAGGGCCCGACCGTGCCCCAGCCGCCGTCGTCGGCGGGGACCGTGCCGCGGCGGCCCTGCGCGTCGAACGGGCTGTACGTCGACGCCTTGCGGCCCGCGTGCGCGAGCTGGACGCCCGCGCGGGCGCCGCGCTCCTGGACGAAGCGCACGATCCGGGCCCACGCGTCGGTCTGCGCGTCGTTCCACAGGCCCGTGTCCTGCGGCGTGATGCGCCCCTCGGGCACGACGGCGGTCGCCTCGGCGAGCACGAGGCCGAAGCCGCCCACGGCGCGTGTGCCCAGGTGGACCAGGTGCCAGTCGTCGGGGACGCCGTCCGTCGCGGAGTACTGGCACATGGGCGCCAGCCACACACGGTTGCGGAACGTGGTGCCGCGCAGGGTCAGGGGCTCGAAGAGTCGGCTCGTGGTGCTCACGGTGGGCGGCAACGACGGCGCGCCCCGTCGGCATTCCGACGGGGCGCGCACGGCCGCGGCCGGGGGGGGGGTGGGGGAGCCGCCGGGGGCCGGCGGCGGGGTCACGGTCATGACGATGCCGTAGGAGAGCAGGGACCCGACGACGCCCCACAGCCCGAGGGCCATGAGCCGCACGGGGGCAGGCTGCGTCGCGGGGACGGCGACGACAGCCGCGTCGGGGGCGGTGGGCGCCAGGGTGGTGGCCATCAGGACTCCTTCGCGCCCGCGCCGGCGAGGGCACGGGTCTGGTCGGCGGGTGCGGCGGTGGGGGCGGTGCCGGCGTCGGCCGGCTCGTGGTGCTTGGTGTCGACGGGGCGCACGAGCATGTTCGCGACGAACCCGAGCACGAGCAGGCACGCCATGACGACCATCGACGGGATGTAGAGCGTGGCGCCCTCGAGGCCCGCCTCGCGCCGGCCGTCGACGATCGAGTTGACGATGAGCGGCCCGGCGACGCCCGCCGCGGACCACGCGGTGAGCAGGCGGCCGTGGATGGCGCCGACCTCGAGCTTGCCGAACAGGTCCTTGAGGTAGGCGGGGACCGTCGCGAAGCCGCCGCCGTAGAACGAGACGATGACGAACGTCAGGGTCACGAAGAGCGCCGTCGCCGCGTCGCCCGCCAGGGCGAGCACCGCGTAGAGCGTCGCGCCGACGCCCAGGTACATGACGTAGGTGCGGCGGCGGCCGATCGCGTCGGACAGGCTGGACCAGCCGAGGCGCCCGGACATGTTCGCGAGGGCGAGGAGGCCGACGAAGCCGGTCGCGGTCGCCTCGGTGACCGTGTCGGGGAAGAAGTCCATGATCATGGGCTTGGCGTCCTCGAGGATGCCGATGCCGGCCGTGACGTTGACGAACAGGACCACCCACAGCAGGTAGAACTGCGGCGTCCGGACGGCGTTGCGCACGCGCACGTCGCCGTTGGTCCGCATGACGTCCGTGGTGGCCTTCGGCGTCCAGCCGGCGGGGGCCCAGCCCGGCGCGGGGAGCCGGATGACCGACGCGCCCGCGAGCATGAGCACCGCGTAGACCGCGGCGAGCGTGAGGAGCGTCGGCACCAGCGCGTCGACCGGCTCCACCGCGTACGCGTCGAGCAGGCGCTGCGTCAGGGGCGCCGCGACGAGCGCGCCGCCGCCGAAGCCCATGATGGCGAGACCGGTCGCGAGGCCCGGGCGGTCCGGGAACCACTTGATGAGCGTCGAGACGGGCGAGATGTAGCCGATGCCCAGGCCCATGCCGCCGATGACGCCGTAGCCCAGGTAGACGAGCCAGAGCTGGCCGAGCTGCACGCCGAGCGCGGCGACGAGGAAGCCCGTGACCCAGAACGTCGCGGCGAGGACCATGGCCTTGCGCGGGCCGTTGCGCTCCATCCACACCCCGCCGAACGCGGCGGAGAGGCCGAGCATGACGATCGCGATCGAGAAGATCACCGCGATCGGGGTGCCCACGCCCGTCTCCGGGAAGAAGCGCTCGATGAGCGGCTCCTTGATCACCGAGAAGGCGTAGACCTGGCCGATGGACAGGTGGACGGCCAGGGCGGCCGGGGGGACGAGCCACCGGTTGAACCTGGGCGGGGCGACGGTGCGCGAGCGGTCGAGCAGGTTCATCGGGGGAGCCTTCCCAGGACGGCCTCGGTGACGGTGGGAATCCATGGTCCCGACTGCGACCGGCCCGCGGAGGGGACCTAGGTCACCGGACCGAGGTCCCGCACGACCGCCCCGCAGGCGTGTGCACCGAGGTGCGCGCACGCGAGGCCACGAGCCCGCGCGGCACGCCGTGAGCACCCCGCGCGCCGCGCAGGGCCCGGCGCTACGTTGAGGCCAGATCCCACGGTCCGGGACAGACGCCAGCACCGACAGGAGCCGACCATGTCCTCGCCCCGCACCCCCGACGAGACGCCGGGTCGCGACGAGAGCCGGGCCGACACGCCCCGGGCCGACGAGGCCCGACCCACCGACGAGGCCCGACCCACCGACGAGGCCCCATCCGCCGACGAGGCCCGGCCCGCCGACACGGCCCGCCCCACGGACGCGGGCACGTCCCCGGACGCGCCTGCCGCGGACCAGCGGGCCGCCGGGACGACGTCGCCCGGCACGGGCACGACCGACCCGGACCGCACGCCCGACCCGGACCGCACGCCCGAGCAGGGCGACCTCAGCCTGTCCGGTCGTCCTATCGACGACGGCCCCGTCATCGGCACGATCAGGCCCGGCGGTCCACCGTCGACACCCCCCGCGACCGAGCCCCGCCCCGCCGGCCCGACCTCGGGCCCGCCGGCGGGCGCGCCCGACCGCGGCGCGGCCGACGTCGGGCCCGGCCAGCACGCCGCCGCCCGGCCCTACCCTCCGGTGGTCCCCGACCGCGGCGCCGACGCGCCGACGACGACGGCACCGACGACGACGGCGACGGGCACCGGCGTCACGCCGGCCCCGTCGAGCGCGGCCCCCGTCGCGCCCGACGTCACCGCCCCCGGCACGACGGCGACCACCGCGCCCGCCGCCACCGGACCCGCCACCCCGTCCGCGGCCCCGCCCGCCGCCGCGGCGGCCCCCGCCGCCCTCGCCGCGGGTGCCGCGGTGCCGAGCCGGCGCGAGCGCCGCGAGCGCGACGAGTCCACGGGCCGCGTCGCGCACGAGGACCTGCCCGAGCGGCCGCGCAAGCCCGGCGCCGGGCGCCACCTGCTGGGCGCGCTGCTCGGCCTCCTGCTCACGCCCGTCGCGCTGCTCCTCGTCGGCATCGGCACCTCGCGCCTCAGCGACGTCGCGGGCAGCGGCAACGCCGGCGGGGACGTGCTCGGCCTCACCCTGCTCGTCCTCGGCGCCGTCCTGCTCGCCGTCATCGCGCTGCTCGGCGCGTGGTCGCCGCTCGTCCCGATCACGGGCGGCGTGGTGTGGGGGCTCGCTCTCGGGACCGCCTACCTCGTGGTGCCGGACCTCATGCAGGACACGGTCGACGTCGTGCTCGGCGACCGCGTGCTGCCCGCCGTGGTCGAGCAGGTGACCGAGAGCGCGATGAGCGGCCTGCTCGTCGTCGTCGGGGCGCTGCTCGTCGCGGCCGGCGCCGCGGCCGGACGCGCCCGCCGCGCCGGACGCCGGTGGGCCGAGGGCGTCGCCCTGGCCGAGGCCGCGCGCGCCGAGGCGGTCCGGGCCGACGCGGCGCGCGCCGAGGCCCGCGCCACGGGCACCCGCCCGGCGGTCTGACCGACCCGGCACTCCCGGCGCGGTCCCTGCGCGCCCCGGCCCGCTCCGCGAGACCCCCCGGGCGGCCGCGACACGGGTGCGTCTACGATCCGAAACGGCACCGGCCTACCCGGTGGTCGCACCACTGCTGCTGCGTCCGGAGGAAATGTGACCCACGAGACCTCGACCCCGCTGGAGAACCTGCTGGCCGAGAGCCGCAGCTTCCCGCCGAGCCCCGAGTTCGCAGCGCAGGCCAACGCGCGCGCCGAGATGTACGCGTGGGCGGCGTCGGACCGCCTCGGTTTCTGGGCCGAGCAGGCGCGCAGCCTGCTGACGTGGGAGACCGACTTCAGCGAGGTCCTCGACTGGTCGGGTGCGCCCGTGGCGCGCTGGTTCGCCGACGGCCGTCTCAACGCCTGCTACAACGCCGTCGACCGTCACGTGGAGGCCGGGAACGGCGACCGCGTCGCGATCCACTTCGAGGGCGAGCCGGGCGACACCCGCACGCTGACCTACGCCGAGCTCCAGACCGAGGTCTCGCGGGCGGCGAACGCGCTCACCGCGCTGGGCGTCGGCACCGGCGACCGCGTCGCGATCTACCTGCCGATGGTCCCGGAGGCCGCGATCGCGATGCTCGCGTGCGCGCGGATCGGCGCGATCCACTCGGTCGTCTTCGGCGGGTTCTCGGCCGAGGCGCTGCGCTCACGCATCGCGGACGCCGAGGCCGTCCTCGTCATCACGGCCGACGGCGGCTTCCGCCGGGGCAACGCGACGGCGCTCAAGCCCGCCGTCGACGAGGCCGTCGGCCCGGCCGCGGACGGCTCGGCGTCGTCGATCCGGCACGTGCTCGTCGTCCGGCGCACCGGGCAGGACGTCGCCTGGACCGAGGGCCGCGACGTGTGGTGGCACGAGGCGCTCGAGGCGGCGAGCGACCAGCACACGGCCGTCGCCGTCGAGGCCGAGCACCCGCTGTTCATCCTCTACACGTCCGGCACCACCGGGAAGCCCAAGGGCATCTTCCACACGACGGGCGGCTACCTCACGCAGGTCGCGTACACGCACCTCAACGTCTTCGACCTCAAGCCCGAGTCCGACGTCTACTGGTGCACGGCCGACGTCGGCTGGGTGACCGGCCACAGCTACATCGTCTACGGGCCGATGATCAACGGCGCGACGCAGGTGATGTACGAGGGCACTCCCGACACCCCGCACCAGGGCCGGTGGTGGGAGATCGTCGCGAAGTACGGCGTGACCATCCTCTACACCGCGCCGACGGCGATCCGCACGTGCATGAAGTGGGGCGAGGACATCCCCACGAGGCACGACCTGTCGTCGCTGCGCCTGCTCGGCAGCGTGGGCGAGCCCATCAACCCCGAAGCCTGGATGTGGTATCGCCGCGTCATCGGCGGCGACCGCACCCCGGTGGTCGACACGTGGTGGCAGACCGAGACGGGCGGGATCATGATCTCCCCGCTCCCCGGCGTCACCGCGGCCAAGCCCGGCTCGGCCCAGACGCCGCTGCCGGGCATCAGCGCCGACGTCGTCGACGAGGAGGCGCACCCGGTGCCGAACGGGTCGGGCGGCTACCTCGTGCTCACGGAGCCGTGGCCCGCGATGCTGCGCGGCATCTGGGGCGACCCCCAGCGGTTCGCCGACACCTACTGGTCGCGCTTCGCGGGCATCTACTTCGCGGGCGACGGCGCCAAGAAGGACGACGACGGCGACATCTGGCTCCTCGGGCGCGTCGACGACGTCATGAACGTCTCGGGTCACCGCCTCAGCACGACGGAGATCGAGTCCGCGCTGGTCTCGCACCCCATGGTCGCCGAGGCAGCGGTGGTGGGCGCGAGCGACGAGACCACCGGCCAGGCGGTCGTCGCGTTCGTCATCCTGCGCGCCGAGCACCTGGCGAAGGTCGACGAGCCGGGCGAGGGCGCCGACGTCGCGCAGACGCTGCGCGCGCACGTGGCCAAGGAGATCGGGCCGATCGCGAAGCCGCGCACGATCCTCGTCGTCACCGAGCTGCCCAAGACGCGGTCCGGCAAGATCATGCGCCGCCTGCTGCGCGACGTCGCCGAGCACCGTCAGGTGGGCGACGTCACGACGCTCGCGGACTCGTCGGTGATGGACCTCATCAGCAAGGGCCTCGACAAGCCCGCCGCGAGCAGCGAGGACTGACCGCCAGGGAGCCGCCCGGTTCGTGAAGGGTTGGTCGCGCGTGCCGCGACCAACCCTTCACCACTCCCGCGCGGCCGCTCGGCTGCCGCCGGTCAGGCACCCGAGCGGCGCATCGGGACGTGCGGGATGCCGTCCTCGTCGAAGCCCGGGCCGTCGACCTCGAAGCCGAACCGGGCGTACCAGCCCGCCAGGTGCGCCTGCGCGTCGAGCACGACGGGCGCGGACGGGTCGAGCTCGGCGCAGCGGTCGAGCCCACGACGCATGAGCTCGGACGCGACGCCGCGGGAGCGCACCACCGGGGCGGTCGCGATGCGGCCCAGGCGGAGCGCGCCGTCGTCGTCGTGCAGGACGCGCAGCGTGGCGACGACGTCCCCGTCCTCCTGCGCCCACAGCAGCTCGGCGCCCGGCTCGACGTCGCGCCCGTCGAGGTCCGCGTACGCCGCCTCCTGCTCGACCACGAACACCTCGACGCGCAGGCGCAGGATCGCGTAGAGCGTCAGGGCGTCGAGGTCGCGGGCCGGGGCACGGTGGTACGTCAGCACCCGCCGACGGTAGCCGCCGCGTCCGCCGCGCCGCGGCCGCCGTCCGCGTCAGACGGGCTGCGCGTGCCCCACCGTCGCGCGGTTGACCCAGTGGTTCCACCCGCCGCCGCTGAGGACGCCGATGACGACCGGCGCCTCGGACGCGGCGCCCGTGGCGTCGGTGCGGTGCCACCACAGGAGGGACCCGCCGTCGGGCTGGGCGTGCTGGGTGACGAGGTCGTCGCGCCCGTCGCCGTCGACGTCGGCGGCGTACTGGCGCGAGAGGAAGTAGTCCCAGCCGCCCGCGTAGAGGCCGGTGAGCTTCTGGGCGGTGCCCGCGAACGCGCCGCCGACGGACGGCCGCACGAGCATCTCCAGGCCACCGCCCCGCTGGACGCGGCTGCTCACGAGGTCCTCGCGCCCGTCGCCGTCGACGTCGGCGAGCAGCTCGCGCCCGAAGGTGAAGGACCACCCCTCGGTGGGCGGTCCGCCCGCGACCGGGCCGGCAGCCGCGAACCCCGTGCCGGTGCTGAGGTGGACGACGTGCCGCACGCCGTCGTCGCCCGCGAACGTGAAGCCGCCGTCCGTGCTCACGAGGTCGGCCCGCGCGTCGCCGTCGACGTCGCCCAGGGCGTACCTGATCTGGAAGAACGGCTGGCGCCACGGCCGGGCCGGGTCCTGCAGCTGCGCCCACAGGACCGGGTCGGCGAACCCCGTGCCCGTGCTCCGGTGCACCCACACGTTCGCCTGGAGGTCGCCGGGCGCGAGCGGGTTGAGGTGGACGCTCACGACGTCGTCGAGGCCGTCGCCGTCGACGTCGCCGACGAGCTGGCGCGAGTGCTCCCACGACCAGCCGCCCGTGCGCAGGTCCTCCCACACGTGGGGCGTGGGGTCGGGCCCGCCGCCGACGACCCACAGGAGCAGTCCGCCGTCGGGCTGCCGGTGCGAGATCAGCCAGTCCGGGCTGCCGTCGTCGACGCCCGAGACGTCGCCGAAGTCGCCGGCCTCCGTGCGGGAGGAGCCCCAGTCCCACCCGCCGGCCACGAGCGACGTGACGAGCTGGGGCCGGCCGAACGCGGGGTCGCCCGACGCGAGCGGCACCTCCCACAGGTTCACCCCGCCGTACGGCAGCCAGTGGGTGATGTCGAGGGCGGGGGCGCCGTCGTCGTCGACGGCGGCTGCCGGGGAGCCCGTGAGTGCGGTGCCCGCGAGCACCGCGAGGACGACGAGACCGGTATGAGGTCGCATGGCACACCCCCGCGCCCGGGGGGCTGTCCCCCGTGACCGTTTCACCGTAGCCACCCCGCACGCCCTCCGGGGAGGGTTCGCGTCATGGTCATCCGTCCGGCCGCACGGGGTGGTGGGATGGGCCCATGACCCGCGAGCTGCCGCCCGTCCGGACCGTCGGGCCCGGGACCGACCTGACGCCGGACGAGGCCGCCGCCGTGCGCGCGCTGGCCGCCGCCGCGCACGAGCACGACGGCGTCGAGGCGCTCGGCGAGCAGACGCTGCTCGACCTGCGCGGTGGCGCCCCGGTGCGCCACCTGCTGCTCGCACCCCCGCCGCACGCGGCGCCGTCCCACGGACGCCCCGCGCCGCTGCTCGGCTACGCGGCCGTGCGTCACGCGGACGACGGTGCCGCCGAGAGCGCCGAGCTCGTCGTCGACCCCGCGCACCGGCGCCGCGGCGCCGGCACCGCGCTCCTGGCGGCCGTGCGGGCCGCGGGCGACCCGCCCGTGTGGGCGCACGGGAACCTGCCGGGCGCCCGGGCGCTCGCGGCGCGCGCCGGGAGGGCCGTCGTCCGTGAGCTGTGGCAGATGGCCGTCCCGCTCCCGGCGCCCGGGGCCGCGTCCGGGACCGCGCCCGAGGGCGTCGTCGTGCGGCCGTTCGTCGTCGGGCAGGACGAGGAGGCGTGGCTGCGCGTCAACGCGCGCGCCTTCGCCGAGCACCCGGAGCAGGGCCGGATGACGCTCGCGGACCTCCGGGCCCGCGAGGCGGAGCCGTGGTTCGACCCGGGAGACCTCCTGCTCGCCGAGCAGGACGGGCGGCTGGTGGCGTCGGTCTGGATGAAGGTCGAGCCGGGGTGCAGCGCGGGCGAGCTGTACGTGCTCGGCGTCGACCCGGACGCGCAGGGCCGCGGGATCGGGCGCCTGCTCACCGCGCGCGTGCTCGAGCACCTCGCGGACCGCGGCCTGCGCGAGGCGGTCCTCTACGTCTCCGCCGACGACGCCGTCGCCGTGCGCACGTACGAGCGCGCCGGCTTCACCGTCGCCCGGGCGGACGTGCAGTACCGCTGACGAGCAGTACCGGCGGACGTCCAGTCGCGCCGAGCCCACCACGATCACGGGCGTGGCCTCGTCTCCCGCAGTTCACCTGGTGGTGCGACGATGGCGGCCATGACGACCGATGCGCGCACGGACGCCGTGACGGACCTCGCCGAGCAGGACGACGCGACCACCCCCGAGCTCGACCACGCGGCGGAGACCGCGGAGCCCGAGGGCGGGCCCGACGTCGACGTCGACGACGAGTCGGGCGACGTCGACCTCGACGCGTCGGGCGACGTCGACGACGCTGCGGACGACGACGCACCCGAGGCCGAGCCGGCGCCCGCGCCGGAACCCGCCACCGTGCGCACGGAGCGCGCCGAGCGTGCCGCCGACCGCGCCGAGCGCGCGCGGGAGAAGGCCGTGGCGCGCCTGGACCGCGAGGCCGCGGCGCTCGTCGAGACGCCGATCGAGCCGCCGCCCACGATCGCGACGCCCGAGCTCGCCGAGCCGGCGTCGCCCGGCGCGGACGACCTCGCCGCCGACGGCGGCCCGGCCGCGGAGCCGCTGCCCGAGGACCGCTTCGGCGACCGCGAGCTCTCCTGGCTCGCGTTCAACCAGCGCGTCCTCGAGCTCGCCGAGGACGAGTCGCTGCCGCTGCTCGAGCGCGTGCGCTACCTCGCGATCTTCGCCTCGAACCTCGACGAGTTCTTCATGGTCCGGGTCGCCGGCCTCAAGCGCCGCATCGCGACGGGCATGGCCGTGACGGCGGCGTCGGGCCTGTCCCCGCGGCAGGTGCTCGAGGCCATCGACGCCCGCGCGCAGGAGCTCATGGAGCGGCACTCCGACGTCTTCGCGCGCCAGGTGCAGCCCGCGCTCGACGCCGAGGGCATCGCGCTCGTGCACTGGGACGAGCTGGCCGCGGACGAGCAGGAGCGGCTGCACAAGTTCTTCCGCAAGCAGATCTTCCCGGTCCTCACGCCGCTCGCCGTGGACCCCGCGCACCCGTTCCCGTACATCTCGGGGCTCTCGCTCAACCTCGCCGTCGTCGTGGTCAACCCGACGACCGGCAAGGAGCACTTCGCGCGCGTCAAGGTGCCCCCGCTGCTGCCGCGCTTCATCGCGGTCGACGCGCGCGGCCGGCCGAGCGCGCCGAGCACGCAGACGGCCGACCCCGAGAAGGGCCCGACGTCGTTCGTCCCGCTCGAGGACGTCATCGCCCAGCACCTCGACTCGCTCTTCCCGGGCATGGAGGTCGTCGAGCACCACACCTTCCGCGTCACGCGCAACGAGGACGTGGAGGTCGAGGAGGACGACGCCGAGAACATCCTCCAGGCCATGGAGAAGGAGCTGCTGCGGCGCCGGTTCGGCCCGCCGGTGCGGCTCGAGGTCGCCGAGGACATCGCACCGCGCGTGCGCCAGCTCCTCGTGCGCGAGCTCGGCGTCGACCCGTCGGAGGTCTACGAGCTGCCCGCACCGCTCGACCTCACGGGCCTCAACCTCATCGCCGACCTCGACCGCGCGGACCTGCACTTCCCGCGCTTCGTCGGCGGCACGCACCGCCACCTCGCCGAGGTCGAGAGCGCCAAGCCGACCGACATCTTCGCCGCGATCCGGGCGCGCGACATCCTGCTGCACCACCCGTACGACTCGTTCGCGACGTCGGTCCAGGCCTTCCTCGCCCAGGCGGCCGCGGACCCCAAGGTGCTCGCGATCAAGCAGACGCTCTACCGCACGTCCGGCGACTCCCCCATCGTCGACTCCCTCATCGACGCGGCCGAGGCGGGCAAGCAGGTGCTGGCCCTCGTCGAGATCAAGGCGCGCTTCGACGAGCAGGCCAACATCTCGTGGGCCCGCAAGCTCGAGCAGTCGGGCGTGCACGTCGTCTACGGGATCGTCGGCCTCAAGACCCACTGCAAGCTCTCGCTCGTCGTGCGCCAGGAGAGCGACGGCCTGCGTCGCTACTGCCACGTGGGCACGGGCAACTACAACCCCAAGACGGCGCGCCTCTACGAGGACCTCGGTGTGCTCACGGCGGACCCGGAGGTGGGGCAGGACCTCACGCGCCTGTTCAACCAGCTCTCGGGCTACGCGCCCAAGGCGAAGTTCCAGCGCCTGCTCGTCGCGCCGCGGTCCGTGCGGTCCGGCCTCGTCGAGCGGATCGAGCGCGAGCGCGAGGCCCACCTCGAGGGCCGCCCCGCGTGGATCCGGTTCAAGGTCAACTCGGTGGTCGACGAGGCCACGATCGATGCGCTCTACCGCGCGTCCCAGGCCGGTGTGCCGATCGACCTCGTCGTGCGCGGCATCTGCGCCGTGCGCCCCGGCGTGCCGGACCTGAGCGAGACGATCCGCGTCCGGTCGATCCTCGGCCGGTTCCTCGAGCACGCGCGCGTCTTCGCGTTCGCGAACGGCGGCGAGGAGCCCGAGGTCTTCATCGGCTCGGCCGACCTCATGCACCGCAACCTCGACCGGCGCGTCGAGACGCTGGTCCGCCTCGCCGACCCCGCGCACGTCGCGGAGCTGCTCGAGCTCCTCGACCTCTCCATGGCGCCGACGACGGCGTCCTGGCACCTGCGCCCGGACGGCACCTGGGACCGCCGGCACCTCGGCCCCGACGGCGAGCCGCTGCGCGACCTCCAGGAGCTCCTCATCACCCGCCAGCGCCGCCGGCCGGCGCGCGACCGGTGACCCTCGCGATCGACGGGCGCGCCGCCGCCCCCCTGGGGACGATCCACGCGGCCGGCGCCGTCGTGTGGCGCGAGCGCCAGGGCCGCATCGAGGTCGCGCTCGTCCACCGACCCCGCTACCGCGACTGGTCCTGGCCGAAGGGCAAGCTCGACGACGGCGAGGCGGTCCCCGCGGCCGCCGTGCGCGAGGTCGCGGAGGAGATCGGCGAGCACGTGGTCCTCGGCGTGCCGCTGCCGGCGCTGGACTACCGCACCGACGGGCGCCCCAAGCACGTCCGCTACTGGGCGGCGCGGGTCGCGACCGCTGAGGACGGCCCCGCGCTGGCCGCACGGCCGCACGTCCCGCCGGCCGACCTCGCCGAGATCGACGACGTCGTCTGGGTGAGCGCGCCGACGGCGGCCGACCTGCTCACGCGCGAGGCCGACCGCGGGCCCCTGCGCGCGGTCGTCGACCTCTGGCAGCGCGAGCGCCTGCACACGCACGCCCTCGCGGTCGTGCGTCACGCGCAGGCGGTCAAGCGCGGCGACTGGAAGGCCGAGGACGCCACGCGTCCGCTGACCACGACCGGGGTCGACCAGGCCGACGCGCTCGTCCCCGTGCTCGCCGCCTTCGGGGTCCGGCGGGTCGTCACGAGCCCGTGGGCCCGGTGCCTCGAGACCGTCGCGCCCTACGTCGACGCCGCCGGCCCCGCGCTCGAGCAGCACGACGGCCTGAGCCAGGGAGCGCACGACAAGGATCCCGGGCCGGCGCGTGAGCTGGCGCGGGCGGTCCTGCGCGCCCCGGACGCCACCGCCGTGTGCACGCACCGGCCGGTGCTGCCGACGGTGCTCGACGTGGTCGGCGGCGCCGCGCGCAAGTGGACCGTCGGCGAGCTGCCGCACCACGACCCGTGGCTGCGCCCGGGCGAGCTGCTCGTCGCGCACGTGACGCGCGGCCGGCACGTCGTCGCGATCGAGCGCCACCGGCCGCCGGTCGACGGCTGACCGCGTCGCGGCGGCGTCGTCCCAGAGGGCGCGCCGCCCGGCGGCGTCACCGCCCCGCGGCGTCAGCCGATGAGCGCGTTGAGCACGAAGAACATGAGGGCCGCGACCGCGGCGGCGGCCGGGATCGTGAGGACCCAGGCGACCGCGATGTTGCCCGCGACGCCCCAGCGCACCGCCGAGAGGCGCTTGGTGGCGCCGACGCCCATGATCGCGGACGTGATGGTCTGCGTCGTCGAGATGGGCGCCTGGAAGACGAACGCCGTCACGTAGAGGACGGAGGCGGCGACCGACTCCGCGACGAAGCCCCGCGCCGGGTCGAGCTCGATGACGCGCCGCCCGAGGGTGCGCATGATGCGCCAGCCACCCGCGTACGTGCCCGCGCTGATGGCGAGCGCCGCGGAGATCTTCACCCACAGCGGGATCTCGTGCGTGTCCTGGAACCCGCCCGCCACGAGCGCGAGCACGATGACGCCCATCGTCTTCTGCGCGTCCTGGAGCCCGTGCCCGAGCGCCATCGCCGCGGCGGAGGCCGTCTGGGCGATCCGGAACCGGCGCGTCACCTTGTGCGGGTTCGCGTTCTTGAAGACCCAGAGCAGCGCGAGCATGAGGAGGAACGCGAGGCTGAACCCGACGAGCGGGGACAGGATCATCGGGATGAGGACCTTGTCGAGGATGACCTCCCAGTGGACCGTGATCCCCGAGGCGAGGCCGACGCCCGTGAGCGCCCCGATGAGGGCGTGCGACGACGACGACGGCATGCCGAACCACCACGTGATGAGGTTCCACACGATCGCGCCGATGACGGCCGCGAGGACCATGATCAGGCCCGTGTGCGGCGGCCGCTCCCCCACGTCGATGATGCCGCTGCCGATGGTCGTCGCGATGCCCGTGCCGAGCAGGGCACCGACCATGTTGAAGATGGCCGCCATGATGAGCGCCGCGCGGGGCGTGAGCGCGCGCGTCGAGACCGAGGTCGCGATGGCGTTGGCGGCGTCGTGGAAGCCGTTGGTGTAGTCGAAGCCCAGGGCGAAGGCGACGACAACGACGACGAGCGCGATCTCCACGGAGACTCAGGACTCCTTGAGCGCGATGGTCTCGACGTGGTTCGCCACCTTCTCGAACGAGTCGGCGGCGGCCTCGAGGGCGTCCACGACCTCCTTGAGCTTCATGAGCTCGATGGCGTCGGTGCCGTCGTTGAACATCTCGGCGAGCAGCTTGCGGTAGGTCCGGTCGGCCTGGTTCTCGAGACGGTTGACCTCGACCCAGTACTCCGCCAGGTCCTTCATCGAGCGCAGGCGCGGCATCGCGTCGGCCGTGAGCTCGGCGCAGCGGCGCAGGACGTCGACCTGCTCGCTCACCAGCGGCGGGAGCGTGTCGAGCTTGTAGAGCACGATGAGGTCGCCGGCCTCCTCCATGTGGTCCATGCAGTCGTCCAGGCCGGACGCGAGACGGTAGATGTCGTCCCGGTCGAACGGCGTGACGAACGTCTGGTTGAGCAGCCGCATGATCGAGTGCGTCGACTCGTCGGCCGCGTGCTCGGCGTCGCGCAGCTGGGTGGCGACCACCTTCCGCTCGGGACGCTCGGCGCCGAGCAGCTGGCTCAGCAGGTCCGCACCGGTCACGAGGTGGCGCGCGGACTCCGCCAGCAGGTCGAAGAAGGTGGTGTTGCGCGGGGTCAGGCGCACGGGAGTCTCCGTCGGGAGAGGGGGGTCGGTCGCGCCCAGGCTAGGGCAGCCACGAGGTGAACACACAACCGCCAGCATGTCGCCCCGGACACATCCGGGTGACGTGGGTGAACGGCGGACCGACGCCAGGTGAACGCCAGGTGAACGCCGAGGAGCGCACCCGTCCGCGCCGGCACGGGGAGCCGGGACGGTGGTGGGGAGCGGGGAGGATGATGACGCCGGACCGCAGAGCGCCTGTCGGCGCGAAGGCCGCTCGAAGCGGCTCAAAGTGGAGCCCGGGGCTACCGCGGCCCGACGTCGTCGCTATTTTACCCACCGCGGGGCCGCGCGAGCCCCAGGGAGCTCAGTCGAGCACGCCCGTGCGCCACAGCGCGGCGGCGTGCTCGAGCTCCTCCGCCGTGCGGACCAGGCCCGACGCGCCCCGCGTCATGCGGTGTGCGAGGGCATGGTCGTGCTCGCCGACGTCGTCGGCGTCGAGCGCCGCGCCGGTCGCCAGGACGCGGCAGAACGCCGCGCCGCGCTCGAGCGCGACCGCCAGGTCGGCGGCGAACACCCCTGACAGGACGGCGTCCACGACCTGGGACACCTCGTCCGGCCCGGGCGGGCTCGCGACGCCCGCGACGACGTCGTGCACCTCGGCGCGCTGGACGCCCGTGCGGTACCGCTCGGACACGGTCCGCGGGTCCCGCCGCACCCACTCGCGCAGCACGTAGAGCCGCCACAGCGCACCCGGGAGCGTGTTGGGCGGGCTGTCGGCCCACATGCCCGCGACCGTGTCGAGACCCTCGGCCTCGACGAGGCTGACGAGCCGGCGCACGATCTCCGGGTCCTCCGCGGCCCGCCCCTGGTGGACGATCGCGTTGGCGGTGGTGTGGGCGACCTCCGACCGCAGCGCGGGGTCCATCTCGCCGGGCAGCTCGTCGGCGGCGCGCGGGTCGAGCATCGCGGGGCGGCGCGGCCGCGGCCGGTCCGACATCAGGCCCGGCCGTCCTGCGGCGCGAAGGTGAGCGAGACCGAGTTCATGCAGTACCGGTCCCCCGTCGGCGTCTGCGGCGCGTCGTCGAAGACGTGCCCCAGGTGGGACCCGCACCGCGCGCAGCGCACCTCGGTGCGCACCATGCCGAGGCTGCGGTCCTCGATCAGCTCGACGGCGTCGCCCTCCGTCGGCTGGTAGAAGCTCGGCCACCCGCAGTGCGAGTCGAACTTCGTCTCGGCCGTGAACAGCACCTGACCGCACGCGCGGCACGCGTAGGTGCCGACCCGCTTCTCGTCGAGCAGCTCACCCGTCCAGGGCCGCTCCGTGCCCGCCTGCCGCAGCACGGCGTACTCCTCGGGGGACAGCGCCTCGCGCCACTCCGCGTCGGACCTCGTGACCTCGTAACCCATGCTCTGGCCTCCTCCTCGGGCGGACGTCGTCGAGCGTACGTCCGCGTCACCGAGCCCAACACCGCGCCCGCCGCGTTTGGTCCCGGACGCCCGACGACGCCTCCCGGGAGATCCCGACCCATCCGCCCGGCCCGGCGCTCCGAACCACCCCCGACAGACGCACGACACGTTGCACGAGCACCGAGGAGCAGAACCCATGCGCACCCGACCCAAGACCACCGCCCGCACCACCGCCGTCGTCGCCGCCGTCGCCGCTTCCCTCGCCCTGACCGCCTGCTCGCCCGAGGCGCCCGTCGAGGAGGAGACGACGCAGATGCCCGCCGACACCGGCGAGGAGATGGAGATGGAGGACGCGACAGGGCTCATGCCGATGAGCACGGGCGACCCGTTCGCCGACGCCCGCACCGCGGCCCAGCACATGCCCGAGACGGCGCTCACGCTCGCGACCGGCCTCGCGACCGCGACCGGCACCGAGGGCGACGTCGCCTCCGAGGCCGCCGACCTGCGCGCGGGCCTCACGGCGCTGCTCCAGGAGCACGTCTACCTCGCGGGCATCGCGGTCGCGACCGCCTACACGGCCGGGCCGGACTCGGCGGAGTTCGAGGGCGCCGCGGCGACCCTGGACGCCAACTCCGTCGACCTCTCGACCGCGATCGGCAGCCTGGCCGGCCCCGAGAAGGAGGCCGCCTTCCTCGAGCTCTGGCGCTCGCACGTGACCAACTTCGTCAGCTACGCGGTGGCCGCGCAGGGTGGCGACCAGGCGGGCAAGGACCAGGCGCTGACCGACCTCCAGGCCTACACCGTCTCGGCCGGCCAGTTCTTCGAGGAGATCAGTGCGGGCGCCCTGCCCGCCGCCGCGATCACCGAGTCGCTCGGCATGCACATCACGACGCTCAGCGCGGCGATCGACGCCATGGCCGCGGGCGACCCGACGGCCTACGCCAAGCTCCAGGACGCCTCGGAGCACGTCGCCATGGCGGCGGGCACGATCGCGGGCGGCCTCGACACGGCGCTCGACCTCGAGGGCGACCCGGCGGACGCGGCGTCGTCGCTGCGCTCGGGCCTGACCCAGCTGCTCCAGGAGCACGTCTACCTGGCCGGGATCAGCGTCTTCACCGCGTACACGGCCGAGGGCGGCGTCGACTCGCCCGCCTTCGCGGCGGCGGCCGGCGAGCTCGACGGCAACTCCGTCGCGCTCTCGGAGGCGGTCGGCTCGCTCGCGGGCCCGGAGAAGGCCGAGGAGTTCCTCGTCACGTGGCGCGACCACATCGGCTTCTTCGTCGACTACGCGGTCGCCGCGGCCGGTGACGACGCCGAGGGCATGGCGGCGGCGCTCGAGGCGCTCGACGCCTACCGTCCGGCCGCCGGCGCGTTCTTCGACGAGGTGAGCGGCGGGGAGCTCCCGGCCGACGCCGTCGCCGAGGAGCTGGGCCACCACGTCGAGACGCTCGCGGGCGCGATCGACTCGCTCAAGTCGGCCCTCGTCGGCTGACGCACCAGGGCGGCAGGGTGGTGCCGGTCGGCGCGAGCCCGTCGGCACCACCCGCCGGACCCGGGCTGGCGGTGCCGGTCGGCGCGAGCCCGTCGGCACCACCCGCCGGACCCGGGCTGGCGGTGCCGGTCGGCGCGAGCCGGTCGGCACCACCCGCCCGGCCCGGGCTCGGCGGGCTCGACGCAGCGGTCCGCGCCACGCCTGGCAGACTCGGGCGCGTGGCGCACCCTTCCGGCACCGACGAGGCCACCGGTCTCGACGCCGAGGCGCTCATGGTCGCCGTCGCCCGGGGCGACCAGCAGGCCTTCGCCGCGCTGTACGACGTCGTCTCGCCCGGCGTCCACGGCGTGGCCCGCGCCGTCCTGCGGGACCCGGACCACGCGGCCGAGGTGACCCAGGAGGTCATGCTCGAGGTCTGGCGCACCGCGGCCCGCTACGACCGGTCCCTCGGGACCGTCCGCACCTGGGTCCTCACGCTCGCCCACCGCCGCGCCGTGGACCGCGTCCGGTCCGTCCAGGCCCAGCGCGACCGCGACCAGCGCGTGCTGGACGGCGAGCAGCACACACCGTTCGACGTCGTCTCGGAGGAGGTGGAGGACACCATGGAACGTCGCCGCGTGCGCGGGTGCCTCGGCACCCTCACCGAGACCCAGCGCGACGCCGTCGTGCTCGCGTACTACGGCGGCCGCACCTACCGCGAGGTCGCCGAGGAGCTCGGCGCCGCGCTCCCCACCGTCAAGAGCCGGATCCGGGACGGGCTCCTCCGCCTGCGCGACTGCCTGGGGGTGGCGGCATGAGCGACCGCGAGCAGCCGCACCCTGGGGGCCCTGTCGGCCCCGCCGGACCTTCCGCGCCCGACGACGGCTCGCGCGACGACGGTGTCCGCGACCTGCTCGGTGCGTACGCCCTCGACGCCGTCGACGACCTCGAGCGCCGCGCGGTCGAGCGCCTCGTCGCGCGGGACACCGACGCCGCCGCGGAGCTCGCCCAGCTCCGCGCGACCGTCGCGGAGCTCGCCGCGACCGACGCGGCCCCGCCGCCCGCGGGGCTGCGGGCCGCCGTCCTCGCCCAGGTCGCGGCGACGGTGCAGGACCGACCCACGGCCATCGACGCCGTCACGGCGCCGCGCCCGCGGCGCACCTCCTCCGGGCGCCCGTCCGGCCGCTGGCTCGTCGCCGCGGCCGCGGCCGCCGTCGTCGCCCTCGCGGTCCCGTCGTCGGTCGCGTGGCAGCAGCACCAGCGCGCCGTCGTCGCCGAGCAGCGGTCGGCCGACCTCGCCGAGCTGCTCGCCGCGCCCGGCACCGAGGTGCTGCGCGGCGACGTCGACGGCGGGGGCACCGCGGTGGCCGTGCTGGCCGCCGACGGCGCCGTGCTCGTCGCCGACGGCCTCCCCGCGCTCGACGCCGACCAGACCTACCAGCTCTGGGCGATGCGCGACGGGGTCCCGGTGCCCGCCGGGCTCTTCGAGCCGACGTCGGGCAGCGCGCAGGTCGCGGCCGAGGACTACCGCCCCGGCGACGGCCTCGCGGTGTCCGTCGAGCCCGCGGGCGGCTCCGCCCAGCCGACGACGACGCCGGTCGTGGTCCTGCTCCCCTCCTGACCTGCGCTGCAGGTCAGAACAACGCGGGCGTTGCGGCGGCGCGGCTCGCGGGCAGCCGAGTCGCAATGCGCGCGACCGGCGGATCCGAGACCTTCGGCGGCGGGCCGCTCGCTGGATCGGCACGGTGCGTCAGGGCAGGCGGGGACGCCGACGCGGCACGCCTCGGTGGTGAGGGTCCTCGGTCGGACGCCCGGGCATCGGGTGGGGGCCGTCCCGCGGGCTCCCTCGCTCGGGCGGGGTCGCTCGCTCGGGCGGGGTCGCTCGCTCGGGTGGGCTCGCTCGCTCGGACGGGGTCGCTCACTCGCGCGGTCTCGCTCGCTCGCGCGGTCTCGCTCGCTCGGGCGGTCTCGCTCGCTCGGGCGGGGTTGCTCACTCCCGTGGGCTCGCTCTCCGTGGTGCCGCTGGGCCGTCGCCCGCCGGCAGGGGCGAGGGGCGGGCTTCCGCGATCGGCCGGCGCGTGGTCTCCGGCCCCTCGCTCCTGCGGGCACACGACGCTGCCGTCGGGACGCGTGAAGACGAAGCCGTGGTCGATCCGCGAGATCCGCAGGTCGAGCCGGTGGACGATCTCGTGGTGGTACCAGCACAGGAGCACGCCGTTGTCGACGGACGTGGCCCCGCCGCGCGAGAACCAGCGGATGTGGTGCACCTCGCCGAGCACCGGTGGAGCGGTGCACGTCGGGTAGCGGCAGTGGCGGTCGCGCGCGATGACCGCGCGGCGCAGGTGCTTGGTGTAGGTGCGCTCGGCCTGTCCGACGTCGAGCACCTGCCCGGCCGGGCCGAAGACGACGCGCGTGATCTCGCTGTCGCACGCGACGCGCGCGAGCACGGACGCCGGCAAGGGCTCGCCAGCCTCGAGCTCGGCCGGGGCGAGGAGCGCGCGCGGCTCCGCATTGGCACCGGCACCGGCACCGGCACCGGCGTCGGTGCGAAGTCCCGGAACGTCGTCGGGGGAGGGCGCGCCGGACGGGGTGCGCGACGCTGCGTTCGCGGCCCGCTCAGCGAGCGCCTCCAGCGTCCCGTACGGCACGAGCACGCTCAGGTGCGGCCGGACCTGCGCCCCCTGCCCGGACAGCCCGCGGTCGAGGACGAGCCGCGACAGGTCCGTCAGGGCGGCCGCGCGCCGCTGGTCGGGTGTCCGTTCGTCGTCGCGGGCCGGGACGCCGGCGACCGACCGCAGCGCCGTCTCGAGGACCGCACCGTGCTCGTGCGTGAGGAACCCGGTGAGCGCGAGCCCGTCGCGCCGGCGCGCGAGCACCAACGACTCGCGCGACACCGCGTCCGTGTGCTCGCGCTCGGCGGCTGCGCCGTCGACGGCGACCGCCCAGCGCCGGGCCACCTTGCGGAACTCGTCCACCGGCAACCGGCGCGCCTGCTCCACGAGGAAGGCCTCGTTGCGGTCCGCCTCCGCGCCCGTCAGCGCCGAGCGCCGCTGGGGCGAGCTCATCCCGACCTCGGCGATCGCGTCCGCGTGCCCCGCCGTGATCTGCCCGCTGACGACCGCCTCGCGCGCCGCGGGCAGATCCGCCAGCGCGCGCCCCAGCGTGAGCTCGCGCCGCGCCGCGCCGAACGCGACCCCCTCCCGACGGGCCGCCCAGCCGACCACCGTGCGGTCCGCACCGCCCACCGCCCACCGCCCGTCCGCCTCGACCGCGGCGAGGAGCGTCGCCGACGCCACCTGCACCTGGTCCCCGACGAGCCGCAGGACCCGGCGCGCACCCGCCGCGGCGGGTCCGTCGAGCTCCCGCAGAGGGAGCGAGGCGAGCGACGCGGCGTCCGCGGCCAGACGCGCGAGCAGGTCATCGAGCCCGCTCGCCGCCTCGCCGACCGCCGTACCGGTCACCACGCTCAACCGCTTCCTCCTGGTTCGCCCCGCTTTCATACAAGTGTACGAACGCGGTCTGACACGGATCGGTTCTCCACAGGACGAGTTCTGGCGGGCCACCTCTCGGCCACGACGACCCGCCCGAAGGCCGACGACGTCCCGCCGGCGCGTCCGTCGCCGATCACGACGGCTCTTGCCGTACACCTCCGCAGGCCCACACCCTGGTGGCGTGACCGACGAGCCCGAGACCCTGCCGGCCGGACTGGGCCGACCGGCGACCAGGGCCCTCGAAGCAGCGGGCTACCGCTCGCCACGAGACCTGGACGGCGCGAGCGAGCGTGAGCTCCTCGCACTCCACGGCGTCGGTCCCCGGGCGATCACGGTCCTGCGCGAGCACGGCGTCGACCTCACGCCCTGAGCCACCGGCGGGGCTCTGCGCACTCAGCGCGCAGCCGCCCCCGCGTGCCGGCTGGGGCGGATGTTCTGGTTGAGGTGGAAGACGTTGTCGGGGTCGACGGCGTCCTTGAGCGCGGTGAGCCGCGCGAGCGAGGCCGCCGGGTACGCGCGGCCGACGCCGGCGTCGCCGTCGTCGCTGAGAGCGTTGACGTAGGCACCGCGCGCGAAGGGCGCGATGCCGCTCGCGCCCGCCCGGACCGTCGTCGTCCGGGTCGCGTCCTCGACGGGGTCCGTCCACCGGGCGGCGCCCACGTACTCGAACGCCGTGCCGCGGTGGCCGAACGCGGTCGCGTCGGCGGGGACGTCGGCGATCGCGCCGCCGTAGGTCTGCAGGCTCGCCGCCATGGACGGGTCCTGGGCGAGGAAGGCCTCGATCGCCGCGTCCGGCAGCGCGGGGAGGTAGTGGCCCTTCCAGTAGCGGCGCTGCGCGTGGCCCTGCGGGGTGTCGCCGCAGGTCTGGAGCGCGAGGTAGGAGCGCTCGATCTCGCGCTGCTCGACGGGTGCACCCAGCGCCTCGAGTCCGCGGGCGAGCCCGCGACCCTCGTCCGGGTCCCCGACCCACACGAAGCCGAGCGTGACGACGCCGCCGGTGACCGTGGCCTCGAACGTCGCGCGGCGCGGCGCGGCCAGGGCCAGGTCCCGCCAGAGCGCCATCGCGCCCGCGGCTGCGGATGCCGGGAAGTCGAGCTCCACCGTCAGCGTCTCGGTGCCGACGTCGTGCAGCCGGAACTCGAACTCCGTCACGACGCCGAAGTTCCCGCCGCCGCCGCGCAGCCCCCAGTAGAGCTCCGTGTTCTCCGTCGCCGAGGCGCGCACGACGTCGCCCGATGCCGTGACCACCTCGAACGACACCACGTTGTCGCAGGCCAGCCCGTGCGCACGGGCGAGCCAGCCCATCCCTCCTCCGAGGGTGAGGCCGCCGACGCCGGTGTGGGAGACGTTGCCGGCGGTCGTGGCGAGCCCGAAGGGCTGGGTGGCCGCGTCGAGCGCCCCGAGCAACGCGCCGCCCTGCACCCAGGCGCGCCGCCCCTCGGGGTCGACCCGCACGCCGCCCATCGGGGTCAGGTCGATCATCAGGCCGCCGTCCGGCACCGCGTGGCCGGCCACGCTGTGACCGCCGCACCGGACGCCGACCTCGAGCCCGTCGCGCCGCGCGAGGGCCAACGCGCCGACGACGTCGGCCGCCCCGCGGCAGCGGACGATCGCCGCCGGGCGCCGGTCGATCATCGCGTTCCAGACCCGACGGGCCTCGTCGTAGCCCGGCTCGTCCGGTCGCAGGATCTCGGGACCTCCCATGGGACACACGCCTCTCGTCGCAACGGACCGATGCGGGACGGACCCTCCGCCGTTGCAGAACTCATCGGCCGAAGGCCCGGCATCCGACCCGGCCTCCCGCTCACCGCCCGCCGGCAGCCGGCTGCCCCGTGCCTGCCGGCACCCCGCCGGTAGGGTCGCGCCAGGCGTCGTCGGCAGCGCCCGAGGAGGGCAGCGATGGTCGAGGCCACGGGACGCCTGCCTCCGCCGTTCGGCCGGTACTGGGCGGCCGCCGCGACCAGCGCGTTCGGGACCGCGGTGACCGCAGTCGCGCTGCCGGTGCTCGTCGTCCAGGAGCTGGGCGCGACGCCGCTCGAGGTGGGGCTGGTCAGCGCCGCGCAGCTGGTCCCGTACGCCGTCGTCGGCCTCCTCGCCGGCGCGTACATCGACCGGTGGCGGCGCAAGCCCGTGCTCGTCGCGGCAAGCGTGGCGCGGGCGCTCGCGCTGGCCGCGATCCCCGTGCTGTGGCTGCTCGACGCCCTGCCCATCGGGGTGCTGGTCGTCGCGCTGCTGGTGTTCGGCGGGGCGTCGGTGTTCGGGTTCGCGGCGACGCAGTCCCTGCTCCCGCGGCTGGTGCCACGCACCCGGCTCGTGGAGGCCAACGCGCGGCTCGACCAGACCGACGCCACCGCCCAGACGCTCGGGCCGGCGGTCGGCGGTGCCCTGGTCGGGCTGCTCGGCGCCCCGGTCGCGATCATCGTGGACGCGATCAGCTACCTCGTCGACGCGGCGCTCGTGGCGAGCCTGCGGGTCGAGGAGCCACGGCCGCGACCCCGGCGCAGCACGCTGCGGGCAGAGATCCGCGACGGCCTGCGGTGGACCTACGGACACCCCACCCTGGGCCCGCTCGCCCTCTCGACGCACGTCTGGTTCCTCGGCAACGGCGCCGCGACGGCCGCCCTGTCGTTGCTCGCTCTGCGGTCCCTGGGGTTCTCCGCCGCGGCGTTCGGGCTGCTGCTGGGCGCGTCCGGCGTCGCCAGCCTCGTCGGAGCGTCGCTCGCACCTCGGCTCGGCGACCGTCTGGGGCCCGGGCGGGTCGTCGTGCTGGCCCGGGCCGCCTACCCGGTCGCCTGGCTCCTCGTGGCCCTCGCCCCGGCGAGCGACGTCGGCGGCCCGCTGCTCTTCGTCGCCCTGGTCGTCCAGGGGCTCGCCGCCGGCGCGGAGAACGCGAACGAGATGGCGCTGTGGCAGTCGCTCACGCCGGACGAGCTCCTCGGACGCGTCAACGCGACCCGGCGGTCCGTCAACCGGACGGTCGCGGCAGTCGGCGCCGTCGGGGCCGGCGTCGCGGTGGGCTCGCTCGGCGACCGACCGACCCTGGCGGCCGTGGCCGTCCTGTTCGCCGTCGCGGCCGTCCTCGTCGCGCTCTCCCCCGTCCGGGCCGCGCGCGGCTAGCGACCGCGGGCCGCAAGCGCCGTGCCGAGGGCACCACGTCGACCTGACCGCGCCGGACGACCCCACAGAGCGGAGCGTCGTGCCCGACACGCCAGCGTGTCGGACCCACGACGCTCCGCTCGTGTCAGGGGGTGGGGGCGGGGCGGGGGCCCTCCTCGCGGAGGTACGGGGTCGAGCCGCGGCCCGGGCGGACGCCCCGCTTGTCGGCGTAGAACGCGCGGATGACGTCCATGTCCGCGCGCACGTCGCCCGTGAGGCGGATCGTCGGGCCGACGCCGGTGGTGCGCGTCGGGCCGTCGATGAAGCCGAGCGTCACGGCGAGGCCGGTCGCGGTCGCGATCCGGTAGAAGCCCGACTTCCAGTGGTCGGTCGGGCGGCGCGTGCCGTCCGGCGCGATGACCACGGCGAACGCGCGGTCGGCCTGGGCGTCGGCGGTGAGCCGCTCGACGAGGCCGCCCGCGCCCCGGTCGGTCTCGAGTGCGCCGAGCGCGCGGAGCAGCGGGCCGAGCGGCCACCAGAACAGCTCGCGCTTGACCAGCACGCGGGGCGAGACGCCCGCGTTCCAGAGCACGAGCACGGTGAGGACGAAGTCCCAGTTGGACGTGTGCGGGGCGCCGATGAACACCCCGGTGCGCGGCACGACGCCGACCGCACGCCACCCCGCGAGCCGGAGGACCAGCGCAGCCAGACGACGCCGCACCCCGGCGGGCCGGGGGCCCGCCGGGGTGGCGTCCTGCTCAGGATGGGGCTCAGCGCCCACGGCGCCGGCCACCGCCCATCGACATCTCGACGGCGCCGCTGCGGCCCGAGCCGCCGGACGAGCCGGAGCCCGACGGTGCGACCCGGAACTGCGAGCCGGGCGCACGGCCCTGCGAGGACGCGGCGCGGCCGGAGCCGCCCGCACGGCCCGAGCGCGCGCCGCCGGCGCTGCGCGCGGGACGCGACCCGCCCGCACCGGCCTGCGCCGCGGGCGCCGAGCCGACGTGCGTCTCGGCCGCACCACGCTCGCCGCCACCGCCGCCACGACGGCGACCGCGCGTCGAGCCGGACCCAGCCGGAGCCGACGTCGTGCCGGCACTGCCGCCCGAGCGGGCCGAGCGGCCGCTGCCGCCCCGGCGCGGGGCACCGGTACGGGCCTGCTCGAGGACCGGCGGCGCGGGCGTCACGAGCGGCGCGACCTCGCCGACCAGCGCCTCGAGCGCGGGCGCGCCCGGGCGCACGGGCTGGGGACGCGCGTCGATCTTCGCGAGGCGCGTGAGCGTCCGGACGTCACCGGTCTCCTCCGGCAGGACGAGCGTGACGACGTCGCCGCCCGACCCGGCCCGGGCCGTGCGGCCCGAGCGGTGGAGGTACGCCTTGTGCTCGGCCGGCGGGTCGACGTGGACCACGAGCTCGACCTCGTCGACATGGATGCCGCGCGCCGCGATGTCGGTCGCGACGAGCACGCGCACGCCGCCCGTCGAGAACGCCTCGAGGTTGCGCTCGCGCGCGTTCTGGCTGAGGTTGCCGTGCAGGTCGACGGCGGGGATGCCCGCGGCCGTGAGCTGCTTGGCGAGCTTCTTCGCCTGGTGCTTGGTCCGCGTGAAGAGCAGGCGCCGGCCCATGCCGGACGCCAGGTGCTGGACGACGGCACGCTTGGTCTCGGCGTCGCCCACCGTGAAGAGGTGGTGCGTCATCGCCGCGACGGGCGACTGCGCGCTGTCCACCGAGTGCGACGTCGGGCGGTCCAGGAACCGCTTGACGAGCTGGTCGACGCCGTTGTCCAGCGTCGCCGAGAACAGCAGGCGCTGACCGTTCGAGGGCGTCGCCGTGAGGATGCGCTTGACGCCGGGCAGGAAGCCCAGGTCGGCCATGTGGTCGGCCTCGTCGAGCACGGTGATCTCGACGGCGTCGAGCGTGAGCACCTTCTGGCCCATGAGGTCCTCGAGGCGGCCGGGGCACGCGACGACGATGTCGACGCCGGCCGCGAGCGCGACCTCCTGACGGTGCTGGCTCACGCCGCCGAAGATCGTGGTGACGCGCAGGCCGGCCGCGTCGGCGAGCGGCTCGAGGGTCGCGGCGATCTGCGTCGCGAGCTCGCGCGTCGGCGCGAGGACCAGGCCGCGCGGACGGCGCGCCACGCGGCGTCCGCCGGTGAGCCGGGCGACCATCGGGAGGCTGAACGCGAGCGTCTTGCCGGAGCCGGTGCGGCCGCGTCCGAGGACGTCCTTGCCGGCCAGGGTGTCGGGCAGGGTCGCGACCTGGATGGGGAACGGGTCGGTGATGCCGCGCTCGGCGAGCGAGCGGGACAGGGCCTCGGGCACGCCGAGGGAGGTGAAGCTGGGCACGATGAGGTCGCCTTTCCGGCGGTGGTGGTCGGGGCTCGCGGCGGCTGTGCTGGGCTCCTGCAGAGGGCAGGTCCCACCGGTGCTCCACGACGGAGGTGCGCACGGTGCGCACGTCTCGACATCAAGTGTCTCACGGATCGACCCGGCACCGCCCGACGGGCGGGCGGCGCCCGCGCCGGCCTGGACCGCTCAAGACCGGCGCGGCCCTGCCGATGGGGTCGTCGTACCGGGCGTCCTGCCCGGTCCCCCGGCCCGGAAGGCGACGTCGCCGTGACCCACCTGCCCACGCTGCTGGTGCTGTCCCCGAGCACCGGTGGCTACTACTTCGGCTCCCTGCTCAGCGGCATCGCGCGCGAGCTCGCGGCCGCGGGCGGGCGGGCCGTCGTGGTGCAGACGCTCGAGCCGGGCATGCGCAGCGACGAGATCGGCGAGGCGCCCGAGTTCACCACCCGCGTCGCGTGGGACGAGGTCGACGGCGCCGTCTCGATCACGTCGGCGGCGCGCAGCGACTACCTCACGGCGCTCCAGGGCACCGGCCGGCCCGTGGTCATGGCGAGCAACGTCCACGACGACCTCGTCGCGCCCGCGGCGCTCCCCGACAACCGCGGGGGCACGGCGGCCGCCGTCGAGCACCTCGTCGCGCACGGGCACACGCGCATCGGGTTCGTCGGCAACCTGGCGCAGCGCGACATCCGCGACCGGTACGACGCCTACCTCGCGACCCTCGAGGCGCACGGCCTGCGCGCCGTCACCGCCGACCTCTTCGACGCGCCGGACAACGGCGAGTCGGGCGGCCACGCCGCCGCCGGCGAGCTCCTGCGCGCGGAGTCCCGACCGACCGCGCTCATGGTCGCGACGGACCGCAACGCCACGGGCGTGCTCGACGTGCTGCGCAGCGCGGGCGTCGACGTGCCCGGCGACATCGCCGTCGTGGGCTTCGACAACATCGAGAACGCGAGCTTCACGAGCCCGGCGCTGACCACCGTGGACCAACCGTTCGACGAGGTCGGCGCGCTCGCCGCGCGGCTCGTGCTCGCGCGCGTCGCGGGCAAGGACGTCCCCGCGACGCCGCACGCCGCGCCCGCGACGCTCGTCGTCCGGTCGTCGTGCGGGTGCGGCACGGCGGGCGACGCGCCCGTGGCGGCCCGGCGCCGGTCCACCGTCCGTGCCATCGCGGAGAACCGCGTGCACCGCGCCCTCGCCCGGGGCGGGGCGCACGACGCCGACCTCGCGGTGACGGTCGAGGAGATCGTCACCCTCGTCGACGACCTCGTCGCGGCCGGGACCGCCGCGAGCCCGGCCGACGTCGAGCAGCTCGCGACGCGCCTGCGCCGCCAGGCGCCGCGCGCCGACGTCCTGCGGACCGTGACCCGAGCGCTCGACGAGCACGTCCGCGCGACGTCGTCGGCGGAGCGGTCGGCCCTGCTCCTCGCGGGCCTGCGCGACGTGCAGGCCGCGGCCTTCCTGCGCCAGTCGGCCGCCGTCGAGCTCATGCTCGACGAGCAGTTCGGGGTCGACGTCGGCCTCCTGGACACGGTCGCCGGCGACCCCCGGTCGCTGCGCTGGCTCGCGGGCACGCACGTGCGCAGCGCGCTCCTCGCGACCCGCACGCCCGACGGCGGCCTCACCGTCGCGGGCGTGTACGACCCGGACGAGCGGCTCGCCGCGCGGGTCGGCGACGCCACGCGCGTCGAGGAGTTCCCGCCCCGCGACCTCGTCCTCAGCGCGCTGCCCGAGGCGCGCCAGCTCTGCTTCGTCCTGCCCGTGCGCACGCGCGAGCGCGACTGGGGCCTGCTCGCGCTCGTCGCCGAGATCGAGATGACGTCGGCGCGCGAGACCTACCACCACTGGGCCTCCCTGCTCGCGGCCGCGCTCGAGCAGCAGGCGCTCCAGGCCGCGGTCCACGCGAGCGAGGAGCGCTACGCGCTCGTCGCCGAGGCGGCGCACGACGGCCTGTGGGACGTCGACCTGCGCACGGGCCGCGAGTACCTGTCCGACCGGTGCCGCGACCTGCTGTGCCTCGCCGAGGACGACCGCCCGGACCTGCGGACCTGGAGGACCCTCGTGCACGACGACGACCTCGAGCGGGTCGTCGCGGCGATGGTCGAGGCGCGCCGGACGACCGGGGTCGCGGTCGAGGTCGAGTTCCGCGTGCGCGCGTGCTCGGAGGGCACCCGCTGGCTGCTCAGCCGGTGCCTCGCGGTCGCGGGCCCGGACGGCGAGGCCGTGCGCCTGGTCGGCTCGCTCTCCGACATCAGCCAGCGCCGGGCGCTCGAGGAGCGCTTGCGCCACGGCGCGCTCTACGACGAGGTCACGGGCCTGCCCAACCGCCGGCTCTTCCTCGACCGGCTGACGCACGCGGTCCAGCAGCGCGAGCGCCGCCGCGAGGCGCGGTTCGCCGTGGTGTTCCTCGACCTCGACGGCTTCAAGCTCGTCAACGACTCGCTCGGCCACCTCGTCGGCGACGAGCTGCTCGTCGTCGTCGCCGACCGGCTGCGCGGCGTGCTGCGCTCGGTCGACATCGCCGCGCGCTTCGGCGGCGACGAGTTCGCCGTGCTGCTCTCCGACCCCGTCCCGGACGAGGTGCTCGTCATCGCGCGCCGCATCCAGGAGCGCATCGCCCAGCCGGTGGTGCTCGCGGGGCACGAGGTGAGCGTCACGGCGAGCGTCGGCATCGCGACGTCCGAGACGGGCTACGCCGACCCCGAGGACGTCCTGCGCGACGCCGACATCGCGATGTACGACGCCAAGGCGGCCGAGCGCGGCAGCGCGTCGGTCTTCGACCCCGAGATGCACGCGCGCGCGTCGGGCCGGCTGCGGGCGCGCGCCGAGCTGCGCAGCGCGCTCGCGGACGGGCAGTTCGTCGTGCACTACCAGCCGATCGTCGCGCTCGACGGCGCCGGCCTGGCGCACTTCGAGGCGCTCGTGCGCTGGCAGCACCCCACGCGGGGCCTGCTGCTGCCCGGCGCGTTCCTGCCCGCGATGGAGGACAACGCGTCGGTGGTCGCGCTCGGGCAGTGGGTGCTCGACGAGGTCTGCCGGCAGGTCGCGGCGTGGGAGGACGAGCACCGGACGCCCGCGACCGTCTCGGTGAACCTGTCGCACCAGGAGTTCTGGTCGCGGGGGCTCGTGCACTCCGTCCGGTCGGCGCTCGCGCGGCACGGTGTCGCGCCCGAGCGCCTGGTCCTGGAGATCACGGAGTCCGTGATCATGGACGACCCGGACGTCGCCCGCGGCCTCATGACCGAGCTGCACGCGCTCGGCGTCCGGCTGCACATCGACGACTTCGGCACGGGCCAGTCCTCGCTCCACGCGCTGCGCAGCTTCCCGGTCGACGCGCTGAAGATCGACGGGTCCTTCATCCGCGAGCTCGGCGACGTGCGCCAGACGACCGAGCTGGTCAGGATCATCGTGGAGATCGGCGCGGTGCTCGGCATGGACGTCGTCGCCGAGTGCGTCGAGACGTCGGACCAGGCGCAGCGGCTGCGCGAGATGGGCTGCGCCAACGCGCAGGGCTGGCTCTACGCCAAGGCGCTGCCGGGCGACGAGGCGGGCGCCCTGCTCGGCCGGGCCCTCGTCGGGGCGCTCACGCCCTGACCCGACCGCGGCTGCCGCGCGCCTCGCCCCGCCGGACGGGCGCCTACGCTCGCGGGATGAAGATCGTCGTCCCGGGCGGGACCGGCCAGGTCGGAGGCCTGCTGCGGCGCGCGCTCGTCGCCGACGGCCACGAGGTCACGGTGCTGAGCCGCCGGCCCGAGCGCCTCGAGGACGGCGTGCGCCACGCGGTCTGGGACGGCCGGACGCTCGGCGCGTGGGCCGACGAGGTCGACGGGGCGGACGCCGTGGTCAACCTCGCCGGGCGCTCGGTGAGCTGCCGCTACACCGACGCGAACCTGCGCCAGATGATGTCGTCGCGCGTCGACTCGACGCGCGTCGTCGGGCAGGCGATCGAGCGCGCGGACGCGCCCCCGCGGGTCTGGCTCCAGATGAGCACCGCCACGATCTACGCGGACGCGCGCAGCCGCGGGGACGGCCTGCCGCACGACGAGGCGACCGGCGTGCTCGGCGGCGACGAGCCGGACGTGCCGCTGTACTGGGAGTACAGCGTGCGGATCGCGCGGCGCTGGGAGGAGGCGCAGGCGGAGGCCGACGTCCCGGGGACGCGCCGGGTCGCGCTCCGCACGGCCATGGTCATGACGCCGGACCGCGGCGGCGTCTTCGACTACCTCTCGTGGATGGCGCGCCTCGGCCTCGGCGGTCCGGTCGACGGCGGGCGCCAGCACGTGTCCTGGATCCACGGCGAGGACTTCGCGCGCGCCGTCGCGCTGCTGCTCGAGCGCGAGGACCTCGACGGCCCGGTGATCCTCGCGGCGCCCGAGCCGGTCGAGCAGCGCGAGCTCATGCGCTCGCTCCGCACGGCGTGGGGCGGCCGCCCCGGCCTGCCGGCCACCCGCCTCATGGCGGAGGTGGGTGCCCTCGTGCTGCGCACCGACACCGAGCTGCTGCTCAAGAGCAGGCGCGTCGTGCCACGGCGCCTCCTCGACGCCGGGTTCGCGTTCCGCCACCCCACGTGGCACGACGCGGCCGCCGACCTCGCCGCGCAGCGGCGCCGCGTCGCGCGCGTCTGACGAAGGTCTTCCGCGCCCGCCCTCGCGCTCCGGGCGAGACGTGCCGATAGGAGTCCAGGGCCGCGCACCACCGTGCGCGCCGAACCGCGACCGGGAGCGTCCAGAGGACCACATGTTCCACATCGGTGTGCTGTCCCCCGTCACGGGCGGGTTCTACTTCGGCGAGGTGCTCGCCGGCGTGGTCCGCGAGGTCGCCGCGGCGGGTGGCCGGGTCGCCCTCGTCCAGACCCTTGACGCCGGCCACTCGGGCGACGAGCTCGTGCCCGCCCCGGACGTCGCCGCCCCCGTGGGCTGGGAGCACCTCGACGGTCTCGTCACCGTCGCGCAGGCCACCGACGCCGGCTACCTCCAGCGCGTGCGCGCGACCGGCACGCCCGTCGTCGTCGTGAGCAACGACCTCGACGTCGACGCCGCGCACGTCGTCGCCGACAACGTCACGGGCGTGCGGACCGCGGTGACGCACCTCGTCGAGCACGGCCACCGGCACGTGGCGTTCGTCGGCAACCTCGCGCAGACGGACATGCTCGAGCGCTTCGAGGCCTACCGGGCCGGGCTCGCCGCGCACGGGCTGCCCGCGGGCGACGACCTCTTCCTGCCCGCCGCCGACCACGTCGAGACGGGCGGCCTCGCCGCCGCCGAGGCGCTCGCCGCACGCGTCGGCGGCCCGGACGGCGTGACCGCGGTCGTCGTGTCGACCGACCGCACGGCGCTCGGCCTCATCGAGGGCCTCCAGGCCCGCGGCCTCCGCGTGCCCGAGGACGTCGCCGTCGTGGGCTTCGACGACGTCGAGGCCGGCTGGCACTCCTCCCCCGCGCTCGCGACCGTCAACCAGCAGATCGCCGAGCTCGGGGCGCGCGCCGCGCGGCTGCTCCTGGCCGAGCTCGCGGGCGAGCCCGTCGAGCACGTGCACCACCGCGTGCCGTCGACGTTCCTCGCGCGCCGCTCGTGCGGCTGCGGCGCCAACGTCGTCGGTGGCTCGGACCGCGGCACGCTCGCGGGCGCCACGGTCGCGGACGCGATCGCCGACCTGCTCGGCCGGCGCACGGGTGGCGGGAGCGGGTGCCTCGACGAGCTCGACGCGCTCGTCGTCGGGCTCGTGCGGTCGCTCTTCCCGACCGCCCCCTCGCCCGAGACGATCGAGGCCTTCACCGAGAGCGTCGTCGGCCGGCTCGACGCGATCACCCGCGGCCTCGCGCCCGACGACGCCGGGGGCCGCGACCTCGTGAGCCGCGCGGTCGTGCGGGTGAGCGTCGCGCTCCTGCGCCTGCAGGCCGTCTCGGGCCAGGAGAAGTCGTCCAAGCTCGCCCACTCGCTCGCCGAGCAGTACGACGTCGGCATGGGGCTCCTCGGCCACATCGGCGCGGACCCGAGCGACCTCGCGTGGCTGCGCCAGGTCTCCGTGCGCCTGGGGTACCTCGCGCTGTGGGACGGACCGCCGTCCGCAGGCCGGCTGCGGACGGCGGGCGTCTACGACCCGCACGGGCTCCTGCCCGCCGCGCTGCCCGCGCACCTGCCGGTCGAGCAGCTCCCGCCGCGCGAGGTCATGGCGCAGGCCGACGCCCACGCGGACGAAGTGACCTTCGTCGTCCCGGTCCGCGGCACGAGCGGCGACCACGGCTTCCTGTGCGTCGTCGGCGAGGTGGACACCACGGCGGGCACGGGACGCGCGACCTACAACCACTGGGCGGCGCTGCTCGGCGTGGCGCTCCAGCAGGAGGCGCTCGTCGAGACCGTGCGCCGCAGCGAGGAGCGGTACTCGCTCGCGGCCGCCGCGACGCACGACGGCCTGTGGGACTGGGACGTCGCGGGCGGCGAGTGCTTCTACTCCGAGCGCTGCCAGGACATGCTCGGCACCACCCAGGGTCGCGCGACGGACCTGCGCCCGCGCCGCGAGCGCCGCGGCGACGCGCCCGAGCTGCTCCCGTGGCTCGGCGCCGTGCACCACGACGACCTCGCGGCCGTGCGCAGCGAGCTGCGGCGCGCCGCCGTCGACGGGCAGGCGATCGAGGTCGAGCACCGGGTCGTCCTGCGCGACGGGACGCACCGCTGGCTGCTGTGCCGGGCCGTGCCCGAGGGCGAGCCCGGCACGCCCGCGCGCCGCGTCGTCGGCTCGCTCGCCGACATCCACCCGCGCAAGGAGCTCGAGGACCAGCTGCGCCAGGCGGCGATGTTCGACACGGTCACCGGCCTGCCCAACCGCCGCCTGTTCCTCGACCGGCTCTCGTGGGCCGTCGAGCAGTCGCAGCGGGGACGGGGCGCGCGCTTCGCCGTCGTGTTCCTCGACCTGGACGGCTTCAAGCTCGTCAACGACTCCCTCGGCCACCTCGTCGGGGACGAGCTCCTCGCGACCATCGGTCAGCGCCTGCGCGACGACCTGCGCTCGGTCGACACCGCCGCGCGGTTCGGCGGCGACGAGTTCGCGGTCCTCCTCTACGACCTCAGGCACGAGGCGGTGCTCTCGATCGTCGAGCGCATCCAGGGGCGCATCGCGGCGCCCGTCGTGCTCGCCGGGCACGAGGTCGCGGTCACCGCGAGCGTCGGCATCGCGACGTCGGACACGGGCTACCACGACGCCGAGGACGTGCTGCGCGACGCCGACATCGCGATGTACCACGCCAAGGAGGCCGAACGCGGCACCGCGAGCGTCTTCGACCCCGAGATGCACTCGCGCGCGACGGGCCGGCTGCTCGCCCAGACCGAGCTGCGCACGGCCCTGCTCGAGCACCAGTTCGTCGTGCACTACCAGCCGGTGGTCGCGCTCGACGGGTCCTCGCTCACGCAGTTCGAGGCGCTGGTCCGCTGGGAGCACCCGACGCGCGGCATCATGCTGCCCGGCGACTTCCTGCCCGTCATGGCCGAGAGCGGCACGATCGTCACGCTCGGCCAGTGGATCGTCGACGAGGTCGCGGCGCAGGTCGCGGCGTGGCGGCGCACCTACGACGGCCCGGTCTCCGTCTCGGTCAACCTGTCCCACCGGGAGTTCTGGTCCGAGCAGCTGCTCGCGACCGTGACGCAGGCGCTCACGCGGCACCGCGTCCCGCCGTCGTGCCTCGTGCTCGAGATCACCGAGTCGGTCATCATGTCCGACCCCGAGGCGGCCCGGCAGATCATGGCCGACCTCCACGCGGCCGGCGTCCGGCTGCACATCGACGACTTCGGGACCGGGCACTCCTCGCTCAACGCGCTGCGCGCGTTCCCGGTGGACGCGCTGAAGATCGACCAGTCGTTCGTCGCGCAGCTCGCGACCGACCACCAGACGAGCGAGCTCGTGCGGATCATCGTCGCGATGGGACGGACGCTCGGCATGGAGGTCGTCGCCGAGGGGGTCGAGACGCCCGAGCAGGAGGAGCGCCTGCGCACCATGGGCTGCGTCCAGGCGCAGGGCTGGCTCTACGCACGCGCGCTGCCGGGCGACGAGGCGGGCGCGATGCTCGGGAGCCGGGTCCACGGCCAGGCCGTCGGGGTCGGCTGACGCCGCCCCTCCCGCACCGAAACGGACATACCGGGGCCTTCCGACCTGCGGAAATGCGACACCGCGGCGCATCAGGGTGAATCTGCCCGGTGCCCCCCGAACGGACCTAGGTCCCTGGTCCGGGGGCGGCCTAGCGTCGGGCCACCCCCTTCCCCCGAGGGGACCGCAGACGGCGGCCGCCGGCTTCCCCCGAGCCGGCGGCACGCCCCGACGTCCTCGGTGACCCATGACCAGACGACTCGCGCACCGGCCGGCAGGGCCGACCCGGCTGTCGCTCACGCGCCGGTTCGGCCTCACGAGCCTGCTCGGCATGGCGCTGGTCGGGGCCGCGCTCGTCGCGACGACGTCGCACGTCCTGCACCAGCAGGCGGTCCGGGAGGGCGTGGCCACCGCCGAGGCCGTCACGCGCCTCGCCACCTCCGAGCTCCCGGGCGGCGCGCTCGCGGGCGGCGTCCTCACCGCGGGCCAGACGGCCACGCTCGACGCGCGCCTCGTGGGGCTCGACGAGCGTCTCGTCGGGCTGCGCCTGTGGACCCCCGACGGCTCGGTGGTCTACGACTCGGCGGTGGTCGAGGGCGCACCCGCGGCCTTCCCGGACGTCGAGCGGCTCGACGCCGCCACGCTGCGGGGCGAGGCGGCGCCGCGGGTGCGGACCCACGTCGACGGCCTGCCGGGCGGGACCGGCACCCTGGGCGCCCGTCTGGAGGTGCTCGACGTCTACGTCCCGGTCGTGGTCGCCGGCCGCGTCGTCGGGGCTGCCGAGGTGATGCTCGACCAGGCGACGACGGCGGCCGACCGGGACCGCGCCACGACGACCCTCACGGCCGTCGCCGCGCTCGGCCTGCTCCTGCTCTGGCTCGTGCTCTTCCGCTCGGTGCACAGCGCGTCCGAGCGGCTCCAGCGCAGCGCCATGGACAACGCCCGCCTCGCGCTGCTGGACGCGCTCACCGGCCTGCCCAACCGGCGCATGCTCCTCGACCGCCTCGACCGCGCCGTCGCCGGTGCGGCCCGCTCGCCCCACGGCGGCACGGGCATCGGGATCCTGCTGCTCGACGTCGACCGCTTCAAGGACATCAACGACTCGCTCGGCCACGACCGCGGCGACGAGCTGCTGGTCCAGGTCGCCACGCGCCTCATGGAGGCCTTCCGCGGCCGCGACCTCGTCGCACGGCTCGGCGGCGACGAGTTCGCGGTGCTGCTCCCCGGCGTCACCTCGGTCGCCGATGCCGAGGCGCTGGCGCACCGCGCCCGCGCGGTGTTCACCGACCCGTTCGTGCTGGGCGGCATGAGCGTGCACGTCGCCACGTCGATCGGCGTCGCCGTCCTGCCGGACCACGCCGACGACGCGGGGAGCCTCATGCGACGCGCGGACGTCGCGATGTACACCGCCAAGCAGCACCGGCTCGGCGTCGCGGTCTACGACGCGGCCGACGACGACTCGAGCCCCGCCCGCCTCGTGCTCCAGGCCGAGCTGCACCGCGCGCTCACGCGCACGGACGAGCTGACCATGCACTACCAGCCGAAGATCGACCTCGAGCACGGCCGGACCGTGGGGCTCGAGGCGCTCATGCGCTGGCGCCACCCCACGCGCGGCGAGGTGGAGCCGTCGGTGTTCATCCCGCTCGCGGAGCAGTCCGGCCTCATCGACGAGCTCACGTGGTTCGCGCTGCGCACGGTCGTCGCGCAGATCGCGCGGTGGTCGCCCGAGCAGCGTCTGCCCGTGGCCGTGAACCTCTCCGCGCACACCGTCGCGCAGGCCGACGTGGTCGACACGATCACGCGCCTGCTCGACGAGCACGGCGTCGAGACGCGCTGGCTCGAGGCCGAGATCACCGAGACCGCCGTGGTCGCCGACCCGGCGCGGGTCGTGCCCGTGCTGCGGCGGCTGTCCGCGGCGGGCGTGCGCGTCGCCATCGACGACTTCGGCATCGGCAGCACGTCGTTCGCGCAGCTGCGCGACCTCCCGGTCGACGTCCTCAAGATCGACCGGCTCTTCATCGAGGACCTGCGCGACGAGTCCACCGCGGCGCGCAGCCGGACCGTCATCAAGGCGATGGTCGACCTCGCCCACTCCTTCGGCATGCAGGTGGTCGCGGAGGGCGTCGAGGACCCCGAGACCGCCGCGTGCCTCCGCTCGCTCGACGTCGACCAGGCCCAGGGCTTCTGGTTCTCGCCGGCCGTCCCCCCGGGCGACCTCGCAGGGCGGCGCGTGCGCGTGCCCGCCCTGCCCTGACCCACCCGCACCCCATCCGCAGCGAGTCCCTCACCCCCGGAGGACCACCATGGACGACCTCATCCGCGAGATGATCACACCGCCGCGCGACCGCGTGGACGCCGCGCGCCGCCGGCGCCTCGCCGCGACCGCCGTCACCGTCGCCCTCGCGGCGGCCGGCGTCACGTCGCTGACGACCGGCGCCCTCTTCACCGACACCGAGACGCTCGGGGCTGCCGAGCTGACGACCGGGACCGTCCAGATCGCCCCGACGATGTCGCCCACGGTGACGCTCGGCGCCGCGGGCATGGCGCCGGGCGACACGACGTACGGCCTCGTGACGGTCCAGAACGCCGGCAGCCTGGCCCAGCGCTACGCGGTCTCCCTCCAGGCCACCAACGACGACGTCGCCGTCGACCTCGCGGGCGAGCTCGAGCTCGCGGTCTACGCGACGAGCACGTGCACCGCACCCGCGGTCGCGGCCCTCACGCCGGTCGTCGCGGTCACGGGCCTGCCGACCGCGCTGACGCCGCTCGTCGGCGACCCGGCCACGGGCCAGCAGCCCACACGCGGCGGCGACCGGTTCCTCCCGACCGGTGCGGCCGAGGACCTCTGCGTCACCGTCCACGTGCCGCTCGCGACCGACAACACGTTCCAGGGCGCGGGCGCCGCGCTCGTGCTCCGCTTCGACGCCGAGCAGACCGTCAACAACCCCTGATGCGGAGCCCACGATGACCGCCGTCGCGGCGACGGCGTCACGCACCCTCGCGTGGACCGTCGTCGTCGCGTGCGTGGGCGCGTTCGCCGTGAGCACGCTCGCGCCGCTCTGGTTCCAGCTGCGCGACCAGCGCCTGCTGCTCGTCACGTCCGGCTCGATGGCGCCCGCGTTCCAGGCGGGCGACGCCGTCGTCATCCAGGCGATCGAGGACCCGAGCGAGCTGCGCGTCGGCCAGGTGGCGACGTTCTGGCCGCCCGGCGGGGACCGCCTCGTCACGCACCGCATCGTCGACCTGCGCAGCCTGCCCGTCCTCGTCCCCGACCCCGCGACCGGCGAGATGGTCCCGCGCCTCGACGAGGCGACGGGCGCGCCGCTCGAACGGCCGTACATCGTGACCCAGGGCGACGCGAACGAGACGCCGGACCCGGACGCGACGCCCCTGTCGCGCGTGCGGGGCGTCGTGCTCGAGGTGCACCCGGGCTGGGGCGAGGTGCTCGGGTGGGCGCACTCGCCCACGGGCCGGTGGACGCTCCTCGTCCCGCCGCTCCTCGCGCTCGCCGCGCTCGAGCTCGTCGCGACCGTCGCCGAGCGGCGCCACCGCCCGGCGCCCCGACCCGGCCGGGAGGAGGTGCTCGATGCGTACCTCCTCGAGTGACGCGGACCTGGCGGACCGCGCCGGCGCCCGGGCCCTCCCCCCGGCCGCACCTCGGCGCGCGCGTGGCGCGCTCGTGCTCGTCGCGGCCGCGGCGATCGGCGCGACGTCGGGCGGCGCCCTGCCCTCCCCCGGCACGACGGCCGCGCTGCTCACCGCGGCGCACGACGTCGCCGCGAGCGTGGCCGTCGCGCCGTGCGACCCGGCGAGGTGGGAGGACGCGGCCGCGGCCGCGGCCCCGGTGCTGCGGTGGCGGCTCGACCCGGCCGACCTGCGGCCGTACGACACCGCCGCCGCCTCGCTCCTCGGCTGCGGCGCCGGGGGTGCGCGCGACCTCGCCCCGGCCGACGCCGGGCTCACCGCGGACCCGCTGCCGCTCGCATCGCCGGCGGACCTCACCGTCACGGTGTGGACCGGCCGCACCGACGCGGCGTCGGCCGAGGGGTCGCTGCTCGAGCTCGCGGGCGCTGGGCGGGACGTGCGCGTCGTCGTCGTGCCGGGCGGCGGGCTCGAGGTGCGGTACGCCGCCGCGGGCGGGCCGCACGTGCTCGTCGCGCCGTCGCTCGGCGAGGGTGCCCACCTCCTGGCCCTCGTGGTCGGCGCGGGCGGCGTCCGGCTCGCGGTCGACGGCGTCGACGTCGCGAGCGGCCCGGCCGAGGCCGATCCCACCGCGCCCGTCGCGCTCACCCTCGGCGCGGCGGCGGGCACCGCGGCCGACGTCGTCGTCGACGACCTGCTGGTGCTCGACGACGCCCTCGCGGGCCCCGCGCTGGCCGGGCTGGCCGCCGCCGCGCGCTGGTGAGCGCGCGCGCCGTGCGCGGGGCCGGCCGTCTGGGGCGTCGTCCGCCGGCTGGCACGATGGCGCGGTGATCGCCGAGCTCTGGTCCCGCGTCGTGGCCGCGCAGCCGCTGCCCACCGCACCCGTCGTCCTCGCCACCGCCGCGATCGCGCTCGTGCTCGTGCTCGTGCCGTGGCTGTGGCGCGTCACGCGGCACCTCGTCACGGTCGCGCACGAGGGCGGGCACGCGGTCGCCGCGGTGCTGAGCGGACGGCGGCTCACGGGAATCCGGCTGCACTCGGACACGTCCGGGCTCACCGTCTCGCGCGGGCGCCCCCGCGGGCCGGGCATGGTCGTCACGCTCCTCGCGGGCTACACGGGCCCGGCGCTCGTCGGGCTGGGTGCGGCGGCGCTGCTCTCGACCGGGCGCGCGGTGGCGCTGCTCTGGGGCGTCCTGCTGCTGCTCGCGCTGCTCCTGCTGCAGATCCGCAACCTCTTCGGGCTGTGGGTCGTGCTCGTGTGCGGCGCGGGCGTGTTCGCCGTCTCCTGGTGGCTCGCGCCCGAGCAGCAGTTCGCCGTCGCCCTCACCCTGACGTTCTTCCTGCTGCTCGGTGCGCCGCGCGCGGTGCTGGAGCTCCTCGCGACCCGCCGCGCGGGCGTCCGGACGTCCGACCCCGACCAGCTCGCGCGGCTCACGCGCGTCCCCGCTGGCGCCTGGGTCGCCGTCCTCGTCCTCGTCACCGTGGGCGCGGCCGCCGCCGGAGCCGGCCTGCTGCTCCCCGACCTGGCCGCGCGCGTCACGTCACTCGTCTAGCGCCTCGAGCGCCGCGCGGATCTTGAGCATCGTGCGCAGGTTGCGGTCGGTGATCCACGGCTTGTAGCGGGCCTTCGAGCCGAGCTTGCTCTGCGCGTCGTCGAGCGTGCGACCCACCGGCGCCTGCCACGCCGCCGCCTCGGGACCGAGGCGCGTTCGCGGGGCGTCGGGGGCGGCCTCGGCGATCGACACGTCGAGCTCGTCGAGCCGCGCCGGGTCCGACGTGACGGTGACGTAGGTGTGCAGCGTCTCCGAGTCCGGCGGGTAGGGACACGCGTCGATCAGCTCGGCCAGCCGCTCGGCCGTGAGGACGACCACCCAGGCGTCGTAGCCGAACCGCTCACGCAGCGCGCCCTCGACGAGCACCTTGAGCGCGCCCGCGTCGCCGTCGTACCGGCACACGACGTTGCCGGACGCGAGCAAGGTCCGGGCGTCCGTGACCGGGAGCTCGGCCAGCAGGGCCCGGAGGTCGGCCGAGCGCACGGTGACGCCGCCGACGTTGACGCCTCGCAGGAGCACCGCGTACCGGGTCATGCGCCCACCGTAGGGCGGCCCTCCGACAGCGGGCACCGGACGGCCTGGGCGGGGCAGGGACCAAGGCCCCTGGCGGCCGTCGTGACGTCGGGGCGACCGTGGTCGCATGAGCGCGCTGGTGGTCTACGAGTCGATGTTCGGCAGCACCCGGGACGTGGCCGAGGCGGTCGCCGAGGGCCTCGGGGAGAGCGTCCCGGTCCGGTGCGTGGAGGTGTCGGCCTGGGCCGCGGAGCACCCCGGGTGGGTCCCGGAGGACGTGACGCTCCTCGTCGTCGGCGCCCCGACGCACGCGTTCGGCCTGAGCCGCGCGAGCACGCGCGCCGACGCCGCGACCAAGACGGGCAACCCGGTCATCTCGTCGGGCCTCGGCGTCCGCGAGTGGCTCGAGACCCTCACGCTGCCGACCCACGGCCTGGACGTCGCGACCTTCGACACCAAGGTGTCGAAGCCGAACCTCCCCGGCTCGGCGTCGGGCGCGGCGGAGAAGCGGCTCAAGCGCCTCGGCGGCCACCCGGTCACGCACCACCGCTCCTTCTGGGTGCAGGGCATGACGGAGGGCCTCCAGCCCGGCGAGCTCGACGCGGCCCGCGACTGGGGCCGCACGCTCGCCCCCGCGCCCGCGCACCGCTGAGGCACCGAGGCACGGGCACCCCTAACACGGGCACTGCTGAGCACGGGCACCGCCGGGCTGGACGACGTCGTCCGGCCCGGCGGGCGCCCGTCAGGCGTCGCTCAGCGCGTCCACGAGGCGCGCCACGCTCGACGTGAGCCCCCACCGCTCGGCGAGCGCGACGAGGCGGTCGGGGTCGGCGGGCGTGCGCGGCAGCGCGTCGTCGTGCTCCGCGACGGGCGCGTCCCGCGCGACGTTGACGACGCCCGGCGCGACGGCGAGGTAGTCCAGTCCCTCGGTGAGGCGCCGGCGCTGGGCCTGCGTGAGACCGGCGTCGTGCGCGTCGAGCGCCGCGAGGATGCCGTCGAGCGTCCCGTACCGGCGCAGCAGCGCGGCGGCCGTCTTCTCGCCGATGCCCGCGACGCCGGGCAGCCCGTCGCTGCTGTCGCCGCGGAGCACGGCCATCTCGGCGTAGGCGCGGCCGTCGGGCACGTCGTACTTGTCGGCCAGCCGCGCCTGGTCGACGACGTCCAGGTCCCCGATGCCCCGCGAGGTGTACAGGACCCGCACGCCGAGCGCGTCGTCGACGAGCTGGAAGAGGTCGCGGTCCCCCGTGACCACCTCGACCGGGTGCCGCTCCCCCGCCGGCCGCGCGGTCTCACGCGCCGTGAGCGTGCCGATGACGTCGTCGGCCTCGTAGCCCGGCGCCCCGACGCGCGCGATGCCGAACGCCTCGAGCACCTCGACGATGACCGGGATCTGGGCCGTGAGGAGGTCGGGCACCTCCTCCTCGTCGCCCTGCGCACTCGTCGGGGCGACCCGGTGCGCCTTGTAGCTGGGGATGGCCTCGACCCGGAAGGCGGGCCGCCAGTCGTCGTCCCAGCACGCGACGAGGCGCCCGGGCCGGCGGGCGGTCACGAGGCGCGCGGTCATGTCGAGCAGGCCGCGGACGGCGTTCACGGGCGTGCCGTCCGGCGCCTTGACGGAGTCCGGCACCCCGAAGAACGCCCGGAAGTACAGCGACGCGGTGTCGAGCAGCAGCAGCGGGCGGCGGTCCGTCATGGCGCCACGCTAGGGGATGCCGCCGGCGCGGCCGAGGGGCGCTCCGCCCCGGTCCTCACGAGGTCGCGGGGCGCTTCTCCTCGCCGTCGTCCTCGGCGCCCGTGGGGCGCAGGCGCTGCTCGCGCTCGCGGAGCTGCGCCTCCCAGTCCCGCAGCAGACGCTCGTGCTCGGCCCGCTCCCGGCGCTCGACGCCGGCGAGGAACTCGGGGTCGTCGTCGGGCCCCTTCGGCGGCGCAGGGCGCTCGTACTCGGGGAAGCCGGCGGTCTTCGTCGACGGCCACGGCACCGAGCGGTTGGCCTGCTGCTTGGCGGGGCGCCCCGCGACGAGCCACGCGACCGGGCCCGCGATGGGGATGAGGATGATGACGAAGATCCACGCGGTCTTGCCGAGGTTCCGCTCCGAGCCCGACGGCGTCTGGATGCAGTCGATGAGGCAGAAGACGAGGAGCGCGAGCTCCACGATGTACGGCAGGAAGCGCAGCACGGTCCCCCCTAGGCCCGACGACGAGCGACGTCGCGGACGGCGGACGTCGGCCACACGGTAGGGCAGCCGGGCGGGCGCGCGGGAGGGGCGTGGCGCACGTTCACCCGTGCGCCGCGCCCCTCCCGTCCGCCGTGCCGTCAGGCCTGGACGAACTCCAGCAGCGCCGCCGTGACCTCGTCGGCGTGCGTCCAGAGCAGGCCGTGCGGCGCGCCCTCGATCTCGACGTACGTCGCCTCGGGCAGCCGCTCGCGCAGCGGCCGCGCCGTGGCGTCGATCGGCAGGATGCGGTCGCCCGTCCCGTGCAGGATCAGCAGCGGGATGCCCGCCTCCCCGACCTTCGTGACGTCCTCGCGGAAGTCCGTGATCCAGGACGGGACGACGCCGGCCGCGGCGGCGGGCGCCGAGCCGATCGCCGTCGTCCAGCTCGCGCGGACGGCCTGCTCGCTGATCCGGCTGCCGAGGTTCTCGTCGAGGTTGTAGAAGTCCTGGTAGAAGGCGTCGAACCACGCGAAGCGGTCGGCCGTCGCGGTCGCGGCGATGCCGTCGAAGACGTCCTGCGGGACGCCCGTCGGGTTGTCGTCCGTCTTCAGGAGGAACGGGCCGAGGACGCCGAGGAGCGCGGCCTTGGCGACGCGGTCGGCGCCGTAGCGGCCGAGGTAGCGCGTGACCTCGCCCGAGCCCATGGAGAACCCGGCGAGGACGACGTCGCGCAGGTCGAGCGTCGTGAGGACGGCGTCGAGGTCCGCCGCGAACGTGTCGTAGTCGTAGCCGACCGTGGTCTTGGTCGAGCGGCCGAAGCCGCGGCGGTCGTAGGTGACGACGCGGTAGCCGGCGTCGAGCAGGGCCGCGGTCTGCTTCTCCCACGACGAGCCGTCGAGCGGGTAGCCGTGGATGAGCACGACGGGCTGCCCGGTGCCGTGGTCCTCGTAGTACAGCTCGACGGTGGCGTCAGCGGCGTCCTGCCCGGCGGTGGTGGTGGTGATGAACGGCATGTCCCTCGTCCTTCCGGTCCGGCGAGGCGATCGCCTCGCTCACAAGTGCATCGTGCACGATGCAATTGCAGACGTCAACACCGTGGCCTAGGATTCATTCCATGGCCACCGACGAGGGACTCCCCCTTCCCCTGGAGGACATGCTCTGCTTCGACCTCTACGCGGCGTCCCGCCTCGTGACGTCGGTGTACCGCCACGTCCTCGACCCGCTCGACCTCACGTACCCGCAGTACCTCGTGCTCGTCGCGCTCTGGGAGCACGAGGAGCTCACGGTGCGCGAGGTGATCGACCTGCTGGACCTCGACTACGGGACGGTCTCGCCGCTGCTCAAGCGCCTCGAGGCGCGCGGCCTCGTCGTCCGCCGCCGTCGCCCGGAGGACGAGCGGTCGGTCACCGTGACGCTCACGGACGAGGGCCGCGCGATGCAGGAGCGCGCCCGTGGGGTGTCGCCCGCCATCGGCGCGGCGTTCGGCCTGCCCGACGACGACGCCGAGCGCCTGCGTGGCCTGCTCGAGCGCGTGCGGACGTCGGCCGGCGAGCAGGCCGCGCGGCTCGCGGGGGCCTGAGGCGTCAGGACGTCAGGCGGCGGGGACCGTGCGCCCGGCCGCCCACGCGCGCAGCGCCGCGACCTGCTCCGCCATGACGACGCTCAGGGGTCGCGTCGCGCGCAGCTCGGCGGCGACGTGGCGCGCCTCGACCGCCGGCGCCGCGCCGCCGGCCTCGGCGTGCGCGGCGTAGGCGGCGGAGACGACGGCCTGCTCGATCTCCGCGCCGGAGAACCCCGGGCACAGCGCGGCGAGCGCGACGGCGTCCTCGTCGGTGAGCGCGACGCCGCGCCGGTTCGCGTGCAGGCGCACGATCTGGGCGCGCGTGGCGGCGTCGGGCAGGTCGACGAAGAAGATCTCGTCGAAGCGACCCTTGCGCATCAGCTCGGGCGGCAGGCGCGAGACGTCGTTCGCGGTCGCGACGAGGAAGACGCGTGACCGGTGCTCCGCCAGCCACGTGAGGAACGTGCCGAGCACGCGCTGCGACGTGCCCGTGTCGCCGTCGGACGTCGCGAGGCCCTTCTCGATCTCGTCGACCCACACGACGCACGGCGCCATGACGTCGGCGGTCGCGAGGCTCTCGCGCAGGCGCCGCTCGGACTCGCCCTGGTACTTGTCGTTGATGGCCCCGAGGTCCAGGCGCAGCAGGGGGACGCCGAACATCCCCGCCGCGACCTTGGCCGCGAGGCTCTTGCCGCAGCCCTGGACGCCGAGCAGCAGCACGCCGCGCGGCGGGTCGAGCGCGGCCGCCGACCCGTCGAAGGCCGGACGCCGGCGCGCGAGCCACGCCGTGAGCCGACCCAGGCCCGCGAGGTCGGTCGGCGCCGCGGTCTCGTACTCGAAGGTCATCACGCCGCCGCGCGAGAGCAGCTCGTACTTGGCCTGCATCACGGCGGGCACGTCGCTCGCGGTGATCGCGCCGTCGTCGTGCACCGCGGCACGCGCGAGCCGGCGCGTGTCGGCCACCGAGAGCCCGGCGAGGTTCTCCACGAGCAGGCCGATCGACGTCTCGTCCGCGCGCACCCACGCCCCGTTCGCGGCCGCCCACTCGCGCGCGACGTCGTCGACGATCGCGCGCCGCTCCTCGCGGGTGGGGAACGCGAGCCGCAGCCGCGCCGCGTGGTGCTCGAGCTCGGGCGGCAGCGCGACCTCGTGGCTGATGAGGACGACCGTGCGCGGCGCCTCGTCGACGGCCTGGCAGATGTCCTTGAGCAGGCGGACGGTCAGGGGCTCGCTGAGGTACGGGTGGAAGTCGAGCAGCACGTAGAGCCCGCGCATGCCCTCGCGCACGAACTGCAGGACGCCGTCGGGTCCCTGGTGGAAGCGCTGGGCACCGCCCAGGTCGACGTCGGTGCGGCGCAGGCCCTCGGTGACCGCCCACTCGAACACCGGCAGCGGCGGGTTGCACGCACGCGCCTGGTCGAGGACGGCGGCCCGCGCCCGGTCCTCGTCGCGCGTCTCGATGACGACCAGCGGGATCCGGCTCCGCAGCAGCGCTCCCAGGTCGCGGCGCTGCCCGGCGGCGTCGACCAGGGGCATGGGCGCAGGCTAGCGGGCGCGGCCACCGGGAACCGGCACCGAGGTCCTCGCGGGGTGGTGGTGGCGTGTCGGTGGTGCGCGCCACCATGGGTCACCGCCGCCGACGTCGGGTCGGCGGCACGTCCGGTGGGGGTTCCGGTGGACTTCAGGCTCGAGCTCGTGATCGTCCCGGTCAGCGACGTCGACCGGGCCAAGGCCTTCTACGTCGACCAGGTCGGCTTCGTCACGGACCAGGACAACCGGGTCGGCGACGACCTGCGCTTCGTCCAGCTCACGCCACGCGGGTCGGCGTGCTCGATCGCGATCGGGACGGGGCTGACCGACGCCGCGCCCGGCTCGGTGCGCGGGCTCCAGGTCGTCGTCGACGACGCGGACGCCGCGCGCGAGCACCTCGTCGCGCAGGGCGTCGACGCGCCGCCGGTCGAGGACCTCCCGTGGGGCCGGTTCACGGGCTTCGCGGACCCCGACGGCAACCGGTGGGCCGTGCAGCAGCTGCCCGACCGGTCGGGTCAGGGCTGACGGCCGGCGTCGGAGCGGCGACGCCGGGCCTCAGGGGCGCTCGATGATCTCGAGGTCGGCCAGGAGGTGGAGGAAGTTCGACGCGAAGGGGTTGTCCGTGCACTCGCGGCGCACGAGGTCCCAGTCGACCTGCTCGCGCAGCGCGCGGGCCACCGGCAGCAGACGCGCGTAGTCGCAGTAGTGCTCGTGCAGCACGCGCAGCTTCGTGGACATGAGGTCGGTCGCGCTGAGCACGGGCATCCGCACGGCGAGCACCTCGAGCACGTCGCACCGCTCGAACACGTCCATCGGGACGGGCTCGCCGACCATGCGGAAGAGGACGTCGACGAGCTGGCCGTCGTTGTACGCCTTGAAGAGCCAGTCCTCGGCGGGGTCGCGCAGCTCGAGGCCCGCCTCCTCCAGGGCCTTGCGCGCGACGTCGACGTCCTCCTCGCGGATCACGAAGTCGGCGTCGTGCAGGGGCTCGGGGGCGCCGCGCGCCCAGGCGGCGTAGGTGCCGCACAGGGCGTAGGGGATCTCCGCCTTGCCCAGCGCCACCGCGGTCTTGCGCAGCCCGTCCTGGAGCGCCTCTCGTCCGGCGTGTTCGACCATGCCACGGGTGTACACGACCGGGTGCGCAGGCGCAGCCCGAGCGGCAGGATCGAGGTCGATGCGCCTCGCGACCTTCAACATCCTGCACGGGCACGCGCCGGTCGACGACGTCGTCGACCTCGACCGGTTCGCGCGCGCCGTCGCCGACCTCGACGCGGACGTGCTCGCGCTCCAGGAGGTCGACCGCGACCAGCCGCGGTCGCACGGCGCCGACCTCACCGCCGTCGCGGCCGAGGCGATGGGCGCGCCCGAGCACCGGTTCGTCGCGACCCTCGCCGGGACGCCCGAGCTGTGGTCCGCGGCCACCGGCGAGCTGCAGCCGAGCGTCGCCGGCTACGGCATCGCCCTCCTGAGCCGCCACCCCGTGGTGACGTGGCGCGCGATGGCGCTCCCGGCGCTCAGGGCCCCCGTGCCGGTCGTCTTCCCGGGCGCGCGCCGGCCGGTCATGGTGCGCGACGAGCCGCGCGCCGCCGTCGGCGCGGTCATCGAGGCTCCTGGCGGGCGGGTCACCGTCGTCGCGACCCACCTCACCTTCATCCCCGGGTGGAACGCACACCAGCTGCGCCGGCTCGTGCACCTGCTGCGCGAGGTGCCCCGGCCGGTCGTCGTCATGGGCGACCTCAACCTCCACGGCGACCGGCCGGAGCGCATCTCCGGGTGGCGGCCGCTCGCGACCGCGCCGACGTTCCCCCTGCACGAGCCCACCGAGCAGCTCGACCACATCCTCGTCGACGGCCCGCTGCACGCCGCGGGGCCGGGGCGGTCGGTCGACACGGGGCTGTCGGACCACCGCGCACTGGTCGTCGACGTGGTCCGCCGGTGAGCCGGACCCGGGGCGTCATGCTGTGCGCCGGCTCGCCGGCCATGGCACGTCGCGCGACCTCGTCGCACGAGACGGCGTCGCGCGGTGAGGCCGCGTCGACATGACGGCGGCGAGCGGCGAGACGATGGCGGCGATGACGACGTCCCGCCGTGAGACGGCGTCGGTGGCCGGGCTCGTGGGCCTGCTCGCGGCCGCGGGCGTGACGCACCTCGTCCGGCCCGCGCTCTACGACGGGCTCATCCCCCGGGCACTCGGCGCGCCCCGGCCGTGGGTCCTCGGCAGCGGCGTCGCGGAGCTCGCGTGCGCGGCGGCCGTGACGGTGCCGGCCACGCGACGGCTCGGCGCGCTGGCGACGGCCGCCCTGTTCGCCGTCGTGCTCCCGGGGAACGTCACGATGGCGGTCCGGATGCAGCGCTCGCGCAGGCCGCGGACGGCGCGGCGCCGGGTGGCGCTCGCGGTGGCGTGGCTGCGGCTCCCGCTCCAGGTTCCGCTGGTCCTCTGGGCCCTCCGCGTCGCCCGCCGCGCCGCCTGAGGCCGGCGACAGCGGTTCTGGAACGCGGACGACACTCAGGGGTCGCCTCCGTTCCAGAACCGACGCGCCGTCCGAGCGGGTCGCTGCGGGCAGCGGCCGGTCGCCGTCGGCGGCACGCGGTTCTGGATCCCGGGCGACGGTCGGAGGGCCGGATCCCTGCCAGAACCACGCTGGCAGGCCCGGCGCTGCGCGGTCCGACCGGACGCGCGCCTCGCACGCCGCCCTCCGCCCCCCTCGTCGGCCTCCCGGACGAGATGTGCGGCGCACGGTGCTGGTGGGGCTGCTGGGAGCGGACGAGCCGCGCCGCGCACCACTCCTGGACCGTCCGCCCCGTGCGCCGCACGACCCGTCGGCGCGGTGGCGTCGGGGCGTGGCGGCGACCCGTCGTGGCGCAGCGGCGTCGGGGCGTGGCGGCGACCGTCGCGGCGCGGCGGCGTCGCGGTCGCACCATGCTTGCCGGCGCCGCGCGGGACGCCTCGGTCAGGGCTCCGGGACGGCCTCGAACTCGGCGATGATCTCGCGGACGCGCCGCGCGGTGAGGGTCTCCTCGACGAGCAGCGCGGCCGCCACGGCCTCGAGCAGGGGCGCGTGCGCCGTCAGCAGCTCGGTGGCCTGGACGTGCGCGTCGCGCAGCAGGCGGTCGACCGCCGCGTGCGCCTGCGCCGCGACCTGGCCGCCGACGCGCATCGTCTCGGCGTCGACCTGCGCGTAGCCGAAGTCGGTCATGCCGTACTGCGTGACCATCTTCGTCGCGAGGTCGGTCGCACCGCGCAGGTCGCCGGACGCGCCCTGCGTGTACTCGCCGTCGAGCAGCCGCTCCTCGGCCGCCCGACCGGCGAGCGCGACGACGAGCTGGGCGAGCGCCTTGCGCCGCGGGAGGAAGACGTCGTCGTTGCCGCTCATCCACGTGATGCCGCCCGCCGGTCCGCGCGGGACGATGGTCACCGACACCGGGTCGTCGGCGTCGGGCAGCAGGGCCGCGGCGAGCGTGTGCCCGGCCTCGTGCCACGCGGTGATCATGCGGTCGTACTCGGTGACCAGCGCCGACGTGCGCGCGCGGCCCATCGCGACGGTCGCGACGGCGGCCTGGAAGCACGCGGCGTCCACCACGTCCTGGCCCTGCCGCGCGGCCTCCATGCACGCCTCGTTGACGACCTGCGCGAGGTCGGCGCCGGACATGCCGGGCGTCTGCCGCGCGATCTGCACGAGGTCGACGTCGTCGGCCACGGGCCGCGAGCGCGCGTGGACCTGGAGGATCAGGGTCCGGCCGCGCCGATCGGGGTTGGGCACCTGCACCTGGCGGTCGAGGCGGCCCGGGCGGGTCAGCGCCGGGTCGAGCGTGTCGGCGCGGTTGGTCGCGGCGAGCACGATGATGTGCGAGCCGACGAAGCCGTCCATCTCGTTGAGCAGCGAGATGAGCGTGTTCTCGCGCTCGCCGTCGCCGCCGTTCCCGGACGCACCCCCGCGCGCCCGCCCGACGGCGTCGATCTCGTCGATGAAGATGATCGCGCGCTCGGCCTTGCGCGCCTCGGCGAAGAGGTCCCGGACGCGCCGCGCGCCCACGCCGACGAACGACTCGACGAAGTCCGAGCCCGCCAGCGCGAAGAACGGCACCTGCGCCTCGCCGGCGACGGCGCGCGCGAGGAGGGTCTTGCCCGTCCCGGGCGGGCCGACGAGCAGCGCGCCGCGCGGCCGGGTCGCGCCGACGGCCTCGAACCGCTCCGGCTCACGCAGGAACTGCACCATCTCGCTGAGCTGGTCGACCGCCTCGTCCGCGCCGGCGACGTCGGCGAAGGTCACCGCCGGGATCTCGCCCGAGGCGAGCGCCTTGCGGGGGCGGCCGCCCAGCGCGCCCTGCGGGTTGAGCCCGCGAAGCACCAGGAGCAGGACGCCCACGATGATCAGCACGGGCAGCAGGCGCGACGCGAGGTCGGCCGCGGCGCCGCGCTCGCCCGCCTCGGCGTCGAGCGGGACGCCCGCGTCGACGAGGGTCTGGGTCAGCTCGTCGGCGTAGTCGGCCGGGAAGTCGGCGGCGAGGAGGGCGTCGTCGGACGTCACGAGGACCACCTCGGCCGCGCGGTCGTCGACCGTGGCCGCGGTGACGTCCCCCTCGGCCACGAGCGCGAGCGCCTCCGTGAGGGCGATCCGCTCGGGCGCGGGCTCCGCGGTCGCGGAGAGCACGCCCCACGCGCCGGACGCGAGCAGGACGACGACGGCGACCGCGGCGAGCACCCGGCGGCGGCGCCACCAGGGGGTGGCGGGGTCGGCGTCGGTGAGGAGTGCGGCGACGCGGGCGCCCAGCGCGCGGAGGGCGGGCGCGGGCGAGCGACGCGGGGGCCGCGGGGCGTCACCGGGCTCGTCGGGGCGCCGCTCCGGGGCGGGCTCGGGTGCGGGCACGCCGTCGTGGTCGCGCGCGGGGCGGCCGGGCGCCGGCTGCGGAGCCCCGGCGCCCTCGGTGCCGGCGCCGGTGCCGCCGCCGGTGCCGGTGCCCACCGTGGCACCGGGGCGCAGCCGCGGGCTCGCCTCGCCGGCCGGACGCCGCCGCGCGCTCGTCTGCGGCGCCGGCACGAGCGGCGCCGTCGACGGGGGCGCCGGCGGTGCGGCGACGGCGGGGACCGAGGTCGAGGTGCTCTGCGCTGTCACAGGTCCCTTATCGGATCCGAGCGCCGCGCACGTGAGGCGACCGGGTGGTTTTCGTCCGGCGGGGAGGCTCCGCCCGGCGTGTCCCCCGGCGTGTCGGCTCTCCGGGCGCGCTCGCGGGCGGATGTCGCTCGCGTCGGCATGTCGCGCGCCGTCGTGTCGGAGGGTGTGCCTACCGTCGTGGCATGAGCACCGGCACCCACGTCTGCGTGTACTTCGACGACGGCGAGCTCGACCACCTCTGCGCGTGCGGCTCGCGCGCGCTGCTCGTCGTCGGTGAGGACGGGCTGGAGGCCCTCGTCGTCCTGGCGGCCGAGGAGGCCACCGTCACGACGCTGACCACCGGCCGCCTCGCGCCGCAGGAGCTGCTGGTCTCCGCCTGACCCGCCCGCCGGCACGCTCGTCGGGCACGCTCGCCGGGCACGTCCGGCCACGCCCGTCGCGCACGGGGTCCCTCCTGAGGCGCCCGGGCCGCCACGGCCCTAGCCTGCCCCCGTGACGGCCGCTCCCCCTCCCGCCGGCGCCGGGCGCCAGGCGACCCCCACCAGAGGGGTTGCGCGCCGCCTGCCGCCGCACCTCCTGCGGGCGGGTGCGACCGCCGTCGCGCTCACCGTCCCGGTCGCGCTGCTCGCGTGGGCGGTCCGCGCCGAGGCGTCCGCCGTCGTCGAGGTCGACGAGGCCACGATCCGTGCGGCGACCGACCTCACGCGCTCCGAGCCCGCGCTGCGCACGGCGCTGCTCGCCTGGCAGGAGGCGTTCCAGGCGCGGTGGGTCAACCTCGCCGGGGTGCTGCTCGCCGTCTGGGTGTGGCGCCGCCACGGCCTGCGCGCGCGCACGGCCTGGGCCGTCGCGACCGTGCTGCTCGCCTGGGGGCTGAGCAACGTCGTCAAGCTCGCGGTGCAGCGCTCGCGTCCGCTCGTGGACGACGCCGTCGCCCACGCGCCGGGCTACAGCTTCCCGTCCGGGCACGCGATGAACACGACGGCGGCGGCCGTCGCGCTCACGGCGCTCGTGTGGCCGCTCCTCGGGCGGCGCGGGCGCGCGGTCGCCGTGACGGTGGCGACGCTCGCCGTCGTGCTCACGGGGGTCGACCGCGTGATGCTCGGCGTGCACTACCCGTCCGACGTCGTGGCCGGCGCGTTCCTCGGCGGCGCGGTCGCGGTGGGTTCGTGGATCGGCTGGTCGGGCCACGTCGGTGGTCGCGACGGCGCACGGGTGACGGGCGCGGACCTCCCGCGGCCGACGGACGGAGGCGCACGATGACGTTCACGGGCCGCTACAGCGAGGACGTCTCCGCCCCCACGCGGGGCGACGCGTGGCGCGACCTCGGCCGACGCACCCTGCTGCCCGCCGCGGGCGTGTGGGCGGCCATCGTCGGCGCTGGGCTGGTCATCACGGGTCCGCTCGACGACCTCCCCGCCGAGGACGCGGTGAACGAGGCCCTCGTCGAGACGCGCACGCCCCTCCTCGACACGGCGACGCAGGTGTGGTCCAACATCGGCGGGACGCACTTCCTCATCATCGCGGGCATCGTCGCCATGGCGCTGATCTGGTGGCGGACCCGGCGCTGGTGGTTCGCGGTCGTGCCCGGCATCGCGCTGTCCGTGCAGTCGGCGGTCTTCGTCACGTCGTCGGCGCTGGTCGGCCGCTCGCGGCCCGACGTCGACCAGCTCGACCACGCGCCGCCGACGTCGAGCTTCCCGTCCGGCCACACGGGCGCGTCGACCGCCTTCTACCTCACGCTCGCGCTGCTCGCGCAGCGGATCACGAACCCCGCGCTGCGCTGGGGCGCGACGACGCTCTGCTTCCTCGTCCCCGCCCTCGTGGCCTACTCGCGGCTGTACCGGGGGATGCACCAGCTGTCCGACGTCCTCGTCGGCGTGCTCAACGGGATCGTCTGCTGCTGGCTCGCGTGGCGCTACCTGCGCCGCGACGACGCCCGCCCGGACGAGGGCGACGAGCGCGCGGCCGCGCCCCGCCCGGCCGACGTCGTCTGACGCCGGCCCTCAGAGCCGCGCGTGGCGTGCGCGGGCGAACGAGTAGATGCCGTAGGCGGCGAAGCCCAGGCCCACGAGCGTGAGGAGCACGGGCCCGGCGGGGAGCGCGAGCAGCGTGCGCAGCGCCGGGTCGAGCCCGGGCGTCGCCTGGCTCGCCGCACCCGCGGCGGCCGCGACGACGAGGCCCCCGACGAGCAGGAGCGCGACTCCCTTGGCGATGTAGCCGACGCGCCCCGCGCGCTCGGTCCACGTCCCCGGGTGCTGCCGCAGGTCCCGGAGGAACGTCCGGCGCCAGCCCTTGACGACGTGGTGGACCCCCACGCCGACGACGACGAGCCCCACCGCACCCACGAGCAGGCGGCCCCCGGTCGACGTCATGAGGCCTGCCGTGGTGCTCGCCCCCCCGCCGCCGCCGGAGCCGCGCAGGACCCCGACGGTCGTCAGGGCGAGCGCCGCGTAGACGACGGCGCGCCCGATGCTCTTCACGCGCTCGGAGGTCTCGCGTCCCGCGACGGCCTCGGTGACCTGCCAGATCGCGAGCAGCCCGAACCCCACGACGCACAGCCAGAGCAGGACCGCGCCGATCGCGGAGCCCGCGAGGAGCCCGAGCGCGCCGCCCTGGTCGGCCGAGCCGCCGTAGCCCGACCACGCGAGCTGGACCGCGACCCAGGCGAGCAGCAGGTGCAGGACGCCGCTGGCCGCGTACCCGAGGCGCGCGCCCTGCTCGACGACCCGGCTGTTGCCGGCCGCGACGGCACCGCTGCGCGCGGTCATCGCCCGACCGTCCCGGCCCGGGCGGCCGCCCGTCCCGTGCCCTCGACCGTGCTGCGCCTGCCGTCCATCGTCTCCACCCGTCCGTCGCGCCGCCCTCTGGGCGAACTGTGGCAGCGAGCGGACCGTTCCGCACGCGCTGCGCCGCACCGGACCCGCGGTTCTGGAAGCGATCCAGCGCGCCGAACGACGATCCGCTTCCAGAAGGCGCCGCGGGACGCCGACGGCGGGGGCCGGGTGGGGTGGCGGAGGGGGCCGGGGTCGCGTAGGACGGACGTGACGGGTCGCCGGCACGACGGCGGCGCACGACCGATCCCCCAGGAGCGACCATGGGTTTCCTCGACCGACTGCTCGGCCGCGAGCCGGACCCCGCGGACCGCCAGGACGCGTACGGCCGCACCCCCTCGACGCCGTACGGACAGCCGCCTGCCGACGGCGGCTACGGCACGCCGTCGTACGGCGCGTCCCCGTACGGCGCGCCGCCGCAGGACGGCCCCGCGGGCACGGGTCCGCGCACCCCCGACCAGCGCGCCGTCGAGCGCTACCGCTACCTGCTCGCGACGGCGCCGCCCGAGGGCATCGAGCAGGCGCACGCCGAGGCGTTCGCGCAGCTCACCCCGGACCAGCGTCGCCAGGTGCTGCAGCAGCTCGCGCAGCACGTCCCGCCGTCCGAGCGCCTCGGGGACGACCCCGCGGGCCTCGCCCGCATGGCGACGCGCACCGAGGTGCGTCAGCCGGGCACGCTCGAGCGGACCTTCGGCGGCGCGCCCGCGGGCGGCGGGTACGGCGGGGGGCCCGCGGGTCAGGGCTACGGCGGCCCCGGCCTCGGCACGATGATCGGCGGCAGCCTGCTCGGGACGGTCGCGGGCGTCGTCGTCGGCTCGGCGATCGCGAACGCCATGTTCGGGCCCGCGTTCGGCGACCTCGGCAGCGACGCGTTCGCGGCCGACGCCGGCGGCGCGGAGGGCGACGCCGGCGCGGACGCCGGGGGCGACGCCGGCGCCGACGGCGGTGACGCGGGCGGCGGGGACGCCGGCGGGGACGTCGGCGGTGGGGGCTTCGACGGCGGCGGCTTCGACGGCGGCGGCTTCGACGGCGGTGGCTTCGGCGGCGGTGGCTTCGGCGGCGGGGACTTCGGGGGCGACTTCGGGGGCGACTTCGGCGGCGACTTCTGACCGGACGCCTGCTGACCGGACGCCTGCAGAGGGCGCTGAGGGGACGCCCGGCTCCTCAGCGCCCGAGCGGCAGCGTGACGCCGAACCGGGTGAGCCCGTCGTCGCGCTCGTACCAGGCCTCGCCGCCCAGGGCGTGCGCGAGCCGCTGGACGATGTAGAGCCCGAGGCCCGTCCCCCGCCGGCTGCCGCCGCGCAGGAACATCTCGTCGAACAGGTGCCCGACGACTCCGTCGGGCACGCCCGGGCCGCGGTCCTCGACGAGCACCTGGAGCCGGCCCTCCTCGACGCCGGCGCGCACCACGACGGGCGCCGCGCCGTACCGGGCGGCGTTGGTGAGGTAGTTCGTGGCGACCTGGCAGAGCTGCTCGGCGTCGGTCAGGAGCTCGAGGTCGTCGGCGCAGTCCACCTCGACGTCCCCGGCGCCCGGCTCGGCCGCGCGGCTGCGCGCGACGGCGTCCTCGAGCACGGGCCGGACGCGCACGACGTCGCGCGCCGACCGCACCGCGCCCGCGTCGAGCCGTGCCGCGAGGAGCAGCTCGTGGAGCATGCGACGCATCTGCTCCGCGCTGCTCGCCACGGACGCGAGCAGGTCGGCGCGCTTGGCGTCCTCGAGCTGGGCCCAGTGCCGCGCCAGGGTGCTCGCCGCGCCACCGACCACCGCGATGGGGCTGCGCAGCTCGTGCGCCGTGATGGCGAGGACGTGGGCGCGCTCCTCCGCCGCCGCGCCCAGCCGCACGTTCGCCGCGGACAGGTCCGAGTTCGCGTCCGCGAGCTCGCTCGCGGACCGCTCGAGGTCGAGCGACGCGCGCCGCTGCGCCGTGACGTCGCGCGTCACCTTGGCGAAGCCGACGAGGTCGCCCCGCGCGTCCCGCAGCGCGGTGAGGACGACGTTCGCCCAGAACAGGGTGCCGTCCTTGCGGACGCGCCAGCCCTCCTCCTGGTAGCGGCCGTCGCGCGTCGCGGCCGCGAGCTCGGACTCCGGGTGCCGCGAGGCGCGCGCGGCGTCGGTGTAGAAGGTGCGGAAGTGCTGCCCGAGGATCTCGTCCGCGGTGTAGCCCTTGAGCCGCTCGGCTCCGCGGTTCCAGCTCGCGATCCGCCCCTCCGGGTCGAGCATGAAGATCGCGTAGTCCGTGACGCTCTCGACGAGCAGCCGGAACCGTTCCTCGCTCTCGACGAGCGCACGCTCGGTGGTCCGCTGCGCGGTGACGTCCTGGCTCTGGAGCAGGAGGTAGAGCGGCCGCTGCTGCGAGTCGCGCACCGCGGCGATCGTCGAGGTGACCAGGCGCTCGGTGCCCGCCAGCCGGTGCTCGACGCGCGCGACGCTCTCCTGGACCGCCGTCGCGAGGGCGAACGTCACGGCGTCGCGGTCGGCCGCGGGGACGGCGTCGAGCAGCGCGAGCCCGACGGCGCTCTCGGCGGTCGCGTCGAGCAGGCGCACGAGCGCCGCGTTGGCGCGCACGATCTGCCCGGTCAGCGTGAGCGTCCCCATGCCGATGGCGGCCTGGTCGAAGACCGCGCGGAAGCGCTCGACGTGCTCGCCGAGGATCTGCTCCTCGCCGCGCGGCGCGTCCGGCCCGGGCGCGCGCGCGTCCCCGCCCGACGGCGGCTCGGGCGCCTCGCCCGTGAGCGCCGTGAGCGCGTCGACGACCTCGTCCACCCGGTCGGACTTCTGCACGAACGCGGCCGCGCCGAGCTCGAGCGCGCGGCTCTCCAGACCCTCCTCGGAGAACCCGGAGTAGAGGACGACGCGCGTCGCGGGCGAGGCCTCGCGCACCTGCTCGATGGCGTCGAGCCCGCCGAGCCCCGGCATGGAGGCGTCCAGGAGCATGAGGTCCGGGCGGTGCTCGGCGGCGATCGCGACGGCGTCGTACCCCGTGCCGCCCTCCGCGACGACCGTGAGGACGCCCGTGAGCCGCAGGCGCGTGCGCAGCAGCGCGCGCACCTCGGGGGCGTCGTCGACGACGGCGATGGTGTGCGGGCTCACGGCGCCTCCGGTGCGTCCTGCGGTCTCAGCGCGCGGCGGGCGGGCCGGCGACGGTGCCCGGGGTGAGCCGGGCCCAGACGACCTTGCCGGTCGTGCCGGGAGCCGGCAGCACGCCCCAGCCCTGCGCGATGAGCGCGACGTACGCGAGCCCGCTCCAGCCCCGGGCGAGGGGCCCCGGCTCGGGCGTGCCCGGGGCGTCGTCGGCCACCTCGATGCGCAGGCCGTCGCTCGTGAGCGTGAGCCGCAGCACCGGCGGCGACGACGCGCGCGCGAGCGCGTTGACCACGAGCTCGCGCAGCACGAGCTCGGCCTCGTAGAGGTCGCCGCCCCATCCCCACCGCGACGCGTGGAAGCGGAGGAAGTCGCGGGCGCGCGCGACGGCGTCCGCGCCCGCGAGCTCGAGCACCGCGGCGCGCTCCTCGTCGCGGCTGAGGTCGACGAGCAGGTCCACGAGCGCCGCGACGTCGGCGTCCTTGGGCACGTACCCCTCGACGCGGCCGCGCAGCGCCTCGCCGTCGGCGTCCGTGAGGCCCGTGAAGACGGCGACCTTCGCGTGCGGGGCGACGTCGCGCACGAGCGTGAGCACCTCGCCGCCGTGCAGCCGCGGCAGGCCGAGGTCGAGCACCACGAGGTCGGGCTGCAGGTCGCGCGCGAGGGCGACCGCGGTGTCGCCGTCGCCCGCCTCGCCCACGACCTCGAAGCCGCCCCGCAGCCGGAGCTCGATCGTGACGAGGCGGCGCAGGTCGGGGACGTCGTCCACGAGGAGCACGCGAGCGGTCACGCCTCGGGATCGTAGACCTCGCCGCGTGCGGCGGCCCCCGCTCCGGCGGGCGGGCGGCGGGCGGCGCCCCTACCGTGGTCAGCGCGGCCGTGACGGCGGCCCCGGGAGGACGCGTGCAGATCGAGGTCGAGGGTGTCGTGCCGCTGCGTTTCGCGGACGGCGCGCCCGTCCGGGCCGCGTCCGCCGTGGTGCCGTTCGACGCGGGCTGGCTCGTCGTGCAGGACGACGCGACCCACGCCGCCTGGGTGTCCCACCCCGACGGCCGGGCGCCCGTGCGGCGGGTGCGCGTGCTGCCCGCCGTCGAGGGGCACGACACGTTCGAGGAGTCGGCCGGGACCAAGCGCCTCAAGCCCGACCTCGAGGCGGCCTTCAGCGTCCCCGGCACGGCCGACGTCGTGCTGCTGGGCTCGGGCTCGTCGCCCGCGCGGATGCGCGCGTGCCGCCTCGGCAGGGCGTCCTGCGGGGACGCGCCCGACGTCGCCGTCGCGGACCTCGCGCCGCTGTACGCCGCGGTGGCGCACGCGCTCGGCGAGCCGGAGGACCGGGTCAACCTCGAGGGCGCGTGCGTCCTCGGCGGCACGGTGCGCTGGTTCCAGCGCGGCTCCCCGGCGGCGGGCGTCCCGACGGCGGCCGTGGACGTCCGCCTCGACACGCTGCTGCGCGTGCTCGCGGGCGACGTCGACCCGGGCGCGGTCCGGTTCGAGGCGGTCCACCGGTACGACCTGGGCGAGGCGCGCGGGGTCGGCCTCGCGGTCACCGACGCGGTCACGCTCGCCGACGGCCGGGTTCTCGTCAGCGCGGCCGCCGAGGACACGCCCGACCCGCGCGAGGACGGTCCGGTCGTGGGCTCGGTGCTCGCGGTGCTCGACGACCTCGCGGTCGAGCACACCGCGCCGCTCCCCCACGTCGAGGGCGGCGTCCCGAAGGTCGAGGGCCTCGCGATCGTCTCCCAGGACGCGCCCGGCGACGTCCGCCTGCTCGCGACCCTCGACGCCGACGACGCCACGGCCCCCTCGCTCGCGGTCACGCTGCGCGCGCGTTGGTGACCGCGCCGCGCCGGGCGGGCGGTTCTGGAAGCGGACCCGGGGCCCGCGCGCCGGATCGCTTCCAGAACGCCCGCCGGCTGCCCGGCGTCAGGCGAGCCGCAGGGTGTCGCCGTCCCGCACGACCGGCAGCGGGTCCGTGATCTCCCCGACGAACTCCCCGTCCTCGGTGTCCCGGAAGCCGATCAGCGCCCAGCCGCCGCCGACGTCGCGCACGAGGCGCGCCGCGTAGAGGCTCGGGTGGCCGAACGACCGGGCGCGGGACAGGTCCCACGGGCCGAGCGGGCCCTCGCCGGGCGCGACCCACATGCCGCCCGTGGTCCCCTCGCGGCGGTCGGGCGCCATCTGCGCCGGCCAGCAGCAGAAGAGGAGGAAGTGCCCGCCGTCGACCTCGACGACCTGCGGGACCTCGAGCTGGCCGAAGCCGGCGGGCTCGGACAGCGGCGGCTGCACGGTCCACGTCTCGAGGTCCGGGCTCGTCGCGTGGCCGATGACGCTGCGGCCCGCGGGGTCGCCCTCGCGCGCCCGGGCGGTGACCAGCATGTGCCAGCCGTCGCCGCCCGGGTCGGGCAGCACCCACGGGTCGCGCCACGCCTCGTCGAACCACGCGACGCCGTCGTACTTCTCGTACCAGCGCGGGTCGGCCTCGCACACCGGCCCGGGGAGGCGGTGCCACGTGACCAGGTCGTCCGAGCGGGCGACGCCGACGCGCTGCACGAGGCCGCGGTCCTCACGGCTCACGCCCGTGTAGAACAGCCGCCACGAGCCGTCGGGCGCCTGCACGACCGAGCCGGTCCACGTCGCGAGGTCGTCCCAGGCCGGGGCGTCGTCGGTGACGAGCGCGTCCGGCAGGAGCTCCCAGGTGCGCAGGTCGGTGGACCGCGCGTGCCCGATCGACGCCCGGCGGTGCCGCCGGTCGGGGTCGAGCAGCGCGCGCGACGCCCGCAGGAAGAACAGGTGGTGGTGCTCGCCGTCGAACGCGGGCCAGCTGTCCCACACCCAGTGGTCCGGGAGTCTCAGGGTCATGTCGTCATCCCTTCACGCCGCTGGAGGCGATGCTGCTGACGAACGCGCGCTGGAACGCCAGGAACATCACCAGCACGGGGACCGTGATGATCGACGTGTAGGCCATCACCTCGCCCCAGGCGGGGTTGATCTGGAAGAAGTACTGCACGCCGACCATGACCGGGCGGAGCTCCTCCTGCTGGACCACCATGAGCGGCCACAGGTACTGGTTCCACGCGGGCAGGAAGGTGAGGATCGCGACGGTCGCGAACGCGGGTCCGGACAGGGGGACGATGATCCGCCGGTAGATCGTGAACCAGCCGGCGCCGTCGATCCGCGCCGCCTCGTCGAGCGACGGCGGGATGGTCGAGAAGTACTGCGTGAACAGGAAGATCGAGAACGCGTTCGCGATGAACGGGACGATCTGCACGTGGTACGAGTTGAGCCAGCCGAAGTCGTACATCGGCAGGCCGTTCTCGAAGACGATCGTCGGCAGCTTCGAGACCCAGTAGACGAGCGGGATCGCGATGGTCTCGAACGGGACGATGAGCGTCGCGATGATGAGCGTGAGGACGAGCTTGCGCCCGCTCCACTCGAGCCGGGACAGGGCGAACCCCGCCATGCTGTTGACGACCAGCCCGAACCCCACGATGAGCACGGTCACGAGGACCGAGTTGAGCAGGAACCGCGCGACCGGCACGCGGTCGAACACGCCCGCGTAGTTGTCGAGGCCGATGTCGCCCACGGGCAGGAAGGCCTGGACGGAGTCGACGTCGGACAGGATCTGCGCGTCCGGCTTGAGGCTCGAGACGAGCATGAACACGAGCGGGAAGAGGAAGAACAGGGCGAGCAGGATCATCGGCACGTAGCCGAGGGCCCGCCAGCCGGGACCGCGTCCGCTCGCCTCGCGCGCCGCACGGCGTGCGGCCGCGCGCTCGGCGGCGGGTGCCTGGACCGGCGTCGAGGCCGGGGTGCTGTCGGTGGTCATGGTCAGTCCTTCTCCCGGGTGAGCCACCGCTGGATGAGGGCGATGACGAGCACGATGACGAAGAAGATCAGCGAGATGGCGGAGCCGTAGCCGGTCTCCTGGCGGCGGTAGCCCTGCTGCACCGCGTGGTAGACGAGGGTCGTGGTCGAGTTGAGCGGCCCGCCCTGCGTCATGACGTCGATCTGCGCGAAGAGGCCGAGCGCCTGGATCGTGATCGTCACGAGGATGAACACCATGGTCGAGCGCAGCCCCGGCCACGTGACGCTGACGAACTGCTGCCAGGCGCCGGCGCCGTCCATCCGGGCCGCCTCGTAGAGCTCCTCGGGGATGGTCTGCAGCCCCGAGAGCCAGATGATCATGTGGAAGCCGACGGCCTGCCAGATCGACAGCGCGATGATCGCGGCGAGCGCCGTGCGGGTGTCGCCCAGCCAGTCGGCGCCCTGCACGGCGCCGCCGCTGACCGTCTGCAGGATCGAGTTGACGAGCCCGTCACGCTGGTACATGAACTCCCAGAGCACGGACACGACGACGATCGACGTGACCACGGGGATGAAGTAGATGATCCGGAAGAGGGTCGTGCCGCGGACCTTGCGGTTGACGAGGATCGCCATGACGAGCGCGAGCGCGGACTGCAGCGGCACGACGACGACCGCGAACACGAACGTGTTGACCAGCGACCGCACGAAGGTGGGGTCGCTCGTGAAGGCGCGGACGAAGTTGTCCAGCCCGACGAACCGCGGCGGGTTCGGCGAGATGAGGCGCGCGTTGGTGAAGCTGAGCCCGAAGGCCAGCAGCACCGGGATGACGAGGAAGAGCAGGAGCAGGAACGTGGCGGGGGCGACCATGCCGTAGGCGGCGCGGTGGCCCTGCCGGGCCGCTCGGGCGCGCCGACGCTGGCGCGCCGTCGTCGGGGTGAGCTCGCGTTCGGGGAGCGCGTGCGGGGTGACCTGCTGGGCGGGGACGGTCATGGTGGCATCCGTTCCGGCGGCCCGGCGGGGCGGCGCGACGTCCGGTCCCGGGGTCGCCCGGGGACCGGTCGGGGCGCGCCGCCCCGACCGCCGTTCAGGACGGTCGGCTCAGAAGCCGTAGCCGTCGTTGGACTCGATGTTGGTGTCGATCTCCTGGACGGCCTGGTCGAGGGTGGCCTTCACCTCGGCGCCGTTCATGATGTCCTTGCCGGCCCGCTCGAAGACGCTCGAGATGATCGGGTAGGCGGGTGTCGGCGGACGCTCGAGCGCGAAGCGCTGCGACAGCTCGACGAAGGGCTGCAGCGGGTCGCCCTCGCCGAACATCTCGGAGAGCTCCTCGGCCTCGGCGGTCGCCGGGATGACGACCTGACCGTCGGCGAAGGCGGCGATGTACTCGGGCTTGAAGCTGAACTCGAGGTACTGGCGTGCGCCGTCGGCGGCCTCGCAGTCGGCCGCGATGCCCCACTGCCAGGACGCGCCGCCGATCTTCGGGCCCTCGCCCAGGTCCGGCGGCGGGAGGATGAGCAGGTCGTCGCCCACGGCGTCGAGCGAGTCCATCGCGTTCCACACGCCGGTGTAGCTGAGCGCGACCTCGTCGTTGTTGAACTCCTCGTTGCCGATCGTGCCGGCGTTGCTCGTCAGGCCCCGCTCGAAGAGGCCCTGGAACCACTCGAAGAACTCGACGGCCTCGGGGCCGTTGAGGGCGCCCTCGGCGGTGAGCATCGAGTCGCGGTCGATGAGGTCGCCGCCCGCGCTCTGGAGCATCGGCGAGTAGGCGTACGGCCACCACTCGCCCGCGTCCTCGGCCCCGATGTCGAGCGGCGTCGCGTAGCCGGCGCCCTGGAGCGTCGTGAGCGCGGCGTCGAACTCGTCCTTGGTCCACGGCTCGTCGACCGTCGGGATGCGGATGCCGTTGGCGTCGAGCACCGACTGGCGCGCGAAGATCGACAGCGCGGCGTCCCAGTACCCGGCCGAGTAGATCTCGTCCTGGTACCGGCCGACCGCGGTCGGCAGCAGCGCGTCGGTGATCGCCGGGTCCAGCTCGAGCGGCTGGATGTACCCGGCCCACGCCCAGTTGGGGACGATCGGGCCGTCCATGTCGAGCAGGCACGGGAGGTCCCCGGCTGCGGCGCCCGCGACGACGGCGTCGTTGTAGGCGCCCTGCGGGAACGACTCCACCACGACCTCGTACTCGTCCTGGGACTCGTTGAAGTCGGTGATGATGCGCTCGTAGATCTCGAGCTCGGCGGGGTTGCCTGCCGAGTGCGTCCACATCGTCAGCTCGGTCGTGCCGCCGCCGGCGTCGCCGCCGCCGTCCGACTGACCGGCCTGCCCGCAGCCGGCCAGGACGGTGGCCGATGCGGCGGTGATGGCTAGCATCCCCGTGAAGGACTTGCGACTCATCGTGATTCCCTTCGTTGGGGGTCTCGACGGGCAAGGTCGAGATCCCCGCTCGGTGGTCGCCGGCGGCGACCGTCGGGTTGTGTCACCCCCGCCGCCGGCCCGGTCCCCGGGTCGGCGGCGGGCCCACGGAGTCCCGCCGGACGAGCGGGCACGGCATCAGGACGACGCCGCCCTCCGCCCCGTCCGGGTCGGGACGCTCTCGCACGCCGAGCAGCACCTCCACCGCCCAGCGCCCCATCTCGTGGTGCGGCAGGGCGACGGTGGTCAGCGGGGGGTCCAGCTCGGCGGCGATCAGCTGCTGGTCGTCGTAGCCGACGACCGACAGGTCTGCGGGGATGGCCAGGCCGTGGTGGCGCGCCGCGGCGTACGCACCCATGGCGAGGCGGTCGTTGAAGCAGAAGAGCGCGGTCGGGCGCTGGTCGGCCGGCAGCTCGAGCACGCGGCTCGCCGCATCCCGTCCGCCCGCGACGTCGGACGTGCCGCGCACGTGGAGCGCGGGGTCCGGCGTGATCCCCGCGGCCTCGAGCACCTCGAGGTAGCCCGCGAGGCGCAGGCCGGACGCGAGCGGCAGCGGGTCCTCGTCGATGTCGAGGTAGGCGATCCGCCTGTGGCCCGCGTCGACGAGCGCCTGCACGGCGGCGACCGCGCCACCGCGGTCGTCCGGCACCACGCTCGCGAAGCCGCCGTCGACCGGGCGCGCGTCGAGCAGGACCGAGCCGGCCGGCAGGCCCGCGGGCGGCTCTACCGCGCGGTGCCACATGCACGCGTAGACGATGCCGTCGACCTGGTGGGCCTGGAGCGCCGCGACCGCGTCGCGCTCGAGCGCCGGGTCGCCGTCGGTGTTGACGAGGAACAGCAGGTGGCCGTTCTCGCGCGCGGCGTCCTGGGCGGCCTCGATCATGCGCACGGCGTACGGCGTCGTCGCGATGCGGTCGGAGACGAAACCGATGGTCTGGGTGCGCCGCGTGCGCAGCCCGCGGGCCAGCGTGTTGGGCGCGTAGCCGATGTCCTGCGCGACGCGGCGCACGCGCTCCTGGGTCACGTCGGGGATGCGGCTCGTGGCGCGCTCGTTGAGGACCAGCGAGACGGTGGCGGCGGAGACGCCCGCCTCGCGTGCGACGTCCTTGATGCCGATGCGTCGCGTCACGGTGCTCCACCTCCTCCTCGAGGGCCGTCCGGTGCGGCTGGCACCGCTCGCTGCGTCGGACGCTGCAGCCGATCCGGTCTGGTAAACCGATTAAGCAGCGTGGGTCGAGTGTGAGCCGGGCCACTCCCCGCTGTCAACCCCCGAGTTCTGGAACGGATCCGGCGCTCCGGACGCGGGATCCGTTCCAGAACGCGTCGTCCGGGCCGGGCCGGCGGCGCGTGGGGTGGGCGCGGGGGGGTCGTCGCGTCGGAGGGGCGTCGTACGCTGCGGCGCCATGACGGTCCACCACCTGTCCCGCCGCGACGCGCGGCGGGTCGCGGTGCGCGCGCAGCTGCTCACGGCCGAGCGTCCGTCGGGCGTTCTCGACGTCGTGCGCGGCCTGACCTTCCTCCAGCACGACCCGACGGCGGCCGTCGCGCCCAGCGCGCACCTCGTCCTGTGGAGCAGGCTCGGCCCGGCCTACGAGCCTCGCGAGCTCGAGGACGCCGTCGACGCGGGGCGGGTCGTCGACCTGCACGGCCTGCTGCGGCCGGCCGAGGACGTCGCGCTCTTCACCGCGGAGATGGCGGCGTGGCCCGGCCCGCCGCCCGTGCCGCAGTGGCGCGAGGCCAACCGCGCGTGGGCGGAGGCGAACCGCGCGTGCCGTGACGACATCCTGGCGATGCTGCGCGGCGACGGCCCGCTGCCCGCGAGCGAGCTGCCGGACACGTGCGTCCTGCAGTGGCGCTCGTCGGGCTGGAACGACGACAAGAACGTCCTCATGCTGCTCGGGATCATGGTCGCCCGCGGCGAGGTCGCGGTCGCCGGCCGGGACGCGCGCGGCCGCCTGTGGGACCTCGCCGAGCGCGTCTACCCCGACGACCCGCCCGTCCCGGTCGAGGAGGCGCGCCGGCGGCGCGACGAGCGCCGGCTCCGCGCGCTGGGCATCGCGCGCGCGAAGGCCGCGCAGACCCCGAACGAGCCGAACCACGTGGGCGCCGCGGGCGAGCAGGCCGTCGTCGAGGGGGTCCGCGGCACGTGGCGCGTCGACCCGGCGCTCCTCGACGTGCCGTTCGAGGGCCGCACCGCACTGCTCTCGCCGCTCGACCGGCTCGTGTTCGACCGCAAGCGCATGGACGAGCTGTTCGACTTCGACTACGCGCTCGAGATGTACAAGCCGGCGGCGACGCGGCGCTGGGGCTACTGGGCGCTCCCGGTGCTCCACGGCGACCGTCTCGTCGGCAAGCTCGACGCCGCGGCCGACGTCGCCTCGGGGGTCCTGCGCGTGCACGCGGTCCACGAGGACGAGGCGTGGGACACCGCGACGCGCGCCGCCGTCGACGCCGAGATCGCGGACCTCGCGCGGTGGCTCGAGCTCGACCTCGTGCGCGCGGGCTGACCGGCGACCGTCGCGGGCTGACCGGCGACCGTGCCGCCCCGCCCGCGCGCCCACCCGGGACGTGAGGTCCGTCACGATCAGGACTCCCGGCCCTCGTGCGCGGCACGCGCGCCCGTACCGTGGGAGGTGCCGGCACCGCGTCGGCCCTCCTCACGAACGGACCCCCGATGACCGCCCCCACGCTCGACCGGACCGCCACCACCCTCGCCGGCCTCGTCGACCACACGCTCCTCGCGCCCGACGCGACGCCGGCCGACGTGGCCGCGCACGTCGAGGCGGCCCGCCGCATGGGCGTCCTGGCGGTCTGCGTCTCCCCCTCGATGCTGCCCCTGGCCGACGCCGAGGGCGTCGTCGTCGCGACGGTCGTGGGCTTCCCCTCGGGCAAGCACCACAGCGCGGTCAAGGCGGCCGAGGCCGCGCTCGCCGCGTCGCACGGCGCGGACGAGATCGACATGGTCATCGACCTCGGCGCCGCCAAGGCCGGACGCTTCGACCTCGTCGAGGCCGACGTCGCCGCGGTGCGCGCGGCCGCGCCGGGCGTGCTGCTCAAGGTCATCATCGAGTCGGCCGCGCTGACGGACGAGCAGGTCGTCGGCGCGTGCCGCGCCGCGGAGTCCGCGGGCGCCGACTACGTGAAGACGTCGACGGGCTTCCACCCCGCGGGCGGCGCGACCGAGCACGCCGTGCGCCTCATGGCCGAGACCGTCGGCGGCCGCCTCGGCGTCAAGGCGTCCGGCGGGATCCGGACGCGCGAGCAGGCCGAGCGCATGGTCGCCGCGGGCGCGACGCGGCTGGGTCTGTCCGGCACCGCCGCGGTCCTCGCGGGCGAGGCGTCGGAGGCCGGCGGCTACTGAGCCGCGCGCACGCGTGCGGCCGCCGCCGCGGCGGCACGATCGGCGTCGTCGGGGTGGATGGAGCGGTTCTGCGCGCGCCGGTTGCGCCCGCCGAACCAGGTCGTCGGGTAGACCTTCGGGAGCACCTTGGCGACCGCGAGCGCGGCGTACATCACGGTGTTGACCGCGACGAACGCCGCGAGGACCGCCACCGGCCCGGACTGGAGCACCTCGACCGGGAGCAGCACGCCGGCGCCCACCCCCGCCGGGGCGCTCACGACGTCACCGTCACGACGTGGCCGGGGCCGACGTGGACGTGCTTCCAGCCGGCCTCCCGGCCGAGCGAGATGTCGACGATGCCCTTGACGTAGACGACGTCGAGGAAGGCCGCGAACACCAGCTCCGGGAGGAGCGCCGCGGCGAGCAGCCGCGCCCGCCAGCCTCCGCGCCACACCGTGACGACGCGCTCGACCATGAAGAGCCCGCCGAGCCCCATCCAGAACGGGAACCACACCCACGTGTCGACCGAGAGCACGGTGAGCAGGATGAGCCCGAGGTACGACATGAGCGCGATGACGCCGTAGCCGATGCCCAGCTGCTGCGCCCAGTACGGGAACGTCTTCGGCGTCACGCCGTAGGCGCCGAGGTTCTCGAGCGCGCCGCGCTGCCACCGCAGGCGCTGCGCCCACAGCGCGCGCCACGAGGGCATCACCTCGGTCACGACGGTGCACTGCTCGGGCGAGATCATGAGGCCCCCGAGCGACTTGAGCGCGATCGTCAGCTCGTTGTCCTCGGTGAGCGCGGCCGTGTCGTAGACGTCGCCGTGGGTCCCCGGGATCGCGTGCCCCCGGCTCCCGGCGACCGTGCGCAGCGCGACCGGACGGAACAGGGAGGCGGTGCCCGTGAGCACGAACACGCGGCCGCGGCGCCGCCGCATCTCGCGCGCGTAGCGGAGGTACTCGTTGCGCTGGAACTGACCCAGCACGCCCGATCCCTCCTCCCCGTAGAAGAGCCCGCCGATGGCCATGAGCGCGCGGTCCGCGGACAGGCGCGCGACGGCGGCCTCGAGGAAGCCGTCGTCGAGGCGGGTGTCCGCGTCCATGACCATGACGACGTCGTTGTCGCCCTGTCCCGGCAGCAGCCAGCGCAGGGCCTGGTTGAGCGCGCCCGCCTTCTTGCGCGTGTTGTCCACGGACTCGAAGACCTCGACGCCCGCCGCGCGCGCGACGTCGACGGTCCCGTCGGTGCAGTTGTCGGCGACGACGACGACGCGCTCGGGCCGGTGCGACTGGCCCAGGAGCGAGGCGAGCGTCCCGGGCAGGGACTGCTCCTCGTCGTGCGCCGGGATGAGCACGGTGACGGTCACCGGGCCGGCGAAGACGCCGCGGGTGCGCGCCATGACGACCTTGGGCGCCAGCGGGTGGGTGCGCACGTCCGCGGAGCGCCGGGAGCTATTGGTGATCCGGCGCTCGAGGAGCGCGGTGCCCGCCGCCGCGAGCAGCGCAAACGCGACGGCGGTCGCCGCGACGTGCGTCGGCGGCGCCTCGGTCGCGTAGAGCACGGACCACAGCCCGAGCACGAGGCCCTCCGTGGGCTGCTCGCCGACGCCGTCCGAGGACGCCGCGGCCGCCCACCACAGCAGGCCGGCGGCGGTGCCCGCGAGCCCGAGGATGAGGACGCCGATGAGGCGCCGGAACCAGTCGGCCGGGAGGGTGTGGCCGGCCGGGACGTCGTCGGTCGGCGGACCGCCGAGCACCTCGACGCCCGGCGCGGGGCGCTGCGTCGGCAGGTCGTCGACGGCGCGCGGGCCCGGGTGCGTCAGGGTGGCGGCGGGGGCAGGCGCGGCGCCGTCCGCGGGCACGGCGAGGGGACGCGCCGCGTGGGCCGCGTCGCTCGCGGCGTCGTCGGACGCGCTGCGCTCCCCGGTCTCCTGGCTCACCCGCCCCCGTCCCTCGTCGCTCCACCGCACGGGCGTGGCCCGTGAGAGGAAGATCGTCGGGATCCGCCCCGCACTGAGCGCCGTCACCCGGATGCCGCGGGTGAAACGGGTCAGGCCGCCCGTTACCGGGCGCGCTCGGCCGCCGCCGCCGCGCGCGACCGCCGGAGGGACGACGGCCCGCGCTCACCCGAACGGGTGACGCCCGACGGCGTGCCACCGCGGCGTCGGTGCCCGCCGCTACGGTCTCGGGGACCGGGAGGGTGGCTCCCGGCGCTCCAGGAACAGGTGTGCGATGCGTCGTCGTCCCGGGCTCGTCCTCCTCGCCGCGATCGCGGCGCTCGCGCTCGGCGCGTCCCCCGCCACGGCGGCAGCCGACGACGGCGAGCCGGCGCTCGGCATCGCGCACCTGCTCCCGAACGGGATGAACCTCTGGGAGGTCCCCCTCGCCGTCGAGGACCCCGGCCTCGGGACGCCTCAGCTCGTCACGTCCCTGACGACGGGCGGCTTCTCGTACGCGTACTCGCGCACCGAGACGGGCGACTTCGGCGACGTCACGGGCACCGACGACGGCAGCCCGGACTGGCTCGTCTCGCACCGCCAGCCCAACGGCGGCGTGCTCCTCTGGGTCGTCGGCGGCGGGCCGGACACCACCCCGCGCCTGTGGGCCGACCTGCGCGGCGGCGGCTGGAGCTGGGACGCGTCACGCCAGCTCGTGGGCGACGTCAACGGCGACGGGCTGGACGACGTCGTGAGCGTCCACCGCAACCCGCTGTCCGCCCGGGACGTCCGGGCGAACGTCTGGGTGCACCTCAACACGGGCACCGGCTTCGCGGCGCCGGCCCTCTGGGCCCAGCTCTCGACCGTGAGCATGGTCCGCCTGTCGCTCGAGCCGTTCTCCCAGGTGCGCTACATGCTCGGCGACGTCGACGGCGACGGGCGCGACGACCTCGTGACGACGGACGGGGACACGGCCGTCGGCTGGCCGTTCGCGCTGCGCCACTTCGTGCACCACAACACGGGCGCCGGCTTCGCCGTGAACGACTCGTTCGCGGGCGGCCTCGCGCGCGAGGGCTGGTCGTTCGCCGCGAGCCGCGAGCTCATGGCCGACGTCACGGGCGACGGCATGGAGGACCTGGTCACCGTGCACGCCCAGGGCGGGGGCGGGATCCTCCTGTGGGTCCGTCCGGGCAGCGGCAGCTTCGTCGCCGACACCCCCGTCCTCATGGCGGACCTGCGCACCGGCGGCTGGAGCTACGCGTCCTCGCGGCAGGTCGCCGCCGACGTCGACGGCGACGGCCGCGACGACGTCGTCAGCGCCCACGACCAGCCGGGCGGCGGCATGCTGCTCTGGGCCCACCGCAGCCACGAGAACCGGGTCTTCGAGGAGCCGGTCGTGCTCGGCGACCTGCGCGGCGGCGGCTGGGACTACTGGTCGAGCCGCGCGAGCGTGGGGCACCGCACGGCGGTCTGACGTCGCGGGCGGGACCTCGGACCTCCGCGCGGGCTCGCGGCGCGGGGTTCGATGGTCGCGCACGGGCCGACCGACGAAGGGGCGCGCCGATGCGACCAGCACGTCGCGGGGCCGCCTCCGCCCCGTTCGCCGCGGCGGGTGCCCGGCCGCGCCCCGGGCCGGTCGTGCCGGTCACGCTGCGCCTCGACCCGCTCGCCGCGATGCTCAACGCCGAGCTCGCCGACCACCCGGTGTACGACGGCCTCGAGCTCCAGTGGTTCGACGACGACCAGCACGGCACCGGCATGCTCGCCTTCCTCTCGCGCCGCGCCGACGCGACCGTCGACTACTACGTGCAGCCCGGCCTGCGCCTGGACCGGCGGGGCTACGAGATCGGGGGCGGGCAGCGCTCCTGGACGGTGACCGAGTTCGCCGTCGCCCGCCTCGTCGTCACCGACGACGGCGTCGACGCGGAGGTGCGGTTCACCGACGTCGACGGGCGGGTGGTCGAGGTCCGGGTCGACGACCGCGACGGGCGGCCCCGACGCCGCGCGCGCCTCCTCGCCCCGGTGAGCGCGGGCGTCCTGCGACCGACCTCCCTGCTGCTCGTGTGGATGCCGGCCTTCGACCTGGTCCGCGTGACGTCGACGCCGCCCCACGTGCGGATCGACGGGCGCGCGGCTTCGACCGGCAGCCTGCCGGGCACGCGGCTGCACCGCCGCCACCTCGTCAAGTACGCGGCGGACCTCGTCGCGGTCGAGCTCAACCGCGACGAGGACGACGGCTGTGACGCGGCCGACCCGCCCGCAGGTCGCCCCGGCACGGTGTGCGGGACGACGGCCGGACCCGACGGCGGCGTCGCGGCGATCACCGCGGCCCGCGGACGGCACCTGGCGGAGGTCCGCTTCAGCCCGGCCATGCCCGACGCCGCCGGTCTCCCCGACGGCGCTCGCGCGTCCGGGCGATGGACGCTCACCGTGGACGGCGCGGAGCTCACGTCCGGCGACTGGTCGCTGGCGCGTGCGTGCGAGCGGGTCGAGGCGGGCCTCGACGGCCTCGCGCCGTGGCGGCCCCGCGGGCTCCCGTGGCTCATGCGGCTGGTGACGACGGTCGTCCCCGTCTTCCGCGCGTGGCCGACGACCTACGCCTGGCGCGGTGAGGTGGCGCTGTCCGACCGGCCGAGGGTGACCGGCGCGTGGCGCCGCACCGGCGGCCACGACGGTCAGGGGTACCGGCGCGCCACCGGCTCGTCGACACGCTCCACGCGCTGAGCGGGGCGCGGAGGCCGCTCAGCCGACGCCGTCGATGAGGCGGCGCAGGGCGGCGACGTGGTCACGCAGGGCGCGCCGGCCCTCGTCGGTCAGCGCGACCCACGTGGTCCGCCGCCCGGCGTGCACACCCTTGCGGACGCGCACGTAGCCGACGTCGGCCAGGGCCGAGAGGTGCTTGGACAGCGCCGAGTCGCTCACGTCGAGCACGCCCCGCACGGTCGCGAACTCGGCCTCCGAGACCGCGGCGAGCGTCGTCACGAGCTGCAGACGCGTCGGCGCGTGGATGTGCGGGTCGAGGTGGCGCTTCTCCTCCGGGCCGGCCATCAGCCGAGCGCCACCAGCGCCGCGACACCGAGGCACGCGACCACGGCGAGTCCCGCGAGCACGCGCGGCGACGCACCGCGCGCATGGGCCGCCGGGTCGTGTCGGTAGGTGCTCCACCAGTGGCGGGCGCCGAGCGCGCAGCCGACGCCCGCAAGCACGGCCGCGACGGCGACGAGCCACCACAGCGAGCCGAAGGCCGCCCACGTGGCGGCCACGAAGGCGCCGAGGTAGGCGAGTGAGGTCGACGCCCCCGAGGCGAGGAGGACCTGGCTGACGAGGCCGTCGACCCAGACGCCGTTCTCGCGCCGGAAGCGGTGCAGCACGAGGGCCGCGACGCCGAGGAAGACGGCGAGCCCGGCCAGCACGACGGCGAGGCCGGTCGTGGTCTGGGCGGCGATCCCCCAGGCCGCGGTCGCGACCTGGACCGCGATCGCGGCCCCGAGCATCGGGAGGGTGCCCGCGGGCAGGCGCAGGCCCGTCGCGAGGCGACGACCCGCCTCGTCGGCGAGTGCGAGCGCACGACGGACGTCGTCGGGGCTCTGGCGCCGCCCGGACCCGGGTGGCTCGGGTCGCTCGGGTCGCTCGGGTCCGGACGCGGCGTCGGTCTCGTTACTTTCCATAGAGGAAAGTCTATGGTCTTACTTTCCGATCTGGCAAGTATGTCGGGCGCAGCCGGGTCAGGCCGGGACGGGCAGCGCCTCCAGCCACGCACGCCACGCGGGCTCCTCGCGCCGGACGACGTCGTCCGCGTCCGGGGAGAACAGGTAGGCACGAACAGCCGCCAGTGCGGTGCCGCCCTCCTCCGGGAACGTGAAGGCCGTGAGCATGCCCGGCACCGGCGCGGTCAGCCGCACGAGCGCCTGCCGCTGCCCGATCTTCTCGACGACGCCGCGCGCGCCGTTGACGTCGACCCCCGTGCCCACGTCGCCCACACCGAGCGCACCGCGCAGGGCGGACCAGAGCGCGTCGGCGTCGCCGGGGTGCGAGGTGGAGACCTCGAGCTGGCGCGCCTCCTGGCCCGGGAAGTGCGCGAGGTAGAGGCGCAGATTGTCGAAGTACGGCATCCAGCCGGGGCCCATGTCGTCCCAGAACTCCTGCTCCCAGTCGGCACCCCGGCCGAACCCGCTGCTCGTCACGCGCACGACGCACGTGCCGCCGGACGTGGCCTCGACGAGGAACTCGGACGTCAGCGGGCTGACGGCGTCCGGGTCCTTGCCCATGAGGCCGGCCCAGTCCTCCTCGTAGACGAGGTGGCGCGGCGGGTCCCACCGGACGACGTGACCGTCCGAGCCCATCTCGGAGCCCATCTCGAAGCGGAGGGTCCCGCCCTCGCGCTCCTCCAGCCGCGTGGGCAGGAACCACGCGGACATGCCGCGCGCGGTGGCGATGGCCTGCCACACCTGCTCGGGCGTGCCGGGGACCTCGACGCTGAACTCCAGGCGGTACGGGACGTCAGGCGTGCTGGTGCTCGTGCTCATGGGTGCTCCTCGGGCAGCGGGTGGGCGGCGACGACGAGCCGGTGCGGGCGCCCGTCGTCGTGGTGGTAGCGGGCCGTGAGGTCCAGGACCGCGGCGGTCAGGTCGTCGGCGAAGGCCGCGCGGTCGGCGGCCGAGCGGAAGCCGATCGTGGTGTCGATGGTCAGGGTCGGCAGGCGCCCGCCGGACGCGCCGGCCCGGCGTGCGAGCGCCGCGACCTCCCGGACCAGGCGTCCGGCGAGCGCGACGAGGTACCCGGCCGAGAGGTGGTCGTCCGAGGCGTCCGGGTCGGCGGCGGACGCGCTCACCGCCGCGGGCGACACGACGTACGACGCCGCCGACGCGCGCAGCACGCGCTCGGTGATCCCGCCGTGCCGGCGCTCCTCCGCGAGCTCGACGAGGCCGTGCGCCTCGAGCGTCTTGAGGTGGTAGTTGACCTTCTGGCGCGCGATGCCGACCCGCGCGGCGAGGCCGGCGGCCGAGGCGGGCTCGGCGAGCTCGCGGAGCAGCCGGGCCCGGACAGGGTCCAGCGCGACGGCGGCCGCGTCCGCGTCCTCGATGACCTCGACGTCCTGCATGCCGCCAGCCTGGGCTTGACAACATTGTTTGTCAAGAGCCTGAGAGATCGGATCTGCGGCCGCCGATCACCGCGGATGCTGCCATCAGCACGGCGTCTGGCCACCGGCCGGACCCACTCCCGACGCTGCCACCGCTGCCGCCGAACGGGCGACTTTCGCCCGGCCCGTAGTCTCCCCGCCTATCGTGACCGCGACACCGTGACCTGGCGTCAGTCCTTGTGCGACGAGGCTCGCTTTCCCCCAGCGCCCGTCGCCCGATCGAGATCGAGACCCCGATGGCGACAGTCGAGTACAAGCCGCGGGACCGGGGCTTCGAGGTGACCCTCGTCGCGGGCGGTCTCGAGCTGGTTGCTCGGGGCACCGATCTCGAGACCCCACCCGACGTCACCGGCAGCCCCGTGCTCCTGTCCAACGTCGCGCTCGTGGCGCTCGTGCTCGGCCATGCAGCGAATGAGCTCGCGTACCGCCGTTCCCGCTCGCCCGAGAAGCGTGCGAATCACCGCAAGGCGGCCGACGTCGAGCGCAAGGACGCCATCGCCCTCGCTGACCTCGTCGTGCGGCCCGGCGACCGCGTGGTCACGGAGTGGTGCTCCGGGTGCTTCGCGAAGACGAAACACCGACACGTGCGTGGAGCCGACCGGCCACGACGCACCTACCTGTGCCAGGAGTGCGGCACCCCGACGGTCGACTGCGCGGTCCTGGGCTGCTCGCACCATGCGGTGATCCGGCGGCGGACTCCGGTCACCCTGTCGTACTGCGCCGAGCACCGACACGAGATCCCGGGATTCGCGAAGCTCGATGCGACGATCCCGACCCTCGGTGACTACGCCGGATTCCTGGAGCACGACGCCCGCAATGCCGTCCGCATCACCAAGGTCGCCGGTGGGATGATCGCCGCTGCGGCAGTCGTCGCGCCCGTGGCTCTGCTCGCTGCACCGGCCCTGGGGGCAGCACTCGGGAGCTCGGTCGTGGGCGGCTCCCTCACCGGTGCGGCCGCAACCAGTCACGGCCTGGCGATGCTCGGTGGTGGCGCCGTCGCGTCCGGCGGACTCGGCATGGCTGGCGGCGTGACGGTCGTGACCGCCACAGGCACGGCGCTCGGAGGCGCACTCGGGGCGGTCACGGCATCTGCCTACACGGCCGCCGACCGCTCCTTCGCGATCGAGCGCGTGCGCGACGGAGCGGGGACGCCCGTGGTGTTCGCCTCGGGCTTCCTCACCGAGGGCCTCGCCCGGTGGGACGACTGGCGTCGGCTGGTCGACTCCCGATACCCGGACGCACCGGTCTACCAGGTGCACTGGGGCGCGAAAGAGCTGCGGGACCTCGCGCTCCTTGCCGGGTCCGCCGCGGGCAAGGTGGCGGTCCACTCGCTCCTCGCCCAGGGCGCCCGCCGGGGAAGCAAGGCCTTCGGTTTCCCCGGGCTCGGGTGGGTGCTGGCCGCGCAGGAGCTCGCCGCGAATCCCTGGACCGTCGCCAAGGTGAGGGCGGGCATGACCGGCGCGGCGCTCGCCGAGCTGATCGCTCGGACCACTGAGGGCCCGTTCGTCCTCATGGGTCACAGCCTCGGAGCCCGCGTCATGGTCACGGCAGCGCAGACGCTCGGCACGCGGCAAGGGTCGCCCCGCGTCGAGTCGATGCATCTGCTCGGTGCTGCCGTCGACCGAGTCGGCGACTGGCGCAGCCTCGAGACGGCGGTGTCCGGCACCGTGTGGAACTACTGGTCGGCGGAGGACTCCGTGCTCCGTTGGGTCTACAAGACCGCCGAGGCAGGGAAGAGCGCGGTTGGCCACCAGGGCTTCGGGTCGAAGCTCCCACGGATCAAGGACCGCAACGTGAGCCGCACGGTCAGCGGACACACCAGGTACGTCTCCGGGGTAGCGCGGCTGGCTGAGTGACACCGACGCCGCCGCGGTGAAGACGACACCCGACCCACAGCTCGCGTCGCCTGGTCCCCGTCAGCGCGCGTCGGCCACTGGCTAGCGTCGTCGCCGGCCGACGGCGGCGACGGTGGCCAGCGCGATCATCGCGGCGGCCACGAGCGTGGCCGGGTGGACGCCGACGCCCGTCGCGACGTCGATCCCCACGGCGGTCACCATCTGGCCGCCCACGATCGCGAGGGTGAGCGCGAACGTGCCGAGGTGACGCACCGCCCAGGCGGCACCCACGGTGATCGCGGCCCCGAGCGGGCCGCCGAGGTACAGGTACCAGTGCTCGACCGCCGACGGCAGGACGACGTCCGCGAGCCCGCCCGTGAGCGCGACCGCCCCGAGGAGCGCGGAGATCGCCGCGGTGCCGCCGATCGCGGTGGTCAGCCCGGCCACGACGGGGTCGCCCGCGAGCTGCGTCACCCGGCCGTTGCCCGCCTGCTGGCCGGCGAGCGTGACCCCGCCGGCGAACAGCAGCAGCCCCATCACGATCACGGTCCCCGGGTCGGCGGACCGCCCGCCCGAGCCCGCGAGCACGGCGGTCGCGAGGCCGCCGATCGCCACGACGCCGGCGAGCGCGCGACGGCCGGACAGCGGCAGGCGCGCCGGGACGCCCACGCCGCGCGCGTCGAGCGCGAGCCCGGACACCGTCTGGCCGGCGACGGACGCGACCGAGGCGATCGCCACGCCGACCACGGGGATCCCCGCGGTCATGGCCAGCACGATCGGGATGCCGCACAGGCCGACGGCGTACCACCACCAGCGGCCGTCACGCCGCAGCGTGCGCACCGTTCGCGGCGCCGATCCGCCCGCGACCACCACGACGACGACGGTCACGAGCGTGCCGACGTAGGAGAGCCAGCTCGCCGTCAGGGCGCCCGCGCCGGCCGTCGACAGCTGGCCGTTGAGCTGTCCCTGCGCCGCGACGAGCCCTCCGCAGACCGCCGCGACCAGCACCGCGGGCAGCACCCGCACCACGACGGGCGGTGGGGTCACCGAGGGTGTGGGCACGTGCGGACCCTATCGACCGGACCGCGATCAGCCTGCGTGGGCCCCGTGGGGCTCGAACCCACAACCTACGGATTAAAAGTCCGCAGCTCTGCCAATTGAGCTAGAGGCCCGGGGCTGCGGGACGCGACGGCGCCCGTCTGCCACGCGCACAGCCTAGGTCCGGCCGGCCGCGTCGGGGGCGAGCCGCGCACTCAGCGCATCCAGGGCGGCACGAGCGCCCAGACGCCCTGGAGGCGCTCCTCGAGCCAGCGGGCGATGCGGTCGAGCAGTCCAGGCGTGCGGTCCATGACGAGCCTCCCTGTTCTCACACCGGCAAACGGGTTTGACCGGTGTTGCCACCCTCCGCCGATGCGCAACACCTGTCAATGGGTTACGGTGGTGTCAATCTCACGAGGAGGGTCCGCCATGGCAGACGTCGAGCCGGCGGTACCGCGCGCCGTCGGGCTGGTCCGCGACTTCGTCAACACCTACGAGCCGCAGGTCGACGCGGAGTCCGTCGGGGACCCCGCCGTGCTGGGTCGGTGGCTCGTCGAGCGCGGCCTCGCCGCACCGGGCACCGCGCTCCACGCCGCCGACGTCGTCCGGGCCCACGTCGTCCGCGAGGGCTTGCGGTCGGTGCTGCTCGACCACGCGGGTCACGAGCCGGACCCGGCCGCGCTCGCGGCCCTCAACGCGACGCTCGCCGCGTCACCCGTCACGCTGGCCTTCGCGCCCGGCGGCCACCGCATCGTCGCGCTCGACGGCGACGGCCTCGCGCCGGCGCTCGCCGGGCTGCTCGACGCCGTGCGCGAGGCGGCCGAGGACCAGACCTGGGGGCGGCTCAAGGTGTGCGCGCGCGACACCTGCCGATGGGCGTTCTACGACGCCTCCCGGAACCAGGCCCGGCGCTGGTGCTCGATGGCCGGGTGCGGCAACACGGTGAAGATGCGGCGCGCGTACGCCGCCCGGACGGGCCGCGGCCGCCCCGACGCGACCGACGGGTCGGTCGCCTAGGCCCGCGCCTCCCCGCGCGCCAGCGCGAGGCCGCGCTCGCCGAGCTCCGCCACCCGCAGGCCGGGCCAGCCGTGGACGACGTCGAGCCAGGCGGCCGGCGCCGCCGACGCGCCCCACCGGGCACCGATCAGGGCGCCCGCGATCGCCGCGACCGTGTCCGCGTCGCGTCCGCCGCGCACCGCCGCCTCGAGTCCGGTGACCAGGGGCGTGGTGGGCGCCGCGTCCGGGCCCGCTGCGCGCGCGGCGACCGTGATCGCCGACCACGCCGCCTGCAGCGCCTCGACCACCCAGCCGTTCTGCGTGAAGTCGGCCGGCTCGCGGGCTTCCGCCTCATCGAGCCGCCGCGCCCACAGGTCGCGGCGACCCGCGCCGAGGAGGTCCAGCCCGCTGCGGACGTCGAGGACGCCGTCGAGCACCGCGCGCCGGAGCGCCGCGCACCACAGCACGCACGCGTCGCCCGCGTCGGGGTCGACGTGCGTGAGCTCGCTCACCTCCCGCGCCGCCGTCACCATCGCCGCCTCGTCGTGGAGGTGCGCGAGCGCGACCGGCGCCGTGCGCATGAGCGACCCGTTGCCACCGGACCGGCCCGTCCGCTCGTGCAGGTCGCGCGCCGCCGCGCGCAGGCCGTCGGCGGTCACGGTCCCGTCGCGAGCGACCGCCTCGATGATCCGGCTCGTCTGGATGCCGACGTCCCGGGCGGTGGCGCTCCACGCGACCCAGCCGCGCGCCACGTCGTCCAGCACGTCCGTGAGCGCGACGCCCCGGCGCACCGCGGTCTCCGCCGCCTCGAGCACCACGACGGACATCTGCGTGTCGTCGGTCCACTCGCCCGGCGCCCAGCCGAGGTCGCCGCCGCCGACCATGCCGACCGGGGCCTCGGGCGCGAGCGGCGGCCCGAACTCGTACGGGGCGCCGAGCGCGTCACCGCACGCGAGCCCCACGAGGACGCCCGCCGCCCGGTCGGCCTGCGGGGCGTCGAGGATCACGCGCGCTATTCCACCAGGAAGTCGTACCGGACGCCGCGCGGTCACCAACCACCACGGCGTCGTCGGGGTCACCGCCCAGCAGCACCCTCACCGCAGGGGACTCGACGGCTCCACACCGTGGGCGTCGAGTGACTGCCGAGCGACGAGCCAGTCGACAAGGCGTTGCTCGCCGGAGACGAACGTGCACTCCATGTCCACATCAGTGGTGACACACCATGCAAGGTCCTCGGGCCACAGCAGGCTCGGCGACTGCGTCAGTGCGGCGATGCACCGCACCTGCCCGCTCGGCGTCCCACTACTCCACCAGGAAGTCGTAGCGGACGCCGCTCGGCGGCAGCCCGCTGCTCACGCGCGTCCGGTGCGCCGCCCACACGTGCAGCGACCCGTCGACCCACCGCGCCGCCTGGTAGGACCGCTGCACCACGAGGCCGCCCGTCGGCACCTCCTCCTCCGGGATCAGCAGGGCGCCGTCAGGGTCGCCGCCCAGCAGCCGGGTCACGCTGCGGACCACCCGCCGGCCGCCGTCGAGCTCGAGCACCGCGCCGCGCGCGAGCGCCGTCTGGGCGCCGTCCACGCGCACCGGCAGCAGCGGGATCCAGTGCGGCGGCGGCGCCTGGGCCAGGTGGTAGTCCGGCGCGACGTCGGGGTCGCCGGGCGGCTCGGGCGGTCGGGTCGTGCCGAGCTCGACCCCGGTCTGCAGCGGCGTCTCGACGACCTGCTCGACCGCCCAGCCGAGGTTCGCGAGCTCGTCGCGCGCCAGCACCACCCGCTCGACCACGGGCCCGACGACGGGCTGCGCGAGGCGCGGCGTGAGGTAGAGCAGGTTGGTGATCGGCACGCCCTCGGGCTCGTCGTCGTCGACCGGCATCGCGTGCTGGAACAGCCCCCACCGCTCGGACGGCCCGAGGCGGTGGTCGCCGTGCGGCCGCAGCAGCGTGCGCGTGCCGAACGTGTCCGTGACCACGAGCGACGTCGCGTGGACCAGGTGCCCCACGGGCAGGTCGACGCCGACGACGAACCAGTCGTTGCCCCAGCCCGAGAGCGTCTCGATGAGCAGCAGCTGGCCGAGGTCGGTCTCGGCGGGCCGCAGCGCGGCGAGGTTGAGCCGGCCGTCCTCGAGCTCCCAGAACCGCCGCGCGGGCAGCCCGGGCGCCGTCACGGGCGCGGGTATGACCGTGCGCGTGACGGCGCGCCCGGCCTCGGCCGGCGTCGTGCCCAGGTTGACCTCGCCGTTGACGTCGAGCTCGTACCAGTCGAGCGTGTCGCTGTCGTAGCGGTGCGCGGTGAGCGTCGTCTCGCCCGCGGGGTCGGCGGTGCGCCGTGCGGCGATCGACGCGGTGTGCTCGAACCGGGCGGGCTGCCAGCTCGTGGCCGCGGGATCGGCGTCGGCGAACAGCCCTGCGACCAGCCGGAGCCACTCGGCACCCGCCGCGCGCAGCTCGGCGCGGTCCCCGGGGTCGACGTCGACGCCCAGCCGCAGGAGGTCGTGCGCCTCGAGCTCGCCGCGCAGGCGCCGGCCGTCGAGGCTGCGGCCCGCGTGCAGGCGCGCGTAGCCCGCCGTCGCGGGGTCGAGCGCCGCGAGCACCTCCGGCGCGGGCTCGGGCACCGCGTACGCGCGCACGACGTCGGCTGCGTAGTCGCGCGACGTCGTCTGGCGCGCGAGCACCCGCAGGAAGAGCCGGCCCGTGTCGACCGCGAGCCGCACACCCTCGGCCGTCGCCGCCGACGACGGGAGGGGTGCGCCCGCGCGCTCGACGAGCGTCTCGAACGGCGCCGCGGTCGCGTCGAACCGGTCGGCCTGGAGCGCCGTGTCGGCCGGCACGGGCCCGGCGACGAAGCGCGTCGGCAGGGTCGCGACGCCGCGCCAGCGCGCGACCACGGGCGTGCCGCCGTCGTGCCCCGCGAACTCCCCGACCTGCCACTGCCGGGCGAGCAGCCACAGCGGGTCCGCGACGGGCGCGGCCGCGCCGTCGGCGACGTCCGGCCGCATCGGGTCCGGCTCGAGCCGCGCGAAGGTGGTGATCGAGGCCACGTCAGTCCCCCTGCGGCGTGAGCGCGTTCGGGTTCGTCGAGACGGCGTCCCGGTCCGCGTTGTAGGCGAGCACGGTCGCCGGGAGGTACTGCCGCACCGCGCCGAGCGCCGACGGCGGGACGGCCCGCAGGTGCGCCTGCTCGAGCGTCTCCACGAGCACCTGGTCGAGCGTCCCGACCGTCCACGGCTCGCCCGCGACGGGCGGCACCGCGAGCAGCACGGCCTGGGGCGCCATGAGCTCGGGCGGGTCGTACCGGAACGCGACGCCGGTCGTCTCGTGCGCGGACGGGACGACCTCGGCCCACTCGTCGACGAGCAGCCCGCACACGGCGCGGCCCGGCGCCACGACGTCGGCCCCCACGAGCAGCAGCGAGGCGGCGCCGTCCACGTAGTGCTCGGCCGGCAGGGCGTTCCAGGTCGCGCCCGGCACGTGCGGGACCTGCGCCGCGGCGAGCGCGAGGGGCGGTCCGCCGAGGGCCTCCGCCTCACGCAGCGCGATGCCCAGCCGCGCGAGCGGCTCGCGCACGCGCTCCATGCGCGTGAGCCACACCTCGGGCGCGAGCGCGTCGCCGCCCAGCAGACCCGGGTCGTCGCGCGAGGCGCAGACGTCGGACGCGGTTCCCGGGACGGCGCGGGGCAGGACGACGAGCCCCGGGCCGAGGAGCGCGCGCAGCCGCTCGGACGCGGCCGCGACCGCCGCCTCGGGCGTGCGGCCGTCGGCGACCGCGTCGGCCTCGGCGAGGCGCGCGGCGAGCCGGGACCGGACGCGCCCCGCCGCCGCGGTCCAGGCGTCGGGCGCGCTCTCGGCCGGCACGCCCGCGTCCCCGACCCCGAGCGCCCAGGTCGCGGCGACGGCCGCGCGCACCGCCGCGACGTCCGGCGCGGTCGAGGCGGTGAGCACCGCGTCGAGGCCGGCAGCCGCGCCCGCGACCGCGGAGCGCGCCGCGGCCGCGCGCGCCTCGAGCTCGGCGACGTCGACGTCCGGCTGCGGGTCCGCGTGCGGCGGCCGGAACGCGGACCCGTCGAGCGGTCGCACCGGGCCGAGCAGCGCGGCGAGCGCTCGGCCGACCTCGAGCAGGTCGCCCAGGTCACGGTCGACGTCGACCACCGGCCGCCGCAGGTCCGCGCCCGACGCGAGCGCCGCGCGGGCCGCGACCTCGGCGAGGCCCGCGTCCCCGGCCCCGGCCACGCGCACGACGTCGCTCGCGGAGAGCCCGAGCGCGGGCAGGGCGACGGTCGCCACGGCGCCGCCCGCGGCGTCGCGGACCGTCACGGTCCGGCCGGTCGCCGCCCCGAGCAGCCGACCGAGCCACGCGTCGAGCGCGGGCGAGGCGGCCGCGCGCGGCGAGGCGGCCGGCCCCGCCCAGCCCTCGGCCGCCGGGGCGTCGGGGTCCAGCACGACGGCGACGCGGTGCGTCACACCGACGCCCGTCCGCGGCGTCGCGAGGACGTCGAGCTCGGGCGGCGGGACGAGGCCGCGGTCGACGTCGGCGACCGTGCTCACCGCGCGGTCGAGGTCCCCCAGCGCGAGCTGGTGCACGTGCTCGGCCTGGAGCGCGTCGGCTGCGGCGTCGACCGCGCCGCCGAGCCGCCGGAGCACGGCCGCGGCGGCCGCGCGACGGGCCGCGCTCGGGTCGCCGCCCACGAGGTGGTCGAGCGCGTGGTCCTCGCTCTGCGCCCACAGCGCGTGCAGGCCCAGCCCGTCGAGCCGGCGGGCGGCCGGCGGCAGGTGGTCCTCGCCGGGCAGCGGCGCGACCTCGCGCGCGTTGTCGACGGCCGCGTCGAGGTCGTGCTCGTGCAGGTCGCGCTCGACGAGGTAGCCGAGCACCGCACCCACGGACCGGCCGGCGCGCACGCCGTCGAAGATCCAGCGGGCGAGGCGCACGCGCGAGGACGTGAGGCTGATGGCGAAGGGCCCGTCGCCGCCGCCCTGGGCGAGGTGGGCGTTGCGCAGGAGGGCCGCGACCTGCGCCTGGTGCAGGGACGGCGCGTGCAGGAAGCCCGGGTCGTCGGCGGCGGCGAGCAGCGGGGCCTCCTCGCCCGGGGGGAGCTCGGCCAGGGGCGCAGCCGTGGCCGGCGCGAGCTGCTCGGCCCAGCCGTACCCGCCCACGACGACGCCCGCGGGCTCGGCCGCGCGCAGCTCGGCCAGCCGCCGGGTCGCGAGCGACGTCACCCACGCGTCGACCCGGTGCGAGGCGGCGTCCAGGGTGCCGAGCAGGTGCCGCTCGAGGGTCGCGACCTCCGTCGCGGCGAGCGTCTCGACCGCCGCGCGGAACGCCCGCAGGTCGGCGGTCGCGGGATCCGTCCCCGCCGCGACCCGCTGCGCGACCGTGTCACCCCCGGGCAGCGTCGTCGCGCGCCGCGCGGCCCAGCCGACCGTCGGCTCGCCGACGCCGTAGAACTCGGCGTCCGTGACGTCCGGCGCCTCCGGACCGAGCAGGCGGGCCGCCGCGGTGGCGTGCTCGCGCAGCAGCCCGTGCCGCACGAGCGCGACGAGCAGCGACGCCGGGACGTCGTCCCCGCCCGCGGCGAGCGCGTCGACGTCGGCCGCGAGCAGCGCGCGCAGGCGGTCCCCCTCGCCCTCGGCCGCGACCAGGGGCACCGTGACGGGCGCCGTCCCCGGCTCGTGCACGGTCAGCGCGCCCGCGCGCAGCCCCACGCCCGCGGCGACCGCGACGGGCAGGGCGCGGTCGCGCGCGACGTCCCAGAAGCCGGCGTCGGTCAGGCGGCGGCCGAGGAAGCGCTGGACGTGCTCGGCGAACCGTGCGCCGAAGGCGCGGCGCACGTGCACGCGGTCCGAGCGGTCGCCCAGGCGCAGGACGTCGACCAGGTCGGCCGCGACGTCGCCGCGCCCGACGCGCGGCGCCTGGGCGAGCACCGGCCGCCAGGCGTCGTCGACGAGTCCGGCGAGGGCCCGGCGCAGGCGCGCGGTGCGCTCGTCGCCCGCGAACCGCCCGAGCGACGTCACGGGCAGCAGGCCGTAGGGCTGCCGCCCGACCCGCAGCGTCGGCAGCGGCCCGCCGGGCCGCACGGAGGACCGCGCGTGCTCCCGCGCCCACGCGACGTCGGCGTCCGCGACCCCGAGGAGCTGCGGCAGGACGTAGCCCCAGGTCGCAGGCCAGAGCGCCGTGGCCATGGCCGCCGCGACGGCGTCGTCGTCCGGCGCGCCGCCCGGGACGCCCGCGAGGACGTCCGCCGGCACCCCGAGCGCCGCCGCCGCGCGCGCCGCGGGCGTCCCGGGCGACGGCGCCGCGGGGTGCGGTGACCACGTCCCGCGCGCCGCGCTCGACCAGCCCGACGGCGCGTCCTCGGCGTTGTTCGTCGGGGTCCCGGGGGCCAGGAGCGCGAGGCCCTCGGAGAAGCGCTGCGCCTCGAGCAGGCGCGCGAGGCCGTCGGCACCCTTACCGGGGGCACCCTCGCGGACGCCCGTGACGAGCAGCAGGTCGACGGGCCCGGCGACCGGAAGGCGCAGCGCCATGCCGATCTCCTCGGCCGTCGCGAAGTCGACGAGCCAGCTCATCGCCTCGTCCACGGCCGCGACCTCGTCGTCGCCCTCGCCGCCGTCCTCGGCGTGCACGAGCGGCGCGGCGAGGTCGGGCCCGACCGCCGGGTCCGCCGTGATCGGGCGCCCCGTCGCGACGGCGACCACGGCGCCCTGGGCGTAGGCGGTCGCGGTCCACCGCGTGGGCAGCAGGCGCGCGACGGGCGTGCGGGGCACCTCGGACGCCACCAGGGCGGGGAACACCGGCTCGGTCGCGAGCGGCGTGCCGTCGGGGACCGCGGCGTCCGGCCGGGCGGCGGCGTTCGTCGGCGTCGTGGCCCGGGCGACCCACGCCGCGCGCCCCGGGCCCCACCGGTCGGCGAGCGCCGCCCAGGCGCGCTGCGTGCGCTCGCGGTCCGTGCCCGTGCGCCACGCGGCGCGCCAGAAGTCCTCGCCGGACGCGATCTCCCCAGCGGACAGCGCCGGGTCGTGCGCGTCGACGTGGACCTGGTCGGGGTAGACCCGCACGAGGAGCGACGTCCCGTCGCCGTCGGTCCGGAACCGCGTCTCGAGCCGGACGGGCAGCAGCACGAGGGGGTGCGCCGGGCCGGCGACCTGCGCGGCGAGCCGGTCGTCGGCGGCGAGGGCGTCGGCCGTGAGCGGACCGAGCGCGAGCGGCTCGCTCATGCCGGCCTCAGCAGGACGGCCACGGGGATGGTGAGGCGCGCGGGCAGCTGGCGCAGCCGTGCGGCCTGCCGCGCCGACGTCGCCTCGGTCGCGGGCGCGTGGGTGACGCCGGCGGGCGCCTCGCCGACCTCGAACCCGAAGCGCGGCGCCCCCGGCTGCTCCGCGATGACGATCGACCATGCCTCCGCCTCGGCGAGCGGCACGGTGAACCCGAAGAACGTGACGTCCGGCTCCATCGACCCGCGGAACACGGGCAGGAGGTGCTCGGCCGGCGGCCCCGGGCGGGTGGCCGAGACCAGGACGTCCGGGAAGCGCCGGACGAGCTCGCTGCGCAGCAGCAGGACGAACCGGTCCTCGGACACCGTCGGGGCACCCAGGCCGCGGTCCCCCCACGCGTCGAGCGGCGCGACGTCGGGCGGCGCGTCGGGGTCGACCGCGGCGTCCCAGAAGCGGTCGAAGAACGTCGCCGTGAGCGGCGTCGGGTACTCGCGCCAGAGCAGCTCGCGGCCGAGCTCGTGGTTGAGCCCGACCATGAAGGCCTCGACGAACGCGCCGTTCGTGCGCAGGCCGAGGGCGGTGTTCGCGGGCACGCCGTCGAGGCCCGGCAGCAGCCAGTGCTGGCCGAGCTCGACGAGCGCGCGCGACATCGGGGTGTCGAACCGCGGCGCGAACCGCAGCGCGGGCACGACGCCGCCCGACCCCGGCACCGCCGGCACGGTCGGCACCGCCGGACCCGGATCCTCGAGCAGCCCCGCCACGCTGGCCCCGAACGTGCGCGTCGGCGCCGTGAGCGCCACGGCCTCGGCGAACACGTCGCCGCTGCGGAGCACGCCCAGCGGCGGGCGGTCGGGCGGCGGGGGCGGCAGGAACGCCGCGAGCTGTCGCGCCGCGGCGGCGCGGAAGGCGACCGCGTCCGCGCTGTCCCGGCGCGGGGGCCGCGGGTCGACCGGGTCCGGGTCCACCGGGTCCGGGTCCACCGGGTCGACCGGCCCGGGCTCCGTCGGGTCGCCCGGGTCGCCCGGGCGCCGCCGCGCGAGCGGGACCGCGCGGCCACCGAGGACCGGGCCGACGACGCCCGGGTCGAGGACCCCTCCCCCGAGGACCGGAGGCAGCGGACGGGGACCGGGCGTCGGCACCGGCGCGGGCGCGAGCGCGAAGCCGGGCCGCGGCGGCGCGTGCGTCACCGCGGCCGCGCTCACCTGGGCCCACGACGCCTCGACGGGCGTCGGCGACGACGCCCCGCCCACCTCGAAGGTCAGCGGCCCGGCGACCGGCGTGAGCTCGCGCCCGACCCGGACGGCGGGCGCCATCCGGCCGAGCACGTCGAGCCGGGCCGACGGCGCTCCGCGCCGCAGCCGGCGCACGGCCGGGCCCCGCGGCCGGGTGGCGCGCCGCACGGCCGGGCTCAGCGCGCGGTCCGGGAGACGGGCCTCGGCCCACCGCTGCGCGAAGCTCGCGCCGTCGCCCGTCCCCGTCGCCGGGGCACCCAGCAGCCGCGCCCGCAGCGGCGCGAGCACGAACAGGCCCGCCTCGGGCGGGAGCGGCGCGACGTGCCGCCGGTGCAGGCTGTCCGCGAGCGCGAGCCCGAGCGTCGCGAGCCCCAGCACGCGGCCCGCGGCCCGGAGGTCCGCGGCCTGGTCCCACGCCGCGGCCACGAGCGTCTCCTGCTGGTGCTGGACGACGAGCGTCCCGAGCGCCGCCGCGACGCGGTGCGCCGGGTCGCGGTTGAGCTGCTCGTACCAGCGACCCGGGCGCGCGGGGTCGAGCCGGGGGGCGAGGACGTACGGCGAGCCGTAGCGCGGCGGGGCGAGCAGCGGGGTCCCCGCCGGTGCGTCGTCGGGCGCGTTCACGACCTCGGTCAGCGAGTCCGCGAACCGGGCCGCCATCGCCGGGTCGGACCACGGCTCGGCGCGGGGTCCGAGCGTCAGCAGCGCGCCCGCGAGCCGGAGCTGCACGTCGTCGGCGCCCGGGACGCCCAGGCCCGACGTCGACAGGTCGACGGCGCGCGTGCCGAAGCCCTCGGCGACCGGGCGCCCGCGGATCGCGAGCGCGAGGGACTGGAAGTCGCCCGCCGGGCCGGTCGCGAACCGCCAGTGGTGCAGCACGGGCAGGTCGACGGGCGCCATGTCCGGCGCGCGCCGCCACGCCGGACCCTCGGCGTCGCCGGGGTCGTCGCCCAGCCCCGCGCGCCTGCCCGCCTCGAACGTCGGGACCACGCACGCGAGGTACGCCGTCTGCTCGGCCAGCAGGCGCGGGCTCACCAGGCGCGCGAGGCTGCGCCCCGGGTCGCCCGCGAGCGCGCCCGCGAGGGCGGCGTCGCCCGGGACGACGTCGCTCGCGAGCTGCGCGTGCGCCCAGGCCCAGCTCTCGTCGAGGTCGGGCAGCTCGTCCTCGGGGCGAGCGGCGCCGCCGATCCGCAGCACCGGCAGGACGCCGCGCCCGGGCGGGAGCAGCTGGACGCCGGGCTGCTCGCGCACGACGACGAGGCACAGCCACGGCCGCAGCCGCCCGGCCGACGCCGACGCCGGCGTGAAGAGCCAGGGCAGCGCCGGCTCGTCCAGCTCGACCTGCGCCAGGTAGTTGGACTCGAAGGTGCGCGCGCCCGGAGCGGGGTCGGTCCGGATGACCTGCTGCGGGGCGAGGCCGGTGACGTCACCGGGACCGAGGAGGCGGAACGCGACGGTCGCGGGTCCGGCACCGTTGACCCGCACCTCGGCGGTCGACGCCACGCTGCTCGCCGGGTGGCCGTCGCGCGGGTCCGGCGGCAGGTCCAGGGGTCCGCCGCGGCGCACCCACGGCAGCAGGACGAGGTTCGGCTCGCTCATCGCACGCCCACCGGCGCGGCGAGGCGCGGCGCGTCCGGCCGCTCGACGCCGCCGTAGCGCTCGGCGACCGCGGTGCGCGTCGCGGCGCGGGCCGCCGCGGCGAGCCGCAGGCCCGCGCGCAGCTCGCGCGGGTCGACGGGCCGCGGGTCCGGCCGGACGACGGGCACGCCGTCCGGCCCGACGACCACCTCGGTGTACCGGAACGGCTCGGCGACCGCCGCGGCGGCGTCGGAGACGTAGCGGTCCGAGCCGAGGCTCACGCCCGCCTCGCGGCGCACCACGCCGGGCGCGGCGAGCCGCTCGGCGTCGCTCATCTCGAAGTACTGCCCGTCGGGGAACTCGTCCTTCACGGGCACGACGTCGGCCGTGGCCCCGCCGATCCGCGGGTCGGTGAGCGCGAACCGCCGCGCGTCGCGCGGCACCGCCGCGCCCACGCGGTCGATGTCCCGGTCGGTGCGCAGCGGCACGACCGCCTGCTGCACGACGAGCCGCCCGAGCGGGTGCAGCAGGAGCACCTCGCTGCGCGGCTCGCTGCGCACGCCGGCCACCTGCCCCGCGCTCGCGGGCAGCTCGGCGCGCCAGCTGCGCGCGTCGCCGAGCCGCGCGAGCACCTCGGCGACGACGTCGATGCTCTCGGTGACGACCGAACCGCCGCCCCCGACGAGCGTCCTGTCGAACGAGACCGTGTAGTCCCACCAGAGGATGCCGAAGGTCGCCCGGCCCGCGACGCGGAGCGGGATCGGCCCCTCGAGCGTGCCCCGCACGTCGACCTTGAACAGGTTCCGCGAGCCGCGCTTGAGCTGCACGCCCGCCGCGAAGTCGGCGACGAAGTGCGGCGGCCAGAAGCTCACGAGCACGTCGAACCCGATGTACCCCTCGATGCTGAAGCCGTACGCCGCGGCGTAGAGCGACGCCTTCGCGCCGAGCTGGAGGGTGTTCGTCGTCACCGCGAGGTACGCCTCGAGGACCAGCCGCGGGTTGTCGCCCGTCGTGAGCGCCACGGTGACCCGCGGCAGCGCGGGGAACCCGGCGGGCGGCGTGAACCGCGGGTTGAAGCCGCCGACGGCGAGCGCGAAGCCCTGGCCGCGCTCGCGGCGGAAGGCCGCCGCGCCCGTGAGGACGAACCGGCCGCAGAGCTTCGACTCGTAGAGCACGGCGTCGAGCGCCGCCGCGCCGGTCTCGAGGTCGAGCACGCCCACGACGTCCAGGTTCAGCGTCACGAGCGCGTCGTCCTCCTGCGGGAGCACCGACGACAGCCGGCCGAGCACGAGCAGGCGGCTCGAGTCCGTGTGGGAGTCGCGCTCGAGCAGGAGCGCGAGGTCGGCGCGGAGCAGCGGGTGCGCGCTGCCGAAGGTGAGCTTCACGAGGAAGCCGTAGATGCTCGTGCCCTGCTTCGGCGGGAAGAAGGTGCGCAGCGCGGAGACCAGCTCGGGCAGGTGCTTGACCGGGTCCGCGGGGAACAGGACGTGCTTGAGCTGCCCGGAGGGCAGCGCCGCGCGCACGGCCGCGACGTCCATCGTGCGGTCCGAGGCGTAGAGCAGGCCGAAACCGTCGAAGGTCACCACGCCCGCGTCGAGGCCGAGGTGCTCCACCGTCCCGATGAGGATCAGCGACGAGTGCTCGGCACCCTCGCGGTCCCGGGTCGAGGCGAGCCCCACGCAGGTGAGGGTGAGGCGCTTCTTCACGCGCAGGACGAGCGCACCCGCGTAGTCGCCGGTCGAGGGGTCGTACTGGATGGTCCCGCCCCCGCTCACCGGGCCGGTGCGCAGGTCGAGCGCGATGCCCGTGGGCCGGGTCGCGTCGACGTGGGCGTCGACCACGCGCAGGTTGCGCTCGTCCGAGGGCGTCATGGTGTCGACCTCGGCGAGCAGGCCGAGCCGGTCGACACGGACGTACAGCGGTCCCAGCTGCGTGCTGAAGGACACGAGCGCCCCGACGGCGACCGCCCACCCGGTCGCCGGGTCCTCGGCGCGCTCGTACGCGGCGCGCAGCACGACCTCGTGCACGTTGATGCCGAGCGTCCCCCCGCCGCCGAGCGGCAGCGTGAGCTCGAGGTCGGACGGCCCCGCGGGACCGGCGGAGTCGAACGGCGGCTCGGGGCCCGTCGCGTCGACCGCGCTCGGCACGTGCACCTCGTGGATGAAGCCGAGCGCCGCGTCGTAGCCGAGGCCGAGCGAGAACGCCTTGCGGTAGGGCCGCCCGCCGAGGAGCGTGCGGACGAAGGAGTCCTTGTCGGCCGAGTCCACGACGAGCGTGCAGTGGTCGAGCCGCAGGAGGACGCGCGCGCCCGTCGCGGAGATCGTGAGGACGACCGCGATCTCGCCGAGCTCGACGCGGGTCCCCGTCGCGCGCGGCAGGGCGTAGCTCACGCCGGTCTCGTCGGGGACCGCGTGGTAGCCCACCGACACGGCCGCGCCGGCCGCCGCGGCGTTCGCCTCGACCCCGCCGCCGCCGATGAGCAGGGCCGCGTCGGCGTCGCTGCGGACGTGGACGCGGAACCGCCACGTCGGGTCGTCCCCCGAGGAGAGCACCTCGTCGAGCGTGAGGCTGCCGCCGAGCGCGAGGAACAGCTGGTGCGGTCGTGCCGGCGTCCCGATCCGGCGCGGCAGGTACATCCACGTGAGGCGCAGCTGCTCCGCGTCGGCGCCCTCGCCGTCGCGGCGCAGCGCGATCGACGTCATGCGCGCCGCGAGCACGTCGGCCGCGGTAGGGCGCGCCGGCGAGTCCACGTCCAGCGCGGCCGCGTCCCAGCCCACGACGACGTCGCCGAGCGCGTTGCGGTTCTCGCCGTCCTTCGTCTGGTCGACGACGGCGATCGCGGCGACGATGCCCCGCACGAGGCCGTCGACGACGAGGAACGACGTGTCGCGCGCGGTGTTCAGGGTGCTGCCCTCAGCGTCGGGCAGCGTGTCGTCGAGGTCGTCGAGCGTGCGCCCGGGGTTCCACACGAACGAGAAGATCGTCGCGAAGGCGCTGAGGAACCGCGAGTGCGCCCGGTCGCCCGGGGCGAGCGAGCCGGTGAGCTCCGCGGTGACCGAGACCGCCTGCATCACCAGGAAGAGCTTCGGCCAGCGGCGCCGCACGTAGGTGCTCCCCAGCAGGTCGAGCAGGCTCGTGACGAACGTGTCGCCACGACCCGCCCAGTCGGCGCCCTCCCAGGCCTCCACCTGGTCGATGACGGCGCCGAGCAGCAGCGCGAGGTTGCCCGCGGCCTCGACGTCCGCCTGGAGGTCGCCGTCCACCTGCTCCCGGTAGGCGCGGACGGCGGCGAGCGGCGCCTCGGGCAGCACGAGCGGGCCGGACGCCCCGCCCGGCGCCGCCCCGAGGTCCCGCAGCACGGCCTCGCGCGCCTCCGGCCGCCCGAGCAGGTCGGCCGTGAAGACGACGAGGTCGAGCACCTCGCCCGCCAGGCTGCGCAGCACCGAGCCCGCGCTCATGGCGGCGGCGCCGGGATCGGGGCGCGGGCCAGCACGGCCTCGCGCAGCTGCTCGGGCGGCGCCTCGTCGACGGGTCCGAGGGACGCGCGGTGGACCATGTACGGGCCGAGCACCGGCAGCTGCGTCTCCGGGTCGACGGCGGAGGTGTACACCTCGCCGACCACGGTCACCACGCCGTCGTCGTCGGTCTCGAACCGGCAGATGCCGACGTTCGAGCGGAACATCATCTGGCGCGTGTTCCGCATCCGGTCGAGCGAGCCCTGGTGCCGGCGCGCGACGGCCTGCATCGCGGCGAACGCGGTCGCCGGGTCGGCGAGCTGCGCCTCGACCGCCGCGTCGTCGAGCGGGACCGCGCGGATCGGCGGCGGGCGGTCGGCGTCGGACCGCTCGTCGAGCAGCGGCGTGATGCGCCACCGCCACTCGGGCGGGCGCGCGGGGTTGAGCCGCGAGGTCAGCCCCGGGTCGGGGGCCGCGCCCTCCTCGTTCTCGTCGGGCCAGCCGTGCGTCGTCAGGAGCACGGGGCTGCGCAGCAGCCGCGCGCGCGTCGTCGCGACGAGGTCGGCCTCGGTCAGGCCGCGGGGCAGCAGCACGAGGTCGGCGTCGGGCCGCGTCCAGCCCAGGCGCTCGACGCCGAGCTTCGCGCGCAGCAGCTCCTGGAGCAGCATGGCGCTGCGGTCGAGCGCGCGCAGGTAGACGGGCATGACGTTCTTGAACCCGCTCGAGGTGAGCTGGGCGATGCGTGCGGGCCGGGGCGCGTCGCCGCGCCAGTAGCTCATGACGTTGGACGCCGCGTTGTGCACGTCGCCCGAGAGCACGACGACGCGGCCGTGCTCGGCGAGCCGGGCGAGCAGGTGCTCGTACGTCACCGCGTCGAACGCCCACGTCTCGAGCGCGTCGGGGTTGGTGCCCGGCATCCGCCGGGTGCCCGCGAGCGACGTCGGGTCGGTGAGGTCGCCGGCCTCGACGAGGTCGAACACCCGGTAGATCGCCCGCGCGACGACCTCGTCGATCACCGGCGGGCCGAGGACCTGGAGCGGGGCGAGCACCACGAGCACCTCGCGCCCCGCGGGCAGCGGCGGCCTGGGCACCTGGTCGACGAGCGCCTCGGTGGACACGTTGCCCGGCGGGCCGATCTCCGCGGCGTAGCTGCGCCGCGTCCGGTTGTCGAGCGCGACGACGACGTGCTTCGGGCCGTCGACGGTGAAGTGCCACGTCATCGCGGCGTCGACCGGGCCGAAGCGGCCGTCCGGGAGCACGGGGTTGTCGAGATGGTGCCCGAACATCCGGCCGATCGCCGTGAACAGGTCCCGGTCCGGCCCGGCGGCCGCGCCGGCCGGGAAGAGCTCGGTCGCGCGGTCCAGCAGGTCGCCGGGGAGCTGCCCGCCGAGCTCCGGGTGCTCGGCGGTCGTGACCGGGTCGTAGCGCCGCGGGTCGTTGCCCCAGTCCTGGAACAGGGCGTAGGCGAGCATCCCGTTCGTGAGGACCGTCTGCCCGAGCGCGGTGCCGAGCACGCGGCGGCGCCACATCGGGCTGAGGAAGAGGTCGTCGGTGACGTCGTGGTCGTCGAGCACCATGTAGGTCGGCGCGTTGGCCAGCACGCGCTGCACCTTCGCGAGCCCGAGCAGGAACTCGCGGTGGACGCGGTGGCTCCGGCGCCGGGACCGTGCGCGCTCGGCGTCGCTCACCGTCGCGGCCTCCGCGGCCCGCGCCGCGATCGCGGCGGCGGACGCGAACAGGTGCTCCGGGACGCGCTCGGGGTGTACGGGGCGCGGCATCGCGACGTCGTCGTCCTCGCCCAGGACGTCGAGCCAGCGCAGGGGTGGGCCGATCGTCCCGCCGACCGGGACGCGCGAGGCCCCGGGCACGACGTCGCCCCAGCACGCGGGCGACCACGCGAGCACGTAGGCGGCCGCGAACTCGCCGAGCGAGACGAGGTGGTTGACGCCGTCGGTGCTCGTCAGCTGGGCGGCGAGGTTCGTGAGCCGCAGGCGGCCGCCGATCGGGACGTCCTGCGGGCCGGCGGGCAGGTCGCCGACGGGGAAGGCGGGCGGGCCCGCGGGCAGCGCACCCGCGTCCGCCGTCTGCGCGGGGGTCTCGGGCGCGTAGGCGGCGGCCGGGTCCGCCGGGTCCACCGCGCTCCCGGCCGGGCGCCGCAGCACCTGGTCGACCGGCACGCGCTCGACCGGCACCCCGCCCGACGTGCCGACGAGCTCGACGCCCAGCTCGGCGGTGCGCAGCATCATGATCGAGTCGACGTCGTCGGCGTAGATCTGGTCCCCGCCCAGGAAGAGCTGGTGGATCCTCGCGCGCGGGTCGTCCATCGTCGCGGCGAGCACCTCGTCGAGCCAGGCGAGCGCGTCGCCGTCGTCGTACCCGGGCCGGCGGCAGGACCCGTACGCGAGGCGGAGGTCGTCGAGCGTCGTCGGGGGCAGCGCGAAGCTCGGGAGCATCCGGTCGGCGTAGCCGAGCGGACCGGCCTCGACGCCGCTGACGGTGTGCGGCCCGAGCAGCCCGAGCGTCGCGAGGTCGCTCGTGACCCCGCCGGCGGTCGTGATCCGGACGTCGTAGGAGTAGAGGCGGTCGGGCTGGAACGCGCGCCCCGACGTGGGTGGCAGGCGGGCCGTGACGAGGCCCAGGTGCAGCCGCTCGCCGATCCGCACCGTCGCCCCGCCGGGGTGCGGCGGCGGCGCGTTCGGGTCCGCCGGGTCGTCGCTGCGCGCGAACGGCGGGTTCTCGGTGTCGTGCGCGACGCGCCCCTCGTACACCGTGAGCCGGACCTCGGCCGCCTCGCCGAGGACGACCTGCACGGCGACGAGCCCGGGGTCGACGCGGCGCAGCAGCGGACCCGCGAGGAGGAGCGGAACGGCCATGAGCTCTCGCCTGCCCCACTGACGAGGAGAACCCGGACGATCCGGACGCTAGACCCCCGGCACCCACGCCCACCAGACCCCGGCGCCGTCCGGCGGGCCGCGGGTGCGAATCCCGCCCGCACCTCCCGCCCGGGCGTCCCGAGTGCCACGATGGCGCAGGGGGCCCGGGCCCGGAGCGGAGGTGACGACGCGTGGCCGTGACGAGCCCGACGCTGGACCCCGTGGAGCCCGTCTGGCTCGACCGCGCCGTGCGGCGCTCGTCGTCGTTGCCCCGGTGGGCGTCCGTGACCGTGCTCGCCGTCACGCTCGGGCTCGGCTGGGTCGTCGTCTACACCACGGGCGGCACGCACCTGTCGACGCCGCACCTGTTCTACCTGCCGATCATGGCGGCGACCCTGCCCTTCGGCGCGCGCGGCTCGATCCCCACGGCGCTCGTCGCGACCGTCCTGTGCGGACCGCTCATGCCCCTGGTCACCGAGACCGGCGAGCCGCAGCAGCCGGCGAGCTGGATCGTGCGCGGCGCGATGTTCGTCGTCGTCGCGTCGCTCGCGGCCCTCGCGCTCGGTCTGCGCGAGCGCGCCTACGAGCGCCAGCTCACCCTCGAGCTGCGCCAGACGATCGGCCCCGGGCACGCACCCGGCGCCCTGGAGCCCGAGCTGCTCCAGCGGGTCGACGACGTCGTCGACGGCCGGCTCTTCCGGCCCGTCTACCAGCCCATCTACGCGCTCGGCGACGGCCGCCTCGTCGCCGTGGAGGCACTGACGCGCTTCGAGCCCGAGCCCTACCGGTCGCCCGACCTGTGGTTCGCGGCGGCCCGCTCCGTGGGCCGCGGCACAGAGCTCGAGATCCTCGCGGTCGAGGCGGCGCTCGAAGGCGCGCGCGACCTGCCGCCCGAGATCGAGCTGTCGGTCAACGCGTCGCCCGCGACGCTCGCCGACGAGCGCCTCCACGCGCTCCTCGCCGCGGCCGGGCGCCCGCTCGTCATGGAGATCACCGAGCACGCCGTCGTCGAGGACTACCCCGTGCTCGAGGGCTCGGTCCAGGCGCTCCGCGCGCTGGGCGTGAAGATCGCGGTCGACGACGCCGGCGCCGGCTTCGCGAGCCTGCGCCACATCGTCCACCTGGCCCCGGACACCATCAAGCTCGACATGTCCCTCACGCAGCACCTCGCGGCGAGCCCGCTGCGCCGCGCGCTCGCGGTCTCGCTCGTCGAGTTCGCGCAGCAGACCGGCGCCGCGCTGGTCGTGGAGGGGCTCGAGGACGTCGCCGACCTCCAGGCCTGGACGGGGCTCGGCGCGCACGCCGCGCAGGGCTACCTCGTCGGCCGCCCCGGCCCGCTGCCGCCGCCCGTCGTCAACCCGCTCATCACGGCGCTGCACCACCCGCGCCGCGGCGACCACACGCACCGGGACCAGCCCGCCCCGGCGCGCCGCGGCTGAGCCGCCCTATCCTCGGGCGGTGCCGCACGTGTGGACGCCCGACGTCGTGATCGACGAGCGGCTCGCGCGCGCCGTCGTGGCCCAGCAGTTCCCCGAGCTCGCCGGCCTGCCCGTGCGCGTGTTCGACGCCGGCTGGGACAACCTCGTGGTCGCCGTGGGTGACGCGTGGCTCTTCCGGTTCGTGCACCGCGAGATCGCGCTCCCCGGCGCGCGCCACGAGCTCGCGGTGCTGCGCCACCTCGCCGACCGCTTCGAGGTCCCGATCCCCCACCCGCGCTGGCTCGGCAGCCCGACCGCCGAGGTGCCGTGGCCGTTCTGGGGGGCGCGGGCGCTGCCGGGCGTCGAGCTCGCGCGCGCGGGCGTCGAGGACGCGGCGCGGGGCGCCGTCGCGCGCGCGGCCGGGACGCTGCTCCGCGCGCTGCACGCGCCCGACCTCGCGCGCGAGACCACGGCGGCGCTCGCCCGTGACGGGCTCACGCTGCGGGCGGACCCCAACCGCCGCGCCGACCCGACGACGGTCACGGCGCGGGCGCGCGCGGCGCTCGCGGACCTCGGCGACCCGGCGCTCACCGCCGACGCCGAGGGCGTGCTCGCCGCCGTCGAGCGCCTGCCCCCGCCCGGCCCGGAGGCGTCGGTGCTCGTCCACGGCGACCTGCACGTGCGCCACCTCCTCGTGGCCGACGGCCGGCTCACGGGCGTCATCGACTGGGGCGACGTCGCGCTCGCGGACCCGTGCGTCGACCTCATGGCCGCGTACGGCGCGTTCGACGGCGCCGCCCGGGCGGCCTTCCTCGACGCCTACGGCGACGTGCCCGAGGACCGGGCGCTGCGGGCGCGCGCCGTCGCGGTCCGCGTCCACGCCTCCCTCGCGCACCAGGCGGGTGTCGACGGCCTCGACGCCGTGCACCGCGAGGCGGTCGCGGCGATCCGCCGCGCGACCCGCTGAGACCGGTCCGCGCCGAGGTCGTCCGCTCAGTCCCGGGGCGCGAGCAGGAAGCCGGTCCCCTCGGGCGACGCGGCGGCGTCGAGCTGCTGGTCGGCGAGGACCGACGACGTCCGCGGCTCGACGTACACGCGCGCGCCGTCCGCCTCGATGACCTCGTCGCCCTCGACCGGCTCCTCGACGAGCGACACCTCGAACGCCCCGGCGCGCTCGCGCGACTCGGCGATCCGCAGCCCGCCCCGACGTGAGAGGTGGGCGCGCGCGGCGATGTCCCGGACCGCGTGCCGGGCGTTGGGCGTGAGCGTGAGCATCGGGGCACCTCCTCGGCGCCGCCCCGGTGGTGGCGCGAGCCCACCGTCGCGAACGCCGTGGCTGATCGCAACCGGAGGGCGGCCCCGCTCAGCGCTCGTGGCGCGCGGGTCCTCCCTCGGGCGGCACGGGCGGCAGCTGGCCCGACGCCGTCTGCTCGCGCTCGGCGATCACCTCGTCGCCGGGGCCCTGGAACACGCGCGAGCGCTCGACCGCGCGGATGCTGCCCGTGAAGAGCCGCGAGTCCTTGCCCGGGTCGAGGCGCACGGTGTCGTCCGCCGTCGGGTGGCCGGGCGCGCCCGGGACGGCCGTGGGCGTCGGCGCCGTGCGTGGCGTCGCGACGTCGGGCTCCCGCGCGACGTCGGGCGTGCGGGGCGCCGGCCGCGCCGCGGGCTCGGTCGCCGACTGCTCCCACCGCGTCCGGGGCAGCGCCTCCGGGTGGTGGCGCTGGAGCCAGTCGACGAGGCCCTCGCGCACCTCGCACCGCAGGTCGAAGAGGGTCGGCGCGTCGACGGCGCTCGCGAGCGCGCGGACCCGCACGAAGCCTCCCGTCGCCTCGGTGACCTGGAGGATGCCGATCCGGTGGTCCCACAGGCCGCTCTCACCGAGGAGGCGCGTCAGCTCCGCGCGCATCTCGGCGACGGGCACCTGCCAGTCGAGGTCGAGCTCGACCGTGCCGAGGAGGTCCGCCGCGCGCCGGGTCCAGTTCTCGAACGGCGTCGACGTGAAGTAGGTCGACGGGAGGATGAGCCGCCGGTCGTCCCAGACGTGGACGACCACGTAGGTCATCGTGATCTCCTCGATCCGGCCCCACTCGTCGTCGACCACGACGACGTCGTCCACGCGGATCGCGTCCGTGAACGCGAGCTGCAGGCCCGCGAAGACGTTGGCGAGCGACGTCTGCGCCGCGAGGCCGACGACCACCGACAGCACGCCGGCGGACGCGAGCACGCCCGCGCCGATCGCGCGCGCGCCGTCGAACGTCAGGAGCACGGCGGCGAGCGCGACGAGCACGAGGGCGGCCACCGTGAGGCGGCGCAGGACCATCACCTGGGTGCGCACGCGACGCGCGTGGCGGTTGTCGGGCACGTCCGTCCGGTAGCGCGCGGCCGTCGCGTCCTCGACGACGAAGGCGAGCGCCCCCACGAGCCACGCGACCGACACGATGAGCACGATGAGCAGCGCGTGCTCGAGCCCCGGCCGCCAGGTCGGTCCCCCGGGCGGCGGGTCGGTCACGAGCCGCAGGGCGACCCACACCGAGGCCACGACGAGCACCACCCGCAGCGGCCGGCGCGCGCGGCGGGAGAGGTTCTCCGCGAGCCACGTGCGGCGCCCGACCGCACGCACGACGGCGGCGACCACCTCGGCGACGACGAGCGCCACGATGAGGGCGCCGGCGATGGTGAGCACGATGACCGGCCCGGCCGCGGTGCCGCCCGCCTCGGCGGCGTCGGCGGCCGCGAGGAGACCGGGCGGGTGCGCGGGCAGGCTCAGGGACGGGGCTGCGGGGGTCACCCGTCCAGGCTAGGACGAACTCGGGCGTCCACCCACGACCCGGGCACCCGGGACGTGACCCGCCTCACTCGATCGGGTACGTCGATCAACTCGACGTGCGGGCTCACCCGGGCGGGTCTAGCGTCCGTGCCGAGGGTCAGCACCCCAGGAAAGATCCAGCAACGGAGGTCAGCCATGGGAATCGGCTCCATCATCGCCGCGATCGTCGTCGGCATCATCATCGGGCTGCTCGGGCGCCTCGTGGCTCCGGGGCGGCAGAACATCTCGCTCCTCGTGACCGTGATCGTCGGCATCATCGCCGCGCTGCTCGGCACGTGGATCGCCGGCGCGCTCCTCGGCACCGAGGACACGCCCGGCATCGACTGGATCGAGCTCATCATCCAGGTCGTCCTCGCCGCGATCGGTGTGACGATCGCCGCGAACATGCTCGGCCGCCGTCGTCGCGTCTGACGCGACCCGCGGTACGCGACGCCCGGTGGCCCCGTGCCACCGGGCGTCGCTGCGTCCGGGCCCGTCGCGGCGGCCGGATGTTCGGTTTTGTTGAAGTTCTTTCGATCCTGTGGCTATCCTGGGTGCCATGACCTGGCTCGTGACCGGCGGCGCCGGCTACATCGGATCCCACGTGGTGCGCGCGTTCGGCGAGGCGGGCCTGCCCGCCGTCGTCGTCGACGACCTCTCGAGCGGGCACGAAGCATTCGTGCCCGACGACGTCCCCCTGGTGCGCGCGAGCATCCTCGACACCGACGCGGTGCTCGCCGCGATGCGCGAGCACGCGGTGACCGGCGTCGTGCACCTCGCGGGGTTCAAGTACGCGGGCGTCAGCGTGCAGCGCCCGCTGCACACGTACGAGCAGAACGTCACCGGCACCGCGCACCTCCTGCGCGCGGCCGCCGAGGCCGGCGTCGAGGCCGTCGTGTTCTCGTCGAGCGCCGCGGTCTACGGCACGCCGCACACCGACCTCGTCACCGAGGCCACGCCGCCCGCGCCCGAGTCCCCGTACGGCGAGAGCAAGCTCATCGGCGAGTGGCTGCTGCGCGACCAGGCGCGCGCGACGGCGGACGCGCCCGCGCCCCTGCGGCACACGTCGCTGCGGTACTTCAACGTCGTGGGGTCGGGCACGCCGGACCTCTACGACACGAGCCCGCACAACCTCTTCCCGCTCGTCCTCGACGCGCTCGTCGCGGGCCGCACGCCGCGCATCAACGGCACGGACTACGAAACGCCCGACGGCACGTGCGTGCGCGACTACGTGCACGTCGCCGACCTCGCGACCTCGCACGTCGCGGCGGCCCGCGCGCTCGCCGAGGGCCGTCCGCTCGAGCCGGTCTACAACCTCGGCAGCGGGGACGGCGTCTCGGTGCGCCAGATCATGACCGCGATGGCCGAGGTCACCGGGATCGCCTTCGAGCCCGAGGAGGCCCCGCGCCGGCCGGGCGACCCCGCGCGGATCGTGGCGTCCGGGGAGCTGGCGGCGCGCGACCTCGACTGGCGCATGCGCCACTCCCTCACGCAGATGGTCGCGAGCGCCTGGCAGGCCCGCCAGTCCCACCCCTGACCCACCCACCCCACCCCCGCGAACGAGGGGTCAGAGGGCCCGGAGGGCGGGGAGGCGCGAGGCCGCCTGCTCCAGGACCGCCTCGCTCCCCGCGTAGACGCCCTCGGCGCGCGGCCAGTGCACGACGACGTCCGTGAACCCGAGCGCCGCGGCGCGCGCCACGCCCTCCTCGAGGACGTCGACGGACTCGAGCGAGAACACCGGGGCCGCGTCGACGTTGAGGTAGCGGTCGATGGTCGCGGGGTCGCGGCCCGCGTCGCGCGCGGCATCCTCGAACCGCTCGACGAGGCCGGCCAGGTCGGACCACCACTGCTCCTGCAGCGCGTCACGCCCCGGGCCGGTCCCGTCGGCGTCGACCGCGGCGCCGACCCCGTAGGTGGCCCACCCCTGGCCGTACCGCGCCGCCACCCGCAGGGCGCGCGGCCCGTTCGCGGCGACGACGAACGGGACCCGCGGCGTCTGCACGCAGCCCGGGAGCATGCGCGCGGCGTGCGCCTCGAAGTGCCGGCCGGACCAGTCGGTCACGGGCTGCGTGAGGAGGAGGTCGAGCAGCTCGACGAACTCGGCGAACCGCTCGCTGCGCACCCGGGGCGTCACGGGCGGCCCGAGCACCTCGGCGTCCCAGCCCGTGCCCCCCGCGCCGACGCCGAGCACGAACCGGCCCTCGCTGATGTCGTCGAGCCCCATGACGTCCTTGGCGAACGGGACCGGGTGGCGGAAGTTGGGGCTCGCGACCCACGTGCCCAGGCGGGCGCGGTGCGTGACCGTCGCTGCCGCCGCGAGGAGGGGCACGGTGGCGAGCCACGGCTCGTCGGCGAGCGTGCGCCACGCGAGGTGGTCGTAGGTCCACAGGTGGTCGAAGCCGTACTCCTCGGCGCGCACCCAGCGCTCCCGGTCGACGGCCCAGCGCTCCTGGGGCAGCAGCACGATCCCGATCCGCATCCTCGTCCTCTCGTCCGCTCGTCCTCGTCGACCGCTCAGGCCCAGCCGAGCGCGTGCAGGCGGTCGTCGTCGATCCCGAAGTGGTGCGCGATCTCGTGCACGACCGTCACGGCGACCTCGTCGACCACGTCGTCGGCCGTCTCGCACACCGCGAGCGTCGGGTTCCGGAAGATCGTGATCCGGTCCGGGAGCGACCCCGCCGCCCACCACCCGTCCCGCTCGGTCAGCGCGACGCCCTCGTACAGGCCCAGCAGGTCCGGGTCGTCCTCGGGCGCGTCGTCCTCGACGAGCACGACGACGTTGTCCATCTGCGCCGCGAGCTCGGCGGGGATGAGGTCGAGGGCGTCGCGCACGGCGTCCTCGAACGCCTCCCGGCTCATCTCGACCATGCCCCCATCATCGCGCCCCGCGCCCCCTCCGGGCACCGTCCGGGCAGGTCAGGGCCCCCCGAGGGGGCCGCTTTGGAGATCCGGAGGCGCTCCCGTATGCTTTCCGAGGTCTTACGACGCTTCGACGTCACGGGCGTCCGACGTGACACGGGCCCCCATCGTCTAGCGGCCTAGGACCCCGCCCTTTCACGGCGGTAGCACGGGTTCGAATCCCGTTGGGGGTACGGCCCGGGTCGAGCAGTTCAGCGGTCCAGCACGACGAGCAGTTCAGCAGTTCAGCAGCATGGTCTTGGCTTCACCAAGGCCCCGTAGCGCAGTTGGTTAGCGCGCCGCCCTGTCACGGCGGAGGTCGCGGGTTCAAGTCCCGTCGGGGTCGCTCGGCAGTACGCACGGCCACTTAGCTCAGTTGGTAGAGCGTTCGACTGAAAATCGAAAGGTCGGCAGTTCGACCCTGCCAGTGGCCACCCAGGACCTCACGCCCCGCCCGCGCCCGACGCCGGCGGGGCGTCGTCGTCCCCGGCTAATTCCGTCGCGCCTCCCCCGGCGAGGCGCGACGCTCGGACCGTGAGCGAGCACACGACCACGCCGACCGTCCCGAGCACCGTCGAGATCCTCGAGGTCCTCCCCGCCGACCTCGACAGCCCGGACGCCTGGGCCATCCACGGCACCGTCCTCCTCGAGCGCGCCATCGCCCTCGACGACCTCGGCGACACGGACCTCGCGCTCGACGCCGCCACGACGCGCGCGACGCTGCTCGACCCCTACCGCCGCATGCGGCGCTTCGTCGCGGTCGCCGACGGCAGCCGCACGCCGGAGTCCGTCGTCGGGCGCGGCATGGTCGCCTTCCCGCAGGTGGGCAACGCGCACATCGCCGAGGTGTACGTGGGCGTCCACCCCGAGCGACGTGGGCGCGGCATCGGCGCGGCCCTGTGGGACCGGGTCACGGCCGTCGCCCGCGACGCGGGCCGCCGCGTGGTGCACACCGACGGCATGGCCGGCACCGAGCCGCCGCCGGGCCCGGGCGCGCTCGAGGCCCCCACGGGCAGCGGCCGCTTCCCCGCCGACCACCCCACGGCCCGGTTCCTCCTCGCGCGCGGCCTGCGCCTCGAGCAGATCGCCCGGCACTCGGTCCTCGACCTCCCCGTCCCCGCGGACCACCTCGCGCGCCTGCACGACGACGCCCTCGCGGCCGCGGGCGACGCGTACCGCGTGCACGTCTGGCACGACGAGATCCCCGCGGCCTGGGTCGACGACGTCGCCGCCCTCGAGACGCGGATGAGCACCGACGCGCCGTCGGGCGCGCTCGACGTCGAGGAGGACCCCTGGGACGCCGACCGGGTGCGGTCGGCCGAGCAGCAGTTCCACGAGCGCGGCCAGCGCTACCTCATGGCGGCCGCGGAGCACGTCGCGTCGGGTCGCCTCGCGGGCTTCTCGATGGTGGCCTACCCGGTCGACGGCGAGGGCCCCGTCTTCCAGGAGGACACGCTCGTGCTGCGCGAGCACCGCGGGCACCGGCTCGGGATGCTGGTGAAGAGCGCCGTCGCGCGGGCGCTGCCCGAGGTGGCCCCGCGCGCACGTCGGGTGCACACGTGGAACGCCGAGGAGAACGCGCCCATGCTCGCGATCAACGTGGCGCTCGGGTTCCGTCCCGCCGGCGTCGCCGCCGAGTGGGAGGGCAGCCTCTGACGCCTCGGCGCCAGGATCCGTGCGCCGACGCACGTGCGCCGGGGCGGCCGGTGCAGAACAATGTCATCGGACGCAGGCCGCCGTGGCGGCTCCCGACGACGAAGGACGTGGTGAGGTGGCTCACACAACGCGACCCGATGCCCGGCCGAGCATCGGGGAGCTGGTCAGCAGCCTCTCCGAGAAGCTGTCCCAGCTGATCCGGGACGAGATCCGGCTCGCCAAGGCCGAGCTCGCGATCAAGGCCAAGCACGCGGGCGTCGGCATCGGCCTGTTCGGGGCCGCCGCGTTCCTCGGGTTCTTCGGCTTCGCCGCGCTCGTCACGACGGCGATCCTCGGGCTCGCGCACGCGGTGCCCGCCTGGCTCGCGGCGCTCATCGTCGCGGTCGTGCTCCTGCTGGTCGCCGGCATCCTCGGGGCCGTCGGCAAGCGCGCGCTCGACCAGAGCAAGCCCCCCGGCCCCGAGCGCGCGCAGGCGAGCATCAAGGCCGACGTCGCCGCCGTCAAGGAAGGACTCCACTCATGAGCTCGTCCGGTCCCTCGACCGACCCCGCCGAGATCGAGGCGGAGATCGCCCGGACGCGGGCCCAGCTCAAGGACACGGTGGACGAGCTCAGCGACCGCCTCAACCCGAAGAACGCGGCGGCCGAGATCTCCGACGAGGTCAAGGCGGCCGTCGCCGACCTGCGGCGCCGCGTCACGGGCGACGTGCGACCCGCCGACGAGCCCGAGCCGACCCGGCGCGCGTGGATCGTGCTCGGCGCCGGGGCCGCCGTCGTCCTCGGCGTCGTGGGGAAGCTCGTCCGCCGCGGCTGACGCCGGGTCAGGCCGTCGGGCGGTCAAGCCGTCAGGACGCCGCGCCGCGCTCGTGCGCGAGGAGCGCCTGCTTGGTCGCGACGCCGAACGCGTACCCGCCCAGCGAGCCGTCCGTGCGGACGATGCGGTGGCACGGCACGAACGGCGCGACGAGGTTGCGCGCGCAGGCCGTGCCGGCCGCGCGCACGGCCGCGGGACGTCCCGCCATCGCCGCGAGCTCGGTGTACGTGACCGTGCGGCCCGGCGGGATGCGGCGCATGGCGTCCCAGGCGGCCTGGAAGAACTCGCCGCCCGGCTGGGTGACGGGCACCGCCTCGAGGGCGCCCGCGTCGCCCGCGGCGTACCGCTCGAGGGCCGGCACCGCGTCCCCGGGCAGGTCCGCGGGCGCGACCTCGCGGCTGACGACGCCGGGGTAGGCGGCACGCAGGCGGCCGAGCACCGCGTCGAGCGGCGCGTAGCCCGCCGCGCGCACGACGCCGTCGGGCGTCACCGCGAGCGCGACGTCGCCCCCGGGCGTCGCGACCGTCGCGGCGAGGACGAGCGCGGGGACGTCGGACCAATCGCGTCCGGCGCGGGCGGGCGCCGGTCGGTCGGCGTCCGGCCGGCCGCCCGCCCTCGAACGTGCCGGACCTCCCGCGGTCGTCGGGCCCGGAGCCGCGGTCGTCGGGCCGAGGGCCGCGGTCGTCAGGCCGGCGGGTGCCGCGGTGGTCGGGCCGGCGGGTGCCGCCGTCGTCGGTCCGGCGGGTGCCGCGGTCGTCGGGGTCACCGTGGTCGGGGTCACCGTGGTCGGGGTGGCGGTCATGCGTCCTCCAGGGTCGATCGGGACGTCCACAGGTGCTGCGCGGCGTACCCGCGCCAGGGGCGCCAGGACTCCGCTCGGCGCACGGCCTCGGCGGCCGTGACGCCGCCGAGCGCCTGGCGCAGGACGAGGTCGTGCGCGGGGAAGGCGTCGGGGTCGCCCATCGCGCGCAGGGCGACGTACTCGACGGTCCACGGGCCGATGCCGGGCACCGCGGCGAGCGCCGCGCGCGCGACGGCACGGTCGGCGCCCGGCCCCAGGTCGAGGCCGTCGGCGAGCACGGCGGCGAGGTGGGCGAGGGTCGTCGCCCGCGCGCCCGTGAGGCCGAGCGCCCGCAGGCCGTCGACGCCCATGGCGGCGACCTCGGCGGGCTCGGGGAACCGGAGCAACCCGTGCGGTGTGGGCGCCCCCGCCGCGGCGACGAGCCGGCCCGTGAGCGTCCGGGCCGCCGCGACGCTGACCTGCTGGCCGAGGACCGTGCGCAGCGCGAGCTCGCCCGGGTCGACCGTGCCGGGGACCCGCAGCCCGGGCCGCCGGGTCACGAGCGGCTCGAGGAGCGGGTCCTGGGCGAGCACCGCACCGACGCGCGCGGGCTCGGCGTCGAGGTCCGCCCAGTGCCGCAGGCGGCCGACGAGCCGCGGGACGTCCGCGATGTCGGGCACCGTGAGGGTCGCGGTGAGGTGCCGCTCGCCGGGGGTGAGCTCGACGAGCGCGTCGCCACCGCGTGCCGGGACCACGCGGCGGACCGAGCCGGCGCGCCCCGGGTCGACGCGCGCCTCCTCCAGCCCGGGGACCGCGCGCGCGGCCACGTGCGCCACGAAGGCGTCGCCGTCGTAGGGCGCCGCGTGCCGCAGGCGGAGCGTCACGGTCGCGGCGCCGGCCTCGGGTGCCGGGTGCCCACCGGCCGCAGGCCCGCGCCTGCTGGGCCCGGGACGCAGCGTCGAGGGCGGTGCGCCGAACTCGGCCCGCATGACGTCGTTGAACTGGCGCACGCTGGAGAAGCCGGCCGCGAAGGCGACGTCGGCCATGGGCCACGTGGTCTGCTCGACGAGCAGGCGCGCGACCTGGGCGCGGCGGGTGCGCGCGAGCTGCCCGGGCGTCGCGCCGACCTGCGCGACGACGACGCGGTGCAGGTGGCGCTCGCTCACGTGCAGCGCCGCGGCGAGGCCCGCCACACCGTCGACGTCCACCGCGCCGTCACCGATGCGCCGCAGCGCACGCCCGGCGAGGTCGGCGTCGAGGTCCCACTCGCGCGAGCCCGGCAGCGCGTCCGGGCGGCAGCGGCGGCACGCGCGGAACCCGGCGGCGACGCACGCGGCCGCGGTCGTGTGGAACTGGCAGTTCTCCGGCCTGGGGGTGCGCGACGGGCACGACGGGCGGCAGTAGATGCCGGTGCTGCGCACGGCGACGAACAGCCGGCCGTCGAAGCGCGGGTCGCGGCCCTGGACGGCGCGGTAGGCGACGTCGCGGTCGAGGGCGAGCGGTGGGGTCACGTGCTCATCCTGCCCCCGCCCCGCCGACCGGGCTGGCGGGATCCGGACATGGCGGTGGCCCGTCGGCGGCGCCCGCGGAGGCAGCACCCGCCCTCGGTGACGCACCGACGCGCGCCGCTCGCGCGCGCGGCAGCGAGCGGCGGCGGTCGTGCGTGGGTGCGGTTGGCGCGAGCGCCGGTGGGGCGGGGGTCAGGCCACCACGGCGCGCTGGTTGGGCACCTCGAGCAGGCCGCGGACCTCGTCCTCGCGGTAGCGGCGGTGCCCGCCGAGGGTACGGATGGCGGTGAGCTTGCCGGCCTTGGCCCAGCGCGTCACGGTCTTGGGGTCCACGCGGAAGAGCGCGGCCACCTCGGACGGCGTGAGGAGCGCCTCGGGCGGGGTCTGACGAGCTGACACGTGGTCCTCCTTCGGGAGGTCGGGCGAGCCGCCGGTGGCGGGCGCCCGACGATGGTCACTGCGTCGTGACGTCATGCCTTGCACTTTCCGTACCAAAACACCGTACAGCGGACACGCGGTGCCCGGCCCGCATCCGTCTCGACATGTGGCCCGCGTGTCTCGGGCTGCGCCGTGAGAACCGTCGTGGGAACGCGTGCGCGCCACGGAAACCGTGGTCGGCAGGGGCGGACGACGGCGATCCGGCACCGATAGCGTCGCTCCGCCGTGAAAACCGCCGTCCTTGATCGCATGAGACGCTCGTCACAGCCGGTGTGACCGACGCGGGTCCGCGCCGGCTCGGCGCGCGCCGCGGCCGGCGGCCGACGGCGGCGGCCGGACGGGCACCGGTGCGCCCGGCCGGGTGAACACCCTGTGGACGTCCGGTGTGCGTGACGCCGGCCACGCCCCGCAGGTCGCCGGAACATCCCCGGACCATGTAGCGTTACCCCACGACGAGAACCAGCACCCCGGGGCCGCACGTGACTGCACGGTGCCGCCCCGCTTCTACGTTATAGAGGGGGTCGATGCCATGGGGCGCGGCCGTCAGAAGGCGAAGCAGACGAAGGTCGCTCGCGAGCTCAAGTACTCGAGCTACGAGCCGAACTATCGAGCCCTCGAGCAGGAGCTCACGTCTGGTCCCCGCCGCAGCGACCTCACCGGAACCCGGCCGACCCCGGACTCCCGCGACGACGTCGACGAGTTCGCGGACTGGGCGGGCGAGGACCGCTGACGACACCGGCGTGACCCGAGGGTCCGCCGGGAGGTCCGAGCGAACGAACGCCGACGCGGCGCGTCGGGCACCTCGTCGTGCCCGCGCGCCGCGTTCGTGTGCTCGTCCCGCCGGCGCACCCCGCGCCCGGGACGCGCACGCCGGCGATCCCGTCGGCGCGCCTCAGCTCGTGCGGTAGCCGCCGTGCAGCGCGACGGCGCCGCCGTCGACGCCCTTGGTGCCACGCACGACGTCGGGCCCGGTCGCGCCGTCGTCCGCACGCACGGTGCCGAGGGCCCACGCGGGCACACCTGCGGCCGTGAGCCGCGCGATCGCGGCGTCCGCTCCCGCCGCGCCGACCACGGCCACCATGCCGACGCCGAGGTTGAGGGTGCGCTCGAGGTCGCCCCACGGCACGTCGCCCAGGCGCCGGACGAGCTCGAACACCGGCGGCACCACCCACGACGAGCGGTCGACGTCGGCGAGGAGGCCGGCCGGCAGCACGCGCGCGAGGTTCGCCGCGAGGCCGCCGCCCGTGACGTGGCTGTAGGCGTGGACCTGCGCGGCGCCGTCCGCGGCGAGGTCGAGGCAGGGTCGCGTGTACAGCCGTGTGGGCTCGAGCAGCTCGAGGCCGAGCGCGCGGCCCAGCTCGGGCACGTCGCGCTCGAGGCCCCAGCCCGCCACCTCGACCACGCGCCGCACGAGCGAGTACCCGTTGGAGTGCAGCCCCGAGGACGCCATGGCGACGACGACGTCGCCCTCGCGCACCCGCTCGGGGCCGAGCAGCGCGTCGGCCTCGACGATGCCCGTGGCCGCGCCCGCGACGTCGTACTCGTCCGGTCCGAGGAGGCCCGGGTGCTCCGCCGTCTCGCCGCCGACCAGGGCGGTGCCGGTCTCGGCGCACGCCTGGGCGATCCCGCGGACGATGTCGGCCACGCGCTCGGGGACGACGCGGCCCGTCGCGATGTAGTCGGTCATGAACAGGGGCTCGGCGCCCACGACGACGATGTCGTCGACGACCATGCCCACGAGGTCGTAGCCGATCGTGTCGTGCACGTCGAGGGCCTGCGCGATGGCGACCTTGGTGCCGACGCCGTCGGTCGACGACGCGAGCAGCGGGCGACGGTAGCGCGTCAGCGCAGAGAGGTCGTAGAGGCCGGCGAAGCCGCCGACGCCGCCCAGCACCTGGGGGCCGTGCGTCGCGCGGACGGCGTCCTTCATGAGCTCGACCGCGCGGTCGCCCGCCTCCGTGTCGACGCCTGCGGACGCGTAGGTGACGCGCGGCGCGCCCTCGCCCGCGCTCACGGGTGGTCGAGCGCGCCGGCGCCGCCGGTCGCGGTGACGAGCGTCGCCAGGCCGTCCTCGGGCGCACCGAGCGGGAGCTCGCTCTGCTCGAGGAGGTTCTTGCCGAGGCGGTCCGCGGAGGGCAGCTCGATCGGGTACTTCCCCGTAAAGCACGCGGTGCACAGCTGCGACGACGGCTGGTTCGTCGCGGCGACCATGCCCTCGAGCGAGATGTAGCCCAGCGAGTCCGCGCCGATCGAGCGCCCGATCTCCTCGGGCGAGAGCCCGGTCGCGATGAGCTCGGCGCGCGAGGCGAAGTCGATGCCGTAGAAGCACGGCCACTTCACGGGCGGCGACGAGATGCGCACGTGGACCTCGGCGGCGCCCGCCTCGCGCAGCATGCGCACGAGCGCGCGCTGGGTGTTGCCGCGCACGATCGAGTCGTCCACGACCACGAGGCGCTGACCGCGGATGACCTCGCGCAGCGGGTTGAGCTTGAGCCGGATGCCGAGCTGGCGCAGGGTCTGCGACGGCTGGATGAAGGTGCGGCCGACGTAGGCGTTCTTCGTGAGGCCCTGCGCGTACCGGATGCCCGACTCCGCCGCGTAGCCGATCGCGGCCGGCGTGCCGGACTCGGGCACCGGGATGACGAGGTCGGCGTCGACCGGGAACTCGCGCGCGAGCGAGCGGCCCATCTCGACGCGCGCCGCGTGCACCGAGCGGCCCGCGATCGTCGTGTCGGGCCGCGCGAGGTAGACGTACTCGAAGGCGCACCCGGTGGGCGTGGGCTCGGCGAACCGCTGGCTGCGCAGGCCGTCGGCGTCGATGGTGAGGAGCTCGCCCGGCTCGACCTCGCGGACCAGCGAGGCGCCGACGATGTCGAGGGCCGCCGTCTCGCTCGCGACGACCCAGCCGCGCTCGAGGCGGCCGAGCACCAGCGGGCGGACGCCGTGCGGGTCGCGCGCGGCGTAGAGCGTGTTCTCGTCCATGAAGACGAGGCAGAACGCGCCGCGGAGCCGCGGGAGGACCTCGAGCGCGGTCGCCTCGAGCGTCCGGTCCGGGTCGCCGGCGAGCAGCGCCGTGACGAGCGCGGTGTCGGTCGTCGTGCCGCGCGCGAGCTCGCCCCGGCGGCGCGAGCCGTAGCGCTCCGCGACGAGCTCGACGAGCTCCGCGGTGTTCGTGAGGTTGCCGTTGTGGCCGAGCGCGACCGTGCCGCCCGCCGTCGGGCCGAGGGTGGGCTGCGCGTTCTCCCACGTCGACGAGCCGGTGGTCGAGTAGCGCGTGTGACCGATGGCGATGTGGCCGGTCAGCGCGTTGAGCGCCGTCTCGTCGAAGACCTGGGACACGAGCCCCATGTCCTTGTAGACGAGCAGCTGCTCGCCGTTCGAGGTCGCGATGCCGGCCGACTCCTGGCCGCGGTGCTGCAGCGCGTAGAGGCCGAAGTAGGTGAGCTTGGCGACCTCCTCGCCGGGCGCCCAGACCCCGAAGACGCCGCACGCGTCCTGGGGACCCTTCTCGCCGGGAAGCAGGTCATGGGTCAGTCGTCCGTCTCCGCGGGCCACGCCGCCATGCTCGCACACGCCCGCGGCCGGGTCGCGCCGGCGCCCGCCCAGTGGGCACTCAGGAGCGTCGGTCCGCGAGCACGGCCAGCGCCGCGCCGACGACGGCGCCCGCGACGGCCCCGGCGAGGCCCGTGAACACCGCGACGGTGCCCCGGCCCGCCTCCGTCGCCTCGGCCGGCAGGACGAGCGCCGCGAGCACGCCCAGCACGACGCCGACGACGACGCCCGCCTGGACGAACGCCCGGAAGCGCGGGGCGCGCCGGACGCGGCCCTCCCGCGCGTGCGCGAGCTCCTCCTCGCTCGGGTCGCTCGCCCCGGGCGCGGCGTCGTCGGGCAGCGGGGCGTCAGGAGGTGTGGGCACGCACCGATGCTAGGACGGCCGTGGGGGCCCCCCCCCCCGGGGGGGGGGGCCGCCCCCCCCCCCCCACCCCACGCAAAGGGCGCCGCGCCCACCCCCAGCAGCGCG
>NZ_JADDKQ010000017.1 GCF_016464425.1 Actinotalea solisilvae
GGGGGGGGGGGGCGGGGGGGGGGGCGGGGGGGGGGGCCCCCCCCCCCCCCGGGGGGGGGGGGGCCCCCCCCGGGGGGGGGGGGGGCCCCCGCACGCCTCACTCGGACGCGATCACTCGGTCGCGCAGGCCACGCCGTCGAGCGCGAAGCCCGTCGGCTCGCCCGGCGAGCCGAAGCCGAGCAGCAGGAACGACGCCGTCCGGTCGGGCCGCAGGACCGCACGGCTCGTCGCGGTCACGGTCGTCCCGTCCTGGTCCACGCGGGCCCCGAGGCCGAGCAGCGCGCGCTCGCCCTGGGTGTAGTCCCACGTGAGGTCCCAGCCCCGCAGACGCTCGTCAGTGAGGTTGGTCACCTGGACCGCGCTGAGGAACAGCCCGGCCCCGAGCGGCTGCGCGACGTAGTCGACGCGGCACGTCGCCGGCTCGGGCGCCTCGGCGACCGGCACGGTGAACGTGAACTGCGTCCCGGTCACCGCGACGGCACCCGTGACGGTGAGCTCGCCCGGCGGCGTGCCCGCCGGCACCGTGAACGTCACCGTCGCGCGGCCGACCTCGTCGGTCGTGTCGACGATCGTCGGGTCGATCGGCGCCGTGGCGACGACCTGCCCGCCCACGGAGAGCGCGACCTCGGCGCCGTCCTGCGGCTCGCCCGCGCTGAACAGCAGCGAGGACAGGGCCACGGTGACGGTGTCACCGGGGAGGTAGCCCTCGGCCGGCGCGGTGAGGTCCACCCCGACGGCCCGCTGGGCCAGGTCCGGGGCGACCGGGGAGAACTCCGCGAGGTAGTCGACGAACGCCTGGAGGTCGACGCGACCGGAGTCACGCTTGTCCGCGCCCAGGCCGAGCGTGGCGAAGTTGTCGCCGCCGCCGGCCAGGAAGGAGTTCGCGACGACGCGGTAGGACCCGTTCGGGTCCAGGGGCGTGTCGCCCACGAGCACCTCGGTGATGCGCTCGCCCGCCGCTGCGGTCGGGTCGTAGGTGTACGTCAGCCCCGCGACGCCGAGCTTGAGGAACGGCCGGCTCGCCGTCGACGGCTGCCACTGCTCCTCGAGCACCTGCACGACCTGCGTGCCCGTGAGGGTCATCGTCACGAGCGTGTTGGCGAACGACTGGACCGTCGCCGCCTCGCGGTAGGTGACGTTGCCGTCCGGGTCGCCCGGGCCGCTCGACGCGTACGTGAGGTCCGCGCGCAGGCCGCCCGGGTTCATGAACGCGATCTCGGCGCCCACGTCCTGCGTCGCCCAGAGCTGGACGTCCGCCACGAGGTTGCCGAGCGTCGACTCGCCGCCGCGGTTGGTGTCCGCCACGGGCGGCGTGCCGGCGGGGTTCTGCCGCGCGCGCATGACGTCGTCGGTGATCTGGCCGAGCGACGCCTTGCCGAGCTCGTCCGCAGCGGCCTTCGCGGCCGCGACGATCGCCGCGACCTCGGGGTCCGCCGGGAACGCCGCCACCCCGCCGGGGGCGAGCGGCACGATCTCGGACGCGCTCGCGGTCACGTCGCCCGTAGCGGCGTCGACCGTGAGCGTCACGTGCGCCAGGTTCTGCCCGTACTCGCCGCTCTGGACGACCGGCCGGGTGAGGCCCTCGGGCCAGCCGACGACCGGGATCTGGTGCGCGTGGGCCTGGTGCGTGTGACCGGCGAAGATGACGTCGACCTCGGGGTCGACCCCGGCCACGATCTGGCCGAACACGGAGTCGTCCGTCGCGTCCTCGATGGCGCTCGACGCCGGGCCCTCGTGGACCAGGAGCACGACGACGTCCGCCTCGCCGTTGGCCGCGTCGCCGTCGGTGAGCTCACCGACGACGCGGTTGACCTCCGGGACGACCGGGCGCGTCTCGATCGTGGCGATCCCGGTGGGGCTCACCAGCGAGGGCAGCTCGGCCGTGACGGCGCCGACGAAGCCGACGTCGATCCCGTCGACCTCGGTCACCCACGACTCCTCGAAGGCGGGCTCGCCGGTCGTGGTGTCGTAGAGGTTCGCCGCGAGGTAGGGGAACTCGACCTGCGGGACGACCCGGTCCTCGAGGTCCACGCGGCCCTGGTCGAGCTCGTGGTTGCCGATCGCCGAGACGTCGAGCCCGATGGCGTCGAGCACGTCGAGGGTCGGCTGGTCGTCCGCCACGAAGGACGTGAACGTCGACGCGCCGATGTTGTCGCCGCCCGAGACGAACAGCGTGCTCGGGTTCTCGGCCCGGAACGCGTCGACCGCGCCGCCGAGGACGGCCGCGCCGGCGACGCCGGACGGCGGGTTCTCCTTCTCGATCCGGCCGTGGAAGTCGTTGATCCCGAGGAGGTCGATCTCGACCGTGCCCGCGACGTCGCCGCCCGCGGTCACGCCGAGCACGATCGGGTCGTGGTCCGAGGCGCGGTACACGTGGCTCGCGTCGGGGTACGACGCCGAGTACTGGTAGCCGGACCACTCGTCGGCGTTGATGTCCCAGACGTCGGCGCCGGTGACGCGCGCCGCGAAGGACGGCGTCGCGAGGGCGTGGTCGAGCGAGCCCAGCTCGCCGTCGAACGTGTACGTCGCCTGGCCGGCGGCACGCGCCGGGACGAGGTCGACCCAGCCCGCCGACGTGAACTCGACGATCGGGTCCTCCTGCGCGTACGCGTTGAGGTCACCCAGCACGACGACGTCCTCCAGGCCGGTCTGCGCCTGGACCTCGCCGACCATCGCGAGCACGGCCTGCGCCTGCTCGACCCGCTCGGCGTTGAAGCGTCCCTGGCCGTCGGCCGGCTCGGCGCCGTCGCCGCTCTTGGACTTGAAGTGGTTCGCGACGACCAGGAAGGGGTCGCCCTCGCCGGCCGGCGTGAACGCCTGCGCGATCGGCTCGCGCGCGATGTCCCACACGGTCTCGTCGACCTGCGTCGCGGACGCGCCGAGCGGCGTGACCGATGCCGTTCGGTAGATCACCGCGTTCATGATCACGTCGGTCTCGGGCGCGCCGGCGCCCACGAGCGCGGCGGGCGTCGGCACGTACGCCCACTCCTCGGCGCCCGCGGCGGCGTTGAGGCCCGCGACGAGGTCGGCGAGCGCGACGTCCGGCGTCCCGTCGCCGAAGTGGACCGAGTTCTCGATCTCCTGCAGGGCGACGACGTCGGCGTCGAGCGCGGAGATCGCGGCGACGATCTTCGCCTTCTGGATCGCGAACGCCTCGGCGGTCGCGGCGCCGCGGGCGTCCGGGTCCTGCGAGGTGAGCGTCGTGAAGTAGTTGAGGACGTTGAAGGCCGCGACGGTGAGGTCGCCGCCGACGGCGTCGGGGGCCGCGGGGCGCGGGTTGAGCTCGGCGAACACCGGCTCGAGCGCGTCGGACGTGCTCGCGCTGAGCGGCGTCGTCGGCTGGAGACGCCACCGGTCGAAGCCGTAGTGGAGCACGTACGTCTGGCCGGAGAAGACGGCGGCGTCGCCCGTGCGCACGGGGTCGCTGCCCGTGAGGTACGGCTGCGTGAGGCCCGTGACCTGGTTGTTGCGGCCGTCGTCGAGCAGGAGCTGGCGCGCGCGGTTGTCGGCGGCGATCGCGTCGGCGTCCGGGCCCGGGCGCACCTGCTCGGTGCTCTTCACGGGCAGCGTCGTGCCGGCGGTGAGCCACACCGAGCCGAAGCGCTCGACCTCGTGCGTCGAGGCGACGCGGTACTCGCCCTCGGGGGCGACGAGCATGCCCTCGTACTGCTCGCGGTCGGCTCCGCGCACCGCGTCGGGCAGCGGCACCGGCGCGGGCAGCGTGCCGGTCCCGAGCACCTCGACGACGGCGCTCGCGGCGCTCGCGTTGAGCTGGGTGAGCCCGAAGTACTCCGCGGCCACGCCCGTGACGCTCACGGTGTCGCCGATGGCGGCCGTGGTCGTCCGGCTGCCGAGGAAGACGAAGATGCCGTCCGACGCGCCGGGGGTCGCGTCCGCGGTGCCGCCGGAGCCGGCGGTCTGGATGTACAGGCCGCGGTAGCCACCCTCGCGGTGGTCGGCGGTGACCACGCCCTCGACGGTGACGGTGGCGCCGGCGAGGGGCGTCGCGTCGGCGGCGCCCTGCACGTCGGCGATGGTGTGGGTGGCCGCAGCGGCGACGACGTCGTCGGCCGCGGCGGGGGCCACGATCCCGGTCGCGAGGGCGGTGGCCCCGGCTGCCGAGAGGAGGAGGAGGCGCGGTGTGCCGCGCCGTGGGGGATGCATCTGGCTGACCTCCAGGGGTCGTCCGAACGGCGCCGGGGGCGCTCCACGGCGCTCCGACCGGTCGGACGCTAGACGTCACCCGGGTGAAAAACCAGACCCCCGTCATGCGCGGCCATGACCCTGATGACGAGTGTTCACGCACCGGACATGGTGTTCACCATGCGGTCGTCAGGCACGCCACCGGCGCACGGGGTCACCGCGGGCGCGCGGCCTGCAGCGGCAGGTACGCCGCGAGGTCGGCGCGCTCGCCCGACGCCCGGACGGCGCCGCTCGCGACCGCGTCCGCCCAGGTCACGGCGCCGGTGACGAGCACGAGCCACGTCTGCGGGTCCGTCTCGACGACGTTCGGCGGCGTGCCGCGCGTGTGGCGCGGCCCCTCGACGGCCTGGACGGCGCCGTCGGGCGGGACGCGCACCTCGACCGCGTTCCCGGGCGCCACGTCGGCGAGCTCCTCGAGCGTGAACCGCACGGCCGTGCGGACGGCGGCGCGCGGCGCCCCGGCAGGGTCCGCGCGCCACGCGGCGAGCGCGGCCCGCCCGTCGTCGGGGTCGGTGCGCCGCCGGGGGCTCACGCGTCCCCCAGCGAGGCCGCGAACTCCTCGTGGGCCGCGCGGTAGGCCTCGAGCTCGGCCTGGTGGGTCGCGAAGAAGGCGCGTTCCGCGGCGAGGGCGGCGGCCGCACGCGCCTCCGCGTAGCCGACCTCCTCGAGGCACCCCCGGTCCGCCTCGGCCAGGGGCACCTCGGTCGCCGCGAGCTCCGCGTGCCGGCGCTGGTACTCGGCCTGCGCCTCGAGGTACGCCGCCGACGTCGTGTAGTCGTCCGTGCTGAGGTCGAGCGCGGCGCTGCCGTAGGTCTCCTGCCAGATGACGCCGGACGCGTCCTGGATCTCGTCCATCGGCTGCCTGGTGCCCGTGTAGCCCGGGTAGCCCGCGTCCGCCATGCACGCGCTCCACGCGCCGACGGTCTCGGCGAGGGCCGGGTCGGTCGCGACGGCGTCGACCATCGCCCGGATCTCGGCCTCGAGGGTCGCGAAGGCCGACGCGTCGAACTGCGGGCGGATCGCGCCGGGGACGTCGTGCTGGGCACGGCCGTAGCACCCGTACCGGGTCCAGTCGTAGGGCTCCTCGCCCGCGGCGTACGCCTCGCCCTGGCCCGGGCCGTAGAGGGTGAGGTCCCACGCGGTCCGCTCCGCGTCGGACATCGCCTCGACCGCCGACGCGTTGGGGTCGACCAGGACGACGGCACCAGGCGGCGCCGGCATCGTGCCCGCGGCGCCGGCGGCGATGCCGTAGCCCAGGCCCGGTCCGTCCTCGTCCTGCGCGACGGGCGGCTCGCCCGACGTCGCGGGCATCGGGACGTAGGGCGTCGGCTCGTACGTGAACCCCTGCTCGGCCATGCACGCGGCGACGGCCGCCTCGACGGCCTCGACCCGGCGCCTCCGGTCCGCCTCGCTCTCCTCGACCAGCCCCCGCAGGGAGGCCAGCATCTGCGAGACGGGGCCGATCTCGGCCTCCTCCGGTCCGGCGTCGGCGGCGGGCGACGAGGAGGGCGAGGGAGGGGTGTCGGTGGCCCGCTCACGGTCGACGGGTGTCGAGCACCCGCCGACCAGTCCGGCGGCGAGCAGCCCGACGAGCGCGAGCCGCCCGCCGGCGCGCCGCGCGTCGTGACCTCGCATGCCGCCGCTCCCCCCGTCGTGGGGCATGCCGACACGCCCCCGCGTCATGATCGCAGGCACGGCCCTGCGCCCGTGGCGGTCCGCGGCCCGGATCGCGTCAGATCACCCCGAGCGCGAGGATCGCGTCGGCCACGCGTCGGAAGCCCGCGATGTTCGCCCCGAGCACGTAGTTGCCGGGCGCGCCGTACTCGTCGGCCGTCGCGGCGCACCGGTCGTGGATCCCGGTCATGATCTCGGCGAGCCGCTCCTCGGTGTGCTCGAAGGTCCACGAGTCGCGCGAGGCGTTCTGCTGCATCTCGAGCGCCGACGTCGCGACGCCCCCCGCGTTCGCGGCCTTGCCCGGCGCGAACAGCACGCCCGCCTCCTGGAGCAGCGCGACGGCGTCGGGCGACGTCGGCATGTTGGCCCCCTCGGCGACGGCGACGACGCCGTGCGTGAGGAGCGTCTTCGCGTCGTCGCCGTCGAGCTCGTTCTGGGTCGCGCACGGCAGCGCGACGTCGACGGGCACGTCCCAGATGCGGCCGTCGGTCACCAGGCGGGCGCCCGGGCGCTCCGCGACGTAGTCGGCCGCGCGCCCGCGGCGGACCTCCTTGACGTCCTTGAGGAGCGCGAGGTCCACACCCGCCTCGTCGACGACGTAGCCGGACGAGTCGGAGAAGGTGACGACGCGCGCGCCGAGCTCCTGCGCCTTCTCGATCGCGTAGATCGCGACGTTGCCCGCCCCCGAGACCGCGACGCGCAGGCCGTCGAAGGACCGGCCGGTCGTGCGCAGCATCTCCTGCGCGAACAGGACGGTCCCGTAGCCCGTGGCCTCGGTGCGCACGAGCGAGCCGCCCCACGTCAGGCCCTTGCCCGTGAGCACGCCCGACTCGTAGCGGTTGGTGATCCGCTTGTACTGGCCGAAGAGGAAGCCGATCTCGCGGCCGCCGACGCCGATGTCCCCCGCGGGCACGTCGGTGTACTCGCCCAGGTGCCGGTACAGCTCGGTCATGAACGACTGGCAGAACCGCATGACCTCACCCTCGGACCGGCCGCGCGGGTCGAAGTCGGAGCCGCCCTTGCCGCCGCCGATGGGCATGCCCGTGAGGGCGTTCTTGAAGATCTGCTCGAAGCCGAGGAACTTGACGATGCCGAGGTAGACCGACGGGTGGAACCGCAGCCCGCCCTTGTAGGGCCCGAGCGCGGAGTTGTACTCGACCCGGAAGCCGCGGTGGATCTGCACGCGGCCCGCGTCGTCGACCCACGGCACGCGGAAGATGATCTGGCGCTCGGGCTCGCAGATGCGCTCGAGGACGGCGGCGTCGGCGTAGTGCGGGTGCTTGCTCACCACGGGGCCGAGGGTGTCGAAGACCTCGCGCACGGCCTGGTGGAACTCGGCCTCGCCGGGGTTGCGGCGCAGGACCTGCGCGTAGATCGACTCGAGTGCGGTGTCCACGGGACCTCCGGGGCGTGCTGGGGGCGAACCATCGACAGTAATCGCGCGCGGGGCGCCACCCGACGGGCGTCCGCGGTGCGGTCGTCGTGCACCGCGCCGGCGCGGGGGTCCCCGCTCGGCCGCCCGACGACGGGAGTGTCCCGCCTCAGCCGCGCGCGACCGCCCGCGCGGCCGCGACGACCGCGCGCACGACGTCGACGTCGGTCACGTCGCGTCCGCCGCCGTCGCCCCCGCCCGGCCCCGACGGGCCCCGGTCCTCCACGCCGCCGCGCGCCGAGAGGTGGACGGCGTCGACGCCCGCCGCCAGGACGGCCGGGGCCGCGGCGGGCGTGAGGCCGCCGCCGGCCATGACCTCGACCCGGCCGGCGGCGTGCCGGACGAGGCGCGCGAGCTCACCCACCGCGTCGCCGGCCCGCGCGGCGCCGCCCGAGGTCAGCACGCGCGTCACACCGGCGCCGGCGAGCACGTCGAGCGCGGCGGCCCGGTCCGCGACGACGTCGAAGGCGCGGTGGAAGGTCACCTCGGCCCCGGCCGCCGCGGCCACGAGCGCGTCGAGCACGGCCCGGTCGACCTCCAGCCCCGGCGTCAGGGCGCCCACGACGACGCCGGCGGCACCCGCGGCGACCGCGTCGCGCACCTCGGCGACGAGCAGCGCACGCTCGTCCCCGTCGTGCACGAAGCCGCCCGCGCGGGGCCGGACGAGCACGTGCACCGGCAGCCCCACGGCCGCGACGCGCGCGACCGCCGCGGGCGTCGGGCTGAGCCCGCCGGTCGCGGCGAGGCCCGCGCACAGCTCGACGCGGTCGGCGCCGCCCGCGAGCGCGGCGCGGGCCCCCGCGGCGTCCTGGACCGCGACCTCGACCGTGACCACGCGCGTGCCCCCGCCCGCCACGACCGGCGCGCCGTCAGCCGAAGTGGCGCGGCAGGGTCGCGCGGTGCGCGTCGGCGAGCTCGCCCAGCGTCACGCTGAACAGCTCCTGGACCTCGAGCGCCGGGCCGGCGTCGTCGGCCCCGTCGAGCGGGGCGTCGTCGGTCACGCCGATGCGCAGCACGGGGTAGCCGCGCGCCGTGCACATGTCGACGAACCGGACCTCCTCGGTGCGCGGCACGGCGACGACCGCCCGGGCCGTCGACTCGGCGAACAGCGCCTCGAACGGCGTGACGCCGTCGCGGTCGCAGAGCTCACCCAGCCACACGCGGGCGCCGGTGCCGTAGCGCAGGCACGCCTCGACGAGGCCCTGCGCGAGGCCGCCCTCGGAGAGGTCGTGCGCCGCGTCGACCAGGCCGTCGCGCGAGGCGTTCACCAGGATCGCGGCGAGCGTCCGCTCGGCCGCGAGGTCGACCTGCGGCGGGAGCCCGCCGAGCTGGCCGTGGACGACGTCGGCCCACGCCGAGCCGTCGAGCTCGCCCCTCGTGGCGCCCAGGAGGTAGATCGCCTGGCCGGGAAGGCGCCAGCCCGACGGCGTCGCGCGCGCGACGTCGTCGAGCACGCCGAGCACGCCGACGACGGGGGTCGGGTGGATCGACGAGTCGATCGTGCCGGGCTCGCCCGTGCCGTTGTAGAGCGAGACGTTGCCGCCGGTCACGGGGATGCCGAGCTCGAGGCAGGCGTCGGCGAGGCCCTCGATGGCCCGGACGAGCTGCCACATGGCGTCCGGGTCCTCGGGCGAGCCGAAGTTGAGGCAGTCGGTCACCGCGAGCGGGCGCGCTCCCGACGTCGCGACGTTCCGGTGCGCCTCGGCCAGCGCGAGCTGCGCGCCCGCGTACGGGTCGAGCTTGGCGTAGCGGCCGTTCGCGTCCGTCGCGAGCGCGACGCCGAGGCCCGTGCTCTCGTCGACGCGCACGACGCCGGCGTCGTCGGGCTGGGCGAGCGCGGTGTTGCCCTGCACGAAGCGGTCGTACTGGTCGGTCACCCACGCCTTGCTCGCGAGGTTGGGGGACGCGACGAGGCGCAGCAGCGTGTCGCGGAGCTCATCCCCGGACGCCGGCCGCGCGTAGCGGGCGGCGCCCTCGGGCCCGCTCACCGTGTCGGCCTGCAGGCCGTCCATCCACGCGGGGCGCGCGTAGGGCCGGTGGTAGACCGGGCCCTCGTGGGCCACGGTGCGCGGGTCGACGTCGACGATGCGGTGGCCGAAGTGGTCGATGGTCAGCCGACCCGTGCCCGTGACCTCGCCGATCACGGCGGTCTCGACGTCCCACCGCCCGGTGATCGCGAGGAACTCGTCGAGCTTGTCCGGCCGGACGACGGCCATCATGCGCTCCTGCGACTCCGACATGAGGATCTCGCCGGCCGTGAGCGTCGGGTCGCGCAGCAGCACCTTCTCGAGGTCGACGTGCATGCCGCCGTCGCCGTTGGACGCGAGCTCGCTCGTGGCGCACGAGATGCCGGCGGCGCCCAGGTCCTGGATGCCCTCGACGACCTGCGCCGCGTAGAGCTCGAGGCAGCACTCGATGAGCACCTTCTCCATGAAGGGGTCGCCCACCTGGACCGACGGCCGCTTCGAGGGCTTGGTGTCGTCGAAGGTCTCGCTCGCGAGGATCGACGCACCGCCGATGCCGTCGCCGCCCGTGCGCGCGCCGAAGAGGACGACCTTGTTGCCCGCGCCGGAGGCGTTGGCGAGGTGGATGTCCTCGTGCCGGAGCACGCCGAGGCACAGCGCGTTGACGAGCGGGTTGCCCTGGTAGGCCGGGTCGAACACGACCTCGCCGCCGATGTTCGGCAGGCCGAGCGAGTTGCCGTAGCCGCCGACGCCGGCGACGACGCCGTGCACGACGCGCGCGGTGTCGGGGTGGTCGATCGCGCCGAACCGCAGCTGGTCCATCACCGCCACGGGACGCGCGCCCATCGAGATGATGTCGCGCACGATGCCGCCGACGCCGGTCGCGGCCCCCTGGTACGGCTCGACGAAGCTCGGGTGGTTGTGGCTCTCGACCTTGAAGGTCACGGCCCAGCCGTCGCCGATGTCGACGACGCCCGCGTTCTCGCCGATGCCGACGAGGAGGTGCTCCTTCATCGCGTCGCTCACCTTGTCGCCGAACTGGCGCAGGTGGACCTTGGACGACTTGTACGAGCAGTGCTCGGACCACATGACCGAGTACATGGCGAGCTCGGCGGCGGTCGGGCGGCGGCCCAGCAGGTCGACGATGCGCTGGTACTCGTCCGGCTTGAGGCCGAGCTCGGCGTACGGGAGGGCGACGTCGGGCGTGGCGGCGGCGTGGTCGACCGTGTCGGGGAGCCCGGTCTCGGGGCTCGCCCCGGGGGCCTTCTCGGGGGTCGCGGCGGCAGCGTCGGTGGAGGTCATCGATTCCCGTCCGGGAGGGCCATGGGGACTCGCCCAGGCTACCGGCGGCTCACCTCTGCCCGGCCCGCCGTCTCGCGACTGCCCCGTGACCGGTCGCGTCGTGGTGGCGTCCGCGATTCCGTGGGGGGTGGGGGGGGGGGCCCCCCCCCCCCCCCCCCCCCCCCCCCCCCCCCCCCCCCCCCCCCCACTGCACCGCTCGTGCGTCCGGTCGGGCCCACGCGACGGTGGTCAGGGCGTCACGGCGCGCGAGAGGGTCCCGGTGGCGGGGGTGACAGGGCGCGGCCGGTGGGGTCGGTGAACACGTAGCGCGTGCCGGGCGGGTCGCCCGGTGGAGCACTGACGCGCCGGATCGCGAGGTCGCGGCGGTGGACCTCGTGGTGATGGAAGGAGCACAGCAGGACGCCGTTGTCGACGCTGGTCGGGCCGGTGTCGCGGTCCCACCAGCGGATGTGGTGGACCTCGCACCATCTCGCCTGGGCCGCGCACCCGTTCCAGCCGCAGCCACGGTCACGGGCCACGACCGCGCGGCGCTGGGCACCGGTGTAGGTGCGCTGGGTGCGGCCGACGTCCAGCGGCGCGCCGTCGGCGTCCAGGACGATGCGGGTCAGCTCGCAGTCGCACAGGGCCCGGGCGACCTCGCTCAGCGGGACCGGGGAGCCGTCGTCGAGAGCCACCGGCTCCAGGCCACCGAACGCCGAGGCGTCGGCGTCGACTTCCGCGGCGGCCGACCGCAGGGCCCGCAGGCCCGCCCAGGTGGCCTCGGTCATGTGGAACGAGACGTGGGGGCGCACGGCGGCACCGCTGAGGGTCTCGGGCGCGGCCAGGACCTTCTCGGCCAGGGTGTCCAGGGCGTCGGCGCGACGCTGCTCGGGCGTCCGGTCGTCGTCCTGCGCCGGCCTCGGCGACACCGCCTCCAGGGCCAGACGCAGGCGGTGCCCGGCCATCCGGTCCACGAGACCGTTGATCCTGGTGCCGTCGGGGGTGTCGGCCAGGTGCAGGAACCTCGCCGCCCGCTGCGCCTGGTGCGAGCGCTCGTGCGCCACCGGGTCCAGCCGGGCCGCGACCCGCGCCGCCGCCCGGGCGAACGTCGGCGCGTCCATCCGACGGGCCGCGTCCACGAGCTCGGCCTGCACCGCGGGCGCCGCGAGCGCTGCCTGCACCGGTGGGGCGGCCTGGGCGACGACTCTGGCCAGGGCATCCAGGTGCGCCGTCGTCGTCGCACCGGCCACCACTGCCTCACGGACCGCTGGCAGCTGCGCGGCCGCCTCCGCCTGTCGCACCTGGGACCGCACCGCGCCCGCCCCGGCACGCGAGGTCCGCGCCCGCCACGCCTCGAACGACGGATCCCCCGACGTCCGCCACGCCCCGGCATCCCGCTCGGCCAGGAGCAGGTCGCCCCGCAGGGCGGTCAGGACCCCGACCACCTGGTCGATCGCCCGCATCGCGTGGCGACGCTCCTCGACCGACCACGCGTGCGCCGTTCGCGCAGGGGCCAGCAGGTGCGCCGCGCGCTCCACGAGAACCACCTCGGGCCTCGCCCCCGGCTCGAGGTCGAGCTCGAGCCCCACGCACGTCCGCGGCCACGCGTCGCCGTCCGGCTCGCGCGGGTTGGCGTCGAGCGACGCGCTCGGGGCGCGCAGGGGCGGTCGGTCGAGCACCGCCCCTTGACCACTCATCGCCACCCGCTCCCCGCTCGAACACCTGTTCGAATGCTATCGCGGTGGCCTCGTCCCGACAATGCCTGCGCCGCGCTGTGGACAGGCTCCGCGCGGGGCGCCGTGCACCACCGCGGACCCGTCACGCGCCGTCGCGCGAACCCCTCGCCACGCGCCGCACCGCGACCGCCCACGCCCCGCCCTCCGCCCCCGCCGCCGGCCCGCACGCCCGACCGGTGGATCGGACTTCCACCCGCACCCCGCCTCCGCCACGATGAGCACCGGAGGTGGCCGTGCTCGACGTCCAGACCCTGCTCGCGTTCTCCGCCGCGTCGGCGGCGCTCGTCGCCACGCCCGGACCCGCGGTGGGCGTCATCCTCGCGACCACCCTGCGCCGCGGCCGCCCCGCCGGCATGGCGTCGGTGCTCGGCGTGGTGACGGGCAACCTGGGGCACACGGTCGCCGCGGTCGTGGGCGTCTCCGCCCTCCTCGCGGCGAGCGCCACCGCGTTCACCGTGGTCAAGATCGCGGGCGCGGCCTGGCTCCTGTGGCTCGCCGTGCGCGCGCTGCGGGCCCGGACCCCCGGCACGTTCGCGAGCGCCGCGGCCGACGACGCCGCCGCACACGCCGCAGCCCCGGCGGCCGCCGAGCCCGACGGGACCACGACCACCCCGCCCCGCGCTCCCGGCCTCCGGTCGGCCTACCGCGCCGCGGCCCTCGTCGGCCTGCTCAACCCCAAGGCGGCCCTCTTCTTCCTCGCCTTCCTCCCGCAGTTCGTCCGGCCCGGCGCCGGCCCGGTGTGGTCCCAGATGCTCCTGCTCGGCCTGGTCTTCACCGGCATCGCCGGCGTCGGGGACACGCTGTGGGTCCTCGGCGGGACGGCCGCGCGCCGCGCGCTCGGCCGCGTCCGCATGGTCGTGCTCGACCGCGTGTCCGCCGCCCTCTTCACCGCATTCGCCGCGCTGACGCTGGCCGTCCGCAGGCTCGCGTGAGCCGCCCCGGCCGCGCGCCCACGGCCCGGCACCCCCGCGCGACCCTGCTCGCCGCGCTCCTCACCACCGCGCTCGCAGCCTGCTCGCCCGCGGCGGCGGGTCCGCCCCCGGCCACCGACCGCGCCGTCCCCCCGTCGACCGAGAGCCCCGCACCGGACCTCCCGCCCCTCGACGCGCGCTCGACGGCGGCGGACCTCCAGGCGCGCCTGACCCCGCTCAGCGGCACGGCGACGCTCCCGCTCGGCTCCGCGGTCACGGTCGAGGACCTCGGCGGCTCGACGCGGACCACGATCACGGGCGACGTGCCCGACGGCGTCCTCGCGCTGGTCGCCGCGCCCGCGGGCGGGACGATCGAGGTGCTCGAGGACGGCTCGGCCGTCGTCCGCGACGCCGCCGGCACCGTGGTCGCGGGCCTCGCGGCGCCCACGCCCGCCCCGAGCCCGGACGGCGTCGTCGAGCCCGCGTCCGACGCCGTCCGCCTCGAGCAGGCCGCACCGGACCTCGTGCGCGTCGTCGGGCCGCCGCGCGGCGGCGCGCAGCTCTGGGCCTCGGACTCCCCCGTCGTCACGACCACGTGGACCGAGCAGGAGGGCGGCCGGTCGCTCGCCGTCGCGCCGTCGGACTGGAGCCGGGTCGCCGGCCAGGCAGCGGCGGACCTCGTCTGGGCGCACCTCGCGCTGGTGGGCGAGGAGGCGACGTCGTCGTCGATGCACGACCAGCTCCTGTGCCACATGATCGGCGCGCCCGACAAGGAGACCTGGAACCTCGAGCCCTGGCGGCCCGACGTCGGCTTCATCGGCGTGCTCGCCGCGGCCTGCAACCCCGTCTGACGGCTCGCGGGGCGCCGCCCTCGCCCGTGTCGGCGGGGACCACCACACTGGGGCCCATGGACCTGCCGGTGCTGCCCCCCGTCGCCCCGATGCTCGCGAAGTCCGTCGACGAGATCCCACCCGACCAGCTCTACGAGCCCAAGTGGGACGGGTTCCGCGCGATCGTCTTCCGCGACGGCGACGAGGTGGAGATCGGCAGTCGCAACACCAAGCCGATGACGCGGTACTTCCCCGAGGTCGTCGACGCGGTGCGCCGCGAGCTGCCCGAGCGGTGCGTGGTGGACGGCGAGATCGTCGTCGCCGACGCCGAGGGCGCGGGCCTCGACTTCGAGGCGCTGCTCCAGCGCATCCACCCGGCCGACTCGCGCGTCCGCCTGCTCGCCGAGCAGACGCCCGCCGTCCTCGTGGTCTTCGACCTCCTCGCGCTCGGCGACGAGGACCTCACCGGCCGGCCGTTCGGCGAGCGCCGCGCGGCGCTGGAGAAGGCCGTCGCGGGCGGCGGCCCGGGCGTCTACCTCACGCGCGCGACGCGCGACGTCGAGGAGGCGCGCCGCTGGTTCGCCGAGTTCGAGGGCGCGGGGCTGGACGGCGTCGTCGCCAAGCGCCTCGACCAGCCGTACCAGGCCGACAAGCGCGTCATGGCCAAGATCAAGCACGAGCGGACCGCGGACTGCGTCCTCGCTGGCTACCGCGTGCACAAGGCCGCGGACGACGCCGTCGGCTCGCTCCTGCTCGGGCTGTACGACGACGACGGGACGCTCGCCTCCGTGGGCGTGACCAGCTCGTTCCCCATGGCGCGGCGGCGCGAGCTGTTCGCCGAGCTCCAGGAGCTCGTCACCGACGCCGCGGACCACCCGTGGACGGCGCAGGCGCAGGCGTCCGGGACGCGCACGCCGACGGAGGCGGCCGGCAGCCGGTGGAACTCCGGCAAGGACCTGTCCTTCGTGCCGCTGCGGCCCGAGCGCGTCGTCGAGGTGCGCTACGACCACATGGAGGGTGCGCGGTTCCGGCACACGACGCAGTTCGTCCGCTGGCGGCCGGACCGCGAGCCCGAGAGCTGCACGTACGCCCAGCTCGAGGTACCGGTGCGCTTCGCGCTCGCCGACGTGCTGGGCTGACGTCGCCCGGCGCCCCGGGCCGCACCGGCGCGGGCATCCGCGCCGCGCCGTCAGACCATCGCGAATGTGCCCACGAGCGTGCGGAGCTCGGCCAGGCCGGCGTCGCCCGCGGGGGCGGTGACCTCGACGAGGACGTAGGCGCCCGCCGCGGTCTGCAGGTGGACCTGCGCGCGCAGGATCTCGACGGTGGCGCCCTCGAACGCCGGCTCGGTGAGCAGGTCGACGCCCGCGAGCGTCGCGCCGGGCACGTCGAGGCGGAAGCCCTGCTGCCCGGTCATGTCGGCCCAGCCGCCCTTCCAGGTGCTCGCGCCCTGGAGCGCGCTGACCTCGAGCGTGCGGGTCACGACCGTCGCGCCGTCGGCGCTCACGGCGAGGGCCTCGGCGGCCGCCGCGGCGGGCGTGACCGGGTGCACGTACGTGCGGTAGTCCCAGCCCTCGGGCGACGTCATGCCGAGGTCCGTCCAGCCGGCGGGCACGGCGAGCTGGAGCGCGCCGACGGCCGTCGGGGTCCAGCCCTCGGGCACGCCCGCGACGACGCCGTCGAGCACCGGGAGGTCCGCGACGGTGGCGGGCGCCTGCACCGCGCTGGCCTCGACCTCGGGCTCACCGGCGGAGGCACCGAACGGCAGCGCCGAGCAGCCCGTGAGGGCGAGCGCCGCGGCGAGTCCGACCGCGACCGCCGTCGTGCGGGCGCGGTGCGCGCCCGGCGTCGCCCGCTGATCCCGTGCACCCATGCGTCCAGCCCCCTCGTCCGGCGAGTCTCGCCCCGTTCTCCATCGGCCGTCCGGCGGCGCGCTTGAGCCCGTCGATCATGTGGTGTGCGCCACGAGCGGCAGGATAGGGCCGTGCACCCGCCCGACGAGGTCCCGCTCACCGGCGGCAACGTGGCCGAGGGCGTCGTGCGCGTCGGCTCGACCGTGCGCAAGCCCGGCGGCCCCCAGACGCCGGCGGTGCACGCGCTGCTCGAGCACCTGCACGACGTCGGCTACCCGCACGCGCCGCGGAGCCACGGGGTCGACGAGCGTGGTCGGCACGTCCTGGAGCACGTGCCCGGCGCACCCGCCCACCCCGCGCCCGCGGGCGCGCCGCCGCTCGACGCCGCCGTGGTCGGCCGCCTGCTGCGCGACCTGCACGACGCCCTCGACGGGTGGGCGCCGCCCGCGGGTGCGCAGTGGGTCTGCGCCATCCCGACCGACGGCGACGACCTCGTGGTCCACAACGACGTCGCGCCGTGGAACCTCGTCGTGCGTCCCGACGGCGGCCTCGTCCTCATCGACTGGGACGGCTGCGCGCCCGGCACCCGCACGTGGGACCTCGCCTACCTCGCGCACGGCCTCGTGCCCCTCGCGCCGGGCGTGGCGTGGGACGACGTCGCCCCGCGCCTGGCCGCGCTCGCCGACGGGTACGGGCTGGACGACGACGGCCGCGACCGCCTCGCACGCAGCCTCGCCCCGCGGACGTGGTCGATGCACACGCTCCTCGAGCACGGTCACCGGACCGGCGAGCAGCCGTGGTCCCGCCTGTGGGACGAGGGGCACGGCGAGGTGTGGGCGCGCGACGCGGCGTGGGTCGAGCGGCACGCCGACGCGCTGCGCGCGGTGCTCCTGCCCTGAGCGGGCCCTGCCCCACCTCGCTGCGCGCGGTGCTCCTGCGGTGAGCCCACCCGCCCGACCTCGGTGCGCGCCACGTCAGCCCGCGCGCACGCGCTCGCGGTGCTGCTGCGGGCTCATCCCCCGTACGCGCTTGAACGCCGCGCTCAGCGCGAAGGGCGTCGCGTAGCCGACCTGGCGCGCGACCGCGCCGACCGTCGCGTCGGGCTGCGCTAGCAGGTCGGCGGCGAGCGCGAGCCGCCACCCGGTGAGGAAGGTCATCGGCGGCTCGCCGACGAGCTCGGTGAACCGCCGCGAGAACGCCGCGCGCGACGTGCCGGTGGTCGCGGCGAGGCGCTCGACCGTCCAGGGCTCGGCGGGGCTGTGGTGGAGCGTCCGCAGGGCCGGCCCGACGACCGGGTCGCCCCACGCGCGGTACCAGGCGGGCGCCTCGCCGTCGGGTCGCGCGAACCACTGCCGGAGCACGGTGATGAGCAGGAGGTCGAGCAGCCGGTCCAGCACGGCCTCCTGGCCGGGCTCGTCGCGGACGACCTCCTCGGCGAGCATGGGGACGAGCGCCCCCGCGGTCGTGCCGCCCACCACGACCGCGGGCGGGAGCGCACGGAGCAGTCGGGCGCCGACCTCGCCCGCGAGCTCGTAGGTGCCCACGAGCAGGACCGTCGAGCCGTCCGGGTCGTTGCCCCAGGTCCGCACGCCGTGGTGCCACGCGTCGGCCAGGGGCGTGCCGTCCGGCGTCGTGCAGCGCTGCCCCGGGTGGACCACGGCCTGCGGCGCCGTGCCGGCGTCGTCGCACATCGTGTAGGGCTCGGGCCCGCGCAGGACGGCGACGTCGCCCGGGGTCAGGTGCACGGGCGGCCCGTCGGTGGGCCGCAGCTCCGCATTCCCGGCGACCTGGGCGACCACCGTGAGCGGGGCTCGGTCCTGGACGCGCAGCGACCACGGCGGCTCCATGACGCAGCGCAGCAGGAACGCCTCTCGGGCGCGCGGGCCGTCGAGCAGACCGGTCAGGGCGTCCACGGCACCTCCGGGTGAGACGGTCGCAGGTCCCCCGACCGTAGACGATCGGACATGCGGACGAGCCGATCAGCCATGGATCGTCTCGTGGAGTGACGGTTGGCTCGCTGCATGACCACCACACCGACCTCCGCCCTCCCGTCCCCCGCACCGACGCCCGACCCCCCACGCGCCGACGTGGCGTCCGTCCTCCTCACCGTCGGCACCGGCAAGACCGGCCGTCGCGTGGCCGCACGCCTCGAGGCGCTCGGCGTGCACGTCCGCAGCGGCTCGCGTTCGGGACCGCCCGCCGCGGCGCCGCCGTCCGGGTCGGGCGCCGCCGTCCGGTTCGACTGGACCGACCGCACGACGTGGGCGCCGGCGCTCGCGGGCGTCGACGCCGCCTACCTGTGCTTCGTGCCCGACCTCGCGGTCGACGGCGCGCCCGAGGCCGTGGCCGCGTTCGCCGACGAGGCCGTCCGCGCGGGCGTGCGGCGGGTCGTCCTGCTCTCGGGCCGCGGCGAGCCCGAGGCCCAGCGCGCCGAGCTCGAGGTCCGGCGGGACGGCCTGGCGTGGACCGTCGTCCGCTGCGCGTGGTTCGCGCAGAACCTCAGCGAGGGGTTCCTGGTCGACGCCGTCCGCGCCGGCGAGCTCGCGCTTCCCGTCACGACCGTCCGCGAGCCCTGGGTCGACCTCGAGGACGTCGCCGACGTCGTCGTCGCCGCGCTCACCGGACCGGACCACGCGGGCCGCACCTACGACGTGACGGGGCCGCGGCTCGTGACCTTCCCCGAGCTCATGGCCGAGGTCTCGCGCGGCCTCGGGCGCGAGGTCGGCTTCCGCACCTGCACCCTCGGCGAGCTACAGGCGGGGCTGCGGCCGTACGGCGACGACGTCGTGGACCTGCTCACGTACCTGGTGACGGAGGTGCTGGACGGCCGCAACGAGCGCCTCGGCCACGGCGTCCGGCGCGCGCTGGGTCGTGAGCCCCGCCACGTCGCGGACTACGTCGCGGCCACCGCCCCGACGGGCGTGTGGGACGTCCGGTGAGCGGGGCGTCCACCGTGGCCGGCGCGACGGGCGTGGCCGGGACGGCCGACGTCGCGCTCCTCGCCACCGCGCTCGCCTGCGCGCTCGTCGGGGGCGTGCTCTACGCGTTCTCGGCGTTCGTCATGCGCGGGCTCGGCTCGCTGCCGCCGGCGGGCGGGCTCGCGGCGATGCAGGCGATCAACCGCGCCGCGCTCCGGGTGCCCGTCATCGGCCCGCTCCTGGTCACCGCGCTCGCCTGCGTGGGCGTCGCCGTCGCGGGCCTCCGCGGCGGCGAGCCGTGGGCCGTCGCCGGCGCGGCGCTCTTCGTCGTCGGCACGGTCGGTGTCACGGGAGCGGCGAACGTCCCGCGCAACGAGGCGCTCGCCGTCGTGGACGCCGCCGACCCGGCGGCGGCCGCGCGCTGGGCCGTGTACCTGCGCGAGTGGGTGGCGTGGAACCACGTGCGCACGGTGGCGGCGCTGGGCGCCGCGGTCTCGCTGGTGGGTGCCGCGGTCGCGTGACGCGGCACGCGCCGCTCCTGCCGCGTGGCGCCGGGTGTGGTCTGCTGCACGGATGGACTCCTTCACGCGTGCGGGCCTGACGTTCGACGTCGTCGACCACGCGCCCGCGGGCACCGCAGGGCAGGACGCGGCCGACGCGCCGACCGTCGTCGCCCTGCACGGCTTCCCGCAGAGCGCGTCGGTGTTCGACGCGGTGGCGGGGCGGCTCACCGCCGCGGGCGTGCGGGTCCTCGCACCGGACCAGCGCGGCTACTCGCCGAGGGCGCGACCCCCGGGCCGGCGTCCGTACGTCGTGCCCGAGCTCGTGGCCGACGTCGTGGCCCTGCTGGACGCGGCCGGCGTCGAGCGCGCGCACCTCGTCGGGCACGACTGGGGCGGGACCGTCGCGTGGACGTTCGCGGGACGGCACCCCGACCGGACGCTCTCGGTCACCTCGCTGACGACCCCGCACCCGGCGGCGATGGCGGCCGCGCTGCGTCGCCCGGCCCAGGCGCGGCGCTCGTCGTACATGCTCGCGTTCCAGGTGCCTCGGCTGCCCGAGGCGCGGCTGCTCGCCCGGGGCGGCGCACGCCTGCGCCGCTCGCTCGAGCGCGCGGGCCTCGCCCCCGACGACGCGCAGCGCTGGACCACCCGGATGCTCGAGCCGGGCGCACTGACCGCCGGCCTGGCCTGGTACCGGGCGATCCCGCTCGCGCGCGGCCGTGGCGCCGGCCGCACGCGCGTGCCGACGACCTTCGTCACGGGCCGCCGGGACCCGTTCGTCGCGCACGACGCGGCGGAGCGGACCGCGGGCTTCGTCCTCGGTCCCTACCGCCACGTCGAGCTCGACGCGGACCACTGGCTCCCCGAGCACCGCCCCGACGACGTCGCCGCCGCCGTCCTCGCGCACCTGCGCTGAGCCGCGCCGGGATCCGGCCCGGCACCGCCGCGCCCGCCCGTCAGGTCGGGCTCGGCGCCGCCGGCGCCACCGCGGGGGCCGGGATCGCCGACGCGGTGCCGGTCGCGGCCACGCTCTTCTCGGGGATCGGCAGGTCCCCCGAGGCGCGCAGGCGCCGGTAGTGCTCGCGCGCCTCGTCCTGCCGGACCGCCTCGGCGCCGCTCGCGATCGGCGCGCGCACGTGCTCGGGCCCGTAGCCGAACGCGTCGACCAGGTCCTGGGCGTGCGGCCGGAGCCGCGCGAGCAGCCGCTCGACGTAGGACGTGACGGTCCGCGCGCGACCCGCCGAGAGACGCCCGTGGATGAGGTACCAGGCGAGGTTCCGCTCGATCGTCACGAGGCCGAACAGGTCGCGCAGCCACGTGAGCACCTGGCGGGTGCCCGGGTCGTCGACCTTCTCCAGGCCCGCGGTGAACGCCTCCCACTGGAGCAGGTCGGCGTGCGCCCGGGCGCACTCGATGAGGGCGTGCTGGTGCTCGTTGAACCGCCGGGCGGCCTCCGCCTGCGGCGCCTTCATCGCGGGCCGCAGGGCGTCCGCCACCTCCGCGACCATCGTCTCGACGCGGTCCGTGAGCAGCTCGCGCTGCGTGCTCGTCTCGCGCAGCTGACCGGCCGAGCGCCGGGCGTCGCCGCCGTCGGCGAGCATCTGCACGGCGCGCATGAGCGGGGTGCGGTGGAGCGCGGCGTCGGCCGCGCGCGTCGCGACGTAGCGCGCCATCCCGCCCGCGTCGATGTCCTTGAACTCCTTGGCGTGGTCGGCGAGCAGGCGCTTGGCGACGAGCTGCAGGAGGACGGTGTTGTCGCCCTCGAACGTCACGTAGACGTCGAGGTCGGCACGCAGGGAGGTGATCCGGTTCTCCGTGAGGAAGCCGGCGCCGCCGCACGCCTCGCGCGCGGACTGCAGCGTCGCGAGCGCGTGCCACGTCGACGACGGCTTGAGGGCCGCGGCGATGGTCTCGAGGTCCTGGCGGTCCTCGTCGGTGTCCCTCTCCCCGGAGAACACGGCGTCGAACGTCTCGAGGAGACGCTCGTGCGCGAAGGCCCCCGCGTACGTCTGGGCGAGCAGCGGCAGGAGGCGCCGCTGGTGCTCGGCGTAGTCCAGCAGGACGACCTCGTCCGACGACCCCGGGCCGGCGAACTGCCGACGCTCGTTGGCGTAGGAGATCGCGATGATCATGGCGAGCTTGCTGACGTTCACCGCGGCGCCGTCGAGCGACACGCGTCCCTGGACGAGCGTGCTCAGCATGGTGAAGAAGCGACGCCCCGGGCTCGCGATCGGCGAGGAGTAGGTGCCGTCGGCGGCGACGTCGCCGTAGCGGTTGAGCAGGTTGGTCCGCGGGACCCGCACACGCGTGAAGTGCAGCCGCCCGTTGTCGATGCCGTTGAGCCCGCCCTTGAGGCCGTCGTCCTCGCCGCCGATGCCGGGGAGGAACGCGCCCGTCGCCGGGTCGCGCAGCGGCACGTAGAAGGCGTGCACCCCGTGGTTGACGCGCGGCCCGCCCGGCGCCTGCGTGATGAGCTGGGCGAACACCACGGCGGCGGTGCCGTGCAGGGCGGCGTTGCCGAGGTAGTCCTTCCACGCCGCGCGGAAGGGCGTGTGGATCTCGAACTCCTGCGTCACGGGGTCGTACTCCGCCGTCGTCGCGATGCTCGCGACGTCCGAGCCGTGCCCGGTCTCCGTCATCGCGAACGCGCCCGGGACGTCGACCGACATCGCGCCGGGCAGCAGCCGCCGGTGGTGGTCCTCGGTGCCCAGGTGCAGGATCGCCGACGCGAACAGGCCCCACTGGACGCCGGCCTTGATCTGCAGCGACGGGTCCGCGGTGATGACCTCCTCGAACCGCGCGAGGCTGCCGCCGTGGTCGTCCGCGCCCCCCAGATCGCTCGGGAACGCGCGCAGGACGTCGCCCTCCGCTGCCAGGATGCGCAGCTGCTCGAGCACGCGCTCGCGGTGGTCGGCCATCGACAGGCCCTCGACGCGGTGCAGACGCGGGTCTGCCAGGAAGGCGCGCGCGCTGCGGCGGACCCCCGCCCAGCGGCCGAGGAGCACCTCCTCGAGGGCGGGGACGTCGACGCGCTCGGGCGTCGACGACGCCCGGGCCTTCGTGGTGGGGCGCTTCTCGCTCAGGGTCGTCATGACTGCTCCTCGGCGGTGAGGTCGGTCGGGTCGGTGGTCGGCACGGGCAGGGGAGGAACGGAGGGGCGGGGGTCTGCGGCGTCCCCGCGCGAGCGCGACAGGACGCTGACCGGGCCGGCCCAGAGCCAGGCGGTCACGCGCTCGGTGAGCTCCTCGCGGGTCGGCGCGGACGGCTCGTCGCGGTGCGTCAGCCACCACTCGCCCGCACCGCGCACGAAGCCCACCGCGCCGGCGGCCCAGACGTCCACCTCGAACGGCATGGCCTGCGGCGCACCCCCAGTGAGCACGCGCGCGAACGGCCGGGCGACCATGCCCGCGACCGCCTCGAGGAAGTGCCCCAGCGGCTTCGACGCGTCCTCGCTCAGCGGACGGGTGACGAACCAGTAGACGTTGGGCGAGCCCTCGACCATCTCGAGGTAGACGTCGATCATCGCGCGCAGTCCGTCGCGCGGCGTCGCGGCCGTGCGCGCGGCCTCGTCGAGCGCGTCGTGCATCTGCGCCACGACCGCCTCGCCGACGGCGACCTGCAGGCCGGACTTGTCGGCGAAGTAGCGGTAGACGATCGACTTGGACGTGCCCGCGGCGGCCGCGATCTCCTCCATCGACACGTCGGCGCCCGTGCGGTGCACGGTGCGTCGCGCGGCCCGCACCAGCTCAGCACGGCGGGCGGCACGGTGGTCGTCCCAGCGGCGGGAGCGCCCGTCGGCGACCTCGTGGGCGAGGACCTCCTCGACCGGGCTCGCCGCGGCGGCCGCCGGCACGGCGGTCGGTGCAGCGACCGACGGCGGCCACGACGGCGGCGACGCGGGTGTGACGGGGCTCACGAAACCGACAGTATCAGGTACTGTTCGTCGCAGGCACTAGCAGTGCGCGTGCCCCATCGCCCGGGACCGTGGTCCCGGGCGTCCGGCCACCGGCTCGACGACGACGCGAGAGGACCCCGTCCCATGGCGGCACCCCGCACCACACCCCCTGCACCCGACGCGCCCGGCGGGACCCCGCGCCGCGCGGTGGTCGTCGGGGGCAACCGCATCCCCTTCGCCCGCGCGGGCGGCCCCTACGTGCGGGCGAGCAACCTCGACATGCTCACCGCCGCGCTGGACGGCCTCGTGGCCCGCTTCGGCCTCGCGGGCGAGCGCATCGGCGAGGTCGCGGCCGGTGCCGTGCTCAAGCACTCGCGCGACTTCAACCTCACGCGCGAGGCAGTCCTCGGCTCGCCCCTGTCGCCCGAGACGCCGGCGTACGACCTGCAGCAGGCGTGCGCGACCGGCCTCGAGACCGTCGTCGGGCTGAGCAACAAGATCCGGCTCGGGCAGCTCGAGTCGGGCATCGCGGGCGGCGTCGACTCGACGTCGGACGCCCCCATCGTGGTGAGCGACCCGCTCCGGCGCGTGCTGCTCGACCTCTCGCGCGCGAAGACGCCGCAGCAGAAGCTCGCGGCCGCCGCCCGGCTGCGCCCGCGCCACCTGGCACCGTCGGCGCCGACCACGGGCGAGCCGCGCACCGGCCTGTCGATGGGCGAGCACCAGGCGCTCACGACCGCCGCGTGGGCGATCACGCGCGAGGCGCAGGACGAGCTCGCCCTCGCGAGCCACCAGAACCTCGCCGCGGCGTACGACGCGGGCTTCTTCGACGACCTGCTCACGCCGTACCGGGGCCTGACGCGCGACGCCAACCTCCGTGCGGACACGTCGCTCGAGAAGCTGGGCTCGCTCAAGCCCGTGTTCGGGACGGGCCTCGACACCCCGGCCACCATGACCGCGGGGAACTCGACGCCCCTGTCCGACGGCGCCGCCACGGTGCTCCTCGCGAGCGACGCCTGGGCCGCCGAGCGCGGCCTGCCCGTGCTCGCGAGCGTCGTCGACGCCGAGGCGGGTGCGGTCGACTTCGTGCACGGCCGCGACGGGCTGCTCATGGCCGGGGCGCACGCCGTGCCCCGGATCCTCGCCCGCAACGGCCTCACCCTCCAGGACTTCGACCTCTACGAGATCCACGAGGCGTTCGCCTCGACGGTGCTGTGCAACCTCGCCGCGTGGGAGTCCGAGGAGTACTGCCGCGACCGGCTCGGCCTGCCGGGCGCCCTCGGCTCGATCGACCGCAGCCGGCTCAACGTGCACGGCTCGTCGCTGGCCGCGGGCCACCCGTTCGCCGCGACCGGTGGACGCATCGTCGCGACCCTCGCCAAGGCGCTCGCCGCCCGGGGCCCGGGCTCGCGTGGTCTCATCTCCGTGTGCGCTGCCGGTGGGCAGGGCGTCGTCGCGATCCTGGAGGCAGCGTGACCGACACCTACCTGGACCTGGTCAACTCCGGGTTCACGAAGAAGATCGCCAAGCAGCTCAAGCTGCCGCGGCCCGCGGTGCTCCGCCGGCACGAGGAGGGCGCCCCGCTCGTCCCGGGCCCGGTGCTGCTCGTGGCGGACGCGGCCGCGGAGGCCGAGGCCGACCTCGTCGCGCAGCAGCTGCTCGGGCTCGACCTCGACGTGCACCGCCACGCCGGGGACACCGACCGCCTCGGCGCGATCGTGCTCGTGCTCACGGGCGTCCGGGAGCCGGCCGACCTCGCCGAGCCCATGCTCGCGGTCGCGGCACCCCTCAAGCGCCTCGCCCCGGGCGGGCGGGTCCTGGTGATCTCGCGCGCCCCGGGTGAGCCCGGGGCGCTGCCCGCGCCGCTCGCCGCGGTGCGGCAGGGGGTCGACGGCATGCTGCGCTCGCTCGCCAAGGAGCTGCGCGCGGGCGCGACGGGCAACGGCATCGTGCTCGCGGACGGCGTCGGTGTCGACGCGCCGAGCGTCGTCGGCGCGACGCGCTTCCTGCTGTCGGGGAAGTCCGCGTTCGTCGACGGGCAGCTGCTGCAGGTCACGTCCGACGGCGGCGCGGTGCCCGCGGACTGGTCCCGCCCGCTCGACGGCCAGGTCGCCGTCGTCACCGGGGCGGCCCGGGGTATCGGGGCGGCGATCGCGCGCACGCTCGCGCGGGACGGCGCGACGCTCGTCGTCGTCGACGTCCCGGCGGCCGGCGAGGCGCTCGCCTCGGTCGCGAACGAGGTGCACGGCACCGCGCTCCAGCTCGACGTCACGGCCGACGACGCCGCGGCGAAGATCCTCGCGCACGTCGCCGCACGGCACGGCCGCCTCGACGTCGTCGTGCACAACGCGGGCATCCTGCGGGACAAGCTCCTGGTGAACATGACGCCCGCGAAGTGGGACCCGGTGCTCGCGGTGAACATCACCGCGCCGCTGCGGATCACCGAGGAGCTGCTCGCGTCCGGGACGCTCGGGCCGGCGCCGCGGATCATCGCGCTCGCGTCGACGAGCGGCATCGCGGGCAACCGCGGGCAGACCAACTACGGCGCGTCCAAGGCGGGCGTCATCGGCATGGTCCGGGCGTTCGCGCCGCGCGTCGCGTCGCTCGGTGGCACCGTCAACGCGGTCGCCCCGGGCTTCATCGAGACCGACATGACCGCGAGCATCCCGTTCGCGATGCGCGAGGCGGCGCGGCGCCTGTCGTCGCTGCAGCAGGGCGGCCAGCCGATCGACGTCGCGGAGACCATCGCCTTCCTCGCGACGCCGCAGGCCGGTGGGGTCAACGGTCAGGTGCTGCGCGTGTGCGGCCAGAACATGGTCGGCGCGTGAGCGGCGCACGCGGGCGGTGGCGCCGGTGAGGGCGCCCCGGCGCGTCGTCGAGCTCGCGGCCATGCCGCCGCTCGCCCGCACGTACGTCAAGGGCGTCACGACGTCGGCGGTCGCGATGATGGCGCCGCGTCGGCCCGTCGGCGTCGACGAGGTGCCGGACGTCGACCTGCTCGTCCGCGGCGTGATCTCGGACGCCGAGCGGCTGACCGCCTACCAGCACCTCGTCGGCGAGCCGGCCGGCGACGTGCTGCCCGCGGGGTTCGTGCACGTGCTGGCGTTCCCGCTGCAGACGGCGCTCATGATCCGCGCCGACTTCCCGCTCCCGCTGCTGGGCATGGTGCACCTCGCCAACCGCGTCGAGCAGCGCGCGCCGGTCCGCCTCGGCACGGCCCTCGACGTCCAGGTGGGCGCCCGGGACCTCCGGGCGCACCGGGCGGGGGTCACGGTGGACCTCGTCGGCGAGGCGCGCGTGGGCGACGACGTCGTGTGGACCGGGGTCTCGACCTACCTGGCGCGCGGCGCGCGCCTCGCGGGCGCCCCGGTCCCCGCGAAGCAGAAGGGTCCGGCCTGGCGGCCGCCGACGCCGACGGGCGAGTGGCGGCTGCCGGTCGACGTCGGACGCCGGTACGCGGCCGTCTCGGGCGACCGCAACCCCATCCACACGTCGTCGCTCGCGGCCAAGGCGTTCGGCTTCCCGCGCACGATCGCCCACGGCATGTACACCGCGGCGCGCACGCTCGCCGACGTCGGGCCCGGCGCCCGCGGTGACGCCTACCGGTGGGAGGTCGAGTTCGCCGCGCCGGTGCTCGTGCCGGGGACGGCCTCCGTCCGCGTCGCACCCGACGGCGACGGCCACGCCTTCGTCGCGTGGCACGCGCGCACGGGCAGGAAGCACCTCGAGGGCCGGGTCACCCCGCTCCCCTGACCCGCCCCACCGCCACGCCGCACGCGCGTCGACCTGGCCACCGGACGACCGGGTCACCAGGCGAGGGCGCGGAGGACCTCCCGGGCGGCGTCGGCAGGCGACCCGTCGTTGAGGACCACGGCGTCGTCGAGCGCCGCCGCCGCGAGCACGGCCTCGAGCTCGACCGTCCGGGCGAGGTGCCACGCCCGCGAGGGTCCGGCGGGCGTGCGCGCCTCGAGCCGCGCGACGCGCACGGGCTCGGGCGCGGTGAGCCGCACGACGCGGACGTCGGCGCCGTCGAGCGCGGCCTCGTACCGCTCGCGGTCCTCGGGGCGCTCGACCACGCGCGCGAGCACGAGGTGGCGGTAGCCGGCGTCGACGGCGGCGCGGCCCACCGCGCGGACGTTGCGCAGGGCGACGGCGTCGGCGAACGGGTCGCCCGCGGGCGGCGGCCACACGTCGCAGAGGGCGTCCACCTCGAGCACGGCGTGCGGCACGCCACGCTCCTGGAGGAGGTCGCCGACGGCGGACGCGACCGTCGACTTCCCGGACCCGACCGAGCCGTTGAGGAGGACCGCGCGCGTCGCCAGCGCGGGGTCGAGCCAGCGCGCGTAGCAGACTGACGACGGCTCGGTGACGTACGGCCCGTAGTTCTCGACCCGGCGGTACCCGGCGGAGCGGTAGAGGCCGATCGCCTCGGGCTGGCGGACGCCCGTCTCGAGCAGCAGCCGCCGCAGCCCGGCGTCGGCCGCGACGCGCTCGAGCTCGCGCAGCACGAGACGGGACAGGCCGCGGCCCCGCGCGGCCGGGCGGACGAACATCCGCTTGAGCTCGCCGTGGGCCTCGCCGAACGCCGGGGCCGCGCGCAGCGAGCCGCAGGCGACCGCGTCCCCGTCCAGCCGGACGAGCACCGTCGCGAGCATCTCGTCGGGCGGGAGGACCGGCTCGATGTCCTCGACGCCGTCGTACCGCGCGGCGAGCTCCGCCTGCTGCTCGTCGCGCAGGCGTGCGGCGTCGTCGTCGTGCCAGGGCACCGGCTCGACGGTGATGCCGGGGGGTGGGGTGCTCACCGGATCGGCGTCGTCGGGCGGCCGGGTCGGCTCGGGCTGCCCGGTCAGCGGACCAGCGTGCCGAGCACCGACGTGAAGAAGCGCAGGCCGTCGGTGCCGGTGCGCGGGCCCGCGTCGCCGTCGGGCCCGAAGCCGCGCTCTACCGCGTGCTCGGGGTGCGGCATGAGCCCCACGACGTTGCCCGCGGCGTTGGCGATGCCGGCGATCCCGCGGCGCGAGCCGTTGGGGTTCCAGCCCTCGTAGCGGAAGACGACGCGGCCCTCGGCCTCGAGCTCGTCGAGGTCCCGCTCGGACGCGACGTACTGGCCGTCCTGGTTCTTCAGCGGGATGACGATGTGCTCGCCGCGCTCGTACTCGCGCGTCCAGGCGGTGTCCGCGTTCTCGACGACCAGCACCTGCTCCCGGCACAGGAACGTGCGGTGGTCGTTCTTGATCATCGCACCGGGCAGGAGGTGCGCCTCGCAGAGCACCTGGAACCCGTTGCAGATGCCGAGCACGGGGAGCCCGCCGCGCGCCGCGTCCACGAGCGAGCCCATCACGGGGGCGAAGCGGCTGATCGCGCCCGCGCGCAGGTAGTCGCCGTAGGAGAACCCGCCCGGGAGCACGACCGCGTCGACCCCGTGCAGGTCGGCGTCGGCGTGCCACAGGGGCACGGCGGTGCCGCCCGCGAGGCGCACGGCGCGCGCGGCGTCGCGGTCGTCGAGCGTCCCGGGGAACGTCACGACGCCGATGCGGGCGCCGTCGACGCCGCCGTCGGTCGCGGGTCGCTCGGTGGTCGGGGCGCTCATGCGCGCTCCTCCTCGACTGCCTCCGCGACCCGCACGACGTCCTCGATCACGGGGTTCGACAGGAGCGTCTCGGCGGCCCGTCGCACGGCGTCGAGCACGTCCTCGGTGACGTCACCGTCGACCTCGAGCTCGAAGCGCTTGCCCTGCCGGACACTCGTGAAGCCGTGGAAGCCGAGACGCGGGAGGGCGTTGGCCACGGCCTTGCCCTGCGGGTCGAGGATCTCGGGCTTCGGCATGACGTCGACGACGACTCGTCCCACAGAGGGCTCCTGGGTCTGGTGCGGCGGGAGGCAGGCCCAGGGTACCTGCGCGTCCCGACGCACCGGCGGCGCTGCCCACCAGTCGGCTGCCCACCCGGGGGCGGCGCGTCCGGCGCCGGCGGCAGGGCCGGCGCGGGGCCGCGGCGGCCGCTGCAGGCCGGCGTGTGACGCACGCCACTTTGGCGGACGGGTGATCGCGCGCTGCGACGCTCAAGCGCCGTCGTGCGCCGGTCGACCTCCCGAGGATGACCCACGTTCCCACCGGCGTGCAGCCGGGCTGGTACCCGTGCCCGCAGACGGACGGTCTGCTGCGCTGGCACGACGGGTCCACCTGGACGACGGCGACCACGCCGACGCCCCCCGCCGCCGCGGCCGAGGCCGACCCCGCGACGGCCTGGGCCCCGGCGGGCGGCCCCGGCCCGCACGCCACGGAGGCGACCGCACCCTCGGGCTACGCCGCACCCTCGACCACGGCGGCGTCGGGCTACGCGTCGCCCTCGGCCTACGGCGCATCCTCGCCGTACGCCGCGCCGTCGGCCTTCGCCGCTCCCTCGCCGTACTCCTCCTCGGCCGCTCCCGCGCCCTCGGCCTACGCCGCACCCTCGGCCTACGCCGCACCCTCGCCGTACGCAGCGCCGTCCGCCTACGCCGGGCAGCCGACCTACGCCGGGCAGCCGGCGTATGCGGCACCCTCCGGGTACGCCGCCGCCACGCCGCGGCAGGGCTGGGCACCCGCGCCCGCCGAGCCCGCGCACGGGCCGAAGGACACGATCCACTGGCTGCTCCCGGTCGGCCGCTCGGGCGTCTCGATCGCCGCGGGCTACGTGGCGATCGTCGCCCTCGTCTTCTGGATCCTCGGACCCGTCGCGATCCTGCTGGGCGTGCTCGGGCTCCGGCGCGCCCGGACGGGCGGCCACGGCTCGGGACGCAGCTGGTTCGCCATCGTCGTGGGCGTGCTCGCGACGATCGGCGCGATCCTCGTGGGCTGGAGCATGCTGCTGCCGGGCGCCTGACCCCCGATCCGGACCTGCGCCGCCCCGCGCTCCCGGGCGCTCCCGCCGAGGGCCGCCGCCAGTCGTGCGACTCGAGGTGCGATCCCGCCTGCGGCTCCATCTGCATCATGCCGCCGTCGACCACCCACGACGCCCCGGTGACGTCGCCGGCGTCGGGTCCGCAGACCAGCGGCACCTGCTGTCCCGCAGCCGTGTCAGTGGTCGCCCGTAGTGTCCGGGTATGGGCGGATCGCGGGTGCCGACGGGCACGTGGGGCGACGAGTGGGAGTGGTCGGTGCGCCACCGGCTCGCCGCCGAGCTCGACGCCGCCGCGCCCGGAGTCCCGCTCGTCCAGCAGCTCCTCGACCTCGAGCCGGCCGACGTCGACGACGCCGCCCTGGTCGAGATGGCCGCGGCGTGGGAGCGGGTCGTCTCGTGGGCCGCGGCGGCGCAGTCGCGCGTCGTCCAGGAGCTCGCGCGCCGTCGTCCTGCCGGCTCTGACGGCGGCGTCGGGGACGAGCTCGCCGCGCGTCTCCTGCTGACGCGCGCGGCGGCCGAGGGCAAGGTCGCGCTCGCGGCGGGGCTGGACGTGCTCCCAGAGGTCGCCGACGCGCTCGCCCGGGGTGAGCTCGACGTGCGGCGGGCCGCCGTGCTGGCCGACGACCTGGCGCACCTCCCCGCCCCGGCGGCGCGAGAGGTGGCCGTCGCGACGCTGCCGGCCGCACGCGAGTGCACGGCACCCCAGCTGCGCCAGCGCCTGCGCCGCATGGAGATCGTCCGGGACCCCGAGGGCGCCGTGCGGCGCACCGAGCGTGCCCGTGAGCGCCGACGCGTCGAGCTGTCCCCCGCACCCGACTCCATGGCCTGGCTGAGCGCGTACCTGCCCGCCGATGACGCGGTCGCGATCCACACCGCGCTCACCGCGATGGCCGACCAGCACGCCGACGAGGACGCGCGGTCGCGCGACGCGCGCCGGGCCGACGCCCTGGTCGACGTCGTGACCCGGTGGCTCGACGCGGGGACGGCGCCCGACGGGACGCCGCTCGTGAGCCGCCAGGGGCGGCGCCCGCACCTCGTGCTCACGGCGACCGCGCTCGCCGTCGCGGGGCTGAGCGACACGCCGGCGCACCTCGAGGGCTACGGTCCCGTGCCCGCCCAGCTGGCGCGCCGCATCGCTGCCGGGGCCACGTGGGAGCCGCTGCTCGTCGACGCGCGGACGGGCGCTCCGCTCGCGCGGTCCACCCGGCGCTACGCGCCGACCCAGGCGCTGCGGGACGCCGTCGCCCTCCGGGACCGGACCTGCACCTTCCCCGGCTGCCGCATCCCGGCCCGACGGTGCGACGTCGACCACGTCGAGGCCTTCGACCCGATCGCCGAGCGCGACCAGACGTGCCCCGACAACCTCCACGCCCTGTGCCGGCACCACCACCGCCTCAAGACGCACCAGGACTGGAGCCCGCTCCGCACACCGGCCGGGCACACCGTGTGGCGCTCACCGGCCGGCCGCACCTATCGACGACCCCCGGAGCACCCGCCGCCGGACCGGCCCCCTCCCCTGCCGCTGCCCGACGGCGTCCACGTCGACTTCGTGCCGCCGCCGTTCTAGCGACGCCCGTCCGGCGGCCGCGGTCGCACATCGCCGCGCCGCCGTGGCGGCTCACCGCTACGCGAGCGCCAGCCGCCCGCCGCGCATCCACGCCGTGCGTCCACGCCGTGCGTCCACGCGGTGCATCCACGCCGTGCGTCCAGGTCGGGCATCCGCCGTCGTGCGTGAGGACCGGGCGGCGCGTCCCTAGGGCACGACGACGGTCATGCCCGGGCCGAGCGCGCCCCGGCCCATCTCGGCGAGCGCGGCGCCCGCGTCGTCGAGGCCGATCGTGCGCGCGACGAGGCGGTCGGGCGTGAGCACGCCCGACGCCACCCTGGCGAGCATCGAGGCGTACTCGTGGGCCGCCATGCCGTGGCTGCCGTAGAGCTCGAGCTCCCACGCGACGACGCGGTCCATCGGGAGCGCGCTCCACGCGTCGCCCACGAGGAGGAGCCCGACCTGGACGTGCCGCCCTCGCCGGCGGAGCCCGAGCACCGACGCCGCGGCGGCGACCGGGTCACCGAGCGCGTCGAGCGACACGTGCGCACCGCCGCCCGTGACCTCGGCGACGCGCGCCCCGACGGCGGCGGCACGGTCGCGCGCGTCGTCCCGGTGGCGTGACCGACGCGCGCGCGGCGCCGGGACGTCATCATCGGCGCTCGGACCAGCGACCTCGGCGGGTGTGGAGACGCTCGGACCAGCGACTTCGGCGGGTGTGGTAACGCTCGGACCAGCGACCTCGGCGGGTGTGGAAACGCTCGGACCAGCGACCTCGGCGCGGCTGGCCGGACGCGAACCAGCGACCTCGGCGGGGTCGAGGGCGACCTCGGCGCCCAGGTCGAGCGCGGCCGCCCTCGCCGCGGCGGAGACGTCGAGCGCGACGACGCGCGCGCCGGCCGCGACCGCGATCATCACGGCCGACAGCCCGACCCCGCCGCACCCGTGCACCGCGACCCACTGGCCCGGTCGGACCCGTCCGTGCACCTCCACGGCGCGGTACGCGGTGGCGAAGCGGCAGCCGAGGGACGCCGCGGTCACCGCGCTCATCCCGTCGGGCAGGCGCACGAGGTTGACGTCGGCGTGGTCGATCGCGACCCGCTCGGCGAACGAGCCCCAGTGCGTGAACCCCGGCTGGGTCTGGCGCTCGCACACCTGGTGCTCGCCCGCGAGGCACGCGGCGCACTCGCCGCACGCGCACACGAACGGCACGGTGACCCGGTCCCCCACCCGCCACGCGCGCACGGCCGGGCCGACGGCGACGACGGTCCCCGCGAGCTCGTGGCCCGGCACGTGCGGGAGCGCGATCCCGTCGTCGTGGCCCTGCCAGCCGTGCCAGTCGCTCCGGCACACGCCGGTCGCCTCGACCCGGATCACCGCGCCGGACATCGGGCACGCGGGCTCGCGCACGTCGCGCACCACGAGCGGGCCACCCGACCGCTCGAACACCACGGCCCGCATCAGCGCGCACCTCCCGCGGACGGCGCCGCGCCGCGCGGCAGGACGACGGTCGGCGTCCGGCGGGCCGCCACCGCGAGGCGAGGCTCAGAGCGCACGGTGGGTCCACCGTCCCGCCAGCAGGGTCCCGGCGACCGGCATCGCCCGCAGGGCGTCGCCCCGCGTCGCGAGGGGGTCGGCGTCGAGCACCGCGAGGTCGGCGACCTCGCCCACCGCGACCCTCGAGCGCACCGACGCGGCGAGCGCGACGTCCGCGGCGAGCCGCTGCTCGGGGTGCCACGGCTCGCGCCCGTCACGCGCGCGGTCGACCGCGGCGCCGATCGCGGACCACGGGTCGAGCGGCGCGACCGGGGCGTCCGAGCCGAGGGTCAGGCGCACCCCGGCGGCGTGCAGCGCGCGCAGCGGGAACGCCCGCGCCGTCCGCCCCGCCCAGTGGCGGTCGGCGACGTCACGGTCGTCCATCGCGTGCTCGGGCTGCACGCTGGCGACGACTCCGAGCAGCGCGAGCCGCGCGACGTCGTCCGTCGCGAGCAGCTGCGCGTGCTCGACGCTCCCGGACGCACCCGTCGCGGCGAACGCGTCGAGCGCGAGCGCGTTGGCGCGGTCGCCGATCGCGTGGATGGCGCAGGCGAGGCCGGCGGCCGTCGCGCGTGCCATGAGCGGGCGCAGCTCCTCGGGCGGCACCGACAGCGTCCCGTGCGAGTCCGGGCCGGAGAGGCCCGGGTACGGGTCGTGGCAGTACGCGGTGCGCGTGTTGAGCGAGCCGTCGCTGATGACCTTGAGCGGTCCCATCGTGAGGAGGTCGGCGAGGCGGTCGCCGGTGCGCAGGCCGCGCGCGACGACGTCGTCCAGCCCCGCGGCCCACACCGAGGCCACGACGCGCAGGTCGGCGTGCCCGGACGCGACGCGCCGCTCCCACGCCGGCACGGCGCCGGCCATCTCGAAGTCCACGACGCCGACGACGCCGCGCCGGGCGGCCGCGCGCGCCGCGTCCTGCACCCAGCCGTCCACGACGTCCGGCCCCGCGTCGTCCAGGCGGTCGAGAACGGGGAACCACGGGTGCTCGCGCAGCAGGCCGGTGCCGTCGCGGCCGACCACGCCAGCGAGCCCGTGCACCTCGGCCGCGCGCGTGCTGAGCCAGCCGCAGTGCAGGTCGCCGCTGATGAGCACCACGGGCACGTCCGGGTGCCCGGCGGCCGCCGCCGCGTCGTCGAGCAGGGCCGACGTCGGGAGGTCGGGCCACAGCCCGTCCCGGAACCCGAGCCCGACGAGCGCGGTGCCGGGCGGCGGGGCGGCGGTCCGCAGGCGCTCGCGCACCAGCGCGGCCGCCTCCGCGGCCGACGACGCCCCCGAGACGTCGAGCCGCTGCCGCGCGAGCGCCCACTGCTCCATGTGCGTGTGCGCGTCCCAGAGGCCGGGCGCGAGCCAGCGGCCGTCGAGGTCGACGGTCTCGAGCGCGGCGCGCGCGCCCGCCCCGAGGTCGGCGAGCGCGGCGCGGGCCGCGTCACCCGTCGCGACGACGACGCCGTCGACGACGAGCACGTCCTGCGGCGCGTCCTGCCGCGCGTCCGGTGTCCCGGCGTGCGCGCCCGCGGGCGTCGTGCCCGACACGGGGTCCGGCGACGTGGCGAGGCGCACGGAGGGCACGACGTCGACGACGCGTGCGCCGCGCAGCAGGAGCGGTCCGGCGGTGGGCTGGTGAGGGTCGGCCGCGTGCACGGCCCCATCCTCCCAGGGGACGGCCGCGGCGATGACCCGCCGACGGCGCCCCGGGATGAGCGACCGCGCCACGGCACCCGGCGCCCCGGCGCCCCGGCGCCCCGGTGAGGATCCAGCCCCGCTCAGCGGCGGCGCACGGCTCGCACCTCGGGGACCACGAGGGGTGTGCCGCTCGCCGGGTCGGGCACCACACGGCACGCCAGACCGAAGACGTCCTCGACGAGCCGCGCCGTGACGACGTCGCCGGGCGCGCCCCGGGCCGCGACGGCGCCGTCCTTCATCACGACGAGGTGCGTGGCGTAGCGCGCCGCCTGGTTGAGGTCGTGCAGCACGGCGACGAGCGTGCGTCCCTGCTCGTGCAGGCCGGCGCACAGGTCGAGGACCTCGTACTGGTGCGCGATGTCGAGGAAGGTCGTGGGTTCGTCGAGCAGCAGCACGGGCGTCTCCTGCGCGAGCACGAGCGCGAGCCACACGCGCTGCCGCTGCCCGCCCGAGAGCTCGTCGACGGCCCGGTCCGCGAGGTCCGTCACGTGGGTGAGCGCCATGGCGTGCGCGACGGCGCCCTCGTCGGCCGCCGACCACTGCCGCAGCAGGCCCTGGTGCGGGTAGCGCCCTCGCGAGACCAGGTCGGCGACGGTGATGCCCTCGGGGGCGACGGCGCTCTGCGGGAGCAGCCCGACGCGGCGCGCGACCTCCCTGGTCGGCAGCGTGTGGACGGCGCGGCCGTCGAGCAGCACCGCGCCCGAGCGCGGCGTGAGCAGCCGGGCGAGGCCGCGCAGGAGCGTCGACTTGCCGCACGCGTTGGGCCCGACGACGACCGTGAAGGAGCCGTCCGGGACGTCGAGCGACAGGCCCTCGACGACGACGCGCTGGTCGTAGGCGAGCGTCACGTGGTCGGCCGCGAGGTGCGGCGGTCGCCCCCGTGGCGCGTCGTCGTGGGGCGCGTCCTGGTGGGGCGCGTCGTCGTGGGGCGCGTCGTCGCTCGGCGTGCCGTGCGGCTCGGTCACGAGCGCCGTCCTTCCCGGGTGAGCAGCCACGCGAGGTACACCCCGCCGACGACGCCCGTCGCGACCCCCACGGGCAGCGGCACGGGCAGCGCCCGCTGCGCGACGACGTCGGCCGCGACGAGCAGGACGGCCCCGGCGAGCGCGGAGGGGACGAGCCCCAGGACGGCGCCGCGCGCGAGGCGCCGCGCGACCTGGGGCGCGACGAGCGCGATGAACGGTACCGGCCCCGCCACGGCGACCCCGACCGCGCACAGCGCGACCCCGAGCGCCACGAGCAGCAGCTGCGCCCGTCGCACGGGGAGGCCGAGCGCGGCCGCCGCGTCCTCGCCCAGCTCGATCACGCGCATCCAGCGCGACGCCACGACCGCGACCGGCGTGAGCACGAGGAGCACGGCCCCGACGAGGACCACGTGGTCCCACGAGCGCGCGTTCAGGGACCCGACGAGCCACGCCGACGCGACCTGCGCCTGCGTCAGCTCGGCGCGCGTGAGCAGCCACCACGTCACGGCGTTGAGCATCGCGCCGACGCCGATCCCCACGAGGACGAGGCGCGTGCCGAGCAGCCCGCGCCGGAACGCGGCGAGGTAGACGAGCACCGCGGTGAGCACGCCTCCCGCGAGCGCGGAGCCCAGGAGCGTCGCACCCGTGGCGCCCGCGAGCACGATGCCCGCGACGGCACCCGCCGACGCGCCCTGCGTGAAGCCGATGAGCTCGGGGCTGCCCAGCGGGTTGCGCACGACGGTCTGGAACAGCGCGCCGCTCGCCCCGAGCGCGGCGCCGACGGCCACGGCGGCCAGCGCGCGCGGCAGGCGCAGGGTCACGACGAGGAACCGCGTCCCCTCGTCGCCGCCCCCGAGCAGCGCACGCACGACGTCGCCCGGTGCGAGCGGGCGGTCCCCCGCGGACACGGCGACGACGACGAGCACGGCCGCGACGACGACGAGCGCGGCGCACACCAGCGCGGCGCGCGGCTGCCAGCGCGCCGAGAGCCCGCCGACGCGCAGCACGCGTCCGGGCACGGACGGGCCACCGGCCCGGGCGACGGGTGGCGCGCTCACAGCGCCACGACCTTGCGCCGGCCCGCGAGCGCGACCAGCACCGGCGCCCCGAGGAAGGCCGTGACGACGCCGACCTGGATCTCGGCGGGCGCCGCGACGACCCGGCCGAGCACGTCGGCGAGCAGGAGGAGCACGGGCGCCGCGAGCGTCGAGAGCGGCAGCACCCAGCGGTCGTCCGGGCCGGTGAGGGCGCGCACCGCGTGCGGCACGGCGAGCCCCACGAACGCGAGCGGCCCGACGGCGGCCGTCGCCGCGCCGCAGAGCAGCGTGACCACGACGCCCGTGACGGCGCGCACCACGCCGGGGCGCAGGCCGAGCGCGCGGCCCGTGTCCTCGCCGAGCGCCATCGCGTTGAGCGGCGCCGCGAGCAACAGCCCGACGACGACGCCCGCGACGAGGAAGGGCAGCACGCGGGCCAGCACGTCGAGGTCGCGCCCGGACAGGCTGCCGACGGCCCAGAAGCGGTAGAGGTCGAGCGCCTGGCGGTCGACGAACGTCATGGTCCACACCGCGGCCATGAGCACGGCCGTGATCGCCGCACCCGCGAGCGCCAGCCGCACCGGCGTCCCGGACGCCGCACGCCCGCCCGTGCGCGCCCCGACGAGGTAGACGAGCGCGGCGGCGCCGCCCGCACCGGCGAACGCGAGCCACACGTACTCGCCGACGGTCGTCAGCCCCAGCAGGCTGATCCCTCCGACGACGGCGGCGGCGGCACCCGCGTTGACGCCCAGCAGCCCCGGCTCCGCGAGCGGGTTGCGCGTCAGCGACTGCATGAGCGCGCCCGCGAGGCCGAGCGCCGCCCCCGCCGCGATGCCGAGCAGCGTCCGTGGCACACGGACCTCCTGCACGATCGCGGCGTCGCTCGACCCGTCGGGTGCCACGAGGTGCCGCCAGACGTCGTCGAGCGGGATGCCGCGCGCGCCCACGGCGATGCTGAGCACGACGGCGACCGCGAGCAGCGCCAGCGCCCCGAGCACGACGAGGGCCCGGCGCGCGGTCGGGTGCGCCGCGCGCGTCGGGCCGACGGGCCGCAGTCGGACCGTCGTCATGGGTGGGCCGCCGTCACGGGAGCGATCCTGGTGCGCCGCGCGCCGCCGCGTCGGGTGCCGTCCCGCCTCGTCAGGCCGTGCCGACCTTGCCCGCGGCCTCGACGAGCTGCGGGACGAACGCCTCGAGACCCCAGGGCAGGCTGAGCGCCGTCGTCGTGCTCATCGCCATGCCGAGCTGACGGTCGAGGATCGGCAGGTAGCTGCCGCGCTGCACGGCCGGGATCGCGGCGAACGTGCCGAGCGCCTCGACCGTCGCCTGCTCCTCCTCGTCGTTGAACCACGTGATCAGCACGTCGGCGTCGTCGAGCAGGTCGGTGCTCTCCGTGCCGAGGTTGACGAAGAACGTGCCCTCGGGCGCCTCGAGGCCCGCGACGCCGGGCGCGAGCTCCATGCCGAGGCCCGTGAGCATGTCGATGCGCGGGTCGCCCTCGACGTACGCCGAGAGCGTGCCGTCGGGGCTCGCGTAGACGTAGGCGAACGTCGTGCCGGCGAGCTCGGGGTTGTCCGCGCCGGTCCGGGCCAGGAGCTCCTCCATGTCGGCGACGAGCTGCTCCGCCTCGGCCTCCTGGCCGAGCGCGCGACCGTTGATCGTCGTCTGGTCCTGCCAGCTCACGAGCCACGGCTGGTCGGGGTAGGCCACGGTCGGCGCGATGAGCTCGAGCTGCGCGTAGACCTCGGGCGAGATGCCCGAGTACGTGGCGAGGATGAGGTCCGGCGCGAGCTCGGCGACCGCCTCGACGTCGACCTCCGGCAGGTCGACGAAGGTCGTCGGCAGCTCGCCGCCCAGCTCCTCGACGGCTTCCTGGGTCCACGGCAGCAGGCCCGTCTCCGGGTCGCCGGCGAAGCCGTCGAGCGGCACGCCGACCGGGACGGTGCCGAGCGCGAGCACCGTGTCCTGGGAGCCCCAGCCGATCGTCACGACGCGCTCGGGCTGCTCCTCGATCGTCGCGCTGCCGAGAGCGTGCTCGATCGTCACGGGGAACGCGGAGTCGCCCGCGGGGGCCTCGGTCGCGCCGGCGTCGTCGTCCGTGCCGTCCGACGTCCCGCCGCACGCGGCCAGGGCGAGGGTCGCGGCGACGGCGACCGCGATCCCCGTCGAGCGACGGCGGCGCGGGGTGCTGGCGGGGGACATGAGGGCTCCGATCGAGGCGTGCCGGTGCGGCGCGGAGGGCGCCGGGGGTGCGCGGGTGGTGCGGGTGGTGCGGGTCCTGCGACTCAGGAGGCCTCGGCGCGACCGTGGCGCCAGTACCCCATGAAGGCGACCGACCGGCGGTCGACGCCGAGGTCGCGCACGAGGAAGCGCCGCAGCTCCTTGACGACGCCGGCCTCGCCGGCGACCCAGGCGTAGAGGCCGTCGGCGGCGAGGGGCTGCTCCGGCACCTCCCACATGATCCCGTGGTCGACGTCGACCTCGTCGAGGACGACGTCGGCCGCGGGGCGCGGCGCGGTGGTCGCGACGGCCGACGGGGCGGCAGCGCGGACGGCGGCCGCGAGCAGGCTGCCGTGCTCGGCCTCGGCGGTCGCGCCGCCGTCGGCGACGCGGCGCCGGGGCAGCCAGTGCAGCTCGACGCCGGCGGGTGCGCGCACGTCGAGCACGTCGTGCTCGGTGGGGACCTCGAGGAAGGCGTGGCCGCGCGCGTCGGCGGGCAGCTGCTCGACGATCGCGCACACGGCGGGCACCGCCGTCTCGTCGCCCGCGAGCAGCACCGTCCGCGCGTCGGCGGGCGGCTGCCACTCGATGCCGCCGGCCGGGCCCTCGAAGCGCGCGTTGGGGCCGATGAGCACGATCGGGTCGCCCGCGCGCGCCGCGGCGCACCAGCGCACGGCCGGGCCGGCCTGGGCCGAGCACGCGCAGCCGAGCAGCTCGGCGAGCCCGCAGCCGCGGGTCGTCACGGCGCCGGGCTCGACCCCGTGCAGGACGACGTCGACGTCGACCTCGCGCTGCGCCTGGCGCACCGCGCGCACGGTGTAGGTGCGCAGGGGGTAGCGCTCGTCGTCGGGCATCGCGCGCCACGTCTCGAACCACGAGTCGTCCGAGAACAGGCCCGGGTCGACGCGGGCGCCGCACGCGGCCGGCAGGACGAGCTTGATCCGCTGGTCGAAGCCGTCGGCCGCGAAGAGCGCGAGGTCGTCACCCGAGAACGTCATGCGCAGGAAGCTCGGCGAGAGCCGGCGCGCGCGGACCACCTCGACCTCGAAGGCCCGGTAGGCGGGCTCCGCGCGGGTGAGCGTGCTCGCGGACATCGGGCTCCTCGCGGTGCTGCGTGCTGCGTGCTGACGGGGTCGGGGCCGGCGCGACCGAGGTCCCTGGCCTGGCGTCAGTAAAGCATAGGCTTACCTAACGAAGATAACCCTGCCCTCACCTCCGGGCCTGTGAACCGCGTCACAGGGCTCCTGCCGCCCGCGCCGCCCGTGACGGCTGGGCGGAGCACCGTGCCCCCGTGCGGAGCCGCGTGCCTCCGAGCGGAGCCGCGTGCCTCCGTGCGGAGCCGCGTGCCCAGCTCGCGGAGCCGCGTGCCGCGACCCGCCGGCGTGTCGTGGCACGACGCTCCGCGCCGGCCGGCACGGAGGCCTCGGGCTGTCCCCCGGGAGAGGGGTCAGAGCGCGAGCGTGCGTCCCGTGAGCCGCTCGAACGCCTCGAGGTAGCGGGCCTGGGTGCGCTCGACGACGTCGTCGGGCAGCGGCGGGGGCGGGGCGTCCGACGCCCGGTCCCAGCCCGACGCGGGCGACGTGAGCCAGTCGCGCACGTACTGCTTGTCGAAGCTCGGCTGGGCGCGCCCGGGCTCCCAGCCGTCGAGCGGCCAGAACCGCGACGAGTCGGGCGTGAGGACCTCGTCGCCCAGCACCAGGGCGCCCGTGTGCGGCCCCTCGAGCGCGCGGCCGAACTCGAGCTTGGTGTCCGCGAGCAGCACGCCGCGCTCGCGCGCGATCCCCTCGGCCCGCGCGTAGACGGCGAGCGTGAGGTCGCGCAGCCTCTCCGCGTCCTGGGCGCCGACCCGCTCGACGACCGCGTCGAAGGTGATGTTCTCGTCGTGCTCGCCGAGGTCGGCCTTGGCGGCCGGCGTGAAGATGGGCGCCTCGAGGCGCGAGCCGTCGACGAGGCCCGCGGGCAGCGGCACGCCGCACACCTCTCCGGACGCCCCGTACTCCGCGAGCCCGGACCCGGTGAGGTAGCCGCGCGCGACGCACTCCACGGGGACCATCGCGAGCCGGCGGCACACCATGGCGCGCCCCGCGACGACGTCGGGCACGCCGCCGCCGTCGCGCTCCGGGGTCGCGGTGACGACGTGGTGCGGCACGAGGTCGGCGAGCTGGTCGAACCACCACAGGCTCAGCTGCGTGAGCACGACGCCCTTGCCCGGCACCGGCGTGGCGAGCACGTGGTCGTACGCGCTGATCCGGTCGCTCGCGACGACGAGGACGACGTCGCCGTCCGGGTGCGCTGCGGCGGGCACGTAGAGGTCGCGGACCTTGCCCGAGTAGGTGTGCGTCCAGCCCGGGATGTCGACGGCGGTCATGCCCCGCAGTCTCCCAGCCGCGCGCGCCGCAGCGGACGGGGTGTCCATGCGGGACCTGGCGCGTGGCGTCGCCGCGGGCCGGGGCCGCCCGGACGGCTCCGCCCGGCCATCGCCTCGCTCCCCGCCGCCGGGATGTGCGGCGCGGGTGACGTCTGGGGCTCATGCGGGTCGGTCACCGGCCGACGGGGTCCCGTGCGTCACTCCTGCACCGTGCGCCGCACGTCTCGCGCAGCAGCGCGGGTGCGCGCAGGTGCGACTCGCCGGGCTCGCGTCTCGTCGGTCTCGCGTCCCACCGGGCTCGTGTCCCGTCGGTCTCGCGTCCCGCCGGGCTCGCGTCCTGCGACGTCAGGGCACGACGTCGACCGGGGCGCCGAGGGGCAGGCCCACCTCGTTCGCGAGGCGCAGGACGTCGGCGTCGAGCAGGCGCACTCCCCCGCCGACGCCGTCCGTGCCGAGCTCGGCGGCCGACGCGCCGCCGTGGATGCCGCTGGGCTCCGCGCCGGACGCGAACTGCGCGAGGAGCGGCGGCGACCCGGACAGCCCGTACGCGAGCGCGCCGAGCCGCGAGCCGCCCGCGGGCGGGCTGAGGAGCTCGGTCACCGAGTACCGCCCCGGGGCGGGCACCCCCGTCGCGCCGAGCGCGACCGGGACCTCGAGGACGACCTCGCCCGCGTCCTCGACGCGCAGCAGGTGCTCGGCGAGCCGCACCTCGACGCGCAGCGTCGTCGCCGAGAGGGCGACGGCGCCGGCCGCGACCCACGCGGTCGCACCCGTCGTGGGGACGAGGACCTGCACGCGGTCGCCGTCCTGCGCCGTGACCAGCAGCGTCAGCGGGACCTCGGGCATCGAGGTCACCTCGGCCGCCGTGAGCGTCCCGGCGGGCGTCGGCGTCGCGGCGTCGACGAAGAGCTCGAGGGACGGCGCGAGCGCGGTCGCCAGGATCGACGGCGGCGGGCCGGTGGGCGTGGGGCTCGGGGTGGGGCTCGGGCTCGCCGCCGTCGTGGGCGGGGGCGTGCTGGGCGCGGGCTCCGGCGCCGGCGCCGAGCACGCCGCGAGGACCACCGCGAGGACAGCGGCGAGCGCGGCCGTCACGGCCGCCGCGAGACCCCGTCCGCGCCCGTCCGCGAGGCCCCACCCGTCCGCGTCCGCGGGCCGCGGGTCGTGCCGTGCCAGGACTCAGAGCTCCGGCATGCGCGCGGCGATGTCGCCGCGGTGGTGCGAGCCCTCGAGCGCGATCCGGTCGACGCCCGCGTACGCGGCGGCGCGCGCGGCCTCGACGTCCGGCCCGCGGCCGACGACCGACAGGACGCGGCCGCCGGCGGAGACGAGCGCGTCGTCGACCGTCGCGGTTCCCGCGTGGAGGACGTGGACGCCCGGCAGCGCGTCGGCGTCGTCGACGCCGCTGATCGGGTCGCCCGTGCGCACGGTGGCCGGGTAGCCGTGCGCCGCGACGACGACCGTCACCGCGGCGTCGTCGCGCCAGCGCAGCCGCGGCTGCTGGTCGAGGCGGCCGGTCGCGGCCGCGAGCAGCTCGTCGGCGAGAGGGCTCGCGAGGCGCGCGAGGACCACCTGCGTCTCCGGGTCGCCGAAGCGAGCGTTGAACTCGACGACGCGCACGCCGCGCCCTGTGAGCGCGAGGCCGCAGTAGAGGACGCCGACGAACGGCGTGCCGCGGTGGCGCATCTCGTCGACGGTCGGCTGCGCGACGCGCTCGAGCACCTCGTCGACCAGCCCGGCCGGGGCCCACGGGAGCGGCGAGTAGGCGCCCATCCCGCCCGTGTTGGGGCCCTCGTCGCCGTCGTGCGCACGCTTGAAGTCCTGCGCCGGGGCCAGCGGCACCACCGTGGACCCGTCGCTCAGGCAGAACAGGGAGACCTCGGGACCGTCGAGGTACTCCTCGACGACCACCTGCGCGTCGCCGCCGCGCGCGAGGCACGCGGCGCCGTGCGCGAGCGCCTCGGCCCGGTCGGACGTCACCACCACGCCCTTGCCGGCCGCGAGGCCGTCGTCCTTGACGACGTAGGGCGCGCCGAACGCGTCGAGGGCGTCGGCGACCTCGTCGGGCGTCGTGCAGACGTGCGCCATCGCGGTCGGCACGCCCGCCGCCGCCATGACGTCCTTGGCGAACGCCTTCGAGCCCTCGAGCGCGGCGGCCGCGGCGCTCGGCCCGAAGCACGGGATGCCGGCCGCGCGGACGGCGTCGGCCGCGCCCGCGACGAGCGGCCCCTCGGGCCCCACGACGACGAGGTCGACCTCGAGCCGGGCGGCGAGGTCGCCCACGGCCACCGGGTGCATCGGGTCGAGCGCGTGCAGGCGCGCGTGCGCCGCGATCCCCGGGTTGCCGGGCGCCGCGTGGAGCTCGTGGCCGGTCGGGGTGCCGTCGGGGCCGCCGGCGAGCGCGAGGACGACGGCGTGCTCGCGCGCGCCCGAACCGATGACGAGGATCTTCACGGTCGGCCAGCCTAGGAGGTGCGGGCGGGGGGCGCGGGCGTCCCCCGGCGAGCGGGCGGGAGGGGCGTCAGGACAGCAGGTCGTGGCGGACGATCGTGGCCTCGCGACCGGGGCCGACGCCGATGCCCGAGATCCGGGTGCCCGACATCTCCTCGAGCGCGAGGACGTAGCGCTGCGCGTTCACCGGCAGGTCGGAGAACTCACGGCACTCCGAGATGTCCTCCCACCACCCGTCGAGCTCCTCGTAGACCGGGACCGCGTGGTGGAAGTCGCTCTGGTCGACGGGCATCTCGTCGTGGCGCACGCCGTTCACGTCGTACGCGACGCACACGGGCACCTTCTCCAGGCCCGTGAGCACGTCGAGCTTGGTGAGGACGAGGTCGGTGAGCCCGTTGACGCGGCCCGCGTAGCGCGCGACGACGGCGTCGTACCAGCCGCAGCGGCGCGGCCGGCCCGTGGTCGTGCCGTACTCGCCGCCCGTCTTGCGCAGGCGCTCGCCCATCTCGTCGAGGAGCTCGGTCGGGAAGGGCCCCTCGCCGACGCGCGTCGTGTACGCCTTGATGACGCCGACGACGCGGTCGATGCGCGTCGGGCCGACGCCCGAGCCGGTGCACGCGCCGCCCGCGGTCGCGGACGAGGACGTGACGAACGGGTAGGTGCCGTGGTCGACGTCGAGCATGGTCGCCTGACCCGCCTCGAAGAGGACGGTGCGGCCCGCGTCGAGGGCCTGGTTGAGCACGAGCGAGGTGTCGGTGACCATGGGCCGCAGGCGCTCGGCGTAGGCGAGCAGCTCGGCGACCGTCTCGTCGACCGTGATCGCGCGGCGGTTGTAGACCTTCACGAGCAGGTGGTTCTTCTGGTCGAGGGCGCCCTCGACCTTCTGCCGCAGGATGTGCTCGTCGAAGAGGTCCTGGACGCGGATGCCGACGCGGCTGATCTTGTCGGCGTACGTGGGGCCGATGCCGCGGCCCGTCGTGCCGATGCGGCGCTTGCCGAGGAAGCGCTCGGTGACCTTGTCGATCGTCCGGTTGTAGCCCGCGATGATGTGCGCGCTCGACGAGACGAGGAGCTTCGAGGTGTCGACGCCGCGCGCCTCGAGCGCGTCGATCTCGCGGAACAGGACCTCGAGGTCGATGACGACGCCGTTGCCGATCACCGGGACGACGCCCGGCGAGAGGATGCCCGAGGGCAGCAGGTGCAGCGCGTACTTCTCGCCGTCGATGACGACGGTGTGGCCCGCGTTGTTGCCGCCGTTGAACTTCACGACGTGGTCGACCCGGGAGCCGAGCTGGTCGGTGGCCTTGCCCTTGCCCTCGTCGCCCCACTGGGCGCCGAGCACGACGACGGCTGGCATGGACGGTCCTTCGTTCGACGGGCTGGGAGGCGGCGCGCACGCCCCCACCGGCCACGCGCCCCCACGAGGTTACCGGAGCGCGTGGCGGGTGGACGTCGGACGGGCGGCGGACCCGGCGTCGGACGGGCCGTCAGCGCCGGAGCGCGGCGACCTCGTCGGCGCTCGTCCCGCAGTCGGCGAGGAACGTCGTGCAGCGCTCCGCCTCCTCGGCCTCGCCGATCGCCGCGGCCGCCTGCGCGAGCGCGAGCAGCGCGCGCAGGAAGCCCTGGTTCGGCTCGTGCACGACGGGCACCGGACCGGTGCCGCGCCAGCCCGCCCGGCGCAGGCTGTCGAGCCCGCGGTGGTACCCGGTGCGCGCGTAGGCGTAGGCGGCGACGTCGTCGTGACCGAGCTCCTCCTCCGCGAGCAGCGCCCACGCGAGGCTCGACGCGGGCAGGGCGCGCGCGACGTCGCGCGGCCCGGACGTCGCGAGCGCGGCGCGGGCCGCGGTGTCGGGGTGGTCGGCGGGCAGGAGCGTCGGGGCGGGGCCGCCGAGCAGGTTCTCGTGGGACATGCGCCCATCCTGCAGTGCGCGGGGGCGCCCTCCCACCGCGGGGCGTGCGACCGGCGAGGCCCGTGGCTACAGTCGAGCCCGGCACCCCCCGCCACGCATCGGAGCCCTCCCCATGATCGAGATCGCCATGTCACCGGCGACGACGACCCTCACCATCTCGGGCGACCTCGACCTCGCCGAGCGCGACCAGTTCCCCGAGATCACCGCGCGCGTCACGGGCCTGAGGCGTCAGCTGCTCGTCGTCGACATGTGCCGCGTGACGTTCATGGACTCGACCGGCGCCGCGTTCCTCATCTCGCTCGCCGACTCGGGCCGCAAGCGCGGCGGCGCCACGGTGCTGCGGGGCGTCGACGAGCGCGAGCTCTTCGTGCTCGAGGTGTGCGGCGCGCTGCCCCTGTTCCGCCTCGACCCCGAGCACGCCTGCCCGCCGATCCAGACCGCCCGCGTCTGAGCCCGACCCGCCTCAGGCGGGTGGCGGGGGCGGCGTCTCGGCGAACGGCGACGGGCGCACCCGGGCCCACACGAGCTTGCCCGCGCCCGAGGGCCGCCAGCCCCAGTCCGCGAGGCGCTCGACGATCTGCATGCCGTAGCCGCCGACCCGCCCGTGGTGGCCGTCGGTGGCGACGGGCGGCGCGGGGTTCGCGTCCTCGACCTCGATCCGCAGGCCCTCGCCGGTGTCGAAGAGCCGCAGGACGACGTGGCCCCATCCGTGCAGCACCGCGTTCGCGACGAGCTCGGAGACGACGAGCTCGGCGCTGCGCGCGCCGGGCAGGTCCCACGCCTCGCACGTCCGCGTCACCGCGTGCCGGGCGCGGGCGATCGACGCGGCCTCGCTCGGCATGGACCAGCGCCGCCGGCGGGGGGCCTCGCCCGTCGCCCGCGGCGCGGTCGCGCCGTCGGCGCGCGCACCGGCCGGGTCCCCCGGCACGCGCACGACGACGACGGCGACGTCGTCCTCGGGGCCGTCCGCGAGCCGGGCGAGCAGCTCCTCCCCCACGCCCGCCGCGTCCGTCGCGCCGACGTGCGAGGCCGCCTCGACGAGCGAGGTCAGGCCGTCGCGCAGGGTCCGGTCGCGCCGCTCGATGAGGCCGTCCGTGTAGAAGACGAGGACGTCGCCGGGGCGCAGCGCGACCTCGCCCGAGAGCCGGGGCGCCACGCCGAAGCCGACCATCGCGCCGCCCGCGTCGGCGAGCTGCACCACGTCGCCGTCGCGCGCGAGCAGCGGGGGCAGGTGCCCGGCGCGCGAGTAGCGCATGGTCCACCCGCCCTCGTCCGCGCGCTCGAGCACGGCGAGGACGAGGGACGCGGAGCGCGCCATGCGCATCCCGCCGACGAGCTGGTCGACACGGTCCAGGACCGGGCCCGGGTGACCGCCGTCGAACGCGTAGGAGCGCACGACCGACCGGAGCTGACCCATGGCGGCGGCGGCCTCGACGTCGTGCCCGACGACGTCGCCGATGACGACGGCGACCTGCTCGGCCGAGAGCTGGAGCACGTCGTACCAGTCCCCGCCGACCTGCGCGTGACCCGAGCTCGGGGCGTAGTACGTCCACACGTCGAGACCCTCGACCTCGGCCTGCTCGGGCAGCATGGCGCGCTGGAGGGTCTCGGCGAGCCGGTGCTCGCGCGCGTAGAGCCGCACGTTGTCGATCGCGACGCCGACCCGGCGCACCACGAGGTCGAGGACCGTGAGGTCGCTCTCGTCGAGCGCGGCGAGGCCGCGGCCGCCGCGCGGCACGGTGACGAGCACGCCCTGGCTGCGGCGCCGCCCCGGGATCCCGTGCACGACGACCTGGTGCGGCGCCGAGGCGCCGTCGGGCCGGCTGCGCAGCGCGACCGCGAGGTGCGCGGCGAGCCACGCCGTCGTCGGGCCGCCGTGCTCGACGCCCAGGCGCAGCTCGACGGGACCGGCGGACGCGCCGTCGAGCAGGTCCTGGACCGGGTCCGGCGGGGGCGGCCCGTCGACGTGGTCGACCGGGCGGCGCCGGTGGGTCGACGCGCTCTCGCGGAAGCCGGGGTCGATGCCGTGGGCGGCGCGCAGGCCACGGTCGGCCACGAAGAAGGCGGCCCAGTCCACGACCTGCGCCCGCAGCAGCGACGCGATGGAGCGCAGCACGTAGGGGTCGTCCAGGTCGGAGAGCAGGTCGGAGACCTGGGACACGAGCGCGAGGCCCGTGCGTGCGCGGCGCTCGACCGCGATGGACTGCTGCTGGGTCTGCGCGAACCGCACCTGCTCGGTGACGTCCACCTGGATGCCGACCCAGTGGGTCACCGTGCCCGCGTCGTCGCGCACGGGCGAGATCGAGACCTGGTTCCAGAACGGGCTGCCGTCGCGGCGGTAGTTGAGCACCGTGACCGTGCACGCGCGCCCCTCCGCGACGGCGTGGGTCATCCGCCCGGCCTCGACGAGGTCGGTGGCCGGCCCGTGCAGCAGGCTCGGGTTGCGGCCGAGCACCTCCTCGACCGCGTACCCGGTGGTCCGGGTGAACGCGTCGTTGACCCACACGATGGGCGTGTGGGGCGCGGTCGCGTCGGTGATGACGAACGAGACGTCCGTGTCCCGCAGCGCCCGGTCCCGGACCTCCGCGAGGGCGTCGGCCAGCGGCGCCGCCAGGGGGGCCGTGGGGACTGCGACGAGGTCGGCGAGGGTGGGGCCCGACGGGTGGTCGTCGGTCGGGCCCACCGGCCCCCGGTTGACCATCACCGCCTCCGATCGTCTAGCGTTCGCACCAACGCTCCGCAGCCGGACGCCCGACGGGGGCGTCGGTGGAGGTACACGTAGGAGGGAGCGACGTGCGCGACGGTAACAGCCGGACGCCGGACGGGCCTGCCGAGCCCGCCGACACGCAGGACCCGTCGGTCGTGCAGGACGAGGACACCACCGGCGAGATCCCGACCGACGGCCCCAACGAGCCCGCCTCCGTGCACGTCATCGTCCAGGACGGCCGTACGCGCATCGTGCTCTCGGGCGAGGTGGACGCCGACCTCGCCGCCGACCTCACGGAGGCCACGTCCGACGCCGAGGCGACGGGCCTGCCCATCGACATCGACGCGCAGCACGTCACCTTCATGGACTCCTCGGGCATCGCCTTCCTCGCCCGGATCGCCACGCGGTCGAGCCAGAAGGTCCGCATCCTGCGCGCCCCGGAGACGGTGCGCTTCCTGCTCCAGGTGACCCGGATCGGCGAGCTCCTCGAGCTCGTCGACGACCCGGACGTCCCCGAGGCGGGCGACGAGCCGGAGCAGCAGGCGCAGCAGAACCACGGCCTGCCGACCATCGGACCCGGCGGCCGCTCGCCGCAGACGGTCGCCCCCGGCCCGGACGACGTCGCCTGACGCACCGCCGCCGGCGCGCACCACGCTCCACGGCACCACGCACGAAGGCCGCCGCCCCGAGGGGCGGCGGCCTTCGTCGTGAGCGGGGCTCAGCGGATCTTGTTGCCCGCCGAGCGCAGCTGCTGGCACGCCTCGACGATGCGCTGGGCCATGCCCGCCTCGGCGAGCTTGCCCCAGGCACGCGGGTCGTAGGCCTTCTTGTTGCCGACCTCGCCGTCGACCTTGAGGACGCCGTCGTAGTTGCTGAACATGTGGCCGACCACCGGGCGCGTGAACGCGTACTGCGTGTCGGTGTCGATGTTCATCTTGATGACGCCGTTGTCGACGGCCTCGGCGATCTCGGCCTCGGTCGAGCCCGAGCCACCGTGGAAGACGAGGTCGAACGGGTTCTCCTTGCCGATCTCGGCGCCGACGGCCTTCTGGATGTCCGCGAGGATCGACGGGCGGAGCTTGACGGCGCCCGGCTTGTACACGCCGTGCACGTTGCCGAAGGTCAGCGCCGTGAGGTAGCGGCCCTTCTCGCCGGCGCCGAGCGCGCGGACCGTCGCGAGGCCGTCCTCGGCCGTCGTGTAGAGCTTCTCGTTGATCTCGGCCTCGTGGCCGTCCTCCTCGCCGCCGACGACGCCGACCTCGATCTCGAGGATCGTGCGGGCCGCCTGCGAGAGCGCGAGCAGCTCCGCCGCGATGACGAGGTTCTCCTCGAGCGGGATGTCCGAGCCGTCGAACATGTGCGACTGGAAGGTCGGGTTCTCGCCGCGCTTGACCTGCTCGGCCTCGTGGGCCAGCAGCGGGCGGACCCACGAGTCGAGGTTCTTCTTGACGCAGTGGTCGGTGTGCAGGGCGACCGTGATGCCGTAGCCCTTGGCGACCTCGGCCGCGTAGGCCGCGAGCGCGAGCGTGCCGGAGACGCGGTCCTTGACCGTCGAGCCGGACGCGTACTCGGCGCCACCGACGGAGACCTGGATGATGCCGTCCGACTCCGCCTCGGCGAAGCCCTGGAGGGCCGCCGTGACCGTCTGCGACGACGTGATGTTGACGGCGGGGTAGGCGAACGCGCCTGCCTTCGCCCGGTCGATCATCTCGGCGTAGACCTCGGGGGTGGCGATGGGCATGGAGACTCCTGCTCGGTCCGTGGGGGTGGTTCGGCCCCATGGTGTCACGCGCACGCGCGACCCCGTCAGGACCTCTCGCCCCCTGGTCGCGGGCGAGGTGCGCGGCGCCCGCGTGGTCGCCGACGGGCGCCACGCTGGGACACTGGGGCGTGCCCGACCCCACGCCGCCCCCGCCCGGCTCGTCCGCCCCGGAGGGCGCCGCCCCCGCCGTGCTCCCCGACGACCAGTGGCGGTGGGCGAGCGAGCACCTGCCGATCGCGTGCGTCGACGTGCTGCCGGTCGTGCGTGCGCGGGACGGGCGCATCGTCCGGGTCGGCCTCATCGAGCGGGACTCGCCGTGGGGCCGCCGCTGGTGCCACGTGGGCGGGCGCGTCCTGCGGGGGGAGCCGCTCCGCGACGGCGCGGTCCGGCACCTGGAGGCCAGCCTCGTGGGCCTGGCCGGCGACGCCGTGGCCGCCGAGCCGTACCTGGTCCGCGAGTACTTCCCGGACGCGCGTCCGGGGATGGGGGTCGACCCCCGGAAGCACGCGATCGCGTCGTGCTACCTCGCCGAGGCCGTGGGAACGGCCGACGTCGCCGCCCACGGCACCGAGGCGCGGCGCTTCTCGTGGTTCCCGGTCGACGCCGTGCCGGCCGAGGAGCACCTGTGGCCGGGGACGGCGGCGATGGTCGAGCGCGCCGTGGAGACGTCCGGCGAGAACGACCACCTCGCGGCCTACGAGGCCCTCGCCGCCCGCCAGGTGTCCCACAACGAGCTCATGTGGCAGACGCCCGCGCTCGCGATGACGGCCATGGCGTTCCTGCTCACGATCGCCCTCGGCGACGGGGAGCACTGGCAGCGGGGTCTCGCGTCGGCGCTCTCGGCGGCGGTCGCGCTCATCAGCGCCCAGCTCATGTCGAAGCACTCGGTCGGTGCGATCGCGGACGCGGAGGCGCTCCTGGAGATGGAGACCCGTCGCGGGATGCCGCGTGTCCACGCGCGCCCGGACCCGGCCCCGCAGCGGCACCACCGCTCGAGCTGGAGCGGAGGCCTGCAGGACCGGCTCGCGCGGTACCGGAGCCGCGACTGGTGGTTCACCGCGCTCGTCGCGTTCGGGCTCGTCTCCTGGCTCCTCACCGTCCAGGCCGCGGTCGCGTGGGCGGTGTCGGGCTGACGCGGGTGGCGGGGGCCGTCAGGCGTGCAGCGTGACCCACGTGTGCATCGCGATCGCCGCCGCGGCTCCCGCGTTGATCGAGCGGGTCGAGCCGAACTGCCGGATGTGCAGCACGTCGGCGCACGCGGCGCGCGCCGCGTCGGACAGCCCCGTCGACTCCTGCCCGAACAGCAGCACGCACGCGCGCGGCAGCGGGTAGCCCTCGAGCGGGACCGAGCCGGGCAGGTTGTCCACGCCCAGCACGGGCAGGTCGCGCTCGGCCGCCCACGCGACCAGGTCGGCGACGTCGGGGTGGTGCAGCACGTGCTGGTAGCGGTCGGTGACCATCGCGCCGCGCCGGTTCCAGCGCCGTCGGCCGACGACGTGGACCGCCTGCGCCGCGAAGGCGTTGGCCGTGCGCACCACGGACCCGATGTTGAGGTCGTGCGCCCAGTTCTCGACCGCGACGTGGAACGGGTGCCGCCGCAGGTCGAGGTCCGCGACGACGGCCTCGAGCGTCCAGTAGCGGTAGCGGTCCACGACGTTGCGCCGGTCCCCGTGCTCGAGCAGCTCGGGGTCGTACCGCCGCACGCCGTCGACGTCGAGCGCGGGCCACGCCGCGCGGCCCCCGGGCCACGGGCCGACGCCGACCTCGGGTGCGCCGTCGTCGGCGGTCGGGTGGTCGGGGCGCGGGTCCGGGCCGGGTGTCGGTGGCACGGCGCCAGTCTGCTCGACGTCGCACCACGGTCCGACGTCGTGCGCCCGACCGGCCGCCGTCAGCCGGTGGGGTCCGCCGCGTGGCCGGCGTTCTGACCCTGGTGCCCGTTGCCGCGCGCCCGCGTGTGACCCACACCGCCGCCCGTCTCCGGGGCCTCGGGGGTGACCACCTCGGACGGCGGCTCCGCCGGAGCCTCGGCGGCGTCAGCCTCGGCGGCCTTGCGCACCTGGCCGGGCGCGACGTCGCTCGGCGAGCCCGTCCGGTCGAGGTGACCGCGGGCGAGACCCGTGCCCTCCGCGCGCTCCGCGCGGCCGTAGGCGTGGCCGATGCCGGCGGACGCGTCGTCCTCGCCCTCGTCGGCGTCCGGCGCGTCGGCAGGGTCGTCGTCCGTGCCCTCGTCCTCCGTGCCCTCGTCCTCCGTGCCCTCGTCCTCCGTGCCCTCGTCCTCCGTGCCCTCGTCCTCGGCGGACGCGTCCTCGGTGCCGTCGGCGGGCGCGGTGACCGGCTCGACGGGTGCGACGCCCTCGACCTCGGGCGCGGGGTCGCCCTCGACCGCCGCGGCGACCGGTCCGGCGAGGACGGCGACGAGCACCGCCGCGCTCAGCGCGCCGAGCGCACGGGTCCGGCCTGGGGTCATGGGGACACCTCCTGCGCCCACGGTCGCACACGCGGGCGCGCCTGCCGATCCGCCGACCGGGTGGACCCGCGCCGCGGGCGCGCGCCGGTCACCGGCGGGCGGCGCGCCACGCCTGCGCCGCGCGCAGCCGCGAGCGCGTGTGCAGCACCGAGCCCTCGTAGAGGCGAGCGCCGAGCGCGACGAAGGCGACCGCGGTCACGAGCACGACGGCGGCCGCGACCCACGGCTCCCAGGGCGCGGCGTTGCCCAGGACGACGCGCGCGGGCATGAGCAGGGGCGCGGTGAAGGGGATGTAGGAGAGCACGCGCTGCGTCGGACCCGGGTCGATCGCGAAGACCGCGGCGAAGAACGGCACGATCACGAGCACCTGCATGACGACGGTCGTGGCCTGCAGGTCCTCGACGCGCGACGCGAGCGCGCCCGCGCCCGCCCAGAGGCACGCGAGCATGACGAAGCCGAGGAGGAAGAACACGACGAACCAGCCCGACGCGCGCAGCACCTGCCCGAGCAGCTGGCCCTCGCCCGCGACCGTCGCCGCGAGCAGACCCGCCCCGACCACGACGACGACCTGCCCGACGGCCATGAGCGTGTTGCCGACGACCTTGCCCGCGAGCAGCCGGCGCACCGGCATCGCCGCGACGAGCAGCTCGACGACGCGCGACTGCTTCTCCTCGACGACGCTCTGCGCGATCGACATCCCGAACGTGAGGACCGAGAGGTAGAAGAGGAAGGCGAAGACGAGCACGAGCAGCTCGGGCGGCACCGCACCCTCGGGCCGCGCCTCGAGCAGCGTCGACGACGGCGGCTGCGGGTTGGTCAGCGCCGCGACCGCGGCCGGGGTGAGGCCGGCCTCGGCGGCGGCCCGCTCGACCTGCACCTCGCTCGCGGCGGCGCGCACCAGCACGCCGACCTCGTAGGGCACGGACTCCGCGCCGAGCACGCGCAGCCCCACGACGTCGTCGCCCACGACGGCGGCCGAGACGTCGCCGTCGCGCACGAGGCGCTCGACGTCGGCGTCGGGCTCGACCTCGATGGGCCACAGGTCGGCCGCGGGCAGACCGCCCGCGCCGAGCAGCGCGAGCGCGGGCGGCACGTCGGGATCGGGCTCCTGCGCCTGGCGACCGAGCTCGGCGGCGAGGTCGACGACCTCGGCCGCGGCGCTGCCCTGCACCGCGACGCGGTGCTGCGGGGTCTGCTGGCCCAGGAGTACGGGCACCACGGTCGCCGCCGTGACGAGCACGAGCAGGAACGCGGTCGAGCCGAGGAACGCCTTGTCGCGGAGCTTGACCGCGATCTCGCGCGCGGCGACAACCCGCACGGAGGACCACGCGCTCGGCGACGCGTCGACGGTCACCCGGTCGTCCGCGCCGCTCACCGGACGACCTCGCGGAAGATCTCGGCGAGCGACGGCCGGACGGGCGTCAGCTCGCGGACCCGGCCGTGGCGCTGCGCCTCGGCGAGGAGCGCCTGGTCGTCCGCGTCCTCGGCGAGGTCGACCACCACGACGTGCCCCGTCTGGCTGCGCACGGAGACGCCGGGCACCTGGTCGAGGAACGCGGCGACGCCCGTCGGCGCACCCTCGGGCTCCGACGCGCGCACGCCCGCGTCGTCGACGCCCGGGTCCACGACGACCCGCAGCCGCCGTCCGGCGCGGTCGGCGCGCAGCCGCTCGGCCGGGCCCGCCGCGACCACGCGCCCGCGGTCGACGATGACGACGTCGTCGCACAGGCGCTCGACGAGCTCGAGCTGGTGCGAGGAGAAGAGGACCGGGACGCCGGCGTCCGCGCGCTCCCGCAGGAGCGCCGCCATCGCGTCGACCGCGAGCGGGTCGAGCCCCGAGAACGGCTCGTCGAGCACGAGGAGCACCGGGTCGTGCACGAGCGCCGCCGCGACCTGGACGCGCTGCTGGTTGCCGAGCGAGAGGGTCTGGAGCAGGTCCCGCGCGCGGTCGGCGAGCCCGAGCCGCTCGAGCAGCGCCCCGGTGCGCCGTCGCGCGGTCGCCGCGTCGAGACCGTGCACGCGTCCGAGGTACACGAGCTGGTCGGCGAGCGTCATCTTCGGGTAGAGCCCGCGCTCCTCGGGCATGTACCCGAAGCGGCGTCGGACCGCGGGCGTCAGCGGTCGCCCACCCAGCTCGACGCGCCCCGAGTCCGCCGCGAGGACGCCCACGACGATGCGCATCGCCGTCGTCTTGCCGGCGCCGTTCGCGCCGACGAACCCGGTCGTGCGCCCCGGCCGCACCGTGAACGACACGTCGGTGAGCGCGGGCCTGCCGTCGAAGCTGCGGCAGACGTCGACGAGCGCGAGCTCGTCCTGCTCGGTGCCCACGCGCGCTCCTCCCCGGCCCGAGGGCCCTCGGCACCGAACCTACCCAGCGTCACCACACCGGGCGCGCGGGACACCCGGACCGCGTCCGGGGCCGCCCCGTAGGCTGGGCCGGTGATCGCCTCCTCCCTCCTCGCCGACCCCGTGCTCGCCGACGCCCTCGTCGGCCGGGTGCCGACGCTGGGACCGGACTTCCTCGACGCGGACAAGCTCATCGCGTCCTTCGGCCCGTACGCGCTCATCGGCGTCGTCCTGGTCGTCTTCGTCGAGACCGGCCTGCTCTTCCCGTTCCTGCCGGGCGACAGCCTGCTGTTCACCGCGGGCATGCTCGTCGCGCAGGACACCATGCAGGTCCCGCTGTGGCTGCTGTGCCTGTCCCTCTTCCTCGCCGCGTTCCTCGGGGACCAGGTGGCGTTCGCGATCGGCCGCAAGGCCGGGCCGAAGATCTTCAACAAGCCCGACTCGCGCTTCTTCAAGCAGCAGTACATCGACCAGACGTACGCGTACTTCGACCGCTACGGCGGCCGGACGATCATCGTGGCGCGGTTCATCCCCTTCGTGCGCACGTACGCCCCGGTCGCGGCGGGCGTCGGCAACATGCGCTACCGGCACTTCGTCTCCTACAACGTCGTCGGCGCGCTGCTCTGGGGCGTCGGCGTCACGGTGCTCGGCTACCTGCTCGGCAACGTGACGTTCATCAAGGAGAACATCGAGATCATCCTCATCGGGGTGGTCGGGCTCTCCGTGCTGCCGATCGCCGTCGAGCTGCTGCGCGCGCGGAGCAAGAAGCGCGACCCGCGGTACGACGAGCCCGCCGAACGCGGCCGCGTCGCGCGCGAGGACATCGAGGGATGACGCACCGGCCGCAGGACCGCGAGATCCACGCCTGGCTCACCGACATGGACGGCGTGCTCGTCCACGAGGGCCGCGCGATCCCCGGCGCACCCGACTTCGTCCGGGCGCTGCAGGACGCCGGCCGCCCGTTCCTCGTCCTCACCAACAACTCGATCTTCACGGCGCGCGACCTGCGCGCGCGGCTCGCGGCGTCAGGCATCGACGTCCCCGAGCACGCGATCTGGACCTCCGCGCTCGCGACCGCGGACTTCCTCGCCGACCAGGTCCCCGGCGGCTCGGCGTACGCGATCGGCGAGGCCGGCCTCACGACGGCGCTCTACGAGGCCGGGTACACGCTGACCGAGTCGGACCCGGACTACGTCGTGCTCGGCGAGACCCGCACCTACTCCTTCGAGGCGATCACCAAGGCGATCCGCCTCATCCAGGGCGGCGCGCGGTTCATCGCGACCAACCCGGACGTCACGGGCCCGAGCGCCGAGGGCGACCTGCCCGCGACGGGGTCGGTGGCGGCGATGATCACGGCCGCCACGGGGCGCGAGCCCTACTTCGTCGGCAAGCCCAACCCGATGATGTTCCGGTCCGCGCTCAACCGGATCGACGGCCACTCCGAGACCACGGCGATGGTCGGCGACCGCATGGACACCGACGTCGTCGCGGGCATGGAGGCGGGCCTGCTCACCTACCTCGTGCTCACGGGCTCGACGCGCGCCGACGACATCCGCCGCTTCCCCTTCCGCCCGAGCCACGTCGTGGACTCGGTCGCGGACCTCGTCGCGCTGGTCTGACGCCGGGACCTTCGTCCCGGGCGCCCCGGCGGGGTCTGCCTACGGTGCGGCCATGGTGACCGCCGTCCCGACCCGGGCGCGGGGCCGACGTCGCCGCGGGCCCGGCTGGGTGCCGAACCAGCACGGCGCGTGGGCGATGCTCGTGCTCCCGGCCGTCGTCGGCGCGGCGCACGCGGGGGTGCGGTGGTGGCACCTCGTGCTCCTCGCCGCCTGGCTGAGCGCGTACCTCGCCTACTTCGCCGTCGGCCTCTGGCTGAAGTCCCGGCGCCGCCCCCGGTACCTGCCCCCGGTCCGCGCGTACGCCGCGACGACGGCCGTCCTCGGTGCGCTCGTCGTCGTCGGCGAGCCCGCCGTGCTGCGCTGGGGCCTCGTCTACGCGCCGCTGCTCGCCACGAGCCTGGTCCTGGTGGCGCGCCGCGCGGACCGGACCGTCACCAACGACCTCGTCATGGTCGCGGCGGCGTCGCTGCTCGCCGTGGTGGCGCACGCGGGAGCCGTCCCGACCGGCGCGGGTCCCGCCTGGCTGCCGGGTGGCGGCGACCCTCACGGGTGGGTGCTCGCCGGGGTCCTGCTCGCGTACTTCGCCGGCACCGTGCCCTACGTCAAGACGATGATCCGCGCGCGCGGCGACCGGCGGATGTACGCGGCGTCGGTCGCGCTGCACGGGGCGCTCGCCGCCGGCGCCGGAGCCTGGGCGGTCGCCGCCGCGGCCGGCGGCCTCGGGGACCTGCGGCTCGCCGTCTGGCTCACGGTCCTCGCCGTGCTGCTCGCCGTGCGCGCCGCGGTCGTGCCCCGCCGCTGGCCGGCGGCGACGCCGAAGCAGGTGGGCCTCGGCGAGATCGCCGCGTCGGCCGCGCTCGCCCTGGTCCTGCTCCTGGCCTGACGGAGGACCTCCGCGCCCCTCGCCGCGCGCCGCTGCGCCGGGTCAGGCGCCGGCGAGCCCGAGGTCGTCCAGCGTGAAGGCGTGCAGGTAGGGGACGCCGAGCGCCTCGATCTTCTCGCGAGCGCCCGTGGCCCGGTCCACGATCACGGCCACGCCCAGCACCTCGGCGCCCGCCTCCCGCGCGGCCTCGACCGCGGCGATCGGCGACGCGCCGGTGGTGGACGTGTCCTCGAGCACCACGACGCGCCGCCCGACGACGTCGGGCCCCTCGATGCGCCGCTGCATGCCGTGGGCCTTGGCCTCCTTGCGGACGACGAACGCGTCGACGTCCTGCCCGCGCGACGCGGCGGCGTGCAGGATCGCGGTCGCGACCGGGTCGGCGCCGAGCGTCAGGCCGCCCACCGCGTCGATCTCGCCGGCGCCGAGCCCGGCCTCCTCGAGCAGGTCGAGCATGACGTGGCCGACGAGCGGCGCGGCCCGGTGGTGCAGCGTCACGCGCCGCAGGTCCACGTAGTAGTCGGCCTCGCGGCCCGAGGACAGCGTCACGCGTCCGTGCACGACGGCGAGCTCGGTGACGAGGTCGCGCAGCTGCTCGCGCGGGGTGGGTCGCAGGACGAGGTCGTCGGCAGAGGTCACGGCTGAGGGCACGTCGGCAGGGGGCACGTCGGCAGAGGTCACGCCGCCAGGCTAGCGGCGGCCCCGCCGCCCCGCGGGCGCCGGGCCAGGCCGTGGGCAGCCCGGGTGATGCCTTGCCTCAGTGCTCCTCGGGGTCGTCGACCTCGACCACGGCCTCGCGCACGCGGCGGTCGCCCGACAGCGCGCGGATCGCGGCGCGCGGCAGGAGGCGCGCCACCTCGGCCGCGATCCCGTAGCGCAGGCTGGGCGTCGAGATGACGGCGCCGCGACGCACGTCGGCGAGCGCCGCGGTCACCACCGCGTCGGCGTTGAGCCACGCGAGCTGGGGGTACGCGTCGCGCTCGAGGCCCGCCCGCTCGTGGAACTCGGTGTGCACGAGGCCGGGGCACAGGGCGGTCGCCGTGACCCCCGTCCCGCGCAGCTCGACGGCGAGGCCCTCGGTGAACGTGCGCACCCAGGCCTTGTGCGCCGAGTACGTGCCCATCGCCGTGAGCGCCGCCACGGACGACACGTTGAGCACCGCGCCGCGGCCGCGCTCGACCATCGGCCCGACGGCGGCGTGCGAGAGCACCATGACGGCGCGCACCATGACGTCCAGCGCCTGCTCGTGGGCCGCGAGGTCGCCCCCGACGAACGACTGGCCGAGGCCGAAGCCGGCGTTGTTGACGAGCAGGCCGACAGGACGGTCCCGGTCCCGCAGCCGCTCGGCCACGCGCTCGACGTCGTCCCGGACGCCCAGGTCCGCGGAGATCACCTCGGCGCGGACGCCCGCGGCAGCGCGCAGCTGCGCGGCGAGGCGGTCGAGCCGGGTCGCGTCCCGGGCCACGAGGACGACGTCGTGCCGGGCGGTCGCGAGCTGCCACGCGAACTCCAGACCCAGCCCGGCGCTCGCTCCGGTGATCAGTGCCGTAGCCATGCGGCCAGCCTACGGTGGGCCGCCCTCGCGGCGCGGGACCCACGGGGGGACGCGGCGCGGGCACCTGCTCGGCAGGCGGCGGCCCGGCCGGCGTCGGCGGCGGCCGGTAGCGTGCGGCGCATGCGGATCGCGACCTGGAACGTCAACTCCGTCCGGGCGCGGGCCGACCGCGTGGCCGCGTGGCTCGAGCGCACGGGCACGGACGTCCTGGCGATGCAGGAGACCAAGTGCGCCGACGCCCAGTTCCCCTACTCGGTCTTCGAGGCCGCGGGGTACGAGGTCGCGCACGTGGGCGTGAGCCAGTGGAACGGCGTCGCGGTCGCCTCCCGCGTGGGGCTCGACGACGTCGAGGTGGGGTTCCCCGGGCAGCCGACCTTCGGCGGGGAGGCGCCCGTGGTCGAGGCGCGCGCGCTCGGCGCGACGTGCGGCGGCGTGCGCGTGTGGAGCCTGTACGTGCCGCACGGCCGCGCGGTCGGGGACCCGCACTACGTCTACAAGCTCGAGTGGCTCGCGCGGCTGCGCGACGCCGCCCGCGGCTGGGTCGACCCGACCACCGGCGACCCGCACGCGCCGATCGCCCTCGTCGGCGACTGGAACGTCATCCCCCTCGACACGGACGTGTGGGACGTCGCCGAGTTCGACGGGCACACCCACGTGACCGCCCCCGAGCGCGAGGCGTTCGCCGCCTTCGCCGACGCCGGGTACACCGAGGTCTCGCGCGTCTTCGTCCCGGACGAGCACACGTACACGTACTGGGACTACAAGCAGCTCGCGTTCCCGAAGAACAAGGGCCTGCGGATCGACTTCGCCTGGGCGTCGCCGGCGCTCGCCGCGCGCGTCACGGGGGCCTCGATCGACCGCCAGGAGCGCAAGGGCGCGGGCCCCTCCGACCACGTGCCCGTCGTGCTCGAGGTCGCCTGAGTGGCGCGCGCGACCACCCTCGCCGGCCCGCTAGGGTCCACCGCGTGAGCGCGCCCTGGTCCCCGCCGCCCCCGCCGGGGGACGCGCCCGAGCCGACGTCGTCCCAGCCGGCAGAGCCCGAGCCCGCAGTGACCGCGCCCGCAGTGACCGCACCCGCAGTGACCGCACCCGCAGTGACCGCACCCGTAGCGCCCCAGCCCGCACCGCTGTGGCCGACCGCGCCCACGGGCCCGGGCCCCGTGGACGAGCCCGTGGCGGGCTCGTGGTCCGCGCCACGCACCGACCCGTCGGCCGCGCCGCACCGGGGCGGGTACCTCGACGAGACCTACCCCGCCGAGGGCTTCGGGGTCCAGGCGGAGGAGCCGCCGCCGCCGTGGCAGCGGGGCCCCGCGACGTTCCCCTCCGGCCCGTACCCCGGCGCGCCGGGCGGGTACCCGGGCGCGCCCGGCCCCTACCCCGGCGCGCCGGGCGGGTACCCGGGTGCGTACCCCGGCGCCCCCGGCCCGACCTCGGTCCACGTGCAGCCGGGCCACCCGGGCGCCTCGTCCCCCGCGGCGCCGGCCACCACCTACCCGCAGACCCCCTACCCGCCGGCCGCCTACCCGGCCGCCCCGTACGGCGGTCCGGTGCCGTACGGGGTGCCGGCCACGGGCTGGTCCGCGCCGCCCCCGCCGCAGGACGGCCTGTCGATCGCCTCGCTCCTCGTCGGCGTCCTCGGCCTCCTGTCGTGCATCGGCGTCTTCGTCGGGCCGGTCGCGCTCGGGCTCGGGATCGCCGGGCTGCAGCGCATCAAGGCGCGCGGCACCCGGGGCCGCGGGCTCGCGATCACCGGCATCGTCACGGGCTCGATCGGCACGGTCGCCGCTCTGCTCGTCGTGCTCTCGATCGCGTCCGACCCGCAGGGGTTCCTCCGGTGAGCGCGAACGGCGGCGGCTACTACCCGCAGGAGCCGTACTACGCGCCCGGCTGGTCGGGCCCGGCGGCCCCCGCGCCGCCGCGCCGCAGCCGGACGCCGCTCGTGGTGGCGCTCGTCCTCACGGGCGTGCTGGTCCTCGGCCTGGCCGCGTGGGGCGTCGTCGTGCTGCGGCAGGGCATGCAGACGCGCGTGCTCGGCGAGGTCGACCGTCCGACGTCGGCGCACAGCCGCCAGCTCGACGTCGGCCACTGCGTCGTGGGCCTGCCGTCGGACGGCGAGGTCGGCCAGGTGGACCTCGTGCCCTGCGCCGACCCGCACGTCGCCGAGGTCGTCGGCGTCCACCCGTTCCGGGCCGACGCCTGGCCCGGTCAGCGCGCCGTCGACGACGAGGCGGCCGCGGCGTGCGAGATGGACTCGGCCCAGGTCGCGGCAGGCTTCCGCGCGGTGGTGTGGTCGCCCTCCGAGGAGAGCTGGGCGCAGGGCGACCGCCGCGGGCTGTGCCTCGCGTGGCTCGACGCCGGCGAGGCGCGAGGCTCGTTCGCGGCGGGCGACGAGGTCACGACGGACTGACCGGTCCGCCGTCGAGCGGGACGCGCAGCAGCCGCTGCACGTGGTCGCGGACGACGGCGGCCATGTCGACCGAGGCGCGGTCGAGCAGCCACTGCACCTGGAGCCCGTCCATGAGCGCGGCGAGCGCCGACGCCGCCGTGACCGGGTCGACCCCGGGCACGAGGACGCCGTCGGCCGCGGCCTGCTCGAGCACCGCCGTGAACTGCCGGCGCGTGGCGCCGTACCGCTCGACGAACCACGCGTGCGCGGGGTGGTCCGGGTCGACCGCCTCGGCCGAGAGCGTCGCGTGCAGCTCGACGATCGCGGGCACCTCGGCGTTGTGCTCGACGAGCCGCACCAGGTCCCGCAGCTGGGTGAGCCCGTCGCCCGTGCCCGGGAGGTAGCGCTCGGAGTCCAGCTCGTCGCGCCGCTCGAGGACGGCGGCCAGGAGCGCGGCCTTGGTCGGGAAGTGGTGCAGCAGACCGGGGTGCGTCAGCCCGGCGCGCGCCGCGACCTCGCGCAGCGATGCCGACCTGTACCCGAGCTCGCCGAAGAGCCCGGTGGCGACCTCGACGACGTGCCGCCGGGTCGCCCGGCCCTTCGCGTACCCGCGTCGGGGGGCGACCGCGGCGACGTCGTCGAGTGCGCTCACCCGGGCATCATCCCGCAGCGGCCGCGCCCGGCTCGGCACCCGCGACCAGGACGGCGTCCCGCGCGCCCGGCCGGACGACGAGGCCGCCGCCGTCGGCCGCGTCGCGGTCGACCGTCACGGCGCCGCCGTCCTGCACCTCGCCCGAGAGCAGCATCCGCGCGAGGCGGTCGCCGATCTCGCGCTGGACGAGGCGGCGCAGCGGCCGCGCGCCGTACGCCGGGTCGAAGCCCTCGATCGCGAGCCACTCGCGCGCGGCGGGCGTGACCTCGAGCGAGAGCCGGCGGTCCGCGAGCCGCTCGGCGAGGCGAGCGACCTGCAGGTCGACGATCGAGCCGAGCTCGGCGAGCGTGAGCGCGTCGAACAGGACGACGTCGTCGAGCCGGTTGAGGAACTCGGGCTTGAACGCGGCGCGCACGGCGCCCATGACGGCCTCGCGCTTCGCGGCGTCGTCGAGCAGCGGGTCGACGAGGAACTGCGAGCCGAGGTTGGAGGTGAGCACGAGGATGACGTTGCGGAAGTCGACGGTCCGGCCCTGGCCGTCGGTGAGGCGGCCGTCGTCGAGCACCTGGAGCAGGACGTCGAACACCTCGGGGTGCGCCTTCTCGACCTCGTCGAGGAGCACCACCGAGTAGGGGCGGCGGCGCACGGCCTCGGTGAGCTGGCCGCCCTCCTCGTAGCCGACGTACCCGGGCGGGGCGCCGACGAGGCGCGCGACCGAGTGCTTCTCGCCGTACTCCGACATGTCGATGCGGACCATCGCGCGCTCGTCGTCGAAGAGGAAGTCCGCGAGCGACTTCGCGAGCTCCGTCTTGCCGACGCCCGTGGGACCGAGGAACAGGAACGAGCCCGTGGGGCGGTCGGGGTCGGCGACGCCCGCGCGCGAGCGGCGGACAGCATCGGACACCGCGGACACCGCGGCGGCCTGCCCGATGAGGCGCTCGCCGAGCACCTCCTCCATGCGCAGCAGCTTGGCCGTCTCGCCCTCGAGCAGGCGGCCCGTGGGGATGCCCGTCCAGGCCGAGACCACCTCGGCGATCTCGTCGGTGCCGACCTTCTCCGCGATCATCGGCGCCTCGGCCGGCCCCTCACCCTCGGGACGCGCCTGCTCCGCCTGCTCGGCCTCCGCGATCTGCTTCTCGACCGCCGGGATCTCGCCGTAGAGGAGGCGCGACGCCGTCGCGAGGTCGCCCTCGCGCTGGGACCGCTCGGCCGCGACCTTGAGCTCGTCGAGGCGCACGCGCAGCTCGCCCACGCGGTTCTGCCCGGCCTTCTCGCGCTCCCACCGCGACGTGAGGGCGGCCAGCTCCTCGCGCTTGTCGGCGAGCTCGGCGCGCAGCTTCTCGAGCCGGTCGGCCGACGCGGGGTCGTCCGCCTCGGCCTCGGCCAGGTAGGACTCCTCCATGGTGAGGCGGTCGACGGCGCGCCGGAGCGCGTCGATCTCGACCGGGGAGGAGTCGAGCTCCATGCGGAGCCGGGACGCGGCCTCGTCGACGAGGTCGATGGCCTTGTCGGGGAGCTGCCGCGCGGGGATGTAGCGGTCGGCGAGCGTCGCGGCCGCCACGAGTGCGGCGTCCGAGATGCCGACCTTGTGGTGGGCCTCGTAGCGCTCCTTGAGGCCGCGCAGGATCGCGACGGTGTCCTCGACCGACGGCTCGCCGACGAAGACCTGCTGGAACCGCCGCTCGAGCGCCGGGTCCTTCTCGATGCGCTCGCGGAACTCGTCGAGCGTCGTCGCGCCGACCATGCGCAGCTCGCCGCGCGCGAGCATGGGCTTGAGCATGTTGCCCGCGTCCATGCTGCCCTCGGCGGCACCCGCCCCGACGACGGTGTGCAGCTCGTCGATGAAGGTGACGACCTCGCCGTCGGACCCCTTGATCTCCTCGAGCACGGCCTTGAGCCGCTCCTCGAACTCGCCGCGGTACTTGGCGCCCGCGACCATCGACGCGAGGTCGAGCGCGATGAGGCGCTTGCCGCGCAGCGACTCGGGCACGTCGCCGGCGACGATGCGCTGCGCGAGGCCCTCGACGACGGCCGTCTTGCCGACGCCCGGCTCACCGATGAGCACGGGGTTGTTCTTGGTGCGCCGCGAGAGCACCTGCACGACGCGGCGGATCTCGGCGTCGCGCCCGATGACCGGGTCCAGCCGGCCCTCGGCCGCGGCGGCCGTGAGGTCGACGCCGTACTTCTCGAGCGCCTGGTAGGTGCCCTCGGGGTCGGGCGTCGTCACGCGCGCGGACCCGCGGACCGCGGGCAGGGCGGCGGCGAGCGCGTCGCGCGTCGCGCCGACGGAGCGCAGCGCCTCGGCGGCGGGCGAGCTGCCCGCGGCGATGCCCAGGAGCAGGTGCTCGGCCGAGACGTACTCGTCGCCGAGCGCCTGGGCCTCCTGGCCGGCGGCCGTGAGCGCGGCCGACGTCGCGCGCGAGATCGCGGGCTGCGCGACGGAGCCGCCGGACGCGGCGGGCAGCGTCGCGACCGCGGTGGTGAGGCGTCCGGCGAGCGCGGCGCGGTCGACGCCGACCGCGTCGAGCAGGCCGACGGCGACGCCACCGTGCTGCTCGAGCAGGGCGCGGAGCACGTGCACGGGCTCGATCTGGGGGTGGCCCGCGGCCGACGCCGCCTGGATCGCCGCAGCGAGCGCCTCCTGCGACTTGGTCGTGAACTTCTGGTCCATCGGTGTGCTGCCTCCGTGCTCCTGCTGGTCGTGCGGCGTGGTGCTGCTGCGGTGCGGGACCGCCCGTGTCAGGGCAACCTCCGCAGAGTTGAGTCTATTCCGCTCAACTCTGGTCCGCGAGCGCGTGCGAGGGCCCGCTCGTCGGCGGCCGTTGGTCCTGTGCGGGCCGTGGCAAACGGCGGGATGATGGGACCGGCCGTGACCCGGCCCCCGACCCGAGAGGAGGCCTTCATGCCGATCATCGTCGGCTGGACGCCCACGCCCGAGGGCGAGGCAGCCCTCGCCCAGGCCCTGACCACGGCCCGCACGCGCGGCTCCGAGCTGCTCGTCGTCAACGTGTCCCCCACGAGCGACCCGTCCGGCGCCACCTTCGCCAGCGACCGCGAGGTCGCGGCGGTGCAGGGGCGGCTCGACGAGTCGGGCGTGCCGTACACGCTGCGCCAGCTGGTCCGCGGCAAGGACGCCGCGGAGGAGATCGTGGGCCTGGCGGGCGAGCTCGACGCCGAGCTCGTGGTCATCGGCCTGCGGCACCGCAGCCCCGTCGGCAAGCTGCTGCTCGGCAGCCGCTCGCAGGCGATCCTCCTCGACGCCCCGTGCCCCGTGCTCGCCGTCAAGGCGCCCCCGCGCGCGGCCTGAGGCCCGCACCCCGCACGACCCGCACTCCCGCACCCCCGGGCGCCGACCGCCCCGCCCCGCCCTGACGCCGAGGTCGCTGGTCGCCGCCGGGGTCGCTGGTCCTGACCAGCGACCCCGGGAGGGGGCCGCGGCCCCGGCGGGGGGGGGGGGGCGCGGGGG
>NZ_JADDKQ010000018.1 GCF_016464425.1 Actinotalea solisilvae
GCGGCGCGCGGCCGGCGCGGGCGCCCCCCCCCCCCCCCCGCCCCCCCCCCCCCCCCCCCCCCCCCGCCCGGGGTGGGGGAGCCGCGTCAGTCCGCGCTGCGGACGATGGTGCGGATGCCCACCGCGAGGCCGACGGCGGCCGTCGCGAACGCGGCGACGAAGCCCTGGACCGCCGTCGTCCCGAGGTCGCCCGCGAACAGCGCGCGCTCCGCGTCGACGACGTACGCGACGGGGTTGACCGACGCCGCGACCTGCATCCAGCGCGGGCCGGCGTCGAGCGGCAGGAGCATCCCCGAGAGGATGAGCGCGGGGAACAGCACGGTCTGCTGGACCATCCAGAACATCCACTCCTGCGTCCGCACCGCGATCGCGAGCGCGTAGCTGAGCGACCCCAGCCCGACGCCGAGGAGCGCGAGGAGCAGCAGCCCGAGCGGCCCGCCGACGGGGTCGACGTCGAACCCGAACGGCAGCATGACGGCGACGACGAGGAGCGACTGCGCGACGACGGGCACCATCTCCTTGAGCGAGCGGCCCACGAGCTGCGCCGACCGCGCGAGCGGCGTGACGAGCAGGCGCTCGTGCGCCCCGGTCTGCATCTCGAACTGCAGGTTCGAGCCGGTCGTCGACGTCCCGAACAGCGTCGTCATGACGAGGATCGCCGGGACGAACCACTGCCACACGTCGGCGCCGACGGGTCCGCCCGCCGCCTGCGTCGAGCCCGCGAGGAGCGGTCCGAACAGGCCGAGGAAGACGAGCGGCTGCACCAGCCCGAAGACGAGGCCGAACGGCTCGCGCACCACGGGGCGCAGCTCGCGCACGGTGACGAGGGCGACGTCGCGCAGCCAGTGCGCGCGCAGGGGCGGGGCGACCGCGGTCGTGGCGGTGAGGGTCGGCGTGGTCATGGTGCGTCCTTCGGGTCGGCGGGCAGCGCCCGGGCTGACGTGGTCCTGGGTCCGGGTCGGGGTGCTCATGCGGCGGCGTCGGCGGCAGCGGTCGGGGCGTCCGGCGCCCCGGGACCCTCGCGCAGGCTGCGCCCGGTGAGGGCGAGGAAGACGTCGTCGAGCGTCGGCGTGGTCGAGCGGGCGCCGAGGACCGGCACGTGGGCACGGTCCGCCGCGCGGACCACCTCGACGGCCGCCGTCGCTCCCGAGGCGACGCGCGCGCTCACCCGGGGGCCGTCGACGACGACGTCGCGCGCGCCCGGGAGCCGGTCCACGAGCGCCGCGAGCCGAGCCGCGTCGCCCGGCGTGGCCGCGTCGAGGACGAGGGCGTCGCCCGCGAGGTCGCGCTTGAGCGCCTCGGGGGTGTCGTCCGCGATCACCCGCCCGTGGTCGACGACGACGACGCGCTCGGCCATGGTGTCGGCCTCGTCGAGGTAGTGGGTGGTGAGCACGATGGTCATCGCGTGCTCGCCGCGCAGGCGCGTGACGTGGTCCCACAGGTTCGCGCGGTTGTGCGGGTCCAGGCCCGTGGTCGGCTCGTCGAGGAAGAGCAGCTCGGGCGCGTGCACGAGTCCGAGCGCGACGTCGAGCCGCCGCCGCTGGCCGCCCGACAGCTCGGACACCTTGCGGGACGCCAGGTCGGTCAGGTCGAGCGCCTCGAGGAGCTCGCCCGCCCGGCGACGGGCCGCGGCGCGGTCCATGCCGTAGATGCGGCCCTGGGTGGTGAGCTCGTCGGCCGCGCGCTGCTGGTGCCCCGCGCCGTTGCCCTGACCGACGTAGCCGATGTGCCGGCGCACGTGCGCGGGCTGCCGCACGACGTCGAAGCCCGCGACCTCGGCCGTGCCCGAGGTGGGCCGGACGAGGCTCGTCAGCATGCGCATCGTCGTCGTCTTGCCGGCGCCGTTGGGGCCCAGCACGGCGACGAGCTCGCCGGGGGCGATGTCGAGGTCGATGCCGCGGACGGCGTGGACGGTCTGCGAGCGGCTCACGGGGAAGTCCTTCGTGAGCCCGCGGGTCCGGATCATGTCTGCTCCTCGCTGGGTGGTCGGTACTCCTCCACCGTCCTCGGGGTAGCGGTCAGATCCTGTCCGCCACCGGGAGCAGAATCGGGGCATGACGTCACCGCCCGCGCGCCTCCTCAGCCTCCTGTCGCTGCTCCAGGCTCGCCGCGACTGGCCCGGCGGCACGCTCGCGGAACGCCTGGGCGTGAGCGCCCGCACCGTCCGGCGCGACGTCGACCGCCTGCGCGACCTCGGGTACCCGGTGCTCGCGACCAAGGGGCCCGACGGCGGCTACCGGCTCGCGGCCGGCACGTCCATGCCGCCGCTGCTGCTCGACGACGAGCAGGCGGTGGCCGTCGCCGTCGCGCTCCAGACGGCGTCGACCGGCGTCGACGGCCTCGACGAGGCCGCGCTGCGGGCGCTGACGACCGTGCGGCAGGTCATGCCCGCCCGCCTGCGCGGGCGCGTCGACGCGCTCCAGGTCACCGCCGTGACCCGTCCCCGCCGCACGGCCGTCGACGCGGACCGGCTGCTCGCCGTGGGGACGGCGGTGCGCGCCCGTGAGGTGCTGCGGTTCGACTACCGCGCGCCGGACGCCGCCGTGGACCCGGGTGCCGTCGGCCCGCCGCGCCGGGCCGAGCCGCACCACCTCGTCACCTGGGCCGGACGCTGGTACCTCGTCGCGTGGGACCTCGAGCGCGGCGACTGGCGCACCTTCCGCGTCGACCGCATGGAACCGCGCTCCCCCACCGGGTCACGCTTCGCGCCGCGCGCGCTGCCGGGCGACGACGTCGGCGCCTGGGTCGCGGCGCGGTTCGCGGGTCCGCGCTGGCCCTGCACCGGCGAGGCCGTGGTGCACGCCGAGGCCGCGGACATCGCGCGCTGGGCGGGCAGCCAGGGCGTCGTCGAGCCGCTCGGTCCGGGGCGGTGCCGCGTCGTCTCGGGCTCGTGGTCGTGGACCGGCCTCGCGGCGTGGCTCGGCCTGTTCGGGTGCGACGTCGACGTCGTCGGGCCGCCCGAGCTGCGCGCGGCGGCGCGCGAGCTCGCGGACCGCTACGCGCGGGCGGCCCGCGACGACGGGTGAGGGCTCAGCGCGTGACGCGCTCCAGGAGGCCGAGCGCGTAGGCCTCGGGCACGACCTCGACGACCTTGGTGGCCTGCATCCACACCGCGGGGTTGGTGAGGTGGCCGAAGGCCCACTCGACGCGGCAGCCACCCGAGGCGCCGTCGCGGTCGACGCGCCAGGTCCCGGGGTGGCCCGTGACCGGGTCCGTGCCGTGGACGGTCACCGGGAAGCCGGGGGTGCCGACGGGGCGGTCGGTGGTCGGGGCGTCCAGGGTGGCGGTCATCTCGGGTGTCCTTCGCGGTGCGAGCGTCGTCTCCCCTCTAGCGTCGGCACTCCGGGCCCGGATCTGAGAGGACCTTCGGCCCCGGACGCGCCCGCGGCGACGTGACGTCGCCGACACCGCGGGCCAGGATGGGCGGCGTGACGACGACGCCGCAGCCCACCGCCGAGCCCGCGAGCCCCGCACCCGGACCCACCGCGGCGGTGGACGGCCGCTGGCGCACCGACGTGCTCGGCGAGGACTGGGAGGCGCTGACGCTCCCGCTGCGGCCGGACGAGCAGGGCGAGGCCGTCGCCACGCTCGTGCGCCGCCGCGGCCCGCGGCACGACCGGGCGGTGCTCTACGTGCACGGCTACGTCGACTACTTCTTCCAGCGGCACCTCGGCGAGGCGTGGGAGGACCTGGGGTACAGCTTCTACGCGCTCGACCTGCGCGCGTACGGCCGCTCGCACCTGCCGCACCAGATCCCCGACTACACGACGGACCTCGCGACCCACGCCGAGGAGCTCGACCTCGCCGCGGGCGTGCTGCGCGCGGCCGGGCACAGCGTCCTCGTCGGGCACGGGCACTCGACCGGCGGCCTGCTCATGGCCCTCTGGGCGCACGCGCGGCGCGGCCGCGGGACGGTCGACGCGCTCGTGCTCAACAGCCCGTGGTTCGACCTCAACCGCGGGTGGGTCGACCGGGTCCTGAAGACGCGCGCGCTCGACGTCGTGGGGCGCGTGGCGCCGCGGCTCGTCGTCGGGCAGATCGCGCACCACTACGGCGAGGCGCTGCACCGCGACACGGGCGGGCCGTGGGACTACGACCTCACCTGGAAGCCGCACCGCGGCTTCGGCGTGCGCGCCGGGTGGATCCGGACGGTCCGGCGCGGCCACCGCGCCGTCGCCCGCGGCCTCGCGGTCGACGTGCCCGTGCTGGTGTGCACGAGCGACGCGACCGGCCCCCACGACCGGTTCCACGACGCGCTCGACCGCACCGACAGCGTGCTGGCCGTCGAGCAGATCCTCGAGCGCGCGCCGCGGCTCGGGCCCGACGTCACCGTGGTCCAGGTCCCCGGCGGGATCCACGACCTCGCCCTGTCCCCCGGGCCCGCGCGCCGGGCGTACCTCGACGCGGTCGCCGCCTTCCTGCGCGAGCGCCTGCCCGAGGACTGACCCCGGACGCACCGACGCCCCGGCACCGTGCGGTGGCCGGGGCGTCGGACGTCGGGGGTCGCTCAGCGGTTGGCGCCCTCGAGCGTCCCCGTGATGCCGCCGGCCTCGTCGACGGCGAGGCACAGGACCTCGCGGTCGTCGGCCTCGTCCCAGCTCATCTGGCTCGGCGTGAGCGGCTGGTAGTAGATCTCGGAGCTGTCGTAGTCGAGCCCGATGAACGTCTCGAACGCAGGCAGGCAGTACGCGTTCGCGAGCTCGACGATCTCCTCGTCCCCGGGGTACTCGCCGTCGGGCAGGAAGGTCGAGGCGTAGATCTCGGTGTCGTGCGGCTCGTCGCACGGCACGGTCGGGACCGTCTCGACCTCGGTGCCGAGCTCGGCCGAGCTGATGCAGTCGCCGACCTTGATGCTGAAGACGTCGGCGTCGGTGGCCTCGGTGATCTCGCCGGTCTCGGCGTCGCGCTCGGCGGCCTGGGGCCCGCAGGCCGTGAGCGTGAGAGCGAGCGCGCCCGCCGCGAGACAGGCGGCGGACGTCCGTGTGATGCGCATGGGGTTCCCCTCGGGTCGGCAGGCGCCCGTGCGCCCGGCGGCGCGATGGTACTGATCAACGACGACACCGCGGTGTCGTGCCCACGACCGGCCGGCGTCGGGCCGACGACGGGATCCCCCCGCGGCGCGACGCCCGGCCCGCAGGGCCCGGCGGGCGCCCCCCGGTACCGTGGCTGCCCCACCCGGAGGACCGATGCCCGACCCCGACTTCTCGTTCGGCGCGCCCACGCCCCACGGCCCGCTGCGCACCTTCCACCCGCGGCGCTCGCCGCTCGGCCCTGCCCGCCGGGACGCGCTCGAGCACCTGTGGCCGCGTCTTGGCTTCTCGGTGCACGACGACGCCGCGGCCCCCCTCACGGCCGACGGCGCGCTCGACCGGCCCGCGCTCTTCGGTCGCGACGCCCCGCTCGTCGTCGAGATCGGCTCGGGCATGGGCGAGGCCGTCGCGGCGATGGCCGCGGCGGACCCCGACCGCGACTACCTCGCGGTCGAGGCGCACCTGCCCGGCGTCGCGAACCTCCTGCTGCTCCTCGAGGCGGGCGGCGTCACCAACGTCCGGGTCGCGCACGGCGACGCGCTCGAGCTCCTGCGCCGCCGCGTGCCCGAGGCCTCCCTCGACGCCGTGCACGTCTTCTTCCCCGACCCGTGGCCCAAGGCGCGCCACCACAAGCGCCGGATCATCGCTCCCGCGCACGTCGCGCTCCTGCGCTCGCGCCTCGTGCCCGGCGGCGTGCTGCACTGCGCGACGGACTGGGCGCCCTACGCGGAGGTCATGCTCGCGACGCTCACGGCCGACCCCGAGCTCGAGAACCTCCACGACGGGTTCGCCCCGCGCCCCGCGCACCGCCCGACGACGCACTTCGAGCGCCGCGGCCTCGCGCTCGGGCACGAGGTCGCGGACGTCGTCGTGCGCCGCGTCGCGCGCGACCCGCGCTGAGCGGGTCGCGCCCGGCTCAGCGCTGCGCCTGCGCGAGGCTCCCGACGACGCCGCCCGCGGGGTCGTTCGCGATGCAGAGGATCTCCCGGTCGTCGAGCTGCTTCCACGACTCGACCGTCGGGTACAGGTAGGTGAAGTCGAGCTCCGAGCTCTCCCACTCCATGCCGACGAAGGACGCGAACTCGCTCATGCAGAAGTCCTCCGACTGGTCGAGGACGGCGTCCTCGCCCGGGTAGGAGTCGCCGGCGACGGAGGTCGCGGCGTAGGCCTCGCTCTCGTGCGCCGCCTTGCACGGGGTGACGTGGACGGTCCAGACCTCGACGGTCTCGGCGTCCGGGTCCTCCCAGTCGAGCGTGAGGCAGTCGCCGATCCGCAGGGCCATCGCGTCGACGTCGCCCTCCTCGGTGATCACGCCGCTGGCGTCCCGCACGGGCTGCGCCGCGTCACCCGCGAGGGCGTCCCCGATCACCGAGCACCCACCGAGCGCGAGCGCCACCGAGGCGCCCACGGTGACCGCGGTCACCGTCCTCAACCCACCGACCAGACGTGCCGTACCCATCACTGCCCCCTGCTCCGACCACGCGTGCGACCGGCGGGCGCCGGGCCGCGCCGCACGCTAGTGCCCCGACCGGCACCGCGACGAGGGCCGTTCGGGCGGACCGGGGGGTGAGGTCGGCGCAGGCACGCGCGGGTGAGGCGGCACCGGAGGTGGGGGCGGCACAGGGGGGTGAGTCGACACAGGCGGCGAGGTCGGCGCGGGCCGCTACGTCGTCGCGGCGAGCAGGACCGTCCCGTCGGCGGCGCGCAGCTCGACCCGGACGATGTCGGCGCGGCGGAGCAGCGTCGACGCGGGGACGCTCACCTCGCGGTCGGCCACGGCGCCCCAGGTCGCGACCTCCTCGCTCCCGCCGTCGGCGGCGAGCACGACGAGCGCGTAGCCGGGGGCGGGCCCGGGCTCGCCGTAGGGGCCCCCGGCGGGGTCGCCGCCTCCCGCGTGCCGGCAGACCAGCTCGATCCGGGTGCCCCAGGCGACGTCGTCGAGGCGCACGGTCGCCGTGACCGGGCTCTCGACCACCGGGCTCAGCTCGATCGCCTCGCTCACCACCGGTGCGGTCGTCGCGGCCGGCCGCCACGGGACCGGGACGGGGCTGCCCGGCAGCACGATCGCGAGCACGACGACGGCCGCCGCGGCCAGCCCGCTCGCGACCCAGCGCCGCCGTCGGCGCACGGCCTCCTCCCGCCGCGCGACGCGCAGCAGGTCCGCGAGCAGGACCGTCGGCGGCTCGTCGACGACGCGGAACGCCTCGTCGGGCAGGCCCGCGCCCACCGCGACGTCGCCCACGAGCTCGCCCGGCACGCGGTCGAGCAGCGCGGGCAGGACCGCCACCTCGTCGACGGCCTCGCGGCACGCCGGGCACGCGCGCAGGTGCTCCTCGAACGCGAGGCGCTCGCGCGCCTCGAGCGCACCGAGCACGTAGGCGCCGACGTCGCCGGCCCAGCGGTCGTGGCTCACGGACCCGGTCACCGGGTCACCCCCATCTCCTGCAGCACGAGCCGGAGCGAGCGCAGCGCGTAGTGGATGCGGGACTTCACGGTGCCCTCCGGGACACCGAGCTGCCGGGCGGCCTCCGCGACGGAGCGGCCGCGGTAGTAGCACAGGAGGATCACCTGGCGGTGCTCCACGGACAGGCGCGACAGGGCGTCGGCGACGAGCCAGCCCTCGAGCATCTCGTCGGTGCGCGACGCGTCCGGCTCGCGCGGCTCGGGGACCTCGTCGGCGAGGACCTCGCGCCGCGACCGGCCCGAGCGCCACTCGTCGATGACCAGGTGCCGTGCGACCGTGAACAACCAGGCGCGCGTCGCGCCGGTCGCCCCCTCGAGGACGCGCGGCGAGCGCCACGCGCGCAGCAGCGTCTCCTGGACCACGTCCTCGGCGTGCGCGCGGTCGCCGCCCACGAGGCGCAGGACGTAGCCCCACAGCGCCCTCGCGTGCTCGCCGTGCAGCGCGATCATGAGGTCGGTCGAGCTCACGGTCACGGCGCGCCACCGGTCGGCGCGGCGACGCGACGCGCGCCCGCTCGGGCGACGTCGGCCGGGGTGGTCAGGGGCATGCCGCACCTCGCGCTCGGGGCGGGACGTCGGGACGGATCTGCCCGACCAGTGAACCAGAGCGGTCCCCACGACGTGCCTAGGGGTGACGGGGCGCACGACCGGGGCTCGACGGGCACCGCCGGGCGCGCGCCGCAGGTCCCCGACCGGGGTCCGCACCACGAGAGGGTGACGAGCATGGACGTACGACGACGGACCATCGGCAACGCCGCCCGCGGGCTCGCCGCGGCCGCGGTGCTGCTCTCCGCGGTGGTCCACCTCGACCTGTGGGCCCTCGGGCTGAGCGCGCACCCCGTCCTGGGGCCGGGGTTCCTCGCGACGTTCGTGGGCGGCGTCGTCGTCGCCCTCGCGCTGCTGCTGTGGGACCACTGGCTGCCGCCGCTCGCGGCCGTCGGGTTCGGCCTCGCGACGCTCGGCGCGTACGTCATGGCGCTCACGGTCGGGTTCCTCGGCGTGCAGGAGGCGGGTGGCGGGACCCCCGCCACGCTCTCGCTCGTCTCGGAGTCCGCCGCGGTGGTGCTCGGCGTCGTCGTGCTCGCCGCGGAGCGGGGGCTGCGCCGGCGGACCGGCACCTCCCCCGCCCGCGACGAGCGCATCGGCGGTCTCACGCCTCCACGACCTGCCCGTCCCTGACCTCCACGGCGACCGTGTCGAGGGCCCGGGGCGCCGGGCCCTCGAGCGGCTCGCCCGTGTCGAGGTCGAACACCGAGCCGTGGCAGGGGCACGCGAGCGTGCCCTCGCCGGGCGACACCGCGCAGCCCTGGTGCGTGCACACCGAGCTGAAGCAGCGGACCGTGCCCTCGGTCGGCTGGGTCACGAGGACCGCGTCGCCGCCGCTCGTCGTCGCCGTGACGGCGCCGCCCACCGGCACGTCCGCGAGCGCGACGAGGCCCGTCGCGGCCGCGGCGTCCCCGCCCCCGTCGCCCGCGGAGCCGGTCTCGGGGCCGTCGGTGCCGTCGGTGCCGCCCGTGCCGCCGGTGCCGCCGGAGGGCGCGCACGCCGCGAGCGCGCCCGCGCCGACGACGGCGACCGCCCCGCCCAGGAAGAGGCGGCGCGGGGTGCCCGCTGCCGCGCGGCGCCCGGCGGCGCCCGTGCGGTCGTCCGTGCGCGCCTCCGCGCGGTCGTCGATGCGCTCGTCCGTGCGGTCGTCCGTCGCCGTCGCGGTCGTGCTGGTCCCCGTCGTGTGCGCCATGCCCTGCCCCTCTCGTCGGACCCTCGCTGGTCGTGGGTCGTGCTGGTCGTGGGTCGTGCCGGTCGTGCGTCGTGCAGGTCGTGGTTCGTCGCGAGGACGGTCGCGGATGGGACGCCGTCGGCCGCCCGTCGTCCGGTGATACGGAGCGGGGGCCCGGACGGTTCACCGGGACCGGAAGGGTGAACGTCGTCGGCATCACCCGTCCCCGCGCTCAACCTCCGGCAGGGCGCACCGATGACCTCAGGGTGAGTACAGACGACATCGCCGAGAGCATCGAGCGCGTGCGCTACGAGCGCCTGCTCGGCAAGGCGTGGGACGACCTGCGCGAGTCCGAGCGCGAGACGCGGCTGGTCGCCGTGCGTCAGGCGTTCGAGGACGTCGGCCTCGCCGCGCGCCTCGAGTCGCTGACCGGTCGCGCGGCCGAGGCGGACCGCCTCGCCGCGGTCGTGTCGCAGCGGGACGGCGAGATCGCACGTCTGCGCGCGGAGCACGACGCCGAGCTCGTCCGCCTCACCGGCGCGCACACCGACGCGGTCGCCGCCCTCGAGGCCGAGCTGGCCGAGACGCGGGCGGAGCTCGCCCTGACCCAGGCCGCGCTCACGGACGCCGAGCGGCGGGCGCACGCGTCCGACGCGGCGCTCAGCGCTGTCGCGACCGTCGTCGGCGCCGCCCGGGAGCTCGCCGAGAGCTCGTCCGACGCCGGCGAGCGGGAGCCCTGCACGCCCGACGAGCTGCCGGTCGTCACCGCGGTCGAGGGCTCGGGCGCGCCTCTCCCCCGCCCCAAGGGACGCCTCTCCCGTCTCGTGCGCCTCGGCTCGGACTGACCCCGCGACCGCACCCTCAAGGAGGTCGACCGGCCGCTGCGGCCGGGGACCTTGGACCCTCGCCCGCCCTGACGCCCGGGTGGACGCTCGAGGTGCCGGATCGGGACGGAACGGGCAGTGGCACCCCACGCCACCACGCCGGGACCGTCGGCGCCCTCCGCCCCGTCCGGGCACGGAGGGAGCGTCGGCATGAGCGAGCACCTGGGTCCCGTCGTCGAGGAGGACCTGCGAGCGGCAGCACGACGCCGCCTCCTCGCCCGCCGCGGCCTCGCGCAGCACCTGCTGGCGTACGCGACCGTCAACCTCTCGCTCGTCGTCGTCTGGGTGATGACGGGCGGCACGTTCTTCTGGCCCGTGTTCCCGATCCTCGGCTGGGGCATCGGCGTCGCGTTCCACGTGTGGGACGTGTACGCGCCGGAGCCGACGGAGCGCCAGGTCGAGGCCGAGATGGAGCGGCTCCGCCGGCGCTGAGCCGAGGCGAGGCGGAGCACCCGGGAGGGCGACGATGGCGACGGCCCCGACCGCGCGGGCGACCGCGCTCCCGGGCGACCGCGCGCGCGGCGCCGACGACCCCGGCACCGGCCACGGCGGCGGCGGGCCCGCCCGCACCGGGCCCGGCGCGCGCCGGGTCGCCGCCGCCGTCCTCGTCCTCCTCGCCGCGGGCGCCGTCGCGACGGTCCTGCCGCGCGGCCCGATGACGAGCGGGCAGTCCCTCGCGGCGCTCGGCGTCGCGGTCACGGTCGGCGTCGTCGCCGGCGCCCTGGGCACGACGCGGTGGACGGTGCTCGCCGCCCCGCTGCTCTGGGCCGCGGTGACCGAGGTCGTGCGCGTGGACGCCGTGGGCCCGACGGTCGACGCCCCCCGGTTCGACGGCGTGTACGCGGCCGCCGCGTTCGTCACGGGCCGCGGGTTCGACGCCGTCGTCGTCCTCCTGCCGCTCGCCGTCGGCGCGGCGTGGGGCGCGTGGGTGGCGCGCCGCGGCCACGCCCGCCCCGACCCGACCGCGGCGACGTCGCTCCGGACCGTCGCGCGCGGTGCGCGCCTCGCGGTGCCCACGGCCGTCGTCGTGCTCCTCGTCGCGGCGCTCGTCCGGCCCGCGACGACCGAGCCGATCACGGACGCCGACGGCGACGTCGTGCCCGGGAGCGTCGCGGAGCTCGTCACCGTGCCCGTCGGCGGGCACGACCAGTCCCTCATGATCCGCGGCCGCGACGTCGACGCGCCCGTCCTGCTGTTCCTCGAGGGCGGACCGGGCGGCACCGCGCTCGGCTCGATGCGGTACGCGGGCGAGCCGCTCGAGGAGCACTTCGTGGTGGCCACGTGGGACCAGCGCGGGACCGGCCGGTCGGCCGACGTGCGCGAGCCCGCGGCGACCCTCACGGTCGAGCAGCTCGTCGCGGACACCGCCGAGGTGGCCGAGTACCTCACGGGCCGGTTCGACGAGGAGCGCGTGCTGCTCGTCGGCAGCTCGTGGGGCACGACGCTCGGCGTGCTCGCGGCGCAGAGCCGGCCCGACCTGTTCCTGGCCTACGTCGGCGCCGGGCAGATGGTCGACCAGCAGGAGACCGACCGCCTCATGTGGGCCGAGTCCCTCGCGTACGCCGAGCGCGTGGGCGACGACGCCTTCGCGGCCCGGCTGCGGGAGATCGGCGAGCCGCCCTACGACGACGCCCTCCTGTACCCCGTCGCGATCGCCTCGAACCCCGAGTGGCAGGACTACGCGTCCGGCCCCGACCACGACTGGCGCTCCGCCTACCCCGCCAACCTGCTCGTCGCCGAGTACACCCTCACCGAGCAGGTGCGCTCGGCCGCGGCGCTCATCGACACGTTCGCGCTCGTGTACCCGCAGCTCCAGGAGATCGACTTCCGCACCCAGGTGCGGCGGCTCGAGGTCCCCGTGCTGCTGGTCCAGGGGGCGCACGAGGCACCCGGGCGGGACGTGCTCGCCCGCGAGTGGGCCGCAGGCCTCGAGGCGCCCGAGGTCACCGTCGTGACCTTCGAGCGCGGCGGGCACACGCCGCACCTCGACGAGCCGGGTCGCTTCGCGGACCTGCTGGCCGCCTTCGTCGCCGACCTCGAGGGCTGACGCCCGGAGCCGGCGGGGTCAGGCCTCCTCGAACGCGCGGTTCTCCAGGTCCTCGAAGATGAGGAGCGTGTGCGTCGCGAGCACGCCCGGGATGCCCTGGAGGACGTCGAGCACGACGCGGCGCAGCGACTCGTTGTCGCGCGTCCGCACGAGGAGCATGACGTCGGCGTCGCTGCCGCCGACCAGCGCCATGTGCTTGACCTCGGGCACGTGCCGCAGGCGCTCGGTGAGGTCGCGCCAGGAGTTCTGCCGCACGGTGAGGGTCACGTAGGCCGAGGTGCCCAGCCCGCTGCGCAGGGGGTTGACCACGGCGGTGAAGCCCTCGAGCACCCCGGTCTCGCGCAGCCGCTCGATCCGGCTGTACGCGTGCCCCCGGGACACGTTGACCTTCTCGGCGAGCGCGCGCACCGAGATCCGGCCGTCGACCGTGAGCTCGTGCAGGATCCGCCGGTCCGTCTCGTCCAGGACGACGCCGTCCATGTGTCCTCCTCAGGCACGCGCGGCCCGTGGGCCGCTGCACAGACTGTACCCAGGACCTAGGTCCCAGCAGCCGCTTGTCAGGCGTTCGGCGCACGCCGCGACCAGATCGGTCACGGAGGTCCATCATCAGCACAGGCTCTCAGCGTGGAGGTGCTCGATGTCGACGCCCGTGGACGCCCGTCCCCCGGGGCCGCTGGAGACGGTGCTCGACACCGTCCGGCTGCTCGACCCCGACGGCTCGCCCGTCCCCTCCGAGCGCTGGGCGATGCCGTCCGACGACGTCCTGCGCGAGCGCCACCGCGCGATGGTCCTCGGCCGGCGCGTCAACGACCAGGCGAGCGCGCTGACCCGCCAGGGCCGCCTCGCGGTCTACCCCTCCTCGCACGGCCAGGAGGCGTGCCAGGTCGCGGCCGCGGCGGCGCTGCGCCCGGGTGACTGGCTGTTCCCGACCTACCGGGACACGGTCGCGGTCATGGGCCGCGGCGTCGACCCCGTCGAGATCCTCACGTGGCTCAAGGGCGACCGGCACTGCGCGTACGACCCCGTGGCGCACCACGTCGCGCCGCAGACGACGCCGCTCGCCACCCAGCTGCTGCACGCCGTCGGCGTCGCGCACGCGGCGCGCCTGCGCGGGCTCGACGAGGTCGCGCTCGCCCTGTGCGGGGACGGCGCGACGAGCGAGGGCGACTTCCACGAGGCGCTGAACTTCGCCGCCGTCTTCCGCTGCCCCGTCGTCTTCCTCGTCCAGAACAACAAGTACGCGATCTCCGTCCCCCTCTCGCGGCAGACGGCGGCGCCGTCGCTCGCGCACAAGGGCGTGGGGTACGGGGTGCCGGCCGTGCTCGTCGACGGCAACGACGTCGCCGCCCTCGGGGCGGTGCTCGACGCGGCCGTCGCGCACGCCGCGGCCGGGGGCGGCCCGGTGCTCGTCGAGGCCGACACCTACCGCGTCGCGGCGCACACCAACGCCGACGACCCGTCCCGCTACCGCTCCGACGACGAGGTCGAGGCCTGGCGCGCGCGCGACCCGATCACCCGGGTCCGCGCCTACCTGCGCGCCCGCGGCGCGCTCGACGACGCCGCGGAGGCCGCGGTCGCCGCGGAGGCCGAGGAGCTCGCGGCGAGCATCCGCGACGGCGTCTCGGGCGGGCCCGGCCCGAGCCCGGACGACCTGTTCGACCACGTCTACAGCGCGATGACCCCGCAGCTGCGGGCGCAGCGGGACCTGCTCCGCGAGGAGCTCGCCGCGGAGGGAGCGGACCGATGACCAAGCTGACGATGGTGGGCGCGCTCAACGCGGCGCTGCGCGACGCGATGGCGCAGGACCCGGGCGTCGTCGTGCTCGGCGAGGACGTCGGCCCCCTCGGCGGCGTCTTCCGCGTGACCGACGGCCTCAGCGCGGAGTTCGGCGACGCGCGGTGCTTCGACACCCCGCTCGCGGAGTCCGGGATCGTCGGCATGGCGATCGGCATGGCGATGAACGGCCTGCGTCCCGTGGTCGAGATGCAGTTCGACGCGTTCGCGTACCCCGCGTTCGAGCAGGTCGTCAGCCACCTCGCCAAGATGGGGAACCGCACGCACGGCCAGGTGCGCCTGCCCGTCGTCGTGCGCGTGCCCTACGGCGGCGGCATCGGCGGCGTCGAGCACCACTGCGACTCGTCCGAGGCGTACTACGCGCACACGCCCGGCCTCACGGTGGTGACGCCCGCGACCAACGAGGACGCCTACGGGCTGCTGCGCGCCGCGATCGCGAGCCCCGACCCGGTGATCTTCTTCGAGCCCAAGCGCCAGTACTTCACCAAGGAGGAGGTCGACGTCACGGCCGCCGTGCCGCCCATCGGCCGCGCGGTCGTGCGGCGCGAGGGCACGGACGCGACGCTCGTCGCCTACGGTCCGGCGGTGCCGGTCGCGCTCGCGGCCGCGGAGCAGGCCGAGCGCGAGGGCCGCAGCCTGGCCGTCGTCGACCTGCGCTCGATCGTGCCGTTCGACGACGAGACGGTGTGCGCGGCGGTGCGCGCGACCGGTCGCGCGGTCGTCGTGGCCGAGGCGTCGGGCTTCGCGTCCGTGGCGTCCGAGATCGTCGCGCGCGTGACCGAGCAGTGCTTCCACCACCTGGCCGCGCCCGTGCGCCGGGTGACCGGCTTCGACATCCCCTTCCCCCCGCCCAAGCTCGAGCGCCACCACCTGCCGTCGGTGAACCGGGTGCTCGACACCGTCGACGAGCTCCAGTGGGACGCGGCGTGACGCAGGTCTTCACGCTCCCCGACCTGGGCGAGGGACTCGAGGACGCCGAGCTCGTCCGGTGGCTCGTGCGCGTGGGCGACACCGTCGCCGTCGACGCGCCCGTGGCCGAGGTCGAGACGGCCAAGGCGATGGTCGAGGTGCCCTGCCCCTTCGCGGGCGTCGTCGCGGGGCTGCACGCCGAGGCCGGCGACGTCGTCGCGGTCGGGGCGCCGTTCGTCACGGTCGAGGCGGCGGAGCCTGCGGCGTCCGGGTCGGGGAACGTGCTCATCGGGTACGGGACGTCCGACGCACCGGTGACCGGGTCGGGCCGCCGTGCGCTGCGGCGCGCGGCGGCGCTGCGCGAGCACCGCGACCCCGAGCCCGCGCCCGTCACGCCCGTCACTGCGTCGCCGACGCACCCCGGGCCCGTCGCCGTCGCGTCGCCCGTCGTGCGGTCGCTGGCGCGGACGCACGGCGTCGACCTGCGCACCCTCGTGGGCAGCGGGCCCGACGGCCTCGTGGTCCGGGCCGACGTCGAGCGGGCCGTGCGCGGCACGGCGCCGACGGCAGTCGAGCCGGCGCCCGGGACGGTCGGACCCGCGACGCCGGACGGGCCGGGCACGGCGCCCGCCGGCACCGAGCTCGCGGCCTCGCCCCGACCCGACGTCGTGCGCGACGAGCGCACCGGCCTCGCGATCGCGCGCCGCGTGCCGCTCCGCGGCGTGCGCAAGGCCGTGACGACACGCCTGACGCGCAGCCGCCAGGAGATCCCCGAGGCCACGACCTGGGTCGACGTCGACGCGACGCGCCTCGTGGCCCTGCGTGCCGAGCTGGCCACGCCCGACCGCCCGGCGCCGGGCCTGCTCGCGATCCTCGGCCGCTTCGTCGTCGCGGGGCTCGCGCGGTTCCCCGAGCTCAACGCGCGCGTGGACGTGGAGGGCGAGGAGATCGTCCACCTCGAGGGCGTCAACCTCGGCATCGCGGCGCAGACCGACCGCGGTCTGCTCGTGCCCGTGGTCCACGGTGCCCACGCGCTGCGCACGCGCGCGCTCGACGCCGAGATCCGCCGGCTCACGACGGCGGCCCGCGAGGGCCGCGCGACGACGGCGGACCTCGCCGGCGGCTCGTTCACGCTCAACAACTACGGCGTGCTCGGGGTCGACGGGAGCGCCGCGATCATCAACCACCCCGAGGTCGCGATCCTCGGGATCGGTCGCCTGCTGCCCCGGCCGTGGGTGGTCGACGGGGAGGTCGCGGTGCGCACGATCGCCCAGCTGTCCCTCGTCTTCGACCACCGCGTGTGCGACGGCGGCACGGCCGGCGGCTTCCTGCGCTTCGTCGCGGACGCGGTCGAGCAGCCGACGTCGGCCCTCCTGGACGCGGCGGACCTGTGACCGCCGCCCCCGCCCCGGCCCCGGCGCGCCGCTCCGCGCCGCCGTCCGGCGCGCCGGTCGGCGTCGTGGGCGCGGGCACCATGGGCGCGGGCATCGCGCAGGTCGCGGCGCTCGCCGGGCACCGTGTGGTGCTGCTCGACGCGGCGCCGGGCCGCGCGGAGGCCGCCGTCGGCCAGGTGGGCCGCGCGCTGCAGCGCCTCACCGAGCGCGGGCGCCTCGACCCTGACCGGGCGGTGGCCGCGCGCGAGGCGCTCGTCGCGGCGAGGTCCGTGCACGACCTCGCCGGGTGCGCGCTCGTGGTCGAGGCGGCCGTCGAGCGGCTCGACGTCAAGCGCCGGCTGTTCGCGACCCTCGAGGACGTCGTCGCGCCGTCGTGCGTGCTCGCGACCAACACGTCCTCGCTGTCGGTCGACGACGTCGCCGCGGGCCTGCGCCACCCGGGTCGCGTCGTCGGCATGCACTTCTTCAACCCGGCGCCGGTCATGCGGCTCGTCGAGGTGGTCCAGGGCGACGCGACGGACCCCGCGGTCGCGGCGCGCGTGGCCGAGGTCGCGCGCGCGTGGGGCAAGACGCCCGTGCGCGTCGCGTCGACGCCCGGGTTCGTGGTCAACCGTGTCGCGCGGCCGTTCTACGGAGAGGCGCTGCTCGCGCTCGAGGACGGGCTCGACGCGGCGACCGTCGACGCCGTGCTGCGCGGGTCGGGCGGGTTCCGGATGGGCCCGCTCGAGCTCACCGACCTCATCGGCCAGGACGTCAACCTCGCCGCGACCCGGTCGGTGTGGGAGCGGCTCGGGCCCGACGCGCGCTACGCGCCGTCGCCCGTGCAGGAGGCGCTCGTCGCCGCGGGGAGCCTGGGCCGCAAGACGGGCCAGGGCTTCTTCGCGCACGGCGACGGGGCCCGGGACGCGGACCAGGGCCCCGCGCCCGCGACCGACGCCCCGGGCACGCCGCCCGCGCCGGAGAAGGTGGTCGTCCGCGGGGCCTGGGGGCCCTGGACGTCGCTGTGGCAGCGGGCCGAGGAGGCGGGCGTGGCCGTGCTGGTCGACGGCGCGCTCGACCGCCGGCCGGGACCGGACGGCGCGCTCGGGTCGGCGACGGGCGGCCCGCCCGCGCGCGTGTGCGAGGCGTCGGCCGAGCTGCCCGGCGGGCTCCTCGTCCCGACGGACGGCCGGACCGCGGCGGACCACGCGGCGGCGGCCGGGTGCCCGGTCGTCGTGCTCGACCTCGCGCTCGACGCGGCCGCCGCCGACCGCTTCGCCGTCGCCGCGTCCCCGGGCTGCCCGCGCGAGCTGCTCGACGCCGCCGTCGGACTCCTGCGCGCGACGGGCGCGGCGGTGACCGTGCTGCCGGACCGGCCCGGCCTGCTCGTGGCCCGCACCGTCGCGATGCTCGTCGACGAGGCCGCGGTCGTCGTGGAGGCCGGCGTGGCGGCCGCGGCCGACGTCGACGTCGCCATGCGCCTCGGCGCCGGGTACCCGCTCGGCCCGCTCGAGTGGGGGGACCGGCTCGGGCCCGCGCGCGTGGCCGCGGTGCTCGACGCGGTCGGCGCCGCGACGGGCGACCCGCGCTACCGGGTCTCGCGCACGCTGCGCCGGGCCGCGACGACGGGAGGGACGCTGCGTGACCACTGACCTCACGCCCGACCGGGCGGACCCGACGCCGGCCGCCCCCGACCTCGCCGACGCCGGCGCGACGGACGCCCGCGACCTCGCGCGGCGCTGCGCCGACGCGATGTGGTCCGCGGACCTCGCCAGCCGGCGGCTCGGCATGCGGATCGACGACGTCGCCCCCGGCCGGGCGACGCTCTCGATGCGGGTCACGGCGGAGATGGTCAACGGCCACGGCACGTGCCACGGCGGCTACCTCGCGGTCCTCGCCGACAGCGCCTTCGCGTTCGCGTGCAACACCTACGACGACGTCACGGTCGCCGCGGGGTTCGACATCGTCTTCACCGCGCCCGCGCACCTCGGGGACGAGCTGGTCGCCGTCGCCGTCGAGCGCGTCCGGCGGGGGCGCAGCGGCGTCTACGACGTGACGCTCACGCGGGTGGGCGGGGCGACGGGTGCGGGCGACGTCGTGGCCGAGTACCGGGGACGCAGCCGGGCGCTGGGCCGGCCGATGCTCCGCGCGGACGGGACGGCCGACGAGGCCGCGGACCTCCCGGCAGGCGGGACGGACCCCGGTGCCTGAGGCCTACCTCGTCGCCGGGGCGCGCACGCCGATCGGCCGGTACGGCGGCGCGCTCGCGCCCGTGCGCCCCGACGACCTCGCGGCGCACGTCCTGCGCACCGTCACCGAGCGGCTGCCCGACGTCGACTGGGGCGCGCTGGACGACGTCGTCCTGGGCTGCGCCAACCAGGCGGGCGAGGACAACCGGAACGTGGCGCGCATGGCGGCGCTGCTCGCCGGCCTGCCCGTCGAGGCGCCGGGCGTGACCACCAACCGGCTCTGCGGGTCCGGGCTCGAGGCCGTCGGCGGCGCGGCGCGGGCGGTCCGCGCGGGCGACGCCGACCTGGTGCTCGCGGGCGGCGTCGAGAGCATGAGCCGCGCGCCGTTCGTCATGCCCAAGGCCACGTCGGCGTGGGCGCGCACCGCGGAGGTCTACGACACCACGATGGGCTGGCGCTTCGTCAACCCGCGCCTGCGCGCCCTCCACGGCACGGACACCATGCCCGAGACGGCCGAGAACCTCGCGCGCGAGCTGGGCATCTCCCGCGAGGACCAGGACGCCTTCGCGCTCCGCTCGCAGGACCGCGCGGCGGCGGCGGTCGCGAGCGGCCGCCTCGCGCGCGAGATCGTCGCCGTGCCCGTCCCGGGCCCGCGGGGCGAGGAGACGCTGGTCGACACGGACGAGCACCCGCGCGCGACGTCGCTCGAGGCGCTCGCGCGCCTCCGGCCGCTCGAAGGCGGCGGGACGGTCACCGCGGGCAACGCGTCCGGCATCAACGACGGCGCGTGCGCGGTGCTCGTCGCGTCGCAGGCCGCCGTCGAGCGGTACGGCCTCGAACCGCTCGCGCGGGTCGGCGGCCTGGCGGCGGCGGGGGTGCCGCCGCGGACGATGGGCCTCGGGCCCGTGCCCGCGACGCGGCGCCTGCTCGGCCGGGCGGGCCTCGACCTGGCCGACGTCGACGTCGTCGAGCTCAACGAGGCCTTCGCGGCCCAGGCGCTCGCCGTCCTGCGCACGCTCGGGCTCCCCGACGACGCCGCGCACGTCAACCCGCACGGGGGCGCCATCGCGCTCGGCCACCCGCTCGGGATGAGCGGCGCGCGGCTCGCGCTGTCGGCCGCGCTGAGCCTCGCGGACCTCGGCCCGGGCCACCGCGCGCTGGTCACGATGTGCGTCGGCGTCGGCCAGGGCGTCGCGCTGCTCCTCGAGACCCCCTGAGCAGCCCGCCCCCCGTCGACGCCCTGCACGCCCGCCTCTACCCAGGGGCGCCCGCCCGCGGCGTGCCCGGCCTTCCGTGGCGACGTGCGGCGCACGGGGCGCGGGGGTCCGGAGTGACGTCACCTGCGGCCACACCTGCCCCACCAGCCCCGTCGGCACCGTGCGCCGCACGTCCTGGCGGTGCCGGCGGCAGGTGCGACGGGCGGGTCAGGTGCGGCGGGCGCGGAGGCCGTCCATGGCGAGCTCGACGACGGCGCGGACGACGTCGCCCCGCCCGTGGCCGCCGCGGTCGCCGTCGGGCGCGTGGTGGTCGGGGCGGTACCACTCGGTCACCGAGTTGACCATGCCGAACAGCAGGCGCGTGACGAGCCTCGGGTCGACGTCGTCGCGGATGTCGCCCGCGTCCATGGCGTCGCGGACGAGCTCGGCGAGCCGCGCGTCGACGGCCCGCCGGCGCTCGACCACCTCGCGCTCGACGGCGGTGTTCCCGCGCACGCGCAGCAGCAGGGTCACGTAGGGCAGCTCGGCCACGAGGATCTCCGTCGTGCGCCGCAGCACGAGCTCGAGCCGGTCCACGGGCCCGCCGGCGACGTCGTCGACCTCCTCGAAGACGCCGTCGAGCGCGTCGAGGGCGCGGTTCGTGGCGAGCCGGAGGAGCTCCTCCTTGCCGCTGACGTGGTGGTAGAACGCCGACTTGGTCAGCCCGCTCGCGCGCGCCAGGTCGGCCATGCTCGCGGCCTCGTAGCCGCGCTCGATGAAGACGCGGGCGACGACCGCGACGAGGTCGTCCTGCGTGTAGCGCGCGGGCCGGCCGACGGGGCGGGACGGTCCCGCGGCCACCGGCGGCGCGAGCGGTCCGGGCGGCGTTGACACGCCCCCAGTCTGCCCTACGATGAATAACGAACGTTCGTTCAGGAAATGTCGAGGGACCTTGGTCCCGCAGACGGAGGTCGACGATGACCGCACAGCCCGGCCCTGCCACGGCCGCCGAGCGCGAGCCCGGGCTCGAGGACGAGCTGCTCGCGCGCTTCGACGCGATGGTCGCCGACGAGCAGCGGGTCGAGCCGCGCGACTGGATGCCCGAGGGCTACCGGAAGACGCTCGTCCGCCAGATCGCCCAGCACGCGCACTCCGAGATCATCGGCATGCAGCCCGAGGGCAACTGGATCACGCGCGCGCCGAGCCTGCGCCGCAAGGCGATCCTCCTCGCCAAGGTCCAGGACGAGGCCGGCCACGGGCTCTACCTGTACGCGGCCGCGGAGACGCTCGGCGTCGACCGCGAGGACCTCCTCGACCTGCTCCACACGGGCCGCCAGAAGTACTCGAGCATCTTCAACTACCCCACGCTGACCTGGGCGGACATGGGCGCGATCGGCTGGCTCGTCGACGGCGCGGCGATCACGAACCAGGTGCCGCTGTGCCGCTGCTCCTACGGCCCGTACGGCCGCGCGATGGTGCGCATCTGCAAGGAGGAGTCCTTCCACCAGCGCCAGGGCTTCGAGATCCTGCACACCCTCGCGCACGGCACCCCCGCGCAGAAGGCCATGGCGCAGGACGCCGTCGACCGGTTCTGGTGGCCGTCGCTCATGATGTTCGGCCCGCCCGACGCCGACTCCCCGCACTCGGCGCAGTCGATGGCCTGGGGCATCAAGCGCTTCAGCAACGACGACCTGCGCCAGCGCTTCGTCGACATGATCGTCCCGCAGGCGCAGGTGCTCGGCCTCACGCTGCCCGACCCGGACCTGCGCTGGGACGAGGCGTCCGGCCACTGGCGCTTCGGCGCGATCGACTGGTCCGAGCTCGACCGCGTCATCCGCGGTGACGGCCCGTGCAACGCGCAGCGCATGGAGCGCCGCCGTACCGCGCACGAGGAGGGCGCGTGGGTGCGCGAGTCGGCCATGGCCTACGCCGCCAAGCACGCGCACGACGCCGTCCGGTCGCCCGCCGGCGCCGAGGGGGCCGCGGCATGACCGACGCCCGCCCCACCTCCGCACCCACCGTGACGCCCGTGGCGCCCCCAGCACCCCGCACGCCCCACGGCTGGCCGCTGTGGGAGGTCTTCGTGCGCGCGCGGCGCGGCCTGTCGCACCAGCACGCGGGCAGCCTGCACGCGCCCGACGCCGCGATGGCGCTGCGCAACGCGCGCGACGTCTACACGCGCCGGGGCGAGGGCGTGTCGATCTGGGTCGTCCGGTCGAGCGACGTCGTCGCGTCGAGCCCGGACGAGAAGGACCCCTTCTTCGACCCCGCGATGGACAAGGCCTACCGGCACCCGACGTTCTACGAGGTGCCCGAGGGGGTCGAGCACCTGTGAGCGCCGAGGTCGCCGGCCCGAGCCGCACGACGTCGCCCGCCTTCTCCGGGCACGAGGCGCAGCAACCGCTCGTCGCCTACGCGCTGGGGCTGGGCGACGACGCGCTCGTCCTGGCCCAGCGCCTCGGCGAGTGGATCACGCGCGCGCCGCAGATCGAGGAGGACATCGCCCTCGGCAACATCGCGCTCGACCTGCTCGGCCAGGCCCGCACGCTGCTCACGTATGCGGGCGACGTCGAGGGCCGCGGCCGCGACGAGGACGCGCTCACCTACCTGCGCGACGAGCGCGAGTTCCGCAACGTCACGCTCGTCGAGGTCCCGAACGGCGACTTCGCGGTGACCATGGCCCGCCAGCTCGTCTTCTCGGCCTACCAGTGCGAGCTCTACGCCGCGCTGGTCGCGAGCGCCGACCCGACGCTCGCCGCGCTCGCCGGCAAGGCCGTCAAGGAGGTCCGCTACCACCGCGACCACGCGACCCAGTGGGTGCTGCGCCTCGGCGACGGCACGCCCGAGGCGCACGTGCGCATGCAGGCGGGCCTCGAGCGCGTCTGGCCGTACGTCGACGAGCTGTTCGCGACCGACCTCGCCGTGGAGGCGCTGCCGGACGTCGCCGTCGACCCCGCGTCGCTGCGGCCCGCGTGGACCGCGTACGTCGAGGGCGTCCTCGCCGACGCCACGCTCGACGTCCCGGCGCCGACGTGGCACGCGCGCGGCGGCCGCGCCGGCCTGCACAGCGAGCACCTCGGCCACCTGCTGCCGGAGATGCAGCACCTGCACCGCGCGCACCCGGGGGCGACGTGGTGACCCTCACCGACCGCCCCGCCGCGCCGGCCGCCGCGACCCGCGCGGACGTCGACCGCCTGCGCGCGGTCGCGGGCGCCGTCCCGGACCCGGAGATCCCGGTCCTCACCCTCGACGACCTCGGCATCGTCCGCGGGCTCGACGTCGCCGCCGACGGGACCGTCGAGGTCACGCTCACGCCCACCTACACGGGCTGCCCGGCGACCGCGGTCATCGCCGCCGACGTCGAGGCGGCCCTGCGCGCGGCGGGCGCCGAGCCCGTCGTCGTGCGCACCGTGCTCGCGCCCGCGTGGACGACCGACTGGATGAGCGACGCCGGCCGAGCCAAGCTCCTCGCGTTCGGCATCGCGCCGCCCGGGGCGTGCCACGCGCCGGCCGGCGCGGGCACCGCGCCCGTCGCGCTCGCGCTCACGGCGCGCTGCCCGCGGTGCGGCTCGACCCGCACGCGCGAGATCAGCCGCTTCGGCTCGACGCCGTGCAAGGCCCTGTGGGCCTGCCGCGACTGCGCCGAGCCCTTCGACGCGTTCAAGGCGATCTGATGGCCGGGGCGACGGACACCGCGGTGCCCGTCGGGGCGACCCCGCGCCGGCACGCCGTCTTCCACGCGTTGCGCGTCGCGTCGGTCGACCGGCTCACCGACGACGCCGTCGCGGTGACGTTCGACGTGCCGCCCGACCTGCGCGAGGAGTTCCGCTTCCGCGCCGGCCAGCACCTCACGGTGCGGGCGCCGACCCTCCCGGGCGACGTGCGCCGCAACTACTCGATCTGCGCGCCCGCGACGGGCGACCTCGTGCGGATCGGCGTCAAGCGCGTGCCCGACGGCGCCTTCTCGACCTACGTCACGGAGCACCTCGCCCCGGGGGACGTGCTCGAGGTCATGACCCCGACGGGCACGTTCTCGCCCGACCTCGACCCGACCCGCGCGCGGCGCTACGTCGCGGTCGCGGCGGGCTCGGGCATCACGCCCGTCCTGTCCATCCTCGCGACCGCGCTCGAGGTCGAGCCGGCCAGCACGGCGGCGCTCGTCCTGGTCAACCGGCGGGCGGCGACGATCATGTTCCTCGAGGAGCTCGAGGACCTCAAGGACACCTACCCCGACCGCTTCCAGCTCGTCCACGTGCTGCACGAGGAGGCGTCGGAGGTCGAGCTGCTCTCGGGCCGGCTCGACGTGGAGCGGCTGCACCGCATCCTCGACACGCTCCTGCCGGTGGAGGACGTCGACGAGTGGTACCTGTGCGGCCCGCTGCTGCTCACCGACGCCGTCCGCGGCGCGCTGCTCGAGCGGGGCGTCGACGCCGCCCACGTGCACCGCGAGCTCTTCCACGTCGGGGACGCGCCGGCACCCCGCCGCGCCCGCCCGGCGACCGAGAGCGCGCAGGACGGCGCCGAGGTGACGGTCCTGCTCGACGGCCGCTCGACGACCTTCCGCCTGCCGCGCGACGGCGTCTCGGTGCTCGAGGCGACGCTCGCCGCGCGCCCCGACGCCCCCTTCGCGTGCAAGAACGGCGTGTGCGGCACGTGCCGGGCGCGCGTCGTCGAGGGCGCGGTCGAGATGGACACCAACTACGCGCTCGAGCCCGAGGAGACCGCACGCGGCGTCGTGCTCACGTGCCAGTCGCACCCCGTCACCGACCGCCTCGTCGTGGACTACGACCGGTGAGCGACGTCGTCGTCACCGAGCGGCGCGGCCCGGCGCTGCTCGTCGGCCTGCACCGGCCCGCCAAGCACAACGCGCTCGACGAGGCCATGGTCGACGCGCTGCACACGGTCCTCCGCGACGCCGCCACCGCGCCGTGCGTGCTCGTCGTCCACTCGACCACGCCGGGCATGTTCGTGGCGGGCGCCGACATCGCCGAGCTGCTCGAGCGCGACGCCGACGACGCGCGCCGCCAGATCAACGCGACGCTCTTCGACGCGCTCGAGCACCACCCGTGGCCGACCGTCGCGGCCGTCGACGGGCCGGCGCTCGGCGGTGGCTGCGAGCTCGCGCTCGCGTGCGACCTGAGGATCGCCTCGCCGCGGGCCCGGTTCGCGCAGCCCGAGCCGGCGCTCGGCATCGTCGCCGCCGCCGGAGCCCACTGGCGCCTGCCCCAGGCCGTGGGCCTGCCGATGGCGCGACGCATGCTCTACACGGGCGAGGTCCTCGACGCCGACGCCGCGCTCGCGGCCGGGCTCGTCGCGTCGCTCCACGCGCCGGACGCCCTGCTCGACGCCGCCGTCGGGCTCGCCGAGCGCATCGCGACGCGGTCGTGGCGCGCGCTCGAGCTCACCAAGCTCGCGCTGCGCGCGCACCGCCCCGCCACCACCGCGCTCGACGCCGAGTCGCAGGCCGAGCTCTTCGAGAGCGACGACAAGCGCGAGCGCATGACGCGGTTCCTCGACGAGCGCGAGCGCCGGCGCCGCGAGCGCGACGCTACGACCGGGGCGCGAGGATGAGCGACGTCATGCGCGCGGTGCACAGGCGCCGGTCCTGCTCGTCGCGGATGACGACCTCGTACGTCGCCGCCTGCGAGCCCCGGTGCAGCGGCAGCGCGGTCGCGGTGACGACGCCCTCGCGCGCGCTGCGGTGGTGGGTCGCGTTCACGTCGACGCCCACGACCGTCCGCCCCGGGCCGGCGTGGATGACCGCGGCCCACGAGCCCACGGCCTCGGCGAGGCACGCCATCGCGCCGCCGTGCAGCAGGCCGAACGACTGCGTGTTGGTCGCGACGGGCATGGTCGCGACCACACGCTCGGGCGACGCCTCGAGCACCCGCACCCCCATCTTGGCGTCCAGGGCACCCAGCCGGAGGTCGGGATGAGCCCGCGTCAGCACGTCGTCGTCGTCCATCCGGGCAGCATACGAACGCCGATCCGCCGTCACCGTCGACGGCGCGCGAACGGAGGAACCACCTCGTGACCATGACCGTGAGGAGCTACGTCGGGGACCGCTGGCAGGGCCCGGGCGGCGCGACGACCACCCTGCTGGACGCGTCGACGGCCGAGCCGGTCGCCGTCGTGGGCGCCGACGCGATCGACATGGTGCCCGTGCTCGACCACGCGCGGTCGGTCGGCGGACCCGCGCTGCGCGAGCTGACGTTCCACGAGCGAGCCTTCGCGCTCAAGAACCTCGCGCTCCACCTCAACGAGCGGCGCGCCGAGCTCTACCCCGTCTCGGCATGGACGGGCGCGACGCGGCGGGACTCGCTCGTCGACGTCGACGGCGGCATCGGCGTGCTCTTCAGCTACGCGGGCAAGGGCCGGCGCGAGCTGCCCAACGCCCGCGTCGTCGTCGACGGCGCGACGGAGCGCCTGGGCAAGGCCGGGCAGTTCGTCGGCCAGCACGTGCACACGTCGCGCCGCGGCGTCGCGCTGCAGGTCAACGCGTTCAACTTCCCCGTGTGGGGCATGCTCGAGAAGTTCGCGCCGGCCTTCCTCGCGGGGGTGCCGACCGTGGTCAAGCCCGCGACGCAGACGGCGTACCTCACGGCCGCGGTCGTCGAGCAGATCGCCGCGTCGGGCCTGCTGCCGCCCGGGAGCCTCCAGCTCGTCGTCGGCGGCAGCCGCGGGCTGCTCGACCTGCTCGACGAGCAGGACACGGTCGCCTTCACCGGCTCGGCCGCGACCGCGGCCCTGCTGCGCGGGCACCGCGCCGTGCAGCACGGCGGCGTGCGGTTCAGCTCGGAGGCGGACTCGCTCAACCTCTCGGTGCTCGGGCGCGACGTCGAGCCCGGCAGCCCCGAGCTCGACCTCTACGTGCGGCAGGTCGTCACCGAGCTGACGTCCAAGGCGGGGCAGAAGTGCACCGCGATCCGGCGCGCGCTGGTGCCCGAGCCCCTCGTCCCGCACGTCGTGGCGGCCCTCGAGGCGCGCATCGCGGACAAGGTCCGCGTCGGCCACCCCGCGGCCGAGGGCGTGACCATGGGCGCGCTCGCGGGCCTCGGCCAGCGCGACGACGTCCGCGCGAACCTCGACCGCCTGGCCCGGGGCGCCGAGCGCGTCGTCGGCGACCCGGACGCGTTCGACGTCGTCGGCGCGGACGCCGAGCGCGGCGCGTTCCTGCCACCCGTCGTCCTGTGGGCGAAGGACGCGAGCCGGCCGGAGCCGCACGAGGTCGAGGTGTTCGGTCCCGTGTGCACGGTCATCGGCTACCGGGACACCGCGCACGCGGTCGACCTCGCGGCGCGCGGCCGCGGGAGCCTCGTCGGCTCGGTCGTCTCGGCCGACCCCGACGTCGTCCGCGAGCTCGTGCTCGGCGTCGCGCCGTGGCACGGGCGCCTGCTCGTGCTCGACCAGGACTCGGCGCCCGAGTCGACCGGCCACGGCTCGCCGCTCCCCCAGCTCGTCCACGGCGGCCCAGGGCGCGCGGGCGGCGGCGAGGAGCTCGGCGGCATCCGCTCGGTGCTCCACTTCATGCAGCGGACCGCGCTCCAGGGCTCGCCGAGGGCGCTCGCCGCGATCACCGGGACGTGGGTCACGGGCGCGCCGCGCACGACCGAGGGCACGCACCCGTTCCGGAAGCCGCTCGCCGAGCTGCGCGTCGGGGACGCGGTGGTCGGCGGCCCGCGCACCGTGACCCTCGACGACGTCGACCGCTTCGCCGACCTCTCGGGCGACCGGTTCTACGCGCACACCGACGAGGAGGCCGCGGCGGCGAACCCGTTCTTCGAGGGGCGGGTCGCGCACGGCTACTTCGTGGTGTCCCTCGCGGCCGGGCTCTTCGTGTCCCCCGAGCCCGGGCCGGTGCTCGCCAACTACGGGCTCGAGCGACTGCGCTTCCTCGAGCCGGTGTACCCGGGCGACGCGCTCACCGTGACTCTCACGGCCAAGGCGATCTCGCCGCGGGTCGACGCCGACTACGGCGAGGTCGTGTGGGACGCCGAGGTCGTCAACCAGGACGGCACCCCGGTCGCGACGTACGACGTGCTGACCCTCGTGGCGAAGGAGTGGCCGCGATGAGCGCCGACGGGACGACCGGCGACGTCGGCGTGCGCCGCACCGTCGAGGACGTCGCCGACGGCGGTGGCACGGTCGCCGAGGTGGTCCTCGACCGGCCCGCGCGGCTCAACACGCTCGACCCCGCGGCGCTCGCCGCCCTGCGCGAGGCCTTGGAGGACCTGGCGGCGTCGGCGCAGGAGCGGGGCCTGCGCGGCGTCCTGCTCCGGGGCGAGGGACGCGCGTTCTGCGCCGGGCGCGACATCAGCGGCGTCGACCCGGCGACCGACGACGCCGAGGCGTTCCTGCGCGACCTCGTGCACCCCGTGCTCGCGGCGGTGCGGTCCGTCCCCGTGCCCGTCGTCGCAGCCGTCCAGGGGGCCGCGCTGGGCATCGGCCTGGGCCTCGCGGCGAGCGCCGACATCGTCTACGCCGCCCGGAGCGCGAGGGTCGGTTCGCCGTTCGCGCGCATCGGCGCCGTGCTGGACTCGGGCGGCCACGCGCTGCTCGTCGACCGCCTGGGCCCGCACCGCGCGATGGACCTCATCGTCACGGGCGAGCTGCTCGACGGCGAGGAGGCCGCGCGCGTGGGGCTCGTGAGCCGCGTCGTGCCGGACGAGGACCTGCTGGCCCGCGCGCGCGAGGTGCTCGCGGTGCTCGCGGCGGGACCGACGCAGTCCTTCGTCCAGTCCAAGCACCTCGTCGCGCGGCTCCAGGCGCGCCGCGGCCAGGACGGCGAGCTCCTCGAGGCCGAGGCCCGGGCGCAGGGCGCGGCCGCGGCGACCAGCGACTACGCCGAGGGCTTCACCGCGTTCCAGCAGAAGCGGCCGCCGCGCTTCACGGGCCGCTGACGACCGCCTGCCCGGGCCCGCCGCGCCGCAGGCGTGCGACGGTCTTGAGCGCCGCGAGGCACAGCAGCACGACGCCGATGGCGAGCACCGGCCACGGCGTGAGGACGGCGAGCCCCACGGCCACGGCCGCCGCCGGGAGGACGACGCGGCCGAGACCCGCGTCCGGGCGCCGCGCGTAGAGCGCGAGCGTGCTGAGCAGGAAGATCGCGACGGGGACGGCGACGGACGCCCCTGCGGCTACGTCCCCGATCTCGCCGTGGTGGGTCGCGTGCTCGATCGCGACGGCGAGGCCGGCTCCCACGGCCGCGACGGAGGCGAAGATCAGCAGGTGCAGGTAGGACCACGTGAACGACTGCCGCAGCGTCCTCAGGTCGTCGTCCGGCCGTTCGAAGTAGACCCACCACAGCGCGAAGAGGATGAGCAGCCCACCGACGACGACGGGGGCGAGCTCGCGGCCGGCGTCCCCGTCGCTCAGCGCGGCCTGGATCGCGCGCGAGGCGGCGAGGACGGACTCCCCGAGCACGATCATCATGAACAGCCCGTACCGCTCGCGGATGTGGTTCGGGTGCCAGGGGGTGCGGGAGCCGTACTCGCTCCAGATCGGCACCACGAGCTCCCCGACGGCGAGCGTGAGCCAGACCGGGACCCACCAGGAGTCCGGGAGCAGCAGCGCCACGAGCCAGCCGACCTGGACCGCCGAGAGGCCGACGACGAACCGCAACGCCCCCGCGCGCCGCCTCGCACCGGAACGGGCGACGCGGAGCCACTGGAGGACGAGCGCGACGCGCATCACGGCGTAGCCGAGCACGGCGAGCCGGAAGTCGAAGTCCTCGAACACCGCGGGCACGCCGGCCGCGAAGACCAGCGCGCCCGTCATCGTCAGGAACACGGCGAGCCGGTAGACGACGTCGTCGTTGTCGTAGGCCGACGCGAACCAGGTGAAGTTCACCCACGCCCAGTAGATGGCGAAGAACACGAGCGCGAAGCTCAGCACCGCCTCGGCCGCGTGCCCCTCGGCGACGCCGTGGTGCAGACCCTCGGACGCCAGCGCGACCGCCACGACGAAGACGAGGTCGAAGAAGAGCTCGAGCGGCGTCGCCGCGCGGTGCGCCTCCGACGGGTCCCGCCCCGAGAGCGGCGCGGTCACCCGTGGCCGCACGTGCCCGACCAGGCTCTCCTGACTCATCGCGCCACCTCGCTCGCCCGCGGACCGTCGACGTCGCGAGGGTAGGCGATCAAGGGCCGCTCGGGGAGGGCCGGCCGCGATCCCCTGGACGCGCACCCGTCGACGGGTCTTGCATGGGGGTGGGCCGCGCACGGCCGGCCGGACAGGAGATCAGGGCGATGGGGCTCGACACCGGTACCGACGCGACCAGCACCATGGACGCCGCCACCCCCGTCTCGGCGCGCTCACGCGCGGCGGCCGAGGGGACCGCCCGGCTCGAGGCGCTCATCGCGTCGTCGGGCACGTTCGAGGCGGCCGACCCGGACGCGGCGGTCTTCACGTTCGGCAACCCGCACGAGATGCCGCTCCAGGGCCTCGTCGACGCGCTGCGCCGCAGCGCCGAGCCGCGGTCCGTCGACTGGTTCGCCTACAAGGCGAGCGACGAGGCGCCGCGCGCGTTCCTCGCGGGGTCGCTGAGCCGCGAGCTGGGCCTCGCGTTCGAGCCCGAGGACGTCCTGCTCACGGCGGGCGCGTTCGGCGCGATCGCGGTCGCGTTCCACCTGCTCACGGACCCGGGCGACGAGGTCGTCATCCCCCGGCCCGGCTGGTTCCTCTACGACCCGATCCTGCGCCAGGCCGGCGTCGTGCCGGTCGAGGCGCCCCTGGACCCGGTGACGTGGGACCTCGACCTCGACGCGATCGACGCGGCCATCACGACCCGGACGCGCGCCGTCGTCGTCAACAGCCCGCACAACCCGACGGGCAGGGTGTACCCGCCGGCGATGTGGGACGCGCTCACCGAGGTGCTCGAGCGCGCGTCGGAGCGGATCCGCCGGCGGATCTACCTGCTGTCGGACGAGCCGTACCGCCGCATCCGCTTCGACGGCATCGGGTTCTCCAGCCCCGCGGCGCACTACCCGTGGACGCTCATCGACTACTCGTACGGCAAGGTCCTGCTCGCGCCCGGGCAGCGGCTCGGCTACCTCGCGCTGTCGCCGCTCATGCCCGAGCGCGAGCGGCACGCGCTGCGGGCCGGCGCGTTCCCGGTCCAGGCGTCGCTCGGCTGGGCGTTCCCCGAGGCGGTCATGCAGCACGCGGTCGAGGCGCTCGAGCCGCTGACCATCGACGTCGCCGAGCTCCAGGCCAAGCGCGACCTGCTCCACGACGCCCTCACGGGGTGGGGCTACGACCTCGTGCGGCCCGAGGGCACGTTCTACCTCTGGGGCGCCGCGCCGGGCGGCGACGCCGAGGCGTTCGCGGCCTGGCTGCGGCAGCGGTCGGTGCACGTCATGGCGGGGACGATCTTCGGTCAGCCGCGGCACATCCGCCTGTGCCTCACCGCGACGCGCGACATGATCACGCGCGCCCTCCCGGCCCTCGAGGAGGCGGCGTCGGCGCCGTGGCGCTGACTTCTGGACCGGACCCGGGTCGCGGCACGCACACGGTTCCAGGACGCCGACGACGCCGGTGCGAGCGTCCGGACGGCCTAGCCTCAGGGCATGGACCGCGCCCGCGACGTCGTCGAGGTGCACCTCGACGAGGGCGACGCGGACCTCGCACCCGCCGCCACGACCCCGCGGCGGACCGTGGGCCGGCGCCTCGCCGTGGCCGCCGTCGCCGTCGCCGCGCTCGCTGCGGGCGCGGCGAGCGTGGCCGAGCACGCCCGCGACCGCGCACGCGCGGCGGAGCTCGCGGCGATCGAGGGCCTGGTGCCCGCCCTCGACCAGGCGCCGGTCGAGAGCTGGCGCGCCGACGCGTCCTGGGTGACCGCACAGGTCGGCGACTCGCTCCTGGTGAGCGGCGACGGTGGGGCGTCGTCCGCGCTCGACGCCGAGACCGGCGCCGTGCTGTGGACGTCCGCCGAGTCCGGGCCCTCGTCCTGGGCGCAGTCGTGCACGCCGCTCGAGGCCGACCCGACCGCCCACGTCGCACCGCGCCTCATCAGCCCGGTGGAGGTCTGGATCGCCGGGACGTGGCTCGCGGCCCCGGCCGGTCCGCTGGTGTGCGCGTGGGTCGACGGCGCCGGCACCACGACGGTCGCCCTCGTCGACCCCGCGACGGGACGCCGTGACGTCGCCGTCGAGCTGCCCGGCTCCTACGTCCACCACCAGGTGCGCGACGGCGACGTCGCCGTGGCCACGGCGAACGGCGACGCCGTCGAGGTGACGCGCTGGGACCCCGCCACGGGCACGGTCCGCTGGCAGGTCTCGATGGCCGCGGTCCTCGGCGCGTCGGACGGCTGGGCGACCTGGTTCGACGCGACGACCGGCACGCTCACCGTCTCCGGGGAACGCACCGTCACCATCTCCCTGGACACCGGCGAGGAGGTCGCACCGGTCGACCCGTCGGCGTTCGGCCCCCCGTCCCTGGATCCCGTGACGCGGCAGCTCCCCGACGGCAGCACCCTCACGTGGGAGCCGTCCTCCGACGGCGCGTTCCCCTTCGGCAGCGGCGAGGTGACGGGCCCCGACGGCCGGACGCGGTTCGCGCTGCCCGGCCCGCCGGTCCTGCCCGCGCTCACCGACGGGTCGGTGCCCGACGTCGTCGTCGTCCAGGCGTCGCCGCTGACGACGGTCGGCCTCGACGTCCGGACCGGGGAGGAGCGGTGGACCGCGGACGGGCTCGAGGCCGCGGGCGTCGTGCAGATGGACGGCACGCTCGTCGTGCGCGACTCCGTCGAGGTGCGGGCGCTCGACGTGCGCACGGGCGAGGAGCGATGGACCGCAGGGGCACCGAGGACGCCCGTCACCGCGGGTCAGACCGACGGCCGGATCGTCCTGCTCGGCGCGCGCGAGGACGGGCAGACGCGCCTCGTCGCCCGCCGCATCGCCGACGGCGAGACGGTGTGGTCGGTGCCGCTCCCCGAGGGCACCTGGACCGTCCAGCGCCTCGGCCCGGCCGGTCTGATCGCGCTGGGCGGCAAGGAGATCGCGCGCCTCGACGTCCCGACGGCGGGCTGAGGGACTCTGACGAGATCGATGACGACCGGCACCGACACACACACACCATGGCGACCTGCAGCCGCGCACCGTTTCTCCACCGTGCTGGCGCGCAACCACTGCTGACGGTGCCCTGTGGGGCGGTCGCCGGCGCCCTCAGACGGTCAGGTCGACGAACTCGTAGATGGAGGGGTCGGACTGGGCGTCGATGCGCGGCTGGAGCTTGTCGCGGAGCTCCTGCGGGGTTGCACACGCACCGAGCGGTCCGGTGCGCAGCTCCTGCGGGAGGTAGGCGCCGTAGTGGGTGGCCTTGAGATCGTCGTCGTCCCAGTCGCCGTAGGTGCCGGTCTGGAAGATGAAGACGACCTTCTTTCCTGCGGCCTCGGCGCGCTCGAACGCGCTCTTGAGGACCTCGATCTGGTCGTCCATCGTCTCCCGGTCCGGGGGCGCGACGGGTCCGAGACCGCTGGCGCGGGCCTCGTCGATGACGACCTGCGGGGTCGGTGCCTTCGGGTCGATGACGAGCTGGGTGCCGTCATTCGTGATGTACACCCCCAGACCTGCCGTGTCGGCCGCGACGGCCTCCTCGTGGCTGGTGATCGTCGCGCCGACGCCAGGGATCGGGTCAGGGTTGGCGGTCACCGGGGGTGCGGTGACCTCCACGGGCGCTGCGGTGCTCGCCGGCCTCGTCTCGCTGTCTGCGACGGGACTGCACGCCGCGAGCGCCACGGTGATCGTCGCGGCGGCGGTCAGGGCGAGAGCTCGTCTCATACTGCCCCTATCGGCCAAGGGGTGCCCGATCCCCGGGACACCCGGCCCAGGAGTTCCGCACGTGGCTGCGCTATGCGGCCTGCATCTCCTGTGTGCGCCGCCGAAGCCGAGGACGCCGACGTCGCCGATCCATCACCGACGCCGCCGTCAGGGGATGGCGGCGTACCGGTCACTGATCGGGACCAGGATGTACTCCGCGCGGTCGAGGACTCGCCCGTCCACGGTGTACGGCCCGGCCAGGGCTGCCTCCCGGTTCGGGAGGTAGCTGCCAGCCTGGTAGCCCGAGTTGTCCAGCTCGCGGACCGAACCGAACCGGCTCAAGCCGAAGACCTTCCAGAACCACCCGACAAAGTGCCCCCCGCTGACTCCGCCCACGTTGTCGGAGTACCCGGGCATGATTGACACGGCGTACTTGTCGCTCTGCTCGAGGTAGAGCTCCCACCCCTCCGCAGCCACGAAGCCGGCCTCTGCCGCGGGCGGCTGTCCCGGCGTGTCCGTGCCGATCCGGACCGGGGCCGTCTCGGTCCCCTGGAACAGCACCCCGTCGAGGACCTGGCTGAACTCGTCGGCGACCAGCTCGGGCGTGGCCTGCGGTGCGGGGGTCGTCGACTCGACCTCCACGGGCTCCGATGCCGTCGGCGTCTCGCTCCACGGCGCCGGCCCACCAGGGGAGCTGGGTGTGCACGCGGCCAGCGTGACTGAAGCGAGCACGGCGACGAAGGCGGTCTTGATGGTGGGGCGCTGCATGATGGTCCTATCGGCGAACGGGCGCGTAGGCGCCAGGACTGTTGGCCCTCCGCTGGCCCGCCAGCTCACGCTACGGGGCGCGCTCGCCTCTGTGACCTGCGCGCAGAGACAGGCCGTCGCTCGTAGGAGGGCGAGGCGACGCCCTAGGGCGACTCGTGGGTACGCCGTCGTCACCACCCGTCGCAGCAGTGCGCCACGGTGACGCGCCCACCGACGACGAAGGCCCCGACCGTGACGGTCGGGGCCTTCGATCTGTCCTGCTCGCGTGCGCCCGGAGGGATTCGAACCCCCAACCTTCTGATCCGTAGTCAGATGCTCTATCCGTTGAGCTACGGGCGCGTGGCACAGGGCCGCGCACGAGGATACATGCCCGCGCGGGCTGGTCCCAATCCGGGGCTTCTCGCGCCGCCCGCGCTGACGTACGCTCCTCTTCCCAACCCGGTCGGGACGAGCCCTCGTCGTCGACGTCGTGCGGTGGCACCACCCTCACGACCCGACCGGAGCACCCATGTCGCTGACCCTCGACGCACCCCTCCCCGAGGGCCCCGCCGTCCTCCGCGCGCCCGTCGTCGGCGCACCCGAGCCGCTCCCCCTGCCCCAGCCCGGGTGGGGGGTGCCCGAGGCCCTCGCGGCGCTCGCCGAGGCCCGCCTCGCCGTCGCCGTCCCGGCCGCCGAGCCGGTCGTCGTCAGCGCGCTGAGCACGGTCGTCCTGCGCTGCGGGGACCGCGCGGTCAAGGTCTACCCGCCCGGCACCGACCCCGCCCACCTCGCCCGGACCGCGACCGCGCTCGCGGGCAGCGCGAGCGCCCTGCTGGCCGAGGCCGGCCCGGTGGTCACGTCGACCGGCGTCGTCACCGTCCTGCCGTGGCTGGCCGACCCGACGCCCGTCACGTGGGCGGAGACCGGCGCGGTCCTGCGCCGCTTCCACGCCGAGCACGACGACGCCGACGTCGCGCCCTGGGAGCCGCTCCGCCGCCTCGAGACGCAGGCCGTCGACCTGCCCGACGAGGCAGCGACCGTGCTGCTCGCCGCGCGGGACGCGCTGCGCGAGGCGCTCGCGGCGCTCCGCTCGCCGCTCGGCGTCGGCGTCGTGCACGGGGACCTGTCCCCCTCGAACGTCATGCGCGGCCCGGACGGTCCCGTGCTCATCGATCTCGACTGGGTCGCGCGCGCGCCGCGCGAGTACGACCTCGGCAGCGCCGCCCGCCGGCGCGACGCGGGCGAGCTCGACGCCGCGACGTACCTCGCGTTCTGCCGCGCGTACGGCGCGGACGTGCGCGGGTGGGACGGCCGGGTCGTGCTCGACCGGGTCGCCGCGCTCGGCGGCGTCGCGTTCCGGCTGTGGGACGACCGCCGTCAGGGCCGCACGCTCGACTGGCTCGACGACGCCGTCGCGGAGTGGCACACGCCGCTCTGACGAGCAGCACCCACTGGCGCTCAGGTGAGGTCGGGCGCCGGGAGGCCGCGGAGCCAGGCGGCGAACGTCGCGTTGTTGACCGTGTCCCGCCGGTGCGCCTGCACGTGCGCGACGGCGTCCGCGCCGCTGAGCCCGAGCACCTCGCGCACGACGAGCGAGACGAGCAGGCCCGACCGGTTGCGCCCGAAGGTGCAGTGCACGAGCGCGCGGTGCCCGTCCCGCAGGAGGCCGGCGACGAGGTCGGCGAGGCGCAGCACGAGCCCCTCGTCCGGCAGCTCGCCCGCGTCGACCAGCGGGACCTTGAGGTACAGCAGGCCCTCGGTCGCCCCGACGGGCGGGTAGGTGTCGGCGTCGGACAGGTCGACGACGACGCTCAGCCCGGTCGCGCGGACCCAGTCGTAGTCGACCGGGACCCCGCCCTGCCACAGCCGGCCGGGGACGATCTCGCTCGGCGGGTCGGCGGGCGCGACGCCCGGCAGCTCCACGACGTCGGTCGTCAGCGCGGTCGACGCCTGCGGCGCCTCCCCGGGCGCCCGCGCGGGCTCGGCGGGCTCACGCGCCTGATCGGGGACGCTCTGCTCGGAGACGACGTGCACGGGGGCGTCCTGGTCGGGGACGGCGTGCGCGCGGTGGGCGGTGGTGGTCACCCCGGGACGCTAACCCCGGCGCGCGACGGCGGCATGGCGAGGAGGTGTCGCGCGGGCGTCCGCGCGGTGGCGCGGCCGGGCCGCCCGCTGCCCTACGCTCGCGCGTCATGGACGAGTTCCTCGGCGGGGTCCGCCTGCTCCTGCGCGGCTGGGGCTTCTGGCGTCGGCGGCCGTCGACGATGGCGTGGGGCATGGTCCCGGCAGCCGTCGCGGGCGCGATCGTCCTGGTCGCGATGGTCGTGCTCGTGCTCAACCTCGACCGCGTCGGCGATGCGCTCACCGGCTTCGCGGACGCCTGGCCGGACCCGTGGCCGCAGGTGGTCGCGCTCGCGGCGCAGGTCGTCGTCCTGGCCGCCGCGGTCGTGCTCGTCGTCGTGACCTTCACCGGGCTGACGCTCGCAATCGGCGAGCCCTTCTACGACCGCATCTGGCGCGCGACCGAGCAGGCCGAGACCGGCGCGGTCCCCACGGGCGACACGGGGTTCTGGCGCGGCGCGGTCGACGGCCTCGCGATGGTGGCCCGCGGCCTGGTCGTCGCCCTCGTCGCCGGGCTGCTCGGTCTCGTCCCCGTGGTGGGCGGCGCGCTGGGCTGGCTCGCGGGCCTGGTCCTCACCGGGTGGGTGCTCGCGCACGAGCTCACGACGCGCGCGCTCGTCTCGCGCGGCATCGACCGCCGCGAGCGCAACCGCCTGCTCCGCGCCCACCGCCTGCGCGCGGTGGGCTTCGGCGCCGCGACCCAGCTGTGCTTCCTCGTGCCCGGCGGGGCGGTGGCGACGATGCCCGCCGCGATCGTGGGCTCCACGCTCCTCGCGCACAGCCTGCTCGGGCCCGACCGGCCCGCCGCGGGCGTGGCCGTCAGCGGAACCTGAACCAGTTGACGTTGACGAAGTCCTGCCCCGAGCCGGTGACGAAGCGCAGGTAGACGGTGTGCGTGCCGGTCGTCGCGCTGATCGCGGCCGGGACGGTGCGCCAGCTCTGCCAGCCACCGGTGCTCCCCACCGAGAAGCTCCCGATCACGGGGGTGGTGAGGTTGTCGAGCCGGACCTCGACGATCCCGCTCACGCCCGCGCCGGCGCCGGAGGCGACGCGCGCGTCGAAGGTCCGCAGGCCGGTGCTGCCGAAGTCGACGCCGTCGAAGCGCAGCCAGTCGCCGTTGCCGATCGCGCCGATGTTCTGGCCGCCGCCGGCATCCGTCGTCGTCTCGGTGACGGTGCCGGACTGCGCGCTGAACCGCTCGGCCTGGATGGTCGACGTCGCGCTCACGGTGCCGGTGCCGCCGCCCGTCCCGCCCGGGACGGTGCCGCCCGGCGTCGACCACGTCTGCGCCGCGTTGCCGAAGCAGTCCCAGATCTGGATCCGGTTGCCGTCCCGTGCCGTGCCGCTCGGGTTGTCGAGGCAGCGGCCCGAGACCGGGTTGCGCCACGCGGTGCCCGACCGCTCCCAGCGCTGGTTCGCCTGGCCGTTGCCGCAGTCCCAGAGGAGGAGCTTGCTGCCGTTGGCGGTGCCCCACGCGTCGATGTCGAGGCACTTGCCGAAAGCGCGCAGCGTGCCGTCCGACCACGCGGTCCAGCTCTGCGCGGCGGTGCCGTTGCACTCCCAGAGCTGGACGGCGGTACCGCTCGCGGTGCTCCCGCCCGCCACGTCGAGGCACGTGCCGGCCGCGGCCGAGCGGATGGGTCCGGTCGCGCCGGGCGTCGGCCCCGTGCCGCCGCCGCCCCGGGTCGAGATCTGGATCCAGTCGACGAGCATCGGCCGGCCGGAGACGGTCGAGGCGTTCGGACCGCCGCCGAACGCGTCGGGGAAGCCGCCGCCGATCGCGACGTTGAAGATCGGGAAGAAGCCGTGGTGGATGGCGTTCGCCCACGTCGTGGCGTCCATCTGGTTCGCCGAGATCGTGAAGTAGTTCGACCCGTCGCGGTAGAAGCGCACCTGCTCGGGGCTCACGCTGCGGTCGATCTCGGCGGCGTAGGTGTGGAAGCCCGTGCTGCAGCCCGGGCACGCCCGCTCGCCCGAGCCGATGCCGGTGAACTCGTTGCACGGCCCTCCGGGCGCCGTCCCGCAGTGCATCGCGGCGAAGTGGCTCGGCCTGCCGTTGATGTTCTCGAGGATGTCGATCTCACCGATGCGCGGCCACGTGGTGGCCGCGTTCGTCCGCGCCTCGGCGCCGAGCATCCAGAACGCGGGCCAGTAGCCCGCGCCGTTCGCCGTCGTGACGTCGGGCTGCTGGATCGACGCCTCGACGCGCAGCACCCCGCCCACCGGGGCGGCGAAGTCCGTGCGCTGCGTCTCGATGCGGCCGGACGTCCAGCCGCCGTTCGCGTCCCGGATCGGCGTGATCGCCAGGCGTCCGGCGCCGTCGTGGTAGACGTTCGCCGTGCTGTCGGTCATGTACTCGATCTCGCCGGTGCCCCAGTTGGCGGCGCCGCCGGGGTAGCCGTGGCCGATGTCGTAGAGCCAGCGCGAGCGGTCGAGGCCCGTGCCGGCCGGGGCCGAGAAGTCGTCGCTGAACACGGTGGTGAAGCCGCTCGGCGGCGGGGGCACGGCGGCCTGCGCGGGCGCGACGGCGGTGAGCAGGGAGAGCGGGACCGCCGCCGCGGCGGCCGCCGCCACGAGCACAGCGGTCCGCAGACGACGAGCGACGCTGCTCGGACGGGAGGGGTGCATGGGCGTTCCTTCGTCTCTCGGGAGCCACGGCGCACGTGACGGACACGTGTCACCACCGAGGACGTTCCTACTCCGAGCGACGGCGGGGGTCTGCAGTGGATTCCCCGTAGCCCCGCGACGGGCAGCGGAGACGGCGACGCCCCGGCGCGACGAGCGGGCCGGGGCGGTGCGGGGATCGAGCGCGCCGGCGAACCGGCGACGAGCGGAGACGGTGGGATTTGAACCCACGGAAGGGTTGCCCCTTCACGACCTTAGCAGGGTCGCGCACTAGACCTGACTATGCGACGTCTCCAGTGTGCAGGTCAGGGTACCCGGGCGGACGGAGCAGGGGCAAAGCGGGCCGTGACCTGCGCGGGGACCGACCGGGCGCGCCTCGGGAGGTCCGCCGTCAACGCTCGAACGCCCACGCGCGGTCGGTGAGCACGCGACCCACCGCGAGCCCGATGGCGATCGAGACGACGACGAAGACCGCCTGCACGCCGGACGTCACCGCGGCGTCGACGTCGCCGTTGTTGAGCCCCACGACGGCCCGGTACACGGCCGCGCCGGGCACCATGATGACGACCGCCGGCACCGACACCGTGATCCGGGGGATCTTGAGGGCCGGCGCGACCCACGCCGCCAGCAGCCCCACGACGAGCGTCGCCAGCATCGTCGCGGCCTGCATCGCGACGCCGAGGTCCGCGAGCTCGAGCCGCAGCACGTTGGCGACCGCGCCGATCGCCGTCGCGCCCAGCGCCATCCGGAGCGGCGAGTTGAAGAGGAGGGCGAACCCGAGCACCCCGAGCGCGCTCGCGAGGGTGCGGAGCGCGAGCTCGACCCAGAAGGGCGCGGCGGCCGCGGGCGTCGGCGCGGTGTCCAGCCCGGTCATCCACGTCACGCCCCACACGCTGATCGCGGCGGACAGGAGGATGAGCATCGCGTAGGTGATGCGCGCGACGCCGGCCGAGAAGTCGAGCTTGGCGAGGTCGAGCGCGCCCGTGACGAGCGCGAACCCGGGCACGAGGAAGAGCACCGCGGAGATGAACCCGGCCTCGTGCGTCGAGCCGCTCCCCGAGGCGACGTCGAGCGCGAGCACGAAGCCGAGGTAGGCGAAGCACGCGACCGCCGCCGCGACCATCGTCACGCCGAACTGGTTGAGCCGGCGGTGCAGCATGGTGCGCCGCACGAGCTGCCCGAGCCCCGCGGCGAGGAAGACGCCGACCACCTCGACCGGGCCGCCGTTGTTGAGGTAGGCGAACGCGCCGCACGCGACCGCCGCGAAGAGCGCGTTGGCGAGCGCCGGGTAGAGCGGGCCGATCGCCTCGATCCGGTCGAGCTCGCGGTTGACCTCGTCGACGGTCACGCCGGGCCGCACGCCGTTCGCGAGGTTCGTCAGCTCGCCGAGCCGGTGGGCGTTGACGCCCACGGCGCGGACCTCCGCGACCTCCGTGCGGAAGATGGCCCCGCGGTGCGACGTCGCCGTGATCTCGGTGAGGGTCACGTGCGCCTCGTGCCGGTCGAGGCCGAACGCCCGCGCGACCTGCTGCATCGCGGTCTTGACGCGGTAGCTGCCGGTGCCGGACGCGAGCATCGCCTTGCCGATGCGCAGCACCGCGCCGGACTGCCGGATGAGCTCGACGGGCTCGAGCGCGTCCTCGTCACGGTGGTGCGCGCGCGCGGCGCTGGTGGGAGCGGCGGGCTCGTGGGGCTGGTCCGGCTGGTCGGGCACGGCTCCATCCTCCCCGGTCGTCCGGGCGGCGGGGCGGGACCCCGCCGGTGGCGGCGCGCCGCCCGCCGGTCGTCGGAGCCCTAGGAGCCGAACGGGATGGGGATCGGCCCGCAGCAGCAGACGCCGCGGACGCCGGTCTGCGTCAGCATCGTCGCCGCGCGGTAGCAGGCGGCGAAGCGCAGGACCGTCGGCACCGCGCCACGGACCACGCCGCGCCGCCGGACGACGTCGCGCACGTCCGCCGAGCACGACCGTCCGCCGTGAGCGACGAGGTGCGCGCAGGTGTAGCCCTTCCGGGGCGACAGGCGTCGCTGGTAGGTGACGATGGCCGCGTCGACGACCCGCGCGAGAGGGCTCATCCCCGGACGCTAGCCCCGGGCGGTCATGGGCGCGCGACGAGGGGCGCCCGCTCGTCCAGCGCGTCCGCCGGCATCAGCTCGCGGCGGTCCACGACGTGCCACAGCTCGACCGTCTGGACGACCCAGAAGGCCGCGAACTCGACGATGAGCAGCGCCTCGGCGACGACGACCGCGTGGTCCCACTCGCGCGCGACGACGAACCGGAGCAGCCCGATCGCCGCGAGGGTCGCGAGCATGGCGGCCGCGACGACCCCGTACGTCCGCGCGTACGCGCGCCGCTCGCGCGCGCGGCCCGCCTGCCGCGCGTTGAGCACGACCACGCCGATGACGCCCAGGAACATCGTGGGCGCGGCGATGTTGTGCCCCGACGTGAGCAGGCGGTCGGGCTCGGTGAAGAACACGAGCACTCCGACCGCGATGACGAGCCAGCCCACGGCGCGCACCCACGCCGCCGCCCGACTCGGCTCGGGCGTCACCGCGCCGCGGCGCACGAGCACGACGTACGTCACCTGCGCGACGACGCCCGCGACGACGAGGGCGAGCAGGTTGTTGCGGACGCCCTCGGCGGCGAGGTACTCGGGCGGCAGGCTCGGGCCGCCGCAGATCGGCTCGCGGCCGGTGGGCACCAGCGCGACGACGAACGCGAGGAAGCCGGAGAAGTCGAGGACCGCGTCCTCGACGGGCGAGCTGCCCTTGTAGACCAGCAGGCAGACGCCGACGCCGCACAGGACGGCGACGAACACGCTGTGGACGGCGGTCCAGTAGTAGGCGCTGATCGACGTCTGCCAGCAGCCTGCGGCGACGGCCTGCGTCACGAGCGCCGCCGCGAGGAGGACGACGAGCAGGACGATCGCGAGCCGGATGGACCGGTAGGTGTCCAGCACCGTGCGGCTGTGGTCGTACCCCGTGGGCGTGCCGACGTGGCTCACGCTCGCACTCTCCTCCCACCGTCGGGGCTACGGGAAGGGGCACGACCGCCCTGGCCCGGCACGTGCCGGGGACGGCCGGAGGGCCGGACGTCGCCGTCCGGCCCTCCGGATCCTGTCGTCGTCCGCCGTCAGGCGGGCGCCACCGCCACCCTCGTCACTGCGCGAGCCCCGCGCTCACCGCGCGGATCAGCTCGCCGTCCGGGGTGTCGCCGGACAGCTCCCAGAAGAAGGCGCCCGCGAGGCCCTGCTGCTGGGCGTAGTCCATCTTCCCCGCGATCGTCTGCGGGGTGTCGTAGCTCCACCACTGGCCGCCGCAGAACGCGTAGGCCGTGCCGCCGACCGTGCCGGTCGCCGGGCAGCGGGACCTGAGGACCTCGTAGTCCTCGATCCCCTGCTCGTACGTGCCGGGCGCCGGGCCCGACGCCGAGCCGCCGGGCGCCGCCTGGGTGACGCCCTGCCAGCCGCGGCCGTAGAAGCCGATGCCGAGCAGCAGCTTGTCCGACGGGACGCCCAGGCTGCGGAGCTTGGAGATCGCCGTCGACGAGTCGAAGCCCTGCGTCGGGATGCCCGGGTAGGACGTGAGCGCCGAGTGGGGCGCCGTCGGGCCGTCCGCGTCGAAGGCGCCGAAGAAGTCGTACGTCATCGGCATGTAGAAGTCGACGTACTGCGCGGCGCCCGCGTAGTTCGCCGCCTCGATCTTGCCGCCGCTCGTCCCGTCGGCCGTGATGGCCGCCGTCACGAGCGCGTCCTGGCCGAACTCGGTGCGCAGCGCGCGCATGAGGTCCGGGAAGGCCTCCCGGCCGCTCGCGTCGCACGTGAGGCCGCACGCGTTGGGGTACTCCCAGTCGATGTCGATGCCGTCGAACACGTCGGCCCAGCGCGGGTCCTCGACGAGGTCGTGGCACGACGCCGCGAACGCCGCCGGGTCCTGCGCGGCCTGCGTGAAGCCGCCCGACCACGTCCAGCCGCCGAACGACCAGATCACCTTGAGGTCCGGGTGCAGCGCCTTGAGCTCGCGCAGCTGGTTGAAGTTGCCGCGCAGCGGCTGGTCCCACGTGTCCGCGACGCCGTCGACGCTCTGCGCCGCGGTGAACGCCTTGTCGTGGTCGGCGTAGGAGTCGCCGATGGTGCAGCGGCCGTTCTGGACGTTGCCGAACGCGTACATGATGTGCGTCAGCCGGTCGGCCGAGCCCGAGGTCTCGATGTCCTTGACCTGGTAGTTGCGCGCGTAGGTGCCCCACTGCGCGAAGTACCCGACGACGTACTCACCGGGCTCCGACGGGTTCGGGTCGGGGTCGGGGTCGGGGTCGGGGTCGGGATCCGGGTCGGGGTCCGGGTCCGGGTCGACGGCGCACGCGCCCAGGTCGGACCACACGCCCGAGCCGCCCGTGCTGGGCGCCTCGCCTTGCGTCCACCAGCGAGCCTGCCACTCGCGCCCCTGGTGGGAGACGCGCGCACCGCCCGTGTAGACGGCCGACGCCGCCCACGCGACGGCGGTGCACCCGCCCGGCTGCGGGTCCGGGTCGGGGTCGGGGCTCGTCGAGCACGTGCCGAGGTCGGCCCACACGCCCGAGCCTCCGGTGCTGGGCGCCTCGCCCTGCGTCCACCACCTCGCGTTCCACAGGTGACCGCCGTGGGTCACCTGGGTGCCACCCGTGTAGACGGCGCCGGCGGACCACGCCGGGGCGGTACACGCGACGGCTGCGACGACGGCCCTGGCGGGCCCCGCGGGGACCGGTGCGCTCGCGGCGCCGGTGGCCGGCACCACCATCGACGCGCCCAGCGCAGCGGCCACGACGGCCGCTCGGAATCGCTTCATCGAGACTCTCCTCTGGTCGGACGGGTCGCCGTGCGGCTCTCGCGCTCGGCGCCCCCTCAGGCGTGGGCCGGCACCGCGTCCGCGCGACGGGCCTCACCGTAGGAAGGGACGCGCACCGCTGTACCTCGGGGATCCCTCGTACCGCCCGGTCCCGGCGCCCGGGTCCCGTGCCACGGCCGGCCCCGCTAGGGGGAATCCCGTAGCCGGTCCCGGGTCAGACGGCGCGCTCGGCGCGCGTGACGAGCAGGGCGAGCTCGGTGCGCGACCCGACGCCGAGCTTGCGGAAGATGCTCGTGAGGTGGACCTCGACCGTCCGCTCCGACAGGCCGAGGTGACGGGCCGCGAGCCGGTTGGAGGCGCCGTCGGCGATGACGTGGGCGACCTCGCACTCGCGCTCGGTCAGGGCGTCCGCCCAGGCCGGGTCGGGCCCGGGCCGCGCGCCGACGAGGCGTGGGGCCGCGGCGCCCGCCACCCGCAGGGGCGCACGAGGCGCCGCGGCCCGCGCGACGAGGCGCTCCGCGAGCCGCGCGACGGCGCCCGCACCCGCGCCCTCGAGCAGCCCCGCGGCCGCGCGCAGGTGGTCGACGCCCTCCGCGGCGCGTCCGGCGCGGACCAGCGCCTGCCCCGCGACGAGCCGCGTGAGCCCGTGCTCGACGGGGCTCGCGAGCGAGCGGCCGAGCGCGAGCGCCACGGCGAGCGCCCGGTCGAGCGCGCCCCGCGCGACGTCGAGCCGCGCCCACGCCGTCGGGACCAGGGCGGTCACGAGGTCCGTGTCGCCCGCACCCGTCGCCGCGCTCGGGGCCGCGTCGCCCGGGACGTCACCGGCCGCCGTCGTCGGCGTGAGGAGGCAGGCCTCGTCGGGCCGGAGGGTGGGCAGCGGCAGCGCGGCCGGGCACGAGCGTTCGGCGCAGAGCTCGAACAGGGTCGCCGCGCCGGGCGCCTCGCCCTGGAGCAGGAGGGCGAACGCCCGGTCGGTGAGCAGGCCGGTGCGGACCGCGGGGCTCTGCGGCAGGGGCACGAGACGCTCGAGCGCGTCGGCGAGCACGCCGCGCTCGCCGTGCGCGAGCACCGACGCCCGGCCCGCCACGACGGCGGCCGCGCCGTGCACGCACAGCCCGACGGGCAGCCGCAGCGACGCCCGGGTGAGCACCGCCAGCGCGCCCGGCGGGTTGCCCGCCCAGGTCTCGACGAGCGCCTCGCCGAGGCGCACGTGGGCCTCGACGAGCGGCGTGAGGGCGCGGGCGTCCTCCTCGGCGGACGCCGAGGACCACGCGCGGTCGCCGGGCAGCGGCGCCAGCGCCGCGAGCACCGCGGCGACCGCCCCGCGGGCGGCGTCGACCTGCCCCTCGGCGGCGAGCGCGGCGGCGCGCAGCACGCCGACCATGGCGGCGCGCACGGGGTCGCCGTCGGCGGGCGAAGGCAGGACGGGCGGCACGCGTCCCGCGAGCAGCGTGACGGTCGCCTCGGCGAGCGCCCGCACGCCGGGGTCGGGCGCCGGGCCCCGGGCGGGCGCGGCGTCGGGGCTGTCGGGCGGCGGCTCCGCGTCGCCGCGCGCGGCGTGCAGGACGCGCGCGACGAGCCGGGACCACGCCGACCCGTCCCGGTCGACCAGCTCGCGCGGCACCTGGCCCGTGAGGTGGCTCACCGCGACGAGCAGGCCCGTGCGGACGTCGTCGGCGGCCTCGGGCGGGCACGTCCGCAGGGCCTCGCGCAGCAGGTCGGCGGCCTCGGCGACGTGGCCCGCGTGCAGCGCCGCGCGGCCCGCGACGGCGACCGCACGAGGTCGCGCGGCTCCCTCGGCGTGGCTCATGGCCTCGTGCGCGACGCGCTGGGCCCACACCGCGTCGCCGCGCGCGAGCATCCGTCCGGCGACCGCGACGAGGGGCTCGGCGACGTCGGGCTCGCCCGCGAGGCACGCGAGGGCGCGGTGCCACGTCGCCGCGTCCTCGTCGCCGTCGGCCTCGTGGACGGCGGCGAGGCGGCGGTGGACGGCGGTGCGCTCGGCGACGCTCGCGTCGTCGTGGACGACGGACCGGACGCGCGGGTCGCGGACGCGCACCCGGCCCGCCACGAGGTCGAGGCACGCCACGGCCCCGCCCCCCAGCAGCGCGTCGAGGTCGATCCCGGCGGCCCTCAGGAGCACGTCGGTGCGCCCGGCGACGGACACCGCCGCGACGAGCAGGACGCGCCGGTCGCCGTCGGCCAGGGCCTCGAGCACGGGAGCCACGGCGCGGCGCACCGCGGGCGCGGCCGGCAGGGGGTCGGGCACGAGCGCGAGGCCGGCGAGCTGCTCGGCGGTGAGCAACCGCGCCGTCTCGACGACCGCGTCGGGCTCCCCCGCGAGCGAGATGACCAGCAGCTCGGCGACGTGCGGGGCGACGTGCGTGAGGCCGTGCTCCGCGAGGTGGGTCAGCGCCTCGAGGGCGTCGAGCGGTCGTGCGCGGTCCCCGGCCGAGACCGCGCGCGGAACCACAGCCACCGGGACCCCCTCGTCGGTGCCGCGCGACCGGTGGCGAGCCACCGCGCCGCGACCCTGCGCTGCCGACCCTAGCGAGCGTCACCCGCCGCGAGAACCCCTCGGGTGACACGAGTCACCGGTGGTCGCGCGACCATCGCGCGTCACCGGCCGAGGGCGCTCAGTCGACCTCGACGACGAGCTCGATCTCGACCGGGGCGTCCAGCGGGAGGACCGCAACCCCCACGGCGCTGCGCGCGTGCGCGCCGGCCGCGCCCAGGACGTCGCGGAGCAGCTCGCTCGCGCCGTTGACGACGGCGGGTTGACCGGTGAAGCCCGGCTCGCTCGCGACGAACCCCACGAGCTTGACCACGCGCCGGACGCGGTCCAGGCCGCCGACCTCCGCCGCGACCGCGGCGAGCGCGTTGAGCACGCACGTGCGCGCGAGCGCGGCCGCCTCCTCGGGCGGCACGCACCCGGCCGAGGTGCCGACCTTGCCCGTCGCGGCCATCGCGCCGCCGACCAGCGGGAGCTGGCCGGACGTCCAGACCCACGACCCGCTGCGGACGGCGGGCACGTAGGCCGCGACGGGCGCGGGCACGGGCGGCAGGGTGAGGCCGAGGGCGGCGAGCCGTGCGCTCGGCGAGGTCGCGGCCGGCGCGGCCGGGACGGTGGGGGTCGACGTCGTGTCGGTGGTCGTGGCCATGGGGTGCTCCGTGGGCTGGGGTGGGACGAGGCGAGGGCGCGGGCGCGCCCGGGGAAGGCCGCGGCCCCGCGCCCTCGGCTCGAGGAGGGACGCGGGGCCGCGGGTGGGGCTCAGGCCTGGACGGCGGCGTCGCGCCGGCGCTCGGCGGCCGTCTTCACCCGGAAGGCGACGTAGAGGATGCCGACCCACACCGGGCCCACGTACAGGGCGTACCGGAAGTCCGGCAGGAAGCCCATGAGCACGACGACGCCGGCGAGGAACGCGAGGACGACGTAGTTGGCGACCGGGTAGAACGGCATCCGGAACCCGAGCGCACGGACCTCGGCGGCCCCGATCCGCTTGCGGAACTTCATCTGCGTGATGACGACCATCGTCCAGTTGAAGATGCCCGCGATGAGCGCGACCGAGATGAGGTAGAGGAAGACCTTCCCGGGGAAGAGGAAGTTGAGCACGACGGCGACGGCCGTGACGGCCGACGACGTGAGCACGCCCGCGTACGGCGAGCCGCTCTTGTTGAGCTTGCCGAGGTAGCGCGGCGCGTTGCCCTGCAGCGCGAGGCTGTAGAGCATCCGGCCGTTGCTGTAGAGGCCGCTGTTGTACGCGGACACCGCCGCGGTGAGCACGACGACGTTGAGCAGCGTCGCGGCCCCGGCGATGCCGATCCGGTCGAAGATGATGACGAAGGGGCTGCCGCCCTCGCCGATCTGGTTCCACGGGAAGAGGCAGAGCATCACGAAGATGGCGCCGACGTAGAAGATGAGGATGCGGTAGACGACCTGGTTGATCGCCTTGGGGATGGTGCGCCGGGGGTTGTCCGCCTCGCCGGCCGTGATGCCGATGAGCTCGACGCCGCCGAACGAGAACATCACGACGACCAGCGCGGTGACGACGCCCCAGATGCCGTTGGGGAAGAACCCGCCGTGGGCCCACAGGTTGGCCAGGCCGGCCTCGCCGTCGCCCCCGCCGCGCACGATCATGACCGCGCCGAAGCCGATCATCGCCATGATCGCGACGACCTTGATGATCGCGAACCAGAACTCGAACTCGCCGTACGCCTTGACGTTGATGAGGTTGACGGCCGTGATGAGCACGAGGAAGACGGCGGCCGAGACCCAGCTGGGCACGTCCGGCATCCAGTAGTTCACGTAGATGCCGACGACGGCGAGCTCCGCCATGGAGACGGCGATGTAGTTGAACCAGTAGTTCCAGCCCGAGAAGAAGCCGGCGAACCGGCCCCAGTTCTCGAACGCGTAGTGGCTGAACGCGCCCGAGACCGGTGTGTGCACCGACATCTCGCCGAGCGCGCGCATGATGAGGAAGATGACGGCGCCGCCCAGGAGGTAGGCGACGGTGATGGCTGGTCCGGCCATGCCGATGCTCGTCGCGGAGCCGTAGAACAGGCCCGTCCCGATGGCGCCCCCGAGGGCGATCATCTGGATGTGGCGGTTCTTCAGCCCGCGCACGAGTCCGGTGCCGGCGGCCGGCTCGGGGGCGGGAGCGGTGCCGGTGCCGAGCGGGGGTGGCTCGGCGACCGACGACCTCTCCTGTGCGGTGGTGCTCATGGAGATCGGTGGTCCCTTCGTCGTTGAAAGGCCGTGCTGGTGGGTGGGGGCGTGCGCGCGGTCAGTCGACCGGCTTGAGGTGCGAGGTGAAGTGCCGCAGCACCTTGGGCTCCCAGGTGATCTGGTAGCCCTTGACGCTCGCGGCGCGCTCCTGGACCGCGGCGAGCGCGTCGGCGACGACGTCGAGGTGCGCCTGCGTGTAGACCCGGCGCGGGACGGCGAGGCGCGTGAACTCGAACGGCGCCCGCAGCTGCGCGCCCGTCTCGGGGTCGCGGTCCATGAGGTAGGAGCCGATGTCGCAGGTGCGTATGCCGGCCTCGAGGTAGAGCTCGACGACGAGGGCCTGGCCCGGGAACTGGTCGTACGGGATGTGGGGCAGCATCTTGCCCGCGTCGACGAAGACCGCGTGGCCGCCGACGGGGTTCTGGAACGGGATGCCGTACGCGGTGAGGCGGTCGGCGAGGTACTGCATCTGACCCACGCGGTAGCGCAGGTAGTCGTGGTCCAGGCCCTCGTAGAGGCCGGTGGTGAGCGCCTCGAGGTCGCGGCCCGAGAGCCCGCCGTAGGTGAGGTAGCCCTCGAACGAGATGACGCGGGTCTTGATCGCCTCGGTGAGCTCGGCGTCCTCGCGCACCGCGAGCAGCCCGCCCATGTTGACGAGCGCGTCCTTCTTGGCGCTCATCGTGAAGACGTCGCCGTAGCTGAACATCTCGCGCGTGATCTCGAGGGGCGTCGCGTCCGCGAACTCGGGCTCGCGCTCCTTGATGAAGTACGCGTTCTCGGCGTAGCGCGCGGCGTCGATGACGACGACGATGCCGTGCTCGCGCGCCACGCGGGCCGTCTCGCGCATGTTCGCCATCGAGACGGGCTGGCCGCCCACGCTGTTGTTGGTGATCGTCATGACGATGGCGGCGACGTTCTCGGCGCCGTGCTCCGCGATGAGCGCCTCGAGCCGGGGCACGTCCATGTTGCCCTTGAAGTCGTAGTAGGCGCCGGAGTCGAGGCCCTCGGGGCAGACGCAGTCGATCGCGCGGCCGCCGGCCAGGCCGACGTGGGCCCGCGTCGTGTCGAAGAACATGTTGGAGATGACGTACTGGCCCGGCGTGACGAGGAGCGGGAAGAGCACCTTCTCGGCGGCGCGGCCCTGGTGGACCGGCTGGATGTAGTCGTAGCCGAAGATCTCCTTGCCGGCCTCGAGGAGCCGGTAGTAGCTGCGGCCGCCCGAGTAGGACTCGTCGCCCCGCATCATCGAGGACCACTGCGCATCGCTCATCGCGCCGGTGCCGCTGTCCGTCTGCAGGTCGATGTAGACGTTGTCCGCGGAGAGCGCGAACGCGTTGTAGTACGCGTCGCGGATGAAGCCCTCGCGCTCCTCGCGCGTGGTCATCCGGATGGGCTCGACCATCTTGATCTTGAACGGTTCGGGCATGTAGCGCATGACGTCTCCTCGTGTCGCGAGCCGGGCGACGGTGTCCGGCCTGTCCAGAAGTTCCACTCGTTGTCGAGTCTCTCAACTCCTGGTGGCGACCGTAGCACTTCAGGTGAGGTCCTCAACACAGGCCATAAGTCCTCAACGCCGTGTCATGATGGTGACCCCGCTGTGGAAAGGATTGCCGATGGAAGCCGGGTCTCAGGCGGCCCTTGGGCCCAGTGCGCAGGAGGCCGACGCGCTGCTCACCGTGCTGTCCGGCCTCGTCGAGCCGCTGAGCCGCACGCTGCCCGCGGACACCGAGGTCGTCCTCCACGACCTGAGGCGGCTGCCGAACTCCGTGGTCGCGATCGCGGGGGACGTCACCGGACGCGCCGTCGGGAGCCCGGCGACCGACCTGCTGCTGCGCAAGGCCGCGGCCGGGACGCTCGAGACGAGCGTCGGCTACGAGACGCGCCTGCCCGACGGCAGGTCCCTGCGCTCGACGACGATCGTCGTGCGCGACTCGGCCGGCGAGCCCGTCGCGGCGCTGTGCCTCAACTGCGACGTGATGATCTGGCGCGCGGTCAAGGCCATCGCCGAGGCCATGCTCCCCGAGGACGCGACGGGCCCAGGTCCCCAGGCAGAGGAGGCGCCGGCCGAGAAGTTCGTCCGGGACATCGACGAGCTCGCCCAGCACCTGCTCGCCGAGGCGATCGAGGCGTCCGGCGCCCCGGTGGACCTCATGCAGAAGAAGCACAAGATCGCCGTCGTGCAGGACCTCAAGGACCGCGGCTTCTTCATGCTCAAGGAGAGCGTCGAGATGGCGGCCGCCGCGCTCCAGGTCACGCGGTTCACGATCTACAACTACCTCAACGAGCTCGGCAACGACGAGCGTGCGGGCTGAGCGGTCGCCCCCGTGGCGACCGGACGCGACGCGGCTCGCGACGCCGCAGGTCAGACACCGTCCCTGGTAGGGTCCGCCCGTCGAGGAGGGCTGGCTGAGCGGCCGAAGGCGACGGTCTTGAAAACCGTTGGTGCGACGACCTCGCACCCAAGGGTTCGAATCCCTTGCCCTCCGCCCTGTCGGGGACGCCCGCAGGTCACGCGGTAGCCGTCCGGTGCGCCGACGCCGGGCTGCTGGGGTTACCCCGACCCGGCTCCGTTCGTGCATCTCGTCAGAGCCCGCAGGTGATCACGCCTCAGCCCTCGCTCGCGTGCACGGGTCGTGTCGGTGGTCGCCCGTAGTGTCCCGGTATGGACGGATCGCGGGTGCCGACGGGCACATGGGGCGACGAGTGGGCGTGGTCGGTGCTGCACCGGCTCGCGTCCGAGCTCGACGCGTCGGTGCCCTCCCCCGCCCTGGTCGCCCGCCTCGACGGCCTCGAGCCGGCCGACGTCGACGATGCCGCCCTGGTCGAGATGGCCGCGGCGTGGGAGCGCGTCGCGTCGTGGGCCGCCGCGGGCCAGGCCCGCGCGGTCCAGGAGCTGCACCGACGACGTCGCGGTCTGCACGCCGGGACCGTGGCCGACGAGCTCGCCGCCCGCCTGAACGTCACGCGCGCGGCGGCGGAGGGCAAGCTCGGCCTCGCCGTCGCTCTGGACACGCTGCCCGAGGTCGCGGACGCCCTCAGTCGCGGCGACCTGGATGTGCGGCGCGCGACCGTCCTCACCGAGGACCTCGCGCACCTGCCCGCCGACGCGGCGCGCGAGGTCGCGGCCGCGGTGCTGCCCCAGGCGCGGGAGTGCACGGCACCGCAGCTACGACAGCGGGTGCGCAGGCTGGAGCTCGTCCGCGACCCTGACGGCGCCGCACGTCGCCACGACCGCGCACGGGAGCGCCGACGCGTCGAGCTCCAGCCCGCCCCGGACTCGATGGCGTGGCTGACCGCATACCTCCCCGCGGACGACGCGGTCGCGATCCACACCACCCTCACGGCTCTCGTCGCAGACCGGGCCGAGGGCGACAGCCGGTCGTTGGACGCGCGGCGCGCCGACGCCCTCGTCGACCTGGCGACCCGGTGGCTCGACGCCGGCACGGCTCCCGACGGCACGCCGCTGGGCACCGCACAAGGGCGGCGCCCGCACCTCGTCCTCACCGCGTCCGCGCTCGCCGTCGCCGGACTCACCGACAGCCCCGCGCACCTCGAGGGGTACGGGCCCGTCCCCGCGACGCTCGCCCGTCGGATCGGCGCCCGGGCCACGTGGGAGCCCCTGCTCGTCGACGCCCGCACCGGCGCTCCCCTCGCGCGGTCCACCGGCCGCTACGCGCCGAGTCAGGGGCTACGAGACGCCGTCGTCCAGCGGGACGCGACGTGTACGTTCCCGGGCTGCCGCATGCCCGCACGTCGGTGCGACGTCGACCACATCGAGGCCTACGCGCCCGACGCCGGCGGCGAGGACCAGACGCGCCTGTCGAACCTGCACGCCCTGTGCCGACACCACCACAACCTCAAGACCCGCCGCGAGTGGACGCCCCTCCGCACGCCGTCAGGGCACACGGTCTGGAGCTCGCCCCACGGCCGCCCCTACCGCCGCACGCCCGAGCACACGCCACCTGACCGGCCACCGTCACTGCCCCCGCCTCCCGGCGTGACGGTCGACCTGGGCCCACCACCCTTCTGATCGAGCGCTGCCGCGGTGGACCCGCTCGTGGTGGGCACCCGAACGCGCGCAGCGTGCGACGACTCGATCGCGCGCGCCCGTCTGCCCGCCCGGCCGGTCGCCGATCGGTGGCACCTGCCTGACTGTCCCCCGGCCCTCGGCCCTCGGCACGCACACCGGCCCGGCACCCTGTCGGGTACCGGGCCGGTCAGCCGTGCGTTCGGGCGGTCCACGGGTCAGCCCGCGGACGGCGCGCTCAGTCCGCCCGCGCACCCGCCCGCGGCACGGTCGCCGTCGCGTCGGCACCGAGCACGACGGTCGCGCCACCGGCCTCGATCGCCTGCAGCGTGCGGAGCTGCAGCAGCCCCGGCTGCGTGGCGACGAGCTTCGCCGCGTTCGCGAGCGCCCGCGTCGCGGCGACCTCGGACCGCGCGCGCTCGAGGACCGCGAGGCCCTGGGCCCGCGCGGTCGCGACCTCGGCCGCGGCCCGCCGCAGCTCGGCCGGTACGACGACGTCGCGCAGCGCGAGCTGGTCGACCGCCATCCCGACCCACGCGGCGGTCGCGGCGACGGAGGTGCGCATGCGCTCGGGCACCTCGGCGCGGTCGGCGAGCAGCTCGTCGAGCGTCCGGGTGGCGACCGCCTCCCGCAGCGCCGTCTGCAGCGCCGCGTAGAGGAAGGCGTCCGGGTGCTCCGCGACCTCGTGCCACGCCCGCGCGTCGGCCACGCGGACGGTCGACGTCAGGCTGACCTTGACCGCGAGCCCGTCGGCGGTCAGCACCTCCTGCAGCGGCACGACGAGCAGCCGCGGCCGGACGACGACCCGCACGGTCCGGCGCCGCCAGGCGCGGCGCCGGTGGCGGCCCGGCTCGAGCTGCGCCTCGAACCGCCCGTCCCGGTAGACCAGCACCCGCTCCCACTCCTGCACGATCATGCGCATCGCTCTGCCCTCCTCCCGTCCGGTCCCGCCGACCCTCGGCGCGGTCCGCCCTGCCCCGCGCGGCGGCGTCAGGACCGGCCGGCGCGCGGTCGGGCGGGCGCGGGGGACGTCCGGGCGTGCCCGGCGCCGCAGACCGCTCCCACCCGTGCGACCGCGCGCCGGCCGGCCGTCGGGAGTCGAACCCGAGCGCTGACAGGCGCTGCACCATGTGGCAGGTGCTCCCCGGCCCGACGTGCAGGACCCGCGACGGCGACGCCGTCCGGCTGCTGACCGGGAGCAGACGGGAGGCTAGGCCCTGCGCCGTCCCCCGCGCGCCTGGATTTCCGGGTCCCGCGGCGCGGCCCGTGCTCGTACGGTGGGGCGATGGACGCCACCGTGCCGCCCCGGCTCGCACCGCTCCTCGCGCAGTACGACTGGGCCGCCGAGCGCCTGCTCGCGCGCCTGACCGGACCGGACATGGACAGCGGCGACGGCGAGCGCGTCCGGGTCGACCCCCTCACCGACGCCGAGTACCTGTGGGAGCCCGCGCCCGGGGCGTGGAACGTGCGTCGCCGCACCGACGGTCCCGGTCCGGGCGCGACGGTGCTGGCCGGGTCGGGGGCGTGGGGCCGCGACGGCGGCCGCCCCCACCCGTGGCCGCCCCCGCTCACGACGATCGCGTGGCGCATGGAGCACCTGTCGACGATGCTGGCGGGTCGCGCCGACCACACGGTGGGCACCCGGAGCCGCGTGGACGACGAGACGGAGGTGCCGGGCGACGCCGCGTCGGGCATCGAGGCCCTGCGCACGGGCCTCGCCGCATGGCGCGAGGCGCTGACCTCCGCCGACGACGCCGCGCTCGACGAGGTCGGCCGCAGCACCTACCCCGACGGCGACGACGCGGAGCAGCCCTTCCTCGAGATCGTGTGGTGGGTCAACCAGGAGCTGCTGCACCACGGTGCCGAGATCGCGCTGCTGCGCGACCTGCACCGCGCGCTCGTCGCGTCGGCCTGAGCGCGACCCGCCGCGCACGTCCCGGACCACCCCGCCGTGCGTCCGTCCGGGTGAACCGGGCGGCCGGTGTGACGATCTGGGGACGGCGGCGGAGCCGTCGGTCACCCGTTCGCGCGCCTCACGCGTCCCACCAGCCCTCGGCGCGTCCCGGACTCACCACGTCGAGCGCGTAGATCGAGGCGACGCGCGCGAGGAGGACGTCGTAGGTCGCGAGGCCGACGACCTCGGGGTGGGCGACGGCGATCCCGAGGTGGAGGGCCTGGAACGGCGGCAGCACGGACGAGGCCATCGCAGCCGACTCGAGGGACTGGTCGAAGAACCGCACGACCTCGACCGAGGTCGCGATGGCGTGGGCCTGGGCACGGGCCACCGGGCCCAGCGGGAGGGCGGCACGACGGAGCTCGGTCAACCCCAGCGGGGACGTGACGAGCTCGGCGGCGTGCTCGGTCGACCAGCGCAGCCACGCACCGGCCTCGACGCCCGGGACGAGCGCCCGGCTCAGCGCCGAGCCGTCCGCGTAGATCATCGCCGTCCCGTCCTCGTGGCCCAACCCCCGGGCGGGCGCGCGGGCGCCTCGTCCGTGCCGAGCCTAGCCAGCCCACCGCGACGGTCCCGACCCGCACGCGGTCACGTGCCACGCAGCACCCAGCGCCCAGCGACACGCAGCACCCAGCACCCAGCGCCCTGCCCCGGACGCCGACGGCGGCCCGGGTCCGTGGACCCTGGCCGCCGTCGGGCGTCCTGCTCCGGGACGTGCGTCCCGATGGTGCTCAGCCGCGCAGCCGCTCCATGGCGAGCTGCACGAGCGCGATCAGCGTCTGCTTGGTCGCGGCCCGCGAGCGGGCGTCCGTGTACATGAGCGGCACGTGGGCGGGGACCGAGAGGGCCTCGCGCACGTCGTCGAGCTGGTGACGGGCGACGCCGTCGAAGCAGTTCACCGCGACGACGAACGGGATGCCGCGGCTCTCGAAGTAGTCGACCGCCGGGAAGCACTGGTCCAGGCGCTCGGTGTCGACGAGGACGACGGCGCCGATGGCGCCGCGGACCAGGTCGTCCCACATGAACAGGAACCGGTCCTGGCCGGGGGTGCCGAACAGGTAGAGCCACAGCGACCCCGGCAGGGCGATGCGACCGAAGTCCATCGCGACCGTCGTGGTCGTCTTCCGGTCGGTCACGCCGCCGGCGTCGTCGACGCCGACCGAGTGCTCCGTCATCGCGGCTTCGGTGTTGAGCGGCTCGATGTCGGAGATCGAGCCGATGAACGTCGTCTTGCCGACGGCGAAGCCGCCTGCGACGACGATCTTGACGACAGTGGGTGCGACACCCCCGCTGACCGGTGTGCGGTCGGCCACAGCGGCGGTGTCAGAGGGCGGATATGCCATTGAGAACACTCTCCAGCACGCTCAGGGACAGGGCGGGGGACTGACCGGTGTGGACACTGACCGGCGTTGAGGTGTGGACACGGATGAATCCGGACTCGGACAGATCCGTCACCAGGATGCGCACGACCCCGAGCGGCAGCCGCAGCAGTGCGGAGAGCTCGGCGACGGACACGAACGTGTGGGCGGCGTGCTGGAGGATGGCGCGCTTCTCGGGCGGCAGCCCCTGGCTGGTGACCGCCCCCGGGAGGACCTCGATGAGGGCCTCGAGGGGGAGGTCGGAGTTCGCCGCACGGACGCGACCGCCGGTGACCGCGTACGGCCGGACCGTGCGTGCCTCGTACTCGACGCCTTCCTCGTGGTTGGCCATGGGCTCGCTCACCCGACCGGTGCCCGGACCGCACCGTTGACCGGCAGGTTCCCACGCATCTCGGTGACGAGCTGCGGGGTGAGCGTGGTCTCGGTGCGGGACACGAGCATGGCCATCTCGTAGCCGATCAGGCCGACGTCGCAGGTCGCGTCCGCGACCACGGCGAGGACGGACCCGTTCGAGACGCTCATGAGGAAGACGAACAGCTCGTCCATCTCGATGATCGCCTGACGGACGTCGCCCGCGTGGAGCTGCCGCGCCGCGCCCCGGGTGAGGCTCGACATGCCGGCGACGATCGCCGCCATCTGGTCGCCGCTGGTGCGGTCCAGGTTCTCCGACATGGCCATGAGCAGGCCGTCGGCGGAGACGACGAGCGTGTGCCGGGTGCCGGGCACCGTCTTCACGAAGTTGTCCAGGAGCCAGCCGAAGTTGGCTGCCTCTGAGCTGAGCGCTGTCACTTGTCCTCCTCGAGGTTGCCGGCAGCTGACGAGCGGCGGCTGGGGGCGGTGCTGGCGGTCACCATGAGGTGGTCCGCTCGGTCAGGTCGGTGTCCGGGGTCGTCACGGGGATCCCGTGCGCGTCCGGACCGTCCTTGCCGACGGGGGTGGCCCCGTCGGGGGTCTGGTGGTCGGCCGGCCCCGCGGGCGCAGGCGCGGCCTGGCGTCCGCGGCTGGTGCCGGACTGGAAGCTCGACAGCAGCGAGCGGACCTGGTTGGCGTCGCGCTCGACCCGCTGGCCGGCCGGGGCGATCTTGATCTCCGGGGCCGTCGGGATGGTGCCGGGCGTGCGTCGCGCCAGCGTCGAGCCGCCGCCGCTGGCGGCGGCCGGTCGGTAGCTCGAGAGCTGGCTCAGCTCGGCGAGCGCCTGCTGGGCGATGTCCGCGCGCTGCGCGAGCATGTTGGTCACCTCGTCGTCGAACGCCCCGCCGGACTGCGGGGTGAAGGACGTCTGCGGCGAGAACGTCTGCGGCGTGAACGTGGTCTGCGCGGGCTGGTGCGGGCTCGGGACCGACGCCGTCGGCCGGGCCGGCATCGCGGACGCGTCCGCCGGGGCCGTCGGCGCCCAGCCCTGGGCCGGGGCCCAGGCGGGTGCGGCGGCAGGGGCGGCGGGCGCCTGCGGGGCGGCGGGCTCCCACGCGGCGGTCGGCGCCCAGCCGGACGACCCCTCGGCCACCGCGGCGGCGGCCGCGCCCTGCCAGCCCTGGGCCGTGTCGGCCGGCGGCGGGTTCCAGGGCGTCGGTGCCGGCGCCGCAGGGGCGACGGGGGCCGACGGCGCCTGCGCTGCCGGGGCGGCCTGGGCCGGGTCCACGGGACGACGCGGCTGGAAGGCGCTGCTGAGCGACCGCGGCGCGTGCGCCGGGAGCTGCGGTGCGGCCGGGGCCTCGACCGGCGCGGGCGCGGCGGGCTGGGCCTGGGCGGCGGCGTGGGCGCCCGCGTCGGGCGAGCCCCACGCGGACTGCCGGACCGGCGGCACGACGGGCTCGGGCGCGACGTACGGCGCCGGCGCGGGCAGCTGCTCGACCGGGGCGGGTGCGGCGGGCGTCGGGACGACCGCGGCCTCGGCCTGCCTGCGGCCGAAGAGGCGCCGGCGCGGCTTCTTGCCCCGGATGTCCCGGCGGCTCGGGCCCTGCACGAGCTCGGTGAACGCCGGGGTCTCGACGGCCGGCGCGGCGGGCACGACCGGAGCGGCCGGGGCGGCCGGGGCGACGGGCGCGACCGGCTGCGACCAGGCCTGCGGCTGCGGCTCGGGCTGCACGGGCGCCGGGGTCGGTGCCCACGGCTGCGCCTGCGCCTGCGGCTCGGCCGGGCCCCAGGGCTGGGCGTCGACCGGGGCGGGAGCCCAGGGCTGCGGGTCCACGGGCGCCGGGGCCCAGGGCTCCGCCTGCGCGGCGGCCTCGACCGGGGCCGGGGCCCACGGCTGCGCGTCCACCGGAGCGGGCGCGGGCGCCCAGGGCTGCGCCTGCGCGGCGGGCTCCACCGGGGCCGGGGCCCACGGCTGCGGCGCGACCGGCTCGGCGGGCGCCCACGGCTGCGGCTCGGCGGCCTGCGCCGCCCACGGCTGGGCGGGCTGCTCCCACTGCTGGGCCGGCTGCTCCCACGGCTGCGGCTGCGGCTCGGCCTGCGCGGCCCACGGCTGCGGCTCGGCCTGCGCGGCCCACGGCTGGGGCTGCGCCTGCTGCGCGGCCCACGGCTGCTCGGGCTGCTCCCACGCCTGCGGCTGGGCCTCGGCGGGCGCCTCCCACGGCTGCGCCTGCGCCTCGGGCGCCGACCACACGGCCTGCTCCTCGGCGACGGTCTCGGCGACGGCCGCCGGGAGCTCGTCCTCGTCGTCCTCGACCAGCGCCGGGATGACCATCGGCTTGTCGGCCGGGGGCGTCTCCGGGCGGCTGAAGAACGCGGCGGCACCCTGGCCGCCCGCCGCGGCGGCGGCGAGGCGGTCGGCGCCGTCGACCCCGTCGAGCGCGTCCGGCGTCGCCTCCGACGTCGTCTCGCCCGAGTCGACGTGGACGGCGGCGGCGGCGAGCTCGGCCCGGCGGGACCGGAAGCCGGAGAACATCGCTGCGCGACCCTCGGGGGCGACGGGCGGCACGGGGCCGGTCACCGCGCGCGGCTCCGGTCCGGCCGGCGCGGCGGGCTGACGGGTCGGCAGGCCGCCCGCGGCCGGCGAGCGCGTGGGCAGGCCGGACGGCGCCGCGGGTGCGGCGGCCGCCGGCTGACGCGTCGGCAGACCACCGGCGGCGGGCGCGCGGCTCGGCAGGGCCGCGCCGTCGTCGGCCCCACGGCGGGACACGAGCGGTGCGGACGGGACCACGACCGGCGGGGCCCACGCCTCGTCGACCGCGGCGGCGGCGCCCGCGAGGGCGTCGGCCCGGGGAGCGAGGGGGATGGACGGCGCGGCGGCGGCGTCGTCGGCCTCGCGGTGGCTCACGCGGGCGGCGGGGGCCTCCTCGTCGCCACCACGGCTGCGCCGGCGCGGCAGGCCCAGGCCGGTCGTGCCGTCGGTGAGCGCCTGGAGGTCGACCTCCTCGGCGGGGTTCTCGGCCGAGCCGTACGCGCCGGGCGCGACGTCCTGCACGTGGGCCGGGGCCGGCGCGTAGGCGGTGTCGTGGACGACCTCGGCGGCCTGCTCGGGGAGCACGAACGCCTCGGGCTGGGCCGCGGCGGGACGCGTGGGCGGCGTGAGCGGGATCGAGCCCGGGTCGACGAAGAGCACGAGGGGCATGCGGATCGTCGCGAGCGTGCCCTTGCCGTCGGGGCCGAGGGCGAGCTCCGCGGTCGTGCCGAGGCGCGCCGCGATGCGGCCGACCACGAACATGCCCAGGCGCTGCGAGCCGAGCACGTCGCCGGCCGACGTCGTCCGGATCTTCTCGTTGGCCTCGGCGAGCTCCTCGGGCGTCATGCCGAGGCCCTGGTCGAGCACCGTGATGATGACGCTGCGCTCGTCGATGCCGGTGGAGACCTGGACCGGCGTGCCGGGCTCGGAGAACACCGTGGCGTTCTCGAGCAGCTCGGCGAGCATGTGCGCGGCGGGCAGAGCGGTGTGGCCGAGCATCATCGGGTCGACCGGGAGGTCGAGCAGGACGCGCTCGTAGTGCTCGATCTCGGACGAGGCGGTGCGGATCACGTCGGACAGCGGCAGGGCGTCGCGCAGGCGGCGGCCGGTGTCGATGCCCGCGAGGACGAGGAGCGACTCGGCGTTGCGGCGCATCCGGGTCGCGAGGTGGTCGAGGCGGAAGAGGTCCGCGAGGGTCTTCGGGTCCTCCTCCGAGCGCTCGAGCGCGTCGATGAAGGACAGCTGCCGGTTGAGGAGCACCTGGTCGCGGCGGGCGACGTTGACGAACATCTCCGCGATCGAGCCACGCAGGGCGGCCTGCTCCTGGGCGACCTGGATGGTCGTCGCGTTCACCTCGTTGAAGGCGGTCGCGAGCTGGCCGATCTCGTCGCGGCTGGTCACGGGGATCTGCGTGAGCGTGAGGTCCGGGCCCTGGCCGGGGACGGCCACCTGGTCGACGAGGCGGGGCAGCTCGTCGCGGACGTTGCCGGCGGCCTCCGTGAGGCGGCGCAGCGGGACGACGATCTGGCGGGCGATCGACAGGGCGATGACGACCGAGGCGGCGAGGGCGCCGAGGGCGACGAGGGTCGTGATGACGGCCTCGCGGACGGCGTTGGCGGCGACGGCGTCGGCGCGCTGCGTCGCGGCCTGGCGCAGCTCGGACGCGAGCGGCTCGAAGGCGACGATCTCGCGGTCCGCCGCGGCACGCCAGTCGTCGGGTGCGATGAAGTCGAAGTTCTGCTTCTCGCCCGAGGAGATGAGGGTGCGGTAGGAGTCGTAGGACTGGAAGCCGTCGAAGGACGCACCGAGCGGCGGGACGACGACCCCGTCGCCGAGCTCGAGCGCGCGCACCGTGGACGACGTCTGCTGGTGGGCGATCTTCGACGCGGGGAAGAGGTTCGACAGGTTCAGCACGTCGAGGTTCTCGCGGGCGCCGGAGAGCACCTCGCCGCCGCGGACCTGCTCCTCGCGGTAGTCCTCGACGAGCGACGTCAGGTCCGCGTTCGCGGAGATGATCGCCGCGAGGCGACGGTCGTCGAGGGCGTCGGCGACGGCCTCGGGGAACGCCACCGTGTCCTCGATGGCGCGGGTGTAGTTGTTGACGATCGAGCCCAGCGGCACGTTGGAGTCGACTCGGCCGTGGACGCCGTCGAGCGTGGCGAACGCGTTGCGGACGTCGGAGACCGCTGCCGCGACGGCGGGGTCGAGCGCGTCGAAGTCGACCGCCTCGACGGCACCCTCGAACCGCGCGATCGCCTCGGCCGTGTCCTCCCGGGTCTGCATGACGGTCACGAGGTCCTTCGCGACCACGTCCGGGTTGACGTACGGCACCGCCGCGGCGCGCTCCGCCTGGAGGGTCTCCACCACCTGCCGGGACTCCTGCAGGACCCGGAGCAGCGACGTCACCGCCCGGGCCGTCTGGGCGCCTTCGATGGCCTGCAACGACACCTGGCCCGCGAGGGCGAGGATGACGAGCACAGGCACGGAGAGGGCCGCGAGGACCTTTCCGCGGATGCCCAACCTGCGAAGCATGGTGTCTCCTTCACGGTGCGACGGTGCGCACCGTTGCACAGGGTGCTGGATGACGACGAGAACCGGGGGTGGAACTCGGCCGTCCACGAGTCATCGGCTCGGTACCGGCACGGCATTAGGCCTGGGGATGATCTGGGTGGCCCGCGCCACACGATAACGGCCGTTTTCACCCGCCTGACAGACTCGGTGACCATGAGATTCGTTCGTGTGGACGACCCGCCGGCGCCGGGCGAGGACGGGGCCCTCCTCCTCGACGAGCGTCCCGACCCCCGGCGCGGCGCCGGGGAGGTGCTCATCGACGTCGCGGCCGCCGGCGTCAACAACGCCGACCTGCTCCAGCGGGCGGGCCGCTACCCCGCTCCCCCGGGCGCGCCGGACTGGCTCGGCCTCGAGGTCTCGGGCACGGTCGCGGACGCCGACGAGGGCTCGGGCGTCGCTCCCGGCGACCACGTCGTCGCGCTCCTCGCGGGCGGCGGGTACGCCGAGCGGGTCGCCGTCCCCGCAGGTCAGGTGCTCCCCGTCCCCCACGGCGTCGGGCTCGTCGAGGCCGCGGCGCTGCCCGAGGCGGCGTGCACCGCCTGGTCGACGCTCGAGGCCGCGCGCCTCGCGCCGGGCGACTGGCTGCTCGTGCACGGCGGCTCGGGCGGCGTCGGCTCCCACGCCGTCCAGCTCGCCGCGGCGCTCGGCGCGCACGTCGCGACGACGGCCGGGGGGCCCGAGCGAGCCGCGCGCTGCCGGGAGCTGGGCGCCGAGCTCGTCGTCGACCACCGCTCCGAGGACTTCGTCGCCCGGGTGCGCGAGGCGACCGGCGGCCGCGGCGTCGACGTCGTGCTCGACGTCGTCGGCGGCGCCTACCTCGGGCGCAACCTCGAGGCGCTCGCGACCGGAGGACGTCTCGCCGTCATCGGCCTGCAGCGGGGCCGCCGCGGCGAGCTCGACCTCGGCCTGCTGCTCAGCCGGCGCGCGACCGTGCTCGGGACGACGCTCCGCGCGAGGCCCGCGGCCGAGAAGGCGGCGATCGTGGCAGGCGTCCGGCGGCACGTGTGGCCGCTCGTCGCCGAGGGGCGCGTGCGGCCCGTGGTCCACGCGACGCTGCCGCTCGACCGCGCCGAGGACGCCCACGCGCTGCTGCGCTCGGGCGAGGTGTTCGGCAAGGTGCTGCTCACGCCCTGACGCGGCTGGTGGGCAGGAGAGCCTGCGCCCGGCCCGACGGCGCGCGCGGCCCGGACGGCCCGGACTGCCCGGGCGGTGGGCCGCCCCTCAGGCGAGCAGCCCCCGCGCGAGCGCCGGGGCGAGCACGGGCGCGAGCGGCAGCCGCGGAATCAGCGTGGCCTGGACCGCGTGGTACAGATCGGCCTTGCCCGTCCACACGGTGCGCGAGACCGCGTTGTCCACGCCGAGCTCGTGCCACCACGACCCGCCCTCGCGGTCGAGCAGGTGCTCGGCCGCGTAGTCCCACCACGTCGCGTACCAGGTGTCGAAGCGCTCGTCGCCCGTGACGGCGTGCAGCGCGGCGGCAGCCCCGAGCGCCTCGCACAGCACCCAGTGCATGCGCAGGCGCACGACCGGCCGGCCCTCCCAGTCGACCGTGTAGACGAACCCCGGCGCGCCGTCGACCGCCCAGCCCTCGGCGACGGACGCGTCGAAGAGGGCGACGGCGTCGTCGACCATCCAGGCCCCGGCCTCGCGCCCCGCGGCGAGCAGCGCCGCGCGCACGTGCAGCGTGAGGCGGGCCCACTCGAGCCAGTGGCCCACGGTCGCGCCGTAGGGCCGGAACGGGTGCGCGGGCGCGTCCGCGTTGTACTCGAGCAGCGGGTTCCAGTCGGCGTCGAAGTGCTCGGGGATCCGCCACGCGTTGCCGCGCGCGAGCCCGTGCACGACGCGCTCGGTGATCCGCGCGGCGCGCTCGAGCCAGGCGACGTCGCCCGTGACGTCGGCGGCCGCGAGGTACGCCTCGACGGTGTGCATGTTCGCGTTGACCCCGCGGTACGCCTCCGTGGTCGTGAACGCGCGGTCCCAGGACTCGACCACCATGCCGGCGTCCTCGTCCCAGAAGTGCCGCAGCTGGACCTCGAGCGCCTCGTCGAGCAGCTCGCGCGCGCCCGGACGCCCGGCCGCCGCGGCGCTCGCCGTCGCGAGCACGACGAACGCGTGCGGGTAGGCCCCCTTGGCCCTCTGCTCGTCGCCCTGCGGTCCGTCCGGGCCGACGGCGGCGAACCAGCCGCCGTGCTCGACGTCGCGCAGCGGGCCAGCGAGCGCCGCGAGGCCGTGGTCGACCAGCGCACCGCAGCCCGGACGTCCCAGCAGCGCGCCGAGCGCGTACACGTACGTCATCCGGCACGTGATCCACAGCTCGGTCGGGTGCCCGGGGTCGAGCCGGCCCTGCTCGTCCTGCCGGCCGAAGCCGCCGTCGGGCACGCGCGAGGCACGGCCGAAGTCGAGCAGGCGGTCCGTCTCCCCCTCGAGCCAGCGGTGGTGGGCGGGTGACTGCAGCCAGGGCATCGGCGCTCCAGGGTGGGGAGGGGGTCGGCGGCCAGGTTACCGGCGCTCCCCGGAGCCGGGGACGTCCGCGGGCGAGGCGTCGCGCACGCGTCGGCGGGATCGGTGATGATGGCGCGATGGACCCCGCCCCCACGCAGCCCACGCCCGACGCCGACGCCGCGCCGACCCCGGACGGGGCGCCCGAGGCCACGCCCGACGCGACCTTCATCGGTCAGCCGGCGAAGGTCATGCGCATCGGCACGATGGTCAAGCAGCTGCTCGAGGAGGTCCGCACCTCGCCGCTCGACGAGGCGGCCCGCGGGCGCCTCGCCGAGGTGCACGAGCGGTCCCTGCGCGAGCTCGAGGACGGGCTCTCCCCCGACCTCGTCGACGAGCTGCGGCGCATCTCGCTGCCCTTCTCGGACGACAACCCCACCGAGGGCGAGCTCCGCGTCGCGCAGGCCCAGCTCGTCGGCTGGCTCGAGGGCCTCTTCCACGGGCTCCAGACGGCGCTCGTCGCGCAGCAGATGGCGACGCAGGCGCAGCTCACGCAGATGCGGCGCGCGCTCCCGCCCGGCTCGGGCCAGGGGCCCGCCGGCGCGCCGGGCAGCGCGCCGACCGTGATCCCCGGCGCGGCCGGCACCGGCGGCGACGAGACCCGCCAGGGCACGGGCCAGTACCTCTAGCCCCGCCCGCGGGGCGCCGGCCAGCGCGCGTCACGGCGCGGGCGGCGGCGCCTCCTCGGGCGACGGGCGCGCGCCCGAGGTGAGGGCGATCGCGCCCGAGACGAGGACCAGGCCCACCACCTCGAGCGGGCGCGGCCACTGCCGCAGCACGACGGCGCCGATCACCGCGGCCGTCGCGGGCAGCAGCGCGAGCAGCACGGCGAAGGTCGCCGCCGTGACCCGGCGCAGGATCCCCTGCTCGAGCGCGTACGGGACGACGGAGGAGAGCACCGCGACGCCCACGACCGCGAGCGCGAGGTCGGCCGAACGCAGGACGGGCGCACCGGACGCCGCGAGCAGCGGCGCGTAGAGCAGCGACCCCGCGGTCATGCCGACGGCCAGCGAGGAGACGCCGTCGGGCCCGGCGGCGACCCGGCGGCCGAGCAGGATGTAGCCGGCCCAGCAGGCCGCCGCGGCCCCGATCGCCACGAGACCGACGACGACGTCGTCCCCGCCGACCGACAGGGTGACGCCCGCGAGGAGCGCGACGCCGACCGCCGCCAGCGCGATGCCCGACCGCTCGCGCCAGCCCGACCCGGTGAACGCCGCGACGGCGACCGGGCCGAGGAACTCGATCGCGACCGCGGTGCCGAGCGGCAGGTGCTCGATCGCGACGTAGAAGGTGAGGTTCATCGTCGCGAGGACCACCCCGAACGCCACCGCCGCCCGCAGCGCCGGCCGCGTCCACGTGAGGCGCCAGGGGCGGCGCCACGCGAGGAGCACCAGCGCCGCCACGGCGAGGCGGAGCCAGCCGACCGTCGCGGCGGGCAGCCGGTCGAACAGGCCGATCGCGACGGCGGCGCCGAGGTACTGGGCGAGGCCCGAGCCGACGAAGAGCGCGGGCGCCGGGACACGCGCCACCAGGGCACCGGGGCTCACGCGCACCGGGTCACTCTAGGCAGCGGGTCGCCGGCGCCGGGCCCGAGGACCGCGTCGGGACGCGCCGAGGGGCCGGCGCCCTGCGGCGACGACCCCTCGGCGGACGAAGTCCTCGATCAGCCCTTGACGGACCCCGCGAGCAGGCCGCGCACGAAGTAGCGCTGGAGGCCGAGGAACACGACCACGGGGATGACCATCGAGATGAACGCGCCGGCGGAGAGCAGGAACCAGTCGGACCCGCGCGAGCCGACCATCTCGGCGATCCGGACCGTCAGCGGGCGCTCCTCCGTGCCCGCGAACGTCAGGGCCACGAGCAGGTCGTTCCACACCCAGAGGAACTGGAAGATGGCGAACGAGGCGATCGCCGGCACGAGGAGCGGCAGCAGCACGCGGAAGAAGATCTTCACGTGGCCGGCGCCGTCCACCCGGGCCGCCTCGACGAGGGACGGCGGGATGTCCTTCATGAAGTTGTGCAGCAGGAAGATCGCGAGCGGCAGCGCGAAGATCGTGTGGGAGAGCCACACGGTCCAGAACGAGCCGTCGATGTCCCACGAGACGTACTGCTGCAGGAGCGGGATGAGCGTGATCTGGATCGGCACGATCTGCAGCGCGAACACCGCGACGAACAGGACGTTGCGACCCTTGAACTCGATCCACGCGAAGGCGTACGCCGCGAGCAGCGCGATGCTGATCGGGATGACGACGGCGGGCAGCGTGATCACGATCGTGTTGATGAACACGCCGGCGAGGTCGGTCTGGTTGCCGAACATCGCCTGCTCGTAGTTCGCGAGCGTGAACTCCGGCCGGCTGAACACGTTCCACCAGCCGTTGTTGCGGATCTCCGCCTCGGGCCGGAACGACGTGATGAGGAGGCCGACCGTCGGCGTCGTCCAGAGCAGGGCGATGACGATGGCCGCGACCGTCGCCCACGGGGACGTGAGCTGCGTGGACGCGAGGCGTGCGCGGCGCGCGAGGGTCTTCTCGTCGGGCACGAGCGGGGACCGGGAACCGCCGACCTCGCCGGGCTCGGACTTCGCGACGCCCTGGGGCGGGAGCGGGGTCGTCGTCATCGGATCTCCTCCACCATGCGCATCTGCCGGACGTTGTAGATCACGAGCGGGATGACCAGGACGAACAGGATGACCGCGAGCGCGGCCCCCAGGCCCCGGTCGTTGATGCGGAAGCTCTGCGTGTAGAACTCGTTCGCGACGACCGAGGTCTCGAAGTTGCCGCCCGTCATCGTCCGGACGATGTCGAACACCTTGAGGGTGCCCATCGCGATGGTCGTCACGACCACCACGAGCGCGGGCCGGATGCTGGGCACGGTGATGTGCCGGAACATCCCGAATCCGGCGAGGCCGTCGAGGCGCGCCGCCTCGACGATGTCGTCCGGGATCGCCTTGATGGAGGCGGACAGCACGGTCATCGCGAACCCGGTCTGGATCCACACCATGACCGCGATGAGGAAGAACGTGTTGGCGGGGGCACCCAGGAGGAACTGCTGCGGCTCACCGCCCAGCCAGACGATCAGCTGGTTGAGCAGACCGGTCTGCTGGATGCCCTCCTGGTCAGGCTTGTACTCGTACACGAAGCGCCAGATGACCGACGCGCCCACCATCGAGATCGCCATCGGCAGGAAGATCAGCGTCTTGGCCACCTTCTCGAACCGGGTGCGGTCGACGAGCACCGCGTAGACGAGGCCGATGAGGGTCGAGACGACGGGCACGAGCAGCACCCAGAGCGCGGTGTTGCGCAGCACGATCTGGAACTGGTCCTGGCTGAACGCCGTGACGTAGTTGTCCAGGCCGACGAACTCCTGGCCGTTGCGGTTGTACAGCGACGTGTAGGTGGTCCGGATCGCCGGGTACACGAGCCCGAACACCAGGGCGAGCATCGCGGGGCCGATGAAGCCCACCGTCACGAGCCATCGCGGCACCCGCTTGGGCTTGTCCACCGCGAACAGGATGGCGCCCATCACCGCCACGAAGAGCGCGATCACCACGAGCATGAGCAGGAGCTTGTGACCGGGTGTGGTCGCGTCGAGCATGAAGCTCGTGATCTCTCCGAACAGCCAGCTCAGGTATGTCGAGATGTAGTCCACATCCGCCTCCCGTACGACCTCGTCACGGCCCGGTTCGTCCGGGTCTGTCAGTCCGTCCCGCCACCGTAGCGCCGGAGCCGAACACCCAGCAGGGGCCCGCGAGCTGTGCGGGCCCCTGCTGGTCTCACTGCTGAGTCCTGGTCAGACGGGACGTGTCAGGACGCGGGCCAGGAGGCCTCGATCGCGTCCGCCACGTCCTGGCTGCTCTTGTCGGAGGCGACCCAGTTGACCATCTCGGTCCAGAAGGTCCCGGCACCGACGGCGCCCGGCATCAGGTCGGAGGCGTCGAAGCGGATGACGGTCTCCGGGTCACCGAGGATCGAGCTCGACAGCTTGTCGAAGTCGGTCGCGAGGTTGTCGATGTTCAGGCCGCTGTTGGCCGAGACCCAGCCGCCGCCCTCGGTGGCGATGGCCTTCTCGTTGGCCCACGTGTCGCTCGAGAGGAACTGCTGGAACGCGAGCACCTCGGGACGGTCGTCGAACGCCGCGACGAACTCGCCACCGCCGAGGACCGGCTTGTTGTCCGGGCTGATGGCCGGCAGGTAGAACGCGAAGACGTCGCCGTCCTCCGCCACCGTCGTGCCCTCGGGCCAGTTGTTCTGGTAGAAGTTCGCGGCACGGTGGAGGTAGCAGTTGCCGTCGAGGATCGGCAGGCCCGCGTCGGTCCAGGGCGTCGTGGCGATCGAGGTGACGTCGCCGAGCCCGCCGTTGACGTAGTCCGGGTTCTTGAGGATCTCACCGGCGATGTCGATGGCCTCGACGATCTGCGGGTCGTTGAACGGGATCTCGTGCGCGACCCACTGGTCGTACACGTCGGCGCCGGCGGAGCGCAGCACGACGTCCTCGATCCAGTCCGTGGCCGGCCAGCCCGTCGCGTCGCCGGACTCGATGCCCGCGCACCACGGCTTGCCACCGTCGGCGACGATCTGGTCGGAGAGGGCGATCATGTCGTCCCACGTCTGGGGGACCTCGTACCCGCCCTCCTCGAACGCGCTCGGGGAGTACCAGACGAACGACTTCATGTTCGCACCCAGCGGCGGGGCGTAGAACGTGCCGTCGACGGTGCCGTAGTCCTTCCAGGACGGGGCGAAGAACTCGTCGACGTTGGCCTCGGTCTCCGCGGAGGCCGGGACGATGGCGTCGGGCGTGTCGCGGACGATCGTCTGCAGCAGGCCGGGCTGGGGGATGTACGCGATGTCGGGCGCGTTGCCCGCCTGGATGCGCACGAGGAGCTGGGCCTCGAACTCGCGCGAGCCCTCGTACGCGATGGTCGCGCCGGTGCACTCCTCGAACTTGTCGTAGGACTCCTCCTGGTCCGTCTGCTCCACGTCGACGATGGAGGTGTAGACGGAGACGGTGGTGCCGGACAGGTCGCCGTACTGCTCGTAGTCCTCGCAGCCCTCGGCGGCCGTGCCGCCGCCGTCGCCGCCGCCCGCGCCGTCGCCCTCGTCAGCCGGCATGCAGGCCGTGAGGGTCAGCGCCAGGGCGATGCCCCCGGCGGCTGCGGCCGCGAGACCGCGGCTCCTAGTCGTGCTGGTCATCAGGTTCCTCCACGTCGTTGTGAGGCGCTCGCCCCGGTTCGCACCCGTCTCGCGTCGCAGCGGCTAGCTGCCTCGGGCACCACCCGCCATGCAAGCGCTTGCAGGCCCGCGCGTGCAAGCCGTACGGGCCACGGGCCGAGCACGGGCCAATAACGATCGTGTAACGCGAGGACCCCGGGATCCCCCGTTCGGCGGGTGACACGTGTCGACCGACGAGCCCTGCGCTGCCCGGCACTCCGCGCACCGCGCCCGACAGGGCGTGTCCCGACGCGCCTCGAAGGGCCGTGCGGGTCACGCCGGACGCGCCGGGGCCGGGCCGGTCGACCCCCGGTCCACCAGGACCGTGCCCACGACCGTCGTCCGCTCGGGCGACCGCCCGTCGATCATGTCGAGCACGAGCCGCGCGGCCATCGCCCCCTGCATCGCGGCGGGCTGCGCCATCGTCGTGAGGCCGACAAGCTCGCCGAGGTCGTGCCCGTCCACCCCGATCACCGAGACGTCGTCGGGCACGCGCCGCCCGGCCTCGCGCAGCGCGAGGATCGCCCCCATCGCCATCTCGTCCGAGGACGCGAACACCGCGGTGACGTCGGGCACGCGCGCCAGCAGGTCGCGCATGGACTCCCGACCGCCCTCGACGTCGAAGTGCCCGTACGCCTCGAGCGCGGGGTCCGCCACGATGCCGGCGTCGGCCAGGGCCTGCCGCCAGCCCGCCGCGCGCTCCACGGGCGGTGACGAGGGCGCGTCGTCGTCGGGCGCGCCCGTGATGTGCGCGATCCGGCGGTGGCCCAGGCTGACGAGGTGCTGCGTGGCCGCGCGCGCGGTCGCGCGGTCGTCGAGCCGGACGGTCACCTGGCCGTAGCCGCCCCAGCCGATGCACACGAGCGGGTGCCCGAGCGCCAGCAGACCACCGATCTCGTCCTCGCCGAGCGGCAGGCCGACGACCAGCACGCCGTCGACGCGCCGGCGCAGCACGCCCGCGTCCAGGCGGGGCCGCCCGTCGCGGCGGCGGCCGTCGAACGTGTAGAGCAGCACGTCGAAACCCTGGCTGCGCAGGGTGCGCTCGGCGCCCTCGATGACGTTCGAGAAGTACCAGCGGTTGACGTACGGGCTGATCAGGCCGATGGCGCGCGTCCGGCCCGAGGCCAGGCTCGCGGCGGACGGCGACGCGACGTAGCCGAGCTCGGCCGCCGCGGTCCGCACGCGGTCGCGCGTCGACGGCGTGACGTTGGGCAGGTCGCGCAGCGCTCGGGACACCGTCGCCGTCGAGACGCCGGCGGCGCGGGCCACGTCCTCGATTCCTGCCGCCATGGCCGGATTGTGCTCCCTCGCGGGTGCAGGGGTCCACCGTGGCGAGCCGGCAGGTCGCCCGTCCTCCCACCCGTTCCCACGCGGCTCCCACGCGCGCGCCGCGCGAGCGGGCACGCGTCAGCCGACGTCGGCCGCCACGATCGAGTGCAGCACGGCCGCGGCGCCGTCCTCGTCGACCGTGCCCGTGACCTCGTCCGCGGCCTCGCGGACCGGGACCTCGGCGTGGCCCATCGCGACCCCGCGCGCGGCCCAGCGGAGCATCGCGACGTCGTTGCTCCCGTCGCCGATCGCGACCGTGCGCGTCGGGGCGACGTCGAGCAGCCCGCGCACGCGCTCGAGGGCGCTGGCCTTCGTGACGCCCTCGGGCGCGACGTCCATCCAGGCCGTCCAGCCGATCGCGTAGGTCACGTCCGCGAGCCCGCACCGCGCGACCAGGTCGTGGAACTCCTGGCTCGTGTGCCCCGGGCTGCGGACCACGAGCCGCGTGACGTGGCGCGAGACGAGGTCGTCGAGGTCGACGACCTCGTGCCGGCCGCTCAGCTCCCCCTCCGGGAACAGCTTGTTCATCCGGAAGCCGACGCCGACCTCCTCGACCGCGAGGTACGCGTCGGGGAACTCGCGCGCCATGAGCCGCAGGGCCGGCCCGGGGTCGAACGTCACGACCTCGTCGAGCTCGTACCCGCCCGGCAGGGCCGGGTCGAGGCGCACGGTGACGGAGCCGTTGGAGCACACCGCGAAGCCCCGGTCGATGCCGAGCTCCTGCGCGACGGGCACCGTCGCGTGCAGCGACCGCCCGGTCGCGAGCACGACGTGGTGGCCCGCCGCGTGCACCGCCGCGACGGCGTCGCGGACGGGGGCGCGCAGGTCCCCCGCGTAGGTCAGCAGCGTCCCGTCGAGGTCGAGCGCGACGAGCCGCGCGAGCCCGTCGAGCTCGGGCCGCCCGCCGGCGCCCCCTGCCGCAGCCGTCACGCGCCCGCCGGCCGGAGCACGTCGAGGCCGCCCAGGTACGGGCGCAGGCCCTCGGGGACGCGGACGGAGCCGTCCGCCTGCTGGTGGTTCTCGAGGATCGCGACGATCCAGCGCGTCGTGCCGAGCGTGCCGTTGAGCGTCGCGGCCGCGCGCGTCTCGCCCGTGGCCGTCCGCTCCCGCACGCCGAGGCGGCGGGCCTGGAAGGTCGTGCAGTCCGACGTCGACGTCAGCTCGAGCCAGCGCTGCTGGCTCGGCAGCCACGCCTCGCAGTCGTACTTGCGCGCGGCGCTCGAACCCAGGTCGCCCGCCGCCGTGTCGATGACGCGGTACGGCACCTCGACGAGGCCGAGCATCTCCTCCTCGAGCGCGAGGAGCCGCTCGTGCTCCGCGCGCGACTCGTCGGCGCTCGCGTAGACGAACATCTCGACCTTGTGGAACTGGTGCACGCGGATGATGCCGCGCGTGTCCTTGCCGTACGAGCCGGCCTCGCGCCGGTAGCAGGCCGACCAGCCCGCGTAGCGGACCGGGCCGCCCTGTAGGTCGAGGATCTCGTCCGCGTGGTAGCCCGCGAGCGCGACCTCCGACGTGCCGACGAGGTAGAGGTCGTCGGCCTCGAGCCGGTAGATCTCGTCGGCGTGCGCGCCGAGGAAGCCCGTGCCGCGCATGATCTCGGGCTTGACCAGGGTCGGCGTGATCATGGGCGTGAAGCCGGCCGCGCTCGCGCGGTCCATGGCTGCGTTGAGCAGTGCGAGCTCGAGCCGCGCCCCGATGCCCGTGAGGTAGTAGAACCGCGCACCCGAGACCTTGGCGCCGCGCTCGGTGTCGATCGCGCCGAGCAGCTCGCCGAGCTCGAGGTGGTCGCGCACCCGGAAGTCCGGGCCGTACTCGGCCGCGAGGTCGCGGGGGGTGCCGACGTGCTTGAGCACGACGTAGTCGTCCTCGCCGCCCGCCGGGACGCCGTCGTGCACGACGTTGCTGATCCGCCACAGGACGGCGTCGAGCTCGGCGGCCGCCGCGTCGGCGTCGGCGCCCAAGGCCTTGACCTGCTCGGCGAGCCCCTTGGCCCGCGCGAGCAGCGCGGCCTTCTCCTCGCCCTTCGCCTGCGCGACCTCCTTGCCGAGCGACTTCTGCTCGGCGCGGAGCCGCTCGAAGTCGGTCTGCGCGGCGCGGCGGCGCTCGTCGAGCGCGAGCGCGGTGTCGACGAGGGAGGGGTCGTCACCGCGCAGCGTCTGGCTCGTGCGGACGGCGTCGGGGGTGTCCCTCAGGAGGCGCAGGTCGATCACCGGACGAGGGTACCCAGGCGCGCGAGGTGGCGTCCGGCGCGCGGCCCCGACGGTGCGCCGGGCGTTCGATCGGTGGGATGCGCCCGCGGGCAATACGGTTCAGCCATGACGTGGGCTGGATGGCTGAGCATCGCCGTGGCCGTGGTGGCCCTCGTGGCCGTCGCGGCCCTGTGGATCGCCGTGCAGAACCGCCGCACGCTGGCCGGGCGCGGCGCGACGGGCGGCGGCTCGGTCGCGGGCACAGGGAGCGCCGGCACGGCCGCGGCCGAGGGCGCTGACGCGACGCACGCACAGGTCGCGTTCGTCGCGAACCCGACCAAGCCCGGAGTGCCCGAGCTGCGGGACGCGGCCGTCCGCGCCTGCGCGGCGCGGTACCTGCCCGAGCCGCTGTGGTTCGACACGACCGAGGACGACCCGGGCATCGGCCAGGCTCGGGACGCCGTCGAGCAGGGTGCGCAGGTCGTCATCGCCGTCGGCGGCGACGGGACGGTGCGCGCGGTCGCGGAGGGCCTCGTGGGCACCGGGCGCGCGATGGCGATCGTGCCGCAGGGCACGGGCAACCTCCTGGCGCGCAACCTCGACCTGCCCATCGACGACCTCGAGGCGCAGCTGCGGATCGCGCTCACGGGCACCGACAAGCCGATCGACGTCGGCTGGCTCACCGTCGTGCGCGACGAGGCGCACGTGAGCGACGACATCGCGGAGGCCGACCCCGAGGCGGTGCGGCCGCAGGAGACCCCGCCCGATGCCGACGAGCTCCCGCGCGACCACATCTTCCTCGTCATGGCCGGCCTCGGCTTCGACGCGGCGATCGTCGGCGACGCCGACGAGGAGCTCAAGGCGAAGATGGGCTGGGTCGCGTACTTCGTCGCGGCCATGCGCCACCTGCGCGGTGGCCGGATGCGGCTCGAGATCGCCTACGACGACCAGGGGTGGCACCGGGCCCGCCTGCGCAGCCTCATCTTCGGCAACGTCGGCAAGCTGCCCGGCGGCATCACGCTGCTGCCGGACGCCGTGATCGACGACGGCTGGATGGACATCGGCGCGATCGACACGCGGGGCGGGCTCGCGGGGTGGACGCAGCTGCTCGGCGAGGTCGCGATCCAGCGCTACGGGCTGCGGACCGACCTGCCCAACAAGATCGGCAAGATCGAGCACCAGCGCGTGCGGCAGGCCCGCGTCCGGACGCGCGAACCGCAGCCCGTCCAGGTCGACGGCGACACGATCGGCGACGTGCTGGAGGTCGCGGCGCGGGTCGAGCGGCACGCGCTCCTCGTCCGGGTCGACGGCACCGCGCCCTCGTCCTGACCCCTCGCCCAGGCCCGGCAGGTCGGTCCAGGGGTCAGTGCGCGCGGCCCTCGCGCAGCGCCGTGAGCCAGGTCCGGGCCGCGCGGAAGTCGGCGTCGGACGTGCCCGGGCGCACGTCGCCGTGCGGCGCGTCGACGCGCGGGTAGGAGCCGAGGAACCGCACGTGCGGGCAGACGCGGTGCAGCCCCATGAGGGCCTCCGCCACGCGCTCGTCCTCGACGTGCCCCTCCGCGTCCATGGAGAAGGAGTACCGGCCGAGCGAGTCCCCGATGGGCCGGGACTCGATGCGGGACAGGTTCACGCCGCGCGTCGCGAGCTGCTCGAGCATCTCGAGCAGGGCGCCGGCCTGGTTGCTCGGCAGGTGCACGACGAGCGTGGTCTTGTCCGAGCCGGTGCGCGGCGGCACCGGGCCCGGCGGGCCGACGACGACGAACCGCGTCACCGCGTGGGGGTTGTCGGCGACCGCCTGCGCGAGCGGCGCGAGGCCGTAGTGCTCGACGGCGGGCGGCGGGACCAGCGCGGCGTCGAAGCCGACCGGGTCGCCCGACCCCGCGAGGAGCGCCGCGGGCGCCGTGTTCGACGTCGCCGGCACGTGCACGACGCCCGGGAGGTGCGCGGCGAGCCACCGCCGGCACTGGGCCCAGGCGTGCGGGTGGGCGGCCACGCGCCGGACGTCGCCGATCGCCGTGCCGGGGCGTCCGGCCAGCACGAACCCGACGGGCACCAGCACCTCGCCGAGGATCATCAGCGGGTCCCCGGTGGCGAGCGTGTCGAGCACCGCGGACACGCCGCCCTCGACGGAGTTCTCGATCGCGACCACGGCCCGGTCCGCGTGGCCCGAGCGCACCGCCTCGATCGCCGCGACGACGTCGACCTGCGGGAGGTAGGTGGCCTCCTCGGGCGTGACGACCTGGCGCAGGGCCGCCTCGGTGAACGTGCCCGCCGGGCCGAGGTACGCGTAGCGCGGCCGGTCGGCGCCCTGGTGAGCGGTCATCGGTGCTCCCTCCGGGGCGTCGTGCGGAGACGGTGCGCGCGTCCTGTGCAGGTCCGTCGGGACCCTGTGCCGATCGTCCGCCGACGTGCCGCCGGCGCGGGGCCGATCGTAGTGCGCCCCTAGGCTGGACCGGTGCCCCGTCCCGTCCGCGCCCTGGCCGCCGCCGCGGCGCTGCTGACGCTCGCGGCGGGCCTGCTCGCGTCGCCCGCGGGCGCGGCCGAGGAGCCCGGACCCGAGGACGCGCCCGCGAGCGCCGAGGCCGTCGTCGTCATCGGGACGGCCGGTCTGCGCTGGGACGACGTGCACACGCTCTCGACGCCCGCGCTGTGGGACGTCTCGCGGCGCGCCGCGATCGGCACGCTCGCGGCGCGCAGCGTCCGGTCCTCCGCCTGCCCCGCCGACGGGTGGCTCGCGCTCTCGGCGGGGGCGCGCGCCGCGGACCTGCCGGGCGCGGCCTACGGCGAGTGCCGGCGCCTCGTGAACCCGACGGCCGACGGCGGCGTGAGCACGGTGCGCGGCTGGGCCGACTACGTCGAGTCCGCCTCGCTCGAGGACTACGACCCGCGGCTCGGGCTGCTCGGCGAGACCCTCGCGGAGGCCGGCCGCCCGGCGGCCGCGATCGGCCCGGGCGCCGCGATCGCCCTCGCGGACCGCGACGGCACCGTGACCGGCGCCTACGCCGCCCGCCCCACGACGACCGCCGCGCTGCGCGAGGTCGTCGGCACCGCGCTCGACACGGCCGACCTCGTCGTCGTGGACGTCGGCGAGGTCCGCGACACCGGGCGCGCGACCGTCGGGCGCGCCGACCCGGACCGGGTGCCCCCGCCCGCGGCGGACGACGACGCCGACGAGCCCGCGCCCACGGGCGAGGAGCCGGCCGGACCCGACGTCATCACCGAGCCCACGCGCCCGGACCAGGTGCGTCCGGTCGACGACCGCATCGGCGCCGTCCTCGCCGCCGTCGAGGCGAGCGACCGCGAGGTCACGGTCCTGCTCGTGTCGCTCGCCGACTCGGGCACGCGCGCCCGGATGCAGCTCGCCGCCGCTCTCGGCCCCGCGCCGGACGGCAGCACCTACGCCGCGTCCCTGCTGGGCTCGCGGTCGACCCGCCAGCCGGGCATGGTCCAGGCGACCGACGTGACACCCACGGTCCTCGCCTCGCTGGGCCTCCTCGACGAGGCGCCGGGCGGCGCGCTCGTCGGCGCCCCGGTGCTCCCGGTCGACGGACCGGCGAACGCCAACCAGCGCCTCACCGCGGTGCTCGACATCGACCAGCACTCGGTGGCCGTCCGCCCGCTGACGCCGCGCTTCTACACGCTCCTCATCGTCGCGAACCTCGTGCTCTACCTGCTCGTGTCGCTCGGCCTCAACGGCCGCTCGCTCGGCGCGCTCGACCGCCTCGCGAACCGTCGCCCCGGCGGCGTCGCCGCGCGTGTGCTCGACACCGTCCGCTCGCACCCGCGGACCGTGCTGCACGGCCTGCGCGGCGCCGGGGTCGTCGTGGGTGCGCTGCCGGTGGCCAGCATCCTGGCCAACCTGGTGCCCTGGTGGCGCGCGGGCTCGCCCGCGTGGGCGCTGACCGGCGTCATCGTCGGCTGGATCGCGGTGGTCGCCGCACTCGCGCTGCTCCCGCGCTGGCGCCGGCCCGTGCTCGCCCCGGCGGGCGTCGTCGCGGGGGTCACGGCCCTCGTCATCGCCGTCGACATCGTGCTCGGCGCGCCGCTGCAGGTGTCCGCGCCGATGGGCGTGCAGCCCGTCGTCGCGGGACGGTTCTACGGCTTCAACAACACCGCGTTCTCGCTCTTCGCCGCGGCGACCCTGCTGAGCGCGCTCGTGCTGGCCGACCCGCTCGTGCGGGCGGGCCGTCGCCGCGCCGCGGCGCTCGTCGTCGCCGTCGTCGGCGTCACCGCGACCGTGCTCGACGGCATGCCCGGGCTCGGGAGCGACTTCGGCGGCCCGCCCGCGCTCGTGCCCGGGTTCGCGGTCCTCGCGCTCCTGGCCGCGGGCGTGCGCCTGTCGTGGTGGCGGCTCGTCGCGGTGCTCGGCGCGGGCGTCGCGGTCGTCTCCGCCTTCGCGGTGCTGGACTGGCTGCGGCCCGCGGACCAGCGCACGCACCTCGGCCGGTTCGTCGACACCGTGCTCGACGGCGGCCTGGGCGGCGTCGTCGCGCGCAAGCTCGCGCAGAACCTCGCCAACCTCGGTGGCACCTGGCTCACCGTGCTCGCGCTCGCGGGCATCGCCGTCGTCGTGCTCGTGCTGCTGCGGCCGCTGCGCGGCGTCGCGACGGCGCCCGACGGCGGCGCGTTCGGCTGGCTCTCGGCCGGGGAGCCGCTCTCGGCGCTCGGCACCGAGGCGCCCATGCTGCGCCCCGGCCTCGTGGCGCTCGCGGTGACGCTCGGCATCGGCTTCGCCGTCAACGACTCGGGCATCGTCATCCCGGCCATCGGCGTCTCGGTCGCGGTGCCCCTGCTGGTCGCGGTGTGCGCCGGCTGGCTGCTCGGCGTCGCGCAGGGCCGACGGGCGGCCGTGCCGGAGCCCGCCCTCAGCCCCGGCTGAGCACGCCCGCGCCGAGCGGCGTCAGCCCTGGGCGCGACGGGTCACGCCGCGCACCGCGCCGCGCACGCGGCGCGCGTTCACGGCGAGCAGCACGTCGCGGTACTGCGCGGCGCGGTGCATCTGCCCGCGCAGGTCCGTCCCGGACGCGCGGTGGCGCAGGTCGCACGGCACCTCGACAGCGACGAAACCCTTGCTCAGCAGGTCGATCGTCATGCCCGTCTCGACGCCCCAGCCGCGGGCGAGCGGCGTCGCCGCCTCGAAGGCCTCGCGCGTGAGGCAGCGCATGCCCGAGAGCGGCTGCGTGGGCGTCCAGCCCGTCATCGACTGGATGGACCGGCGCGCGAGCCCGACGACGATCCCCCGGCCGCCGGCCCCGGGCTGCGGCGGCAGGAGGGCGATCGACACGTCGGCGGCGCCCTCGAGCACCGGCGGGACCAGGGGCGCGGCGTTGACCGCGGACTCGCCGAGGTCCCCGTCCAGGAACAGCAGGAGGCGCGCGGGACGGTCCTCGGTGTCCCGCATGGCGACCACCGCGGCGCCCGTCTCCATCGCGGCGGCCTTGCCGCGGTTGTGCGAGTGACGCACGACGACCGCGCCCGCCTCGCGGGCGACGTGCTGCGTGGCGTCCTCGCTCCCGTCGTCGACCACGAGCACGAGGTCCACGTGCGGGATGGCGCGCGCCGCCCGCACCGTGGCGGCGATCCGCCGCGACTCGTCCTTCGCAGGGATGACGACCGCGACGCGCTGCTGGGGCGTGGTCGCCGGCGTCTCGCCTCGGCGTCTGGGGGGCACCTGTCCACCTTATAGACGGATCGACGGCGCGTCATCGGCGCGCCAGGTCCTGGTCAACGGCGGGTCATCCCGCCGTCGGTGTCCGTGCGCGCCCCCCGCGCGCACGGGCCGGTTCAGCGCAGCGTGAGCTGGCGGGCGACGAGGCCCGCCCGCGCGCGGCGCTCGTTCGCGTCCAGCGGGCCGGTCACCGCGAGCGCCTCGGACAGCCGCTCGCCGAGCTCGCGCACGGGCTGCTCGAGCTCGGCGGGCTCGGTGCCGAACTCGAGGTCCCACACGGGCACGAGGATCCCGCACGAGCGGAAGGCCCCGATGAACTTGCCCACCTCGCCGTCGTCCCCGAGGCCCGAGCGGCGCTGGGCGTGCAGGCGGGCGAGCGCGTCGAGGAAGTCCTGCTCGTCGTGCGGCATCGCCCAGCGCAGGTACTCGCGGTCCCCCATGCGCGCCCAGTAGGCGGCGTCGACGGACGTGAGGCGCTGCGTCGGGACGATCGTCTCGTTCATGCGCTCGAGCGACGCGACGACCTCGGGCGTCAGCTCGGCGTCGGCCGAGGTCCAGTAGTCGAAGCCCTCGTGGACCGTGACCTCGAAGGGCACGGACAGGTCGAGGACGTCCTGCAGGCGCGGGCCGGGCTCGGGCAGCGGCGCCGAGGTGATCGGGGTGCCGGGCTTCAGCTCGAGCGCCCGGAGGAGCAGCGCCGCGAGGTCGCGCGACGCGTCCCCCGACCCGGCGTGCTGCTGGAGCGCCAGCATGATCGTCCCGTCGCCGCGGTGGAGCGCGGGCCACGCCATCGGCAGCACGGTCGTCACCGTGACGTCGCGCGCGCCGTGCTCCTTCGTCGTGCGCGCGGTCGCGGTCGCCGCGGGGACCACCTCGCGCATCGCGACCCAGTCGGGCTCCCCCGGGAGCCCCTCGAAGGGGCGCAGCACGAACTCGACGGTTGCTCTCCTGGCCATGGCCGACGAGCCTACCGGCGGTCCGCACCCCGTGCGTCGGGAGGGCGCTCGGTGCGAGGATCGCCCCATGCACCCGCGCGCCGGAACGCCCGCCCTGCCCGAGGACCTCATCGACACCGACGCCGTCGTCGGCGCGTACTACGACCGCACCCCGGACGTCGCCGACCCCGCCCAGCAGGTGGCGTTCGGGACGTCGGGCCACCGCGGCTCGAGCCTCGACTCGGCGTTCAACGAGGCGCACATCGTGGCCATCACGGCCGCCATCGTCGAGTACCGGCGCAGCCAGGGCACCGACGGACCGCTCTTCCTCGGCCGCGACACCCACGCGCTCTCCCTGCCCGCCTGGCAGACGGCCCTCGAGGTCCTCGCCGCCGCCGAGGTCGAGGTGCACGTCGACGCGCGCGACGGGTTCACGCCGACGCCCGCGGTCTCGCACGCGATCCTGCTGCACAACGGCGCGGGCACCGGGCAGGGCGTCCGGGTCGGCACGGGCGGACCGGGCAACGGCAGCTCCGCCGGCACGGGCCTCGCGGACGGCATCGTCGTGACGCCCTCGCACAACCCCCCGCGCGACGGCGGCTTCAAGTACAACCCGCCGCACGGCGGTCCCGCGGGCTCGGACGCGACCGGCTGGATCGCCGACCGCGCCAACGAGCTGCTCCGCCAGGGCCTCGCGGGCATCCGGCGCGTCCAGCTCGACGCGGCGCTCGCGGCGCCGACGACGCGCAGGCACGACTTCATGTCCGCCTACGTCGCGGACCTGCCGAACGTGCTCGACATCGACCTCATCCGCAGCAGCGGGGTCCGCATCGGCGCCGACCCCCTGGGCGGCGCGGCGGTCGAGTACTGGGGCGAGATCGCCGAGCGGCACGGCCTGGACCTCACCGTGGTCAACCCGCGCGTCGACCCGCGGTGGTCCTTCATGACGCTCGACTGGGACGGCAAGATCCGGATGGACTGCTCGTCGCCGTCGGCCATGGCGTCGCTCGTGCAGGCGATGCAGCGGACGGACGAGGACGGCTCGACGCCGTTCGACGTCGCGACGGGCAACGACGCCGACGCCGACCGGCACGGCATCGTCACGCCCGACGCGGGCCTCATGAACCCCAACCACTACCTCGCGGTCGCCATCAGCTACCTCTACGGCGGCGCGCGCCCGGGGTGGGGCCCGGAGGCCGCGATCGGCAAGACGCTCGTCTCGTCCGCGCTCATCGACCGGGTCGCGGCCGACCTCGGCCGGCGGCTGCTCGAGGTGCCCGTGGGCTTCAAGTGGTTCGTGCCCGGGCTGCTCGACGGCTCGGTCGGGTTCGGCGGCGAGGAGTCGGCGGGCGCGTCCTTCCTGCGCCACGACGGCACGGTGTGGTCCACGGACAAGGACGGCATCCTCCTCGCGCTCCTGGCGTCCGAGATCACGGCCCGGACGGGCCACTCGCCGTCCCAGCTCCACCGCCGGCTCGTCGAGCGGCACGGCGAGTCCTGGTACGCGCGCGTCGACGCGCCCGCCACGCGCGAGCAGAAGACGGCGCTGGGGTCGCTGCGACCCGAGCAGGTCACCGCGGAGACGCTCGCGGGCGAGCCGATCACGGGGCGGCTCGTCGAGGCCCCCGGCAACGGCGCGCCGATCGGCGGGCTCAAGGTCACGACGCCGAACGCGTGGTTCGCCGCGCGCCCGTCGGGCACCGAGGACGTCTACAAGGTCTACGCCGAGTCGTTCGTCTCGGCCGAGCACCTGGCGCAGGTGCAGGCGGCGGCGCAGGAGCTGGTGACCCAGACGCTCGGCGCCTGAGCGATCGCCCGCCGCAGCCGCCCGCCGGCACGGCGACGGCGCGGCTCAGCGCCGCGCGGCGACCCGCAGGCTCTCGTGGAACTGCTCCGCGGGCACGGGGCGCGACCACAGGTACCCCTGACCGGTCGGGCAGCCGAGCATGCGCAGCGCCTGCGCCTGCTCCTCGGTCTCCACGCCCTCCGCGACGAGCTCGAGCGCGAGCGAGTCGCTGAGCCGCACGAGGGTCGTGACGATCGCCTGGCTCCGCACGTCGTCGAGCATGGCCGCGACGAACCTGCGGTCCACCTTGATCATCGAGATGGGCAGCTCCGTGATGCGCGTCAGCGGGCTGTAGCCGGTGCCGAAGTCGTCCGCGGCGAGCCCGATGCCGGCGCGCCGCAGCGAGGCGAGGTCGGCGAGCAGCGCGTCGCTCACCGTGTCGAGCTGGGTCTCCGTGAACTCGAGCACCAGCCGGCCCGGCTCGAGGCCCGTCTCGACGAGCACCGCCTGGACGACCTCGACGAAGCCGGGGACCTCGAGCTGGCGCGCCGAGACGTTGACGTGGATCACGGGAGCCTCGCCGGACGCGCCCTCGGGCCACGCCGCCGCGAGCGCGCAGGAGCGGCGCAGCACCCACGTCCCGAGCTCGGGCATGAGCCCGGACGTCTCGACGACGTCGAGCCACTCGTCGGGCCCGAGCAGCCCGCGCTCCGGGTGGTGCCACCGCACGAGCGCCTCGGCCGCGACCGTGCGACCGTCGCGCAGGTCCACCACGGGCTGCATGAAGACGTCGAGCTCGCCGCGCTCCAGGGCGCGGCGGACCTCGGCCTCGATCCGCACGGCGCGCACCGCGCGCGCCCGGTGCTCGTCCGAGAAGAGCACCGCGCGCCGCTTCCCCTCGCGCTTCGCGGCGTACATCGCGGCGTCGGCGTCGCGCAGGAGCCCGTCGGCGGTCCCTCCGGGGCCGCCCCACGCGATCCCGATGCTCGCGCCGAGCGTGAAGCTGTGACCCGGCACGACGACCGGCGGCGCGAGCGCGTCGAGCACCGCGGCCGCCAGCTCCTCGGCCTCGGCCGCACCGGACGCGCGGGGACGCAGGACGACGAACTCGTCGCCGCCCAGCCGGGCGGCGAGGTCGCCCGGGCCGAGCACGCGCTCGACGCGCCGGGCGATCTCCACGAGCACGCGGTCGCCCTCGGTGTGGCCGGCGGAGTCGTTGACGTCCTTGAAGTCGTCGAGGTCGCAGAACAGGACGGCCGTGCCCACACCGTCCGGGCCGCCCACGCCACCCGGGCCGGGCGCGCCGCGGCCGCTGGAGCCGTCGGCGCCGCCGCCGGGCAGCGCGGCGAGCGCCTCGTCGATCCGCTCGCGCAGGTGGGTGCGGTTGCTGAGCCCCGTGAGGCCGTCCTGACGGGCCTGCGCGGTGAGCCTCTCCTCGGCCGCGCGCCGGGCGGTGACGTCGACCATCTGGGCGACGAAGAGGTCCTCGCCCGCGCTCTGCGCGAGCGGGGAGAGCGCGACCTCGACCCACCGCGATCCCCGCGCGCCCCGGAGCGCGACCTCGCCGTGCCAGCCGTCGAGCGAGCCCGTGCGCATCTCGTCGGTGCGCCGCGCGAGCTCGCGCCGGTCGTCGTCGTCCAGGAGGGCCGTCCAGGAGGTCCCCGTGAGGTCGTCGCGCGCCAGCATGCGCCGTGCGACCTCGTTGAGCTCGACGACGTCGAGCCCGTCACCGTCGTGGGCGCCCGGCTCGTCGGCGTGCGCGTGGGCCGGCGCGGCCGCGCAGCCCCGGAGCAGGACCATGCCGAGCAGCGCGTCCGTGAAGCCCTGCCGGTAGAGGCGCTCGCTCGCCGCGACGCGCTCGAGGGCGGCGCGGCGCTGCGCGACGCTCACCGCGAGGGGCACGGTCACGAGCGCGCACACGAGCAGGAAGGACTGGACCATGGACGCGCGCAGCACGGTCTCCCCGCCGAGCTGGGGGACGAACGGACCGCCGTCGTACCGGCTGAACCACGTGATCACGACGGCGACGAGGACCAGCTGGGCCCCCACGGTCCGCACACCGAGGCGGAGCGCACCCCACACGAGGAACGGCACGACGAGGAACGACAGGGGCAGGTCCTGCTGCGGCGCGAACGTGAGCAGCAGGACGACCGTCAGGGTCGCCCACTGGAGCAGCCGCTCGACGAGCGTGCCCGCCGAGCGCACCGCGAGCACGCTCAGCCCCAGCGGCGCGACGACGAGGATCGCCGCGCCGTGGCTCGTCACCACCGTGCGCGCCGTGAGCCAGAACCCCTCGCCGGTCGTGAGCAGGACCGTGAGCCCGCCCCCGAGGCCCATGACCACGTTGCCCGCGAGCGTCGCGGCCAGGAGCCGGAAGATGTCCTCGAGGCTCTCGAGGCGCGGTCGCCCGTGCCGCAGCAGCACCGCGGCGACGACGACGGCCTCGGCCGCGTTGCTCAGGCCGAAGCCGAGGCTCGCGGACCAGGGACGGCCGGCGGCGTAGTTGGCGAGGCCGCTCGCGACGGCCACGACGAGCGCGACCAGCCAGCGCCGGTCGCGCGGTGCCCACAGGGCCGCGACCGCGGCGAGGCCGGCGGCGGGCCACCACGCGGCGACGCCCGTGTCGGTCGGCGCCAGCTCGACCGCGACGTAGGCGAGGAGGTAGACGCCGGCCGCGAGCCCGGCGAGGCCCAGCGGTCCGTACCCGACCGCGGGGTCGGGGGGCCGCCGACGTCGCAGGTCCGCCCGGCCCGGGGCCACGTCGGCGCGCGCGCGGTCCGAGCGCACCTCCATGACACCCGTGCGACCCACGTCGCCTACCCCCTGTGACTGCCGCGGTGCGCCCGCGCCCCGGCCGCTCGGCCGTCGGTGCGCTGCATCCTCGCACGCAGAGGCCACCTCGGACGGGCCGGGCCGGGGTGAAGTCCCGGCGGGGACGGGGTGAATGCCCTCGGGAGTCACAGGTGGGATGACCGGTCCGCACGGGCGGGCCGCCCTGGTCGCGGTGCGAGCCGGCGCACCCTGTCGGCGGGGCCTGGGAGACTGGTGCCCATGCTCCAGCCGTACCGCGAGGTCTTCGCGCGCCCCGGGGCGGCCGCCTTCTCGGTCGCCGGCGCGATCGCGCGCCTGCCCATGTCGATGGTCGGCATCGGCATCGTGCTCATGGTCTCCGAGGTCTACGGCTCCTACGGGCTCGCCGGGCGCATCTCCGCGGTCCAGGTCATCACGCACGCGATCTGCTCGCCCCAGCTCTCGCGCCTCGTCGACCGGTTCGGCCAGGCCCGGGTCATGCGACCCGCGGTCGTGCTCACGGGCGTGGGCATCGCCGGGCTCGTGGGCCTCGCGCTCGTGCGGGCGGACCCGGCGTGGCTCTACGTCGCCGCCGTCCTCACGGGCGCGGCCGCGGGCTCGATCGGCGCCCTCGTGCGCGCCCGGTGGTCGTACGTGCTCACCGACCCGCGCGCGGTGCACACCGCCTACTCGCTCGAGTCGGCGGTCGACGAGCTCGTCTTCATCGTCGGCCCCGTGCTCGCGACGCTGCTCGCGACCGGCGTCCACCCCGTGGCGGGGCTCGTCGTGCCCGTGGTCGCGGTGATCGTGGGCGGGGCGTGGTTCGTCTCGCTGCGCGCCACCGAGCCCCCCGTCGTCGTCCGCGAGGCCGGGGTGGCGCACCGCAGCGTCATGCGCTCGGGCGGCATGGTCGTGCTCGCCCTCGTCTTCGTGTGCATGGGCTCGATCTTCGGGGCGACCGACGTCGCGACCGTGGCGTTCGCCGAGGAGCAGGGCAGCAAGGGCACCGCGGGCATCATCCTCGCGGTGTTCGCCGCGGGCTCGCTGCTGTCCGGCCTCGCGTACGGCGCGCGCCACTGGGTGAGCCCGCTCTGGCGCCGGTTCGCGATCGGCATGGTCGTGCTCGCGGTCGGCGTCTCGCTCTTCTCGGTGGTGCGGGACCTCGCGGCGCTGGCCGCCGTGATGTTCGTCCTCGGCTTCGCGATCGCCCCGACGATCATCAACGGCAACGGGCTCGTGCAGCAGCTCGTGCCGCGCGGGCAGCTCACCGAGGGGCTGACGTGGGTCGGGACGTCGCTCGGGGTCGGCGTCTCCTTCGGCTCCTCGATCGCCGGTGCGCAGATCGACCGCGGCGGGAGCCACGCGGGCTTCCTCGTCGTCATGGTGTCCGGCGCCCTCGCGGTCCTCGCGGTCGCCGCCGCGATCCCCATCCTGCGCCGCGGCGAGGCACGGCACGCGCAGGCCGCCGCGCTCGCGGTGCGGGACGACGAGGTTGCCGCCGAGGAGCCCGCGGCTGAGGGGCCCGCGCCCGTCTGAGCGCCGGTCAGCGCAGGTCGGCCCCGGCGCGACCGTCGTCCGACGTGAGGCCCGGGAACCGTGTGCCGCCGGCGGCGAGCAGCGCGTCGACCTCGTCGCGCGAGAGCGGGCGGCTCAGCAGGTAGCCCTGGCCGTCGTCGCACGCGAGGTCGACGAGCTCGTCGAGCTGGTCGGACGTCTCGATCCCCTCCCCGACGACGCTCATGCCCAGGCCGTGCGCCATCGCGATGACCGCGGCGACCATGCCGCGCTGCCACGGCGCGCCGGCCAGCTGGTCGAGCTTCACGACGCTCACCGGGAAGTGGGGCAGGCGCGCGAGCGAGGAGTACGTCGTGCCGAAGTCGTCGACCGCGAGGCGCACGCCCAGCCGACCGAGCTCCTCGAGCGTGTCGTGCGCCGCCGGACCCTCGTGCACGAGCGCGCGCTCGGTGAGCTCGAGGCTCAGCTGGGCGGGCTCGAGGGCGTAGCGGCCGAGCACCTCGCGGACGAGCTCCACGAGGCCGGGCTCGCGCAGCTGGCGGCCCGAGACGTTGACGGCCATGGTCAGCCGGGCCGACCCCTCGGGGCGGCGCGGGTCCCACGCGGCGAGCTGCGCGCAGGCCGCGTCGAGCACCCAGGCGCCGACGGCGCCCATGAGGCCCGCCGCCTCGGCCGCGGCGAGGAAGTCGCCGGGCGCGAGCGTCCCGCGCGTCGGGTGGTCCCAGCGGAGGAGGGCCTCGAACCCGAGCAGGCGCTGGTCGCTGAGCGACAGCAGGGGCTGGAAGAGCAGGCGCAGGTGCCCGTCCTCGAGCGCCTCGCGCAGCTCGAGCTCGAGCACCGCGGTCTCCTCGACGGGCTCGAGCTCGTCCGGGTCGACGACGGTGAACCGGTTGCGGCCCTCCTGCTTGGCCCGGTACATCGCCGCGTCCGCGCCGCGCAGCAGGTCGGACGGGCTCGTGGCCGGGTCCTCCGCGAGCACCGCGCCGACGCTCGCGGACAGGGGGATGCGCCGCGATCCGACGACGACGGGCTCGGCGAGCGCGGCGACGATGCGGCCCGCGATGTCCCGGGCGTCCTCGTCCGTGACGACGCGGTCGCACAGGACGACGAACTCGTCGCCGCCCAGCCGCGCGACCGTGTCCTGCTTGCGCGCCAGCCGGCGCAGGCGCTCGGCCACCGCGACGAGGACGCTGTCGCCGACGTCGTGCCCGTAGGAGTCGTTGACGTGCTTGAAGTGGTCGAGGTCGATGAAGTACAGCGCGATCCGGCTCGGGTACCGCTCCATCCGCACGAGCGCCTGCGTGACGCGGTCGGTGAGCAGGTACCGGTTGGCCAGGCCGGTCACCGAGTCGTGCATCGCCTGGCGCGCGAGGGCCTGCTCGGCGCGCTTGAGCTCGGTCACGTCGCGGGTGGAGGTGAGGACGCCGACGACGACGCCCGCCGCGTCGCGGTCGGGCGCGAGGCGCGTGTGGAAGAACGCCTCCTCGCCGTCGGCCGACTCGCCCGCGTAGTCGAGGTCGTCCGGCTCGCCCGAGGCGAGGACGCGCCGCAGCGCGGCCTCCCACGCGCCCACGAACGGGTCCACCATGCCCGCCTCGCGGTCCGTGCGGCCCAGGAGCCGGTCGAGCGTGAGGCCGCGCACCCGCTCGCCCGCAGGGTTGAGGTAGCGGTAGCGCAGGTCGGCGTCGTAGCGGGCGATCGCGTCGGTCGTGCCGTCGAGCACGGCGCGCAGCTGGGCCTCGACGCGGCGCAGCTCGGCGTTGGCCGCCTCGGTCGCGCGGACGTTGCGCGCGGCCTCCTGCTCGGCGACGACGAGCCGGGTGACGTTCCGCGAGATGCCGAAGGTGCCGATGATCGCGCCGTCGGGCGCGCGCAGCGGGAACTTGCTGCTCGCGACCCAGGAGTCGGGCCGGTCGGCCCAGCGCTCGCGCTCGGCCTGGTCGACCATCGGGACGCCCGTCGCGATGACGCGCTGCTCGTCGGCGTAGGCGATGTGCGCGTGCGCGGGCTCGAAGAGGTCGAAGTCCGACAGGCCGACCATCTGCTCGGGCGTCATCCGGTGGAGCGCCGCGCACCCCGCGCTCACCAGCAGGAAGCGGCTGTCGAGGTCCTTGAAGTAGATGACCTCGTCCGAGTGCTCGAGGAGGTTGCGCCGGCAGACCTCCTCGACGGTCAGGCCGCCGAGCACCGCGGGGGCCAGCGGCGGGCGCGCCGGGGCGTCGTCGGTCGCAGGGTCCTCCCCGCGCACGCCGTCGTCGCTCATGCCCTGCCCTGGTCGGTCCGGTCTGCCGCGCCGAAGGTTACTCGGCCGTAACGTGCGTGCGGGCGCGCCGGGCCACGTTCTCACCCGCGGTGTCACCCGGCCGGTCCCCTGCCGGCGGCCGGACGGGTGTCAGGCGACGGTCGTGCCGAACAGCGCGCCGAGGCCCCACGTCACCGCGGCGGCGCCCGCGCCGATCGCGAGCTGGCGCAGCGCGCGCAGCACGGGCGGTCCGCCCGAGATGAGGCCGACGACCGCGCCCGTCCCGAGCAGCGCGACGCTGACGGCGGCGACGGCGACGACGAGCGCGACGGTGCCCTCGAGCCCGAGCAGGAACGGCAGCACGGGCACCGCGGCACCCGACGCGAAGAAGCAGAAGCTCGACAGGGCCGCACCGACGTCGGAGCCGACGATCTCGTGCTCGTCGACGGGCTCGTCCTCCGTCGCACCGTCGGCCCCGTCCGGGGCGTCGTCGCCACGCCGCGGCGCGGTCGCGTCCCGGTGGAACGCGTAGTGCAGCTCGCCGGGCTGGGGACCACCGGCCGTCGGGCCGGTGCGGCGCACGAGCGCGATGTCGGCCAGCACCTCGTCGGCGCGGGTCCGCGCCTCCTCGAGGGTCATGCCGCGGGCGCGGTAGACGAGCGCCAGCTCGTTGGCGTCGGCGTCGAGGTGGGGCAGGGCGTCGCCCGCCGCGAGGCTCGGCCTCGAGGCAGCGAGGAGCTCGCGCTGCGAGCGCACCGAGATGTACTCGCCCGCGCCCATGGACAGCGCGCCCGCGAGCAGCCCGGCGAGGCCCGTGACGAGGATGGTCCCGTTCGGCGTGCCCGCCGCCGCGACGCCGATGACGAGCGCGAGGTTGGAGACGAGGCCGTCGTTGGCGCCGAAGACCGCGGCGCGGAAGGTCCCCGAGAGCCGGTTGCGGCCGCGGGCCGCGAGCGCGCGCACGACCTCCTCGTGGATGCGCTCGTCGGCGGCCATGGTCGGCGTCGCGTCGGCGTCGCGCTCGTAGGTCGCGCGCGCCTCGGCGCGCTGCGCGAGCGCGAGCACGAAGACGGAGCCGAAGCGCCGGGCGAGCCAGGCGAGCACGCGGAACCGGACGTCGCCGCGCCGGGGCGCGCCGACCTGGTCGCCGAGCAGCTGCTCCCAGTGCGCCGCGTGACGGCCCTCGGCCTCGGCGAGGGCGAGCAGGATCTCCCGCTCCTCGCCCGAGCGCCGGCCCGCGAGCTCGCGGTAGACGGCGGCCTCGGCGCGCTCGTCGGCGAGGTGACGACGCCACCGGCGCAGGTCGGACGGGCTCGCGGTACGCACCCGACCAGCCTGCCACGCCGCACCCGGGACCTCGCCGCGGGCCGGCGTGACCCCGACCACTCAGGCGAGCGGCTCGGCCCTCGCGCGCAGGCCGACGTCGTCGAGCAGGTCGAGCGACGCCTGGTGCTGGTTGAACGTGTAGAGGTGGAGGCCGGGGGCGCCAGCGGCGAGCACGCCGGCCGCGAGCGCGGCGCCGAGCGCGCGGCCGACGGCCGTGCGCGCCTCCGGGTCCTCCTCGGCCTCGAGCGCCGCCAGGACGTGCGTCGGCACGGCGACCCCGCTGACCTCCTCGAGCCGGCGCAGGCGGCGCGGGTCGGTGAGCGGCACGACGCCGGGCAGCAGCGGCAGGACGACGCCCGCGGCGCGCGCGGCCTCGACGTACCGGACGTAGTCCTCGACCTCGAAGAACACCTGGGTGATCGCGAAGTCGGCGCCCGCGTCCTGCTTGGCGCGCAGCGCGAGGAGATCGCCGCAGCTCGCGCCGCCGACCTGGAGCGCCGTGGGGCTCGCGGCGACCGAGACGCTCAGCCGGTCCCCCGCGGGCAGCTCGGCCGAGACGTCGCGGAGCAGCTCGACGAGCTGGCTCGCCCGCTGCAGGCCGTGCGGGTCCGGGGTCCAGCCCGGGTCCCCGGCGGGCGGGTCGCCGCGCAGCGCGAGGAAGTCGCGCACGCCGAGTGCGACGAGCTGCTCGGCGACCGCACGGACCTCGTCGGGAGGGCTGCCCAGGCACGTGAGGTGCGCGACCGCGGGCAGGTCCGAGGTGTCGAGGACGTGCTCGACGACGCCGCGCGAGCTCTCACGCGACGACCCGGAGGCGCCGTAGGTGACCGAGAAGAAGTCGGGCCGCGCCTCGGCCAGGCGCGCGATCGTCGTCCGGAGCGTGCCGGCCGCCTTCTCGCTGCGCGGCGGGTAGAGCTCGAACGAGACCGTGGGGCGCTCGTCGGTGAGCCGCCCGGGCAGTCCCGCGGGGCGCGGCGGGCGCGGGATGACCGGCTCGTGCGCCGCACGCGCGTCGTCGGGCGCGGGCGCGCGCTCGGAGGTCGTCAGGCCGTCGTCCATGCCGCTCCATCGGTCCTGGCGTGAGCACCCGCACCCGCCGGGGCGGGGGGTTGCTGCGGCGTCGTGGAGCCAGGTCTCTCGGCCGCTCGTGATGGGATGCGCCCACCCTACCGGCCCGCAGCGCGGGAGGACGTCCTCGGCGGGCCGGTCAGGTCAGCAGGCGTCGGGCGCTGCGGCGTCGTCCGCGGGCTCGGCGAGCGTCGCGGCCGTGATCGCGCGGGCCGCGGCGGCGAGCGCGGTGAGCTGCTCGGGCGTCAGCGGGTCGACGAGGAGCCGGCGCACCGCGCGCACGTGGCCGGGGGCCACCTCCTCGAGCCGGGCGAACCCGGCGTCCGTGAGGCGCGCCTCGACGGCGCGGCCCCCGCGGTCGGTGAGCGTGCGGCGCTCGACGAAGCCGGCGCGCTCGAGCCGGGTGACCGCGTGCGAGAGCCGGGAGAGCGACCCGCGCGCCGACGCGGCGAGGTCGCTCAGCACGAGGGTGCGCCCGGGCGACTCCGAGAGCCCGGCGAGCACGTGGTACTCGAAGAGGTTGAGCCCCGCGTCGCGCCGCAGCTGGAGGTCGAGGGCGGGGGGCAGCGTCATGAGGAGGGTGAAGAGGTCCCGCCACTCGAGCTGCTGCTGACGCGTGAGCCAGGGCACCTCGTCGGGCGTCTCGGCGGCGGGCTCCACCGGCTCAGCGTAGCGCTCACTTGAACATTCAAGTCGTGTCGCCAGCGTCGGTCACGTCCACTTGAATGTTCAAGTCAGGAGTCCTCATGACCGTCCTCCGTATCGACGCCTCCATCCAGGGCGAGCGCTCCGCGAGCAGCGCTCTCGCCGACGTCGTGCTCGCCGAGCTCGTCGCCCGCCACCCGGACGTGCCCGTCGTCCGGCGCCACCTCGGCCGCGAGCCGCTTCCTGCCGACGCCTGGCCGATGGCGGTCGGGGCCGGGTTCCTGCCAGAGGGCGACCGGACCGACGCGCAGCGCGAGGCGCTCGCGCTCGCCGGCACGCTCGCGGGAGAGCTGCGGGACGCGACGGGCGCCGTCCTCGCCCTGCCCCTCTACAACTGGGGCGTCTCGCAGCACGTCAAGACGTGGATCGACCTGGCCGTCGCAGGCGCCCCCACCGGGACCCGGCTGCTCGACGGGACGCCGACGGTGCTCGTCACCACGCGCGGCGGCGCCTACGGCCCGGGGACCCCGCGCGAGGGCTGGGACCACAGCACGGCCTACCTCCGGCGGGTGCTCGCGGACGTGTGGGGCGCCGACCTCACGGTCGTCGAGCGCGAGATGACGCTCGTCGGCGTCAACCCGGCGATGGACGCCCTGACGGAGGCCGCGGCGCTCGAGCGCAAGACGGCGGAGGAGGCCGCGGTCGAGGCCGGCCGCACGCTCGCGGCGCGACGCGCGGCCTGACGCCCCTCGGCCGCGTCAGGCCTCGCGCCGGGCGGTGCTCTCGCGCACGACGAGGTGGACGTCCAGGTCCATGCGCGTGGTGCGGGGGCGCCGCCCGGCCGCGAGCGCGAGCACGAGGTGCGTCGCGGCGTCCGCCATCTCGACCAGCGGCTGGTGCACGGTGGTGAGCGACGGCGTGATCCAGCTCGCCACGGGCAGGTCGTCGTACCCGACCACCGACAGGTCCCGCGGCACGTCCAGGCCGAGGTCGCGCGCCGCGCGCAGCACGCCCAGGGCCTGCAGGTCGCTGCCCGCGAAGACCGCCGTCGGGCGGTCGGGCAGGGACAGCAGGCTGCGGCCGTGCTCGTAGCCGCCGCCGACGTAGAAGTCGCCGTTGCGCACGAGCGCCTCGTCGACCGCGAGGCCCGCGGTCACCATGGCGTCGCGGTAGCCGGCGATGCGGGCCCGGCTCGCGAGCGTCTCCGCGGGCCCGCCGATGACGGCGATGCGCTCGTGCCCGAGGCCGATGAGGTGGCGCGTCGCCACGAGCCCGCCCGTCCAGTTCGCCGAGCCGATCGAGGGGACGCCGCCCTGCTCCTCCCCGACCGGGTCGACGACGACGAACGGGATCGAGCGGGCCTCGAGCTGCGCGCGCTGGTCGTGGTCGAGGTCGGAGAAGACCATGATCACGCCGGCGGGGCGGCGGGCCAGCACGCTGTCGAGCCACTCCTGGCGCGGCGTGCGGTGCCCGCCGCACTCGGAGAGCACGACCTCGACGCCCTCCTCGCGCGCGACGCGCTCGACGCCCGTGATGATCTCGAGCGCCCACGGGCCGCCGAGCTCGTGGAAGACGAGGTCGACGAGCCGGGGCCCGACGGGCACGCCGGCGCGGCGGCGCTGGTAGCCGTGCTGCTTGATGATCTTCTCGATGCGCGCGCGCGTCTCGGAGGCGACGTCGGCCCGGCCGTTGAGCACCTTGGACACCGTCGGCACCGAGACGCCCGCCTCGGCGGCGATCTGCGAGATCGTCGTTCGTGGGGTGTCGATGGCGGCCTCCTGACGCTGGGCGCCGCCAGGGCGCCCCAGGCCGTGACTCTACCGACGGCGCCTGCGGCGCCGGGGCGGGTCCGCGGGCCGGCCGGGCCGGGCCGGGCTCCGCTCCGCTCAGTCCGAGGGCGCGGCCGCGCGCAGCTTCTCGAGCAGCGGCCCGGCCGCCTCGTCGAGGAACTCCTGCTGCTTCTCCTCGCCGACCTGGAGCAGGGCGAGGTCGGTGAAGCCGGCCTCCCAGAAGGCCGACGCCGCCTCGACCACGGCGTCGAGGTCCGGCCCGCAGGGGATGGACCCCGCCACGTCCTCGGGCCGGACGAACTGGGAGGCGCTGTCGAAGGCCTCCGTCGTGGGCAGGTCGGCGTTGACCTTCCAGCCGCCGCCGAACCAGCGGAACTGCTGGTGCGCGCGGGCCTTCGCCGCCTCGGCGTCGGTGTCCCAGCAGATCGGGATCTGGCCGATCTTCCGCGACCCGCCCTCGCCGTGCTGGTCGCGCACCTCGTCCCACTTCTGCAGGATCGACGCCTCGGGCTCGGTCGTCACGAGGTGGTCGGCGAGCGGCGCGAACCGCTCGATCGACACGGCGCCCGAGACGGCGACGCCGATCTCGACGGGCTCGTCGGGCCGGTCCCACAGGTAGGCCTGGTCGGCGCGGTAGTACTCGCCGTCGAAGTTGAGGCGCTCGCCGTCGAGCAGGAGGCGGATGATCTCGATCGCCTCCTCGAGCATGTCGTGGCGCTCGGCGACCGCGGGCCAGCGCTCGCCGACCACGTGCTCGTTGAGGTTCTCCCCCGCCCCGAGGTTGAGCAGGAAGCGCCCCTCGCTGAGCACGCCCATGGTCGCCGCCTTCTGCGCGACGACGACGGGGTGGTAGCGGATCGTCGGGCACGTCACGTACGTCATGAGCTCGACCCGGCTCGTGGCGTGCGCGACGGCGCCGAGCACGGTCCACGCGTACGACGCGTGGCCCTGCTCGTCGAGCCAGGGGAAGTAGTGGTCGCTCGAGACCTCGAAGTCGAAGCCGACGCGCTCGGCGTCGACGGCGTGCCGCACGAGCTCGCGCGGTCCGCTCTGCTCGGTCATCAACGTGTACCCGAATCGCATGGGTCCAGGCTCACACCGGCCTGCCGACCCCGCACGCCGAGCCGCTGCCGGGTCGGACCTCCCAGCGGGCTCCCAGGAACACCACGTACCCTGCGGGAGGTCCGCCGCCGCGGACGAGCCGCCCGCCGGACGCACCAGCGCGTCGCGGGACGGCGACCGACGACGAAGGATCACCGTGCGCCGACACCTGGCCACCGCCCTGACCATCACCGCCGCCCTCGTGCTCGCGGGCTGCACGGGCGACGCGCCCGAGGCCGAGCCGACCGCGTCCGCCGACGCCTCGCCGGACGCCGCCGCCGAGGCGTCGCCCGACGACGTCGCGGCGCTCGAGGCCGTCGTCGCCGAGGGCGACCTGGGCGCGGCGCCGACGCTGACGTTCGACCAGCCGTTCGCGGTCTCCGCGCCGGTCGCGCGCGTCGACCTCGAGGGCGACGGCGACGAGATCGGTCCCGAGCAGAAGGTCACCATCCAGTACGTGGCCGTCTCGGGCGACGACGGCACGGTGCTCGGCTCGACGTGGGAGTCGGACGCCCCCGAGCAGCTCGCGCTCGACGACCCGACCCTCATCGCGGCCCTGCGCGACACCCTCGTCGGGCAGAAGGTCGGCGTGCGCGTGCTCTTCGCGGCGCCCGGCGCCGAGGAGACCGAGCAGAGCGCCGCCTACCCCGCGACGCTCATGGCGATCGAGGTCACGGACGCGCGGGACATCCCGACGCGCGCCGAGGGCGACGCCGTCGAGCCCCCGGCCGGCCTGCCGCTCGTGACCCTCGCCGACGACGGCGAGCCGTCGATCGAGGTCCCCGCCGGCACCGCCGAGCCGACGACGCTCGTCGCGCAGACCCTCATCGAGGGCTCCGGGCCCGTGGTCGAGACCGGTCAGCAGATCACCGTGCAGTACACCGGCTGGCTGTTCGACGGCACCGAGTTCGACTCCTCGTGGGGCGGCGAGAGCCCGTTCACGACGCCGATCGGCACGCAGAGCGTCATCCCCGGCTGGGACGAGGGCCTCGTCGGCAAGACGGTCGGCAGCCAGGTGCTGCTCGTCATCCCGAGCGACAAGGGCTACGGCCCCGAGGGCTCGGGCGAGACGATCCCGCCGGACTCGACGCTGATCTTCGTCGTCGACATCCTCGACGCCGCCTGACCTGCGCCGGCCCTCCCCGTCCGCGGACCGGTCGGGGAGGGTCAGCCGGGCGCGACGACCGGGTGGCCGTCCTGCCACGCGAGGGGCAGGACGTTCATGCCGCGGTAGGTGTTCTGGCCGTACCAGGAGTGGAAGACGAGGCGGTCCTCGCCGTCGGGTCCGACCACGACGTCCTGCCCGCCCGGGCCGACGTAGCGGCTGTCGAACTGGTACGTCGTGAGCAGCGGCTCGGGGTTCTTCGTGTACGGCCCCAGGACCGACGACGCCGTCGCGTAGCCGATCGTGTACGCCGGGCCGCCGTAGTCGTTGGCCGAGTACAGGAGCACGTAGGTCCCGTCGCGCTCGACGAGGGTCGGCGCCTCGACGAGGTTCCCCTCCCACGGCTGGTCCTGCTGGACGAGCCGCACGGGCTCGCCGGCCAGCGCCGTGCCGTCGGGCGTGAGGGGCGCGATCTGCAGCCACGTGTCGAGCCCGCAGCAGTTGCCGTCGTTCTTCCAGAGCAGGTAGAGCGTGCCGTCGGCGTCGCGGAACGTCGACGCGTCGATCGCGCCGCCCTCCGCCTCGGGGCACACGAGCATGGCGTCGCCGACGGGCTCGAACGGTCCCTCCGGCGAGTCCGCGACGGCGACGCCGAGGCACTGGAGCGTCGGGCGGTAGTTGGTCGCCGTGTAGTAGAGGACGTAGCGGCCGGGCTCCACCTCGGTCACCTCGGGCGCCCACGTCTTCCCGGGGATGACGAAGGACGGGAGCGTCGGGAGCGCGTCGTCGAGCTCGGTCCACCCGACGAGGTCGGTCGAGCTCGCGACCCGCACGTTCCGCAGGTTCCCGTTGGTCGCGTAGGCGTAGTAGGTGCCGTCGACCTCGAGCACGTCGGGGTCGGGGAAGTCGTCGTCGACGACGGGGTTGGCGCCGTGGACCGGGTCCGGGTCTCCCTGCTCGTCCTGCGCACCGCCCGACGCCTCGGACGACGGCGTCGCGCCGGCCCCGCTCGCGCCGCCGCCGCCGCCGTCGCCGCAGCCCGCGAGGAGGAGGCAGGCTGCGGCGGCGGCGCCGACGAGGGGGAGCGCCCTCACGCGCTCATCCCTTGAGGCCCGAGCGGGAGACGCCCTCGATGATGAAGCGCTGGAGGAAGACGAAGAGGATCAGCACGGGCACGCTCGCGATGACCGCGCCCGCCATGAGCAGGTCGTACCGGACCGAGTTCGCCGACTGGAGCGTCGACAGGCCGGCGGGCAGCGTCTGCAGCTCGGGGCTGAAGAGCACGTAGACCGGCCACAGGAAGTCGTTCCAGTTGGTGAGGAGCGCGAGCAGCGCGAGCGTCGCGAGCGCCGGCCGCGACAGCGGCATGATCACCTTGAGGAAGATCTGCAGCGGGCTGGCGCCGTCCAGCCGCGCGGCCTCCTCGAGCTCCTCCGGGATGCTGAGGAAGAACTGCCGCAGGAAGAACACCCCGAAGGCGGACGCCGCCGTCGGGACGATGACTGCGACGAGGGTGTTGAGCCAGCCGAGCTCGCCGACGATGAGGTAGTTCGGGATGACGAGGATGACCGGCGGCACGAAGAGCGTCGCGATGATCATGCCGAAGACGACCCCACGCCCGCGGAACTCCATCCGGGCCAGCGCGTAGGCCGCCATCGCCGAGGTGATCACGACGATCGCCGCGTGCGCGAGCGCGGCCACGAGGCTGTTCGCGAACCAGCGGAGCACGGGCGTGCCGGGCGCCGCGAGGATCGACTCGTAGGCCTGCGTGGTGAAGGGGTTCGGGATCCACGACGGCGGGATGCCCGCCGCCTCGCCGCGCGTCTTGAACGACGTGACGATCATGAAGATGAGCGGGCTGAGGAACAGCAGGCCCAGCACGACGAGCAGGACGTACCGCAGGACGACGCGCACGCCGCCCCTGTCCCCCACCTCGCCGGAGCTGCTCCCCCGCCGGGCGGCGGGCGCGGCCGGACGGGTCTCGACGTCGGCGGTCATGACGACTTCCTCTCCCGGAAGAGCCAGAAGACGATGACGCTCAGCACCATGAGGAACGCGGTGAGCACATAGCTCATCGCGGCCGCCGAGCCCATCTGGTACTGCCGCAGGCCGGTCTCGGCGATCTCGTAGATCGCCGTCCGGGTCTCGCGCCCGGGGCCGCCCTGGGTGATGAGGTACGACTGCCCGAACATGTTCGCCGAGGCCAGGATCGTGATCATCGTGATGAACACGAGGACGGGCCGCAGCCCCGGGATCGTCACGTTGCGGAACTGCTGCCACGCGTTGGCGCCGTCGACGCGCGCGGCCTCGTAGAGCTCGCGCGGGATGTCCTGGAGCGCGGCGAGGTAGATCACCGAGTTGTAGCCCAGCGTCCACCACACCGTGACGCCGACGAGCGCGACCCAGGCCGCGGGCGTCGACGTCGTCCAGGCGGTGTCGTCCGGCAGGCCGAGCAGGCCCAGGTAGTAGTTGATCAGCCCGATGTTGTTGTCGAGCAGGTAGCGCCACAGCACGGCGACGACGGCGACGCCGAGCACGTAGGGCGCGAAGTACACGGCCCGGAAGAGGTTCCGGCCCGGGAACTTCTTGTTCATCACGAGCGCGACCAGGAGCGGGATGACGAGCAGCAGGGGCACGCTCGCGAGCGTGAAGATCCCCGTGGCCTGCATCGAGTTCCAGAAGTCCGCGTACACGGTCGAGCCCGAGTCGAACAGGTCCTGGTAGTTCTCGAGGCCCACGAACGGCTTGCCCGGCAGCGTGTAGTCCCACCGGTGCAGGCTGATCCAGGCGCCGAGGACCACCGGCGCCACCACGAACGTCCCGAAGAGGGCGAGGTAGGGGGCGAGGAACAGCCACGGGGTGGCCGGGCCGTGCTTGGCGACGCCACGTCGCGGCGCCCTGCGGCTGTGCTGCAGAGCATCCGCCGTGTCCCCGGGCGCCGCGACGCGCGTCGTCGTCATGTCAGCCCCCGAAGCTCTCGGCGTTCTCCGCCATGAGCTCGGTCGCCTGGGCCTGGGCCGCCTCGAGAGCCGCCGCGGGCTCCTGCTGCCCGAGGACGCTGTCGGCCACCGCGCGCTCGATCGTCTCCGTGGTCACCTGGCCGAGGCCCGGGACCGCGGGGAGGAAGCGCACGCTGTCCAGCAGGCCGGCGATGGGCTCCTGGGCGGTGCCCTCGAGCGCGCCCTCCTCCTGCACCGACGTGCGGGCCGGGATCATCGCGGCACCCGCCCACTCGGCCGAGTGCTCGCTCATCCAGGCGATGAACACCTGCGCGGCCTGCGCCTTGTTCTCGTCGCCCGTGGCCTGCTTGGTCATGAAGAACTGGTGCGAGTTCGCCCAGAAGGCCTGCTCGTCGAAGATCGTCGGGACCGGCGCGAGCGCGTAGGGCAGGCCCGACGCCTCGAGGTCGTTGATCTGCCAGATGCCGTCCCAGGTGATCGACGTCTCGCCGTTCTTGAACGCGACGTACTGCGAGTCCTGGGCGACGTCGGACGGGCTGTAGCCCTGGTCCACCATGCCGCGCATCCACTCGAGCGCCTCGACGCCCTCGGGGCCGCCGAAGGTCGCCTCGGTGCCGTCGTCGGAGTAGGGCTGGCCGCCGTTCTGCCACAGGAGCGACAGGAACATGAGGTGCGCCGGCCAGCGCGCGGGCATCCAGAAGGGCGTGGTGTAGCCGGCCGCCTTGAGCTTGTCGAGCGCCTCCATGAAGGACGCCTCGTCGGTCGGGGGCTCGGTGATGCCGGCGGCCGCGAAGTGCTCGGTGTTGTAGTACATCGCGAGCGAGTGGACGTCGAGCGGGATGCCGTACCGCTGGTCCTCGTAGAGGCCGGCGCTCCACACCTCGGTGCTGAAGTCGTCCTCGGAGAGCTCGAGCGCCTCGGCGACGCTGTCGAGCGGGACGATGACGTTGCGCACCGCGTTGGTCGCGAGCTGGTCGGCGTGCATGACGCCGACGTCCGGGCCCTCGTTCGCGTTCACGGCCGCGGGCACGCGCTGGTAGAAGTCGGCCCACTGGATCGTGTTGGGCACGACCGTGATGTTGTCGTGCTCCTCCATGAACTGGTCGACCATCTCCTGCATGAACGGGCCGTCACCGCCGGTGAAGCCGTTCCAGTAGGCGAGCTCGACGTCCGGGCCGGTGTACTCGCCCGTGAACTCGGGGGCCTCCGCGGCGTCCCCGCCGCCCGCGGCCTCCTCGGGGGTCATGCCGCCGCCGCACGCCGCGAGCCCGAGGGCCGCCACCGCGGTCAGGGCGCCGACGGCGAGCCGGCGTCGCTGGGTGTGGGTCGTGGTTCTCATCGTTGAGCTCCTCGTGAGGTCGACCGGCCAGGCGCAGCGCCCGGCCGCTCCCGGTAAACCTTTACGGGTGTTTCCTACCCCATCGCGGTAAACCTTGTACAGATGGAGTGGTAAACCTTGTAAGAGTTGTGTCGATGTCGTTACTGTCGCCCCGGGTCGCCGGGTCCGCCACTCGGGACGGGGGGCGTCCGGGCAACGATCCGGTCACGGTCCGGACCGCACGGCGGGCGGGGCGCGGCCACGGCACGATGGCGTGCAGGGCCGAGGACCTGCACCGCAGGACCAGCGAAGGAGGTGGCGGCGTGGCCAGGATCCGCCTGCAGGACGTCGCCGAGCGCGCGGGCGTGTCGATCAAGACCGTCTCGAACGTCGTCAACGGCAAGGGCGCCATCACCGCGCACACGCGCGCCAAGGTCGAGGACGCGCTGGCCCAGCTCCAGTACCGGCCCAACGTCGCCGCCCGCCACCTGCGCCGCGGCAACAGCGGCATGATCGCGGTCGCGCTCCCCGAGCTCACCCAGCCGTACTTCGCCGAGATCGCGTCGGAGCTCGTGCGCGCCGCCAAGGCGCGCCAGCTCACCGTGCTGCTCAACCAGACCGACGGCCAGGCGACGTCGGAGCGCGCGATCAGCGACGGCATCGACATGCCGCTCATGGACGGCCTCGTGCTCAGCCCGCTCGCGGTGACGGCCGAGGACCTGCGCCACCGGATGGACGACACGCCGCTCGTCCTCCTCGGCGAGCACGTGGGCGACGAGGCGCCGTTCCCGCACGTCGCGATCGACAACCGCGCCGCGGCCCAGGCCGCCACCGAGCACCTCGTTGCGCTCGGGCGGACGCGGATCGCGGCCATCGGCGCCAAGCACGCGACGGGCGACGACGCGACGCCGGCCGAGACCGCGATCCTGCGGCTCGAGGGCTACCGCCGCGCGCTCGAGCGGGCCGGCATGCCGGTGCGCGAGGAGCTCGTCGCGCCGGTGCACGACTTCCACCGGGCCGACGGCGCCGACGCGATGCACGCGCTGCTCGCCCTGCCCGAGCCGCCCGACGCCGTCTTCTGCTTCAACGACCTCCTCGCCCTCGGGGCGCTGCGCGCCCTCCGGGACCGCGGCCTCACGGCCCCGGACGACGTCGCCGTCATCGGCATCGACGACATCGAGGAGGGGCGCTACAGCGTGCCCAGCCTCAGCACGGTCGCGCCCGACAAGCGCGCCATCGCCGAGACCGCCATCGCGCTGCTGCTCGACGGGCGGGCGACGGCTGCCGGGGCGGGTCCGGGCGTGGGCGACGGGGCGGACGGGGGCGGGCCGGCGGGGGCGACGCAGGTCGTCGTCGGGCACCGGCTCGTGGAGCGCGAGAGCACGCGGGCGGCGCGGACCGGCCCGGCCACCGACGGAGGGGACGCACGATGAGCACGCCGATCGGGGAGGCGCCCGGCAGCCTGGGCGCGGAGGACGTGGGCGCGGCGCAGGACGTCGCTCCGGGGACGGCGCCGGGCGGGGCGGGCGCTCGCCCGCGCGCGAGCCAGGGCGACGGCACGTACCCGCGCCCGCAGCTCGTGCGTCCCGCCTGGGCGGACCTGTGCGGCGCGTGGGACTTCGCGGCCGACCCGGACGACGTCGGGCGCGACGCGCGGTGGTTCGACCTCCCGGGCGACGCGGACGACCCGTTCACGCGCCGGATCGAGGTGCCGTTCCCGCCCGAGTCGCGCCTGTCCGGCATCGGGGACCCGCACCACCACGTCGTCTGGTACCGCCGGCCGCTCGGCGCGGCGGACCTCGCGCGGGCCGGCCGCGGCAGCCAGGGCGAGCGGCTCCTGCTGCACCTGGGCGCCGTCGACCACGCGGCCGACGTCTGGCTGGGCGGGGTCCACCTCGGCCGGCACGTCGGCGGCCAGACGCCCTTCGCGTTCGACGTGACGTCGGTCGTCGCCGGCGCGGACGGCGGTGACCTGACGCTCGTCGTGCGCGCCGAGGACGACCCGCTCGACGTCGCGCAGCCGCGCGGCAAGCAGGACTGGCGGCCCGAGCCGCACTCGATCTGGTACCACCGCACGACCGGCATCTGGCAGCCCGTGTGGCTCGAGGCCGTCCCGCGCCTGCACGTCGCGGAGCTCGCGTGGCGCGCCGACGTGCCGGTGGGCGCGGTGCACGCGACCGTGCGGCTCAGCGAGCGGCCGCGCGAGGCCGTCGTCGTGCGCGTGCGGGTCGCGCACGAGGGCGAGGTGCTCGCCGAGCAGTGGCTGCGGACGGTCGAGCAGGACGTGCGCGTCGCCGTCGACCTGCCGACCCAGCACAACGGGCAGCGCTACGAGGAGCTGCTGTGGTCGCCCGAGCGGCCGACGCTGCTCGACGCGTGGGTCGACGTCGTCCCCGACGGCGAGGGCGGCGAGTCCGCGCACGACGCGGTCGCGTCCTACCTCGGGCTGCGGACCGTCGCCGTCGCGCACGGCGTCTTCCTGCTCAACGACCGGCCCTACCCGCTGCGCTCGGTGCTCGAGCAGGGGTACTGGGAGGAGAGCCACCTCGCGGCGCCCGGCCCCGACGCGCTGCGGCGCGAGGTCGAGCTCATCAAGGAGCTGGGCTTCAACTCGGCGCGCGTGCACCAGAAGGCCGAGGACCCGCGGTTCCTCTTCTGGGCCGACCGGCTCGGGCTCACGCTGTGGGGCGAGACGGCGAACGCGTACGCGTTCTCGCCGCGGTCGGTGCAGCTGCTCGCGACCGAGTGGGCCGAGCTCGTGCGGCGCGACCTGTCGCACCCGAGCATCGTCACCTGGGTGCCGCTCAACGAGAGCTGGGGCGTCCAGCACATCGCGCACGACCCGGCGCAGCGCGCGTACTCCCTCGGCCTCGCCCACCTCACGCGCGCGCTCGACCCGACCCGACCCGTGGTGTCCAACGACGGCTGGGAGCACACCGACTCGGACATCTGGTCGATCCACGACTACGCCGAGCGCGGCGACGAGCTGCGCGCGCGGTACGGGACGCCCGAGGCGGTGCGCGCCCTGCTCGACGGCATCGGGCCCGCGGGGCGACGGGTCCGGCTCGTCGACGTCCCGGACCGGGGGCAGCCGCTCATGCTCACCGAGTTCGGCGGCGTCAGCTACGCGGGCGGGCGCGACGACGCGTGGGGCTACTCGACGGCGACGTCGGACGAGGACTTCGAGGCCCGCGTGGGCGACCTCCTCGACGCCGTGCGCGCGTGCCCGCCGATCGCGGGCTTCTGCTGGACGCAGCTCACGGACACGGGCCAGGAGACCAACGGGCTGCTCCGCGCGGACCGCACCCCCAAGCTCCCGATCGAGACCCTCCGCCGCCTGGTCACGGGCGAGCCCTGACCCCCTCGCCCCCGTCACCTCGACGTG
>NZ_JADDKQ010000019.1 GCF_016464425.1 Actinotalea solisilvae
GGCGCCGCGCGGGCCGACGGTCCACTGCGGTGTGTGGAGCTCGATCGCGCCCTGGTTCGCCGACCACACGAGCCCCGCGAGGTCGTCGAGGAACGGCAGGTCGAGGATCGTGCCCTCGTCCTCGGTCCCGGGGCTCGCCGGCAGCTCGAGGTGCCGCACCCACGGCGGCGCGCCCTTGGGGGTGTTCTTCTCGAAGAACTTCTGCCCGTCGACGGTCGTGGTGAACCGGATCCTCGTCACGGGCCGGTCGCGCAGCTGGCGCAGGATCGCGGGCGCCACGGCCGTGTAGTAGCCGATGAGCTCGGCCTTGGTGAACCCCGTCGAGGGGTAGAGCACGCGGTCCAAGTGCGTGAGCTTGACCTTGGTGCCCTCGACCTCGACCCACTGCGCGTCGTCGCCCGCCATCAGGCCGCCTCCCCGGTGGTGCCGTACGTCGTCCTCGCCGTCACGGAGCCTCCCACGGATCGACGTCGGCGTCCGCCCGCAGCGCGAGGACGACCGGCTGGCGCAGCCGCCCCCCGGACATCCGCTGCAGGTACCGCACGTCCACCCCGACCCGGGGCTCGCACCAGGTGACGCCCCGCGCGTCCTCGCGCGGGACCTCGTCGTCGAGCGGCGCGTCGCCCCGGTCCAGGCCCTCGAGCGCGCGCAGGAGGTCCGCGCCGCGCCGGCCCGCGAGGCCGCTGCCCGCCTTGCCGAGGTACCGCCAACGGCCCTCGGCGTCGGGCGCGCCGAGCAGCACGGCGCCCAGCCGGTGGGAGGCGGCCGCCGCGCCCCGCGCCCCGAAGCCCTCGGTCCGCCACCCGACGACGGCGGCCGTGCGCGTCGCCCGGTGCGGCACCTTGACCCAGTCGGGCGAGCGCCGGCCGGGCTGGTACGGGGACGAGCGCCGCTTGGCGACCACGCCCTCGAGCCCGTGCTGGCGCGTGACCTCGTACAGCGCGTCGCCGTCGTCGTAGACGGGGGAGAGCTGGAGCCGGTCCGCGACGCCGAGGTCCTCGAGGAGGGCGCGCCGCTCCGCGAACGCCCGGCGGGAGACGTCCTCGCCGTCCACGACGAGCACGTCGAACGCCATGTAGGTCGCGGGGACCCGGGCGGCGAGGCGCGCGGCGCGGACCGGGTCCCGGACGTTCATGCGCTCCGCGAGGGCCTCGAAGGAGGGGACGCCGCCGGCCATGACGACCACCTCGCCGTCGAGCAGGAGGCCCGGCAGCGCGGCCAGGCCGGCGAGCTCGGGGTACGTCACGGTGACGTCCCGGCCGGACCGCGCGACGAGGCGCAGGGCGCCGTCGCGCGTGTCCGCGAGGACCCGGACGCCGTCCCACTTGACCTCGTAGACCCACTCCGGGCCCCGCGGGAGGACACCGGATCCGGGCGCCGGGGTGGCGAGCATGGGCTGCACGGGTCCATCCTGCCCACACAGGTGCCGACCGGCACCCGACGGCGCGTGCCCGCGGGCGGCCGCGTCGCCGGGCTCCGGCAGCCCGACCCCGTGGGCGCGGCACCGGACGAGAGGGTGTGGGCATGCGTGCGATCTGGAAGGGCGCGGTCGCCTTCGGGCTGGTCAACGTCCCGGTGAAGCTCTACGCCGCGACGGGCGAGCACAGCGTCCCGCTGCACCAGGTGCACCAGGAGGACGGCGGCCGGATCCGCTACAAGAAGGTCTGCAGCATCGACGGCGAGGAGGTCCCCTACGCGGACATCGCCAAGGGCTACGAGACCGACGACGGCCGCATGGTCGTGCTCACCGACGCCGACCTCGACGACCTGCCGCTGGCGACCGAGCGCGAGATCGCGGTCGAGGAGTTCGTGCCGGTCGAGCAGGTCGACCCGATCATGCTCGGCAAGACGTACTACCTCGAGCCCGAGAAGACCGCCGCGAAGCCGTACGCGCTGCTGCGCGAGGCGCTCAAGACGACCGACCGGATGGCCGTGGTCAAGGTCGCGCTGCGCCAGCGCGAGTCGATGGCCGTGCTGCGCGTGCGCGACGACGTCATCTGCCTCCAGACCCTCCTGTGGCCCGACGAGGTGCGCGCCGCCGACTTCCCGATCCTCGAGGCCGACGTCCAGGTGCGCCCGCAGGAGCTGCAGATGGCGGCGTCGCTCGTCGAGTCCCTCGCGGCGGACTTCGACCCCTCGGCCTTCGAGGACCGCTACCAGTCCGCGCTCGAGGCGCTCATCGAGGCGAAGGTCTCGACCGGGAAGACGGTGGCGCCGGCCGCCGCCGACGAGGAGGAGGCCGCCGAGGGCGGCGAGGTCGTCGACCTGCTCTCGGCCCTCCAGCGCAGCGTCGAGAAGGCGCGCGGTGCGCGCGCCGGGTCGGGTGACGAGAAGGCGCCGGCGAAGACCGCCCCGAAGGCGTCCGCGAAGGCCTCGGCGTCCGACGACGACAAGCCCGCGCCGAAGCGCGCGAGCCGCGCGAAGGCCGCGGCCGCGGACGACAAGCCCGCCAAGGCGCCCGCGCGCAAGCGCGCCGCCGCGTCCGACGACGCCGAGCCCGCGAAGAAGACCACGCGGCGCCGCGCGTCCTGAGGTGGCGACGCCGGGCCCCGCGGGGCGGGACGACGTCGTCGGGGTGCTGCACCGCATCGCCTTCCTCCTCGAGCGCCAGCAGGCGCCCGAGTACCGCTCGCGCGCCTACCGGCGTGCCGGCGACGCCGTCGGCGCCCTGGACGACGTCGCCTTCGGGCGGCACGCCGCCGGCGGGTCCTGGCAGGAGCTGCCGAACGTCGGCGAGAAGACCGCGGGGGTCGTCGCGGCCGTGCTGCGGGGCGAGGTGCCCCGCGTGCTCACCGACCTCGAGGCGGAGCTGGGCGACCGGTTGCGCGCCGCGACGCCCGCGGGCCAGGCGCTGCGCGACGCGGTCCGCGGGGACCTGCACGCGCACACCGACGAGAGCGACGGCGGCGCCCCGGTCCAGGCGATGGCGCTCGCGGGCGTCGAGATCGGGCACGAGTACCTCGCGATCACGGACCACTCGCCGCGCCTCACGGTCGCGAACGGGCTCTCTCCCGCGCGGCTGCGCGCGCAGGTGCGGCGGGTCGCGCGCATGAACGAGGTGCTCGGCCCGTTCCGGCTCCTCACGGGCATCGAGTGCGACGTCCTCGACGACGGCGCGCTCGACCAGGAGCCGGACCTCCTCGACGAGCTCGACGTCGTCGTCGCGTCGGTGCACTCGAAGCTGCGCATGGAGCGCGCCGCCATGACCCGCCGCATGGTCGCCGCCGTGGGCAACCACCGCACGGACGTCCTGGGTCACTGCACGGGGCGGCGCGTCCGGGGGCGCGAGCGCCCGCAGAGCGAGTTCGACCCGGTCGCGGTGTTCGAGGCGTGCGCGGCCCACCGGGTCGCTGTCGAGGTCAACAGCCGACCCGACCGGCAGGACCCGCCCGACGACCTCATCGCGATCGCTGCCGACGCCGGCTGCCTGTTCAGCGTCGACTCGGACGCGCACGCACCCGGGCAGCTCGACTGGCTCGTGGACGGGTGCGACCGGCTTGCCGCGCACGGCGTCGACGCCGACCGTGTCGTGACGACGTGGCCGGTCGAGCGGCTGCTGGAGTGGACGCACCGGCGCGCGTGACCTGACGCGACGAGCCCGCGCGGCACCGGCCGCGGTCCCGGCCGTGACACCGTGCGCGGGGGCGCGACGACCGCTCCCGCTGCCCCCGTGCGGCCCGAGGGCCGGAGGTACGCTCCGGTCATGTCGGCGCGACCCGGTGACGCGATGGTCGACGTCGTGCTCGTCGACGACGACGAGCACGACGCGCCCGCGCTGCCCGGGGCGCTCGGGGGTGTGGGGGGGGCCCGGGGTGTGGGGGTTGTCCGGGGGGGCGTTGGCCGCCGCCCCCCCCCCCCCCGCGCCCGCGCTGCCCGGGGCGCTCGCGCGGGTCCCGCGCCAGCGCAGCCGGCTCGCGCCCGCGGGCGTCCCCACCGACCTGCCGTCGGGCGCGCCGCCCGCGGCCGAGCGCTCGCCCGCGGAGCTCGGGCGGCTCCGGCGCGTGCGCCGCCGGGCGCTGGGCGTCGTGGCCGTCGTGGCCGTCGCCGGGGGCGCGCTGGGGGCGGGCGCCGCGGCGCGGGACGCCGCCGAGGCGCGACGCCTCAGCGCGCTGCCCGGCTTCGTCGCCCCCTTCGGCGACCCGCTGACCGAGGCGTGGCGGGTCGAGGCCGCGGGCGACGTCCGGGTCGCCGGGGGTCACCTGCTGCACGTCGAGGGCGGCGACCTCGTCGCGACGGACCTGGTCACCGGCGTGCGCGCCTGGTCGACGCCCGTCGACGGCCTCGCCCCGGCCGACGTCACGGGGTGCGTCGGCTCCGACGGGGCGTCCCCGGTCGTCGCGTGCGTGGTCGGGGGCGAGCGCGTCGTCGTGCTCGACGCCGCCACCGGTGCCGCGGTCGACGTCGCCGCCGGCGCCTCCGAGGACGTGCGGGCCGTGCGGGTGCTCGCGCTCGACGGCGACCTCGTGCGGCTCGTCGCCGAGCCCGCGTCGCTCGAGCGCATCGACCCGCGCACGGGGGACGTCCGGTGGTCCGTGGCGCTCCCGCCGGGCGTCGCGGGCGCGCAGCCCGCGGTCGAGCACGGCCTCGTGACGTTCAGCGGGGACGTCGCGGCCGCGGTCGACGGCGCGGACGGCGCCCTGCTCGGCGTGTTCCCCGGCAGCGAGGTCCGCCGGCCCGACGGCGCCGCGGCCGCGGTGCTGCGGGCGACGCCGGACGGCTACGGCGTCTGGGTCGCCGAGCGGCGCCGCTTCGGCGACATGACGGGCCGGTGGTTCTCGCGCGACGGCAGCGAGCTCGGGGCGCTGCGGGGCTGGCTCGCCGAGCCGCGCGCGAGCGACCACTCCGAGCCGTCCGTCCTGCTCACGGTGACGGACTCGCCCGTGCTGCGCGCGGTCGGGCCCGACGGCGCGCTGCTCTGGGCGGCCCGCCCGGAGCTGGGTCTGCCGGTGGTGCGGGTGGACGGGACGGCCGTGCTCGCCTCCGCCGACGTGCTGCGGCGCGTGGACCTCGTGGACGGACGGACGCTCTGGTCGGTCCCGCTCGCGGACGGGGACGCCGTCACGACGCTGAGCGACGGCCGGCACCTCCTGCTGCTGTCGGCGAGCGTCGGGGGCGGGCGACGGCTCGCGGCGGTCGCCCTCGAGGACGGCCGCACCGCGTGGCGCGAGAGCGTGCCGGCGTCGTGGGAGCTGGTCGACGCGGGCGCGGGCGACGTGGTCCTCGTGCGCGACGGCCCGGACGTGCTGGCCCTGCGATGAGGCGCGCGCGGTCCGGTCGCGGCACGGGACACGCGATGGTCGACGTCGAGCTCGAGGTCGAGGAGGACGACGCGCCGTCGGCGCTCGCGCTCGTCGCCGCGCAGAGCCCGCACCACGGCGTGGCCCACGACGACCCCGGCGGGGTCGGCCCGGGGGAGCCCGTGCCGGTGCCGGCCGCAGCCGGCCCGCGGCCGGCCCGGAGCCGCACGCGCCGCCGCGTCGCCGTCGCCGCGGCGCTCGCCGTGGTCGCGACGGCGGCCGGCGTCGCGACCGTCGTCGAGGACCGGCGCGAGCGCGAGCGTGCGGCCGAGCTCGCCGGGCTCGAGGGTGTCGTCGAGCCGTTCGCCGAGCCGCTCGGCGTGACCTGGCGCGCCTCGACCGCGCTCGGCTCGACGACGGCCGACGACCTCGTCCTGCGCTGGCAGGAGACGCCGTCGGGCCTCGAGCTCCAGGCGATCGACTCCGCCACGGGCGTCGCCCGCTGGAGCGCGCCGCGCGGCCCGGGCGACGGCGTCGACTGGTGCGACGGCGCGGCGGAGGCCGACGGCACGCCGGTCGTCGTCTGCTGGCGCGTCTCGCCCGTGCCCGGCACGGACGCCGACGGCGACGAGGAGACCTTCGAGGGCGTCCTCGTCCTGCTGGACGCGCAGGACGGCGGCGTCATCGCGGAGCACCCCATGGCGTTGCCGAGCTCGGGCTACGGGGTGCTCGACGGCGACGTCGTGCTCGGCTACCGCGACGGCGGGGCTGCGCGCGTGGTGCGGCTCGACGCCGCCGCGGGGACGCCGGTCTGGGAGCGCGAGGTGCCCCTGACGGCCCGCCAGCTCGACGGGTCGTACAGCGCCTGGCTGACGGTCGACGCCGGGCTCGTGCTGGTCCAGGGTGCGACGACCTTCGTGCTGACCCCGGACGGCGAGCTCCTCGGCACGTGGGACACGACGGACTCCGACGCGGCCGGGTTCTCCGACGCCCGCCAGGGGGTCCAGGTGGACGCCACGGCCGAGGGCTTCGGGGTCTGGGCGCAGTCGCTGGACCGCACCGGGGCCTCGGACGGGACCTGGTACGACCGCGACGGCGAGGAGGTCGCGCAGGTCGAGGGCTTCCTGGCCGAGCCGGCGGTCTCCGACGGCAGCGCGCCGCACGTGCTGCTCACGGCGCCGGGGACGCGGTTCGACCTCGACGCGACCGACCTCACCACGGGCGAGCGGCTGTGGACGGTGCCGCTCGAGGGCGGCGCCGTGCTCGTGCGCCGCGACGGCGCCGCTGTCGCCGCGGACGGCCGCCGCGTGTTCGCCGTCGACCTGGTCACGGGGGAGGAGCGCTGGTCCGTGGCCGTGCCGGGGGTCCGGCCGGACCTGGGCTCGGTGACGGACGGGGAGCGCGTGCTCGTGCTGGCCCGGGACGGCGGCTGGGTGCTCCAGGCGGTGGGTCTCGACGGGCTGCCGCTGTGGCGCACGCCGGTCCCGGCCTCGGTCGCGATGCCCGACGTCGTGCCGCCGGGGATGCCGGCGCTCTGGGCGATCGGCTCGCGGGCGGTCACGACGAACGGCCAGGTGCTCGTCGGCCTCGCTCCGGGCGCGGCCCCGCCCGTGGACCCGCTGCGGTCCGACCCGTGACGTCGCCGCCGCGGCACGGCGCGTCCGTCGAGGTCGAGCTCGACGAGGTCGCCGACCCGGGCGCGGCGGGCGCGGGCCGGCCGGGCCGACCCCGGCGCACGGCGCGCGCGGCGGGCGCCCGCCTCGGACCGCGTGCGTGGGGGCCGTCGGCCCGCGCGGGCACGCTCGGCTCCGCCGTGCTGGCGGTCGGCGTCGTCGTCGCGCTCGTCGCGTGGCTCGTGCCCCCGCGGGCCACGCCGGGCCCGCTGGTCGGCACGGCGCCCGCGCTCGCCTCGCCGCTGACCGAGGTGTGGCGCGTCGAGGCACGGTCGGGCTGGTGGGCGGCCCACGGGCAGCTCCTCGTGCCGGGCCGGACGGCCGCGGGTCCCGAGGTGGTCGCGCGCGACCTCACGACCGGCGACGTCGTCTGGCGGCTGTCGGCGGACGACAGGGTGCCGACGCTCGCCTGTCCCGTCGGCGTGACCGCCGCGTCGGGTCCGGCCGTGGTGTGCCAGGCGTTCGGTCCGCTCGGCCCCACCGACCCGCCCGGGCACGGCGTCGCCCAGCACCCGGGCGCGCTGCTCGTCGTGGCGGCGGCCGACGGCGCGGTGCTCGACCGTGTGCCGCTCGAACCGGACCACCTGGGGTTCGGCGCCGTCGACGGCGACCTCGTGCTCGCGCGGCGGACGGCGGGCGGCGTCGAGGTCGAGCGACGGACGCCGGACGGACCCCGGGAGTGGCGCACGAGCGTCGCGCTCCCGGGCGGTGACGTGCCGGGCCCGGCCGCGCGCGTCGAGATGGGCGACCGGGCGGTGCTCGTCAGCGGCACCGCGACCGTCCTCCTCGACGGCGCCGACGGCTCGCGCCTGGGCACGTGGGGCGCGGTGCCGCAGGCCACCGCGGCGGCGCCACGCCTGACGTCGCGCGGCACGGCGACGGGCGTGCGCGTCGAGCGGGCGGCCGGTGCGCGCGGGCCCGTGACCTCGTGGTTCGGGCCGGACGGCACCCTGCTCGGCCGGTTCGCCGGCGCGTCGGCCGAGCCCGCGGTCACCGACTCCTCCCCGCCCGACGTGGCGCTCGCCGACGCCGACGGCGCGTTGCGCGGGGTGGACCTGACGGGCGGTGACGTCGTGTGGTCGCTCCCGGGGGACGGCGCGGTGCCCGTGCTGCGCTCCGGCGGTGCGGTGCTCGTCGTCCGGCCGACGGCGCTGGCCGCGGTGGCGCTCGCGACGGGGACCGAGCGCTGGTCGGTCCCGCTCACCGGGACCGACGTCGTGCACGCGGTGTCGGACGGCGACGTCGTCCTCGCGACCGGCATGCCGCCCGGCCGCGGTCCTAGCCTGTCGGCGCTGTCGCTCGAGGACGGGAGCCTGCGATGGCGCACGGCGCTGCCGCCCGGCACGAGCCGCGTCGAGGTCGCCGACGGACGCGTGGTCGCCGTGGGCGGCGCGACGGTGGTGGGCCTGGGCTGACCCGCGCGCGGACCGCCCGGGCGGAGGTCCGGCCCGGCCCGGACCGGCGCGCCGCCGCGTGCGCCCGTGCCGTTAGGGTCGCGCCCGTGACCACCGTGGCCGCCGTCGTGCTCGTCGTCCTCCTCGCGCTCCTGGCCGCGTTCCAGGTCGGGCTCGCGTCCGGGCGGCCGTGGGGCCGGCTCGCGTGGGGCGGCGGGCACGAGGTGCTCCCGCAGCGCCTGCGCGTCGCGAGCCTCGTCTCGGTGCTGCTCTACGCGGTCATCGCGGGCGTCGTCGCCGACCGCGCCGGGCTCGTCGACCTCGTGCCCGACGGCGTCTCGCGCGTCGGCACCTGGGTCGTGGTGGCCTACCTCGCGATCGGCGTGCCGATCAACCTCGTCTCCCGCAGCCGGGCCGAGCGCGCCGTCATGACGCCGACGGTGGCCGTCCTGCTCGCGTGCGCGCTCGTCGTCGCGCTGTCGCGCTGAGCCCCGCCTCGACCACCGCGGCCTCGACCACCGCGGCCTCGGCCCGCCGCAGGGCGCGGCCCACCTCGTCCGGCCCGACGCCGGCTCCCGCGGCCATCGCGGTGCCGACCTCGCGCGCGGCGGCCGTCCGGCCGGCACGCCAGGTGCGCCAGGCGCCGGTCGACCACAGTGCCCACGCGACGAGGAGGGGCTGGCCGAGCAGCCGCACGGCGCGCGCGGCGTCGGAGTCCAGCCCGAAGGCGTCGGTGCGCGTCACGAGCTGCGAGACGTTGCCCGGGAAGATCGCGACGAAGAACGCGGCGACGAGCCAGCCCACCGCGGCACGGCGGCGTCGTGGTGCCACGACGAGGGCGGTGCCGAGGGCGATCTCGACGACGCCCGACACGAGCACGACGGCGTCCGGGTCCGCCGGGAACCACGGCGGCACCTGGGCCTGGAACTCCTCGCGGGCGACGGTGAGGTGGGTCGTCCCGGCGAACGCGAGGACGGCTCCGAGCAGCAGCCTGCCCGCGGTCCGCGCCCGGCTCACGCGCGCGGCCACGGGGCCACGGGGGTGTCCAGGACGGGCATCGCGACTCCCCGGTAGACGAACTCGTCCACCGACCGTAGCCCGCGGTCGTCTCCGCCGCCCGCGGCCGCGCCCAGGTCGTCGCGGCGCGCCGGCGTCCTCGCCCTCAGACGCTCTTGCTCGCATAGAGGTCGGCGTCGGCCTCCCGGAGCGCCTGGTCGACGTCGACGGCCCGCGTGACGTGGGTGAGGCCGATCGTCGCCCCGACGCTCGCCGTCACCCCGTCGCGCACCGGGAACGGCTCGGCCGCGGCAGCCCGCAGCCGCTCGCTGACGTCGGCGGACTGCGCCGCCCCCAGCCCGGGGCACACGACGACGAACTCGTCGCCGCCCACGCGCGCGAGGTAGTCCTCCACCCGCAGCACCGCGCGCATGCGCTCGCCGACGTGCTGCAGCAGCGCGTCGCCGGCGTCGTGCCCGTACGTGTCGTTGACGGACTTGAAGCGGTCGAGGTCGACGAGCATCACGGTCACGGGGGAGTCGGGTGCGGCCTCGGCCAGCGCACCGGCGAGGAACCGCCGCAGCTCGCGCCGGTTGGGCAGGCCCGTGAGCTCGTCCGTGCCTGCCTCGCGCGCGAGCGACCGGTGCCGGGTGGTCAGCTCGGTGATGTCGCGGTACTGCGCGACGATGCGCTCACCGTCCACCGCGTGGAGGTGCACCTCGAAGGTGCGGCCGCGCAGCGTGGGGTCGTGGTCCGGGTCCTCGTAGCCGAACTGCGCCCGCAGCGACCCGCCGCGTGCGAGGAGCTCGACCTCGGTCTCGAAGAGCGGGACGTTCCCCGCGCCGAAGACCTCGAGCATGCTCGTGCCGGTGAGCGGCCGGCCCGCGTTGCGGTCCGCTGTGGCGTTCGACCACTCGTGCACGAAGTCGACGACGTCGCCGGCCGCGTCCCGCACGGCGCGCACGACGACCCACCCGTCCGACGGGTGCGCGTCGAGGACCGCGGCGAAGTCGACCGGCGCCGTGCGGTCCGGCGGTGAGGAGGTCACGGACCATCATCATGGTTCACGACCGCCGTCCTGTCGTGACGGAGGTCCCTCACCCGCCGCTCGGCTGGGCAGACGGTGCGGACTGTGCCGTCGCTGCCGTGGCGGCGCGAGCGGCCTCGCCGGCCGCCTCGAGCGCGAGCAGGAGAGAGCGCGCGTCGTGGGGCCCGGTGTGGCGGCGGCCGTTGATGAACAGCGTCGGCACCGCCGTGATGTCCATGGCCTCGGCGTCGAGCATGTCGTCGCGCACGCGCGCCGCGACCGCCGACGACGTGAGGTCGCGCTCGAACCGCGCCATGTCGAGCCCGAGCTCCTCCGCCCGGCGCAGGATGTCGGCGGGCTGCTGGTGCTCCTGGTCGACGAACAGCGCCCGTTCGAACTCGAAGAACCGCCCCTGGAGCGCGGCGGCCTCGGAGGCCTCCGCCGCGGCGACGGCGTTCGGGTGGTACCGGACGAGGGGTGCGTGCCGCCACACGTAGCGGAGGCGGCCGCCGAGCTCGCCGACCACCTCCTGGATCGTCCCCGCCGTCTTGAGGCAGAAGCCGCACTGGAAGTCGCCGTACTCGACGAGCGTGAGCGGCGCGTCGGGCGGCCCGTAGACGTGGTCGCGCGCGGGGTCGACGGGACGCTGGAGGACCTGGCCCACCTCCGCGCCGCGCGACGTCCGCTCCGTGGCCCGGAAGATCGCCGTCGCCAGCGCGAACGCGAGGACCGACGCGACGAGCACGCCCACGCGCGCCTCGTTCTGCACCGCAGGGTCGTCGATCGCGAGGTCGATGATGAACAGCGAGAGCGTGAAGCCGACGCCGCACAGCGCTGCGCCGCCGGCCAGGCGCGACGTGGTCAGGCCGGGTCCGAGCTCGCCGAGGCCGAGCCGGCGCACGAGGGTCGTGGAGCCGAGCACGCCCACGAGCTTGCCCACCACGAGCGCGACGACGACGCCCCAGGCGACGGGCGAGGTCGCGGCGGCCGCGAGCACGTCGCCCGAGACCTGCACGCCCGCGTTCGCGAGGGCGAAGACCGGCAGGATGACGAACGACACGTAGGGCGCGTAGGCCGACTGCAGCCGCTCGTTGATCGAGATGGACTCGCGCAGGCTGTTGGCGGCGGCCCGCGCGTACTCCGTCGTCGGCGACTGGCGGAACGTGCGCGCGAGGGCGAGCGCGTGCTCGACGTCCTGGCGGGTCGGGCGGTACACGGGGACGAGGAGCGCGACGACGACGCCGGCGAGCGTCGGGTGGACGCCCGACGCGAGGAACGCGAGCCACACGACGATCGCGAGCGTCGCGTAGATCGGGCCGCGCCCGGTCGGCACGTACCGGGTGAACCAGATGCCCACCATGCCCACGGCGGCGACCAGCAGCGGCAGCGGCGTGAACTGCTCGGTGTAGACGAGCGCGATGATGCTCAGCGCGCCGATGTCGTCGACGACGGCGAGCGCGAGCAGGAACGTCCGCAGCCGCCCCGCGGCGCGCGGGCCGACGAGGGCGAGGCCGCCCACGAGGAACGCGGTGTCGGTCGAGATGACCACGCCCCACGCGCTCTCCCAGCCCGAGCCACGCGCCACCAGCAGGTACAGCACCGTCGGGACGACGAGCCCGCACAGGGCCGCTGCGACGGGGACCATCGCGCGCGACCAGCTCGTGAGCTCGCCGATCGTGAACTCGCGCCGCACCTCGAGGCCGACGGTGAAGAAGAAGATCGCCATGAGCGCGTCGTTCACGAGCGCGTGCAGGGTGAACTCGAGGCTGAGGTCGGCGACGCCGACGCTCAGGTGGGTGTCCCAGAACGCCTCGTAGCCCTCGTGCCACGCGTTGGCCCACACGATCGCGACCAGCGTGCTGGCGACGAGCAGCAGGGCCCCGGTGCGGGTCGCGCCCATCGAGCGCACCCAGGAGGCGATCGAGGGCTCGTGCGCGCGCTCTGCCTGCGGGCGCTCGGGGTCGGGGGAACGGTCGATGACGACGGGCACGGACACGGCGGCTCCCCGGGGTCGCGCGGGTGGGAGGCGATGCGGTGCCGGGGCAGCACCGGCCCGACACGCGCACTCTGGCGAGCGCCGGAGCGGGCGTCAAGGCGATCGTCCGAGAGCGAACGGCCGGCGCGGCGGGCGACGCCCGTGGTCACCGGTCGTCGAGCGCGTCCCGCGGTCCCCGGCGGCGCACGCCGAGGGTCCAGCTCGCGAGGAGGTCCATCGCCTCGCGCGAGGAGGTGCCGGCCTCGGTCGTGTAGAGGAACAGGGTCTGGTCCCGGTCGCCCGGCAGCGTGAGCGTCTCGAACTGCACCGTGAGCTCGCCCACGACCGGGTGGCGCAGCCGCTTCGTGCCGGAGGTGCGCTGGTGCACGCCGTGCGCCTCCCACCACGTGCGGAACTCGGGGCTCCGCGCGCACAGCTCGGCGACGAGGTCGAGCGCACGCCGGTCGTCGGGGTACGTGCCGAGGTCGAGCCGCAGGCTCTCGACGCACGCCCGCGCGTGCTCCTCCCAGTCGACGAACAGCTCGCGCGCCGCGGGGTCGAGGAACATCCATCGCGCGTACCCACGCTCTGCCGGGCGCAGGGCGTCGAAGTCGGCGAAGAGGGCGCGCGCGAGGCGGTTGCTCGCGAGCACGTCGGTCCGCCGGCCGAGCAGCAGGGCGGGGTGGCCGTCGAGCGAGTCGAGGAGCTGGTGCAGGCCGGGCCGCGCCCGCTGCACCGTCGGGGTGACGCGACGGGGCGCTGCGGGCGCGCCGGCGAGGTGGACGAGGTGCGCGTGGCCGGCGTCGTCGAGGTCGAGCGCGCGCGCGATCGCGTCGAGCACCGCGGCGGACGGCCGGATCCGCCGACCCTGCTCGAGCCGCGTGTAGTAGTCGGGCGAGACGCCGGCCAGCAGCGCGACCTCCTCCCGCCGCAGGCCCGGGACGCGTCGCAGGCGTCCGTCGAGCGGCAGGCCGGACCGCGCGAGGTCGACCTTGCTGCGCGCACGCCGCAGGAAGTCGGCGAGCTCGTGGTTGAGCCGGTCCATGGCGCCATCGTGCCAAGTCGTCATGGCCGACGGGACGCCCAGCCTGGGACCGGCGGTCCTAGGCAGCGCCGTCCCAGGTTGCACAGGGCCGGTCGTGGCGGACCGCGGAGCGGTCGTCGCTCCTTGACTGGAGGTGCCCGCCGACGACCGGCCGGGCCACCCGACCAGCGAGGAGACAGCCATGTCGAGCATCCGCTCAGTCCAGGTCGCCGAGCCCGGCGGCGCGTTCCGGGTCGTCACGGGCGAGCAGCCCGCGCCCGGCCCCGGTCACGTCCGGGTCGCCGTCGAGGCTGTGGGCGTCTGCCACACCGACCACTACTTCCGCCAGGGAGGCTTCCCGGTCACCTGGCCGGCCGTCCTCGGCCACGAGATCGCCGGCCGCGTCGAGGAGCTCGGCCCGGGCGTCGAGGGGTGGCGCGTCGGGGAGCGCGTCGCCGTCGGCTGGTTCGGGGGCAGCTGCGGCCGCTGCGACCCGTGCAGGGGAGGGGACTTCATCCACTGCGTGCGCGTCGCCGTGCCGGGCTGGCAGTACCCGGGCGGTTACGCCGACGCCACCGTCGTCCCGGTCGACGCGCTGGCACGCGTCCCCGAGGCGCTGAGCGCCGTCGACGCCGCGCCGCTCGGGTGTGCCGGCGTGGCGACCTTCAACGCCCTGCGCCGCAGCCCCGCGCGCGCCGGTGACCTCGTCGCGGTCCTCGGCCTGGGCGGCCTCGGTCACCTCGGCGTCCAGTTCGCGCGGGCCATGGGGTTCGAGACGGTCGCGATCGCGCGCGGCCGGGAGCGTGCGGGCCTCGCGCGCGAGCTCGGCGCCCACCACTACGTCGACGCCTCCGACGGCGACGTCGCCGCGGCGCTGCAGGCGCTCGGCGGGGCACGCGTCGTGCTCGGCACGACGGCGAGCTCCGCGGCCATGGCGGCGACGGTCGACGGCCTGTGCCCGGGCGGCGAGCTGCTCGTCGTCGGCGCGGCGCCGGAGCCGATGGAGGTCAGCCCGTTCCAGCTCATCTCGACGACGCGCAGCGTGCACGGCCACCCGTCCGGCACGGCGAAGGACGTCGAGGACACGATGCGGTTCGCGGCGCTCTCGGGCGTGCGGCCGAGGACCGAGACCTACCCGCTGGAGCGCGTCGGCGAGGCGTTCGACCGGATGCTGTCCGGCGACGCGCGCTTCCGCGTGGTGCTCACCACCGGCCGCTGACGCCGGGCGCGGGCGGCCCGCGTCGGGTCGGTGACCGCAGCCGTCCGGGGCGACGGCCCCGAACGGGTGCTCGCCCGCGGTGGCTGGTACGGCGTGGTGGCGCGGACACGCTCGGGACCGGACGTGGCACCCTGGTCCGGTGACGACCAGGTCGGACGCCGCGGGCGCGGCACCCACGTGCTGACCCCCGGCGAGACGCGCTTCGCGCGCTCGGGCGAGGTGGACGTCGCCTACCAGGTCGTCGGCGAGGGCGACCGCGACCTCCTCGTGGGCATCGGCTGGGCGTCGCACCTCGAGCTGCTCTGGGAGCTGCCCGAGACGGTGCACTTCCTCGAGCGCCTGGGCCGGATGGGGCGCCTCATCCTGTTCGACGCGCGCGGCACGGGCCTGAGCGACCGGCCCCCGGGCTCGCCGAGCGTCGAGGAGCTCGTCCCGGACGCCGTGGCCGTGCTCGACGCCGCGGGCAGCGAGCGCGCCGTCGTCGTCGGCTGGCTCGACAAGGCGGCACTCGCGCTCGCGCTCGCGGCGCACCACCCGGAGCGCGTCACCGCGCTCGTCCTGGGCGAGGCCTGCGCCAGCATGCGTCCGCGGCCCGGGCACCCGTCCGGCCTGGGCGCGGACGACGGCGAGCGCGTGGCGGCGGCGGTCGAGTCCGGCGCCTGGGGCACCGCCGCCCTGCTGCCGTGGATCGCCCCGGGCGTTGCGCACGACCCCCGCGTCGCCGCGTGGTGGCGCCGGTGGGAGCGGATGTCGGCGACCCCGAACACCGCTGCGAGCCTGTGGCGCACCATGCTCGACCTCGACCTGCGCCACCTCGTGCCCGCCGTTCGGGCGCCCGCGCTCCTCCTGCACCGGGCCGGGACGAGCCTCGTGCCGCTGGAGTCCGTCCAGTGGCTGGCCGACGCGCTCGCCGAGGCGCGGGTCGTCGAGCTGCCCGGGTCCGACATCCCGGCCTTCTTCGGTGACACCGACACGCTCATGGACGAGGTGGAGGACTTCCTCGCCGGCACGCGTACCGGCTCGGACGCCGACCGCCGGGTCCTGACGATGCTGGTCACCGACGTCGTCGGCTCGACCGAGCAGGCCGCGCGGCTGGGGGACCGGCGCTGGGACGAGCTCGTCGCGTGGCACCACCAGGAGGTGCGCGCGCTCCTCGCCCGCCACGGCGGCCGTGAGATCGACACCGCGGGCGACGGCTTCCTCGCGGTCTTCGACCTGCCCAGCCGGGCGCTGACGTGCGCCCTGGCGGTCCGCGACCACCTCGCCGCGCACGGCCTCACCATCCGCGCAGGGCTGCACGCCGGGGAGGTCGTGCAGGGACCCACATCGGTGCGGGGGCTCGCCGTGCACGTCGCGGCACGGGTCGCCGCGACCGCCACCGCGGGTCAGGTGCGGACGACGTCGACCGTGCGCGACCTCGTGCTGGGCGCACCGCTCGTGCTCGAGCCGTGCGGCTCGACCCCGCTCAAGGGCGTCCCGGGCACGTGGGAGCTGTGGGTCGCGGGTCCGCACTCGGACGGGCCGGTCGACGCCGGACGTGCGACGCCCCGGCCACCGCAGGGGTGACCGGGGCGCCGTCGGCACCGCTCAGACGTCGAAGTACAGCTCGAACTCTCCCCGCACCGTTGACTGGCGATGGCGAGGGTGGGAAACCGCCCGTGACGTAAGCATCTCTGACTTGCCGTTGGCAGCGTGGGTGCGCGCTGAGCGTGCTGCGGACTGCCTGCGGACTGAACGAGAGGCTTCGACGATGCACCACAACCGATCGCCGCAGTGAGCAGATCCCCGCGTTGGGGACTGCTGTGGGTGCGGGGCGACCCGTACGGTCGCGCGCGGCTACGCCGGCTCCAACCTGACGACTCGACTGCCTTGCGGTGTCGGCGGCCAGACCGACCACGCGCCCGTCCGTGACGACGCGCAGGACTGGCGCGAGGACCAGAACCGGAGGGATGAGACGGGCTCCGCGACGCTCAGTCGCACACCGCGGCAGGAGCGCGAGGGCGCGTCACCGTGGCAGGCCTTGGTGCTCGCGGACCTCGTCCGCGGACCGGCGTCCGTTCCTGCCACGTGTGTCGGCGGCGCCTCCTACAGTGTCGATCATGACCCGTGACCTGCGCGCGACCGCGCGAACGATCAACACGTCCCTTCGTCAGACCTCCTGGTCGCACATCGTCACGAGCACCGACGACGCTTGGTACGGGCCGTTCCTGACACGGCTCGCCCTCCTCACGGCTGGCGAGGAGCTCGTCATCGCAACCGGGCGCTTCGACCAGGAGGATGGCGGCTCCTACGCGGGGACCGTGCAAATCCTCACGACCACACGAGCCATCGTGGGCACCGTCGCCGGCGTCGGCTCAGAGGACCCCACGGAGACGGCGGCATACGCCTTCGCACGCTCGACCATCGTGGATGTCAGCGTCGACGCCACCGTGAGCCCCTTCGTTGATCCGGGGTTCCACGACTGGCCAGGGGCCGTCCGCGTAACCGCTCGCTACGCGGGCGGCCATACCCTCGCCTTCCCGTGCGACCCGGACAATCGGATCGAGCGGGCGAACGCGTTCGAGCTGCTTCCCGACCTTCTCGGCGACCTCGCGGGCTAGGCGCCGCCCGCGTCGGACTTGGCTGGAGTCGCCGGGCGTTCCCACGGGTAGTGATCGTCCACGGTCATGAAGCGCGACCCGCCCCCGACGAAGACTAGAAGCGCTGTGAAGGTGGCAAAGGTCACTGCCAGCAACCGCACGACCCAATGCTCGAACTGCCACAGGAACGCAAACACCCCAACCCCGATGAGAGCTACGACCACCATCGTGGCCGCATTCCCCGCGTCGATTCGCCTGCGTAACCGCATGTCCTCGAGGTGGGCGAGGCGATGTGCCATGTGATCGACTGCGTCGTCGAGCGCATCCCTACCCTCACCATCGGGCAACTTTTCCCGTATATCGAGCGCTCGGCGCAACCGCCCTGCGAGCCCACGCTGATCGGTCGGCCAGAAGACCCCTAGCAACGCGGCGAGAGCAGGTAGCGCGCCGATGAGCACGACGATCGGCGACGACTTGTCCACGACGAGAGCGTAGCGACGAACGCTCGGGGGAGGCCCGGGTGACCTCGTGCTGGGCGCGCCGCTGGTGCTCGAGCCGTGCGGATCGACGTCGCTCAAGCATGTCCCGGGGACCTAGGAGCTCTGGGTCGCGGGCCCGCCGTCGGACGGTCCGGTCGACGCCGGACGCACGACGCCCCGGCCACCGCAGGGGTGACCGGGGCGCCGTCGGCGTCGCTCAGACGTCGAAGTAGAGCTCGAACTCGTGCGGGTGCGGGCGCAGGCGGATCGGCTCGATCTCGTGCGTCCGCTTGTAGTCCAGCCACGTCTCGATGAGGTCCGGCGTGAAGACGTTGCCCTCGGTGAGGTAGTCGTGGTCGGCCTCGAGCGCCGCGAGGGCCTCGTCGAGCGACGCGGGGAGCTGCTCGATCGACGCGTGCTCCTCGGGCGGCAGCTCGTAGAGGTCCTTGTCGACCGGCTCCGGCGGCTCGATCTTGTTCTTGATGCCGTCGAGGCCGGCCATGAGCATGGCCGCGAACGCGAGGTACGGGTTCGACGACGGGTCCGGCACGCGGAACTCGATGCGCTTGGCCTTGGGGTTGGAGCCCGTCACCGGGATCCGGACGCAGGCCGAGCGGTTGCGCGCCGAGTAGACGAGGTTGACCGGCGCCTCGAAGCCCGGGACCAGGCGGTGGAAGCTGTTGACCGTCGGGTTCGTGAACGCCAGCAGCGACGGCGCGTGCTTGAGGAGGCCGCCGATGTACCAGCGCGCCATGTCGGACAGGCCGCCGTAGCCCTTCTCGTCGTAGAAGAGCGGCTCGCCGTTCTTCCAGAGCGACTGGTGGCAGTGCATGCCCGAGCCGTTGTCGCCGAAGAGCGGCTTCGGCATGAACGTCACCGTGCGGCCGTTGCGGTGCACGACGTTCTTGACGACGTACTTGAAGAGCATGACCTTGTCGGCCGACTTCGCGAGCGTGTCGAAGCGGTAGTTGATCTCCGCCTGGCCGGCGGTGCCGACCTCGTGGTGCGAGCGCTCGACCTGGAGGCCGAGCTTGTCGAGCTCGATGCAGATCTCGTCGCGCAGGTCGGAGAAGTGGTCCACCGGGGCGACGGGGAAGTAGCCACCCTTGTACGGGGTCTTGTGCCCGAGGTTGCCGCCGTCCTCCTTGCGGCCGGTGTTCCACGCCGCCTCGATGGAGTCGATGTGGTAGTAGCTCTCGGACTGGCTCGTGTGGAACCGGATGTCGTCGAAGATGTAGAACTCGGCCTCGGGGGCGAAGAACGCGGTGTCGGCGATGCCCGTCGAGCGCAGGTACGCCTCGGCCTTCGCGGCCACCTGGCGCGGGTCGCGGCTGTACGGCTCGTCCGTGTACGGGTCGACGATCGACATGTTGACGTTGAGCGTCTTCTCGACGCGGAACGGGTCGAGGTACGCCGTCGAGAGGTCCGCGAGGAGCTTCATGTCGGACTCGTGGATCGCCTGGAAGCCACGGATCGAGGAGCCGTCGAACATCTGGCCCTCGGTGAAGAACGTCTCGTCGACCGTGGAGGCCGGGACGTTGAAGTGCTGCATCACGCCAGGCAGGTCGCAGAAGCGGACGTCGACGAACTTGACGCCCTCCTCCTTGATGAAGGCCATGACCTCTTGGGCCGAACTGAACATCCGGTGCTCTCCTTGGTCTCGCGCTGGCGCGGTGGGACGTCGCGGGTCGTGCTCGGGTCGATCGTCGGGTCCGACGGTAGGCCGCGGGGATTTCTCGACGGTGTACCAAGTGTTTCCACCGCGTTACCTGGACCTCGGCCGCCCTCCCGGGGCACCCGGCGGCGCGACGGGGCGTGCCGCCACCCTGGCATAGGCTCGCGGCGTGGCGTCACGACGGGATGACCTCGGGTCCTGGCTGGAGGGTACTCCGGGCGACCCGTCGCCCGAGGACGTCTCCGCGCTCGGGCTGCCGGCGAGCGGCCCCGGGTCGCGCGCGCCGCTCGGGCGGCGCGTGGTCGCGATCCTGGTCGACTGGGTGCTCTCGATGGCCGTGGCGGCGCAGGTCGCGCCGGACCCGACGAGCCCGGCCCCGGGCATCTTCGCGGCCGACCCGCGGGCCACGCTCGCGGTGTTCGCGCTGTCGACCGCCGTCCTCGTCTCGACCCTCGGGTTCACCATCGGTCACCGGCTCGTCGGCGTCCGCGTGGTGCGCGTGCGCGACCTCGCGGCGCGCGGCAGCGGTGAGGCGCGCGGGCCCGCCCGCGCGCCGGGCGTGGTCGCGGGCGTCGTCCGGACCCTGCTCCTGTGCCTCGTCATCCCCGCGGTCGTCTGGGACCGCGAGGGTCGCGGCATGCACGACGCCGCCGCGGGCACGGTCCTCGTCCTGCGCTGAGGGCGGGTCAGGCCGGCCGGGCGGGCGTGGCCGTCCAGACGAGGCTGTACCGCCAGTAGACGTGACGCCGCAGCCGTGCGCCGGGCAGCAGCGCGCGCGCCGCGGCGCGGACGTCGCCCAGGCTCGTCGTCGGGTCGGTCAGCGGCACCCCGGCGTCCCACTCGCCGCGCCGTCGGCGCGCCCAGCGCGAGACCGGCAGGCCCAGCGCGCCCAGGGCGAGGTCCCCGGGCGACGAGGGGTTCGCGAGCCCGACGACGACGAGCGTCCCGCCGGGGGCGGTCAGCCCGCGCAGCCGCTCCAGGCCCTCGCGCAGGGGCAGGTGGTGCAGGGTCGCGACGCACGTGACCAGGTCGTAGGCGCCGTCGAGGTCGGCCGTCAGCACGTCGCCCGCGACGTAGCGGAGCCGCGGCGAGTCCGCGGCGGCCTCGGCGCGACGGACCTGCTCGGGCGAGGAGTCGACGCCGACGACGTCCTCGGTCGCGCCGGGCGCGAGGCGCCGCGTGAGCAGGCCCTCGCCGCAGCCGACGTCGAGGACCCGGCGCCACGGCGGCGGAGCCACGCGCGGCACGAGCCGGTGGTAGTGCGTGTTGTGGTTCCAGAACGGGTCGCGCGACGGCGCGGGCAGCGCCAGCGCCGTCGTGGTCGTCATGCCCGCAGGAGCGCGGCTCAGCGGCCGCGCATGCCCTTGCGGTCCGGGCGCGCGCGGTACGGGTCGATGCCCTTGGGCACCGGCAGGCGCGCCCCGCCGAGCGCGCGCAGCCGCTTGCCGATCTCCGCGACCTCCTGCTTGGTCAGCGTCGGCTTGAGCTTCTGCACGGCGCGCGCGAGCTTGGGCAGCGGCACCTGGTCGGGGCCGTTGCCGGACTGGATGACGGTCACCGGGACGTTGGGGAGGATGCGCGCGATCTTGCGCTTCTCGGCGTCGAGCAGGCGGGCTTGACGACCGCCGGGGCCCTCGCCGACGAGCACGATGCCCGCCCGGCCGAGGCCGCGGAACACGAGGTCCTGGCTGCGCGGGTCCGCTGCGACGGGCTCCTCCGGGAAGTCCCAGCCGCGGCGGATGGTGCGGAGCGCGGAGATCGACGCGCCCGGCTGGCCCTCGAGCCGGCGGTAGGCCGCCTTCTCGGCCCGGCGCGCGAGGACGAACATGCCCGCGAGCACCGCGAACGGCAGCCCGACGACGATCGCGTAGACCCGGTAGCCCGTGGTGTCGAGGAAGAGCGCGACGACGATCGCGACGGCCAGCACGGCCGCGAAGGCGCCCAGGACCCACCAGGTCACCGACGGGTCCGTCGCCCGCGTCATCTGGTACGCCTGCCACACCTGGTGGTACCAGCGGGTCTTCTTCACCTTGGGTGCGGCGCCCTGCGGGGCAGGGGAGGGCGCACTGGAGCGCTGACGGGCCATGCGGCGAGTCTAGTGGCCAGGTCCGGGCCCCGAGGTCAGCCCTTCGGCCGACCGGGACGGCCGGTCGCAGGCCGTCAGCGGGCGAGCAGGCTCGACGCCTCCTGGCGCGCGGCGCGCTCCGTCGCCAGGTGGGCGAGCCCCTCGGGGATGGCCTCGCCGCGGCGGCCCATGGCCTGTGCCCACAGGCGACCGGCCCGGTAGGACGAGCGCACGAGCGGCCCGGACATGACGCCCAGGAAGCCGATCCGCTCGGCCTCCTCCGAGAGCGCCACGAACTCCTCGGGCCGCACCCAGCGGTCGACGGGGTGGTGGCGCACCGACGGACGCAGGTACTGCGTGATCGTCACGAGGTCGCAGCCGGCGTCGTGCAGGTCCTGGAGCGCGGCGGCCGCCTCGTCGTACGTCTCGCCCATGCCGAGGATGATGTTGGACTTCGTGACCAGGCCGGCCTCGCGCGCCTGCGTGAGCACCGACAGCGAGCGGTCGTACCGGAAGCCCGGGCGGATCTGCTTGAAGATCCGCGGCACGGTCTCGAGGTTGTGCGCGAGCACCTCGGGTCGCGACGAGAAGACCTCGGCGAGCAGCTCGGGCACGGCGTTGAAGTCGGGGATGAGCAGCTCGACGCCCGTGCCCGGGTTGAGCGCGTGGATCTGGCGCACCGTCTCGGCGTAGAGCCAGGCGCCGCCGTCGGGCAGGTCGTCGCGCGCGACGCCGGTGACGGTCGAGTACCGCAGGCCCATGGCCTGGACGGACTCCGCGACCCGGCGGGGCTCGTCGGCGTCGAAGTCCGCGGGCTTGCCCGTGTCGATCTGGCAGAAGTCGCACCGCCGCGTGCACTGGTCGCCGCCGATGAGGAACGTGGCCTCGCGGTCCTCCCAGCACTCGAAGATGTTGGGGCAGCCCGCCTCCTCGCACACCGTGTGCAGGCCCTCGCGCTTCACGAGGCCCTTGAGCTCGGTGTACTCCGGGCCCATCGTCGCCCGGGTCTTGATCCACTCGGGCTTCTTCTCGATCGGCGTGGCAGCGTTGCGGGCCTCGACCCGCAGCATCCGGCGTCCCTCGGGAGCGATCGTCACCCGGCCACCCTACGTCAGTCGTCCGACGACCTCGCGCGGCGCGTGCGCCTGCTCGCCGTGGGCGGACGCGGCGTGCGCCGACACGCCCGCGAGGGCGCGCCCGAGGTGGGGGAGCAGGAGCGCCTCGGCCTCGGCGATCGTCACGGTCCGCCCGAGCTCTGCGCTGAGGCTCGTGACGTCGGCGTCGGCGATGCCGCACGGCACGATCCGGCCGAACGCGCCCAGGTCCGCGTCGCAGTTGAGCGCGAGGCCGTGCATCGTCACGCCGCGTGCGACGCGGACGCCGATCGCGGCGACCTTGCGCTCGCGCCGATGCCCGGGGACGCCGCCGCCCTCGTCGTCCGCCGGGAACCAGACGCCCGAGCGACCCTCGACGCGCACGGCGGCGAGGCCGAGGTCGGCGCACGTGTCGATGAGCGCCTGCTCGAGCGCGCGCACGTAGGCGACGACGTCGACGGGCTCGGCGAGACGCACGATCGGGTAGGCGACGAGCTGTCCCGGCCCGTGCCACGTGATCTTGCCCCCGCGGTCGACGTCGACCACGGGCGTGCCGTCGACCGGGCGGTCCCACGACGCCGTGCGGCGGCCCGCGGTGTAGACGGACTCGTGCTCGACGAGCACGACGGTGTCGGGGCGCTCGCCGTCGGCGACCTCGGAGTGCAGCCGGCGCTGGAGGTCCCAGGCCTCGTGGTAGCCCACGAGCCGCTGCCCGAGGTCCAGCCGGAGCAGCTCGGGGTGCATGCCGGTCACGCTACCCCGCGTCCGGCGGCGGGTCCTCCTCGCCGAGCGCGCCACGGACGTGGGCGCTGAGGTCGGGGTCGTCGGGTCGCGCTCGCTGGGCGAGCATCACGGCGAGGATCGCGCGCAGCTGCTCGACCTGCGTCGGCGACAGCCCGCGGATGCTCATCTGCTCCGCGACCCGCGGGTCGCCCGCCTCGGCGAGGGCCCGGCGGCCGCTGGGGGTGAGCACGACCTCGTAGCGACGGCGGTCGAGGCTGTGCGCACGGCGCTCGATGTAGCCCGTCCGGTCCAGCCGCCCGATGATCCGGCTCATCGTCTGCTCGGTGACGCCCGACGCCTGGGCCAGCTCGCGCTGCGAGCGCGGTCCGCCCGCGAGCAGGTAGAGGACGGGCAGCGAGGCGTGGTTGAGGTCCCACCCGGCGAGGTGGGCGTTCCAGTCGCGCTCGATCCGCCGGGCGACGGCCGAGACCAGGCGGCCGGTGGGCCACTGGCCCGTCGGGCGCGGCTGCCCCGGCGGGGTGACGGGTCCCGGCTCGGCGGACGCCGACGAGGCGTCGGTCGCGCGTGCCTGGCCCACCACCGGACGACCACCCCGCATTCCGCTCGAGTTGTGCCTCCAGGCTAGCTGTGGCGATGATACTCAGCATGCTGAGCAAATCGGGTGGGCGTCGTGGCGGGTTCCTGCGCGGGCTGGGGGTGCTCCTCGTCCTGCTGGTCTGGCTCGGCCTCGCCGGCGTGGGAGGGACCTCCATCGGGAGCCTCTCGGACGTCCAGGAGAACGACGCCGCCTCCTTCCTGCCGGACGGCGCCGAGTCCACCGAGGCGGCCGCGGCGGCGCAGGACTTCAGCGAGGACGCCGTCCTGCCCGCGCTCGTCGTCGTGCGGGGGGACGGCGCGCTCGACCCCGAGCAGCTCGGCCTGGTGCAGGGGTTCGCGGCCTCGCTCGCCGACCTCGAGCTCGAGGACGGCACGCCGCTCACGGACCTCGTGGTCGCGCCCCCGGTGGCCTTCCCGTCCGAGGACGGCGAGGCCGCGCTCGTGACGATCTCCCTCGACGCGGACCGCGCGAACGAGCAGATCGGCGAGGAGCGCGTCGTCAACCTCGTCGTCGCCGAGCTCCGCGCCGCCGTCGACGAGGAGCTCGACGGCAGCGGCCTCGAGGCCTACGTCACCGGTCCAGCCGGCTCCATCGCCGACCTCGTCGAGGCCTTCGGCGGCATCGACAGCCTGCTGCTGCTCGTCGCGCTCGTCGTCGTCTTCGTCATCCTCGTGCTCGTCTACCGGTCGCCGGTGCTGCCGTTCGCGGTGCTGTTCACGTCGCTGTTCGGGCTCGCCGCGGCCGCGCTGGTCGTCTACCAGCTCGCGAAGGCCGACGTGCTCGTGCTCAACGGCCAGAGCCAGGGGATCCTCTTCATCCTGGTCGTGGGCGCCGCGACGGACTACTCGCTGCTCGTCGTCGCGCGGTACCGCGAGGAGCTGCGCCGCGTCCTCTCGCCCTACGCCGCGGTCCGCCGCGCCCTGCGCGCGTCGGTCGAGCCCGTCGCGGCGAGCGCCGGGACCGTCATCGCCGGGCTGCTCTGCCTCCTGCTGTCCGACCTGCGCTCGAACTCGAGCCTCGGCCCGGTCGCGGCCGTCGGCATCGCGGCCGCGTTCCTCGCGTCCATGACCCTCCTGCCCGCCCTCCTGCTCGTCGGGGGCCGGCGCGCGCGGTGGGTCTTCTGGCCGCGCATCCCGCACCCGGACACCACGCTCGGCGCGTCCGACGACGCCGCCCTGCCGGCCGCGACCGACGAGCCGCTCGAGCACCTCGAGGCCCGCTCCGGCCTGTGGGGGCGCGTCTCGGCCCTCGTCGGGCGCCACCCGCGGCGGGTCTGGCTGTCGACCGCCGTCGTGCTCGCCATCGCCTGCGCGTGGGTGCCGACGTTCGAGGCGGAGGGCACCGGGGAGAACGACATCTTCCTGTCCGAGGTCGAGTCGGTGACCGGCTACGAGGTCCTCGCCGACCACTTCGACGCCGGTCAGGTGCAGCCCGTCACGGTGCTCGCGGACGAGGCCGACCTCGAGGGCGTCGTCGAGGCGGTGACGCAGGTGGACGGCGTCGCGGCCGCCCAGGCGGTGGCGCAGGGCGGCGGCGGGGGCCGTCCCGCCGACCCCACGGCACCGCCGCTCGTCGTCGACGGGCGGGTGCTCGTGGAGGTCGTCACCGAGGCTCCGTCGGACTCGCAGGAGGCGACCGCCGTCGTCGAGCGGATCCGCGAGGCCGCGCACGACGTCGCGCCCGGGTCCCTCGTCGGCGGCGCCGCCGCCGAGCGGCTCGACACGCAGGTGACGAGCGCGCGCGACCTGAGGGTCATCGTGCCGACGGTGCTCGCCGTGATCCTGCTCGTCCTCGTGCTGCTGCTCCGGGCCGTCGTCGCGCCCGTGCTCATCGTGCTCGCCAACCTGCTCTCGTTCGGCGCGACGCTGGGCATCGCGGCGCTCGTGTTCGAGCACGTGCTCGGCTTCCCCGGGGCGGACGCCTCGGTGCCGCTCTACGCCTTCGTGTTCCTCGTGGCGCTGGGGATCGACTACTCGATCTTCCTCATGACCCGGGTGCGCGAGGAGTCGCTGGTCCACGGGACGCGCGAGGGCGTGCGTCGCGGGCTCGCGGTGACCGGCGGCGTCATCACCAGCGCGGGCGTGGTGCTCGCCGCGACGTTCGGCGCCCTCGCGGTGCTGCCCCTGCTGTTCCTCGTCCAGCTCGCCTTCCTCGTCGCGCTCGGCGTGCTCATCGACACGCTCGTGGTCCGCACGCTGCTCGTCCCCGGTCTGGTGCACGACCTGGGTGCGGCATCCTGGTGGCCATGGCGGAAGGCGATGAGGGACTGAGGCTGCGGGTCGGCGTCGTCGGGTACGGCGACGCGGGCCGCGGGATCCACGCGAGGCTGCTGCGCGAGGCCGGGCACGTCGTGACGCACGTCGTCACGCGCGACCCGGCGCGCGCGCAGGGCGCCGCGGAGGACTGGCCGGGCGTGGGCGTGCACGACGACGTCGCAGGGCTGCTCGCGGCGCCGGGGCTCGACGTCGTCGTCGTCGCGTCGCCGACGGGGCGGCACGTCGAGCACGCGCTCGCGGCGCTCGAGGCGGGCGTGCCGACGGTGGTCGACAAGCCGCTCGCCGTCGACCGGGCGGGCGCGCAGCGGCTCGTGGACGCGGCCGAGGCGCGCGGCGGGCGGCTCACCGTCTTCCAGAACCGGCGGTGGGACGACGAGCAGCGCACGCTGCGGCGGCTGCTGGCCGAGGGCGTGCTCGGGGACGTCCACCGCTTCGAGCGGCGCTGGGAGCGCTGGCGGCCCGTGCCGAAGGACCGCTGGAAGGAGAACGCCGTCGGCGAGGGCGGCGGCCTTTTGCTCGACCTCGGCGCGCACCTCGTGGACTCGGCGGTCCAGCTGTTCGGGCCCGTGACCGCGGTCCGGGCCGAGCTGCGCGCGCTGACGACCCCGACCGAGGACGACGTCTTCCTCGCGCTCACCCACGCGGCCGGCACGACGAGCCACCTGTGGGCCGGCGGCCTCGTCGGGGCACCCGGCCCGCGCACGCGCGTGCTCGGCTCGCGGGGCGCCTACCTCGTGACGTCCTTCGAGGGGGAGGCGACGCCGTTCGAGGCGCTGGACCCGGGCGAGGGCATGGAGGGGTGGCTCGTGCACGGCGACCAGGCCGTGCCCGTGCCCCGCGAGCCCGGCGGGCACGCGGACTTCTACCGCGCCGTCGCCGCGTGGCTCCGCGAGGGCGCGCCCGTGCCCGTCGACCCGCGGGACGCCGTCCGCACGGCAGCGGTGCTGGACGCGGCCCGGCTCAGCGCCGAGAGCCGCCGGGACGAGCCGGTCGGCTGAGCCCGGGCGCCGCGTGGGCGTCGACCTGTGGACGACGCCCACGCGCCCCCTCGCCGTGGTGGCATGGCGCCGTGACCGCCGCCGTGACCGACGCCGCAGCCCTCCACGCCGATCCCGGCGCCGAGCCCGAGGGCCTCACGGACGCCCTCGAGCACCTGGGGCTGCGCCCCGCGGGCCCTCTCGGGACGGGGTCGGGCGGAGCGGTGCGCAGCGCGCTCGCGCCCGACGGCACGCGCTGGGCGGTGAGCGTGCTCCCGGTGCGCTCGGCCACGCACGGGGGACGCCTGCAGGAGCGCGCCTCGCGGCTCGCGCACGTGGACCACGAGCACCTCGCGCGCGTCGGCGCGGCGGTGCCGCTGCCGGACGGCCGGCTCGCGGTGCTGCACCGTGCGGTCGAGGGCCCCGACCTGGCGACGCTGCTCGCGGCACGGCCGCGCTGGTCGGCGGGGGCGGTCGTGACGGTCGTCGTCCCACTCGCGCGCGCCCTCGCGGCGCTGCACGCCGCCGGGCTCTCGCACGGGGACGTGGCCCCCGGCAACGTCGTCGTCGGCGCCGGCCGCCCCGTGCTGGTCGACGTGCTCACGGGCGACGACCCGCTGGAGCAGGGCACGCCGGGGTTCGCCGCGCCGGAGCGCGCCCGCGGGGCGAGGCCGCCCGGCGACGTCCACGCCCTCGGCCGCCTCGGGCTCGCCCTCCTCGGCCCCGACGGCGGGAGCCCGCGCCACCCCGCTGACCCGGCCGGACTGCCGCCCGCGGGCGGCGGGCCCGGGGACGAGACGGAGCGCGGAGCCGGTGACGTGGCCGTGCTCACGGCGCTCCTGCGTGCGGCGTGCGACCCGGACCCGACGCGGCGGCCGGAGGCCGCCCGACTCGCGGCCGACGTCTTCGCCGCGTGCCCGCCCGAGCCGGTGCCCACGGTGGACCCGGCCGTGGGGGGGGGGGGGGGGGGGGGGGGGGGGGGGGGGGGGGGGGCGGGGGGGGGCGCCCCCCCGCCCCCCCCCCCCCCCCCCCCCCCCGGGGGGGTGGGGGTTGGGGGCGGTGGGGGTTGGTCCCCCCCCCCCCCCTCGACGTGAACCAGCGACCTCGGCGAGAAGGGCGGGGGCGGTGGGGCCGACGGGTCAGGTGAGGGGCGGGAGGGTCTGGCCGGGTTCGAGCACCCCGCGGAAGGGGTCGCCGCGGTCGGCGAGGCGGTCGAGGACCGTGCGGATCGTGAACGCGTCGGGGCGGAGCCACTCCTCGTCGAGCTCGTCCCAGGTGATCGGCGCCGACACCGGCGCCCCGGCCGCCGCGCGCGGGCTGTACGGGGCGACGAGCGTCTTGTTGATCGCGTTCTGCGTGTAGTCGAGCCGCGCCTGGCCGCCACGGTCGCGCACCTCCCACCGCCAGCTCACGAGGTCGGGCACCACGGCGCCCACGGTCTTCGAGAGCCGCTCGACCCACGCGCGCGCCTCGTCGAAGCCCGGCCTGACGGCGATCGGCACCCACACCTGGATGCCCCGCCGCCCCGTGAGCTTGGGGTACGCCCGCACGCCGAGGTGGGCGAAGGCGTCGCGGTGCAGGCGCGCGAGCAGGACCACGTCGTCCCACGCGGTCGACGGGCCCGGGTCGATGTCGACGAGCGCGTAGGTCGGGTGGTGCGGGTCGGCCGCTCGGGACGTCCACGCGTGCCACTCGAGGGCCCCGAAGTTCGCCGCCCAGACCAGCGCCGCGGGCTCGTCGACGACGAGGTAGGTCGTGCTCTCGCCGTCGTCGGCCTCGGGGTTGTCCCAGCGCGGCACCCACGCGGGCGCGTGCGAGGGGAGCTGCTTGTGCCAGAACCCCTTCTTGGCCGCGCCGTCGGGGTAGCGGTGCATGTTGAGCGGCCGACCGCGCAGGTACGGCAGGACGACGGGTGCGATGCGCGCCGCGTAGCGCACGAGCTCGCGCTTGGTGACGTCCGGCTCGCCGTCGCGACCGGGGAAGAGCACCTTGTCGAGGTTGGTCAGGCGCAGGCTGCGGCCCAGGACCTCCCACGTGCCGCCCGCGCCGAGGTCGTCGAGCGCCGCGAGCTCGTCGTCCGTCGGGCCCGCGGGCACCGGCGGGTGGAGCTCGATCGACGCCTCGGCGGCGGGCAGGTCCGAGCGCCACAGCCGGTCGGGGTCGGCCTTCACCTCGTCGTTGGTGCGGCCCGAGACGACGGACGTCGGGTGGTCCTCGGCGTCCCAGCCCTCGACCGCGTGCTCGTCGCGCTTGTGGAGCAGGAGCCACTGCTCCTTGCCGTGCTCGTCGGCCTCGCCGCGGCGCACGAGCACGAGGCGCCCGCGCAGGCGCTCGCCGTGCATCTCGGCGTGCAGCTCGCCCGCAGCGACCGCGGCCACCGGGTCGTCGGTGCCGTGGGGCTCCCACGTGCCCCGGTCCCACACGATGACGTCGCCGCCGCCGTACTCGCCGGAGGGGATGACGCCCTCGAAGTCGGCGTACTCGAGCGGGTGGTCCTCGACGTGGACGGCCATCCGCCGCGCCGCCGGGTCGAGCGTCGGGCCGCGTGGCACGGCCCAGCTGGCGAGCACGCCGCCCATCTCGAACCGCAGGTCGTAGTGCAGCCGGCGCGCGCGGTGGCGCTGGACGACGAACCTCAGGGCGCCGTCGGGCTCCGGCTCGGGCGGCCCGCCGGCCGGCTCGGCCGTGCGGCTGAAGTCGCGCATCGACCGGTAGGTCTCGAGCTCGCCCGTGCGCGCGTCGCGCTTCCTCGCCACCCGGCCACCCCCGTGCCGCTGCTCGTGCCGTCCCTAGGGGTTCGACTCTCGCGCACCGTGGAGCCCGACGCCCGACCAGTGCCACAGCCAGGCGACCCAGACGATCTGGGCGACCATCGAGCCGATGATCAGCGCGGTCCGGTAGGCCTTGGAGCTCGACGCCATCGACGCCGCCAGGAACAGCGGGAACGTCGGCATCATGAGCCGGAACAGCGACCCGTTGGGCGCGATCGTGCCCAGCAGGTAGAAGAGGTAGACGGCGGTCCAGAGGTACATCAGCGCGCCGAGCCGACGGACGGTCCTGGTCGCCATGACGACGACCAGCCCGAGCCCGAAGAGGATCGGCGCGAGCAGCCCGAAGGGCCGCCCGAACAGCCGGATCCCGATGTTGAACCACAGCTGGCCCGGCAGCGGGTGCTCGTCGCCGCGCCACGCGCCCTCGGTCTGGAAGTACGCCGTGAGCTCGCCGGTCGTCACGGCGGCGACCGCCGGCCACACGAACGTCGCGAGGCCCGAGACCGCGGTGAGCACGCCGAGGCCCCACCACCGCCGCGCGTCGACCGGCTCGCGGTCGCGCCGCATGAACCAGCCGATGCCCAGCAGCAGCAGGGTGAGCGCGAGCGGGGCCGCCATCGGCCGCGTGACGCTCATGACGAGCACGAGCGGGACCGCCGCGTAGTACCGGTGCTGGAGCACGAGCAGGAAGATCCCCACGAGCAGGAGCATCCCGAGGGACTCGCCGTAGCCGAACTGCAGGATCGGCGCGGCCGGCTGGAAGGAGAACAGCGCGACCGCGGTGAGCGCGACCGGCGCCGTGGCGCGCGTCGAGAACAGCCGGAACAGCACCAGGCACAGCGCGAGGCTCGCGATCGTCGCGATGATGGGCGCGCTGTACCGGAAGTCCACGCCGGTCACGGCGTGCACCAGGCGGGACAGCCCCGGGAGCATCGGGTAGAACGCCCACTGGTTCGTCTCGACGTGCCCCTCGGCGTCCCGCGGCAGCGGGGACGGATAGCCCTCGTCGTAGATCTTGTGGTACCAGCCGGCGTCCCAGCCGTCGATGTACTCGAAGTACCCGGGCCGCACGGGCGACCACGGGTTCTCGGCCTGCATGCGCGCGACCGTGAGCACGACGAGCACCGAGAAGACCCGGCCGAGCGCCCACACGATGCCCACCTGCTGCCACCAGGGGCGCGCGGTGAACCACGCGAACGCCCGGGCGAAGCCGCCGAGGACCCTGTCGGCCGCGGTGGAGGCCGTGGCCTCGATGCGCGCAGCAGTCACCATGGTCACACGGTAGGGCCACGGGCCGTCCGGCCGGGTGTCCGGCTCATGTCCGGGACGTCTCGTCCCCCGGCCGGCGAGGCCGTGCGTCCCCGGCCTCGCGACCGGGCGGGCTCAGCGGTGCTGCGCGGACCGCCGGTGCAGGGGCAGGTGCGGCAGGTGCGGCGTGTGCCGACGCTCCTGCCGGCGGGTGCCGGCGCCGCGGGCGTCCGTCGCGCACTGGATCTCGAGGCGCTGCTCGAGCCGGCGCATCTGCTGGCGGTAGATCGTGAGGTACAGGTCGGGGTGCACGGGGATCTCCTGCGCGTCGTCGGGCAGGCGGGTGGTGGCCGCCATCGGCCCCCGGGACGGGTTGCGCCCCGTGGGGCCGGCGGGCCGGGTGACCGGTCCGCACCACCAGCGTTCCACCGGCGCCACCGTCCCGTCCGGGACCTGTGGGTGAGATATCCGGGACCTCGGGCCCCGCGCCCAGGCGGCCGCCCCGGGTGGCCGTCAGTTGAGGCGCGGGTCGTCCGGGAAGGTCGAGACGATCGCCATGGCGCCGCCCTGGCGACGCAGCACCTGGCGCCAGAGCACCGCGGGGTCGGGCGCGATCGCGTCCGACGGGAGCGCGGGCACGACGTACCAGTCCCCCGCGGCCACCTCGGCGTCGAGCTGCCCCGAGCCCCAGCCGGCGTGGCCGGCGAACACCCGCAGCCCGAGCAGGCCGCCGAGGACGTCGGGGTCGCCGTCGAGGTCCACGAGGCCGAAGGCAGGCGAGATCCGGGTGACCGGCGCGGGCGGCTCCGTGCCCGCGCGCAGCGTCGCGACGCCGAGCGCGCCGTCGAGGCCCACGGGACCGCCCTGGAAGAGCGTCGCCGGTTCGCTGACGACGTCCTGCCACGAGGGCAGCACGGCGCCGAGGTCCACGCCGAGCGGACGGTTGAGCACGACGCCGAGCGCGCCCTCGCGGTCGTGGTGCAGCAGCAGGACGACCGACCGGCGGAAGTTCGGGTCCTCGAGGTGCGGCACGGCGACGAGGAGGTCGCCCGGGGAGAAGGCCTGCCGCACCATGCGTCCCATCATCGGCCCCGCGGCCGTCGCTCGCGACGCCGCACGCCGTCCCGCCGCCCGCGGCCGCGGTCAGCGCTGCGCCACCCCGACGGACGGAGCCCCGGCCCCGGCCCGCTCGCGCGCGATGGCGCGCGCGATCCGCACCGCGTCGATCCGCATCTCCCGGAGCATCCCGCTGATCGGGTTCGTGAAGCCCGTGACGTACAGCCCCGGCGCTCCGGGCGCCGTCCGGGCGCCGCGCGCGCGGGGCAGCCCGCGCGCGTCCAGGACGCCGAGCCCGCCGAGCAGCGACTCGAGACCCGGCCGGTAGCCCGTGGCCGCGACGACGACGTCGGGCGTCACGCGGGCGCCGTCGGCGAGGACCACGGCATCGGGCTCGAAGCCGACGACGGCAGGCACCGGCTCGACGCGGCGCGCGCGCACCGCGGCCACCAGGCCGACGTCCTGCAACGGCACCGTGCCCTGACGCACGCGGGTCGCGACGCCGACCGTCGAGCGCGGCAGGCCGTACGCGGTGAGGTCCGGCACGCCGAGCCGGGTCACGACCACCCCCATCCGGTCCACGAGCGGCACGGGGAGGTGGCGCACGAGCACGCCCGTCGCCTGGGCGGGCCACCCGGCCGTGCTGCGCCGCACGATGTTGGGCGCCGTCCGGAACGAGAGCCGCACGCGCGCCGCGCCACCCTCGGCCAGGTCGACCGCGATCTCGGCCCCCGTGTTGCCCGAGCCCACGACGAGCACGTCCCGGCCGCGGAACGCGGCGGGCGCCCGGTAGTCGCGTGCGTGCAGCAGCGTCCCCGGCCACGCCTCGACGCCGGGCCACGCCGGCACCGCCGGGACGTGGTTGTAGCCGGTGGCGACGACCACGTGGGGCGACGCGAGCGGCTCGCCGTCGCCGGCCGCCTCGGTGCCCTCGAGCAGCCACCGGTCGCCGTCGCGCACGACGGCGGTGACCTCCACGCCGGTACGCACGTCGAGCCGGTGGTGGGCCGCGTAGCGCTCGAGGTAGGCGACGACGTCGTCGCGGCTCACCCAGCGTCCCGCCGACCGGGGGATCGCCAGCCCGGGCAGCGCGGACATGCGGCGCGTCGTGTGCAGGTGCAGCCGGTCGTAGTGGCCGCGCCACGACGACGCGACGACGTCGGCCCGCTCGAGCACGACGGCCGGGACGCCCCGGCGGCCGAGGGCCGCGGCGGCCGCGAGGCCCGCGGGCCCGGCGCCGACGACGAGGACGGGTGCGGCGACGGCCGCGGCGTCGGGAGCCATGCCCCTTCCTACCGCGCCGCCCGGGCCCTCGGACAGGCTCACGGGCAGGCCCGGCCCGAGGGCGTCGACCGCCCCCGCGGCCCTCCCCGCGGACATGCCGTATCCACGGTGTCCGGTTCGTCCCACAATGGGGCGATGAGGCCGCCCCCCGGGGACGCGCCCGACGCCACGTCGGGCCGGTTCGGCGTGCTGGTCGTGGGCGGGATGAACCTGTGCCGCTCCGCCGCCGCCGAGCGGCTCCTGCGCGCCGGTCTGGAGGGGGCGCCGGGCGCCGACGCGATCGACGTCGCGAGCGCGGGGACGCACGCGGCGCTCGAGCAGCCGGTGCCCGAGCCGCTCGTCGAGCTCCTCGCGGCGACGGGTGCTCCGGCGGACGGGCACACGCCCCGCGAGCTGACCATCGAGCTCGTCCAGGACGCCGACCTCGTCCTCACCGCGAGCCGCGAGGAGCGCGCCGAGGTGGTCCGCCGCGTGCCGGCGGCGCTGCGGCGCACGTTCACCCTCCCCGAGCTCGCGCGCGTCGCGCGGTCGCTCGGGCCCGAGGCGCTGCCCGACGGCGACGCGCTCGAGCGTCTGCGCGCGCTCGTCGGGGCGGCGGGGCCGCAGCGCGGGCGGACGGCGCCGCTCGACCCCGTCGAGGACGACGTCCCCGACCCCTTCGGTCACGACCGCCGCGCCTACGACGAGACGTTCGCCGAGCTCACGGCCGCCGTCGGAGCGGTCGTCGCCACCGTGCGTCCCGTGCCCGGGCCCGAGTCGGACGAGCCGCCCGTGGTCGTCCCGCCGCGACCGGCCGTGCGCCGCCGCCGCCGGCGGCGCGACGTCGCGCTCGTCGTCCTCGCGTCGCTCGTCGTCCTGGTCGTCGCCGTCACGACCGCCTCGCTCGTCGCGCTGGACCGCCTGGACGACCGCATCGAGCGCTTCCCCGACCCGTTCGCGGGGCTGCCGTCCCGGCCCGCGCCGGCCGAGCCCGAGGTGCCCGCCGGCGAGCCGGTCGCCGAGCCCGTGACGATCCTCGTGCTCGGCTCCGCGGACGACGTCGGCTCCGGTCCCGAGGCCTGGGCGGAGGCCGCCGAGGTCACCGACGTCGTCCTGCTCGCGCGCGTGGCCGCGGACCGGGAGAGCGCGCAGGTCGTGGCGCTGCCGCCGGACCTCGCGGCGGGCGACCCTGCCGCGGGCGACGACGCCACGCTGCGGTCGGCGTTCGCCGAGGGCGGGCCGGCCGGCGCCGTCCAGGCCGTCGAGCAGGTGACCGACGTGCGCGTGGACCACGTGGCGCTCACGGACGCCGCGACGTTCGCGCGGCTCACCGACGCGCTCGGCGGCGTCGACCTGGCGGTGCCCGAGGCCGTCGTGGCGGGCGGACGCGTCGTCGTGCCCGCGGGCGAGCACCGGCTCTCCGGGGAGCAGGCGCTGCTCCTGGTCCACGGCTCGGCCGACCAGGGCTCGCGCCCGCTGCGCGCGCTCGCCTGGCTCGAGGCGATCCTCGACCGCGTCGCCGACGACGACGTGCGCGGCAACCCCACGAGCTGGCCGCTGCTGCTCGACGTCGTGTCCGGCTCGGTCGCCGTCGACGAGGGCCTCGACCGCGCGACGATGGTCGGGCTGCTCGCGAGCCTGCGTCAGCTGCGGCCCGACGACGTCGACGTCGTCGCGGCGCCCACGAGCGAGGCGGCCGGCGGCGAGGACGTCGTCCTGCCGGACCCCGCCCCGTTCGCCGCGCTCATGGAGGCGCTGCGCACCGACACGGTCGGCGAGCACGTCGACACCCTCGAGGCGTCGGGCTGACCCCCGGGTCCCGCGCCCCGGACGGCGCTAGTGCGCGGGGCCGGGCCCCGGCGCCTCGGTGTCGCTGCGGCTCGCGGCGCCGTGGCCTGCGATGTCGTCGTCGGCCGCGGCGCCGTGGCCTGCGGCCTCGTCGTGGGCCGCAGCGCCGTGGGCGGCGGCGTCGCCGTGGCCCCCGCGGCGCGGGATGACGTGCATGACGGCGACGACGACCGCGCCGACGAGCAGGCCGATGACCGCGGAGGCGAGCGTGTTGACGAGCCACGCGAGGAAGCCGCCGATGCCGCCGACGTCGTGCACGGCCTCCTCGAGGTGGTGCACGAGCTCGTAGGGCGCGTGCCAGCCCAGCTCGTCGACGCCGACGAGGAGGATGTGGCCGCCGACCCACAGCATCGCGACGATGCCGACGGTCGAGAGCACGCTGAGGACCTTGGGCATGGCGCGGACGAGCAGCCGGCCGGCGGTCGCGACGCCGCCGTGGCGGGTGCGCGCGAGCCGCAGGCCGATGTCGTCCATCTTCACGATGAGGGCGACGACGCCGTAGACGAGCACGGTGATGCCGAGGGCCACGACCGCGAGGATCACGGCGCGCGAGACGAGCGGCTCGTCCGCCACCTCGTTGAGCGCGATGACCATGATCTCGGCCGAGAGGATGAAGTCGGTGCGGATCGCGCCCGAGACCATCGTCTTCTCGGTGTCGGGGCCGACGGCCGCGGCCGGGACGGCCTTCGCGTGCTTGGAGTGCCCGCTGACGAGCTCCCAGATCTTCTCCGCGCCCTCGAAGGCGAGATAGGTGCCGCCGATCATGAGGATCGGTGTGAGCAGCCAGGGCAGGAACTGGCTGAGCAGCAGCGCCGCGGGGAGGATGAACAGCAGCTTGTTGCGCAGCGAGCCGACGGCGATCCGCCGGACGATGGGCAGCTCGCGATCGGGGGTGAACCCGTGCACGTAGCGCGGCGTCACGGCCGTGTCGTCGATGACGACGCCCGCCGCCTTCGCGCTCGCGCGACCGGCTGCGGCGCCGACGTCGTCCACCGAGGCCGCGGCGAGCTTCACGAGCGCGGCGACGTCGTCCAGGAGCGCAGCAAGACCGCCGGGCATCAGATCTCCCTCATGAGCTCACGTGTCAGGTGACGGGCGGCGGGGGCCGCCGGCCGGTCGTCGCCGGCGCCGTCACGCGGCAACACTACGGGCCGTCGATGGCGTCCGCGCGAGGGGCCCACCGGGCGCCGGGCCGGGCTGCTCAGCTCTCGACGAGCTCGACACGCAGGATGCGGTCGTCCCCGGGTCGGGGCTCCGTGCCGCCCCACGTCGCCCCGTCCGTGTTGGACGTGACGACCCAGAGCGAGCCGTCGGGCGCGACCTCGACCGTGCGGAGGCGGCCGTGCTCACCGGCGAGCCAGGCGACGGGGTCCCCCGTCACGCGGGGCCCGTCGACGGGGACCTGCCACAGGCGCTGCCCTCCCAGGGCCGCCGTCCACAGGGAGCCGCGCGCGTAGGCGACGCCCGACGGGGACGCGTCGTCCGGGTGCAGCGTGACGAGGGGAAGCTCGCCGTGGCCGCCGACCGTGCCCTCCGACGCGGGCCACCCGTAGTCGACGCCGGGCCGCAGGACGTTGACCTCGTCCCACGTGCGGTGCCCCAGCTCGGACGCGTACGCGGTGCCGTCGGGACCGAACGCGATGCCCTGGACGTTGCGGTGGCCCGTCGAGTAGACGGGCGTGCCCGAGGGGTTGTCCGCGGGCACCGAGCCGTCGGTCGCGATCCGCAGCACCTTGCCGTTGAGCGAGTCGGGCGTCGCCGCGTTCTCGGGCTCGAAGGCGTCGCCCGTGCCGATCCACAGGTGACCGTCGGGCCCGACGACGACGCGGCCGCCGTGGTGGCGGTCGGCCGTCTGGATGCCGTCGAGCACGACGCGCTCCAGGCTGAGCGAGCGCAGGTCCTCGCCGACCCGCAGCGCGACGACCCGGTTGGTCGGCGCCGAGGAGACGTAGGCGTAGAGCGTCCGGTCGTCGGCGAAGCCGGGCGAGACCGCGATGCCGAGCAGCCCTCCCTCGGCGCTGACCTCGACCCCGGGCACCGTGCCGACGACCCGGGCGGGGGTCCCGTCGCCCCGCACGTGGAGCACCTCCCCCGTGGACCGGCTCGAGACGAGAGCCGTCCCGTCGGGCAGGAAGGCCAGGCCCCACGGCATGACGAGCCCGCTCGCGACCTCGGCCACGGCGCCGGGGACGACTCGGGCGCCCGCCGCGGACGCGGGCGCGGCGGACGCGCTCGGGACCGGCGTCGGCCCCTCGGCCGGCGTCGGCGGCGGCGTGCACCCGGCGAGCCCGCCGCCGACCACGACCGCGAGCGCGACACCGGCGACCCGGCCGGGTCGCGCACGTCCGGCGGGGCGGCGCCCGTCCACGCCGCTCACAGCCGCTGCCCGCCGGAGATCTCGATCCGCTGCCCGGTGATCCAGCCCGTCCCTCCGGTGAGCAGCGCCGCGACGGCGGCACCGACGTCGTCGGGCAGGCCGGGGCGCCCCATCGCGGTCATCGAGGCGACCGCCTGGTTGACGGCCGGGTCGTCGCGCACGACGCCGCCCGCGAAGTCGGTCTGCACGGCGCCCGGCGCGATGGTGTTGACGGCGATGCCGCGCGGGCCGAGCTCGAGCGCGAAGTAGCGCGCGAGCGCCTCGACCGCCGCCTTCGCCGCCGCGTACGCCCCGTACCCGCCCGGCAGCGTGAACCGCGTGAGCCCGGTGGACGTGAACAGGATGCGGCCGCCGTCGCGGATCGTCGGCAGGAGCGCCTGGGTGAGGAACAGGGGTCCGCGGACGTGGATCGCGAGCAGCTCGTCGAGCTCGGCCTCGGTGGTCTCGGCGAGCGGCCGGTGCAGCCCGGTGCCCGCGTTGTTGACCAGGTGGTCGACGGTGTCGCGGCCGAAGCGCTCGGGAAGGACGTGCGCCAGCTCGTCGACGAACGCGGGGATGCCCGCGGTGGTCGACGTGTCGAGCGGCAGCGCGACGGCGCGGCGACCCGCGTCCTCGACCTCGCTGACGGCGGCGCGCGCCTCCGCCTCGTTGCTGCGGTAGGTGAGCACGACGTCGACCCCGGCCTGCGCGAGGTGGCGGACGCTGCTGCGGCCCAGCCCGCGGCTGCCGCCGGTGACGAGCGCGAGGAGGGCTGCGGACGAGGGTCGGGCGGTGGTCGTGGCGGTCATCGTGGCTCCTTGGTATCGGCGATAACATCAACGTTACCGAATCGCCGATACCTGTCAAGAGTTAGCGTTGGCAATATCAGGGGGAGCCAACGGTGCTACCGTGCGGCGCATGCCGACGACGACGCGCGACCGCATCCTCGAGGCGGCGACGCGCCTGCTCGACGAGGGAGGGCCGGACGCGATGTCCACGCGCGCCGTGAGCGCGGCGGCCCGCGTCCAGGCGCCCGCGATCTACCGGCTCTTCCGCGACAAGCAGGGCCTGCTCGACGCCGTCACCGAGCGGGGCTTCGAGCAGTACGTGGTCGCGAAGACCACCCGCGAGCGCGCCGAGGACCCGGTCGACGACCTGCGCCGTGGCTGGGACCTCCACCTCGAGTTCGGCCTGACCCACCCCGCCGTCTACACCGCGATCTACGGCGTCCCGCGACCCGGCGAGCCGTCGCCGGCCGTCCGGCGCTCGGACGAGATCCTCCTGGGCATCGTGCGCCGCATCGCCGCGGCCGGCAGGCTCCGGGTCGACGAGGCGACCGCCGCCCGCGTCGTGCAGGCCGCCGGCCGCGGCACCACGCTGCTGCTCCTCACGCAGCCGCCCGACGAGCGCGACCTGCACGTCGCCGAGGTCACGCGCGAGGCGGTCGTCGCCGCGATCACCACGGACGCGGCACCGGGCGCCGGCGCCGAGCCCGTCGCCGTCGCCGCCCGCACGCTGACGGCCGCCCTGCCGGGGCTGACACGCCTCACCGAGCCCGAGCGCGCACTGCTGGCCGAGTGGCTCGGCCGGATCGCCGAGGGCTGACGCCGCCTCCGTCGTCGCCGCGCCTCCGGTGCGCTGATGCCGCGGAAGAGTTCCCCGCGCACCGGCGTTGCCCCGACGTGGAGCCCGTGCTGCAGTCCGTCGTCGTCGGGGCCGGGCAGGCCGGCCTCTCCGCGGCGCACCACCTGCTCCGCCTGGGCCTGCGCCCGTGGACCGACGTCGTCGTCCTCGACGCGAACCCCGCACCCGGCGGCGCGTGGCAGCACCGCTGGGACACGCTCACCATGGCCGACGTCCACGGCGTCGCCGCGCTGCCCGACGACGCCCCACCGCCGACCTCGCGCGAGCGCGCGAACGCCGTCGTGCCCGCGGTCTTCGGCGACTACGAGCGGCGCCAGGGCCTCCCCGTGGTGCGCCCGGTCCGCGTCGACCGCGTCGAGGACGACGGCGCCGGGCTGCTGCGCGTCACGGGGTCCGGGCGCACGTGGACCACGCGGACGCTCGTCAACGCGACGGGCACGTGGGAGCGGCCGTTCGTCCCCGCGGTCCCGGGCGCCGGCACGTTCGCCGGACGGCAGCTGCACACCCGCGACTACCGCGGGCCGGACGAGCTCGCCGGCCTCCACGTGGTCGTCGTCGGCGGCGGGCTCTCCGCGGTCCAGCTCCTCGCCGAGCTGAGCGAGGTCGCGTCGACGACCTGGGTCACGCGCCGCGAGCCCGTGTGGCGCACCACGCCCTTCACGCCCGACGAGGGACGCGCCGCCGTCGCGCTCGTCGAGGAGCGGGTGCGGCAGGGTCTGCCGCCGCAGAGCGTCGTGAGCGTCACGGGACTCATGCTCCGCGCGCAGGAGCGCGCGGCTGCCGCACGCGGCGTGTACGCCGACCGGCGGCCGATGATCTCCTCGATCGAGCCCGACGGCGTCGTCTGGCCGGACGGCAGCCGGCAGCGCGCCGACGCGATCCTCTGGGCGACGGGCTTCCGGCCGGACGTCGGCCACCTCGCGCCGCTGCGCCTGCGCGCGGCCGCCGGCGGCATCCGCCTCGACGGCACGACGGCGGTCCGCGACCCGCGCGTGCAGCTCGTCGGCTACGGGCCGTCGGCGAGCACGATCGGCGCGAACCGCGCCGGCCGCGTCGCCGCGCGCGCGGTCCTCGACCGGCTCGGCGCCGTCGCGGCCTGAGCGTGCCCGCGGCGGCTCGTCAGAGGTCCTGCGCGACCCATCCCGGGGCCTCGAGCCGGACGGGCGTGTCCCCGACGACGACACGGAGCTGCTCCTCGAGGAGGGCGAGCGCGTCCGCGCCCAGGGTCGCGGCGAGCTCGCGGTGGAGCCGGTCGAAGACCGCCTCGCCCTCGCGCATGACCTCGTGCCCCAGCGGCGTCACCTCGAGCCGCTTGCGGCGGGCGTCGCGGGGGTCGGGGGCGGTCGCGACGTAGCCGCGGTCCACGAGCACGGCGATCGTCTTCGCGGCGGCCTGCTTGGAGACCGACAGGCTCCGGCCGAGCGCCGACGCGCTGTCCGCGCCCGCGACGATCGCGCGCATCGCGAAGTCGTGGACCGGCCGGACGTCGTCGTACCCCCGGTCGGCGAGCTCACGGACCACGGCGTCCACGAGGGTGCGGTAGCTGCCGAGCAGGAGCAGCGCCAGCTCGGCGCCGGATCGGGACATGAGGCTCAGGCTACGGCCGCCGCCCGATCGACATCCGTCAACCAGGTTGTCTATAATGGTCAACCAGGTTGTCTTCAAGGAGGTCGTCATGGTCGTCCAGCAGCAGTCCCACGTCGAGGGGCTCACCCACCACCGGGCCGCAGTCAACGGCACCGAGCTGCACTACGTCTCGGCGGGGTCGACGGGCTCGCCGGTCCTGCTGGTCCACGGGTTCCCGGAGACGTGGTGGGCGTTCCACGAGGTCGTCCCGCGCCTCGCGACGCGCCACCGGGTGGTCGCGGTCGACCTGCGGGGCTTCGGCGACTCGTCGCACGGCGACGGCCCGTACGACAGCGCGACGTCGGCCCAGGACCTCCACGAGCTCGTCGCGCACCTCGGTGCCGGGCCCGTGCACCTGCTCGCGCAGGACATCAGCGGCGGCACGGCCTTCCGCCTCGCCGCGACCCACCCGGAGGACGTCCGGAGCCTCACCGCGGTCGAGATGGGGCTCGCCGGGTTCGGGCTCGAGGCCTTCGCCGACGTCCGGGCCGGCGGCTCGTGGCACATCGGCGCGCTCGCGACCCCGGGCGTCGCGGACCTGCTCTTCCCCGGGCGCGAGGAGGAGCTGCTCCGCCGCTGGGCGTTCGGGCCGCTGACCGCCACGCCCGACGCCGTCGGTCCCGACGACGTCGCCGAGCTCGCGCGCGCCTACGCGGTCCCGGGCGGCTGGCGCGGCGCGTCCGGCCTCTACCGGTCGATGCTCACCGAGGGCGACGAGCTCCGTGACCTGGCGGCGACCCGGCCGCTGACGATGCCGGTGCTGGCGGTCGGGGCGGGGGGCGGCCCGTTCACGGCGGCGACCCTCGCCCAGGTGACGCGCGGCGAGGTCGCGCAGGCCCAGCTCGACGGCGTCGGGCACTACGCCGCGCTCGAGGCGCCCGACCGGCTCGCGGCGGCCGTCCTGGAGTTCGTCGCCCGGGTCGACGCGGCGACCGCGCCGCCGGCGCCGTCCTCCCAGGGGTGAGCCCGGGGCCCGTCGTGCGCTTGCCGTTCCGGCAACGGGACTTGTCACCGGGGCGCCGCGGCGCGCACGCTCCCGGCATGGGACCGAGACGAGCCGCCCGATGACCGCGCACGAGCACCGCCCGACCGAGGACGAGGCCGCGGCCCTGTTCGAGCCGCACGGCTGGGAGGAGCGGTACTCCGGGGACGCGCCCGTGTGGTCCGGGCGCCCCAACGCCCAGCTCGTCGCCGAGGTGACGCCGCTCGCGCCGGGCACGGCGCTCGACGTCGGCTGCGGCGAGGGGGCCGACGTCGTCTGGCTCGCGCAGCAGGGCTGGCGCGTCACCGGGGCCGACTTCTCCGCCAACGGCCTGGCGCGCGCGGCGCGCCACGCCGCGGCGGCCGGTGTCGCGGACCGCGTCGACTGGTGGCAGGTCGACGCCCGCGCCTTCGACGCCGCCGGCAGGACGTGGGACCTCGTGACGACCCACTTCCTGCACCCGCCGGACGGCGGCATGGTCGCCACGACGCGGCGCCTCGCGACGGCGGTCGCCCCGGGCGGGCACCTGCTCGTCGTCGGCCACGCACCGTCTGACGGGCACACGCAGCTCACGAGCGCGCACCGCCGCGCGATGTTCCTCGCCGAGGACCTCCTGCCGGGCCTGCCCGAGGGGTTCGAGGTGCTCGTCGTCGAGCAGCGACCGCGGACCGTCACGCGCGACGGCGTCACGCACGACGTCGACGACTCCACGCTCCTCGCCCGGCGCACCGCGTAGCGGGCCCGGCGGGGGGCGTCGCGCAGCGGGCGGGCGGCGGGCGGCGGGCGGCGGGCGGCCGGCGGCGGCGCGTCAGCCCGCGGTCAGCGCCTGCACCGCCTGGGCCGCGGCCTCGGCGACGAGCCGGTCGTCCCCGCTCGGCGTCGGGTACGCCGCGGTCCGACATGACGGCGACGACCACGGGCGACCCACCGGGAGGCCAGGCCACCGCGACGTCGTTGCGGGTGCCGTAGCCGCCGGTCCCGGACTTGTCCCCCACCACCCAGCCGGCGGGCAGGCCGGCGCGGACGAGCGTCGCGCCCGTCTGCGACCCCACGAGCCAGTCCCGCAGCACGCCCCGCTCCGCCTCGTCCAGCACGTCTCCGAGGACGTAGGCACGGAGGTCGCCGGCGAGGGCGCGCGGCGTCGTCGTGTCGCGGTCGTCGCCGGGCACCGCCTCGTTGAGGTCCGGCTCGACGCGCGACACCACGGTGACGTCGTCGCCCAGGGCGGTCAGCGCGGCGTCGAGCCCCGCCGGACCGCCCAGGACCTCGAGCAGGAGGTTCCCGGCCGTGTTGTCGCTGCGCGTGACGGCCGCCTCCGCCACCTCCCGCAGGCTGAGGGTGCCGCCCACGTGGGCCTCGGTCACCGGCGAGGACGGGACGAGGGCGGCGGTCTCGACGCGCACCTGCTGCTCGAGGCCGGCGACCCCGACGAGGTCGAGCACCGCCCCGGCCGCGAGCGCCTTGATCGTCGACGCGTACGCGAAGCGCTCGTCGGCGCGCCAGGTCACGGTCGCGCCCGTGCCCGTGTCGACGACGTGGACACCGACGCGCGCACCGAACTGCGCCTCGAGCTCACGTAGGTCGAGGGCCCGTTCGGCCGGCGCCGACGGCGGGGCGCCCGGCGACGGATCGTCCGGGGCGACGGACGTGCTCGGCGGGGCCGGCGCGGGCGACGGCCCCCCGGGCACCGGTCCGGCGCACGCGACGAGCCCGGCGAGCACGACGGCGGTCGTCGCCGCGGCCGCGCGGCGCGTCAGGTCCGGGAGCACCCGCCCATCCTCCGCGACGCACGCGCGCGCCGTGCGCAACTCCGCGGTGACGACCGCCGGACCGCCCCGCGTCAGCCGGGGCGCGACCCGGGCTCAGTGCGTCATGCCGTCCATGCGCGCGCCGTCCTCCATGACGTGCGTGGGGTCCCACCCGGCGACGGCCGGGTCGAGCATGCCGGCGATCATCGCGACGTGGGCGACCACGAGGAACAGGCCCACCAGGGTGGCGTGGACCTTGAGGCGGCGCTGGTCGTCCCACGCCGCGCCCACGACGCGCGTCTCGAGCAGGCTCATGCCGAGCAGCGGGACGATGCCGAGCAGGTAGAACCCGACGGCGACGACGTCGACCCACCCACGCCAGCCGCCGCCCGTCGTCAGCGGGACGACCGCGTTCTTGGTGAGGTAGACGACGACGCCGAGGAAGTAGAAGCCGGAGACCAGGCCGGCGTACCGGTTGAGGCCCGCGACGACCGGCGGCACGGTGCGGCGGAAGAGGATCGCCAGCTCGGTCACGGCGATCGTCTCGGCCAGGACCACGGGCACCGCCATGAACAGCAGCAGGTTCCACGGCTGGTTCGCCGCGAGCAGGCCCATGTAGTGCGTCGATCCCATGTCCTCCCCGGCCGGCCAGGCCGGCAGCAGCAGCGCGACGACGGCGATGGCCAGGAGGACGGCCGTCACGACGGCGATGCGGCTGCCGCGCCTGCTCGTCGGGGCCAGGGGCGTGCCGGCCGTGCCGGCCGTGCTGGGTGCGGTGGGTGCGGTGGCGACCATGGGAGTCCTCCGTCGTGCGCGCCGGGCTGTCCGGCGCCACCTCACCGTCGACGGCGCAGGTCGAGGTCGTGCTGAGGAACGATGAAGAACGCATGAAGCCCGCGGGTCGACCGCCCGCGCACCGCGGCCGACGGGACCAGGGGCCCAGGCCGGCCGCGGTCGGGTCGCGCGGGACGCCCGAGCCGGCCACGACCGCCGCAGCGGCGACCGTCAGGGGCGACCGTCAGGGCTGGGGACGTCGGGCGCGCTCCTCGTACCGGTCCAGGGCGATGTGCGCGAGGAGCGGGTGCGGCGCGAGCGGTGCCGTGACGGCGTCCGCGCCGGCCCCGGAGAGCAGGGAGTGGAAGAAGCCGGGCGCGAGCAGGTAGCTCGCGAGGACGACGCGCGTCGCTCCCCCGGCGCGCGCCTGCGCGACCGCCTCCGGGACCGACGGGCCGCTCGCGGCGCAGTAGCCGACGGTGACCGGGCCGCTGTGCCGCTGCGCCAGCCACGCGTGCACCTGCTCGACGTCGTGCCGGGCGCTGGGGTCGCTCGACCCGGCGGCGGCCAGCACGACCGCGTCGCCGGGCCCGACGTCCACCTCCGTCAGACGTTCGTGGAGGACGTCGACGAGGCGCTCGTCGGGCCCCAGGTGGCGCGCGGCCGCGGCCCGCGGTGCGCGGACGGCCGCGCCGATGTCGTGGCGCACGTGGACCCCGGTCGACAGGAGGAGCGGCACGACGACCACGCCGGGAACCGGTCCGGCGCCGCCCCCCGGGCCGGTCAGGGCGGCGCTGACGACGTCGGCGACCGCCGGCGCCTCGACGTCGACGTGGGCGGGCCGCACGTCGAGCTCGGGGCGCAGGGCACGGATGTCGTCGACGATCCGACGGATCGCCGCACGCCCGGCAGGGCTGCGCGTCCCGTGCGAGCACGCGACGAGGACCGGCGCCGTCATGCGGGGGCGCCGACGAGCTCGCGCGTCCGGTGCGCCTCGACCGGCCCGTCGGGCGGGCCGGCGGCGAGATCCGGGACGAGCAGGTCCTCGCGGGCCACGCCGCCGACGACGACGACGCCCGGCGAGCGCACGCCCTCCTCCGCGCAGACCCGCGCGATCTGGTCCAGGCGGGCCCGGACGGTGCGCTGCTGGGGGAGCCCGGCGTGGGAGACGACCGCCGCGGGGGTGGCCGGGTCGACGCCCGCCGCCGTCGCCTGGGCGGACAGCCGCGCGAGGCCGGCGACACCCATGAGGACCACCACCGTGGTGTCGGTGCTGGCGAGGGCGGCCAGGTCCGCAGGCCGCAGGTCCCCGTGCCCGTTGACGACGTGGACGCGGTCGGCCGTCCCGCGGTGGGTGACGGGGATGCCGCCCAGTGCGGGTGCCGCGACCGCGGTCGTGACGCCGGGGACCACGGTGACCGGGACACCGGCGCGCCGGCACGCGAGGACCTCCTCGCCGCCGCGACCGAACAGGAACGGGTCGCCGCCCTTGAGGCGCACGACGCGCCGGCCGGCGCGGGCGTGGCGGACGAGGATCTCCTCGATCTCGCCCTGGGGCACCTGGTGGGCCCCCGGGCTCTTCCCGACGTGGACGACCTCCACCTCGTCCCCGAGCTCGGACAGGACCGACGTCGGGCCGAGCCGGTCCGCGACGACGACGTCGGCCTGGGCGAGCAGCGACCGGGCGCGCACCGTCATGAGGTCCGGGTCACCCGGTCCCCCGCCGACGAGCGCCACGGACCCGGGCGCGAGGGTCCCGCCGGCCCGGTGCCGACGGGCGCTGAGCGCACCGGTGAGGAGGAGGTCGGCGATCGCGTCCCGGAGACCCGCCGCGCGTCTGGGGTCGGGCGCGCCGGCGGAGGTGACGCCGACGACGACGTCGCCCGTCGTGGTCGTCGCCGGGAAGCGGGCGCTGCCGGCCTCGGACCGGGAGGCGACGACGCAGAACGTCCGGCGCTGCTCGGCCCACCGGGCGACCTGCGCGTCGACGACCGCGTCGCCGGTGCACGTGTGCACGAGCCACGCGCCGTCGACGTCGGCCTCGACGACGCGCCGCTCCACCAGCTCCACCCGCCCGGTCGCGGCGAGTGCGGCGACCTCGGTGGTCGCCACCTCCGTCACCACGACGACCCTCGCGGACGCGGCGACGAGCGCAGGGAGCCGACGGGCGGCCACCTGCCCGCCGCCGACGACCAGCACCCGGCGCCCGGTCAGGTCCAGGCCCACGAGCGTGGTCACGGCGACACCTCGACCGTGCCGCCGACGACCCGCACGGCGTAGGTGCGCAGCGCCTGGGGCGCCTTGCCGGCCGCGTCCAGGCACTCCCCGGTCACGAGCGACCACACCTGCTTGTACATGGGCGAGGTGACCGTGGGCTCCTCGCCGGCGCTGCCGACGATGCCGCGCGCGAGGACGTTCGCACCGGAGAAGGGGTCCTTCTGCTGGACGGCCATCACACGGTCGTCGGCGAGGCGGAACACGGCGACCTGGTCACCGTCGACGAGCGCGGCGACACCGCGCTCCGGGACGAGGTCGGCGAGGCCGCAGACGGGGGTCCAGCTCACTTCGGCACCTCCAGCGTGCGGGCGATGACGGGGTCGTGGTGGCCGGCCTCGCCGGGACGGGCCGGGCGTGCCTGGCCGCGCTCGGGGGCGTAGCGGAGGTCGGGGTCGTGCTCGCCGGGCGCGTTGACGAAGGCCTCGAAGCGACGCAGCTTCTCGGGGTCCTCGAGGGTCGCGCGCCACTCGTCGGCGTAGCCCTCGACGTGCTCGACGACGATCGCGTCGAGCTCGGCGCCGATGCCGAGCGAGTCCTCGACGACGACGCGCCGCAGCTCCTCGATGCCGCCCGGGTAGTCCGCCACCCACGGCGCGGTGCGCTGGAGCCGGTCGCCGGTCTGGATGTAGTGGGCGAGGAAGCGGTCGATGACCTGGACGAGCCGGTCGTCGTCGAGGTCCTCGGCGAGGAGCTCGGCGTGACGCGGGGTGAAGCCCCCGTTGCCTCCGACGTAGACGTTCCAGCCCTTCTCCGTCGCGATGACGCCGACGTCCTTGCCGCGCGCCTCCGCGCACTCGCGGGCGCACCCGGAGACGCCGACCTTGAACTTGTGCGGCGTGCGCAGGCCGCGGTAGCGCAGCTCGAGCCGCACGCCCATGCCGACGGAGTCCTGGACGCCGAACCGGCACCACGCCTGCCCGACGCACGACTTCACCGCGCGCAGCGACTTGCCGTACGCCTGCCCGGACTCGAACCCGGCGTCGACGAGGCGGCGCCAGATCGCCGGCAGCTGGTCCATCCGGGCGCCGAACATGCCGATGCGCTGGGCGCCGGTGATGCGCGTGTAGAGCCCGAACTCCGCCGCGACCTGCCCGATGACGACGAGCTTCTCGGGGGTGATCTCCCCGCCGGGTACCCGCGGGACGACCGAGTACGTCCCGTCCTTCTGCATGTTCGCGAGGAGGTGGTCGTTGGTGTCCTGCAGGGCGGAGAGCTCGCGCTCCAGCACGTGCCCGGCGCCGACCGAGGACAGGATCGAGGCGACGACCGGCTTGCAGATCGCGCACCCGCGCCCGGTGCCGTGGGCGGCGACGATCTCGGTGAACGTCCGCAGGCCGCCGTCGCGCACGAGCGCGTACAGGTCCGCGCGCGGCATCGCGAAGTGCTCGCACATGGCGCGCGAGACGGTGATGCCGGCCTTCTCGAGGGTCCCGTTGACGATCTTCGTCAGGAGGGGGACGCACGACCCGCACACGGTGCCGGCCTTCGTGCACGCCTTCACCGCGCCGACGGTCGTGCAGCCGTGGTCGGTCACTGCCGCGCGGACGGTCCCGGCCGAGACGTTCGCGCACGAGCAGACGACGACGTCGTCGGGCACGTCGCCGCCCGGCGCCGGCGCGGCTCCCTCGGTCGCCAGGAACGCCGACGGGTCCGCGCCGAGAGGGCGGCCGAGCAGCGGGCGCAGCGACGCGTACAGGCTCGCGTCGCCGACGAAGACGCCGCCCAGGAGCGTGCGCGCGTCGTCGGAGACGACGATCTTGCGGTAGGTCCGCGCGACGGGGTCCGCGAGCGTGACCTCGAGCGCCCCGGGGGTGAGCGCGAAGACGTCGCCGAAGCTCGCGGCCTCGGCGTCGACGCCCTTGAGCTTGGTGCCCTCGGGCGCCGGCCGGTAGGTGCGGGTGCCGCCGAGCAGCTGGTCGGCGACGACGTCGGCCATGAGGTTGCCGGGAGCGACCAGACCCACGCACTCGCCCTCGAAGGACGCGCACTCCCCGATGGCCCAGACCGCGGGGTCCGACGTGCGGCACGTCGGACCGACGACGACGCCGCCACGCTCGCCGATCGCCAGGCCGCTCTCGCGGGCGAGGCGGTCCCGGGGGCGGATGCCGGTCGAGAAGATGACGACGTCCGCAGCCAGGCTCTCGCCGGACGACAGGTCGAGCGTGGCCACCGACCCGTCGGGACCGGCCCCGAGGCGGGTCGCCGCCGTCCCGGTACGCACCTCCATGCCGAGGCCCGTGACGAGGACGCGCAGGGCCTCGCCGCCGCCGTCGTCGAGCTGGACGTTCATGAGCCGGTCGGCGAACTCCACGACGGTCGGGGCCGCACCGAGCGTCTGCAGCGCGGCCGCCGCCTCCAGCCCGAGGACGCCGCCGCCCACGACGGCACCGCACAGGGGCCGCCCGAGCTGCTCGCGGCGCCGGCCGACCCAGTCCTGGATCGCCGTGACGTCGGCCATCGTCCGGTAGCTGAAGACGCCGGGCAGGTCGGTCCCCTCCGTCCGCGGGGTCCACGCCCACGAGCCGGTGGCCAGGACCAGGGTGTCGTACGGCTCGACGCGGCCGGAGCGGGTCGTGACGGTCTGGGCGTCGCGGTCGAGGCGCTCGACGCGGTCCCCGGTCACCAGCTGCACCCGCGGGTCGTCCCAGACGGCCGGCTCCATGGCCAGCGCCTGCGCGTCGCGGCCCGAGAAGAACTCGGAGAGGTGGACGCGGTCGTAGGGCAGGCCGGGCTCGTCCCCCAGGACGGTGAGCTGCCACGCGCCGTCGGGCGAGCGGGTGGTGAGCTGGTCGGTGAGGCGGTGCGCGACCATGCCGGCTCCGACGACGACGATCCGGCCGAGGGCCCTGGCGGTCATGGTGCGTTGCTCCCGAGGTGGTGGGTGGTGAGGGCGGTCGAGACCGCCGTGACGAGTTTTCCCGGCGCTCGACGTGAGAACTCGGGCCCTAGGGCCCGGACCCGCCGGCGTGTGCCGGCGGGCCCCGGCCCGGCGGCGACGCGTCAGCTGGGGTTGGGTGCGCCCGGGCGGGCGTAGTACCGCCAGGTCAGGACCGTGCAGAAGGCGAAGTAGACGGCCGCGCCGATGAAGAACGTCCGCGGCGCCATGGCGGTCAGGGCGACCCCGACGAGGAACGGTCCGAAGGCGGCGATGGACGCCGTCCAGCCGATGACGCCACCCGCCTGGCGCTTGGGGAAGATCATCGGCATCTGCTTGAACGTCCCGGCGTTGCCCATCCCGGCGAAGAAGAAGATCGCGAGCATGCCCACGAGGAAGCCGTCGAACTGGCGGACGTCGGTCGGCTCGAGGAACATCAGCGTGACCGCCGTGCTGATCGTCATGCCGATGCCGGAGATCAGGGTCCAGATCGCGCCGCCGAACCGGTCGCACAGCGGGCCGAGGCCGGCGCGCACGAGCGAGCCGATGAGCGGGCCGAGGAACGCGTACTTCAGCGGGTCCGGGGCGTCGGCGAAGCTGCCGTACTCGCTCCGGATGATGAGGGCGAGCTGGGCGGCGAACCCGCTGAAGGCCCCGAACGTCATGAGGTAGACGGCCGTCATGATCCAGGTGTGCTTGTCGCGGAAGATGTCGAGCTGCTCGCGGACGTTCGCCCGGACGGGCACCCGGCGCAGGTACCGCGCGGACAGCACGACGCCGAGGACGACCCACGGCACGAGCACGAGTGCCGCGTTGTGCAGCCACAGGGTGCCGCCGTCGGCGGTCCGCTGAGGCGTGATCATCACGGTGCCGAACAGCGAGAACCCGATCACCCAGGGCGTGAGGAACTGCACGAGGCTGACGCCGAAGTTGCCGAGGCCGGCCTGGAGGCCGAGGGCCGTCCCGGCGAGCCGGCGGGGGAAGAAGTAGCTGGTGGACGGCATGAAGCCGGAGAACGCCCCGCCGCCGATGCCCACCGCGAACGCCAGCGCGAGGAGGACCCAGTACGGCGTCTGCGGATCCTGGACGACCAGCACCCAGCCGATCACCGGCAGGACCATGAGGGTGGCGGTCCCGCCCACGAGCGTCTTCGTGCCCAGGACGGCGGGCAGGAACATGTACACGATCCGCAGCAGGCCGCCCGCCAGGCCGGGCAGGGCGACGAGCCAGTACAGCTGGGCGTCGCTCAGGTCGAACCCGACGGTGTTGAGCCGGGGCGCGATCGCGCTCACCAGGTACCAGATCGCGAAGGCGAGGGTGAGGTTGAACGTGGTGACCGCCAGGGTCCGCCACGCGAAGCGGGCGTCCCACTTCTGGGGGTCCTCCGGGTCCCAGGTGGTCAGGTCGGGGCCTCGGGTGAGCGTGCTGGTAGACATCGGGTCCTCCGTGGGTGCGTGGGCCGCCCGTGGTCGTGGCGGGGTCGGGGCCCGCGTGGGTCGAGGTGGGTGGAGCCGCGGGAGCCGCTCCAGGGCAGGGCCGTCGCCGTGCGTCGGCGCTGACCGTGGGGTCCTGCTTCTGGTGCGGGGTCGTCGTGCACGACGACGGCCCGCGCCATGAGTTTCGACGGGGACGACCGGCAGAATCTGGGACCTACGTCGGTGCAGGCCCGGCGCCAGGGCGCACCTCGGAGAAGGATGCGCGTACACGACGAAGGCCCGGACCATGAGGTCCGGGCCTTCGTCATCTTGTAGCGGGGGGATCATCGACATCTGCGACCGCGGACTTCGTCGTCGTGCATCACCGCAGGTCAGCGGCTCGTGCATGGGCATCTGCAACCCCTCCATCGTGTCCACGGATCGTCGCACACGGCTGGGACACGACCTGATCGCCCGGCCCCGCGCAGTCTTCGATGTCAGAGGCAGGGCGTACGTTCACACGCCCCCGATCCGCAAGACATGAACGCGAGGTGCTGATGGCCCGAGGCGACCGTTTCGCAGGCGATCTCGACGACGCGATCATCGTGCTCCCGGAGTACCAGGTCCCGCCTCTCCGGTTGGTGTCCCTCGACCGGGAAGTGCTCGACCGGGCAGCGGGGGCTCTGCTGGGCATGGCGTGCGGTGATGCGTTGGGCGTGCCGTACGAGTACAGCCCTGCACCCGAGGGACCGGCCCAGATGGCCGGGGGCGGCCTCGGCGACTACGCGCCCGGTGAGTGGAGCGACGACACGCAAATGGCCGTGTGCGTCGCCGAGGTCGCCGCGTCGCCAGTCCCGCTCACGAGCCGAGCCGGTCTCGACGCGGTGGCCTCCGCCTTCGAACGATGGTTTGCCGGTGAGCCGGCCGACGTGGGCGTGCAGACGCAGACCGTCCTCGAGCGCGCGCGAGATTTCCCGGGGCGGCCGTCGCTCCGCCTGACGTCCGCCGCTCACAGCCTGCACGTCGACACCGGACGCACAGCCGGCAACGGAGCGCTGATGCGCACGGCACCAGTCGCGCTCACGAACCTCCAAGAACGCTGGCACGTCGCGATCGCCGCCCGGGCGGTCGCGGAACTAACGCATGCCGACTCGCTGGCCGGTGACTCGTGTGTGCTGTGGTCCGAGGCGATCCGCGTCGCCGTACTGGAGGGCCGCCTCGAGCTTCGCGGCGGTCTCGACCTGATCCCCGACGAGCGCCGCAGGTCCTGGGCCTGCTGGATCCGCGACGCGGAGCGCGACGACGCGGTCACGACCCTGACCGCCAACGGATACACCGTCACCGCACTGCAAGCCGCCTGGCACGCCATCCACACGACTGGTACTCACGCGGTCCACGGTTCCGCACACGTCCGTGACGCGCTGCAGGCAGCGGTGCGGATCGGCGGTGACACCGACACGGTGGCCGCCATCACCGGCGCCCTGCTCGGTGCCGCCCGGGGCGCGGGGGCGATCCCCCGAGAGTGGCGCGAGTCCGTCCACGGGTGGCCCGGGATGCGCGGTGGGGACCTGGAAGCGCTCGCGTGCTCGATCATGACCGCGTCGGCCCGGGCGGGGGGCGACCGCAGCGTCCACGCCCCGCCCGCGGGCTCGCGATGACGCCGGGTCACAGCTGGGGGTACCGGCTCGCATGTCGCGAGCACCCTCGGCACCCCGGCTGTTAGGTGCCGCCTACCCGCGGCCGCGGCGTCGTCGTCCTCCGCGCGCTGCTCGGTCCCATGCGGCCCCGAGGACGAGCCCGACGACCACGATCAGCCCTGTGACCAGGGCGGCTTCCGGAACTGCGGCGAGCAACTGGTCGTGCGCACGGTTGGGAAGTGAAGCAAGAGCCGCGTACATGCCGACGAGCACCGAGAAGCCGGCCACCGGCGCGACCCACGACACCACCCTGTCGTACCGGTCCCTGCGCTGCTGCTGCGCCTGCTCGAGGTTCGCGCGCACCAGACCAGCGAGTTCCTCGACTTCCCCGTCCAGCTCGCGCAGTTCCTTCTTGGTCATCCGGAACAGCGCCGAGACCAGCTGCGCCGGGACGGTCCAGGTGCGGAACCGCTCCGGACCCACCAACCGACGGGCGACGCGGCGCCGTAGAGCGCTGCGTTGAACGTGCGCGAGTGTCGCGAGCGCATCGCCTTCGAAGTCGTCGATCGGCCCGGCCGCCTCGTCGAGGCGGCGGTAGTCGCGCGCCATGGCGGCGCGATGGGCCACGAACGGGATGGTGAGTGCAACCATGCCGCCGCCGAAGCGCCGGTACTCGTGGTGCACCGACATCGCCTCGAGGTTGAGCACTACCGCGCGCAAATCGTTTCTGACCGCGCTGGCGGCCGCTTCCTCGGCCGGTTCGTCGACCAGCTCGAGCCGGGCCCACGACCGAGGTGCACCTGTGGCCATGGTGTATTCGGGGCGCGGTGCGCGCCGTGAGAGCAGAGCCTCGATACGCCGTGACATGCGCGGACTGGTGACCACGTAGAGGCCCTCGGTGGTCTCTCGTCCGCGGAGCCGCTCAGTGCCTGCGACTCGGAGGTCGAGGATGCTGCTTCTCGACCCGCGCGTCCTGGAGCCGGGAGCGAGCCGTGAGAGCCGTGTCATAAACCATCGACGGAGCCGTCCTGGCTCGCCGAGCCAAAGCTCGAGGGCCTCCGCCTGATCGGGGAACGCCTCGGCGATGGACAGTTGGGGGTCCAGCCCCGTTCCCGCGAGCAGGTCGGGCAGGACGGAGCTGACGTCCGCGTCGACCTGCGCGAGCCGCTCCGCCGTCTGGGGATCAGGTCGACCCTGAGTCGTGAGCAGATCCGGCTCCTCGATCGGCGCCAGGCGTTCCAGGGTCATGACCGCCGAGCCGTCGACCCTCCACAGCGACAGGCAGACCATGGGCTCCGCGAGCCACACACGTTCGCGCACCTCCTCGTCGGAACTGCAGTCGTCCAGCGTGGCCTCCGACGCACCGAACCTCAGATCCGGACCGCTGACTCGAACCGTTCGGGTCACAAGCAGCTCCGGCGCACCGAAGCCGATGTCCGCGGCATGCGCCGTGCTGCCACGCCGAGCTCCGGATCCTCCCCCTGCCGACGGTTCCCCGACCAGCGCCGCCCACTGTCCCGGAGCGAAGAGCTCGTGGACGTCACCACGGTGCCATCTGCGGGCCCGGTCCTTCTCGGGGAGCGGCAGCTCGACGGGGAGGACGAGGGATCGCAGCGAGGCGTCCAGCGGAACGCCGTGTCGGTTGCGGCGTTCGGCTCGTTCGGCGACGTACGGGTTCTCCGCCGGTCCGGCTGGACCGGGAACAGCACGTCGACCTGGCCCCTTGGACGCACCAGCCGCCGACACGAGGTCCGGCGCCCGCGTGATCTTGATCCGACCGTCAGGGAACGGGGCCGTGAGGTAGCCCCAGCGCCATGCGGCGTCCAGGTCCCCGTCGGAGACGACAAGTCCGAGGTCCGGCTCCCAACGGCCTCTCAGGCCCAGCAGCGCAAGGCTGACGACGTCTTCGGGTCCGGGATCCCGCCAAGGGCCTGACGCCCACGGGGCGAGCTCATCGGCGACGGCGTGGAGACGGGGGTGCAGAAACCGGGGAGCGTGCTTGAGCCCGCGCGCCGCCGCGTCAGCGGACTCGACGAGATTGTGGCACTCGTGGACCACCGCGACGGTGCTGTGCGTCGGCGTGCCGTGACGCATCGCCTCAAGGGCGGCGAGCTCGAGCGCGTAGGCGAGCGCATCCCGCGCTTCAGCGGTGGCGCTGTGCCATTCCCCTCGCTCTCCCGACGACCGGGGCGGCATGAGTGCGACCTGGTCGTGGCGCACGCGCTCGTAAACCTGTCGACGCAACGGCTCGTTAGAGTCCCAGGTGTCAAGCCGTGCCCGTAGCCCGACAGCGAGCGTCTCTGCGGTGCCGACGACGTCCGCCGCCGCGAGGGTCGTGACGGATCGGTCTGTCTCCACGGAGTCGTCGTCCCAGCCGCGCGATGGAGAGCTGTCGGTAGGCATGTATCCCTCTTCGGTGGCAGTCGGGCTGGAGTGCGCGAGGCAGCCTTCCCGTGGGGGAAGCCGATGCTGGCGCGGCGCGCCGGTGCCGCACCTCGCAGCCCGCGGTTTCACCCGCGGCGCCCATGCTTGGCTGGGAGCCGCGCGCTCCTTGCGATCGTTCGACGCGGGCTGCGGGAAGGGACGACCGAAGCCGTGCCCGGACCGTGCAGGTGGGCCTGCACAAGGGGCGACGCTGTGAGGGCTTGCGCAGCCTCAGTCGACTTCGTCAGCCGGCGGCGGCGCGTGCTCGCTGGCCAGGAAGGAGGGCTACGTAGTGAGGTCGGGTGCACCTCCTTGCATGAACGACGAAGGCCCGGACCATCAGGTCCGGGCCTTCGTCACTATGTAGCGGGGGGATCATCGACACCTGCGACCGTCGTCAGCGACAACGCGCATCACCGCAGGTCAAGCGTTCGTGCATGGACATGTGCACACCCTTCGAAGCCATCATGCTTCGATCGAACCACGGGGCCAGGACAACAATGTGATCGCACGTCCGGGCCGATTTCGATCCGCACGGGCGCCGCCAGACCTCCTCGCGGACGCGGTTCGCCGACAACGTTAGCGCACCCAGCGAGGGGCTCCGCTCGCGACTGGTCACCGGAGCGCGATCCGAAGGTAGTTGCCACGCTCCTCCCCGAGCCCCGCTGCCGCCCATTTCGAGACCTGCCCAGACTGATCGCTCCGCAGGTCGACGTTGGTGCGATTGAGGTAAGCGCTGCCACCGATGCACTTGACGACGACCCCCCAGCCCGGCCACGGAGAGTCGGCGTCGGCCACCCGCATCCCGACGGTATCGAGGGCTGTGACCAAAGGCGCGACCGAGCCGACCGGCTGTCCCGGAACCGGTGCGCCAGCCCCGGTCGCAATGGACTCCGCCGCGACCGCCAGGGGCTGGTTCGACGCCGGCGCGGCGCTGGCACGCGCCGTTCCCCCGAGGGCAACGGGCCCCGGCCAGACACGGGTGGCGACGTCGGCGAGTAAGACTCCTCGTGCGTCGATCTCAGACTCGGTCCAGTCGTCCACTGTGGCGACGCCCTTGTTGATAACGAGCGCGGCCTGCTTCGCGAACTCCGGCCGCTTCGCCGACCACCCCAAGTTCGACACGTCCAGGTTGAACGCCTGGGTGACGAGTGTCAGATTGCCCAAGCGGTCGAGAGCCTGACGACGCTCCAACACCCGTTGCACGGACGCAGCGTCTCTGGCGTGAGGATCGACGGGAGCGCCGTCCAAGCCGATCAGCGGCCAGTGCGTCATCCAGCTGCGCGGCATCACGTGTTCGATCTGGAGGCCACCGAAGCTGATCGCCGCGGGTGGTTCATGCGGGTCGTCGCTGCGGAGCTGGTCGTCGATCGCGCGAAACAGCGCGCGGATGCGGTATTGCGCGACGGCGTTGTAGAAGGGCCGCGTCCGAAACGCCTCACGTACCTCATCGTCGGAGGGCCAGGCAAGCGCGCCGTCCTGGAGCGCGTCGACCACCGCATCCGCGACGTTCGTGCCCGTGTCGGTGGCGTTCTTCGCCGCGCGCAGGACGCGAGCCAAGTGTGTGCCGTATCCACGAGTCTGCCATCCCACGTATGAGCGGCGCATTGCCCACGACTCGACGGCGCGGACAGCGCGCACCTCATCATCGAGGCTGATCACTTCCGGCGCTGCGATGCGTAGCCAGGCAAGGAGAGGCACTGCCGTCGTGATCTCGAATTCGTTGAGCCTGTCGTACGACGCGCGCAGGCGCGGATCGACGGCCTCTGCGCCGTAGATGGTGCGGTACGCCTTGGCATAGTCGCTCAGCTCGCGCAGTACCTGCTCCGTGTCAGGAGCGGCTGGCCCGTTGAGGTACTCCCGCGTCTCGCGGTACAGGTGGCTCACGTTCGCCTCCTCGCCCGAGACACCCGTGAGCCACACCGACAGAAGGACGTCGCGTCGCGCGCGAGCCGCATGGCCCCGGCCAACGACGTCCTTCCACCAGTCGTCGTCGAAGCCCGCCCAGTAGGTTTCGTAGAGCCGGTCGACGTCTTCGTCGGCAAGCTCACCGCGGAGGAAGAGCAGGTTCTTCACGAGGTCGATCGCCGCGAGCGGCGTCTGCCGTCCGTTGAGCACCTCGAAGATCACCTGCGCGTCGTCGTTGTCCTCGAGGTCGATGACAACGAGCTTGAACAGGCTCGACAGGGCGTCAGCGAGAGCCTGGAGGCGCTCGGAGTTCAGCTCGCTTGCGTCGCTGCGCGCGCTCTCGCGCACAGCCTCGGCGAAGTAGCGCCGTGCTTGGAGGTACAGGTGGTCCTTGCTCCCGGCGTAGGCCGGGACCACATCTGCCATCGCGGTGGGCCACACCTCGCGGTCCCGTCGCCGCGGCCACAGCTTGTGTACCTCCTCTGGCGAGTCCACGACGTCGTCGGGGTTGAAAAGCATGCGACGGACGGACTTGCGCCTGTCCGACCCGGTCTCTTGGAGGACGTCCAGCAGACCTCGAACCAGAAGTTGGATCGTTGTCAGCCTCTGTTGCCCGTCGATGACGGAGCGCAGCGCGACGCCGCCAGTGGCGAACGGGAGACTCGCGCACACGATCGCCCCCAGGAAATGGGGCGTAACGTTCTGCTCCTTGTTTTTCAAGACGACAGCGTTATCAACTTGACCCGCGCGCGCATCGACCAGCTTGTCCGCCGTGCTTTCCAGGTCCTCGAACAGGAGCCTCCACTGACCGTCGAGCGTCCATTCGTAGTCGCGCTGAAACGTCGGGATGATGTATCGGCGCTCAGGCTTGAGGATCTCCTGCAACGGGTAGGTCTTGGCGTCCACGGGGCTCCTTCGCATCTGCGGCGATGCTCATGATGCCAGCGGCACGCCCGACGGCGTCCGCGGCATGAACGAGCCCGGAGCCGAGCAGTGTCGCCGGCCTCGAAAAGTGCGCCTCATTGCACGGACGACGAAGGCCCGGACCGTGTGGCCCGGGCCTTCCTCACTGTGGAGCGGGGGGATCACCGACATCTGCGACCGCGCACTTCCCTGTCGTCTATCACCGCAGGTCAGTGGCTCGTGCATGGGCTCTGCAACCCGCTTCCGTCGTGTCCACGAATCGTCGCACACGGCCGGGACACGACCTGATCGCCCGGCCTCACGCAGTCTTCGATGTCAGCGGCAGGGCGGACGTTCACACGCGCCCGATCCGCAACACATGAGCGTGAGGTGCTGATGCCCCGAGGCGAACGTTTCGCAGGCGATCGTCGGGTTCCGTGGGCTCGCGCCCGCCCTCGGACATCCCGCCATCGGGGCTGGCGGGCAACGGTTGCTGCGCGACTGACGTGGCTGCCGGCGCGGCTACGCCAGCAACTCGGCTGGCTGGTCCGGCTGGAGCGCCACCCGGAGCGTCGGCGTGACCATCCCGAGCGGCCGCTACTACTGATCGGGGAGCACCACGGCCCGCCACCTCGATGAGGTGCCGGGCCGTGGCTGTTGGGCTCAGTTCTCGATCACGATGATGTCCCATGCGGCCGGGTTGGACTTGGTATCGATCCAGGCCTGGGCGGCGGCCACGGCGGACTCGCGGTCCGGACGGTCCATGGGCAGGTCCGCGTCGAAGTGCGGGGTCCCGATGAAGTACGACCAGACCGGCGTGTAGTCGCTCTCGAGCGTGTACCCGAACAGTCGGTGGATGACGACGAGTTTCTTGCCGGTCGCGTCCTCCTGCTGGTCCATGTAGCGGGCGAAGGTCTGGGCGAGCTGGCTGAGCTGCTCGTTGCTGTTGGGGTCCGTGAGCTCGGCGACCTCCGCGTCGTAGGCCGCCACGGCCGCCTTGCGCACCGCGTCGGGCAGCGGCTGGTCCTCGGCCACCGCGACGAAGGTCCCGTCGAGCATCGGGTACGAGGTGAAGTCCTTCGGCAGCGCCTCCGGCTCCTCAGGCAGAACCTGCCCGGGTGTGACGTCCGCGACCGGGGCCGTGGCGGAGGCCGTCGGCTGCGACGTGGGCGCCGCGGCGGGAGGTGACGTGACGTCACCGTCGCCGGACGTCCCCGAGTAGACGGCGAACGCGCCGCCGGCAATGAGTGCAGTGGCGATGGGAACTGCGACCATGATCTTGCGGCTGGTCCTCACAGAACCCACCTCCATCTTTGCGTTGGTCGAGTCCGCCGTTCGCGGACCGGGGTCGACCACGCACACCGTGACCGGCGACCGGCGACCGGCGACCGGCCGGAAGCAATGAGACTTGCGGACTGCATCGGCAGCGGACGCGTCCTCTTGACGCAGTGCCGGCCCGGGCGTTTGTCACACGCGCGCAGCCCCCGCTCCCGGTGATATCAGTGGGGGCTCACCTGGGTCGGGCCTATCGCTGCCCTATCGTCTTACGACGATCAACGCGATCTCGCTGGCCGATCTGACCACCCCGCTGTGCTTCGTGCTCGTTGGCGCCGGTGTCACCTCGTTCCTCGCGAAGCGCCCGACGCTCCGCGGTCGCAAGACCGCGACCATGGTCGCCGCACTGGTGGCGCTGTGGACGCTGGAGAGCGCCTGGGGTCTGGGCTCGCCGGTCAATCCGGCGACCACGACCGTCTCGTACACCGCCTCGGCGATCGCGCTGAGCGTGGAGGTGCTGCTCGTCTTCAAGGACTTCGGCTACCTCACCCTGGGCGAGGACCTGCCCGCGCGTGCGCGGGCTGAGCGACTCGCGGCTCGCAAGGCTGCCGAGTGGGACACGGCCCGACGGGCCGAGCGAGAGCGCCGCCGGCGCAACACCGCAGCGCGCAGGGCCGTCCTGGCCTTCCACCGCTGACCTCCACCCCGTCGTGGGGCGATCTGCCGATACCCGGCTCCCTTGTGGGGTGCGGGGCATCGCCGTCGCCTCTGTCCCGGGCCTCGTGCGCCGGGGGCGCGCAGGAGCACGACGGCGCGTGGAGCCCGAGAGTGGGGCCGGCGCTACGCGTCCGGGACGACGCGCAACGCCAGCGCGCGGACGCGTTCCTGGTCGGCGCGGCGGGCGCTGGCTCGGGTGGGGCCGGTGGCGTTGGGCGCCGCGAAGAACTCCCGAAGGATCTGGGCGGCCTCACGCGAGCCGGACGTCGTCGGCCACGACGTGGCGGTGTGCGACGCGGCGTGCGCCGCTTCCAGCAGCCGCCACACGTCAACCGCGTCGCGGTCGGCGAACCGGTCCCGGTAGGCGTAGGCCTTGAGCACCAGCGCTGCGCGCACGTCGGGAACCGCGACGCTCATCTTCAGGTGCGTTCCGTCGGTCAGTTCCGCGGCCACGTCCACGGTAGTCGCCGGGAGCATCAGGGCGGTGTGGATCCCGGGGAACGCATCGGCTGCGATCGGGCCGGCCGCCACCTCCCGCCTCCCCGACCAGGACACAGTCAGGACCTCGACCGTGATCGGCGGGTCGTCGCGGCCCTTGGTGAACTCGTTGCCCAGCAGGTCACCGTCGCGGCGGACGGGGCCGTAGCCGCGGCCAGCCAGGGCGTCGGCCAGGCCGGTGTCGGCGCACACGTCGCGCGGTACGGCCATGTCGGCGTCGGAGGTCTCTCGGGATGGGACGCGTGCCTCGACGCCGTGGTGGTGGGTCAGGAGGGTGACCGCCAGGCCGCCCACGAGCCGGTAGCCGATGCCGAGCTCGGCGGCTACCGCGGCGACGTCAGCGGCTGCGGTCCAGGCCTTGTCAGTAGCTCGGGACGGCGACACCAGCAGCAGCGCGCTCATCGCGTCAGTCGGTTCAGCAGCGCGTCGGCGGCCGCGGTGCTGCCCTGGTGGGCGAGGTCGACCCACACCCGCCATGGGGCGAGCAGCGGTGGGCTGTCGTCCGTGGTGCGCACCGCGTCCAGCAGGTGCGGGTCGTCGCTGACGGCGAGGGTGACGGTCGCAGACTCCGGTGCGGCGGGGGTCGCCGAGACGGCGGCGAGGTCAACGAGGGACGAGGTCCAGATCCATGCGCTGGCCGGTCGGGCCCACGGCGCCCAGGTGTCGGCTGCGACGTCGCCGCTGACGGCGTGCGGCACTCCGAGGATGTCCAGGTGCCTGGAGATGTACGCGGCGGCGTTCACCGGTGGGTCCAGGACGGTCCAGGTAGTCGCCAGGCGTGGTGTGGCCGGGTAGTTCGCGGCGAGCCAGGAAGCCAGCTCGCGGTGGTCGGCCGGTGCCCAACCGGCCGCGGTGCGGGTCACCAGCCCGTCGAGCTGGCTCAGCACCTGGGTGACGCGTACGCGCGACACGCCGGCGCGGTCGGCCAGGGCCTGCTGGGTGCCGGGGGTCTCAAGTAGCGCGAACGCGACCGCGTACGTGCCCCACGCCACCTGGCCCGGTCCTCGGGGCGCCGGGGCGCGCGCGGGTGGGGGCGGGCTCAGGCGGTGCACGCGGCCGGCGGCGTCGACGAGCACGCCATGCACGCCGCGGCCGCTGCCCGTCGCCAGCACGGAGATCCCGGCCTCTTCGGCGAGGCGGGCGACGTCGGGGGTGAAGCTGCTCGCGAACAGCAGCAGTCGCTTCCAAGGCGCTTGCTCGGCGGCGAGCTGAGCTACGGCCGCCGGGCGCAGCGGACGGCTGAAGGTCTTGACCTGGTAGACGGTCGTAGGCAGGTCCGGGCCGCGCAGGACCAGATCCCCGTGGGCGCCCTGTCCGGGGCTGTCGACGACGATGCCGTGCTCGGTGGCGAGCTCGCTCCACGCGTGTGCTGATGTCAGCATTATGCGCCTTCCCCGAGGAATGCTTACATCCTACGGGACCGCGCGCCCGGCGCGGCAGCGGTCGGTCACCGGGCCGAAGCGGGGTGTGTGCAGGGTCCTGAGCGGATGAGCAGTGAACCGCACAGCGGCGGCCTGTGGGCCGGAGGTCGTCGGCGACCGGGGCGTCGACGGGCCGCGTCGGGCGAGTTCACCCGAGTGCACGACGCCGAGCCGCAGGTTGATGCGAACGAGGCCCATGGCGTCGACGCGACGCTGGACCCTTACTGGCTGTGTCCCTACCGGGGGCGACTGCGTCGGCAGGTCAAGCGGGCACGGTCGTCGGCATGGCGTACGCGAGTGATCTCACCGACGAGCAGTGGATGCTGCTGCGGCCCGTGTTCAGTCCGCCCAGCAAGGCCGGTCGTAAGCACGGGGAGGGCCTGCGCACGGTGGTGGACGGGATGTTGTACATCGCGCACACGGGGTGTCAATGGCGCTTCTTGCCGGAGCGCTTCGGTCCGTGGACGCGCGTGTGGTCCCAGTTCCGCCGTTGGTCGGCCAACGGAACTTGGGCCCGTGCGCTGACCGTTCTGCACGCCGTGGCCCGCACGGCAGCGCGCCGGGGTGAACCGGCGCCGTCGATGGTCGTCATCGACACCCACCTCGCCCGTGGTGCGTCCAACGGCGGGCGCACCTTCCACGACCGGGGCGGGCCGTACGGGCGCACCAAGGGCGCCAAGCGGGTCGTCGCCGTCGATGTCACCGGCCTTCCGGTAGCGGCCCTGGTGGTCCCGGCCTCGACCCACGAGAACCACGCCTGCGACCTGGTCCTCCAGCACCTGACCGAACAGGGTGCCAGCGAACGACTCGAACTGGCGCTGGTGGACCGCGGAGTCACCGCGGCTGCCGCCGGCAGGCTCGGGCGCCGTCACGGTGTGGAAGTCCGCCGGGTCGGGTGGGAGGACAAGCAGCCGGTGTTCCGTCCCATCCGGCACGCCTGGCGGGTGGAGGTGGCCCACGCACGCCTGGGTCGCAGCCGACGCCTGGCGAAGTCGTTCGAGAACACCACGTCCTCCGCGACAGCCTGGCTACAGGTCGCCTGCATAGCCGACATCCTGCGCGCCCTGCCGAAGCTCACTGCGCGGCCAGCCGGCACCACGCCCGCTCCTGTCATCGGCTTGCGGGGCGGCGTCCTGTTGGTGGCATGACCGTGCGGCTCTCGGGGTCAATTGATGGTCGCACGCGCGGAGCCCGTCGCGGCAACCACCGACTCGGCCGACGCGGTCGACCATGCTGACCGATGTCTGCCCGGCGTATTTCACCACCAGTTGAGCGGCTGGTCGTCGTCGTCATAGACGTTGCCGTAAGACCACGCCGCGGTCGACAGGGACCCCCACTGCGCCATGGCCTCTTCGATCATCGCGAAGCCCAGCCCGACTGGAACGGTTGCGACCAGCCAGCGCCCGTCCGGGTGCGTCTCCACTGTGGCTCGAGGACCAAGCAGGCGCTTGAGTGCCTCCGCGTGCGGCAGCAGGCTCCCCGGGCCGGCGGCGTAGGAAACGACCGACACATTCCCGCCTCGCTCGGCGACGGTGTATCCGCCCGTGTCGTCCACCGAAAGCAGGTCGCCCGCTGCACATCCCTGCGCGAGCGCCGGCGTTCCCCGCAGTTGCCACAGGCCGTCCGGGCGCCGCTCCGCAGGAACCACCTCGTACGCGGGCTCCCCGTCCTGCCGAAACCCGGCAAGAAGTGCGAGGTGCTCAGTGATCTGTCCGTCGGCCACGACTCGAAGGTAGTTCCCCGCATCCGCACGAGAGGCTTGAGCGACAACAGGTCATCGGCGCGAACGCGGCTTTCGGCATGACCGGGCGGTTCGCTGTCCGTCCGTCGGCGTCGCCCCCACGGATGGCGGCGGCCCGGGATAGGAACACAGCCAGTTAGTGCGGGACGTCGCCGTGACGATACGTGTCGGACTCGACAGCGCCGAAGACGTCGCTCAGGTTGACCAGGAGCCCGCGGATTGGGGCGAGGTCGAGGGCCAGATGAAGGCTGGTTGTGTCGTGGGCGATCGGCGTCCACACGCCGTGGCGGGCGGCCTCGAGGTGTCGGGCCATGACGATGCGCCGAAGTGCGTGCTCCGGTGCGAGGAACATTCCGGTCGGGCGTGACCTGCCGACGGTGAGCGCGACCCAACGACGCGGGTCGGGGTTAGCGAGAGCGTCACCGAACGATCCTGGGAAGCTCCAAGCGTCGGTGGCGTCATGGTCTGGGTCGTCGGTGATGACGGTGACCGTGAAGTGGCGTCCCTTTGTGGTCTCGGCGTGCACTTGGCTGAGCTGGTCGGTTCGCCCAGCGGCTGCGTCGGAGTCCGCATCAGGTTGCGGTTGGCGAATGCGGGCGGCAGCGCAGCGCGGCTCCTGGAGGAGCGTGGCGGCGACCCAGGCGACGGCCGCCCGCGGCGCCGGAAGGGTCTTGGGGATGTCGGGCATGGGTGATCGTGGCGCTGACCACCGACATGCGAGGCTGGTTAGGCGTCTGAGCCGAGGAGCCGAACCACCGGGCTTGACGGAACGCTTGCGTAGCGCTCGGGGCGCCGCGGGTCGCTCGTGTCGAGATCTCGCTCGAGGCGGCGCCTCGGATCGGACTGCGCCGCGTGGGTGAACCGTCGGTTGGTGTAGGGGTGGCGCTGCTGATCGACGCTTGAGCGATGGGTACTGTCGTCGGCGCTGGAGGACCGCCACGCTCTCACCGGGCAACCGTTTGCAGGTTCATCGCGCCGGGGCTTCGGGCTCAGCCAGGGATGGTGTGCGGTGGGCGCGAGTCACCCGGAAGAGCTCATGGGTTTTCCGGGGTCGGGTAGGCGCTCGCTACGCCGATGATCCGACCCGCGGGCACCCGGTGAGGCCGTGGCGGTCTTCCTTTCAGTGACTTGTATCCGAGAACGCAGGGATGTAGCCGTGAGCAACCGTCAGCCTGTGGAGTCTGGTTCGGTCGCGGAGATGGTTCGCGAGTTGGCTGAACTGAGGGAGCGGCAGTTCGTTGAGGCATTCTCGGAGAACGTCGGCGATGAGCGCCGGATCGAGACACAGGCTTTCCGGTCCCCCGAATTGGCTGTTCGCTCGTTGACTGCGGCGAGGCAGCTTGTCGACAACGTCAACAGTGCTATTCGTGCGCGTGAGGGTGAGTCGAACAAGCAGTGGCAGCGCCGTGCGGAGGGGTTCCGCGCCGCCGTGGGGCGGGAGCGTCGTCTCCTTGAGGCGATCGTGGCTGGCCTTCGCGCTCAGGAGGGCGTGTTGCCCGCCGCTCCGAATCCGCGCGCGCGGGCGTTTCGGGAGTTGGCGCGTAACCACCCGGAGGAGTACGTGCGGCTCGTGCGCAAGCACCAGCGCGAGGTTGTCGAGGAGGCCCGGGCCAGGAAGGCGGAGCGGAGGCTCGCGCGCCAGGCAGCGGCGCACGTGGCTTCGGGTCGCGGCACGGCGATGGATGGGTCGCTCGCCTCGAGCGTCCCACCGTCACGAGACGAGGGCGTGGTAACGGTGACGTACGAGGCGCCCTTTGACCTCTTCGCGGAACCAACGCTCTTTGACGACGAGATCTCGACGGCGGCTTCTGGGGGTGTCGAGAGGAATTCGCCGAGGAGCGGAGGCGTCTCGGCTCACGACCGGACCAAGGTTGCCCTCGAGGGTGGTGCGGCTGTCGCAAGAGCGAGTCAGCCGTCTCGCGCAACTAAACAACGCCTCCCTCGGCTCTTGAAGGCCGAGATTGCGAGCGAAGCCAGGGCTGAAGTCCATCGGCTCCTTGACGGCGTGGTCGATGATCGGGCGCGGCTGGAGGTGAGCCGAGCAGTGGTCGATGAGGCGGAGTGCCTCATACCAGGGCTGCGCGACCGCCGCGATGCGTTGCTGGTCTCGCTGTCCGTTTTCGAGGAGGTACGCGGCGTCTCCCACGTTGCTGGTCTCGGTCGCACGCAGGTCGCGAAGATCAAGGGCGCCGCAATCGGTGGTGGCGTTCCGGTCATGGCCGGCACGAAGCAGGCGATTGATCATGACGCGCAGCGTGAGATGGCGCGCGAACGTGGCTTCGAACGCATTGAGGACTCGTTCGACTTACTCCCCGTGGTTGCGAGAGAGTTGACACGGCTGGAAGCTCGATCTGCGGCGGCCCGCGCGATGCGTGATGAGGCGGCGCTCGCTCTGGTCGATCGAGGCGCGCTGTCGCAGTCCGATGTAGCGGCGGCGATGGGTGTAACGGCGAGCCGCTTGTCTCACGTGACTCGGCGGCGAAGTGAGAGTGACGGCTCGGCGTTCTGACGAACGCGATCGATGATCGTCCGGCAGAGTCCGGTTTGGGTTGTCGCTTGTTGAGTTGGGCCGAAGCGGATGGCAGCGAGCGGGTGCACATGCCCTCTGGCTTCGGTGCCGGTCGAGCGGTCGGTGCGCGCTCGGGCGGATCGCGTCCACGTACGCATCTCTGGCGCGCTCGTGGCGTAGAGCTCGGGCGCGGCAGCGTCGGCCGTGCCTCTGCGGCACCACCGTGCGAGCACGGCGCTCACCATCATCCTCGGTCGGCCGATAGGAGTTTCGTGCCCAGGAACTCCGTCCCTGCCGTCGCGGCGGCGTGCACCGCTGTCCTTCTCATGCTCACGCTCGCCGGGTGCGACACGGGCAGCCCAGCCGCCGGGCCGCAGGAACCGGTCGCTACTCAGGTGGAGGGCACGGCCGCAGCACCCACCACCGAACAGGACGTGGCTGCAGAGCCGACCCCCACCCAGACCCTCGTCGCGAACGAGTTTTCCCAGGTCGTCGACGGCGTCCTGTACCAGGGCACGGAAAGGGCGCCTGTCCGCATCGGGACGGACATTCCGGGCCAGCCACCCGCCCCCCCTCTGATCGCGGTGTGATCTCGCAACCCACGTCGCCCACTTAGGCCCCGGTAGGGCGGTCCTCCCCATCCATTTCTGAGGCGTGTCGCTTGGACCCGGCGTACAGGGCGAAGGTCACGACCGACAAGAACCCGAACACGCCTCCGACCCAGTTGCCCACCGAGTCGCTGACGAGGAGGCTTAGGGCGATCTTGAGAACGAAGCCCACGATCCACAGACCGAGCGGCAACTTCCATGTAGTGACTCGGGGCACGCGTCCACACCTCGGCTCGTTCATCGGCTGGTGTGAGCGCACGCTACCGACGGCCGCGCGGGACTGCGCGCCCGGGCGTGCCGACCGACGACGCAAGGGAAGCTCAACGAAGGGAGGCGACGCGCCTTCCTGTCGCTGGGTCCGTGCCGCCGTCTCGGTTGGTGCGCTGGAGGACGGGCGCTCGGCCGTCGTTGAGCGACGCCTGCTCACGAAGGATGCGGTGGTAGGTACCGACGTCGTCCGCGTTGTTGATGTGGAGGCGGGCGAGCCCGAGCAGCGCGTTCGTGCGACGAGCGTTGCGCAGCGCGAAGGCACGCTGACCGAACAAGTCCCGCAACTTCGCCGCCGCCGCCTCGGCCGCAGCGGTGGAGTAGTGCGCTGGCAGCTCGTGACGAACCACAACCTGCCTGGAGATGAGGCGGTCGTTGGCGGCGACCCATGCGGCCGTCGCGTTCAGCGGCGCGCATGCCTCACGGAACTCCGCCCAGCCTTCGGGACGCCGGAACGCGGTGTCCAAGCGCCGGCCCCATCGACCGCCCAAGGCATGCGCCTTGTCGCGCTCGAGCGCCTGAAGCGCCCTCACACGCAAGTGGTGCTCGCAGGCGAACGGCACCGGCGCCCCGGCCGCCGGCCACGCCTGCTTCACGGCGGCCGCGATGGCCGAGTCGGCATCCGACACGACCGACAGCGGAGGGCCAGGCAGCCCCAGCCCGTTGAGCAGGTCCAAGTAGTCGCTGGTCCGCGCGGTGGCGCTGGCCCGGGCTCCCAGGAGCCGCCTTCGGCCGTCGGGGAGGTAGCCGTAGGCAAGCAGCACGGCGAACTCACGGCGGCGCGTCCCGGTGCGTCGGTTGGTCCACCAGAAGTCGGTGCTGTCCAGGACCAGCGTCTCGACCGGCTCCGGGATCCTGAGAGCGTCGATGACGACCGGCCCCCAGGCGTCCACCCACTCAGCAACAAGCTGGCCAGCTCCCTCACCAGCAAGCGGGTCACGTCCTGCGGCGACTCGCGCGCGTTGGGACGCTCGCGCGTAGCTCACACCCCGACCCACCGCCACGAGCGCTTCGGCGATGAGGTGAAGCCGATGGCCGTACATGCGCGAGACGACCGGGCCAGCATGCGCGGCGACCTCGGTGTCGCACGAGGTGCAGACGCCGCCCGTAGTCAGTTCACGCGGGAGGGTTGGGGTGAACCGATGGAACGTACCGGCGGGGCCGGTGCACCGGTAGCGCTGGCGGCCCGGAGGGCGGCCGTACCGCCCATCACGCACCACCGCGAACCCATGTTCGGGAGTGTGCTCAGGCCGCGGACACGGCGGCGCTCCGACCGTGAGAGGTCGAGACACAACCGGAGCGTGCCAGGAGCTCCGAACGGCGCAGTGGGACCTCCGACGCTTGCCACATCACACCGCAATCAGAGGGGGGGCACCCGCCGCCGAGGCGTCGTTCGTCGTGGAGAACTGGGAGCAGGTCGCCCGTGACGCCGACAAGTACATCGTCCTGCTGTCCCCGGGGTACTCCGATAATGTCGGCGGAACGGCCGGCGGACACCTGGTCGGCTGGTATTGGAAGGTCTTCGGGCTCAGCCGGCACGGGTCCGTGCGTGAGCTGGACAACTCCGGGTATCAGTCGGGAACGTACCTGCCGTCGCGGGAGGCGGTCCTCGCGGGCCCTTACACCGTCGACGGTCGTGTCCTGGACCGCGCGGAGTACATCCTGTGCCCGATCAACCCGGAGTACGACGGAATCCCGTAACCCTCGCCCGACGGCCGACCGCGCGCCCGATAACACTCGCATGGAGGGAGCGAGAACCGTCGCCGCCGAACGCGGCACCAAGACGGAGATGAGCGGTGATCGGCGGGCCCGCTGTCTGGGTGTCGATCGGACCGCCGGGCAAGGGCTCATCGCTTGGGGGCGGTGATGGGGTGGCCGCCGTGACTCGATAATCCGCGTTCTGCGTTCGTGCTTGTCGGGCCGTGTCGTGGTGTCGTTCAGCTCGTCAGGTCGACGAACTCGTAGATGCTCGGGTCCGGCTGGGCGTCGATGCGCGGCTGGAGCTTGTCGCGGACCTCCTGCGGGCTGGCCGGCTTGTTTAGCGGGCCGGTGCGCAGCTCGGCCGGGATGTACGCGCCGTAGTGCGTCGCCTTCAGGTCGTCGTCGTCCCAGTCGCCGTACGTGCCGGTCTGGAAGATGAAGATGACCTTCTTCCCGGCGGCCGCGGCGCGCGTGACGACGGCCTCCAGGACGGCCATCTGGGCGTCGACGGTTGCCCGGTCCGGTGGCGCCGCGGGACCGAGACCGCTGGCGCGGGCCTCGTCGATCACGACCTGCGGGACGGGTGCCTTCGGGTCGATGACGAGCTGGGTGCCGTCGTTCGTGACGTACACCCCCAGGCCAGCGGATTGCGCTGCAGTGACCTGCGCCGGTGTGGTGACGACCTCCCCGACGGTGGGGACGACCTGCTCGGGCTCTGCGGTCACGGTCGGCATCGGCTCGTCGACCACCGCCACGGGACTGGTGTCCGGGTCGGGCGGCTGCTCGGCCGTGGCCGTGCACCCGCTCAGGGCGGCTGCTGTGACGAGCGCGGCGAGCGCCGGGATGAGCGCACGTCTCATTAAATGACTCCGTACCTTCGTGGGCGCCCGCTGACCGCGGGCCTACATGCACCCCACCGTTCCGGGCCGAGGTCCTCCAACAAGGTCGGCGGACCGGCAGGCCATCTGTAGCGGCCGAACGGGCGACGCCCCCGCCTTCGGGACACGAGCGTCCTCGCTGTGGCCCGGGATCGTCGGGTCGGGGTCAGCGATTGTTCCGGACCTGCGGCTGCTGGCGTCGTACTCAGGCCCCCTCGAGCGCGCCGGGCGGCGGAACCTGACCTGACACGCTCGGGGGGCGCAGTAGGGGGTCGCGCCGACCGGCTTCGCCCCGGCTCCCCTTCGGGCCAGTCGGCAGCGAACGTGATCGATGATCGTCTGGCATGTGACGACGGGTGCTTCACCTCTGCCACGAACGGGCGAGAGTGTGACGACCGGCGGCGATCGGGAGTCTGCGATAGGCGATCGGAGATGCCTGGAGACGGTCCTGGCGCGCTGCGGTGGGCACTTCTGTGTTGGGTCGGCGATGTGTGCCGCGTCTGGGACGCCTTAGGCGGGGTCGATCCGCTCTTGCGTCGTCGTCCAGGTGATGTCGATCAGGGTGTCTGCGGCGCGGCCCGCGCGGGTCGGCTGTGAACTGGGACAGTGACGTGGGTTGCCTGGTGAGGTGGAGCCAGCGCGGCGTCGGGCGTCGCGATGGAGCGAAACGGGGGGCGCGATTGCCAACTCCGTCGAGTGGTACCGGAGGAGCGGGGGTCCGATGAGTGGCGAGCGTGACCATGACCGTGAGCGAGCGACATACGGCGATTGCGGGCCGTGGGTGGACCATCTGAGCGCGGTGTGGCAGGCGTGCTCAGGTGCGCACCTGGCGTTTGAGCCGCCGTTCGCTACGTCGCTTCAGGGTTCAGCATTGGGACGAGGTGAGGTGGGCGCGTCGGTGTGGTCACCGCTGATGCACCTCTTGATGTTCGGCTTGGGTTGGTCGCGCCCCGATCGTGGACTTGCGCGGTGGGACCGAGCGGGGCGTTCCGTCGATGACCCTGTACTGGCGGTCGTGCGGGGGTGGTGGGGGCCCCACCTGGATGACCTGATGGCTTTCCTGTCTGGGGCTTCGTTCGGCTGCGAACAGCTCGGTCGGCGGTTTGCGGAGGCTGCGGAGCCCGTGGGCATGCGCGCGTTCAATGCGGCGCCGCTACCCGATGCGTTTGAACGTGTGCGGGCTACCGAGCGGTGGCGTGAGAACTGGGGCGGCGGGTGGGACCCGATGCACCTGTCAGGTCACGTGCTGAGCCCGGTGGAGCAGGAGGGGCACCTCGTCGTGTCGGAGCTCGGGCGTGACATGGAGGGGGTGCCGCGGGCAACTGCGAGGGCCGCGTCCTACACAGGGTGGTACCGCGCGCTGATGCGCAGCAGCGTTCCGACCCGCGTCGGCGTCCACGACGTTCGGGTCGATGTGTTGTGCGCGCCGATCGGGTGGCTGGGTAGCTACCGTCGGTCAACGGTCACTGGGCTGTGGTTCCGGTGTAGCCACGCGACTCACATGCTTGGCAATTGACGAGAGTGCTTTCATCGCGGCGCTCGCGCCTGCTCGTGCGCGCGCCCACGGGCTTGGGCTGCGGATGGCTTGGGCGGCATCGCGCGCGGCGAATTGGCCGGCTGGTGGCGGCGCGGGCCCGTTGACTCGGCCTGTTGGTGTTCAGGCCTCGTTCTGCCGGGTTCGGGCGGCGCGCGCTTCGCGCTCGAGTGCGCGGTACATCCAGTCCACGGGACGGTTGCCCGCGTCAGCGCCGAGGCTGCCCGCTGCAGGATCTCACCTGCACGGATGGCGTGGCCGGAGTGAGCAGCGACCTGCTGCTCATAACGGTTCTATCTACTTGCGGGGGCGGTTGCGCTTGTCGTGCCCGTGGAAGCCGCACACGCTGCAGGTTCCTGCGTTGGGCGAGACGGAGCACGACCGCTTGTCGTGCCCTTCGCGGCCGCACCAGGAGCATGTACGGCTTCCGGCCATTGCTTCTCCCTGCTGAGGCGCGGGTTCACGGGTTCGTGTCGGAGGCTACCGGGTGACCGAGCGTGGCGGGATAGGCCAATGGGGTGCGGGGGTGACCGACGGGCGACGCCATCAGGCGCGGGTACGGCGAGGGTCACGTGACCTGCCGGGAGCGGCCTCTCGGTGCGATCCACTGCCATCCCGGGAGCGTCTGCAGTCTGTGCACTCGGTCGGGGTCGAGAGTGCCCGTGCGGAAGGCTTGCCGCTGCGCGACGACCCAAGCGCCGAGGGGGTGACCCTGTTCCCGGTGTGCGTAGGGGACGCGGGCGTGTCCTGCGCGGTCGGTGAAGGCCTGGAGTCGTGCGAAGTGTTCGTCCCATCGTGCAGCGAGGGGGTCCCAGGTCCAGCCGGGTAGAGCCTGAAGGCGTTCGATCCGGTCGGGTGGCACCTTGCCGGCTTTGTACTCGTAGCGGTGTCGTATCACCCAGCTCGCGAGTTGGAGGTGTGACTCGGTGTGGCCTGTGGGGACGCGGGCGTGGCCTTCGCGCGCGACGAAGGCGAGCAGTGCGGTGTAGTGCTGCTCCCAGCGGTCGGTGAGTGCGTTCCATGTCCAGCCGGGCAGCGCTTCGAGGCGTTGTCGGCGGTCGGCCGCGATGGTGCCGGCGGTGTGGCGGGCGCGCTGTTCTCCGACCCAGGCACCGAGGGGGTATTGGTTGATGACGTCGTCGCGGCGGACGGCTGCGGTGCCGGTTTCGGCGACTCGTTGAAGTAGTGCGCGGAAGCCGGCTTCCCAGGCGTCTTCCTGGTGGTGCCAGGTCCAACCGGGGATGGCTTCGAGTCGCGTGGCACGGTCTTTGGGGAGTTGGCCGTGCTTGTGGCGGTCTCGTTGCCGCTTGGCCCAGGAGTCGATGTCGATGCCGCTCTCACGGTGGTGGCGGGGAGGTCGGCAGTGGCCTTCACGGTCGGTGTAGGTGCGGAGTGCTTGGAGCGCCTTGTCCCATCGGGCTTTGGTCGGCGGGGCGCTGGTCCATCCTGGGACTGCTTCGAGGCGGGCGCTCTGCTCGTCTGTCATGGTTCGTCGGCCGCCTCGGCGCCGGTGTGATCTGACCCATGAACCCAGTGGGAACCCGTCCTCGTCCCAGTAGTGCGCGGGTACTTGGAGGTGCCCTTCGCGGTCTTGGAAGGCGAGCAGGCTCTTGAGGCCGGTTTCCCACTGGAGCTCGACTGCGTCCCATGTCCAGCCCGGCAAGGCTGCAAGGGCGGCGATGCGTTGCGGGGCCATGCGGCCGCGCCGGCGCTGTGCGCGTTTGGCACCGACCCACTTGCCGAGTGGGAAGCCGTCCTCGATGTGTTCCCAGGGCACGTTGGCGTGGCCTTCGCGCTCGGCGTAGTTGGTGAGGATCCGAAGTCCGTCTGTCCAGCGGGCTTGGCGGGTGAAGGTGGGCGGTCCGGGGAGGCGGATGGACTTGCCTGGCCGCTCGGCCCGCAGCCGCGCGAGTGCTTCTTCGGTGTGGCGCGGCTCGGGTTCTTCCAGGTAGGAGGTGATGGCGCGCTGGTCAAGGTGGATCCATGTGAGTTCGAGGAGTCGACGCAGGGTGGCGTCGGCTGTCTGCTTCACGGTTGCGTCCTTGGGGATCAGGACGTCGTGGCCCGTGACGGGCTGCAGTGGTGCTTCGCGGATGCGCAGGACGCGGTACCCGTGCGTTGCCAGGAGCCGGGTCTTGGTGGTGTCACGGGTGTGCGCGTCGGGCCCGTTGTGGTGGTGGCGTCCGTCGACCTCGATGACGATGCGTTCGCGGCGTAGGAGGAGGTCGACGTGTCGGATGACGCCGTCGATGACGACCTTGTCGTCGTCGAGCTCCAGCTCTGGGAGGAAGTCGGCGAGCTCGTAGGCGAGGCAGACCTCGCGCACGGAGCGCAGGTGCTTGATGCAGTGAGGGCAGCCGCTGCCGCGGACCCGGTTGGCGCCTGTGGCTTGCCAGACGTGCTCGGGTTGTTCGAGGCAGCGCCACCAGAGCTTCGCCCCGGTGCCTGCGACGACTTGGTCGGGCTGTAGCTCGTCGTTGGCTGTGGGGTGCCACTCGGCGGCGAGCTGAGGGTGACTGGCGACGGTGTTGGTGACGGAGGGACGTTTGCCGGCGCAATACGGGCATCCGCGGTTGCCCTTGGCGAGGCTCTGTTTGCCCAGTACGAGCGGTGAGGCCTGCCACTCGTGGTCCGGTCCGGCCGGGCACTTCCACCACGCGGGGTCGGGTGACCCGCCGAGCACCTGGTGCGGGCGTAGGTCTCCGTTCGCTGTCGGGTGCCACAGCGCAATGCCGTCGGGGTATCGGGCGGCGAAGCTGTTGGTGATGGACAGCCGCTGGCCGGCGCAGTAGGGGCAGCCCGTCCGCCCGATCGCGAGGGATCGGGCGATGGCGGCTGGCGGCGCGACCCATCGGTGGTCGTCCGCGACTGGGCAGCGCCATGCCTTGCGATGGCTGGAGCGGGCACCGGCGCCCGTTGGGTCGAGCTCACCGTTAGCTTTGGCGTCCCACAGGGCGAGCATGCGCTCGTCGTCCGCCACGGCTCGTGTCGGTGGTCGTCTCATTACATCCCCTGCTGTGTCGCCTCGCCGTCTTCGTCGGGACCGTACCGGCGAGGCCCGACAAGGCAGTCACCCTCTGACGTCGGTTGTGTCGAAGCACTGCTTGTCGCGCGAGGTTTCGTGATCGGTGATCGGTGATCGGTGATCGGTGATCGGTGATCGGATGTTGCCTTGGCTGTGCATGCCGGCGGTGCGGTGTGCTGTGCCGTGCTTCGTCCTGCGTGGTGGTGTTCGACCTCCGGCTTGGGTCGGGGGCGGTCTGGCTGCGAGGGAGGAGGTGTCAGGTCTGTCGCCGGGTGGAGCGTGGGCCCTTTGGGTTGGCGCTGAATGGACGTCCGCGCTACTCCGGACCGGTGATGGAGTCGGGCCGTTCTGCCCGCTGCCGGTTTCCACTGTGAGCACGTCGGTCTTGGTGTCGGGCGGGTGTGCTGTGCGCGCGTCGTGGACGTGGCTGCCGGTTCCGTGCCGCGTTGGCCACCCGTTGCCGGCTTCCCCGGGAGCCGGACGAGCGGAGACGCCGTCGTCCCCTGCGGCGGACTCGGGCTATGCCGGGCCGAGCAGTGCGGCGGCGATGAGTGCTGGCACACAGAGTGTGGCGAGCACGCGGTACTGGTCGCAGAGTTGAGCTGCGCCGTGTCGAGGGTCGGTGGACCACTTGCGGGTGGCGGCGATGTGATGTGCGTGGTGGCCTCGCCAGGCGGTGAGGGCAACGTCGTACTGCGCCTGGAGTTCGTCACGGGTGGCGACATCGAGTTCCCACAGGCCCACGGCTCGAGCGTGCTTCTGTCGTGCCATCCTCACGGCGGCCGCGTGGGCAATTACGGCGGTGGCGAGGTTCGCTTGGTGTTCTTGAGTCAGGCGCTCGACCTCTGCCTCCCATTCGAGGTGCTGTGGATTGGGTGGACCGCTGGGGTAGTAGATGCGTGTTCGTCGGTAGCAGTCGGGGCCGACGCCGCGGTAGGCGCTGGTGGCGTCGTAGAGCGGCCTGCCGCAGTTGTTGCAGTGGGTCCAGTGTCCGGGGAGCGACTCGGGCGGCTCGGGCGGCAGTGTCAGCGGCACGTCAGGTTTCGGCGGTAAGTGGAGCGCGGGTGGCTTGAGGCCGCACGGTCGTGAGGGCTTCGCGGTCTCGATTGGTGGCGGACCGACCGCTGTCCGCAGAGCGTTGCTCTTCCGTTTCAAGATCACGGCCTGGGCGATGAAGAGCGCGCCGACCGGGAGGAGGAGTGCCAACCGCGGCGTTTGGTTGGGGGCCAAGGGCGAGACGACGAATGCTGCGATCGCGACGGAGCAGACCAGATGGATGTGAGCGGCGGCCTTCGCGGCGAGTGACTGTCTGCGGGGCGAGCCCAATCCGCTCTGGTCAGCGAACTGTGGCGGGTCGGTTGAGGTCGCGAGCTGTGGTGCCGTGTCGACGTCGTCGTGAACGTGAGGCTGAGGCACACCTCGTCTTGGCGGGGCAGCGGGCGCAGTTGGTCTGGCTGCTGCGACGGTCTTGGCTCGAGGCGACCGGGGCGGTGCGTGCCTTGTCGGGTCGGTCGGAGCGTGGGTGGTTGGGTTGCGGTTGATCGGTGGCGCGGTTGCGGATGCGGGTGGGCCGAGGCTGCCGAGGAGCTTGAGGCGGTGGACGGGTACGACGATTTGAGGCCGGTCCAGCCGGCTCCATACTCCCCCGGGTTGCGCGACCCACGTGACCCCGTCGGCGGTGTAATGGGTACCGACTGGTTGGCGCAGCAGTTCGGTCGCTCTGACGAAGTTCGTCATCAGACAGTCGCTCCTCGTCAAGGACGCCAGGGAGGGCAGGCTCCGCGGCAGTTCGCGGGTGCCCTTGACCTATCGGCAGGATCTCGTAGCTGCGAGAGCCTCGGCGCACCGACTGCCCGTTGCTTCGCCGATGGTGGTCTGAGCGTCGCGGTCCCGGGTGCGCTCCCGCAGGGGCGGACGGCGCGCGGCTGTTGCTGTCAGGACGGGGCGCGAGGAGTCGTGAGACTCGGCGCCGTCTCGTGCGACGAGATGCGCGTCTGGACGCTTGCTGAGTTGGTTGACGTCGCCTCGGCGGTGCTTGGACGACCCGCCGGCACAGCGCTGGGTCCGCGGTGGCCGTTTGGGGGCCCTTTGCGTCCTTTAGATTGCCGCGGAGTGGCTTCCGGAGGCTGGTCGAGTAGCGCTCGCGACCGTTATCCAGTTGCGAGTGGTGCACATGCATACAAGAGCCCGAACTACCTCGGTGAGGGCTCCCGTCCGCTGTTGGTGCCGGGTCTGAACGGTGGCGGGGTCGCGTCGTCCTCCTCGGCCGCTGCCTGGCGGCGCTCGTGCAGCAGTTCGTCTACTACGCCTGCGTTTCTCAAGGGCTCTCGGAGGTTGGCCAGGAGCTGGGCGCGATCGGCTGGGTGCAGGCCTTCGCGCCGGGCGCCTGCCTTGAGCGCGGTGGGGTCCGTGGCGCGGTTGGGGCGCAGGCGCGTGAGCATCTGCAGGCGTCGAGAGAGTTTGCTCACGCCTGCACTCTGCCAACGTGCAGAGCTGATCGGGAAGCGACTTGCGAACAGTCGACGAGCGCGGCACTCACTGCAGCGCCTTGGCAGTCGCTGCTTGCCAGCACGTCGGTCCGACTGCGCTGTCACTTGCTACCGGCATCCTGACGTCTGAGCGCGGCCGGCGCTGGCCCCGCCTGGCCCTGCGCCTTCGCTGCGGTGGTCGTGGTGCGGCGCGGTGATGAAGTTGGACCTCAGCTCGGCAGGAGGGTGTGGGCGCCGTGGATTGGACTGCTCGCGCGATGCGGCGGTGCGTCGATGACTGAGCCGGACGCGCTGATCTGGCGGGAGGTGGGCGCTCACGTGTGGGGTACTGAGGTCGGTGCGCGTGAGGCACGGGTGCCCGCGGCGGTTGAGGCGGCTGACCTCCTCGCGGGCCTGGGCCGGCCGGTGGCGTTGCGGCTCTTGGCGGAGGCGTCGGAGCGCCTCGCGGTCCGGGAGCGCGAGGCTGCGCGCAGACAGTCGAGTCCGGCTGAGCGAGCTGACTGCGCGCAGTGGGCTGCCGGGTACTGGCATGCGGCGATCGACTTTCTGGAAGGTGCGGGAGTGTTCGACCGGCTGGCGGCGGATGTGGCTCGGTCGATGACGCCGGTGGCGGATGTCGCTTGGGAGCGGTCGCTGGGGTCGGTGTCGGTGTGGCCGGGGACGCTTTCGGATCTGGTGGCGGCTGTTCGTGCGGTGATGGCTGAGCCGGGTGTCTGAGGCGGGCGCGCCGGCGGGGTGGGAGTTGTGTCGCCTTGGTCCGGCGACGGCTCGCGAGCTGGCCGCGGTTCAGGCCGCCGATGCGGCGGCGGTCATGGCAAACGAGGTCGTGCGACCTGGTGCTCGGCTTGAGATCGCTTACGGGTCTTGGCGTCGTGCGCTGGTGTTGCTGCGCCGCGGAGGTGTCGTTTCTGACGGCGAGATGGCGGTGGCGCTTCAGCTGGCGTTGAACGGTTGGTTCGGCAGCTTGGATGAGCTGGTCGATGCGGCACGTCACCTCACGGGTGGCTGATCGACGGCGGCGTCCGGGTGTCCATCGGCCGTTCAGGCTCATGCCGAGCTGCGGTGGTGGGTGCTCAATGGTCCCGGACGAAGGTGACCCGTCGTGCGGTGAGGTTGACGTTGGTGGCCCGCCAGCCGGCGTCCGCGATGGCGCGCGCGACGGCCGAGCCTTCGTAGCCGTGCCAGTGAGGGGGGTGGTTGTAGGAGGACGGCGGCAGTGGGAAGCCGAGGATCTGCTCGATCTGGTCGAAGGTGGCGTGGACTTCGTGGGTGTGCTGGTTCGCGAGCCAGCGTGACAGGGCTCGGTACTTGCCCGTGTGGTTGGTGGCGGTGTGCGTCTGCTCTGGCGCTGGGAGTTCGGCGACGCGGTCTTTGGCCCACCAGAGGAAGGCGGAGATGCGCTGGGTGTGGGCGAAGCCTGGTCCGGCGGCTTCGACGAGGAGGTCGTTGCTCCAGGTGATGAGGCGGCCGATGGGCGAGTGGGTGCGGTCGCGTGCTGGTAGCTCGAGGCCGAAGACGGTGCGTGCGATCTCTCGTTTGCCGCCGTTGGGGCTGGTGTAGATGAGGATGGGCAGGAACCTTGTGGGCTGCATGATGCACAGCACCTTGGTGAGCAGCGCTTCTTTGAAGCCGCGCATCTCGAGGGCGTGTGGTCCGTCGATGAGGTGGGTGAGCCGGTCTTCGAGGGGTACGTGGTCGGGTCCGTACAGGAGGTAGTTGATGGCTCCGCGGGTGCGTTCTGCGGCTTCGTCATCGCCGAGCTCGTTCCAGGCGGTGTTGAAGACGGACATGTTTCCGGGGTGGGCTCCGGTGTCGCTGTTGGCGAAGTCCTTGAGGTCGCGTGGGTTGCAGTGCGGTAGGCCTTCGGCGCTGAAGACCTGCTGGTAGCGGGCCCAGTACTGCTGTACGTCGTCGTCGGGTGCGGGGTGGGCTGCGAAGAACTCGTCGCGGAGCGTGTCGACCGTTGCCTGTCGGCGGGGACTGACCTGGTGGGTGGCGTGGAAGGAGTCTCGGAGCTCGGTGATGCCCTTCGGCTGGTAGGCGGTGGGCTTGGGTTCTCCGCGCCACCAGTCGTGCCCGCAGTTGTTGCAGCCGATGTGCCGCCGGTCGTCCGGTGCCTTCTCGAGGAGGTCGAGGTCGTCGGAGTCGCACTTGGGGCAGGTGACCATGTGCCGAGCCTTCCAGTGAGGCGGACGGTTGAACATGACTCTGGCTTGCTCGGGTGGATCCACCCGAACAAGCGGGTGTGGCCCGGTGACTGGTCGCACGCCGCGGGCTTGGGGTCGCGTGACGCGGGCTGGCCAGCCGCTGTGTCTGAGTCATCGAGGAGGGGGCAGCGTGCCGCCGTGTTGCGGACGTGGGCCGCACACCAGGACGGCGATCGGTGATCGGTGATCGCCATCGGTGGTTTGCGCGTAGCGAGCTGGGTTGATGGGCCCCTCAGCGGCGACGGCCGGGGTGGAAGTTCCTCGGCAGTGCGATGGAGGCCCACGATTCGTGGTGCGCTCCGAGGTTTGGTGCGCAGGCGACGCATGCTTCTGCCCCGGGGGTCTGCTTTGCGACGCCGGGGAGGAAGGGACCGTCGACGGTCGAGTACTCCCACATCTGCGGGCACAGGCGGTCGGTGTGGAGCCAGACGTGACGGCGGCCGGTCAGTGGGTTGATCAACGACTCGCGCCAGGTTTGGGGCGGCGTGTAGGGCATGGAACCTCCGATGAGCTGGTTCTTCAGCGCTTCGAGCGTGGAGTGCATGCGTGTGGTTGTGGTCCGTGAGCGCGGCGCGGGAACCGACGCCCTGGCGGATTCGGCGATGGCGACGCGATCGTGGTTGGACTGCGGGCGTTGGGTCTGGCATGCGCCGTGTCACTGCGATGTGCTGGTGGAGCTGTACCTCTGCCGAAGGTTGCCTCCGTCCGCGCGCCGCTGTCGTGCTCACGGGTCCTCGTCGACCCATCCGCGGCCGCGTTCGGTGCTGCAGTACTCGTCTTCCAGCATGCATCCGTTGGCACGGCAGGAGCGGTCGTCGCACTGGGGCGGCGCCAGTTCTCCGGGGTCCGGCATGAGGTGGCTGGCGACGGTTGATTGTGGGTGTAGGACCCGGCCGTCATCTTGGGTGAAGAGTGCGACGCCGGCGGCGTCGGCGAGTCTGGTGGCCTCGCGAGTGAACCAGGTGCGGCAGATGACTGCGGCTCGGTTGCCTTGGATGACAGCCTTACCGAGTGCACGCTCCAAGACGGCTTGCCCGGCGGGTGTGTTGGCGCGGTGGAAGTGCACAGTCAGGTGCTTTGCGTGCACCTCGTTGTGCTTCTTACCGCTGTGGGCAGCGTCGGTGAAGCCACACCAGCGGAGCCAGGCGGCGGCGTAGCGAGCGTCCTGCTGCTCGTCGTGAAGCTTGAGCTCGGCGCCGGTCAGCCAATCGTTGTGGCCGGCTGCGCGGGGAGGGGACGCGTAGGCGAGGAGGGCTGGTGCCTTGGGGCTTGACGGCGCATCCGGGTCTTGCCCGTGCAGGAGCGCAGCGAGCTGTTCGGTGTCGAGGAGCCCTTCGGGTATCACGGGTGTGGGCTCGGAGTGGCCGCTGACGGCTCGTCTCAAGTCCAGGCGCCGTCGTGAGCCGACTTGGTCCGAGTGGACGTAGTCGACGGCCCAGCCGGTGGTTGCGTTGTGTGTCACTTCGTAGGTGTCGTCGTTGAAGTGGACCGCGACGATGTCGGTTCGGCCTGGCGTTCGGTGGATGTTGGAGCCCTCCAGCGTGCAGGGGCGTGGGATCACGACCTCGTCTTCGGTGAGGCCCAGAGCGAGGAGGGCGTCGGCGAGATCGGTTAGCGGCGACGGTCGGGTCCTCCCCCACCGCCACGGCGTAGGGATCGGTTCGCCGGTGACGCACTTGGCGGCGGTGTGTGCGAGCAACTGGACGAGTTCGGCGGATTGGGTGTCGGCGGGCCACACAGTGGGTTCGCCCAGCTCAGGTGGTCCGCCGACGATCCAGGAGCCGTCACGATGGGTGAGGGCGAAGACGTTGCCTCCGTCGGGCAGCGGGACTCCGACGTACTGGGTGAGTGACCGCTGGGTGAAGTCGACCTTGGCCGTGAGCCCGAGGGGTTCCATGTGCTTGGTGAGGTCGTTGGCGATGCTTGTGAGGTTCAGGAACTCCATGTGAGCCGCGAGGACGTCGGCGGTTGGGAATTGCATCAGTCTCTCTTCCTGCGTCGACACACGGTGACCCCGGGGTCGACCGGTCGCTCCTGGCTCGTGGCATGCCATGGCACATGGATGGGTGGTGTCTCTTCGAGTTGGGCTTGTGGGTGCTGGCCGGTGCTCAGGGTTGGGTTCTTGTGCGCAGCAGCTCCGTGATGGCGACTCGTGCTGCGTCTTGGGTGCCGAACGTGCGGGCGTATCCCTGCTTGTTGGGAACCGTCGTCCCGGTGGCGTTGTCGATGATCAGGTACTTGCCGCGGGGGTCGGTGGCGATCGTGTAGGGGCGCTGGGCACCTTGGTCGGGTGTGGTCGGGGCGAGGGCCTTCTCGATCTCGCGCTGCTTGATGCGGGCGGTGGCGGTGCTCATGGTGAGTCCGCTGTGGATCACGGTGCCGCCCGGCATGGTCCAGCGGACGTGGGTGCTGCCCGTGACTTCGACGGTCCCGCCGGCGCGCCGGACGGCGCGGACGAGTGGTTCGAGGTCCTTGTTGATGCCGAGTCCCTTGCCGGTCATGCCGGTGCCTCGGTTGCGTCGGTGGTGATGCCGTACGGGAGTGGGAGGCGGTGGGTGATGGTGAGGCGGGTGGCTCGGGTGTGTGCGACGTGGAGCGCTCGGGCGGCTTGGGCTTCGTCGTCGTAGGCGCGGAGGAACGCGGCAGGTTCGAGGAGGACGACGTGGTCGAGCTCGAGGCCCTTTGCGTCGGCTGGGGTGCTGGCGTGCTTACCGCGAGGGACGGCTCGGGCGTGCACGTCCGCTCCGGCGTCGCCTGTATGGGGGCCTTGGCCGGTGAGCTGGTCGATGCAAGCGTGGACGTTGCCCTCGACGTACGTATGCCACTGTCGTTCGGCGGCGAGTTGAGGCATCGGGGTTCCTTCGTCGGCTGGTGTGGCCGGAGCATTGCAGCGGCCGGTGACACGCATCGGGTGTGCGGCCCGGTCGTGTGGTCGTCAGTCGAGGTAGTTGTTGCCGCCACGCCAGTCGTTGTCGTCGTCGGTGCGTTCGCCCAGGAACTCTTCGTGGTTCTGGCCGTATGCGGCCGCTCCCCACCCGACACGGCTCGCGTTGTCGAATCGGAGGTCGTGGGCGGAGCTTGGCGCGCCGTAGGGCACAGTGACCTGGCCGGGGTCGTAGTCGCGTCCCGTTGTGATGCGCAGATGGCTCGTGGATGTGCTTGCAGCGATGGGCAGTGGCTGGAGTTTCGGGCGTGAGCGGCGTTTGCGTTCGCCACTGGGGACTGTGCCGAGGGTGACCTTCAGGGAGTCGGCGAGTTCGCGGCCGCAGGAGGGGCACGGGTTGAGGCAAGACTGGTACGCGTGGTCAGCGCGGCATGTACCGATCGCGTCATCGGAGTTGAGAGCCGCAAGCGCCGTGCACTGGGGGTCGGCGTGGTAGATCGGGCCGTCGCCGCGGACGTACACCTTCGTGTGCGCCGACGGCTCTTGCACGCGCTCACTCCCCTGCGGCGACGGACCTTCGGCACTGCTCGCGAAGTTACGCCGTCGCGCTCACTCGTCACAGCCTTTCGATGGGTGAAGTCGCACCGCTGGCCGCGATCGCGTGATCGCGCCAGGACGGTGGTCGATGATCGCTGGTTCGGGGCGTTGGCCTCGGTGACTCGACGACGCACGTGTGTGCGTGCCGCGGTGGCTGCGGAGGACAACGACCTCCGCCGCCAGTGCAACTCGATGGCACCGGCTGTGCAGGCCGGGGTCGTCCGACGCTGCGTTGGACGACTGACAGGGTGACCGTTCGTCCCCCAGGCGGCGGGACCAAGGTGGCCCTGGATCGGCGGAAAGGCACTCGTCGCACAGGCTGCGCAACCGACGTTGGTGGAGCTGCCGGCGGCCGCTGCTTCCGGCGTCAGTGACCGATCACACGGCTCGAGCTGCCGCTGCTCGCGACGGTGTGCAGCGGGCGAAGAAGGGCACCTTGGCACGGCGGCGTCAGGTTGGCTGGCAAGGCCAGCGAGGACCGCCTCATGCCCAGTTCTGATCGCGTCACCGACTTCACGCGGCTGTGGCGGAACCCGCCCCGGCCCTGCTCTGAGTCCGCCCGTCGCAGGCGGGCGCGGCGCTGGACTGCGGCCAAGCGTGCGCGGAGCTTCGCTGGCAATGACGCCACTTGGGGCGGAGCCCTCGCTCAGTTGTGTGGACGACGTCGGGGCTGCTCAGTCGCCCTCTGGGTGCGCTTGGTCGTATGCCGCGATCACCTCAGGCCGTAGACGGCCGCGAGAGCCCACCTCGTAGCCCTGGCTTCGCGCCCACTCGCGGATTGCTGCGGCGGTCGCGCCGTCGCGGGGTGCCTCCGCAGAGCGAAGCGAGTACGACGCGGCCTCACCGGGCGGCTCGTACCACTGCGCCGCTTCATGGTTGAGCGCCACTTCTTGGTCAACCTCGGCTTCGCGTTCTTGTTCGCGTTGGGCGGCTTCCGCGGCGGCGCGTGCAGCGCGCTCCTGCTCACGGGCGGCTGCTGCATCAGCGCGCGTCCGCATGTGCTCCAGGCGGTCCCAGAGCGGAGCCATCGCGGTCTCTCTATCGAGGTAGTACGAGGACGCGCGCACCCGCCAGAACGACCATCCGAGTCGTTCGAGGACTCTCTGACGCCGGATGTCGTTGTCCCATTGCTCGGGCCCGTGGAACTGGTCACCGTCGCACTCCACCGCGAGGCGTTCGCCTTGTGCGGCGTGCACGACCATGTCGATTCGGTAGGCACCGACGCGGTACTGCGGCTCGAGCCGGTAGCCGCGGCGGACAATGTCGCTCATGACGTCTCGCTCGAATCCGGACTCGGCGAGGTCGAAGATGTCGTCGTTGTTCGCGCCGCGTGGCGTGTCCGCGGCGTACTGGATGAGGGCGCGGCGTTCGTCATCGGCGTGGAGGGTCGAGGGGTCCACCGAGTGGAAGACCCACAGCTGGTCCTGTGCACGGGACGCGGCGACGTTTACGCGCTGCTTGTCGCCGGTCCGTGTAGCCGCGTAGGAGTTTGAGTCCGCGACGACCGACAGGAACATGACGTGTCGCTCGTCGCCCTGGAAGTTGGCGGCGTTCCCGACCCGCAGCCGGCGACGCTGGAATTCCTCCACGCCGAGCTGCTCCATGAGCATCGCCTCGATGATCTGAGCCTGAGGACCGGACTGAAGGGCGACCACGCCGAAGGTCAGGTTTTCGTAGGCGGGGTCGGCGGCGCATTGAAGCACCTGGTCGACCAGAGCCTGCGCTTCGATGCGGTTCACGGTGCTCGAGCCCGTGCGGACCGCAGCGCCGGGCACCCTGACGGCGCGCAGGGGTGGGCCGATCTGCGGGTACTTGCGCTCACGGAGAGGCCGGATGCCGCCGTCGTAGTAGCGGTTGGAGAACTCGATGATCTCCGGCACGCATCTGAAGTGCTCACGCAGCATGATCACCGATGGGAAGGCTCTTTCGGCGATCGAGTAGAGCGACTCGTCCAGCGTGAGCAGCTGGCGGTGGTCGACGTCGGGGATGTGGACGTCTTGGAGCGCGCGTACCCGTTCACGGTCGACGCCCACGGCAGCGGGCGAGGTTTGCTTGTCGTCTCCTACGACGACCGCCTTGCGCCCGAGGGCCAGGACGCCGGCCGACAGCAGGTCGCATTGGGATGATTCGTCGACGATGACGACATCGAACAGCTCGGACCTGGTCGGGTCGAAGTTCTCGATGACACGGTGGATCGGCATGATCCACACCGGAACGGCGCCCATGGCTACGGGCAGCAGGTCTCGGGCTTGCGCCTCCCAGTAGGGGGCGTACTTGCCTGTGCCCTTCCCGCGGCGTCCGAGCGCGTTCAGCCATGCCGACAGGGCTCGGCGCTGGGTGTCCTTGAGGTTGAGTCGGAGGAACAAGCGTGCTGAGCGGTTCGCCATCTTGAGTACGAGGCGTTCGAGGGCAGCTGCGCTTGCGAGGGACTGCGCCATGAGGGCGTCGATCTGTGGCCCGGAGTGGAGGTCGTTCAGCCACGTGCGGGCTTGACGCCACCGCCACATGTCGGCGGCGTCGTGCGGGTGACCGACGACGGCGGGGTCGGCACGGGTGGTGAGGATGGCCTTGGTCCAGAGGGGTGCGGCGGCCGCGAGGCGGGTGTCGAGGGCTGCCCGGCGCAGCACCTTGGGTCGCAGGGATGCGAGCCGGGACGCCTCTTGTAGTGCTGCTTCCCACGCCGCGAAGTCGCGGCGGGCGAGCGCGGAGGACAGGACGGACCACAGCGGGGAGGCGCCGGTCGTCTGGGAGGCCGCGTTCACTCGGTCTGCGAGCGCTGCCAGTTCACTGCTGAGGCGCTGCTCTTCGAATCTCGATCGAGCGGCGTCGAGGGTGTCGGCTGCGGCTCGCAGCGATGAAGGCGTCGAGGTGGGTGCTGGAGTGGTCAGGACGCGCGCGAGGTCGGAGGTGAGAGCTGGAGCGGTGCGATCGTGCCAGTCGAAGACCCGCGTCAGCTGTGCAAGGAAGTCCTCTACGGCAGCGAGGAAGCCTGCGCTGGCGGGGAAGGTCGGCAGGGGTGTGCCTTCGGCGAGCTGTGTGAGGCGGGTGGCGAGCTTTCGTTCCGCTACCCGCAGTGCAATCTGGGCGCGGGCGAGCCCGACCTCTTCGACTGTGCGGAGCTCGAGGCCGTCGATGCGGACGGTGGCGTGCAGGGCGCGAAGGTCCTTCCCGCCGAGGAGCTTAGGGACACCTTGCCCGGCAGCGAATCGAGCTTCGAGGGCGTCGAGTGTCTGGTTCTGGAGGCGGTGGTCGCCGTCGGGCACGACGACGTCGCGCCCGATGAGGCCTCGGCGCAACTGCATGCATAAGTCGACGTCGGCTCGGAGCTCGGACAGCTGTGTCGTCCAGTGCTCCCTGAAGCCTGGGGAGCGCACGAGCGCCTGGCCGACGTAGGTCTCCCAGGTGCCGGAGATGGCGGTGAGGTCGTCTGCGCCGCGTCGCGCTCGGTCGGCGAGCGAGGCGAGGCTCTCCGGTGATGAGGCGTCCAGGGCGTGCGCCCGAAGGCCGGCTACTTCGAGGTCGGCGACGGTGTCTCGGAGCCGGTCGAGGGTTGCGTGCTGTTCGGTGAGCGTGGCTGCGGTGGGCAACTCGCTGGTGGCTGGAAGTTCTGCGAGGGCAGCACCGGCGTCGGTGGGGTCGATGTCAGTGGCGAACGCGAAGAGTTCGCGGAGGTCGTCGGCCGACAACGGCATCGTCGCGTCCGGCGTGAGGGGGTCTGCGATGAGATTGAGGTGCTGGTTTGAGCTGACCCATGCGGCTACGTCGGCTGCTCGGGCTGGGCCGGTAGGTAGTGGGAACTCGCGGCTTTCGGAGCGGAGCGCTTCGACGAGGGCGAGGTCGGTGAGGCGCTGCTCGTCGCGTGCTGTGTCGATTTGGCGTGCGAGTTCGTCGATGCGTCGGCGTTCGGTGGTTGGGTCGAGGGATGCTGCCGAGTCCATGACGGTCTGGACTGAGGCTCTGACTTGGTCCATGGCTGCGGGGGTCGATCCGAGGACGGCAACGGCGAGGTCGCGCATCTCTGCGGGGATCTTGTCGCGCAGTACGGACAGCGCCTGCTCATTCTGTGCGGTGACCAGGACGCGCTTGCCTTCGGCGACGAGGTGGGAGACGAGGTTGGCGATGGTGTGGGACTTGCCGGTTCCCGGGGGGCCTTGGACGGTGACTCCTCGCGATGACGCGAGTTGCCGGGCGATGCGCTCTTGTTCCGTGTTGGTGGGCAGCGGCATGAGCAGGCGGACTGGTTGTGTGTCGCTGGCGCCGTCGGCTTGTCCGAGTTCGACGAGCGTTCGGGCGACCTGATGTTCTTCGGCGACTATCGATGCGAGCGCCTCGGGTAGGAACTGCTTGTCGGTCAGGACGTGGGCAAGCTCCGTGTAGAACCGCTCGTGTCGCATGGGACGCGGGCGGATGAACAACACCCATCCGTCGTTGACGGCGGGGTCGGGACCGGCGGCCGGTAGGTCGGAGCCGTCGGTGAGTGTCGCGTTGAGCCCGAGTGGGGCGGTGAAGGACATCCGGACGGCGTCGATTGTGGCTTGCGACCACGGGTTGGGCGGTGCGTCGCGGAGCTGGCTGCGTAGTCCTGCCAGTTCCTCGACGCCTGGGAGGTTGAGGCCTTCGACGGCGTCGAGTTCGAGCTCCATGGCACGCTCGGGGCTCACGCTGATGGTGCCGGTCGCGGGGTCGATGTCGATGGTCGCCGGCACGGTGAGGATTGGTGTGCGGATACGTGCGCCTGGCGGCGCCCATGACAGGACCGCGCGGCCCCAGACAACCTCGTGGGTCGCCTCGTCGCGCTCGGCGCGAAGGTGCATGGCGTACAACCGCTCGTAGAGTTCGCGCGCCTCGACTACGACGACGGCGCCCGAGGCCCAAGGGGTCCATGTGGTGGTGATCCACTGTGCGAGTGTGGCTGCGCGTTCTTGGCGTTCGTGGCACAGTGCGTCGGCGCGTGCAAGGGTCTCGATGGTGAGCTCGTCGGCCGATTCGTCGCGCTGTTGGTCGATGGATGCGAGCCAGGCGTCGAGTTCGGGGTCAGCCCGAAGTGAGGGCTGGTCTCGTGGGTCGGTGACGGTGGCGGGGTCGACGTGCTCCACGAGGGCGGCGGGGAGCTCGGGCGGGGTGGGGGCGGGGAGTCGATCGACGCGCAGCCATTCTGCGTGTTCGCCGCTTGGTCCGAGCCGGACCTTTGGGTGCTGTGGGACGGCGTCGGGCCACAGGAGGTCGCCGTAGGTGGTGATGTCGCGCACCGGTGCTGGCCCGACGTCACGGGCGAGTGCTGCGAGGAAGTCGAGCAGGCGCGCGGTCTGGTCCACGACCGTGTGCTTGGCGCGTGCTGCTGCGCTCGCGTCGGGCACGTTCACCTCCGTGGTTCTGACGTGGGGTCATCCTGGCACCCGGCGGGGACAGAGCCCACGTGCGCTCTTGAGTCGTGTTGACTCCACGCAGACAGGCGGGCTGTTCGCCGCGGCGTACACGTCGGCGTCCCGTGACGCTCCCTGCGAGGCCAGCTCCCCGGGTACATGTCCGTGTGACTGTCCGGAAGGTACGTCGTCCCGCTGCCTCGGCACAGCCGTCGCCTGGGTGAAGTCGCGGCGACGGTTCCCACACCGCTTGCACACCGAGCTCGGCGACATCCCACCCGCCGAGCACGAAACTAACCCCTGCCGTGATCACCGCCGCGAGACGCTCAGCGCGGCACAACCGAGCCTCTATGGAACCCGGAACGGTTCACACTGCGCGGCGCGCGCGCCAAGCGGAGGTTGAGGGCGATGGGGCCTAATCCAGGAGAGCGGCGTTTCGCACTTCAGTGTCTCGACCGTCTTCGCGCACGCCCGCGAGCGCAATCTTCACCGTTGCGAGGGCTTCGGTGAGGCGAGCGACACCAGCCCGAAGTTGCTGCTGATAGGCCTGCTCTGCAGCCCGCGACGGTGTCGCCGGGTCCCAGCCGGCAATCTGGGCGTCGACCTGAGCGAGCAGCGTGGTGATCTGTTGCTCGATGGAGCGGCTGGCGTCCGTGAGCGCTGTCTCGATCTCCTCAAGGGCGCCGAGGCGCACGATGAGGCTGCGCTCACTCATAGGTCATGCCTCCCAGGCGGGCGGCGAGGCGTGCATAAGCGGTCTGCTGCTGTTGTTCCTGCGCGGCAACGGTCGCGTCCACTGCGACCAACTTGTCGGCGTACGAGTGCAGCGTCGGGATCAGCTGGCCCGCGACGGTGAACCACTCCTCCACCGCGGCGATGAAGCTTGCTGCGGCTCCGCCCGCGAAGCCGGACATGGACGTGGAGATGGTCTTCGCCAGGTCCGTCAGCGTTGCGTCAATCGGCGTTGTGGCCTCGGCGACCAGCGACGCGGCGCGACGTTGGTCCCCGATCGTCAACTCGGTGCCGGTCACTTGCCCCCCTTGATGTTTAGAGCGTGACAACCATGCGCCTGCGCCCCTCCGTGGCTGACGGCACCGGCGTCCAGAACGGTCAGCCAGACGCAGGTCAGCGGACTGCGGCGCAGGAGATCTCCGGCCACGGTGGCGGCCGGGAGGCGGTCTTCGCCGGACAGCACGCGGGCGAGCTTCTCGGCCTCGGCGAACCACAGGTCCGCGACGCCCCGCTGGTCGATCGGCTTGGAGGCGGCGAGCTCGAGGAGGAAGGGCAGGTGGTAGCGCTTGAGGTTGCTGGCGAGGTTGTTCGACCGGTCGCCGTCAGTGCGGCGCATCGTGCCGACGTGGTGGACGTACCAGGCCACCAGCATGGTGGCCGGGGTCACGGTGTCCGGGTCGGTCGCCGGGTCAAGGATCTGGGTCCCGGCGTTGACCAGTGCGATGAGGTCGCAGTCCGCGGCGTCGAGAAGCATCGGGTGGCCATCGGTCAGGGCGACCAGGGGTGCGCGGGGACGGCCGGCAGGTCGCGCAGCAGGCGAAGCGGGGCGTTCACCGGGCCACCGCCGTGGTGGCGCGCAGGTCGGCGATGAACGCGGCCTGCGTGGCCAGGTGCGCCCGCAGGTCGGTGACAAGCTGCTCGTGCTCCGTGTGGCGGCCGAGCAGCTCGGCGTGGACTCGGCGCAGGTCCTCCAGCTCGGCGCGCAGGGCGATGGCGTCGGCGACCTCGCGGGCGCTGATCTCGGGGTCCAGGACCGCGGCGGGGATGCGGCCGAGGTCGATGAGGTCGCCCAGGCGCAGCAGGACGCAGTTGTTCGGACCGAGGCGGGTCGGGAGGTTCTCGTCGCGCTGGATGCGCCGGACGGTGTCCTCGACCTTGCCCATGAGGGTGGCGAGGGTGGGGCGGTCGAGCCACTGGTCGCGGTCGAGGCCGCGGGTCAGGGTTGCGGTGGCCATGGTGGTGCTCCTGGTTCCGGCGGCCGGGTTGGCCGCGTTCGCAGGGGGACCGTGATGAGTCTTGGGGGTGCCGCAATCACCGCACGTGCAGCTCTGCGTGGCCGGCCCGTGAGCCCGCTCGCGGCGAGACGCAGGGGCTCCCGTTGGGGCGCCTGGTGCTGGGACACCCACCCGGTGCACACGTGGGCCGTCGTTGTCCTGGTGCGTTGGCGCAGGCCAGGGACGGGGTGGCAGGGGGCGTGCATGCCCAGGACGCCCGCGCAAAGGGTGTGCGCTGATGTGGTCTTCAGGGGCGCGGTAGCGGCCGCGCGGGCTTCCCGGCAGCCGCAGGCTCACGTACAGACGGGCCGGCACCGGTGCGTCCTTGCAGGTCAGCGGGCCGTGAGACGACGAAGGCCTCCCGGGTGATCCCGGGAGGCCTTCGCGTAAACCTGCGTTCGCAGGTTCCCACAGTAGCGGGGGCAGGATTTGAACCTGCGACCTCTGGGTTATGAGCCCAGCGAGCTACCGAGCTGCTCCACCCCGCGTCGGTGCCGTAACCATACGTGCCGCCCGGAGCCCGGAGCAAATCGCCCGAGCCCTCCCGCGCTGTGACGTCACGCACGCTCGCCGCCACGCGCGGCGGTCGCCCAGGACGGCGGAGGGGTGGGGGGGCCCCCCCGGGCGGACCCCCCCCCCCCACCCACCCCCCGGCCGGGGGGGGGGGTGACCCCTCCGGGGCGGCGGGTGGCCCTGTCAACTCGCCCCCAACCCTCCGCGTCACCGCTCCTGCGTTCGTGCGGTCAGCCCTCGAGCTCCGCCTCCGCCGCGACGGCCGCCTCGAGCGCGGCCTGCAGGCGCTCCTGCGCCTCGCCGTACGCGACCCAGTCCTGCTCGGCGAGGGCCGACTGACCCTCCTGGATCGCCGACTGCGCGTCCTGGAGCGCCGCGTCGAGGCGGGCCCGCGCGTCGCCCGACGGCGCCGTCGTGGGCTGCGTCGTCGGCTCGGCCGTCGGCGTCGGGCTCGGCGAGGCCGTCGCGTCGGGGTCGGTCACCTCGGGTGCCTCGCCGTCGACCGGCGCGTCGGGCACCTCCTCGGCGTCCTCACCCGGCTGGACGCCCTCGACGCCGGCGTCGCCGCCGAACACCTGGTCGAGCGCCTCCTCGAGCGTCTCGGCGAAGCCGATCTGCTCGCCGAAGGAGACGAGGACGCGCTGCAGCAGCGGGAACTGCGTGCCCTGCGACGACTGCACGTAGACCGGCTGCACGTACAGCAGGCCGCCGCCCACGGGCAGGGTCAGCAGGTTGCCGCTGACGACGGTCGAGTTGCCCTGTCGCAGCAGGTTGAGGTTCTGCGACACCTCCGGGCTCGAGTTGAAGTTGTTCTGCACCTGGCCAGGGCCGGGGACGGTCGTGTTGCGCGGGAGCTCGAGCAGCCGCAGCTGGCCGTACCCCTCGCGCCGCTCGCCGTCGGCGTCGCCCGGTTCCGCGTCCACGGCGAGGAAGCCCGTGAGGACGTTGCGGTCGGTGTTGCCGCCCGGGATGAACGTGGACGTCAGCGAGAACGTCGGCTCGTCCTGCTCGGGCATCTGCAGCGTCAGGTAGTACGGCGGCTGCGTGAGCGACTCCGTGACCGGGTCCTGCGGGTTGCGCCAGAAGTCCTGGCCCGAGTAGTACTCGGCCGCCGAGTCGACGTGGTACGTCGCAAGCAGGTTCCGCTGGACCTTGAACAGGTCCTCCGGGTAGCGCAGGTGGCTCATGAGCTCGCCGCTGATCTCGCTCATCGGCTCGATCGACGCCGGGAAGATCTCCTGCCACGCGGCGAGGATCGGGTCCTCCTCGTCCCACGCGTAGAGCGTCACCTCGCCCGTGTACGCGTCGACCGTCGCCTTGACGGAGTTGCGCAGGTAGCTGACCTCCTGCGGCGCGAGCGCGGCGATCGTGTCCGACGTCGCCGTGAGCGCGTCGGCCGTGACGTCGTCGAGCGGGCGGGACGCCGCGTACGGGTACATGTCCCCCGTCGTGTAGCCGTCGACGATCCACAGCACCCGGCCGTCGACGACGGCGGGGTACGCGCGGCTGTCGAGCGTGAGGTACGGCGCGACCTTCTGGACCCGGTCGTGCGGGTCGCGGTCGAACAGGATCTGCGAGTCCTCGGTGACGCGCTCGGAGAACATGATCTGCTCCGAGCCGAACTTGAGCGAGAACAGCAGCTGGTTCCACAGGTTGCCGATGCTCGGGCCCGCCGCGAACTCGTCGGTCGGGAAGGTCGTGTTGACCTGGCCGCCCGCGGCGTCGTCCGGGTAGTCGAGCTCCCACGGCTCCGTGCCCTCGGGGGCGCCGACGATCGAGTACTCGGGCGAGTTCTGGCCGAAGTAGATGCGCGGCTCGTAGTCGCCGAGCGAGCCCTCCGACGGGATGCCGCCCTGGTAGAACGCAGGCCGGCCGTCCTCCGCCGTCGTGTTGCCGTAGGCGGCGACGACCCCGAAGCCGTGGGTGAACACCGTGTGGTCGTTGACCCAGGTGCGCTGGTCCTGACCCAGGCCGTTGAGGTTGAGCTCGCGCACCGCGATGACGGTGTCCCGGCTCTCGCCGTCGATCTCGTACCGGTCGACCGAGAGGGTGTCGGGGAAGTTGTAGTACTGCTTGTTCTGCTGCAGCTGGCGGAACGACGGGCTGACGATCGCCGGGTCGAGCAGGCGGATGCTCGCGGCCGTCTCGGCGTCCTCGCGCAGCGCGCCCTGCTCGGCCTCGAGCGTCGCGTTGTACGGCGTGACCTCGACGTCCTCGAGGTCGAACGCGGCCTTCGTCGCGTCGATGTTGCGCTGGATGTACTCGGCCTCGAGCTCCTGCGCGTTGGGGACCACCTGGAACCGCTGCACGACGGCGGGGTAGATGCCGCCGATCGCGATCGCCGAGACCACCATGAGCCCGACGCCGATCGTCGGCAGGCGCCAGTTGCCGCGCACCGCGGCGACGACGAACATGCCCGCGACGAGCACCGCGACGCCCGTGAGGATCGCCTTCGACGGCAGCACCGCGTTGACGTCGGAGTACGACGCGCCCTGGATGAGGTCGCCCGCCTTGGTCAGCAGCGAGTAGCGGTCGAGCCAGTAGTTGGCGCCGATGAGGAGCATGACGAGCGCCGCCGTGACGCCGAGGTGCACGCGTGCCGCCGGCGTGGTGCGCTCCCCGGTGCCGCCGAGGCGCAGCCCGCCGTAGAGGTACTGGGTCGCGACGCCCGCGATGCCCGCGATGACGACGACGGCCATGAGGAAGGACACGACGAAGCGCAGCACGGGCAGGTCGAACATGAAGAACGACAGGTCGAGGCCGTACTGCGGGTCCCGGGTGCCGAAGTCGCCGCCGTTGAGGAAGAGCAGCACGTCCGCCCACTGCGCCGACGTCGCGGCGCCGGCGAAGAAGCCGAGCACGAGCGGCGCGACGATCATGACGAGGCGGCGGAGCGGCTCGATCATCTCGCGGTACTGGTCGAGCGAGGCCTGCTCGGGCGTCGACGGCGCGTACACGGGCCGCGTGCGGTACCCGATCTGCAGCGACGCGTACACGGCGCCCGCCATGAGCAGGAAGCCGGCGGCGAACAGGGCCGCGCGCGTCAGCCATTCGGTGCGCAGCACCTCGACGAAGCCGAGCTGGTCGAACCACAGCACCTCGGTCCAGACCTGCGCGGTGATCATCAGCAGGATGCCCGCGATCACCAGGACCACGATGGTCGGGCCGAGCGCTCCTCGACGTCGTGGCCCGGGGCGTGCTGCCGGGCGCGGGGTGGGTGCGAAGGTCACGTCGTCAGTACCTGTTCCGTCGGTCGAGCGGGTGCAGTCGGCGCCGGACGCCGTCCGGGGCCCCGGGCGCACCGCGCCGGGGCGCGCGCGTGCCGGTCACGGGGTGAACGTCCCTGCCGCTGCACAGGTTCCCACACGCCTGCGACCATGACCGGATGAACGAGCCCACCGCCGCCACGCCCGAGCCCGCCGCGACCGAGGGGTCCGCGGGCAGCACCGACCGCCCGACGCTGCCCGCCGGCACCGCCTCGCTCGCCGAGGCGGTGCACGAGATCGAGCGCCACGTCGCGGGCGCGGGCTGGGACGGCCCGGTCCGCGTCTTCGCGCTCGTCGCGACGGGCCGCGCGCTCGAGACCGAGCCCGGCCTCGAGGCCCAGCTGCCGGCCGAGGTCGTCGCCCGCGCGCGCCGCGACCCGCACCACCTCACGTCGGTCGAGCAGGAGGACCTGCCGGACGCGTCGTCGCTCGAGGACCTGCTCGCCCGGCTGTCCTGGCCCGAGACCGTCGACGGCGCCGCCCTCGTCGTCGAGCGCGTCGTCCTCCCGCCCGCGGCCGAGGACGCGATGCCCGCGGAGCCCGACGAGGCGGTCGCCTACCTCATGGCCCACCCCGACCGGCAGGACGTGCGCATCGCCGTCGGCGTCATGCGCGGGGGCGAGGCGTGGTGCGCGGTGCGCACGCGGCAGAACGACGCGGACGACGCCGTCGGCGGCGGGCCCGACCTCGTGCCCGGCCTGGTGCACGCGGTGGGCGCCACGCTGCTCTGACCGGCAGCGCGCGCCGGTCAGCAGCGCGGCAGGTCCGCACCCTCGCCCGCACCGATCGCCGTCATCGCGGCGCGCGCCTCGGCGAGCGTGGCGACCCGGACGACCTCGAGGCCGTCCGGCACGTGCCCGACCACCTCGTCGCAGTTCTCCTCGGGCGCGAGGAACCAGGTCGCGCCCGCGTCGCGGGCCCCCGCGAGCTTCTGGCGGATGCCCCCGATGGGCCCGACGTCGCCCGCGAGGTCCATGGTCCCCGTGCCGGCGATCGTCAGGCCACCGGTCTCGTCCTCCGGCGTGAGCCGGTCGATGATCCCCAGCGCGAACATCGTCCCCGCGCTCGGCCCGCCGATGTTCTCGATCTCGATCGTCACCTCGACCGGCAGGTCGAACTCGGGGTCGATGAAGACGCCGAGCAGCGCACGTCCCCGCCCGTCGTCGCCCGTGGTCACCTCGACGTCGACCCGCTCGCCCGCGCGCTCCACGCCGATCGTCACGGCGTCGCCCGGCGTGACCTCGTCCAGCTCGCGGCTGAGCTCGGAGAACGCGTCGACCGGCGTGCCGCCGACGGCGACGACGACGTCCTCGGGCTCGATGACGCCGTCGGCGCCCGAGCCCTCCATGACGGCCTCGATGGCGAGGCGCGTGGGGACCTCGTAGCCGAGCTCCTCGAGCGCGGCGACCGTCGCGTTCTCCTGCGAGCTCACCATCGCCGCGGCGTTGCGCTCCTCGACCTGCTCGCTCGTCTCGTCCGGCGGGAACACGAGCTCGACCGGCGAGACCGCGACGGTGCCGTCGAACCACCCGCCGACGACGTCCACGAGGCCGACCGGGCTGCGCGGGCCGCCCGCGACCTGCACCGTCGTCAGGAGCAGGCGACCCGTGGACTCGAACGTCTCCTCGCCCGCGACCGAGATGAGCGGCGTGCCGTCCTCCTCGCCCAGCGTGTCCCGCGTGGGACCGGGCGACTGCACCGCGTAGGGCAGCGGCAGCGCCGCGGCGGCGGAGAGCAGCAGGGCCGTCGCGACCGTCGCGACCGACGCCGTGATCGCGCGCGGGGTGAGCGGCGCGGGCCCGGGGTCGCGCTCCGCGTCCGGGAGCAGCGCGACGGGCACCGCCCACTCGGGCAGGCCCGGCGGCTGCGCTGACGGGTCCCGCGGCCCGGCGGACGGCGCGGCGGGCGACGCGGCGGCGGGCGGAGGCGGCGGCGCGCCGGGGTCCGTCGGGTGGGTCACGGCCCCATCATCCCCCGGCGCCGGTCGTCACCCGTAGCGCCGGGTGCGCGCCTGCTTCCAGACGGCGGCGGTGCCCAGGAGGGCGACGGCCGCGCCCGCCGCGCCCAGGGCGACGTCGCGCCCGTCGACCTGGCGGCCCCCGAGCGCGACCCGTCCGCGCACGCCCGCGATCAGCACGTCGAGGCAGGCGCGCGCGTCGTGCGCGGGCTCCCACCCGGCCGCCCGCAGCCGGGCCGGGTCGACGGTCCACGGGTAGACGGTGAACGCGAGCTCCTCGGCGGGCGCCGGGAGCACGCCGACGCGGTGCAGCCGTTCCGCCGTGCCGAACGCCGTCACCGCCGCGAGCTCGATGCGCCGCATGCCCGCGACGCGCACGACCTCGTCCGGGTGCAGCACCGGCTCGGCGGCCACCGTCGCCGCCCCGCTCCACCGCTCGCGCACCGCGACCTCGACCGCCGAGGCGACGTCGTCCACGTGCACGAGCTGCCATGGACGCTCGACGCCGCGCACCACGAGCAGGCGCGGCGCGGCGAAGTGCCGCGTGACGAGCGTGTCCACGCCGGGCCCGACGACGGCGGCCGGGCGCAGCACCACGACGCGCGGGGCGCGCGGGCCGCGCTTGGCCGCGGCCCGCGCGAGGACCGACTCGACCGCCACGAGGTCCCCGACGAGTCCGGGACCCGGCGTGGTGAGCGGCGCGTCGTCGTCGTGGATCACGGGCCGGTCCGGCGCGGCGCCGTGGACCATCGCGGACGTGACGGCGACGACCTGCTCGACCCGCGCCGCCCGCGCCCCCGCGACCGTGCGCTGGGCGAGCGCGACGGCCGCGGCCCGGCGCTCGGCGGGGCTGCCCGGGCCGGTCCCCGACGGCGCGGCCGACAGGTCGGCCGGGTCCGCCACGAGCACCACGACGCGGGCGCCCGCGAGCGCGCTGCCCGGCGACCGCTCGGGCAGGTCGGGCAGCGCCCGCACGGTGCCGGACCCGTTGCCGGCGCCGGCGGCGGCCAGCCGGTTGACGACGGCGGTGGCGATCGGTCCGCCGCCCACGACCACGACGTCGCCGGCGGGCGTCGCGCCGTCGGGCGCGCCGCTGCGCCCAGAGCGAAGTGGACCGCTCACCTCGGGCACCCCCGCCTCCCCGCCGTCGTTGTGTGGTTACCGTGGACCGTCCCAGCCCATCGTCTCAGGAGCGCCCCGATGAGCACGCCGCCAGCCGACGACCGTCCGGGACCCGACGTGCCCCCGCAGTGGGAGCAGCTGCTCCGTCAGGTGCTCGGCCCCGACGCGGACGCCGTCCTGCGCGAGATGTCGGAGCGCGGCGGGCTCGGCGCCCTCGGCCTCACCGGCCCGGACGGCACCCCCCTCGACCTGGGCGCGATGGCGGCGGCGGCCGGGCTCCCGTCCGACCCCGCGGCGCTCGGCCAGGTGCTCGGCCAGATCCAGCGGATGCTCGCCGCGAGCGGCGACGGCCCGGTGAACTGGGACCTCGCGCACGACCTCGCGCGCCAGGCGTCCGTCGCCGAGGGCGACCCGAGCGTGTCCGCGGCCGAGCGACGCGAGGTCGCCACCGCCTTCGGCGTGGCCGAGCTGTGGCTCGACACCGCCACGAGCCTGCCACCCGCGGGCGGCCCGGCCGAGGCCTGGAGCCGCTCGGAGTGGGTCGAGCACACGCTCGGCACCTGGCGCACGCTCGCCGAGCCCGTCGCGTCGTCCGTCGCGGACGCGCTCGCGGCGGCCCTCGCGACCCAGGTCCCCGAGGGCCTCGAGGCCCTCGGCGGCGCGGGCGGCGCCGAGGGCGCGCTCGCCGGCGCCGGGTCGATGATGCGTCAGCTCGGCGGCGCCGTCTTCGGCATGCAGGTCGGCCAGGCGGCCGGGACCCTCGCCCGCGAGGTCTTCGGGACCACCGACATCGGGCTGCCCCTGACGTCCGGTCGCGGCACCGCGCTGCTGCCCCGCAACGTCGCGACGTTCGCGGAGGGCCTCGACGTCCCCGCCGACGAGGTGCGCCTCTTCCTCGCGGTCCGGGAGGCCGCGCACGCGCGGCTCTTCACGCACGTGGGCTGGCTCCGGGCGCACCTCCTCGGGGCGGTCCAGGCGTACGCGCGCGGCATCACGATCGACACGGACACGCTCGAGGAGGCGGTCCGGTCCATCGACCCCACCGACCCGACGGCGCTCCAGGAGGCCCTCTCGGGCGGCGTGTTCTCCCTCGGCACGACGCCCGAGCAGCAGGCCGCGCTGGCCCGCCTCGAGACGGCGCTCGCGCTCGTCGAGGGCTGGGTCGACGAGGTCAGCGCGGCCGCGACGGCGCCGCACCTGCCGCACACCGCGGCGCTGCGCGAGATGATGCGCCGCCGCCGGGCAGCCGGGGGCCCGGCCGAGGACGTGTTCGCGACCCTCGTGGGTCTCGAGCTGCGGCCGCGCCGGTCACGCGACGCCGCGGCCCTCTGGGCACGGCTCGCGGCCGACGGCGGCCCCGACGCGCGCGACGCCGCGTGGGGCCACCCCGACCTGCTGCCCACGGCCGACGACCTCGACGACGCGACCGCCTACGTCGCGCGGGGTGCGTCCCCCGAGTCCGACGTCGACCGCGCGATCGACGAGATCTTCCGCGTCGACGAGGCGGGGACGGACGGCCCGACGGACGGCCCGACGGACGAGCCCGGGGCACCCTCGGCGGACCGGTAGGCCTCGCGGACCGTCGTCGTCGGGCGCGACGGCGTCAGAAGAGTCGGCCGTCGGGCGAGCGTGCCGGGACGGGTCCAGGGGGCGGCGCGACGGGCGGCGGGTCCGACAGGTCCGCCGGCGAGCCGTCCGGCGGGGCGTCCGCCCGCGCGACGAGCTCCTCCGGGTCCGGCGTGACGTCGAGGACGTCGTCGTCCTGCGCCGGGGCGCCGTCGTCGGGGTCCGGGTCCGGCGGGGCCGCGCCCCGGGCGTCCGTCGCGAACGCGAACCCCTCGAGGAAGCCGCGCGCGCGCTCGGTGCGCGGGTACGCGTCGACGAGCGCCCAGAACTCCGGACCGTGCCCGCCCTGGAGCAGGTGCGCGAGCTCGTGCAGCAGCACGTAGTCGAGCACCCAGCGCGGCATGCCGCGCACGCGCGTCGAGATCCGGATCGACCCCTCCGACGGCGTGCACGACCCCCACCGGCGACCCTGCTGCGTCGACCAGCGCACGCTGGTGGGCCGGGCCCGGCCGCCGAGGTAGCGCTCCGAGAGCTCCGCCGCCCGCCGCGCGAGCTCGACGTCGGAGGGGCGGCGCTTGACCTCCTGCGACGCGAGCCGGGTCACCATGCGCCGGACCCACTCGCGCTCCTGCGCGCGCGTGAAGCGCGCGGGGATCGCGACGACGATGCGGCCCTCCTCGCGGTAGGCGGTCACCGTGCGGACGCGGCGCCGGCTGCGCCGGACCTCGACGTCGGCGAGCGCGGCGTCGACGACGTCGTCGAGCGGGGTGCGGGGCGCGGCCACGGCAGCACGCTAGCCCGCGGCGCGCCCTGCGCACAGGACGTCCGCCCGGCCTGGGGACGGCCGCGGGCCGTGCGGCGCCCCGCGGGCCCTCGCGCACGGGTGAAGCGCGGCCCGTGCGGCGCGCCGTGCAGCCCCCCGCACGTGCGCCGTGCGCCGTGCGCACTACGCTGTCGGTGCACGATGACGCCCGACCGACCCCCGGTCGCGGCGCACGGAGCCGGCCGGGTCGATCACGTCCGGTGCGCAAGCCTTTCGAACGGAGACACCTCATGGCCGACGAGACCTACAAGGGCGAGTTCTACTGCGTGAAGTGCAAGGAGAAGCGTGAGGCCGAGGGCGACGTCGTCGTCGCGAACGGCCGCAAGATGGCCAAGGGCGTGTGCCCCGTGTGCGGCACCAAGCTCAACCGGATCCTCGGCAAGGCCTGATCCCCAGGTCTGACGGTCCTCGAGAGGCGGCTCCCCGACGGGAGCCGCCTCTCGCGCGTCCGGGGCCGGTCCGTCGGGCCGCGGCCTGTGGACGACCGTCCCGGATGCCGACGCCCCGGCAGGCTGGGTGCGCCGCCGACGGCCGGCGGGCGACGGGAGGACCAGGTGGGCGCACGCGACGGACGCGGTACCGACGAGACGGCGCCACGGCTGCGAGCCGGCCTGCCCGTGCTGTGGCGCAGCGCCACGAGCGTCCAGATCGGCACGGACGCGCGGTGGTCGGTCGCGCTCGAGGACCTCGGACCGCCGGCGGCACGCGCGCTCGCCGCGCTGGGACCGGGCGCCGACCGCCGCGCCGTCGTCACCGCGCTGCGACGCGCGGGATCGCCCGAGCCCGAGGTCAGCGCCGTCCTCGGCCACCTCGAGGCCGCGCGGCTCCTCGTCCGCGCGTCCCCGGCTCCCGGCGACGAGACCGCGTGGGCGCTGCTCGACGCCGACGGGGACGCGTCCGGGACGGCCGCGCGCCGGGCGGCGGCGACCGTGGCCGTCCACGGTCTCGGACGGACGGGGACGGCGGTCGCGGCGCTGCTCGCCACCGCGGGCGTGGGCACGGTCGCGCTCGTCGACCCCGGGACCGTCACCAGGCACGACGTCGGCGTCGGCGGGCTGCGCCTCGAGGACGTGGGCCTGGCGCGGACCACCGCCGCGGCGCGCCACCTGCACGGCGTCGCGCCGGGCGTGCGCACGGGTGCGGTCGACGGCGCGGACCTCACCGTGCTCGTCGAGCACCACGCGGCGGACCCGGTGCGCTACACCGCGCTCCAGGACCAGGGCGCGGTGCACCTGTCCGTCGTGCTGCGCGAGGCCTCGGTGCTCGTCGGCCCGCTCGTGCGGCCCGGGGTGACCGCGTGCCTGGGCTGCCTCGACCTCGAGCGCAGCCGGCTCGACGCGTGCTGGCCGACCCTGGCGGCCCAGCTCACGCGCACTCCCCCGGTCGTGGAGGAGACGACGCTGGCCGCGACGTCGGCGGCGCTCGCGGCCGCGCAGGCGCTCGCGCACCTCGACGGAAGGCCGGTCGCCACGCACGACGCGGCGCTCGTCGTCGCGCTGCCCGACGCCGTGCCGCGCCGGGTCGCGTGGGACCCCCAGGACGCCTGCGGGTGCCGCGCCCCGGTCGTCACGACCGCGGGCGGCTGAGGACGCACGGACGGCCCCGGCAGGCGGACCTGCCGGGGCCGTGCGTGACGACGACGGTGCGCGGGTCCCGCGTCACGCCGCCGAGGTCTCGTCCTTGCGAGGACGGCCACGGCCGCGCTTCCGCGGGACGACGACGCCACCGATGAAGACCTCGCCACCCCAGACGCCCCAGGGCTCCTGGCGTGCGACGGCGCCCTGGAGGCAGCCCTCGCGCAGGGGGCACTGGTGGCACAGGGCCTTCGCCCGCTCGACGTCCGCGGTGGACTCGGCGAACCAGAGCTCGGAGTCGTACTCCCGGCACGGGATGAGCGTGGCGACCAGCTGGTCGAAGGTCTCGGCCTCGGAAGGGGCCGTCGTCGTGGTCGGGCGGCTCGTGGGCCACGGGCCGGAGCCGCTGTCGTTCAGGGTGTCGAGCAGCGTGGTGAGCCGCACGGTGGTCCTCCTGGTCCGGAGTTGATCAGCTGGTCTTGCGGTGTGGGGACCGCGACCTGTGCCGACCGCCGGGGCGGAGGACGAGAAAGGCCGCGGGTCCCGAGTGGACTCCGCGGCCGGTGCGTTCTGGTCGGTCAGACCAGAGGTGCCCTGGGGACGGAGTCGTGCTCGGTGGACGTGGTGCGCCGCGAACGAAGTCGCACGCCGATGCCGGCTGCGGGCACACCCGTCCCCTGCACGGAGATCTGGATGGGTGCGGCCGGACGCGGCACAGCGTTCGAGGCAAAGCCGCCGAACGTCACCACGGTCATCGTGTCCATCAGTGCACCCACCCCCTCTCCGGCTCAGGTCTCGCCTCTTCGGCACGACCTCCAACAAGGACGTGAGAAACCCTAGAGGTGCCGCCACAGGCCGGACAACCGAATTAGCCGAGAACTTCGAGAAGTTTTTCCCGGCCCCCGCCGGTCCCCCTCCGGGGGCGGTCAGCGGTGCTGCGCGACGATCGCGAGGACCGCCGGTCCGTACCGGTCGATCTTCGCCGGGCCGATCCCCCGGACGCGCGCGAGCTCGGCGACCGTCGTCGGGCGCTGCTCGGCGATGCCGTCGAGGACCGCGTCCCCCAGGACGGTGAACGCCGGCTTGTCGGTCGCGGCGGCCACGCCCTGGCGCCACTCGCGGAGCGCGCCGACGAGCGCCGGGTCGAGGTCGCCGCGCGGACCCGCGGTCCGCGACCCGCCCGCGGTGCCCGTGCGCCGGCGCGCGTCGCCGTCGGGCCAGATGCCGTCGAGGAAGCGGCTGCGCCGCCGGCCGGCCCGGCCGCCCGGGTGCCGGGCGCGCGCGAAGCTCAGCTCGAGGTGCTCGCGGGCCCGCGTCACGCCGACGTAGAGGAGCCGGCGCTCCTCGGCGACCGCGTCGTCGGTCTCCGCGAGCGAGATCGGCAGCAGCCCCTCGCTGAGACCCGCGAGGAAGACCGCGTCCCACTCGAGGCCCTTGGCCGCGTGCAGGGACGCCAGCGTCACGCCCTCGACCGCGGGCGCGTGCTGGGCCGCGGCCCGCTCGTCGAGCTCGCCGACGAGGTCGGCGACCGTGACGCGCCGGTCCTCGCCGGCGGCGGTCGCGAGCTCGTCCGCGAGGCCCACGAGCGCCTGGAGCGAGTCCCAGCGCTCCCGCACCGCGCCACGCGCCGCGGGGGGTTCCGGCGACCAGCCCGCGCCCGTGAGCACGTCGCGGACGGCCTCCCCGAGGGGGATGTCCGCCGTCGACCGGGCCGCGCCGCGCAGGAGCACGATCGCGTCGCGCACCTCCTTGCGCGCGAAGAAGCGCTCGCCGCCGCGCACGAGGTAGCCGATGCCCGCGTCCGCGAGCGCCTGCTCGAACGCCTCGGACTGGCCGTTGGTGCGGTAGAGCACGGCGATCTCGCGCGCGGGGGTGCCGGCGGCGACCAGGCGGCCGATGCGCGCGGCGATCCCGGCGGCCTCCGCCTCGTCGTCGTCGTACGTCGTGTAGCCCACGGGCGGCCCCGACGGCCGCTGCGCGAGGAGCTCGAGGCCCGACCCCCGGCGGCGGCCCGTGGCGGCCAGCAGGCGGTTCGCGACGTCGACCACCTGCGGGGTCGAGCGGTAGTCGCGCACGAGGCGCACCACCTGCGCGCCCGGGAAGCGGCGGCCGAACGTCAGCAGGTGGTGCGGCGTCGCGCCCGTGAAGGAGTAGATCGTCTGGCTCGGGTCGCCGACGACGCACAGCTCGGTGCGACCCCCGAGCCACTGGTCGAGGAGGTACTGCTGGGCCGGGGAGACGTCCTGGTACTCGTCGACCACGAAGTGGCGGTACTGTCGGCGGACCGTCTCGGCGACGTCCGGGCGGCTCTCGAGGACGTGCCCGAGCATCGTCAGGACGTCCTCGAAGTCGATGACGCCGCGGGCGTCCTTCGCCTCCTCGTACGCGGCGATGAGGCGCGCGACCGTCGCGCGGTCGTAGCCCGCGGGCGAGGGCCGGCCGGTCGCGGACGCCGCGCGGACGTAGTCGTCCGCCGAGACGAGGCTGACCTTCGACCACTCGATCTCCGAGGCCAGGTCCCGCACGCTGAGCCGGTCGACGCCGAGCCCGAGGCGGTGCGCGGCCTCGGCCACGACCGGCGCCTTGTGGTCGAGCACGCGCGGCGGCGCGCCGCCCACGACCTGGGGCCAGAAGAACGAGAGCTGCCGCAGGGCCGCGGCGTGGAACGTCCGCGCCTGGACGCCCGCGACGCCGAGCTCGCGCAGGCGCGCGCGCATCTCCCCCGCGGCACGGGCCGTGAACGTCACCGCGAGGACGCCCGTCGGCGCGTAGGTCCCCGTGCGGACGCCGTACGCGATGCGGTGCGTGATGGCGCGCGTCTTGCCCGTGCCCGCGCCGGCGAGCACGCAGACGGGGCCCGTGAGCGCGACGGCGACCTCGCGCTGGTCGGGGTCGAGGGCGTCGAGGAGCTGGTCGGGGGACATCGGGCCCAGTCTCGCAGCCGGCGCCGACACGGCGGGCCCGTGCATCGGCGCCCGTCCCGGTCCGCGGACCGGGCCCCCTCGGTGGCCGCCAGCCCGCCAGCCCGCCAGGTCGGGACGACGGGGAAGCAACCGGCGGCGATGATGGTTGGAGCACCCGACGGCCCGCACAGCGGGCCGCACGCGCACCACCACAGGACGACGGACGACCCGAGGAGAACGATGAGCGACACGACGACCGCCCTGCCGGCCGCCGGGACCGTGACGATGTACTCGACCACCTGGTGCGGGTACTGCCGCCGGCTCAAGTCGCAGATGGACGCCGCGGGTGTCGCCTACGCCGAGGTCAACATCGAGGAGCACCCCGGCGCGGCCGAGTTCGTCGAGAAGGTCAACGGCGGCAACCAGACCGTCCCGACCGTCCTGTTCCCGGACGGCAGCGCCGCGACCAACCCGTCCCTGGCCCAGGTCCAGGAGCGCCTGGCCCGCTGACGGCGGGACCCGCCGACCGCTGGCGGCCCGTCAGCCTCCCGCGAGCGGGCCGCCGAACCACTCCTCGACGAGCGCACGGGCCACGGACGTGCGCATCGGCAGGAGCACCTCGCCCGAGCCCACCGCCGCCCCGAGCTCGGCGCGCGTGAACCACCGTGCCTGCGTGACCTCGACCCCGTCGACGGCGAGGGCGGTCGAGGTCGCGTGCGCCACGAACGCGAGCATGAGCGACGCGGGGAACGGCCAGGGCTGGCTGCCCCGGTACTCGACGGCGCCGACCTCGACGCCGACCTCCTCCGCCACCTCGCGCCGCACGGCGGCCTCGAGCGACTCCCCCGGCTCGACGTAGCCCGCGAGCGTCGAGAAGCGCCGGGCGGGCCAGTGCGCGGCGTGCCCGAGGAGCAGCCGGTCGTCGGCGTCGACGACGGCCATGATCACGGCGGGGTCGGTGCGCGGGTAGTGGTCGGAGCCGTCCGCGGTGCACGTGCGGGTCCAGCCCGCCGACGACGACCTCGTCGGCGCGCCGCAGCGCGCGCAGCGCGGGTGCCGCTCGTGCCAGGCCGCGAGCCCGACGGCGGCCGCGGCGAGCCCCGCGTCGCGGTCGGGCAGGGCGTGCCCGACGTCGCGCAGCACCGACCAGCCGCGCGTGGTCCTGGGCTCCCGGCCGCCGTCGTCGTCCGGCGCCCCCGCCGGGACGCCCTCGAGGTCCACCGCTCCGCCCGGGGCCTCGGCGACGACCCACGCGACGTAGTCGACGTCGTCGTCGGAGCCGAGGAAGAGGGCGAGCGGGGGCTCGGCGTCGGCCGGGCGGTCCGCGAGCGCCGCGCGCGCCTCGGCCGGCGAGCGCAGGTCGAGGCTGGTGCCGCCCGGGCCGGCGAGCGTCGCGAGGCGTCCGTCGGCGACCACGAGGACGCGCGTGGTGGGCGCCGCGCCGAGGCGCTCGAGGAGCCCGTCCTCGGTGCGGCGGTGGGCGGCACGGTCGACCCCCGCGCGGGCCAGGGGCAGTCGGGTCCAGTCCACGGGGTCACCGTACGTGGCGCCCGCCCCGCCCACCGACGGGCGCCCGCGGGTCGGCGCGCGCGGTCGGCGTGCGCACCAGATTCGGACACGCCCTCGGCGCACGTCGCCCGCGTCCCGCCGGACGCCTACCGTGGGCGCGTGCCCCGCTCCCCGCTCGCCCTCGCGGCCCTCGCGACCGTCGCCGTGCCCGGGCTCGACGCGTTCGACGTGCGTCGCCCGGCGCACCCCGCCGCGGGTGTCGACACCGCCGTGGTCATCGACGCGACCGGGCGGCGGTGGGTCGTGCGCGCGCCGCAGGACGCCGCCGCGGGGGCCGCGCTCGAGGCCGAGGTCGCGCTGCTCCAGTCGCTCGTCGCGCACGTCGACGGCGGCGACCTGCCCTTCGACGTGCCGCGGCCCGGCGGCTTCGCGCCGCTGCCGGAGGGTGGCCGCGCCGTCGTGCACCCCCAGCTGCGCGGGCGACCGCTGCGCCTCGAGCTCCTCGGGCCCGGTCCGGGCCTCGCGGCGTCGGTCGGCCGGGCGATCGCCGCGCTGCACGAGCTGCCCGTCGCGCTCGTCGAGGACGCCGGCCTGCCCGTGTACGACGCCGAGGCCTACCGCCAGCGGCGCCTCGCCGAGGTCGACGAGGCCGCGCGCACGGGCCACGTGCCGACGGCGCTGCTGCGGCGCTGGGAGCGCGCGCTGGAGGACGTCGCGATGTGGCGCTTCCGCCCGACGGTAGTGCACGGCGACCTGTCGGCCGAGCACGTGCTCTGCTCGGGCACGGAGGTCTCGGGAGTCCTCGGGTGGTCCGAGGCCAAGGTGGCGGACCCGGCCGACGACCTCGCCTGGCTGCTCGTCGCGGCGCCGCAGGAGGGCGTCGACCCCATCCTCGAGGCGTACAACCTGCGCCGGACCGAGCTGTCCGACCGCCACCTCGCGGCACGCGCCCTGCTGGCGGGCGAGCTCGCGCTCGCGCGGTGGCTCCTGCACGGCGTGCGCGCCGACGACGCCGCGGTCGTCGACGACGCGACGGCGATGCTCGCGGACCTCGCCGAGCACACGGCCGAGGAGGCACCGGAGCCGGCGCCCGCCCCCGCCGCGGCCGGCTGGACCCTCGGGACACCCTCCACGGGCACCGCCGCCGACGGCGAGGCCGCCGGTCCCACCACCCCGGCCCCTGACGCCCACGAGCCAGGGGCCACGGGCTCCGAGGACGCGGGCACCGGGGACGCGGACCCGGACACGGCGGACCTCGCCGAGGTGGACGCGGAGGGCGCTGAGGCCGCAGGCACCGGGCCCGAGGACGCGGGGCCCGAGCACGCGGAGGCCGCGGAGGCCGCAGGCACGGGGCCCGAGCATGCGGAGGCAGACGCCGTGGACGCGGGGGCCGGGGACGCGGATCCCGAGGCCGCTGGTCCTGGCGGCGACGGCACGGTCGACGGGGACGGCGTGGACGCGGACGGCGCGGACGACGCGGGCCGCCCCGCCCGCTGACGCGGCCGCCGCCTCGGGCGAGGTCGGCGCGCAGGACGGCCTCGATCTCGCCTCAGGCGAGGTCGGCGCGCAGGACGGCCTCGATCTCGGCGGCGCCGAGCAGGCGCTCGGGCCGGACGGTCGTGCCCGTCGCGACGTAGAAGAACGCGGCCCGGACCTTCTCGAGAGGCGTCCCCGTCCACCGGGACCAGGCGAGGCGGTACACCGACAGCTGCAGCTCGCGCGTCGTGGCGGCCGCGGCGTCGGTGGGCGGCCGGCCCGTCTTCCAGTCGACGACGACGACGCCGCCGTCGGGCTCGGGGAAGACCGCGTCGATCCTCGAGCGCAGCACCACGCCGCCGACCGGGGTCTCCACGTCGACCTCGACCGCGCTCGGGGTCCGCACCGCCCACTCGGACGCGAGGAACGTCGCGCGCAGCGCCTCGAGGTCGAGCGGGTCGGCGGTCGCGTCGTCCGCGCCCGGCAGCGCGTCGACGTCGACGAGCGCGGCGGCGCCGTAGTACTGCTCGACCCACGCATGGAAGGCGGTCCCGCGGCGCGCCTCGGTCGAGGGCGCGAGCGGGACGGGCCGGCGCAGCTGGAGCGCGTAGGCGTCCCGGTCCGAGGCGAGGCGCACGAGCGCGGACGCGGACAGGTGGGCCGGCAGCGCGACGGTCGAGCGCCCCGCCCTGCCCCGCCGACGCTCCTCGAGCAGGGTCTCGACGACGTCCTCGAGCTCGGCGAGCGCCGGGTCCCCCGACCCCGGGCCAGGGCCGCCGGGGACCGCGCCGCCGGCCCCGGAGCCGCGCGCGGCGACCGCGGCGCGGACGGCGTCGGCCGCCTGCTCGAGCACCGCGTGGCGCCGCGTGCCGAAGGGCGCCGCCGCCGGCCAGACGGGCGCGGCCGCGACGACCGGTGCGGGCTTGACCGGCGTCCGCGGCGTGCCGTGCTCGTCGGGCGCCGCCGGGTCCTGCGCCCACTCGAGCACGCAGCCCGGGCCGACCGCCTCGACGACCTCGTGGAGGAACACCGACGGCGCCGTCGGGCGCCGGCCGTCGCGCCACACCGACCCGGTGACCAGCAGGCTCCGCCGTGCCCGGGTGAGCGCGACGTACGCGAGGCGCCGCTCCTCTCCGAGCTGGTGCGTCGCGTGGTCGGCGACGTACTGCTCGAGCCGGCGGGCGGCGTCGCCCCGGTCGGTCGCGACCGCGAGCTCGACGTCGGGCAGGCTGTCGCGGTCGCCGCGCAGCGCCGTCGGCAGCGCGCCGTGGTCCTTGATCCAGCCGGACGTGCGCGGCGCCATGGGAAACGTGCGCTCGACCAGGCCGGGCACGGCGACGACGTCCCACTCGAGCCCCTTGGCCGCGTGGACCGTGAGCAGCTGGACCGCACCCGGGTCCATGTCGCCGACCGGCGCCTCGAGCCCGCGCTCCTCGCGCTGCGCGGCCTCGAGCCACGCGAGGAAGGCGCCCAGCGTGCCACCCTCGGTGTCGCTGAACCCTCCGGCCACCGAGCGGAACGCGTCGAGGTTCGCGCGCGCCGTCGCGGGGGCGACGCCCGGACGGGCCGCGACCTCGATGTCCAGGCCGAGCAGCCGCTCGGCCTCCGCGACGAGGTCGACCACGGGCAGGAAGGTGAGCCCGCGCAGCGCCCGCAGGGCCGTCGCGACGTCCTCGAGGCGCGCGCGCCCGGCCGCGGAGAGGGTCCGCCCCTGCCGGCTCACCCAGCCGGGGCGGGGCAGCGCGTCGAGCGCGTCCACGATGCTGCGCTCGTCCGCGACGTCCCCGGCGCCCGGACCGCGCCCGGGCGCGCCGTCGTGGCTCTCCCGCGACCAGTCGGCGAGCGCGTGGAGGTCGGCGAGGCCGAGCCGGGCCCGCGGACCGGTGAGCAGGCGCATGAGCGAGTCGCCGCGCGAGGGGTCGTGCGCGGCCTCGAGCGCGGCGACGACGTCGACGACCTCGGGCGCGCTGAGCAGGCCGCCGAGGCCGACGACCTCGACCGGCAGGCCGGCGTCGAGCAGCGCCGCCTGGAGGGGCGCGAACTGGGACCGCTTGCGGCACAGCACCGCGGCGGTGCGCGGGGAGCCGTCGGCGCTCTCGCGCCGAGCCCGGACGAACGCGGCGACCGCGCGCGCCTCGTCGTCGACCGTCTCGAGGAACGCGGCCGCGACCTCCCCCGGGCCTGCGCCGGGCCGGGGCCGCAGCTCGGGCAGGGTCACGCCGCCGGGGGCGAGCCGCGCCGCGTCGCGCAGCGGCGCCGCGGTCGCGTTCGCCACCGTGAGGACCGCCTCGTCGTTGCGCCACGACGTCGACAGCGCGCGGTGCGGCGCGGGCACCGGGCCGTCGTGGCCGTGGCCGAGCGGGAAGTCGAGCGGGAAGCGCTCGAGGCCGCCCGCGCTCGCCCCGCGCCAGCCGTAGATCGACTGGTGCGGGTCCCCGACCGCCGTGACCGGGTGGCCGACGCCGTCGGACGCGCCCCCGAAGAGGTGCCGCAGGAGGCTGAGCTGGGCGACCGACGTGTCCTGGTACTCGTCCAGGAGCACGACGGCGAACCGGGCGCGCTCCCCCGCGCCCACCTCGGGCACCTCGCGCGCGAGGCGGGCCGCGAGCGCGACCTGGTCCGCGAAGTCGATGAGGTCGCCCTGCCGCTTGCGCAGCGTGAACTCCTCGACGAGGTCGACGAGCCGCGAGCGCAGCCGGACCGAGGTCGTCACGTCCCTGACGAGCTTCTCGTCCTTGGCGCGCGACGGGGAGGCCGGCGGGAGCGCCACGAGCCGGTCGGCGAGCCGCGCGGCCTCGTCCCGCAGGGCGTCCGGGTCCACGAGGTGCTCGGCCAGCGCGCCCGCCAGGTCGAGGACGGCGGCCGTGACGGTCGACGGCGCCAGGTCCACCTCGAGGTCGCCCGCCCACTGCTCGACGACGTCGTGGGCGAGCTGCCAGCGGGCGGCCTCGCCCAGCAGCCGTGCGGAGGGCTCGATCCCCAGGCGCAGGGCGTGGTCGCCGACGAGTCCCGCCGCGTAGGCGTTGTACGTCGAGATCGTGGGGACGACCAGGGTCGGCTGGTCGAGCTCGCGCCGGGTGACCAGGCGCAGCGCGCGCAGCCGGCGGCGCACGCGCTCCGACAGCTCGCCCGCCGCCTTGCGCGTGAACGTGAGGCCCAGCACCTGGTCGGGCTGCACGAGCCCGTTGGCGATGAGGAACACCACGCGCGCGGACATCGTCTCCGTCTTGCCCGACCCGGCACCCGCGACCACGAGCAGCGGCTCCAGGGGCGCCTCGATGACCGCGACCTGCTCGGGCGTGGGCTCGGGCAGCCCGAGCATCCGGGCGACGTCGGCGGCACCGAGCCGCGGGCGTCCCGTCGCGACCGCCTCGGAGGTCTCCACCAGCGTCATGCGCCCACCACCCGGCCCTCCGGCTGCACGGGGCAGGACCGGCGCACGGCGCACGTGCGGCACAGGTCGTTCGCCGTCGCGGCGACCGCCGACGCGCTCACCGTCGCGGCGACCTCGTCGAGCAGCGCCTCCGCCCAGCCGGGCTCCGCGTCGTCCGCCACGGCGACCTGCTCCCGCAGGCTGGGCCGCTGGGTGCCCGTGCCGACGTACACGAGCGCCGCGCCCCCGCTGCGCGCGCCCCCGGTGCGCTCGGCGAACGCGCCCGCGTCGAGCGAGACCTGGTAGGCGCCGAGCTGCGCGTGCCGCGCCACCGCGTCGGCCGTCACCGCGGACCGGCCCGTCTTGAGGTCGACCACCCGCGCGCGCGGCGTGCCGTCGTCCGCGTCGGGCAGCCGCTCGAGGCGGTCGACCGTGCCGCGGAGCCGCACGCGGCCGACGTCGACCGCGAACGGCTCCTCGACCGCGAGCACCTCGCCCGCGCCGCGCAGGTAGGCCGCGAGCAGGCGGATCATCGCGTCCGCGCGGCGCCGCTGGACCGCGCCGACCCAGCCGTCGCCGAGCCCGAGCTCGCCCCAGCGCTCGTCGAGCAGCGCCGCGAGCTCGGCCTCGTCCCCCTCGGGCAGGGCGGCGGCGACCGCGTGGACGAGCGTGCCCAGCGACTGCTCGCCGGAGTCGGCGGCCGTGCCCCCGGCCGCCTCGAGCGCCCAGCGCAGCGCGCACGTCGCGGCGGCCTCGAGCTTCGACGGCGACAGCGGGACGGCGGCGTCGGCCGGCCAGAGCGGTGCGTCGGTCGACGACGGGCCCACGCCGTACCAGGTCGCCGGGTCCGCGCCCGGGACGCCCTCGGCCGCGAGCCGGGCGAGGAGCACCGCCGCGGGGTGGGCGGACGCCGCGACGCCGTCCGGCGCCCCCGCCTCGTCGAGGGCCTCGGCGACGGCGCGCTCGAGCACGCTCCGGCAGCGCGCCACGACGGCACGCAGGTCGAGCGCCGAGGGCACGGTGACCAGCCGCCGGTCCTCGCCCGCCTCGTCCGGCCCCGGGTCGACGAGGTCGATCAGCCCGGACGGCTGGTGGTCGGTGTCCTGGACCGCGGTGACGAGCACGCGTCGCCGGGCCCGCGAGAGCGCGACGGCGAACGCACGCAGCTCGTCGTCCAGCACGGCGGCGCGTGCCTCGGCCGAGACCGCCGGCGCCCCCGACGGCCCCACGGCACGACCGGCGAGCACCTCGACGAGGTGCTGGGCCCCGAGCAGGGAGTCGCGCAGCCGCAGGTCGGGCCACACGCCCTCCTGGACGCCCGCCACGACGCACACGTCCCACTCCCCGCCGGCCGCGGCGGCCGCGGTGAGCACGGGCACCGACTCCTCGACGTCCGCCTGGGCCGCGAGCGAGTCGGCCGGCAGGTCCTGCGCCCCGAGGTGCTCGAGGAACGCCGCGGGGGGCGCCATGGGCAGCCGGTCGACGAACTGCTCGGCCGCCGCGAACAGCGCGAGCACCGCGTCGAGGTCGCGGTCCGCGCGCGCGCCGCCCGGACCGCCCGCGAGCGCGCGGCGGCGCCACGCCTCGGCGAGGTCCGCCGTCGACCAGAGCGCCCAGAGCACGTCGAGCACCGTGCCCTCGCGGTGCGACGCGGCCTCCCGGCCCGCGCGCAGCACGGCCGCGAGCCGCTGGACGGGGCGGCGCACGGCCGCGGGCAGCGTCGCGGCGCGCTCGGGCACCGCGAGGACCTCCATGAGGAGCGGGTCGCTCGTGCGCGTCCCGTCGCCCGCGAGCTCCTCCGCACGCAGCGCACGGCGCAGGCGCCGCAGGCCCACCGCGTCCGTCCCCCCGAGCGGCGAGACGAGCAGCTCGGCCGCGACCGCGGCGTCGAGCGCCGCAGGGTCGAGCGCGACGCCGAGCGCGAGGAGCAGCGGGCGGACCGCCGGCTCGGCGCGCAGCGCGACGTCGCTGCCGACGACCGCCGCCGGCACCTGGGCCGCGAGCAGCGCGCGCCGGAGCTCGGTGACGTGCGCGCCCGACCGGACGACGACCGCCATGCGGCTCCACGGCACGCCGTCGTGCAGGTGGGCGGCGCGCAGCGCGTGGGCGACGTACGCGGCCTCCTGCGCGGGTGAGCGGAGGAAGCGCACCGCGACGTCGCCGTCGGCGGCCGTCGCGGCGAGGGCCTCGCGGTGGGCGCGCCCTGGTCCGCGGATCTCGTCGGTGACCGCCCGGACGACGCGGCGCACCGCCGCCCCGTGCCGCCAGACCCGCCGCAGGACGACCTCGTCGGCGCCGAAGGCCCCGAGCTCGCTCCCTGCCGGGCCCACGACGGCGCGCTCCGTGAGCGCGGGCGTCGCGCCACGGAACGTCTGCACGGCCGCGTCCGGGTCCGCCAGGAGCACGAGGTCCGCACCGCCGTCGGCGAGCACGTGCAGCAGGCGCGCGGTCGCGGCCGTCGCCTCCTGGTAGTCGTCGACCACGACGAGCCGCCAGCCGGGCCGGGGCGCGCCCGGCACCTCGGCGTCCCACGCGCGCAGCGCCTCGGCCGCCTCGTCGACGACGACCGCGGCGTCGTACCGCGCGCCCGCGTCGGGCGTCCCCGAGCGCAGCCTCGTGACGTCGAGGTACTCGGCGTACACCGCGGCCGCGGCGACCCACTCGGGCCGCGCGTGCTCCTCGCCGAGGCGTGCGAGCTCGGCGGGCCTCAGGCCGCGCTCCGCCGCCCGCATGAGCAGGTCGCGCAGCTCGTCGCGGAAGGCGCGGAGCCCGAGCGCACCCGCGGGGACGCGCGCCGGCCAGACGACGCGGGCGCCCTCGCCCTCGGCGTGACCGGCGAGCAGCTCGGCGAGCACGAGGTCCTGCTCGGGCCCCGAGATGAGCGTCGGCGCGGGCTCCCCCAGCAGCGACGCGCGCGCCCGCAGCACCGAGAAGGCGGCCGAGGCGGCGGTGCGGACGACCGGCTGGCCCGTGGTGCGCCGCAGCCGCGCCGACAGGTCGTCACGCAGGCGCGCGGCCGCGCGGCGGGTCGGCGCCAGCACCAGGACCTCGTCGGCCCGCAGCTCGCCCGCCGTCACCCGCTCGGCCACGAGCGCGAGCGCCGTCGTCGTCCTGCCCGTGCCCGCGGCGCCGCGCACGAGCAGCGCCGGGCCGCGGTGCGCGATCGCCCGGGCCTGGTCCTCGTCGGGCGCCGGCCACGCGGTGCGGGCCGTCGGCGCGGCGAGGGTCACGGTCACGCGGAGATCCCATCACAGGCCGCCGACACGCCCGCCGCCCCGCGGCGCGTCACGCCGGCCCCACCCGGCCGCCCCCCCGGCCGGCCGGCCGCTCGCCGTCGGCGTCCGGCAGGCGGGCCGCCGGTGACGGAGGGGCCTTCGTCACGCGATGCTGCGGCCATGCAGCCGAGCCGGCCGCCCGCGCCGGGCAGCCCCCGCACCCCGGACACCTACACGTTCGGCGACGGCCCGACGGCGGCCCGCCGGCTCGCGCTGCTCGCCGAGGTGTTCGACCCGCCCACGCGCGCGCTCCTCGTCGCGTGGCGGCCGCCGACCGTCGAGCACGCCCTCGACCTGGGCTGCGGCCCCGGCCACACCACCCGCCTCGTGCACGAGACGAGCCGGGCGGTGCGCACCACGGGGCTCGAGCGCTCCGCCGAGCACGTGGCCCGGGCGCGCGCCGAGGCCCCCGCGGGGGTCGACGTCGTGCAGCACGACGTCACGGTCGCGCCGCTGCCCGTACCGCCGGCGCAGCTCGCGCTCGCACGCTTCCTGCTCACGCACCTCGCCGACCCGGCCGGGGCGCTCCGGACGTGGGCCCGGGCGCTCACGCCGGGGGGCCGCCTGCTGGCCCAGGAGACCGCGCGGCTCGCCTCCGCTGACCCGACGCTCGCGCGGTACTACGACCTCGTCGCGCAGGTGCAGGCGCACCACGGGCAGGCGCTCGACGTCGGCGCGCGCCTCGCCGCGCTCGCCGCGTCCGTCCCGGGCACGAGGCTCGTCCACGCCGCCGTGCTGCACCTGCGCCCGGCGGTCGCCTCGATGGCGGCCCTGCACGCGATGAACGTGCGCACCTGGCGCACCGACGCGTGGGCGGCCGCGCACCTCGACGCCCGCGAGCTCGACGACCTCACGGACCGGCTCGACGCCCTCGCGGCCGGCGAGCCGGCCCAGGGGGACGTCGCGCTCGACCTCGCCGAGGTCGTCCTCGAGCGGGAGGCGGGCCCGGCCGACTGAGTCCCGCGGGACCCGCGGCGCGGGCCGGGAGCCGTCAGCCCGGGAAGGGCCACCCGTTGGCCACGCACGCACCGGTCGTCTCGGTCTGCTGCTGCATGAGCGGGGCGAGCCGGCCGGGCCCGGGGCACTCGACGTGGCGGTTGCCGAGCAGGTGGCCGACCTCGTGGTTGACGAGGTACTGCCGGTAGAGGGTGCGGTCCGGGAAGTCCTTGCCGCCCTGCACCCAGCGCAGGTGGTTGAGCACCGCGCGGCCGTTGGTCCCGCACGAGTAGCGGCCCACGGTGTCCAGCGGCGCGCACAGGTCGTCGACGAGGTCGGGCGACGCGAGCACGACCACGAGGTCGGCCGGGCCGTCGGTCCGCGCGAAGCTCACCGAGCCGTCCGCGCCCCACCCGCGCGGGTCGTTGAGCGTGACCATGACCGTTCGCGCGAAGAGGGCCCCGTCGACCTCGAGCCCGGCCTCGACCTCCACCCGGACCGTGCGGACCGGGCGCTCGGGGGCCGGGGCCGCCTCGACGCCCGGGACGACGACGACGTCGCCGCCCGCGGCGGTCGGCACGGCCGTCGACAGCAGGCCGGCGTCGCGGTCGGCGAGGGTGAGCCCCGCCGCGTCGACGGCGTTCGGGTCGACGGTCGCGGCGGTCGCGGGCGGCGCGGGAAGCACGAGCGGCTCGGTGGCCGCGAGCGCCTCGGCCGGCAGGGGCACGCGGTCCGCGGTGGCCTCGACGCCGTCGGCGCTCGTGCCCCGCGACGTCCGCGGGCCGACGGTCGGCTCGGCCGTCCGGGTGACGTCGGCGGCCGTCGGCGTGACGGTCGTCAGCGACGGCGGCCCGACGAGCGCGGCCGCGGTCGCGACCCCGCCACCGAGGGCGAGCACGCCGGCGAGCGCGAGGGCCGCGCCCGGGAACCGCCGGGCCAGGTGCCCGGCGCGCGTCGTGCGACCCGTCGTCCGCGCGTGCGCCGCGCCCGCCCCGAGGGCCCCGTGAGCACGGTGCGCGCCCGTGCGGGCGGCCTCGCGGCGCGCGCGACGGGAGGTCTCGGGGGGCGGGGGCACCGACCCATGGTGACATCCGTCCGCCGCGCCGGGGAACTCGTGCGGCCCGTCGGGTGCGCCCCGCGCCCCGCCGCACCCGCTCGCGACCAGGGCGGACGTGCTCACCCCGCAGAGCTACGCGTCGGTAGCATCGCCGTGTGACGACGCCCACACCGCCCCGCCCACGCGCGACGCGCATGGGTCGCGAGGCGCGCCGGGCTCAGGTGCTCGCGGTGGCGCAGGACCTCTTCGCGCGCGAGGGCTTCCACCACGTCTCCATGGACGACATCGCCGACCGCGCCGAGGTGAGCAAGCCGGTCCTCTACCGCCACTTCCCCTCGAAGCTCGACCTCTACCTCGCCGTCGTGGACCACCGCGGGCAGGCGCTCGTGACCGCGGTCGACGAGGCCCTCGCGGCCGTGGACCGGGGCGAGCAGCAGAGCGGGCGCGCCGTCGTGCGCGGCATCGTCCAGGCCTACGTCGAGTTCGTCGAGCAGGCCGGCGACTCGTTCTCCCTGCTCTTCGAGTCCGACGTCACGCGTGACAGCGGCGTCCGGTCGCGCGTCGAGCAGGCGTCGGCCGACGCCGCGCGCGCGATCTGCCGCGCGCTGCGCGAGCTCGCCGGGCTCCCGCTCGAGCACGCCGAGCTGCTGAGCACCGCCCTCGTGGGCATGGCCCGGGTCGCCGCGACCTCGCGCTACCGCACGCAGGACGTGGGGGTCGAGGACGCCGTCGACCTCGTCACCCAGCTCGCGTGGCGCGGCGTGGCCGGGCTGGTGCGCGACCGCGAGGGCGCCGACGCGGGCTGATCCGCCCGCCGCGAACAACACCGGCCCCCGGCGGCCGCTCCCCGGCGCCCTGCCTAGGATGGGCGCGACAGTCGGTGCCGGGCGGACGACGTGGGTCGGACGCCGCAGCCGGACGCGGACTCAGGAGGCGATGGGCGTGGAGATCACGATCGGTGTGCAGCACGTGGCACGGGAGCTGGTGCTGGAGACCGACCAGACCTCCGAGAAGGTCGTCGCGGACGTCCGCACGGCGCTCGAGTCCGGCGCGCCCCTCGAGCTCACCGACACGCGCGGCCGGCGCATCGTCGTGCCCGCGGCGTCGCTCGGCTACGTCGAGATCGGTGGCGACGAGGCCCGCAAGGTCGGCTTCCACAACCTCTGACGGGGCCACCCCCGGCGGCGCGGACCGCGGCCGCCGGGGTGCCCGTCCGCCCGGCGTGCCGCGCGTCAGGGCGTCAGGCCCAGGCGCTCCATGCGCCGGCTGTGCTCGGCCGTGAGCGCCGCGAACAGCCGCTGCTGACCGTCCGGCGCGTCCTCGACGAGCGCGCGGATCTCCGGGTGGTCGGCGAGCACGCGCTGGACGACGCCGAGCGCCTCGCCCACGAGGCGCCGCCCCCACAGCGCGAGGCGCGAGGCGAGCGTGGGGTCCTGCGTCGCACCGCCCGCGAGGGCGTCGACGACGAGCTCCGCGTGGCCGGCGTCCGTGAGCGCGTCGACGACGAGGTCGCGGCTCGCCGGGTCGAGGCGCGCCGCCACGATGCGGCTGAAGTCGTCGGCGACGCCGTAGCCCACGTACCCCTTGAGCAGGCGCTCCCACCAGCTCCCCGGGCTCGTGCGCTCGTCGAACTCGACGAGCGCCCCCGCGAACGGTTCCATCACGGGCTCGAGCTCCGCGCCCAGCTCCTCGACCCTGGCCCGCACCCGCTCGAGCCGCTGGAGCGCGACGCCCGCCTGGCGGCTCAGCTCGAGCCGCTGCGCGAGCTCGGGTGCCTGGGCGGCGTCCGCCGCGAGACGTGAGAACGCGGCGAGCTGGCCGTAGGCGAGCATCCCGAGCACCGCGAGCGCGCTGCCCGCCGGCGCCTCGGGGGCGTCCTCGGTCGTCGCGGCGGGACCGGCGTCCGCCCCGGCCGGCTGGGCGTGCGCGAGCGGGTCCGGTGCCGCGGGGAGGGTCATCGGGCCAGGCTAGCCCTCGGCGGACGGTCGTCCGGTAGCATCGTCGACGTACATCGGTTGACCGGTCGTCCCGACATCCTCGCCCGCGAGCGCACGCTGCACCCAGCACGACGAGCACCACCGCAGCGCGACGCGCCCGCCCGGGCGGCGCCTTCCACGATCGGCTGCCGGCCCCCGCCCGCGGCGCGGCCCGCTCCGGTGCGACGACTCGTCGCCGGACGCGTGTGGCCCCGCGGACCGACAACCGGAGCACCATGACCACGAGCACCACCGACCCGACGGCCGGCGAGCAGGACCACGACACGGCCGAGGTCCACGAGGCCGGCCAGTCCGCCTCGGGCGTCCAGAGCGCGCACAACCCGTCCTTCGCGGACTTCGGCATCCGCGAGGAGATCGTCCGCGCGCTGTCCGACGCGGGCATCAGCCACCCGTTCCCGATCCAGGCGATGACGCTGCCGGTCGCGCTCTCGAAGCACGACATCATCGGCCAGGCGAAGACCGGCACGGGCAAGACCCTCGGCTTCGGCATCCCGCTGCTCGAGCACGTCGTCGCGCCGGGCGAGGACGGCTTCGAGCAGCTGCCCGCGCCCGGCAAGCCCCAGGCCCTCGTCATCGTCCCGACGCGCGAACTCGCGGTGCAGGTCGCGGGCGACCTCGAGACGGCATCGCGCCACCGCAAGGTCCGCGTCGTCCTGCTCTACGGCGGCCGCGCCTACGAGCCGCAGGTCGAGGCGCTCGCGCGCGGCGCCGAGGTCGTCGTCGGCACGCCCGGTCGCATGATCGACCTCATGAACCAGGGCATCCTCGACCTCGCCCGCGCCCGCACGGTCGTGCTCGACGAGGCCGACGAGATGCTCGACCTCGGGTTCCTGCCCGACGTCGAGAAGCTGCTGGCGCGCACGCCCGCGTCGCGCCACACCATGCTCTTCTCGGCCACGATGCCGGGCGCGGTCGTCGCGATGGCGCGGCGGTACATGACGCAGCCGACCCACATCCGCGCACAGGACCCCGACGACGGCGGCGCCACGCTCAAGGCGATCAAGCAGGTCGTCTACCGCGCGCACGCCCTCGACAAGGTCGAGGTGCTCGCGCGCCTCCTGCAGGCCCGCGGCCGCGGCCTGACCATCGTGTTCGCCCGGACCAAGCGCACGGCCGCCAAGGTCGCCGACGACCTCATGGAGCGCGGCTTCGCGGCCGGCGCGATCCACGGCGACCTCGGCCAGGGCGCGCGCGAGCAGGCGCTGCGCGCGTTCCGCTCGGGCAAGATCGACGTGCTCGTCGCGACCGACGTCGCGGCGCGCGGCATCGACGTCGACGACGTCACGCACGTCGTCAACTACCAGTGCCCCGAGGACGAGAAGACCTACCTGCACCGCACGGGCCGCACGGGCCGCGCGGGCCGCACCGGCACGGCCGTGACGTTCGTCGACTGGGACGACATCCCGCGCTGGGGCCTCATCGACCGGGCGCTCGACCTCGGGTTCCCCGAGCCGCTCGAGACCTACTCGAGCTCCCCGCACCTCTACGAGGACCTCGACATCCCCGCGGGCACGAAGGGCCGCCTCCCGAAGGAGGCCCGCACGCGCGCCGGCCTGGACGCCGAGGTGCTCGAGGACCTCGGCGAGACCGGCAAGCGCCACACGAAGAGCGGCGGCTCCGACCGCGGCCCGCGCGACGGCGGCCGGGGCGACGGCGGGCGAGGTGACGGGGGCCGCGGCGGCCGCACGGGCGACCGCGAGCGCGGCCGGGGCCGCGGCGGACGCGGCGAGGGCCGCGAGGACCGCGAGCCGCGCGAGCACGCGCCGCACGCCGAGGCCTCGACCGGCCCCGACGCCGGCTCCACGACCGAGGGCGGGGACGCGCCGCGCAAGCGCTCGCGCAGCCGCCGTCGGACGCGCGGCGGACGTCGCGGCGAGGGCGACGCGAGCGCCGAGAGCGCCGCGCCGGCCGCGAGCGAGGGCTGACCGCCACGCGGTAGCCGCACGACCCACGAGACCCCCGGGCGCACCGCCCCGGGGGTCTCGTCGTCCCCGGGGGCCGCGTCGCAGCGCCCACCGGCGGCCGCGGTGCGGGTGAGATCGGGGCACCACCCCAACGATCCGACCCGTGCCGTCGTCTGGGTGGGGCAAGGATGCGAGGCAGCGCCCTGGCCGGCACGCCGGCGGGCCGACGACGGGAGACGCCGTGGCGTGGCAGGACGACCTGGCGGTGCTGGCTCGGGAGCGCGGCCCCGCCCTGGTGGGCTACGCCTACCTGCTCACGGGTGACCTCCACCGGGCGCAGGACCTGGTGCAGGAGGGGCTCGCCCGGACCTTCTCGCGCCGGCGCACGGCCGACGTCGAGTGGCTCGAGGCGTACGTCCGCCGCGCGATGCTGCACGCCTACCTCGACGAGCACCGTCGCGACCGGCGTCGTCGTGAGGCGCTCCCCGCGCCGGCCGTCCCGCCCGTCCGGCCCGACGACGTCGCCGCCGGGCGCGCCGACGTCCACGCCGCGCTCGCCGCGCTGTCGCCCCGCGAGCGCGCCTGCGTGGTCCTGCGCCACTTCGAGGACCTCACCGTCCCCGAGGTCGCCGCCCGCCTCGGGCTCAAGGAGGGCAGCGTCAAGCGCTACCTCTCCGACGCGCGGGCACGCCTCGGTGCGCTGCTCGCCGACGAGGAGCCGTCCCACGTCCAGGTCGTCCCGAACCGGAGTGTGCCCCGATGAACGACGACCTCAGCTCCGCGCTGCACGACCTCGTGCGGTCCGCCGCGCGCGCCCAGGGCAGCGGTGACGCGCTCGTCACGCCCGACGTCGTCCGCCGCGCCCGGCGTGGGAGGCGCCGGCACGACGCCGTCGTCGGCGCGGTCTCCGCGGCGGCCGTCACGGCCGTGGCGCTGACGGGCGGGACGCTGCTGCGCGACCGCGAGCCCGCGCCGCCCGCGGTGACCACGACCCACGCCCCGAGCCCGACGCCGACCCCCCAGCCGACCGCGACCGTGGCCCCCACGGTCCTCCCGGCCGGGGACCCGGCGCTGCCCGAGGGCGCGTGCGGGTCGGTCCTCGGCCCGCCGCCCGAGGACGACGGCTACTTCGCGCTGTACGGCGCCCCCACGACCACGGAGGTCCCTGCGGGCGCGGCGCTCCCCGTCGAGGCGCGCGCCGGCCTGGGCGGGTACGAGGACCTCGCCGTCGTGCCGGACGACGGGCCGACCTTCCTCGTCACCCGGGACGACGTCGTGGTGGCGCGCGGGACGGCCTTCGCCGGGGCGACGGGCGTGCTCGTCCTCTCGACCGGAGGGCCGAACGAGTCCCGCACCGTCGTCGGGAACCTCGACCTGGCGGTGTGCGCGCCCGAGGGCCAGGCCGCGGTCACGCCGGGCCGCGCGCTGCCCGCGGGCGAGTACGAGCTGCACGCGACGCTGGCCGTGACGACGTTCCCCACCGGGACGGAGCTGGCGGACCGCAACAGCGGCGACCCCGCCGAGGACCTCGTGGACGCCCCCGGCGCGGCGGCGCGGGTCCTGCGCTCCGCCCCGGCGGCCTTCACCGTCGTCGGGGAGGCGCTGGAGCCCGCCGCGCGGGTCCGGCCGCCGGTCACCGCCGCGCTCCCGGAGCCGCCGGCGTTCGCCGACGCGGTCTGCGGCGCGCCGGCGCCCGCGCGCTGGGACGCGGGCGGGACGCTCCGCCTCGAGCACCCCGTGGAGCCGCTCGTCGTCGGGGCCGGCGAGCCCGTGGACCTGGGGGCGCACCTGGTGTACTCCGGTCCGGGCCGCCTCCAGGGGGTCCTCACCCACCGGGTCGACCACTGGGTGCTCCAGGACGGCGCTCTCGTCGGCCGGGGGTGGCCGGGACCGTCGGACGACTGGTGGTCGCAGGCGACCCTCGACCACGGCGCGACCCTCGCGCCCGAGCTGTTCTCGCAGGAGTGGACGCTCACGAGCTGCGACGAGGAGTTCGGCGTGGGCGACCCGCTGCCTCCCGGGGAGTACGTGCTCGTCCCCGTGACCGAGCTGTCCGTCGACCGCCTGGTCGCGGACGACGGCTCGGTGGTCGGCACCGGGGAGCAGCTCCACCAGCTCTTCGGCGACCCGGTGCCGCTGACCATCCGCTGACGATCCGCGCCCGACCGGGCAGGATCGCGCCATGAGCCTCTACGCGGACCACCCGGCGCACCGGACCCGTCAGGTGGTCGGCGACCTGCTCGTCGCGGCGTGGGTCCTCGTCTGGGCCCTCGTCGGCCGCGCGGTGCACGACGCGGTCGCCGAGCTCGCCGCGCCCGGCCGCACGCTCGAGGACGCGGGGACGTCGCTCGAGTCCGGGCTCCAGCAGGCGGGCGAGCGCGTCGCGGACGTGCCCCTGGTCGGCGACGACCTCCGGGCACCGTTCGACAGCGCGGGCGAGGCGGCCGGCACGCTCACCCAGGCCGGCGTCGACATCCAGGACGGCGTCGCCCAGGCCGCGACGGTCGCGGGCTGGTCGGTCGCGCTGTGGCCGGTCGTCGTCGTGCTCGGGGCGTGGGTGTGGGCTCGCGTGCGGTTCGCGCGGCGCTCGACGAGCGCGCGGCGGCTCGTGGCGGCGGGCGCGGACCTCGACCTCTTCGCGCTGCGCGCGCTCGCGCGCATGCCGCTGGCGACGCTCGCCCGCGTGAGCGACGACCCGGCCGGCGACTGGCGGCGCGGCGACGAGGACGTCGTGCGGCGGCTCGCAGCCCTCGAGCTGCGCAGCGTGGGCGTGCGGCTGCCGGGCGCGGGCGCGCCGGCCGCTCCCGCCCCGGGGGACGGTGCGGTCAGCCCGCCTCGATGAAGGCCCGGACCGCGTCGGCGACGAGCTGCACCGCGATGGCCGCGAGCAGGAGGCCGGCGATGCGCGTCACGAGCGTCACGCCGCTGTCCTTGAGCACCCGGTGGATGACGCCCGCGAAGCGCATGGACAGCCAGAGGCACAGGTGCACGGCGACGACGGCCAGGCCGATCGCGACCCAGTCCGCGGGCTCGCGCGCCGCCTGGACGAAGACCATGGTCGCGACGATCGCGCCCGGCCCGGCGAGCAGCGGCGTGCCGAGCGGCACGAGCGCGACGTTGACGCCCTGGTTGCCCGAGGGCTGCGGCTCCTCGGACTTCCCCGTGAGCAGCTCCATCGCGACGAGCAGGAGCAGCAGCCCGCCGGACGCCTGGAGCGCGGGCAGGGAGATGTGCATGTAGGAGAGGAGCTGCTGCCCGAAGAGCGCGAAGGACACGATGACGCCGAACGCGACGAGGATCGCCTGTCGCGCCGCGCGACGGCGCTGCTGACGCGTCATCGCGCTCGTCAGCCCGAGGAAGATCGGCACCGTCCCGGGCGGGTCCATGATCACGAAGAGCGTGATGAACGCCTCGGCGAGCAGGCGCAGGTCGACGACGGCGCTCACGGGCGCACCACCGCGAGCCGGCCCTGCTCCTCGATCGCGGCGAGCACGTCGGGCGACGTCGTGCGCTCGCCGAGCAGGTTCGGCTTGCCCCCGCCGTGGTAGTCGCTCGAGCCCGTGACGAGCAGGCCCGCCTCGCGTGCCAGCCCCGCGAGGCGGCGGCGCTGGGCGTCGTCGTGGTCGCGGTGGTCGACCTCGATGCCCGCCAGGCCCGCGTCGACCAGGCGCCCGATCGCCGCGTCGGTGAGGATCCGCCCGCGCACGAGCGCGCCGGGGTGCGCGAGCACCGGGACCCCGCCCGCCTCGCGCACGAGCCGCACGGCGCGGGCGGCGTCGGGCGCGTAGTGCGGCACGTAGTAGGGCGACCCCGCGGCGAGGACCGTCGCGAAGGCGGCCGAGCGGTCGGTCACGTGGCCGCGCGCCGCGAGCGCGTCGGCGATGTGCGGCCGGCCGACCGTGGTGCCGGGCGCGGTCTGGGCCTCGACGTCGTCCCACGTGAGCGCGAGATCCTCGGCGATGAGGTCGACCATCCGGCGCGCCCGGTCGAGCCGCGCCGTGCGCGTACGCTCGGCCTCGGCGAGGAGGCCCGGGTGCGTGGGGTCGTGGAGGTAGCTGAGCAGGTGGACGCTGAGGTGCCCCGCGAGGCACGAGATCTCGGCGCCGCGCACGAGGGCCACGCCGTGCTCGGGGACCGCGGCCTCCGCCTCGGCCCAGCCGCGCGTGGTGTCGTGGTCGGTCAGGGCGACGACGTCGAGCCCGGCCCGCGCGGCGGCGGCCACGAGGGCCCCCGGTGCGTCCGTGCCGTCCGACGCCACGGAGTGGGTGTGGAGGTCGATGCGCACGGGCCCCAGGATAGGTGCGCCGGGGCAGGGCCCTGGTCGGGCCCGTCGCCCGTCGACCCGTCGATCCCAGGCGCCCGGTGGTGCGAGCATGGGGGCATGGCAGACCAGCACCGCCCGGACGCCGACGCCGGAGCCCTCGCCCCCACCCCGCCGACCGCGACGTCGCCCGACCCGGGCGCCGAGGCCGCGGCGGACGCGCAGGCGCTCGAGGACCGCGGCTCGAACCGCTCGCAGCGCCCGACGTCGGCCGCGTTCCTCGAGTTCGTCGCCGACCGCTGGGGCCCGCGTCCGGCCGGACCCACGGGGCCCCTGCCCTCGGCGTCCTGGGCCGCCGCGCGCCGCGAGCGGCTCTCGCGCCTGTTCCCGGGCGAGCGGCTCGTCGTCCCGGCCGGGCCGCTGCGGACGCGCTCGAACGACACCGACTACCGGTTCCGCCCGCACTCGGCGTTCGCGCACCTCACGGGCCTGGGCACCGACCAGGAGCCGGACGCGGTCCTCGTGCTGCACCCCGTCGACGACGGCCACGAGGCGGTCCTGTACTTCCGGCCGATGGCCGGGCGTGACACCGAGGAGTTCTTCGCGGACTCGCGCTACGGCGAGTTCTGGGTCGGCGCGCGGCCGACGCTCGCGGACCTCGAGGTGCTCACGGGCATCGCGACAGCCGCGCTCGACGAGCTCGCCGCGGCGCTCGCCAAGGACGTCGGCGAGGACGGCGTGCAGCTGCGCGTCGTGCCCGGCGCCGACGACGTCGTCACGGCGCAGGTCGACGAGGTGCGCGGCGAGGTGCAGGACCGCGAGGCGCGCGACGCCGAGCTCGCCGAGGCGCTGAGCGAGCTGCGGCTCATCAAGGACGCGTACGAGGTCGAGCAGATGCGTGCCGCGGTGGCGGCGACCGCCGAGGGGTTCGCGCGGGTGGTGCGGAACCTGCGCCGCGCGGTCGAGCACGAGCGCGGCGAGCGCGTCATCGAGGCGACGTTCGACGGCCACGCGCGCGAGGCAGGCAACGCCGTCGGCTACGAGACGATCGCCGCGGCGGGCGACCACGCCACGACGCTGCACTGGATCCGCAACGACGGCCGCGTGCGCGCGGGCGAGATGGTCCTCGTCGACGCGGGCGTTGAGGTCGAGTCCCTCTACACCGCCGACATCACGCGCACGCTGCCCGTGGAGGGCACGTTCACGGAGGTGCAGCGGCGCGTCTACCAGGCCGTCCTCGACGCCGCCGACGCCGCCTTCGCGGTGGCGCGGCCGGGCAACCGGTTCCGCGACGTGCACGCGGCGGCGATGGAGGTCATCGCGGCGCGGCTCGCCGCGTGGGGCCTGCTGCCCGGTACCGCCGAGGAGTCGCTGGACCCCGAGGGGCAGTTCCACCGGCGCTGGATGGTCCACGGGACCAGCCACCACCTCGGTCTGGACGTGCACGACTGCGCCCAGGCACGCCGTGAGCTCTACCTCGACGCCGTGCTCGAGCCCGGCATGGTGTTCACGATCGAGCCCGGCCTCTACTTCAAGGCCGAGGACCTCGCCGTCCCCGAGGAGCTCCGGGGCATCGGCGTGCGGATCGAGGACGACGTCCTCATCACCGTCGACGGCAACGAGAACCTCTCCGCCGCCCTCCCCCGGCGCCCCGACGACGTCGAGGCGTGGATGCGCGGGTTGCTCGAGGGCTGATCGCCCTCAGGCGGCACCGCTCAGGACTGCGGACCTGCCGGCGGCTGGGGCGGCACGGTCGGCGGCTGCTGCGGCGGGTACACCGGCTCGCCGGGCTGCGGCGGGACGTCCTGCGGCGGGTGCGGCGCGACCGGCGGGTGCGAGGGCGCGCCGACCGGGGCCGGCCGGGCCCCGCCGAGGCCGCCGACGGTGCCGCCGATCTCGCCGAGCAGGCCGCGGGCCTGGTGCGCGTGCTCGCTCGCGCACAGGAGCGCGTACTGCGAGGCGACGATCTGGCTCGACGACGTGAAGTCGCGCTTGCCGCCCGTCAGCGCGTACGAGATGACCGAGAAGAGGATGCCGAAGGCGGCGCCGATCGCGATCGCGGGGAGGATCGGCAGCACCGTGTCCTCCGGGCTGGCGAAGAGCGAGAGCAGGACGCCGACGAAGAGGCCGAACCACGCGCCCGACGCGAGGCCTGCGAGCGCGACGCGCGGGTAGGACAGGCGCCCCGTCACGCGCTCGACCATCTGCAGGTCGGTGCCGACGATCGTCACGTGCTGGACCGGGAACTCCTTGTCGGAGAGGTGGTCGACCGCGCGCTGGGCCTCGAGGTAGGTGGGGTAGCGCGCGATCTGCTCCCCCTGGGGGAGGGTCGGCACGCCGGGCACCCGGGACGTCCGGTTCATCGTCATGCGGGTGATTCTCGCCCACCCCGCGCGCGGGGGCCACAGCCTCGCCCGGCACGGTCCCCGCGGGCGCCGCGACGGCGTCGGCGCGTGCGCGCGGACGGACCCGTCGCACCGCAGGTCAGCCCACTACGCTGACCGCGTGAGCAGCGTCGGGACCCGCGTCTTCGTCGCGCGCCTCGCCGGGACGGCCGTGTTCGACCCGATCGGCGACCAGGTGGGGCGCGTGCGCGACGTCGTCGTGCTGCTCGCGGCCAAGGGCGCGCCGCGCGCCGTCGGCCTCGTCGTCGAGGTGCCCGGGCGACGCCGCGTCTTCCTCCCGCTCACGCGCGTGACCAGCATCGACAGCGGCCAGGTGATCAGCACCGGGCTGCTCAACCTGCGCCGCTTCGAGCAGCGCCCCTCGGAGACGCTCGCGATCGGCGAGCTGCTCGACCGGCAGGTCGAGCTCACGGACGGCTCGGGCGCCGCGACCGTCGTCGACGTCGCGGTCGAGCAGCAGCGCTCGCGGGACTGGCTCGTGACCAAGCTCTACGTGCGGCGCCAGCCGGCCGGCAAGGGCGGCCTCATGCGCCGCCGCGGGGAGACGCTGCTGGTCGACGTCACCGACGTGCGCTCGCTCGCCTCGGCGGGCGCCCAGCGCGCGGACCTGCTGCTCGCGTCCTACGAGGACCTCAAGCCCGCCGACCTGGCCGACGTGCTCCACGACCTGGGCACCATCCGCCGGATGGAGGTCGCGAGCGCGCTCGACAACGAGCGCCTCGCCGACGTGCTCGAGGAGCTGCCCGAGGACGACCAGGTCGCGATCCTCTCGGGCCTCACCCTCAACCGCGCCGCCGACGTGCTCGACGTCATGCAGCCCGACGACGCCGCGGACCTGCTCTCGGAGCTCCCCGTCGAGCAGGCGACCGAGCTGCTCGAGCTCATGGAGCCCGAGGAGGCGCGCGACGTGCGCCGCCTGCTCGCGTACGACGACGACACCGCGGGCGGCCTGATGACGACCGAGCCCGTCGTGCTCGGCCCCGAGACGACGATCGCCGCCGCGCTCGCCCACGTGCGCCGGCAGGACCTCACGCCCGCGCTCGCGTCGATGGTGTTCGTCGTCCGTCCCCCGCTCGAGACGCCCACCGGGCGGTTCCTCGGCGTGGTGCACTTCCAGCGGCTGCTGCGCGAGGCGCCGCACGACCCCATCGGCGGCCTGCTCGACAACGAGATCGAGCGCGTCCCCGCGGACGCGCCGCTGAGCCAGCTCACCCGGCTCCTGGCGACCTACAACCTGCTCGCGCTGCCCGTCGTCGACGACGAGCGCCGCCTGCTCGGCGCGGTGAGCGTCGACGACGTGCTCGACCACCTGCTCCCCCAGGACTGGCGCGAGGCCGACGCCGAGGACACGGACCGCGCGATGACGGAGCAGAGGGAGGCGGGTCGTGGCTGAGCGGCTCGACACCCCCAAGGAGAAGCGGCGGTCGCTGCGGCCGCAGTTCGACGCCGACATGGTGGGCCGCGGCGCCGAGGCGTTCGCGCGCTTCATGGGCACGGGCCGCTTCCTGCTCTACATGACCGGCTTCGTCATCCTGTGGGTCACGGCCAACGTGCTCGCGCTGTGGGGCCTGCGCTGGGACCCCTACCCGTTCATCCTGCTCAACCTGTTCTTCTCGGTGCAGGCGTCCTACGCCGCGCCGCTCATCCTGCTCGCGCAGAACCGGCAGGACGACCGGGACCGCGTCGCCCTCGAGCAGGACCGGCAGCGGTCCGAGCGGTCGCTCGCCGACACCGAGTACCTCGCGCGCGAGATGGCGGGCCTGCGCATCGCGCTCGGCGAGGTGGCGACGCGCGACTTCGTCCGCTCCGAGCTGCGCAACCTCCTCGAGGAGATGCAGACGGACCGCGCGTCCGAGGACGGCGAGCCCGCGCGGCGGGCCGCGGACGAGCGCGTCTGACCTACTGGGTCGCCTCGGTGACCAGCTCGCGCAGGCGCGCGAGCAGCGCGGCGTCGCCGCGGACCTCGAGCGCCTCCACCCCGCCCCGGCCCCAGAGCCAGCGGTCGAGGTCCCAGGCGCGCCCGCGCACGACGAGCGCGGCGTCGTCGGCGACGTCGGCGTCGTCGGCGCCGACTGTGCCGTCGGAGCGTGCGGCGCCCCGCTCGACGTCCGAGACCGCGGCGGCGTCGAGGTCGAACGCACGCCCGGACTCCGGGCCGGTCCCGGTGAAGCGCCCGAGGTCGAGGCGCCAGGCGGCGTCGGCGTTCGTGCACTCGAGGCGGACGGCGACGCCGTCGGGCGTGAACGTGCCCCAGGACGGCACCCCGTCGACCATGACGCGCAGGAGCTCGTCGACGCCGTCGACCGCGAGCTCGACGGGCGGCGGGGTCACCTCGACGCCGGCCGCGAGCTCGGCGTCGACCCGGTGGACGAGGGCCTCGTGCGCCTGGCGCCGGGCCGCCCAGCCGACCGTGCCGCCGTCCTCGTGCCACGACCAGCTCGGGTCGCCCGGCGAGCGCTCGGCGAGCGCCTGCACGAGGGCCGTGCCCGCCGCCGCGGCCGCGGTGAGCAGCGCGTCGTCCGCCGCGCGCGGCGGGGCCGCCTCCTCGGGGCGCTCCGTGCCCGTCGTCACCGCGTGCACCCAGCTGTCCTGGACCTCCGTGAGGTGGTGGACGAGGTCGGCGGCGGTCCAGCCGTCGCACGCCGGCACCGGCGCCGTGAGGTCCGTGCCACGGAGCACCTCGACGAGGCGCTCGGACTCGCGCCGGACGGTCGCGACGTAGACGGGGTGGTCGAGGCGGTGGTCGGTCATGGGTGCAGCCTAGGGACCGGCGGACGCTCCCCGCGGGCGTCCGGGCCGACGGCGCCGCCGACCTACGATGGGGGCATGTCCGCCCCGACCGTCGAGTCCGTCACCGCCGCGCTGGCCGGGGTCATCGACCCCGAGATCCGCCGCCCCATCACCGAGCTCGGCATGGTGCGCTCGGTCGACGTCGCGCCCGGGCCCGACGGCGCCGCGGTCACGGTGGGTGTCGACCTCACGACCGCGGGGTGCCCCATGAAGGACACCATCACGCGCGAGGTCACCGCGACGGTGCGCGGGCTCGAGGGGGTCACGTCGGTCGCGGTCGACCTCGGCGTGATGTCGGCCGAGCAGCGGGCCGAGCTGCGCTCGATGCTGCGCGGCGACGCGGCGGAGCCGGTCATCCCGTTCGCGCAGCCGGACAACCTCACGCGCGTGTACGCGGTCGCGTCCGGCAAGGGCGGCGTGGGCAAGTCCTCGGTGACCGCCAACCTCGCGGTCGCGATGGCGCAGCAGGGGCTCAAGGTCGGCGTCGTGGACGCGGACGTCTACGGGTTCTCCATCCCGCGCATGCTCGGTGTGACGCAGGCGCCGACCAAGGTCGACGACATGATCCTGCCGCCCGTCGCGCACGGGGTGAAGGTCATCTCGATCGGCATGTTCGTGCCCGCGGGGCAGCCCGTGGTGTGGCGCGGGCCCATGCTCCACCGCGCCCTCCAGCAGTTCCTCGCGGACGTCTTCTGGGGTGACCTCGACGTCCTGCTGCTCGACCTGCCGCCCGGGACGGGCGACATCGCGATCTCCGTCGCGCAGATGCTGCCGACCAGCGAGCTCCTCGTCGTGACGACGCCCCAGCCGGCCGCGGCCGAGGTCGCCGAGCGCGCGGGGTCGATCGCGCTGCAGACGCGGCAGCAGCTCGTCGGCGTCGTCGAGAACATGTCCTGGCTCGAGACGCCCGACGGCACGCGCGTCGAGGTGTTCGGCGCGGGCGGTGGCCAGGCCGTCGCCGACAACCTGTCGCGTGCGACCGGCACGCCCGTGCGTCTGCTCGGCCAGATCCCGCTGGACCTCGAGCTGCGCGCCGCGGGCGACGCGGGCACGCCCGTGACCCTCGCGTCGCCCGACTCCCCCGGCGCGCGCGTGCTGCACGAGATCGCCTCGTCGCTCGCGCACCGGTCCCGCGGCCTCGCCGGCCGCTCGCTGGGCCTGACCCCCGTCACCCGCTGACCCGTCCCGCCTCCCGGGCGACCGGTGTGTGGCGGGCGGGTCTGTTGTGTTGTGTTCGTTCGTGGTGGATACTGTTCGCATGCTTGCGCAGCAGCGTCAGGAGCTCATCCTGAGCCGCATCCGCACCACCGGGGCGGTGCGCGTGGCGGACCTCGTCGCGAGCCTCGACGTCTCCGACATGACCGTGCGCCGCGACATCGCCGAGCTGGCCCGGCGCGGGCTCGTCCACCGGGTCCACGGCGGCGCGGTCGACGCCCACCCCGCCGCGCACGAGCCCGAGTTCCGCGCCAAGCGCGAGCTCGCCGCGGGCCAGAAGGCCGCGATCGCGGAGGCCGCGCTCGTCCACGTCGAGCCCGGCAGCGCCGTCGCGCTCTCCGCGGGCACGACGACGCACCACCTCGCGCAGCTCATCGCCGCGAGCCCGGCGCTGCGGCCGCTCACGGTCGTGACGAACTCGCTGCCCGCCGCCGAGGCGCTCCACCGACCGGACGACCGCGACCTCACCGTCGTGCTCACGGGCGGGACGCGCACCCCCTCCGACGCGCTCGTCGGGCCGGTCGCGCTGCGCGCCCTCGACGGGCTGCGCGTCGACGTGACCTTCCTCGGCGTGCACGGCGTCGACGCCCACGCGGGCCTGACCACCCCGAACCTGCTCGAGGCGGAGACCGACCGGGCCCTCGTGCGCGTCGCGGGCCGCACGGTGGTGCTCGCGGACAGCTCCAAGTGGGGCACCGTCGGGCTCAGCCGCATCGCCGACCTGTCCGACGTCGCCGTCCTCGTGACCGACGACGCGCTGCCCGCCGAGGCGGTCGAGGACCTGCGCGCGCAGGTCGGCAGCCTGGTCCTCGTGGCCGCGCAGGACCACCCCGAACCCGCCGCCGACCCCGCGACCGCGGGACCCGACCGAGGAGAACCGTGACCGCACCTGGGACGCCCGACGGCGGCGGGGCGCGCGTGCGCCGCACCGCGACGACGCTCGCGGACGGACGCGAGCTCCTCTACTTCGACGACTCCGAGCCGTACGTCTCGGGCGGCGCCACGCGGCGTCTCGACGACCCGCGCCCGCTGGGCGACCGGTTCGTCGTCACCGACGCGGACGGCTCGACCCGGCCCATGACCGGGCCGGAGATGCGCCTCGACCCGCTCACGGGCGAGTGGATCCCCATGGCGTCGCACCGCATGAACCGCACGTTCCTCCCCGCGGCCGACGCGTGCCCGCTGTGCCCGGCGCGGCCGCAGACGTCGGGCACGGGCTACTCGGACGGCGAGATCCCCGCCACCGACTACGACGTCGCGGTCTTCGAGAACCGGTTCCCGGCGCTCATGCAGGTGCCCGGCATCACGCTCGACGACGGCTGGGACGTCGACGGCGAGCCGCTGTGGGCGGCGCGCCCGGCCGCCGGCCGCTGCGAGGTCGTGTGCTTCAGCGCGGACCACACGAGCTCGTTCGCCGACCTCACCCCGCAGCGCGTGCGCACGATCGTCGAGGCGTGGGCGAACCGCACGACGCAGCTCGGCGCGCTGCCCGGCATCGAGCAGGTGTTCGCGTTCGAGAACCGCGGGCGCGAGATCGGCGTGACGTTGCCGCACCCGCACGGCCAGATCTACGCGTTCCCGTTCGTCACGCCGCGCACGCGCGCGATGCTCGCGCAGGCGGCGGCGTACCGGGACCGCACGGGCGGCCACCTGCTGCACGACGTCGTCGAGGCCGAGCGGCGCGCGGGCACGCGCGTCGTGCTCGAGTCCGAGCACTGGGTCGCCTACGTCCCCGCCGCGGCGCGCTGGCCCGTCGAGGTGCACCTCGCGCCGAAGCGCGACGTCCTCGACCTCCCTGGCCTCACCGACGTCGAGCGCGACGACCTCGCGGTGACCTACCTCGAGCTGCTGCGCCGCCTCGACCGGTTCTTCGTCGAGCCGGACGCACCCGACGGCGAGCCCGGCCGCCCCATCCCGCTGCCCTACATCGCGGGGTGGCACCAGGCCGTCGTCGGCGAGGGCCGGGAGCTCGGCCGGCTGCACCTGCAGCTGTTCTCGGTGCTGCGCGCGCCCGGCAAGCTCAAGTACCTCGCGGGCGTCGAGTCCGGCGTCGGCGCCTGGATCAGCGACACGACGCCCGAGCGCATCGCCGCGCGCCTCCAGGAGGTCGTCGCGTGAGCGCCGGCGCCTGGACCCGGGCCTGGTCCCCCGCGGAGGGCGCGGAGCGCGTCGCCGCGGCCTTCGCCGAGCACCTGGGCGGCGCGCCCGACGGCGTCTGGTCCGCGCCGGGCCGCGCCAACGTCATCGGCGAGCACACCGACTACAACGGCGGGCTGTGCCTGCCGGTCGCGCTCCCCCACCGGACCTACGTCGCGCTGCGTACGCGCACGCCCGACGACGGGCTCCCGCGCGGCACGGTGCGCCTGCTCTCGGCCCAGGAGGCGGGCGCGGGCCTCGTGACGCTCGACCTCGCCGACGTCGGCCCGGGGACCGTCCGCGGCTGGGCCGCGTACGCCGTCGGCGTCGCGTGGGCGCTGCGCGAGGCGGGCCACGACGTGGCGGGCTTCGACGCCGTCGTGGACTCGTGCGTCCCGTACGGCGCCGGGCTGTCCTCCTCGGCGGCGCTCGAGTGCGCCGTCGCCGTCGCGCTCGACGAGGTGCACGGGCTCGGGCTCGGCGACGACGCCGGCCGGGCGCGGCTGGCCGAGGCGTGCATCCGCGCCGAGAACGACATCGCGGGCGCCGCGACGGGCGGCATGGACCAGGCCGCGTCGCTGCGCTGCCGCGCCGGCCACGCGCTCCTGCTCGACACCCGCGACGGCTCGACCCGGCACATCCCCCTCGACCTCGAGCAGCACGGGCTCGCCCTGCTCGTCATCGACACGCGCGCCGAGCACCAGCTCGTGGACGGCCAGTACGCGTCCCGCCGCGCGGCGTGCGAGCGCGCGGCCGCCCACCTCGGCGTCGCGACGCTGCGCGAGGTGACGGACCTCGACGCCGCCCTCGCGTCCCTCGCGACGCTGCCCGACGGCGACGTCGTGCAGCGGCGGGTCCGGCACGTCGTCACCGAGATCGCGCGCGTCGAGGAGGTCGAGCGCCTGCTCGACGCCGGGCGGGTCGAGGACCTCGGACCCGTGCTGAGCGCCGCGCACGCGTCGCTCCGGGACGATTACGAGGTCTCGTGCCGCGAGCTCGACGTCGCCGTCGACGCCGCCTGCGCCGCCGGCGCGCTCGGCGGACGCATGGTCGGCGGCGGCTTCGGCGGCTCGGCGATCGCGCTCGTCCGCGCCGACGAGGTCGGCGCGGTGGCCGATGCCGTGGCGCGCGCCTTCGCCGCCGAGGAGCTCCCCCCGCCCGCGTTCCTCGTCGCGGTCGCCGCGGGACCGGCCGCGCGCGTCTGAGCCGCCCTCCCCGGCCTCGCCCGGTCGCGACGGCCCCCGACCACGGTCGGGGGCCGTCGTGCTGCCTGGGCAGGTGACGGCGGGACCCCAACGAAACGCGCGCGCCGGACGTCGTGTGATCAGGGGGAGGTGTGCGGCCGCGGCGTAGCCACGGCCGTCGCTCATCCGGACGTCCGAGGCGGGTCCGACGAAGGTCATCCCGCAGAACGATCTCCGGCGCGCACAGCCCTCGATAGGTTTCCACCGCACGGCTCAGCCCGCACCTCGAGAGGGTCCTTCGATGACGTCCACACTCCTGCGCTCGCTCGGCGTCGCCACGAGCGCCGCGCTCCTCATCACCCTCACCGCGTGCGGCGGCGGCGGCCAGGGCGGCGGCGACGGGGGCGGCGCCGCGTCGGACGACCTGCCGAAGGGCCCGCTCGACGAGATGTTCGAGGAGATGTACGGGGGCGGTGACACCGAGGCCCAGGACCGCCAGATGATGGAGGCCGAGGAGATCACGGCCGAGTGCATGGCCGAGCTCGGCTTCGAGTACACGCCGGTCGACTGGTCGCAGCCCGGGACCATGGGCGGCGGCGAGGAGCCCGAGGAGGAGTGGGGCACGCTCGAGTTCGCCGAGAAGTGGGGCTACGGCGCGACGACGAACCCGTGGGGCGGCGGCGAGCCGGTCGAGGGCGAGCAGGAGTTCGTCGACCCCAACCAGGCCTACGTCGAGTCGATGTCCGAGACCGAGGCCGCGGCCTACTACGCGGCGCTCTACGGCGAGCCGGTCGAGGGCGAGGGTGAGGAGGGCGAGGCCGTCGAGTGGAACTGGGAGACCGCGGGCTGCAGCGGCAAGGCGCAGCACGAGGTCTACGAGGCCGGCAACGGCATGGACGAGGACCAGTTCACGGCCCTGCAGGAGGAGATGGACACCATGTGGCAGTCCATCGAGTCGGACTCGCGGCTCACGGAGCTCAAGGAGTCCTGGGCCTCGTGCATGGCCGACGCCGGCTACGACGGGCTGGCCGAGCCGGCCGACGCCGAGAACCTCATCTACGAGAAGACCAACGCGATCTACGACGAGTTCTACGCCGAGGGGAACATCGACCCCGAGGCGACCGAGGAGGACTACGCCGCGATCCAGGAGCAGATCGACGAGCGCCTCGCCGAGATCACGCCCGAGGAGATCGAGACCGCCGTCGCGGACTTCACCTGCCGCGACGAGGTCGAGCTGACCCGGACGCAGGCCGAGGTCTCGGTGGAGTACCAGCAGGAGTTCTACGACGCCCACAAGGACGAGCTCGAGGCCTGGCGCGACTCGATGGTCGAGCAGAACGGCTGAGGCCGACGTGCGGCGGGCCTGACGACCGCCGCGCACGGACCGGGGAGCGACGCCTGTCAGGGGGCCAGGCGTCGCTCCCCGGTGGGAGCGCGTCGACACGGCGCGCGTCCGCCGCGGCGGACCAGGGCACGCGCTCCGCGAGCGCACCGACGAGGGGGCAGGACGCATGAAGGCACCGAGGATGACCGGGTCCACGAGGACCATCTGGATCATGGCGGTCACGGCGGTGATCAGCCTGGGCGCCGGGCTCGGGCTCAGCCGGCTCATCGTCTCGCCGGCCGACGCCGCCGCGAACGCGGCCCCGCCGGCCGCCGGACCCATCACGGTGCCGGTCGAGACGCGCGCGCTCGCCAACGACATCGTCCTGCGGGGCGACGCGGTCTACGAGGACCCGGTCGACGTCGTCGTCGAGACCGGCGACCTGGGCGGGCCCGCGGTCGTCACCGGGCAGGTGCGCGAGGTCGGCGCGACGCTCGAGGCCGGCTCGGTCGTGCTCGAGGTGGCGGGCCGCCCGGTCATCCTCCTGCCCGGCGAGCTGCCGGTGTACCGGACGCTGCGGGTCGGCGTCACCGGCCCCGACGTGCTCCAGCTCAAGGCCGCGCTGGTCGCCCTCGGGCTCGACCCGGGCGACGAGACGTCGGCGTCCTACGACGCCGCGACCGCGACCGCGGTCCAGGCGCTCTACGCCCGCGTGGGCTACGAGGCGCCGACCGGCGGCGAGGAGAGCGACCTGGCCGTGCAGGCGGCGCGCGACGGCGTCCGGTCGGCCGAGGAGCAGGTCGGGTCCGCGCAGCGCGCCCTGACGACGGCGCGCGCGGGGCTGTCCGACAAGGACCGCGTGGCCCTGCAGGCCGAGGTCGACAGCGCGACCTACGCCCTCGAGGCCGCCCGCCACGAGTGCGCCGAGGCGACGGGCACGCCGGACCAGGCGCGGGCGTGCGGGCCCTCGGTCGTCGAGGCCGACGGGCGGCTCAAGGTCGCGGTCGCGGCGCAGGCCGAGGGGCTCGCCGCCCCCGACACGGCCGAGGAGCAGGCGGCCGTCGCGTCCGCCCAGCGGGCGCTGGACGACGCGCGCGAGCAGCTCGCCGAGGCCCAGGAGGACGTCCTCACCCCGCTCCCCGCGAGCGAGGTCGTGTACCTCTCGAGCCTGCCGCGGCGCGTCGACGACGTCGCCGTGCGGCGCGGCTCGACCGTCTCCGGCACGGCCGTGATGACGGTCTCCGGCGCGACGCTCCAGATCGCCGGCATGGTCTCGGCCGACGACGCCGCGCTCGTCGCCGCGGGCACGCCGGTGACGATCGCGCTGCCCGACGGCACGGATGCCCCCGGGACGGTCCACTCCGTCGGGGTGGACGCCGAGGAGAAGGAGTCCGGCGACGGCGCCGACGGCGACGGGCAGGGCGGCACGCCGGGGGCCGACGGCCGCAAGCGCGTCGTCGTCGTGCCGGACGCGCTCACCGACGATCAGCGCGCGCAGCTCCAGGGCGCCAACGTCCGGATCACCATCCCGGTGAGCGCGACGGAGGGCGAGGTGCTCGCCGTGCCCACCGCCGCCCTGACCGCGGGGCCGGGCGGGGAGGCGCGCGTCGAGGTGCTCGGCGAGGGCGACGAGACGACGCTCGTCACCGTCGAGACGGGCCTGGCCGCGGACGGCTACGTCGAGGTCACGGCCGTCGACGGGACGCTCGCCGAGGGCGACCGCGTGGTCGTGGGCGTGACCGGCGAGGAGGAGCCGGCCGACGGCGACGAGCCGACGCAGGACGAGGGCGCCGAGGACGAGGGCTCCGGCTCGTGAGCGTCGTCGAGCTCTTCGAGCCCGGGCCCGCGCCCGACCCACGGGCGGCCCACGAGCACGTCCCCGTCATCGAGCTGCGCGGCCTGAGCCGCACGTTCCCCGGCACTCCGCCGGTCGAGGCCCTGCGCGGCGTCGACCTGCGCGTCGGCCGCGGGGACTACGTCTCGGTGATCGGGCCGTCCGGCTCGGGCAAGTCGACGCTGCTGCACATCCTCGGGCTGCTCGACCGGCCGACGGCGGGCGACTACCTGCTCGACGGCCTGCCGACGGGCGAGGCGTCCGACGAGGACCGCGCGACCCTGCGCGGGGGGCGGATCGGGTTCGTCTTCCAGTCCTTCCACCTGCTCCCCCACCGCAGCGTGCTCGACAACGTGCTCCTCGCGACGCTCTACAGCGGCGTCCCGCGCGCCGAGCGGCGCGACCGGGCGCTCGCGGCGCTCGACCGCGTGGGGCTCAGCCACCGCCTGGACTTCCTGCCGACGGTGCTGTCGGGCGGCGAGCGTCAGCGCGTCGCCGTGGCGCGCGCGGTCGTGTCCTCGCCGCACGTGCTCCTGGCCGACGAGCCCACGGGCAACCTCGACTCGGAGAACTCGGCGGGCGTGCTCGCCCTGTTCGACGAGCTCCACCGCGACGGCCTCACGCTCGTCGTCATCACGCACGACCCGACGGTGTCCGCGCACGCGGGCCGCCGCATCCGGATCGCCGACGGCCTGCTCACGGAGGTGGCGTGATGACCGCCCCGGCACGCACCGAGGCCGACGCCGCCAGCGAGCCGGGCACCGCGGACCTCTCGGGCACGGCGGACGGGACGGCCGGGCGTCCGCGCGCCGGTGTCGGCGGGCGGCTGCGCGGCGTCGTCGGGTCCCTCCGGTCGCGGCTCCCGGGTCGGCGGCGCCGCCCGAGCGTCGTGCCGCGCGGCTCGAGCCGCGACCGGTTCGGCGTGCGCGACCTCGTCAACGAGGCGGCGCACGGCATCGGCGCGCGGCCCGGGCGCCTCGTCCTGACGATCGTCGGCACGGTCCTCGGGGTCGGGTCGCTCGTCGTCACGGTCGGCCTCGCGCAGACCGCCGCGGGGCAGATCGCGCGCCAGTTCGACGCCGTCGCGGCCACGCAGGTCGTGGTCGAGCCGGCGACGGTCCGGTCGCAGCAGGGCGAGCGCAACGCGGGCAGCATCCCGTGGGACGTCGAGGACCGGCTGGGCCGCATCGCCGGCGTCGAGGCGTCCGGCGCCCTCGCGCCCGTGGACATCGGCGAGGCGGAGATCACGGCGGTGCCGGTCAACGACCCGTCCGCGCCGTCGCTCGCGGCGCCGACCGTCATGGCCACGACGCCGGGCCTGCTCGACGCCGTCCGCGGCCGCGTCGTCACGGGCCGCTACTTCGACGCCGGGCACGACGAGCGCGCCGACAAGGTCGTCGTGCTCGGGTCGCGGGCGGCCACGCGCCTCGGCGTGCACCGCGTCGACCGCCAGCCCTCGATCTTCATCGGCGAGGAGTCGTTCACGGTCATCGGGATCGTCGACGACGTCGCGCGGCGCACGGACCTGCTGGACGCCGTGATCCTGCCCGTCGGCACGGCGCGCGCCGAGTTCGACCTCGGCTCGCTCGAGCAGGCGCACGCGACGATCGCCGTCGGTGCCGGGCCGGTCGTCGGCGAGCAGGCACCGATCGCGCTCGCGCCGAACCAGCCCGAGTCGATGGACGTCCAGGTCCCGCCCTCGTCCTCGCGCGTCCGGGAGAACGTCCAGGCGGACATCAACGCGATCTTCCTCGCCCTGGGCGCCGTCGCGCTGCTCGTGGGCGGCCTCGGCATCGCGAACATCACGCTGCTGTCGGTGCGCGAGCGGATCGGCGAGATCGGCCTGCGCCGGGCGCTCGGCGCGAGCAAGCGGGACATCGGCAGCCAGTTCCTCGTCGAGTCGGTCGTGATCGGCCTGCTCGGCGGGCTCATCGGCGCGGCCCTCGGCGTCTTCGTCGTCGTCGCGGTGTCGCTCGCGAAGGAGTGGACACCCATCCTCGACACGATGGTCGTCCTCGGCGCCGCGCTGCTGGGCGGCGTCATCGGTCTCGCCGCGGGGACGTACCCGGCGCTCAAGGCCGCGGGGATCGAGCCCATCGCGGCGCTGCGCGGAGGGACCTAGGCGGCGGCAGCGGGGCGGCGGCACCTAGGCGCCCGGCGGGCCGGCCTCCGGCGCGCCCGTCCGCGGCGCTCCGGCCGCCGGTGCCCCGGTCCTGCGTGCGCCGGTCCGGCGTGCGCCCGACGCGCGTCCGAGGCGCGCACTGTCCTCGTGCACCGCGAGGAACAGCGACCACGGCGTGCCCTCCGGGTCGGGCTCGCGCGCGGCGAACTCCTCGAGGACGGCCGAGAGCCGCTCGTCGAGCTCGGCGCGCGCCTCGGGCCCGAGCCGCAGGCCGAGGCGGGTGGTCGCGACCGACGCCGGGTCGGCCTCGGCGACCTCCTCGAGGAACGCGTCGATGAGGACGCGCTCCTGCGCGGGCAGGCGGGGTGCGTGCCAGGACTTGCGGGTCGCGAGGTACGGGATCTCGCGGGACCCGCGCGTGCCGCGCCGCACGGGCTGGGCCGCGAGGAAGCCGCGGTCGACGAGCGTGCGCACGTGGTGCAGCACGGTCGCCGGGTCCCGCCCCAGGCGCTCGGCGATCTCCTTGTTGGTGCGCGGCTCGTCGAGGCAGAGCCGCAGGATCCGCATGCGGACGACGGACGCGAGCGCGCGGGCGTCCGCCTCGTGCTCGGCGTCGAGGACGTCCGCGGCGGCCCCGTCGGGGCTCGGGTCCGGCTCGGGTGCCGCGGACGTCGGGGAAGGGCTCACGCCTCATCGTAGCCACTGATTGACATCTCCCAATCAGTGGGCCCATGCTCACCCCGTGACCGACCGCCGCTCCCTCGTGCACCACCCCGACTTCCGCCGCCTGTGGACGGGCGACGCGCTCGGGCAGCTCGGGGCGCAGCTGACGTTCCTCGCCCTCCCGGTGTACGCCGTCACGCACCTCGCGGCGACCGAGTGGCAGATGGGACTCCTCACGGCGGCCGAGTCCGCGGCGTTCCTCGTCATCGGGCTGCCCGCGGGCGCCTGGGTCGACCGGATGCGCAAGCGGCGGACGCTCATCGTGGCGGACCTCGTCCGCGCCGCGGTGCTCGCCGTCGTCGTGGTCGCGGCCTTCACGGACCACGCATCGATGCCCCTGCTGTACGCGTGCGCGCTCGTCATCAGCGCGGCGACGGTCTTCTTCGACGTCGCGCACCAGAGCTACGTGCCCGGCCTCGTCGGGCTCGATCACATCGTCGAGGGCAACTCCAAGCTCCAGGCCACCGCCTCCGTCGCGATGGTCGCGGCGCCCGCGCTGGGTGGCGCGCTGCTGCGCGTGGTGACCGCGCCGGTCCTCGTGCTCGGCACCGTGGTCACGTACCTGCTCTCGGCCCTCGCGGTGGGGCGCATCCGGCAGGTCGAGGAGCTGCCCCGACGTGAGGACCGGCGCCCGCTGCGCACCGAGATCGCCGAGGGCCTCGCGTTCGTCGTCCGGCAGCCGTTGCTGCGGCGCATCGTCGCCTGCACGGGCCTCGGCAACTTCGCGGGCGGCGTCGCGGGCGCCCTCTCGGCGCTGTACATCCTGCGTCACCTCGGTCTCGACGCGGCGACCCTCGGCCTCGTGCTGTCCGCCGGAGCCGTGGGCGGGCTCGTCGGCGCGGTGCTCACGGAGCCGCTGTCGCGGTGGGTCGGCGAGGCGCGCATCATCCCCGTGAGCATCGCCCTCGGCGTGCCGGCCATGGCGCTCACCCCCCTGGCCGCTCCCCTGGCCTCCGCGGGCGTGCCCCCGGTCGTCACCCTCGTGCTCGGTGGCGTCCTCTTCAACCTCGCGGTCGTGGTGTACAACGTCGCCCAGGTGAGCTTCCGGCAGCGGCTGTGCCCGCCCGCGCTGCTCGGCCGGATGAACGCCTCGGTGCGGTTCATCGTCTGGGGGACGCTGCCGCTCGGCGGTCTGCTCGGCGGCGCGCTCGGGGCGAGCATCGGCGTGGTACCGACGCTGTGGGTCGCGGCCGGCATCGAGGCGCTGTCGGTCCTGCCCGTGCTGCTCTCGCCGCTGATGCGCCTGCGCGAGCTCCCGGTCGCGGAGCCCGCTCAGACGTCGTAGGTCACCACGACGGGCGCGTGGTCGCTGAACCGCTCCGCGTACGACGGCGCCCGGTCGACCTCGGCCTTGAGCGCGAGCGGCGCGAGGGCGGGCGACGCGACCTGCAGGTCGATCCGCCAGCCGGCGTCGTTGTCGAACGCCTTGCCGCGCCACGACCACCACGTGTACGGCCCCGGCCCGTCGCCCCCGAGGCGCCGCCCGAGGTCCACCCAGCCGGCGTCGAACCACCGGTCGAGGTACGCCCGCTCCTCCGGCAGGCAGCCGGCGGCCTTGAGGTTGCCCTTCCAGTTCTTGAGGTCCTCGTTGCGGTGCGCGACGTTGACGTCCCCCGCCACGACCGCGCGGGCCCCTGCCTCGCGCAGGGCGTCCATGCGCGCGGTCGCGAGGTCGAGGAACGCGTACTTCTCGTCCATCGACGGCGTCCCGAGCGTGCCCGAGTGGACGTACGTCGAGACGACCGTGAGCGCACCGCCGTCGGGCAGCTCGAGGTCGGCCTCGATCCAGCGGCCGGTGTTGGTCGCGATGCCCTGGTCGAGCCCGATGCGCACCGCGCTCAGCGGGACGCGCGACGCCACGGCCACGCCCGAGCGGCCCTTCACCTCGGACTCGGCGTGCGCCACGTGCCACTCGGGCCCGGTGAAGACCTCGCCGACCGCCTCCTGCGGCGCGCGCACCTCCTGCAGCAGGACGACGTCGGGCCGGCGCGACGCGAGCCACGCGTCCATGCCCCGGCGGACGGCGGCACGCAGGCCGTTGACGTTGATGGTCGCGATCGTGAGCACCCGGTCATCCAACCCCATCCCCCCGACACGGCCGGCCGCACACCTCGCCGAGGCACGCCCTCCGCCGAGGTCGACACCCTCCGCCGGGGCAGGGAGTGCGGGGCTGGCTCAGCGGCCCTCGTACGCCGCCTCGAGCGCGGCGACGTCGAGCTTCTGCATGCCCATCATCGCCTCGAACGCGCGCTGGACGCCCGCGGCGTCGGGCCGCGACATGAGGTCCTCGAGCTGGCGCGGGACCACCTGCCAGGAGACGCCGAAGCGGTCCTTGAGCCAGCCGCACTGGCTGTGCTCGCCGCCGTCGGCCACCAGCGCCTCCCAGTAGTGGTCCACCTCCGCCTGCGTGTCGCACGTGAGGTAGAACGAGAAGGCCTCGTCGAGCCGGAACTGCGGGCCCGCGTTGATCGCGGTCACCGGCATCCCGTCGAGGACGAAGTCGACGATGAAGGCCGCCCCCTCCTCGACACCCGGCGTGCCCGGGAGCGCGGTGACGACGTTCGTCACCGACGAGTTCTTCACGGTGGCGGCGTAGAAGGCGGCGGCCTCCTCTGCCCCGGACGCGAACCAGAGGTGCGGTCGGACGTTGCCCATGACGGTCTCCTCACGAGGTGCGGACTGTACGAGGACAGACCACGCCCCGCCCCGCTTCTCATCCCCCACCACGCGACCCCATCCCCCCACCCGAACGCACGGGGGCGGGGGTGGCTCAGGCGGGGTTCGACGCCTCGGCCGCGTCGACGACGTTGGCCAGGAGCATCGCCCGCGTCATCGGCCCGACGCCGCCCGGGTTGGGCGACAGCCAGGCCGCGACCTCGGCGACCCCCGGGTCGACGTCGCCGGCGACCCGGCTCTTCCCGGTCTCCGGGTCGGGCACGCGCGAGACGCCGACGTCGACCACCGCGGCGCCCGGCTTGACCATGTCGGCCGTGATGATGCCGGGCACGCCCGCCGCCGCGACGACGACGTCGGCCGTGCGCGTGTGCGACGCGAGGTCGGCGGTGCCGGTGTGGGTCAGGGTCACCGTGGCGTTGACGGCGCGGCGCGTGAGCAGCAGGCCGATCGAGCGGCCCACCGTCGTCCCGCGGCCGACGACGACCACGTGCGCCCCGCGCAGCCCGACCCCGTGCCGCTCGAGCAGCTCGATGATGCCGCGCGGCGTGCACGGCAGCGAGGACGTGACCTCCTCGTTGACCCGCAGCACGAGCCGCCCGAGGTTGGTCGGGTGCAGCCCGTCGGCGTCCTTGTCGGGGTCGACGAGCTCGAGCACCCGGTTCGTGTCGATGCCCCGCGGCAGCGGCAGCTGGACGATGAACCCCGTGCACGCCGGGTCCTCGTTGAGGCGCCGGACGGCCGCCTCGACCTCCTCCTGCGTCGCCGTCTCGGGCAGGTCCTCGCGGATCGAGGCGATGCCGACCTCGGCGCAGTCGCGGTGCTTGCCCGCGACGTACCAGGTCGAGCCCGGGTCGGACCCCACGAGCAGCGTCCCGAGGCCCGGCCGGACCCCGCGCGCCGCGAGCGCGGCCACGCGCTCGGTGAGCTCCCCCTTGATCGCCGCCGCGGTCGCCGTCCCGTCGAGGACCTGCGCCGTCGTGCGGCCCGTCACTGCTGCAGGCCCGGGTAGAGCGGGAAGGCCTCGGTGAGGCGCGCGACGCGGTCCGCGAGCGCGTCGACGTCGGTGCCCTGACCGTGCACGAGCGCGGTCGCGATGATGTCCGCGACCTCGGTGAACTCCTCGGCGCCGAAGCCGCGCGTCGCGAGCGCGGGCGTGCCGATCCGCAGGCCGGATGTCACGCGCGGCGGGCGCGGGTCGAACGGCACCGCGTTGCGGTTCACGGTGATGCCCGCGTCGTGCAGGAGGTCCTCGGCCTGCTGGCCGTCGAGGTCGGACCTGCGCAGGTCGACGAGCACGAGGTGCACGTCGGTGCCGCCCGTGAGGACCGACACCCCGGCGCCCGCGACGTCGGGCTGCGACAGGCGGTCGGCGATGATCCGGGCGCCCTCGAGCGTGCGCTCCTGGCGCTCCCGGAAGCCGGCCGACCCCGCGATCTTGAACGACACGGCCTTCGCGGCGATGACGTGCATGAGAGGGCCGCCCTGCTGGCCCGGGAACACGGCGGAGTCGATCTTCTTGCCGAGCTCCTCCGTGGCGAGGATGAAGCCCGACCGCGGACCGCCGATCGTCTTGTGGACGGTCGAGGAGACGACGTCGGCGTGCGGCACGGGGCTCGGGTGCAGGCCCGTCGCGACGAGCCCGGCGAAGTGCGCCATGTCGACCCAGAGCTTCGCGCCGACCTCGTCGGCGATCGCGCGGAAGGCGGCGAAGTCGAGGTGCCGCGGGTACGCGGACCAGCCGGCGACGATGACGTGGGGCCGGTGCTCGAGCGCGCGAGCGCGCACGACGTCCATGTCGACGAGGAACGTGTCGGGGTCGACGCCGTACGCGCCGACGTCGTAGAGCTTGCCCGAGAAGTTGATCTTCATGCCGTGCGTGAGGTGGCCGCCGTGGGCCAGCTCCAGGCCGAGCAACCGGTCCCCCGCGCTCGCGAGCGCGTGCATGACGGCGGCGTTGGCCGTCGCGCCCGAGTGCGGCTGGACGTTCGCGTGCTCGGCGCCGAACAGCGCCTTCGCGCGCTCGATCGCGAGGTTCTCGGCGATGTCGACCTGCTCGCAGCCGCCGTAGTAGCGACGGCCGGGGTAGCCCTCGGCGTACTTGTTGGTGAGGACGGAGCCCTGCGCCTGCAGGACGGCGCGCGGGACGAAGTTCTCGCTGGCGATCATCTCGAGCGTGCCGCGCTGGCGCGCGAGCTCGCCGTCGAGGACCGCGGCGATCTCGGGGTCCAGCTCGGCCAGCGGCTGGTCCAGCGTGGCGTCGACGGTCCGGGCGGGCGTCGGGTCGGAGGTCACTTCGGAGCTCATGCGGCTCTCCTCGGCATCAGCGGTGTGGTGGTGGCCCCGGCTCGGTCCGGGCACGCACACGCGGTGTGGTGACCGGGGGCCCAGGCGTACGACCCGAAGTCTGATGCTGCGTCGCTCCCCGGTGGTGACCCACCTCTTCGCCAGTCGCGACGCGGCCAGACTAGCAAGCCCGGCAAGTCCCCACGGACGTCGGCGGTCTCAGGTGGCGGGCTCGGGCTCGGGGTCGTCGCCGAGGATCTTGCGCAGGTACGCGTACGTGAGGTCGCCCGCGGCCTGGTCGTACTGGTGCTCGTAGCCGTGCTTCGTGTACATCGCGAGGTTCTGGACCGAGTCCTGGCCGGTGAAGACCCACACCTCGGTCGTGTCGGCGGGCAGCCGCTCGGGCACCGCGAGCAGCAGCTGCGTGCCGATGCCCTGGCCCTGGAGGTCCGGCGCGACGGCGAGCCGGCCGAGCGTCGCCTTGGTGCCGTCCCTGCCGATGCGGATCGAGCCGACGAGGCGGTGGCCGAGCCAGGCGCCGAGCGTCACGACGTCGGGGTCGGCGAGGTCGGCGCGCAGCTCCTCGAGGGTCTGCGTCAGCGGCGGGATGTTCGGGTCGTCGTACAGCTGTGCCTCGCTGACGAACGCAGCGCGACGCACGGTCAGCAGCTCACCGGCCGTCTCGTCGCCGACGACGTCGATCCTCACCTCGGGCGCGCTCATGGCGCCATGGTCCCATCGACCGCGCGACGGCGGCGAACCGACGCTCCCCGTGAGACGCCGGGGCGCGCGGTGCGACCGGTCCGGGTGCAGCGTCAGGCCGGCGGCACGTAGGCGATGCCCACCTCGCGCGCGACGGCGGCGAGCTCGGCCTCGAAGTACGGCTGGACGTCGGAGAACATGAACCCCAGCTGCCCCAGCACCTCCATGCAGATGACGCCGTACAGGCGCACCCACGAGCGCGCGAAGACCCACAGCGCCCCGGGCTCGACGTCGACCCCGTGGACCCCCGCGAACTCCGCCAGCTGGGCGCACGCGGCCGGGTTGAGCTCGTCGGCGGGCGGCACCGGGAACGGCTGCGCGCGCCACATCGTGAGGAAGAGCTCGAAGAAGAGGGCCGCGAAGCGCAGCGGCTCCTCGGGCTTGTCGCCGTGCAGGTCGTCGTGCTCGCGGCTGAACATCATCGAGAACTCGGCCGGGTGCTCGACCGCCCAGCGGCGGAACGCGCGGATCGCCGCGTGCATGCGGGCAGCCAGGTCCTCGCCGGCGTCGTCGAGCGCGGCACTGATCACGTCGCTCACGTCGCCGAACAGGTCCGCGCACAGCGCCTCGACGAGGTCGTCGAGGCTGGCGAAGTACCGGTAGAGCGCGGGCGCGGTCATGCCCATCTCCCGCGCGATGCCCCGCAGGGACACGCCCTCCATGCCGTGCGCGGCGAGCTGACGCCGCGCGACGCCGCGGATCTCCGCCTCGGTCGCGGCGCGCTGCCGGTCCCGCCGCGACTCCGTGGTCGTGGTCTGCGTGGTCATCGGGCCCTCCGGACGCTCGTGGCGACGGGCGCCGCGAGACGCCCTTGACCGCCGTGAACGGTGCATGCTTCAGTACACACCGTTAGCAAACACCGTTCACGTCGGTGATCGCCGATCACCAAGGGTACGCCACGGAGGTCCCTCATGTTCGTCGCACTCGGCCGACTCGCCCACGACCGACGACGGTGGGTGCTCGCCGTCGTCGCCCTGCTCACCGTGCTCGCGGCCGCCTACGGGCCCGGGGTCGCCGACGCCGTGCGCGGGGGCGGCTTCCAGGACCCGGACAGCGAGTCGGCGCGGGCGGCGGAGGTCGTCGAGGACGCGCTGACCCGGTCCCGGGCCGACGTCGTCGTGCTCTGGGAGCACCCCACGCTCGCCGCGCAGGACCCGCTCGTCGCGGCCGAGGTCGCGGCGCTGGCCGACGCCCTGCCCGCCGACGCGGTCGAGTCCGTCGTCCACCCGTGGACACCCGGGCTCCCCGAGCCCGTCGCGGCGGGCCTCGTCGGCGCGGACGGCCGCACGGTCATGGCCGTCGTCACGCTCGCGGGCGCCGACGAGGACGCGCGCACCGCGTCCTTCGAGGCGGTCGAGGACGCGCTCGCGGCGCCAGGCCCGTGGACGACGCACCTGGCCGGGCCGGTCCCCGCCATGGCGGACCTCCAGCACCGCGCGGAGCAGGACATCGTCCGCGCCGAGATGCTCGCCATGCCCGTGCTCTTCGTGCTCATGGTGCTCATCTTCGGCAGCCTCACCGCGGCGCTGCTGCCCGTCGTCGTCGGGGTCGTCGCGATCCTCGGGGCGATGGGGCTGCTGCGGGTCCTCACGCTCGCGACCGACGTCTCGACCTTCGCGCTCAACGTCACGACGATCCTGGGCCTCGGCCTCGCGATCGACTACGCGCTGTTCATGGTGAGCCGGTTCCGCGAGGAGCTGGCGCGCGGCACCGAGGTCGACGCGGCCGTGCGCCGCACGGTCGCCACCGCGGGCCGGACCGTCGCGTTCTCGGGCCTCACCGTCCTCATCGCGTTCGCCGGCCTGCTCTTCTTCCCCCAGATGTTCCTGCGGTCGATGGGCCTGGGGGGCATGGCCGTCGTCCTGCTCGACATGGTGCTCGCGCTCACGCTGCTGCCGGCCCTGCTCGCGGTGCTCGGCCGACGCGTCGACGCCGGCCGCCTGCGCCTGCCGGCCGCGCTGCGCCGCACCCCCCGTCCGGCGGCCGACGGCGGCTGGGCCCGGCTCGCGCGCGGCGTGCTGCGGCGCCCGGGTGCCGTGGCCCTCGGCGCGACGGCGCTGCTCGCCGTCGTCGCCCTGCCCGCGCTCGACCTCCGCGCCGGGACGAGCGACGTGCGGGACCTGCCCGCGTCCTCCGCGCCGCGCCTGGCCGCGGACGTGCTCGCCGCGCAGTTCCCCGACGCGGACCGCGTGGGGCTGGACGTCGTCGTGCGGGGCGACGTCGACGACGCCGCGCTCGCGCAGTGGGTCGGAACGCTCGAGGACGTGCCCGGCGTCACGTCGGCGGCGGTCGAGGGGCAGGGCGAGTCCGGTGGGACCGCGGCGACCGTCGTCGCGGTGACCACGGACGGCACCGTCGACTCCCCCGCGACGCAGGACCTCGTGGCGGCCGTGCGCGACCTCGCGCCGCCCGCCGGGGCCGACGAGGTGCTCGTGGGCGGCCAGCCGGCCGTGACCGTCGACTCGGTCGCCGCGATCGCGCGGACCCTGCCCGCCACGATCGGGTTCGTCGCCGGCGTGACGCTCGTCCTGCTGTTCCTCGCGCTGGGCTCGGTGCTGCTCCCGCTCAAGGCGGTCCTCATGAACGTGCTGTCGCTCGGGGCGACCGTCGGCGCGGTCGTGTGGGCGTTCGACCAGGGCAACCTCGCCGGTCTGCTGGGGTTCACCGAGACGGGCCGGCTCGACCCGAGCAACCTCGTCCTCATCGGGGTCATCGCGTTCGGCCTCGCCATGGACTACGAGCTGTTCCTCCTCAGCCGGGTGCGGGAGGAGCACCTGCGCGGCGCCGACCCCTCGGCCGCGATCGCCGCGGGCCTGCAGCGCTCGGGCCGGACGATCACGAGCGCCGCGCTGCTGCTCGTCGTCGTGCTCGCCGCGATGGCGACGAGCGGGATCACGTTCCTCCAGCTCATCGGGCTGGGGCTCGCCTTCGCCGTCGCGGTCGACGCGACCGTCGTCCGCGCGCTGCTGGTCCCCGCGACCGTGCGGCTCCTGGGGCGTGCGGCGTGGTGGCTGCCCGCACCCCTCGCCCGCCTGCACCGCGCCGCCGGCCTCGGCGAGGGTGAGGCGCCCGCGGCGGCCGCGGCCGGGCGGCGACCGGCGGGCGACGCCGGCCCCGCGGCCCCGGGCCGCGTGCCCGTGCTGGCCGGCGGGGCGGGCTGACGGGGGCGCGCCGACACGCTGGTCCCGGACGCGGGACCGTGCTGGCCGGCGGGGCGGGCCGGCGCGGGGCGCGCACGGGACGTGCGGCGCACGTGACGGAAGTGGCCGCCGGGGGGGGGGGGGGCGACCCCCCCCCCCCGCGGGCGGGCCCCGCCCCGGCGCCGCCCCACCCCGCCGCCCGGGGCTCGCCGCGCGGCCCGGGTCGGGTCGGGCGAGACCCCCGGCCGCGGGAGTGGCGCGGCGCGGGAGTGCGCGGGCGCGCGGACAGGGCCGGGATCGCGCGCGGGCGGCGGGTAGCCTCGGGCCCGTGACCAGCGACCTCACGCCCGCGACGGACCCGACGCACTGGGTCCTCAGCCTCTCGTGCCCCGACCGCCCCGGCATCGTCGCCGCCGTGGCGGGCCTGCTCGCCTCGCACGGGGGGAACATCACCGAGTCGCAGCAGTTCGGGGACCCGCTCACCGGGCTGTTCTTCATGCGCGTGCAGGTCGAGTCGGCGGCGCCGCGCGCGGTGCTCTCCGCCGCGCTGGACACGCTCGCGGCCGAGTTCGCGATGACCTGGCGGCTCGACGAGGCCGGACGCCCCATGCGGACCGTGGTCATGGTCTCGACCGCCGCGCACTGCCTGCACGACCTGCTCTTCCGCCGGCAGTCCGAGGGCCTGCCCGTCGACATCGTCGCCGTCGTCTCGAACCACACGACGCTCGCGGGCGTCGCGGAGTTCTACGGGATCCCGTTCCACCACGTGCCCGTGACGCGCGGCACCAAGGCCGACGCCGAGGCCCGGCTGCTCGAGCTGGTCACCGAGCTCGACGTCGAGCTCGTGGTGCTCGCGCGCTACATGCAGATCCTGTCGGACGACCTCTGCCGCGCCCTCGCCGGCCGGGTCATCAACATCCACCACTCGTTCCTGCCGAGCTTCAAGGGCGCGCGCCCCTACGCCCAGGCGCACGACCGCGGCGTCAAGCTCATCGGCGCGACCGCGCACTACGTCACGGGCGACCTCGACGAGGGCCCGATCATCGAGCAGGACGTCGAGCGCGTCGACCACTCCAAGCGGGTCGAGGACCTCGTGGCGCTCGGGCAGGACGTCGAGCGCCGCGCGCTGGCCCGCGCCGTCCGCTGGCACGCGGAGCACCGCGTGCTCCTCGACGGCCACCGCACGATCGTCTTCCGCTGACCGCACGCCGAGGTCGACACCTCGCGCCGAGGTCGACACCCGCAGGTGTCGACCTCGGCGGCAGATGTCGACCTCGGCGGGGACCCGGCGCGGGACGCCCGGGTGGGCTCAGCGCGGGGGTCAGTGCGGGGTGGCCACGCGCCGGCGGGACAGCGCGTCGATCGTCACCGCGAGCGCGAGCACGACGCCCGTGACGATGTAGCGGATGGACGCGTCGAGGTTGAGCAGCGTCAGCCCGCTCGAGATCGAGTGGATGACGAACGCGCCGAGCACCGCGGACCACGCGCTCCCCCGGCCGCCGAAGAGGCTCGTGCCGCCGATCACCGCTGCGGCGATCGCCGTGAGGTTGGTGTCCGAGCCGCCCGTCCCCTGGTTGGCCGCCGCGAGGCGCCCCGCCGACAGGACGCCGCCGAGCGCGGCGAGCGCGGTGCACGCCATGAACACCGACATGTAGACGCGTCGCACCGCGAACCCCGCCCGGCGCGCGGACTCGACGTTGCTGCCCACCGCCCGCACGGACCGCCCCCAGCGCGTGCGGCGCAGCAGCAGGTCGGTGGCGCCGACCAGCGCGACGAAGACCGCGAACATGGCCCCGACGCCGCGGTTCTGGTTGAGGTACCAGGTGACCAGCAGGAGCCCGCCGCCGAGCAGCGCGGTCGGCACGAGGACCGCGGCGAGGCCGGGTGCTGGCAGCTCCGCGGCGATCCGTCGGTGGCGACCGACCCACCGCGCGACGCCGAACGCGACGGTGACCACGACGACGAGCGCGTACGCCGTCGCCGGCGCGAGGAAGACCTGCTGGCTGAACCGGACGAGCCAGGACTCGTAGGGCAGGTTGATGGACCCGGTCGCGCCGAGCACGCGCACCTGGAGGCCCACGCACACGAGCAGGCCCGCGAGCGTGATGACGAAGCTCGGCACCCCCAGGCGGGTGAACAGCCACCCGTAGCCCGCCCCGACCGCGGCGCCCAGGGCGACCGCGGCGAGCACCGCGGACCACAGCGGCCAGCCCTCCTGCACGAACCCGACGGCCACGACGGCGGCCGCGAGCCCGCTGACCGCCCCCACCGACAGGTCGATCTGCCCGACGAGGAGCACGAGGACGACGCCGAGGGTGATGACGCCGGTGACCGCCGACTGGAGCGTGAGGTTGACGAGGTTGTCGCTCGACAGGAAGTTGCCGTTGAACGCCTGGAAGACGAGCGCCAGCACGACGAGGGCGCCGACGACGGGCAGCGAGCCCAGCTCGCGCTCGCGCCACGGACCGGGCCACCACGAGCGCGACTCCCCGAGCCCGGCCGGGCCCCGCACCGGGTCGAGCCCGCGCTCGGCGCCGATCGCGCCCGTCGCTCGCGTGGTCATGCGTCCTCCTGACGGCCGCGCGGTCGGCGCACCGGGCTCGCGCCCGTGATCGCGGCGATGATCTCCTCGTACGACGTGCGGTCGGCGTCGAAGTCGCCGTTGAGCCGCCCGCGGCGCAGGACGACGACGCGGTCCGCGACCGCCTGCACGTCCGGCATGGTGTGGCTCACGAGCACGACGCCGTACCCCCGGTCGCGCACGCGCTCGACGAGGCGCAGCACCTCGGCCGTCTGCGTGACGCCCAGCGCCGCCGTCGGCTCGTCGAGGACGAGCACGCGCGGCTCGCCGAGCAGCGCGCGGGCGATGGCGACCGCCTGCCGCTGCCCGCCCGAGAGCTCCCGCACCGGCATGCGCACCGACGGGACGCGCGCGGCGAGCTGCGCGAGCAGGCGCCACGCCTCGCGCTCCATGGCGACCTCGTCGAGCACCGGCCCGCGCCGCAGCTCCTGGCCGAGGAACAGGTTCTCGACGACGTCGAGGTCCTCGCACAGGGCGAGGTCCTGGAACACGGTCGCGATGCCGAGCTGGCGCGCGACGCCCGGCGAGCGCAGCTCGGTCTCGCGGCCCTCGACGACGACCTCGCCGGCGTCCGGGACGAGCACGCCCGACATGACGTTGACCAGCGTCGACTTGCCGGCGCCGTTGTCCCCGACGACGGCCACGACCTCGCGCGCGTGCACGTCGAGGTCGACGTCGACGAGCGCGCGCACGGCGCCGTAGCTGTGGGACACCCCGCGCAGCGAGATCACCGGCTCGTCGCCGGACGTCACGGGCAGGTCGGCGGGCAGGCCCGCGGCGTCGGCGCTCACGAGCCCTCCCCGATCAGCCCGAGGTCCCGGCAGGCCTGGGTGTAGGGCTCCACGCAGATCTCCTCCGTGCTGTGCACGCCGCCTCTGACGATCACGCTGTCCACCTGCTCCCGGGTCACGGCCACGGGTGCGAGCAGCACCGACGGCACCCCCTCGACGTGCGCGACGGCGGCCGGCGTCTCGCCGCGGCTCAGCCGCACCGCGAGCTCGGCGGCCGTGCGCGCCTGCTGGCTGATCGCCTTGTAGACGGTCATGTACTGGTCGCCGGCGACGATCCGCTGGATCGCCGCGAGCTCGGCGTCCTGACCGGTCACGGGCGGCACGGGCTCCATGCCGGCCGCGCGCATCGCCGAGATCGCCCCGCCCGCGGTGCCGTCGTTCGCCGCGTAGACGCCGACCACGCGCCCCGCGTACTGCGTGAGCTGGCCCTGGACCCACTCCTGGGCCTTGTCGGGGCTCCAGTCCGGGGTGTCGTACTCCGCGAGCACGGTGAGGCCGGAGTCGGCGAGCGCCCGGGCGAGCCCGGCCTTGAGGCCGGCGACGTTGGGGTCCGTGCTCGCCCCGTGGACGAGCAGCACGCCCTGCCCCGGCTCGGTCGGCCCGACGGCGGCGACGAGCGCCTCGCCCTGGAGCTGGCCGACGCGCGCCGCGTCGTAGGCGACGAAGTAGTCGAGGGGCGCGTCCGCGACGAACCGGTCGTAGGCGATGACCGCGACCCCGCGCTCGGCCGCCGCGGCGACGATGCTCTGCGCGGCCGAGCTGTCGACCGCGTCCAGCACGAGGACGTCGGCGCCCTGGGTCAGCGCGGACTCGGCCTGCTGCTGCTGGCGCGCCGCGTCCTGGCTGGCGTTGGCGTAGAGCACGGCGCAGTCCTCGCAGCGCTCGCCGACCACCTGCTCGAACACCGGGCGGTCGATGCTCTCGTACCGCGTCGTCTTCGACTCGGGCAGCAGGAGCGCGATCGTCACGCTGCCCCCGGGCGACGGCGCCGAGGCCCCGGGCTCGACCGTGCACCCCGCGAGCGCGAGCGCCGCGAGCGCGAGGCCGGCCGCGGCGCGCGCGACCGCCGGCGCCCTCACCGGGCACCCGCCGTGGCGGGTGCGGCGACCTGGGCGGCGTCGACCGCGAGCGCGAGCGCGCCGCGCACCTCGGCCTGGTCCCCGAGCGCGGACGCGACGACCTCGACCGGACCCGCCGTCGTCTCCACCGCGCGCTCGACCACCGCGCGACGCAGCGGTCCGAGGAAGATCTCGCCCGCCTGCGCCAGCTCGCCGCCCACGACCACCACCTCCGGGTCCACCAGCGTGCAGACGACCGCCATCGCGGTGCCGAGGCGGTGCCCGACGTCGGCCACGACCGCCGTGCAGGCCGCGTCGCCCTCGCGCGCACGCACGACGAGGTCGCGCAGCGCGAGGTGGTGCCGGTCGCCGAGCCGCCGCACCACCGCGGTCGAGCCCACCACGCCCTCGAGGCAGCCGCTGTTGCCGCAGCGGCACGGCTCGCCGCCCTCGTCCACGACGACGTGGCCCAGCTCGCCCGCGGCGCCCGCGCGGCCGTGGAGAACGCGCCCGTCGAGCACGAGGCCCAGGCCCACGCCGTACGACGAGCGCACGTAGGCGACGTGCCGCCGGCCGCGCGCGGCGCCGAGCCGCGTCTCCGCGAGCGCGCCGAGGTTGGCGTCGTTGTCGACCTGCACGGGCACCCCGAGCCGCCGGCCGAGGACGTCGGGCACGTCCACGTCGTCCCAGCCGCGCAGGATGCCGACGCCGGAGACGCGCCCGGTGCGCACGTCGACGGGCGCCGGCACGCCGACGCCGATCGCGAGGACCTCGCCCAGGGTCGCGCCCAGGGAGTCCACCATCTCCTCGACGAGCAGCGCCGCGCGGTCCAGCCCGCTGTCGGCGCGGTGCTCGGGGGGCAGCGGCAGGCGCTGCTCGGCGAGGACGCGCTGGGTCACGTCGCCGAGGGCGACGCGCATCGACCGCTCGCCGAAGTGGACGCCCGCGATGACGCCGAGGTTGCGGGCGAGCGTGACGAGCTGTGCGCGGCGGCCGCTGCGCGAGGTCGGCGTCGTGCTGAGCACGCCCGCGTGGGTGAGCTCCTTGACGATGTTCGAGATCGTGGCCGCCGACAGCCCGGTGAGGGCGGCGAGCTCGACCTGCGTGATGGAGCCGCGCTGCTGGACCGCGGTGACGATGCGGGCGCGGTTGGCCTCCCTCAGGGAGGTCTGGGAGCCTGGCGGCACCCGCTCGTTGGCCACGCCCGAGGATACCGTGGCCGCGCGCACCGCCGGTGCAGCCGGACGGGTCACCGCGAGCCCGGCCCGGACGCCGAGATGTCCCCTGACCTGCGGCGACGGCGCGGCGGACCGGGGCGTGGCGGGGCGGTCGACGGCGTTCGCCGGCGCGGCGTGCGCGTGTTTGACTACCCCCGGCCCGCACAGTTGGATGGCGCAGGCCCGCACGCGAGGAGTGGCGATGAGGACGGTCCGCAGGAGGCTCGTCCCCGCGTGCGTCCTGCTCGTCGCGACCACCGCCCTGGCCGCGTGCTCCGGTGGCTCCGCGGACCAGCAGGCGCCGTCGGGCGAGCGCGTCGAGGTCTACACGTGGTGGGCCAGCGGCTCGGAGAAGCTCGGGCTCGACGCCCTCGTCGCGGTGTTCGAGGAGCAGCACCCCGACGTCGCGTTCGTGGACGCGGGCGTGGCCGGCGGCGCGGGCTCGGCCGCCAAGGACCTGCTCGACTCCCGGCTCGCCGCGGGCGACCCGCCCGACACCTTCCAGGCGCACGCGGGCGCCGAGCTCGCCGACTACGTCGCCGCCGGCAGGCTGGCGGACCTCTCCGACCTCGTGGACGACGAGGACCTGGGCGACGCCTTCCCCCCGGGCGTCCTCGACCGCCTGAGCGTGGACGGCCGCGTGTACGCGATCCCGTCGAACATCCACCGCGCGAACGTCGTCTGGGCCAACCCCGACGTGCTCGAGGCGGCCGGCCTCGACCCCGCCGCGACGTACGCGTCGGTCGACGAGTGGCTCGTCGCTCTCGAGGCCGTCGAGGCGTCGGGGCGCACGCCCCTCGCGCTGGCCACGACGTGGACCCAGGTGCACCTGCTCGAGACGGTGCTGCTCGCCGGCCTCGGCCCGCAGGCGTACACCGGGCTGTGGGACGGGACGACCGACTGGTCGGGACCCGAGGTCGGCGCGGCGCTCGAGGACTTCCGCGACCTGCTCGCGTACACCAACGCCGACCGGGACGGGCTCGACTGGCCCGACGCGACCCAGCGCGTCGTCGACGGCGAGGCCGCCTTCAACGTCATGGGCGACTGGGCGGTCCCCGCGTTCGAGAACGCGGGGCTCGAGCCCGGGCGCGACGTCGTCCACTTCCCGGTCCCGGGCACGGCGGGCGTGTTCGACTTCCTCGCCGACGCGTTCACGCTCCCCGTCGGGGCGGGGAACCCCGACGGCGCGCGTGCGTGGCTGGCGACCGTCGCGTCGCTCGACGCGCAGACCGCCCTGAGCGCCGAGAAGGGCTCGATCCCGGCCCGGACCGACGTCGACCCGGCCGACCTCGACAGCTACCAGCGCTCGGCCCTGGCCTCGTTCGAGCAGGACGTCGTCGTGCCGTCGCTCGCCCACGGGGCCGCGGCGCCGGCCGCAACGCTCACCGCCGTGACGGCGGCGGTCGCGCGCTTCACGTCCGGCGCCACGGACCTCACGACGTTCCAGGCCGAGCTGGCCGACGCGGCCGGCTGACCGTCAGCGGGACGGCGCGAGCACCTGCCGCAGCGCGGTGCTCTCCGCGCGCGCCATCCGGACCGCCCCGCGGACCACGGTGACCAGGCCGAGGGCGACCGGCCCCCAGAGGACGACGTACGTGTCGCCGATGCCGGCCGCGACGTACCCGAAGACGGTCACCCCGAGCCCCACGAGGAGCAGGAGGATGCCGACCAGGACGGCCTTGCGCCCCGCGCGGCGCTCGTCGGCCTGGAAGAACTGGACGAGGTCGACGGCCGGCGCCGCTGCCGCGGGGACGAACGGCACGGGCGCCGGGGCCGGCGCCGCGACCGCCGCGCCGGGCGTGAAGACCCCGGGTGCGGGGGCCGGGACGGGGGCGCGCCACTCCGCCACCGGCGGCTGCACCGCGGGACGCTCGGGCGTGAGCTCGTGCAGCGCGGCGAAGGCCGCCGCGCGGCCGCCCGGCGCCTGGTCGTGCGCGGGGGACGGGTGGCCGCCTGCGAGCACGAGCGAGGGCGCCTCACGGGGTGCGGGGACGTCGTCGTCGAGGGGCTCGAGCGCGGGGACGTGGAGCCCGGAGGGGGCGGACGGGGCGGCGGGCGCCTCGGTCCACCAGACGTGGTCGGACGGGGCCGGCGGCCACGAGGGGTCCGGCTGCCACCCCTGGGGAGGGGTCCAGCCGGGTGGCGGTGTCGGCCATCCTGGGGGGGAGTTGAAGATCGGCACGTCTCGACGCTAGCGGCCCTCCGAGGGCGTCATCAGCGCTCACGGCGGACCTCACCCACTGTTTCACCCGCGCCTCAGGACAGGGTCGCGCCGCAGGTCAGGACCGCTTCAGCGCCTAGTTCACCCCGTGTTTCACCCGCCGACCGGCGTCATGCCGGACGTCGACGCAGGTGGCCCGCCGGGCGGGGCCGCGGACGCGACGACGCCGCCCCCGGGCGGGGAGCGGCGTCGTCGGTCGGGCTCACGGTCGGCGCGTGCAGGTCACCCCCACGGCCACCACACTGGCGGCCACCAGCCCCAGAACCAGCTCCACCACTCGGACCAGCCGCCGCCGGGGCCACCGCCGTGGCCGCCGCTCTCGGCGTCGTCCACGAGCGCCGCGACGGTGCGCGCCGGGAGCGTGACCGTCCCCGTCTCCTCGTCCCACGTCGTCTGCTTCACGACGTCGTCGCTGCCCTCGGCGAGGACGGGCGAGAGCGCGTAGTCCGCACCCGCCAGCTCGGCGACCCGGACCTCGACGGGCTCGTCCGACGCGTTGAAGACCACGAGGAGACCGTCGAGGTCGCGGTCCACGTCCTCCCCCACGGTGTCGTCGACGTGCATGGTGACGACGCCGGGGAGCGCGTCGGGGCCGCTGCCCGGGAACGTCACCTTCTCGTGGATGAGGTCGGCGTCGCCCAGGCGGAACAGGTCGGTCGAGAACCGCAGCCGCAGGAGGTCCTGCGCCTGCGCGGTGGCCGCCGCGATGTCGGCGGGCGTCGGCTCGAGCGCCGGGTCGGCCAGCAGGGGCTGCTGGAACGGCCACTTGTCCTGGTTGTCCGCCGCGGGCGGCAGGCCCCGGCCGAAGGTGCTCTCCTGGCCGGACCAGTCGACCTCGTTGAACCAGTCGCCCGAGTTGTAGCTGTTGCGGTCGAGCGACTTGCTGCGCAGCAGGTCGGTGCCCGCGTGCCAGAACGACGGCGTCTGCGCCAGCGCCGTGGTGGCCAGCGACACCGTGTTGAGCCGCACGCGGTCCGCCATCGGGGTGTCCTGGGGCAGCTTGAGCGTCATCGAGTCGAAGAGCGTCTCGTTGTCGTGGGCATCGACGTAGGTGACGACCTCCTCGGGCGAGGTGGCGTACCCGGCCGGCTGGCCGTTGTAGTCGATCTCGGCGCCCGTGCTCAGCTCGCCGTCGGCCGTGACGAACGCGTAGTCCTCGAGGTTGCCCGCGAGGCCGAGGCGCACGAGGTCGGCCTGGTGCTGGAGCCGCGCGAGCTGCTCGGCCTCGGTCCCGTTCACCGGGTCCCCGTTGGGGTCGGTGAAGGCGCCGCTGCCGAAGCCCTGGATGCGCGGGTTCTCGTCGAACGGCCCGCCGCCGCGGACGGCGTCGCGCAGCCGGTCGCTGAACGTGCCGATCCCCGTGCCGTCGAGCTGGCCCTGCGTCGCCTGCGTGAAGAGGCGGTTGTCGGCGACCTCCCCGAAGTTCCAGCCCTCGCCGTAGAGGTACACGGCCGAGCCGTCGACGCCGTCGCGGCGCTCGGTGAGCGCGTCGAGCGCGTCCCGGACCGCCTGCATCGTCTCCACGCTGTGGTGCCCCATGAGGTCGAAGCGGAAGCCGTCGACCTTGTAGTCGCGCGCCCAGGTGACCACGGAGTCGACCATGAGCTTCTCGGTCATGAGGTGCTCGGTCGCGAGGTTCTGGCAGCACGTCGAGGTCTCGACCGTGCCCGTCGCGCTCAGGCGGTGGTAGTAGCCCGGCACCACGCGGTCGAGGACCGACTTCGGGTCCTGCCCGCTCGCCGCGGTGTGGTTGAACACCTGGTCGAGCACCACCTGCAGGCCGTCGGCGTGCAGCGCGCCGACCATGCTGCGGAACTCGGCGACCCGGGCACCGCCGTGCGCGTCGACGGCGTACGAGCCCTCGGGCGCGGAGAAGTGCAGCGGGTCGTAGCCCCAGTTGTAGCCGTCCTGGTCCCGGATCGGGTCGATGCACGCCTGCTGCTCGGTCGAGTCCGGCGCGAACGACGCGAGGTCGCACGGCGGGGTCGCCTGCAGGCTCCGGTCCTCCTCGATCGTCGCGATGTCGAACGTCGGCAGCAGGTGCACCGTCGTGAGGCCGGCGTCGGCGAGGTCCTGCAGGTGCCGGCGCCCGTCGGTCCCGCGCTCGGCGAACGCGAGGTAGGTGCCACGCAGCTCCTCGTCGACCGTCTCGTCGCTGATCGAGAAGTCGCGGACGTGCAGCTCGTAGATCGTCTGGTCCACGGGCCGGACCTCGGGCTGCTCGGCCCTGCGCCACTGCCGCGGCTGCCACGCCCGGTCGTCGAGGTCGACGACGACGGAGTGCGTCGAGTTGAGCGTGAGCGCCACCGAGTACGGGTCCGTGACGACGTTCGTCTCGACCGCGTCGGTGCTCGGCGCGTAGACCGTCACCTCGAACTGGTACGCGCCGTCGGTCCACGACCGGTGGCCGCGCACCGTCCACGTGCCGTCGGCCTTCCGCTCCATCGCGACGCGCTCGGGCTCGGCCGCGAGGTCGACGTCGCCGTAGCCGTCGGCCTTCCACAGGAGCAGCTCGACGTCCTGGGCGGTCGGCGCCCAGAGGGCGAGCGACGGGCGGTTGCCCTGCCAGCTGATGCCCAGGGCGCGGTCCGCGGCGTCCTCGGCGAACAGGTCGTCGACGACGCCCGGGATCTGCACACCGGTCGCGGCCGTGAGCGTGCCGTCGGCCGCGTACCGGGCGACGAGCAGCTCACCGCGCAGCAGCTCCTCGACCGCGGCGCGGTCGGCGTCGATCGTGAGGGCGAGGTAGCCCTCGAGCGCCGGGAAGCGCTCGAGCTGCTCGTCCGAGAGGCCCGCCGGGTCGAGCGTGAGGTCGATCGCCTCGCCGCCCTCGACGACGTCGTCCGCCACGCCCACCGAGCCGTCCGGCGCGTGGTGCAGGCGCCAGGCGTCACCCTCGGCCGGCGCCTCCGGGAGCGTCGCCGGCCAGGCGATCGTGCCCGCGTCGACCCAGTGCGCCTGCGCCTGGCCGAGGCCCGGGATGCCCGGGGCCGCGTCGCCGATGGTCAGCAGGTGCGTGGCGATGTCGTAGGTGAAGGTGATGGGCTCGCCGGAGGCGACGAACGGGATGTTCGCGCCGCCGGGCGCCCCGCCGACGCCGTAGTTCTCGTCCCAGCTCAGGCCGTGCGCGACCTTGAGCTCGTACGAGCCGGCCGGGATGCGGTCGGTCGTCCAGGTGTAGGTGCCGTCGCCCTCCTTGTCCTGGAGGGACGTCACGACGCAGTCGGGCTGCCAGTCGCCCGGGCAACCGACCTCGCTCTGGAAGGAGCCGGGCAGCGTGACCAGCGGGCCCTGCGCGCTCGAGGAGAACCACTTGGTGGCGTCGTCGTAGACGAACGTCACGCGCTGCGGCGCGTCGAGCGTGATGGTGACGTTGTCGCCGCCCGCGACGCCGCCGGCGCCGTAGTTCTCGGTCCACGTGCCGCCGACGGCGATCTTGTACTGCCACGTGCCGGCCGGGACGTCGAAGGCGCCGGAGTAGACGCCCGCGCCGCGGTGCGTGAGCTGGACGGCCGTGCACTCGGGCTGCCAGTCGCCCGGGCAGCCGAGCTCGCTGTTCAGGTCGCCCGGGATGGTGACCAGGAGGTCCTCGCGGCCGCTGCCGCCGGGCTCCTCGGTGGGCACGACGCCGTCGACGGCGACGCCGACCGAGGCGAAGGTGGAGCCGGCCACGCGGGTGCCCGCGGCGTCGGTGCTCACCGCGCGGTACTCGACGAGCGTGCCGGGCGCGAGGTCGGCGACGTCGTGGAAGACGCGCGGCTCCGTCGTCTCGGCGGTGCCGAGCGGCGTCCAGCCGTCGTCGCCCGCCACGCGGTAGGAGAACGAGGTCTCGGCCCACACGTCGGCGACGTCGGCGGCCACGGGAGCCACGCCGGTCACGGCGGCGCCCGGCGAGGGCACCTCGACGACGAGGTCGTCCGCGCCCGCCGCGACGGTCGCGTCCGCGACGAGCGCGACGGCGCTGAGGGCCGGGACGGTGAGGGTGACGAGGCCGTCCGCGTCGGCCACGACGTCGGCGTGCCCGCCGAGGAGCGAGGTGAACGTCGCCCCGGGCGTCAGCGTGTCGACGGTGACGACGGCGTCGGAGGCCGCGTTGTTGGCGGCCACGAGGTGCTCGACCTCGTCGTCGCGGTGCACGCGGGAGAACGCGTAGACCGAGCCCTCGCCGGCGCCGCTCACGGGCCGCTCGACCTGCGCGCCGCTCTCGAACGCGGGCGTCGTGTCGCGCAGCTCGGAGAGCGCGGCGATGTGCTGGTACAGCGGCGCGTCGGTGTCGAACCGGTCGACCGAGCCGACCGTCTCGCCGGTGAGCAGCTGCTGGTCGGTGTACTCGGCGACCTGCGACGCGAAGAGCGTCTGGCGGGCGCTCTTGTCGCCGCCGAGGCCCGCGAAGCCCTGCTCGTCGCCGTAGTAGACGACCGGCTGGCCGCGCGTGAGGTACATGAGGCTGTGCGCGAGCTCGGAGCGCTCGAGGCCGCTGCCGTCGCCCTGGACGAAGTAGCCGATGCGGCCCATGTCGTGGTTGCCGAGGAAGGTCGGCAGCGCGGTCGAGCTCGTCGTCGGCGTCGTGTACATGTCGTCCGACGCGAACAGCTGGCTCAGTCCGAGCGGGCTGAAGCCGCGCGAGTACGTCGAGACGGCCGACTGGAAGGTGAAGTCCAGGACCGAGTTCATGTCGGTCCGGCGCACGTACGGCGAGAGCTTCGCGGCGTCGGCGTCGTAGACCTCGCCGAACATGAAGAAGTCCGGCTTGCCCTGCGCGTGGGCGTAGTCGAGGACCTCGGTCGTCCACTGCTCCCAGAACTCGAAGTTGACGTGCTTGACGGTGTCGATGCGGAAGCCGTCGATGCCCAGGTCGATCCAGTCCTGGTAGACGTCCACGAAGCCGTCGACGACGGTCGGGTGCTCGGTCATGAGGTCGTCGAGGCCGTCGAAGTCGCCGTAGGTGACGGACTCCCCCGCCCACGTCGAGTTGCCGCGGTTGTGGTAGAGCGTCGGGTCGTTGAGCCAGCCCGGGACCTTGAGGTCCTGGTCCTCGGGCGCGACGACCGGGGTGTACGGGAACGACGCCTCCGCGCTGAGCGGCGGGAACGTGCCGGTGCCCGCGTAGTCCGCCGGGTCGAACGGGGTGACGCCGTCGGCCTCGTAGTAGGGCGCCGTCGCCTGGTCGACGTACGCGTACTGCTGCTCGGCGTAGTCGACGACGTCCGCGGTGTGGTTGGTGATGATGTCGAAGTAGACCTTGATGTCGCGCGCGTGGGCGTCGGCGATGAGCGCCTCGAGCTCGGCGTTGGTGCCCAGGTGGGGGTCGATCTGCGTGAAGTCGGTGATCCAGTACCCGTGGTAGCCCGCCGACGCGTTCGCGCCCGTGCCCTGGACGGGCCGGTTGAGGAACGACGGCGTGAGCCAGATCGCCGACGTGCCGAGGCCCTCGATGTAGTCGAGCTGCGCGCGCAGGCCCGCGAGGTCGCCGCCCTGGTAGAAGCCCTTGTCGGTGGGGTCGAGGCCCGTGACGAGGCGGTCGCCCGTGAGCCCGCCGGTGTCGTTCGTGGGGTCGGCGTTCTCGAACCGGTCCGTCATGACGAAGTAGAACTGCTCGGCGGAGCCGGCCTGGCGCACGGGCTCGGCCACGAGCGCGTCGTCGGCGTCGGTGTACTCGCCGGCGAGGTCGAGGGGCGTGAGCGCGATCCGGTGGGTCGCGTCGTCGTAGGTGACGCGCAGGCGGGTCGGGCCGGCGACGACGAGCGGCACGTTGTCCTGGCCGCCGTCGCGCCCGTACGCCTCGTCCCACGTGTCGTTGAGGGCGACCTTGTACTCCCACTCGCCGGCCGGCACCTCGAACTCGGCGGCGAACTGCCCGGGGACGTCCGTCGGCGCGAGCTCGGTCGCGGCGCAGTCCGGCTGCCAGTCGCCGGGGCAGCCGAGCTCGCTCTGCAGGCTCCCGACGAGCGCGGCGCTCGAGGCGGCGGCGGTCGCGGGCGCGGTGAGCGGGCCGGCCTGCACGGCGGCGCCCGTGAGCGCGACGGCGAGCGCGGTGCCGAGGCGGGCGGCGGTCCGGGCCCGGCGGGCGGGGTGCGCGGGCCGGGCCGAGCGCGCGGGGGTGGCCGAGGTCATGGGGACTCCCTTGTCGCCAAACGTCACCCGGGTGAACTCCCACGGGTCGACTGGACCGTAACCCGTTGCTGCAACGCGTTACAACGCCCCGACCCACGCCGTTGCAGTGGACGCGCGCCCACCGGGCCTGTCGTGCGGGAGGACGACTGCTCGCGTTGCAAGGGTCGAAGGGCCCTGCCCACTCCTCGGACACGCGGCCCACGCGTCGGATGGTCCAGGCGCGCGCCCCGGCCGGGCGGTCCCTCGCCTGAGCCCGGGGCCCGGGTTCTGGAAGGGACGCTGAGGTCGGGGCGCCGGATCGGTTCCAGAGGTCGGCGGGGGCGGCGGGGCGGTCAGCCGCGGAGCAGGTCGGCGAGCCGGGCGGCGACGACGTCGGCAGGCGCGTCGACCGCCACCACCTTGTCCCGGGCCGTCGCGCCGGACACGAGGGTGACCGCGCGGCGGCGGACGCCGAACGCCCCGGCCACCGCCGCGAGGGCGGCCTCGGTCGCGGCCCCGTCGACCGCCCGCGCCGCGACGGCCACGACGAGGCGTCCGGCGTGCTCGCCCCCGACGCGGGTCCGTGACGCACCCGGCCGGACGCGGACGCCGACGCGCACCGGGCCGTCGGGCGCCGTCGACCCCGCCCTGGTCCCTGCCCCGCTCGGTGCCCCGTTCCGTGACCCGTTCCGTGCCCCGTCCCGTTCCACGGCGGCTCGCCCGCGCCCGCTCAGACCCAGAGGAGGAGCGCGGCGAGCTCGACGCGCGCGCCGACGTCGCCGTAGTCGCCCCGCACGGCGGCGTCGTACTCGGCCGTCGTCGTCGCGGCCGCCGCCTGCTCGGCCGACGCCACCGCGTCCCCGAGCACCTCGACGACCGAGGCCGCCGACTCCGCGTACCCGGACGACCACGACGCGGCCTCGAGCTCCTCGAGCATCGGCCGGGTCGCGTCGGCGTACGCCGTCGCGGCGGCCCGCGCCGTCGCGAGGTCGCCCGTCGCCTCGCCCGCGCGCCACGCGTCGAGCAGCGCGTCGTACCCCGCGACGACCGCGTGGAGCCGCTCGCTGTCCCCCGCCGACGACGACCCTCCGTCGTCCTCCCCCGCACCGCCCGCGGGCTGGGCCGACGTCTTCACGGGCTTGGGCGCCGGCGCCGCCTGCGGGACGCACCCCGACACGGCGAGCGCCGCCGCGACCGTCACGGCCGCGGCGGCGCGTCGGACCCCGCGCACGGGGGTCAGATCAGCCCGAGCTGGCGGACCGCGTCGCGCTCCTCGGCGAGCTCAGCGACCGAGGCGTCGATCCGGGTGCGCGAGAAGTCGCTGACATCCAGCCCCTGGACGATCTCCCAGTCGCCGCCGGTCGACGTCACCGGGAACGAGGAGATGAGGCCCTCGGGGACGCCGTACGAGCCGTCGGACACGATGCCGGCCGACGTCCACGACCCCTGCGGCGTGCCGAGCACCCACGACCGCACGTGGTCGATGGCGGCGTTCGCCGCGGACGCCGCCGACGACGCGCCGCGGGCCTCGATGATCGCCGCGCCGCGCTTGGCGACCGTGGGGATGAACGTGCTCTCGAGCCACGCCTGGTCGTCGATCACCTCGACGGCCGGGCGGCCACCGATCGTCGCGTGGAAGACGTCCGGGTACTGGGTCGCCGAGTGGTTGCCCCAGATCGTGACCCGGTCGATGTCCTTGACGCCCACGCCGGTCTTCTCGGCGAGCTGCGACAGCGCGCGGTTGTGGTCGAGCCGCGTCATCGCCGTGAAGCGCTGGGCGGGGACGTCCGGCGCGTGCGCCTGCGCGATGAGCGCGTTGGTGTTCGCCGGGTTGCCGACGACGAGCACCCGGACGTCGTCCGCAGCACCCGCGTTGATGGCCTCGCCCTGGGGCTTGAAGATGCCGCCGTTCGCCTCGAGCAGGTCGCCGCGCTCCATGCCCGGCCCGCGCGGCCGCGCGCCCACGAGGAGCGCGACGTTGACGCCGTCGAACGCCGCGCGCGCGTCGTCGAAGATGTCGACGGACTCGAGCAGCGGGAACGCGCAGTCGGCGAGCTCCATCGCGGTGCCCTCGGCGGCCTTGACCGCCTGCGGGATCTCCAGCAGGCGCAGGCGCACCGGCGTCTGCTCGCCCAGCATCGCGCCGGACGCGATGCGGAACAGCAGCGAGTAGCCGATCTGCCCGGCGGCGCCGGTGACGGTGACGTTCACGGGTGCGGTCATCGTTGACTCCTTCTCAGCCTGTCTCGGTCTGGTCTCGTCGCCGACGTCAGCCGAGGCGCGCCGCGAGGTTCTCGTCGAGGGCCGCGAGGAACGCCTCGGTGGTCAGCCACTCCTGGTCCGGGCCGATGAGCAGCGCCAGGTCCTTCGTCATCTTGCCGCTCTCGACCGTCTGGATGACGACGTCCTCGAGCGTCTGCGCGAACTGCGTGACCTCGGGCGTGCCGTCGAGCTTGCCGCGGTGCATGAGGCCCCGCGTCCAGGCGAAGATCGACGCGATCGGGTTGGTCGACGTCGGCTTGCCCTGCTGGTGCTGGCGGTAGTGGCGCGTGACCGTGCCGTGCGCGGCCTCCGCCTCGACCGTCCGGCCGTCGGGCGTCATGAGCACCGACGTCATGAGGCCCAGCGAGCCGAACCCCTGCGCGACCGTGTCGGACTGGACGTCGCCGTCGTAGTTCTTGCACGCCCAGACGTAGCCGCCCTCCCACTTCATGGCCGCGGCGACCATGTCGTCGATGAGGCGGTGCTCGTACGTGAGGCCGGCGGCGTCGAAGTCGGCCTTGAACTCGGCGTCGAACACCTCCTGGAAGATGTCCTTGAAGGCGCCGTCGTAGGCCTTGAGGATCGTGTTCTTGGTCGACAGGTAGACCGGGTAGCCGCGCTGCAGGCCGTAGGCGAACGAGGCGCGCGCGAAGTCACGGATCGAGTCGTTGAAGTTGTACATGCCCATCGCGACCCCGCCGTTCTCGGGGTAGGTCACGACCTGCTGCTGGATCGGCTCGGAGCCGTCCGCGGGCGTGAACGTCAGCGTGAGCGTGCCGGCGCCCTCGACCTTGAAGTTCGTCGCCTTGTACTGGTCGCCGTGGGCGTGGCGGCCGATGATGATCGGCTTGTTCCAGCCGGGGACCAGGCGCGGGATGTTGCTGATGATGATGGGCTCGCGGAAGACGACGCCGCCGAGGATGTTGCGGATGGTCCCGTTGGGCGAGACCCACATCTTCTTGAGGCCGAACTCCTCGACGCGCGCCTCGTCGGGCGTGATCGTGGCGCACTTGACGCCGACGCCGTGCTCCTTGATGGCGTTCGCCGCGTCGACCGTGACCTGGTCGTCGGTCGCGTCGCGGTTCTCGATCGACAGGTCGTAGTAGCGCAGGTCCACGTCGAGGTAGGGGTGGATCAGGCGGTCCTTGATGAACTGCCAGATGATCCGCGTCATCTCGTCGCCGTCGAGCTCGACGACCGGACCCACGACCTTGATCTTGCCCATGCGGAGACTCCCGTTGCTGAGGTGGTCGGCGCGGCCGCGGGCCGCACCGTGTCCCCGGTGGTCCCGGTGGTCCCGGTGGACCTCGGCGGACCTCGGCGGCCGAGCACCGCGGCCGGGGCGACGTGCGTTCGCGCCAGATTACTCGACATCGAGAGACCTGGCTCCGCCGTCGTCCGGGGCACCTGCGGACGCCGTGGGCGCCGTCGGGACGTGCGGCGGTGCGATGATGCCCGCTGGTCCACGCCGCTCGACCGACAGGGGAGCCATGTCCAGCACCAGTCCTGACCGCGAGCCCCGCACGCCCGCCCCGCGCGACCCCGACGACGACGCCACCGAGGCCGTCGTGCTCGCGGTCGACGACGACCAGGACGTCGAGCCGGACGAGCTCGACGAGGACGACGACGACCTGGACGACGAGCCCGACGACGGCGCGCTGGCGGGCCCCGAGGGCGCGGGCGCCGGCCTGGGCACGCGGCTCGGCGTCGAGGCGCTGGGCACGTTCGCGTTCGTGCTCGTGGTCACGGGCGTCGCGCTCTACGCGCCGATCTCCCAGGTCGACGTGGTCGGCGTCGCGCTCGCCGCGGGCCTCGTCCTCGTGGGCCTCACCGCGGCGTTCGGGCACCTCTCGGGCGGCCACTTCAACCCCGCCGTGACGCTCGGCACGGCCCTCGCCGGCATGACGCGCTGGGCCGACGTCCCGCTCTACTGGCTCGCCCAGCTGGCCGGTGCGGCCGCGGCCGGGGCCACCGTGTTCCTCACGGTGCCGACGTCGCTCCCGACCGCGCTCGGGCTCGACGGCGTCCCGGCGTTCTTCGCGGGCACGGCGAACTCGTGGGGCGAGAGCTCGACGCTCTTCACGGCGAGCCAGGAGATGACCTCGTTCGACCAGCGCGCGGCGTTCGTCGTCGAGCTCGTGGCGGCCGCGGTGCTCACCGCGGTCGTGGTGGGCACGGCCCGCCGCCGGTGGAGCTTCTCCCCCGCGCCCGCGGCGGTCGGCCTCACGTACGCGGCGCTGTTCCTGCTGACGAGCCCGATCACGGGCGGCTCGGCCAACCCCGTCCGCTCGACGGCCGTCGCGCTCTTCGCGGGCGAGGCGGCGCTCGGGCAGCTGTGGCTCTTCTGGGTCGCGCCGCTCGCGGGTGCCGCGCTCGTCGGCCTCGCGGCCTTCGGCTTCGGCCGGGGCGGGTCGCCGCGCGCCGGCGACACGGTCGACGCCGTCGACGAGGCCCCCGTCGACCGGTTCCCCAGGGTGGAGCGGGTCGGCCGGGCAGGGCTCTGAGGTCGCGCCGGGCGGTCAGACGCCCGGCGCGAGCATGAGGGCGCCGATGCCCGCGGCCAGCCCGAGCAGGATCGTCACGTCGACCCAGGTGGAGCGCACGGCGATGCCCTCGGGCCGCCGGCCGCGGCCGATGATGCGCGCGACCGCGGCGCCGACCAGGGTGCTGACCAGCACCGCCGCACCCGTGAACGCGCCGTCGAGCGCGGCGGCCACCGCGGCTGCGGCGATCGCGGCGACGACGAGCCAGAGCGCCGGGGCCCGGTGCCGCTCGGCGGCCTCGGGCGGGGGGTTCACGCCCGGGAGACTACCGTGGGCGCGTGCCCGCCGTTCCGCCCGCCTCCGTCGTCGTCGTCGGTGCGGGGCTCGCGGGCGCCATGGCCGTGACCGCGCTGCGCTCGTCCGGGTTCGCCGGCGAGGTGGTCCTCCTGGGCGCCGAGGGGCTCGAGCCCTACGACCGGCCGCCGCTCTCCAAGGAGCTCCTCACGCGCACGGAACCGGCCTGGCTGCGGGACGAGGTCGGCGCGGACCTCACGGGCGCGGACGCCCGGCTCGACGAGCCCGGGACCGCGCTGGCGGTCGACGCCGAGGGCGTCACGGTCACGACCCGGTCCGGCGAGGTCCGGGCCGACGCCGCGGTGCTCGCGACGGGCGCCGAGGCCGTGCGCCCGCCGGGCTGGGACGGCGCGCTCGTGCTCCACACCGCCCTCGACGCCGCCGTGCTGAGGGCGGCCGTCCGGCCCGGCGCCGAGGTCGTGGTCGTGGGTGCGGGGTGGATCGGCGCCGAGGTCGCCGGGGTCGCCGCGGCGGCCGGTGCGCGCGTGACCGTGGTCGAGGCCGCGGACGCCCCGCTCGCGACCGCGCTCGGCGCGGCCGTCGGCGCGCTCACCGTGCCCTGGTACGCGGCCGCCGGCGTCCGTCTGCTCACGGGCGCGCGCGTCGCGTCGGTCCACGCGGGCGCCGTCGCGCTCGAGGACGGCAGGTCGCTCCCGGCCGACGTCGTGCTCGTCGCGGTCGGCGCACGGCCGCGGTCCGCGTGGCTCGCCGACGCGCTCCCGCTCGGGCCCGACGGCGCCCTCGCGGTCGACGCGCACTTCCGGGTCCTGACGGACGACGGCCCGCTGGACCACGTGGTCGCCGTGGGCGACGTCGCGCGGCGCCGCTCGCCGCGCCACGGCTGGGTGCCCGGCGGCCACTGGGACGGCGCGCTGCGCGGCCCCGCGATCGCCGTCCGGACGCTCCTCGAGGGCCCGCACGCGCAGCCCGGGCCGGGCGACGACCCCGCGCCCTACGTGTTCTCGACCCAGCTCGGCCACGAGCTCGCCCTGCACGGGCACCCGCAGCCGACGGACGACGTCGTCGTGCGCGGCGGCACCGACGGCACCGACGGCACCGGCGGCACGACGGTGCTGTGGTTCCACCCCGGCACCGACGAGCTCTCGGCGGTGCTGGCCGTGGACCGCCCGCGCGACGTCGCCGCCGCCCGCCGGCTGTTCACGGGCGCGGCGCTGCCGCGGCTCGACCGGTCGGGCGCCGAGGACGACGCCCGACCGCTCCGGGCGCTCGCGCGCTGAGCGCGGCGTGCCGGCCCGGCGCTCTCCACGCGGCGCACGCCGCCCGGTGCGAGACGCCGCGCTCGCCCGCGGGACTCAGTGCGCGAAGTGGCGCGTGCCCGTGAGGTAGAGCGTGACGCCCGAAGCGGCCGCGGCCGCGACGACCTCGTCGTCGCGCACGGACCCGCCCGGCTGGACGACGGCGCGCACGCCCGCGTCGAGCAGCACCTGCAGGCCGTCGGCGAACGGGAAGAACGCGTCCGACGCCGCGACGGCGCCGCGCGCCCGCTCGTCGTCGCCCGTGTTCGCGCGCTCGACCGCGAGGCGGCAGGAGTCGACGCGGTTGACCTGGCCCATGCCGACGCCGACCGACGCGCCGCCGCGCGCGAGCAGGATCGCGTTGGACTTCACCGCACGCACCGCGCGCCACGCGAACGCGAGGTCCGCGAGCGTGGCCGCGTCGGCGGGCTCGCCCGCCGCGAGCGTCCAGGCGGCCGGGTCGTCGCCCCCGCCCTCGACGACGGCGTCCAGCCGGTCCGCGGTCTGCACGAGCAGGCCGCCGGTGATCGGGCGCACCTCGAGCGGCGCCGCGTTCGCGGGCGCGCCGACGCGGAGCAGGCGGACGTTCTTCTTGCGCGTGAGCACCGCGACGGCGTCGGGCTCGAAGTCGGGCGCGAGCACGACCTCGGTGAACACGGGCGCGAGCTGCTCGGCCATCGCGGCCGTCACCGGGCGGTTGGCCGCGACGACGCCGCCGTAGGCGGACACCGGGTCGCACGCGTGGGCCTTGGCGTGAGCGTCGGCGACGTCCGTCCCGACGGCGATCCCGCACGGGTTGGCGTGCTTGATGATCGCGACGGCGGGCTCGGCGTGGTCGTGCGCGGCGCGCCAGGCGGCGTCCGCGTCGACGTAGTTGTTGTAGCTCATCTCCTTGCCGTGGAGCTGCTCGGCCTGGGCCAGACCCGGCGTCGCGGCGTCGACGTAGAGCGCGGCGCGCTGGTGCGGGTTCTCGCCGTACCGCAGGACCGCCGAGCGCTCCCACGTGGCCGCGGTGACCGCCCCGAAGCCCGACTCCCGCGCGACGTCGTCGGGCGCGTAGGACGACGCGAACCAGGACGAGACCGCGACGTCGTAGGCGGCCGTGTGCGCGAAGGCCGCGCCCGCGAGCGCACGCCGCTCGGCGAGCGTGAACCCGCCCGCCGCGAGCGCCGCGACGACGTCGTCGTAGCGCGCCGGGTCCACGACGACGGCGACGCTCGGGTGGTTCTTGGCCGCGGCACGGACCATCGACGGTCCGCCGATGTCGATCTGCTCGACGACCTCGTCCGGCCCCGCGCCCGACGCGACCGTCGCGGCGAACGGGTAGAGGTTGCCCACCATGAGGTCGAAGCCCTCGACGCCCAGGTCGGCGAGCTGCGCGACGTGCTCGGGCCGGCGCGTGTCCGCGAGCAGGCCCGCGTGCACGCGCGGGTGCAGCGTCTTGACGCGGCCGTCGAGGCACTCCGGGAAGCCGGTGAGGTCCTCGACGCGCGTGACCGGGACGCCCGCGGCCGCGACCGTCGAGGCGGTCGAGCCGGTCGAGACGATCTCGACGCCCGCGGCGTGCAGCGCGGCGGCGAGCCCGGCGAGGCCCGTCTTGTCGTAGACGCTGACGAGCGCGCGGCGGATCGGGCGGCGCGTGCTCGCGGCGGTCGGGTCGGCGACGGGGGCCGTCGGGGCGAGGTCGTGCGACATGGCGTCTCCTGGGTCGGTCGGCGCGCGTGCGCCGCTCGGTCGGGCAGCGCACGCGTGCGCCGCTCGGGCGGGACCCAGGCACCCAGGCGGACGGTGCTCTGCAGGGGACTGCGGCCGCTCCCTGGTGGTCGGTTCCACCTGAGGTACGCCAGTCACGGCCGGGAACGATGCTACCCCGCGGGCGGTGCGGGGCGGGGCGCGGTCCCGCCGGCCGCGACGTCGCCGGCGTCGAGGCCGACGTCGAGCCCCACGCCGACGGCGGCCGTGGCGGTGGTCACGTCGAACACCCGGTCGAGGTCGACCACGAAGTTGTGCAGGTGGCCGAAGAGCTCGGCGGTCACGGCGCCCACGAGCGCGGCGAACAGGGTGACCGAGCGGGTGACGTCCGCGGCGAGGACGCCGGCGTCGACCGGGCCCTCGTCGCCGCCGGACGGGACCTCGGCCGAGGGCGACGTCGCGTAGGCATCCGCGGGCGTCCGGCCGCGCGCGATCGCCGCGGCGACCGCGAGGACGCCAGGCTCGACGAGCCCGGACGCGTCGAGCGACCGCGGCGGGTGCACCTCGTCGGCGGCGCGCCCGGCGACCAGCACGCGCGCGACGACACCCCACACGCGGACCGCGGGGCCGACGGTCTCGCGGGGTGCGGCGTAGCCGGGCACCGGGGTGCCGTAGACGAGCGAGAACTGGTGGGGGTGCGCGCGCGCCCACGCTCGGAAGGCGCGCGCTACGTCGAGCCACGCGTCGCCCGCCGACGCCCCGCGCGCGAGCGCGGCGTCGAGCGCCCGCTCGCACGCCTCCCCCGCTGCGTCGTAGGCCTCGACGATCAGGGCGGTGAGCAGCGCGTCGCGCGACTCGACGTAGCGGTACACCGCGGACGAGGCGACGCCGAGCTCGCGCGCGATCGCCCGCAGCGACAGCTGGGCCGGGCCGTCGGTCGCGAGGTGCCGGCGCGCGGCCGCCAGCAGGTCGCGCTCGAACTCGGCGCGGGCACGCTCCCGCGGGGTCCTGGGGCGGGCATCGGTCACCGCGCCATGGTCCCGGACGAGAGCACCCCTCGCAAGTACGAGCACCGCTCTTGACGCGGTCGCCCGGGCGGTGAGAGCGTTGCTCGCGCCAGAGAGCACCGCTCACACTCCCGGCAGCGGCCGGGCCACCTCCGGAGGAAGCCATGCAGCACGTCGTCGTCGGCAAGGGTCCGATCGGCAGCCACCTCGCGCACGTCCTCGCCGGGCAGGGCCACGAGGTCCTCGTGCTCAGCCGCACGGGCGGCCCACCCCGCAACCCCGACGGCGGCGCACCGCTGCCGGGCATCAGCCACGGCGTCGTCGACGCGACGGACGCCGGCGCGCTCGCGAGCGCCGCCCGCGGCGCCCACGCGCTGCACAACTGCCTCAACCCCGCGTACCACCGGTGGCCCACGGACTGGCCCCCGGTCGCCGAGGCGCTCCTCACCGCCACGGAGCGCACGGGCGCCGTGTACGTCATGGCCGGCAACCTCTACGGCTACCGGCGTGGCACGCACCTCATGACCGAGACCACGCCGCTCGCGACGACCGAGCGGAAGGGACGCGTGCGCGCGGCGATGTGGGAGGAGGCGCGCCGCCGGCACGACGACGGCCGCCTGCGCGCGACCGAGGTCCGGGGCAGCGACTACCTCGGCCCCCTGGCGCTCACCCACGCCCATGCCGGGCCGCGCGCCCTCGAGCCCCTGCTCGCCGGACGGACGGTCCGGCCCGTGGGCGGGGCCGACGCGCCGCACACGTGGACCTACCTGCCGGACTTCGCCCGCGCGATGGCCGCCGCCGCCGACCTCGAGGCGGCGTGGGGTCGCCCGTGGCACGTCCCCTCGCCCGAGCCGCTCACCTTCCGGGAGCTCATGACCCGGTTCGCGTCCGTGGCCGGCGCGCCCGCGCCCCGCATCGCACCCGTCCCGCTCGCTGCGGTGCGCGCGCTCGGCGTCGTCCAGCCGATGATGCGCGAGGTCCACGCCATGGGCTACCAGCTGGTCGAGCCGTTCGTCATGGACAGCACGGCCTCGCAGCGCACCCTGGGACTCGCGCCCACGCCGTGGCCGACGATCGCCACCGAGACGCTCGCGGCACTGCGCCGGCCGGCGCCCGCGGCCGCCTGAGGCCCCCTCAGCCGAAGCGCGTGGCGCGCCCCTCGACCGTGAGCCCCTCGCGCGCCGCGCGGCCGACGACGTCGACCAGCAGCGCGCGCTCCTCGACCTTGATCCGCTCGTGGAGCGTGGCCTCGTCGTCGCCCGCCAGGACCTCGACGGCGCGCTGGGCGAGGATCGGCCCGGTGTCGACGCCGGCGTCGACCAGGTGGACCGTGCACCCCGTGACGCGCACGCCGTGCGCGAGCGCGTCCCGCACGCCGTGCGCGCCGGGGAAGGACGGCAGCAGCGCAGGGTGGGTGTTGATCACCCGCTGGGCGAACCGGTCGAGGAACGGGGCACCGAGGATCCGCATGAAGCCCACGCTCACCACCCACGCGGGCTCGAACACGCCCACCGCCTGCGCCATCCCCCGGTCCCACGCCTCGCGGTCCGGGAAGTCGCGGGGCGCGACGACGGCGGTCGCGACCCCCGCGGCGCGCGCGATCTCGAGCCCGCCCGCGCCCGCCCGGTCGCTCACGACGCCGACGACGCGCGCGCCCCAGGCCGGGTCCCGCTGCGCCTCGAGGAGGGCGGCGAGGTTGGACCCCCCGCCCGAGACGAGGACGACCACACGGGCGGACGAGGGGACGACGTCGGGCGAGGCGCGCACGCCGCGACCCTAGCCGCCCGCCGCGACGTCGGCGGCGGGCGCCCGCCCGACGGTGGGACACTGGGCGCTGACCAGCACGACCCCGCGCCCGTCGGTCCGCCGGCGCACCGTCCGGCCGCGGCCGGGTACCCGAGGAGCCCAGGCATGACGTCCCCGACCGGCGTGCGACCGCCCGCCCCGCCCCGCCCGCCGGTGCAGCCCGCGCGGAGCGACCCCGAGGCGGTGCGGCGGGCGAGCCGGCAGGTCATGCACTTCGGCCTCCTCCTGCTCGGCACCCTCGTCGTCTCCCCGCTCGGGCTGGCCGGTCAGGTCGCCTCGCTCGCGCTCGCGGTCGCCGCGGTCGTCGTGGGCATCCGCGCGCTGCTCGCCGTGTGGCGCGCCGGGGTGCGCGGCGCCCTGGTGCCGGTGCTCGGCGTCGGGCTGGGCTTCGCGCTCGTCCTCGTCCTGTCGCTCGCGACGATGCTCGCGCTGTGGCCGCTGCAGGCCGAGCTGCAGGAGTGCCTCGGCGACGCGTTGACGATCTCGGCGCGCGAGCAGTGCCAGGACGACTTCCAGGAGAACCTCCAGCGGATGCTCGACGACGCGCGGGCGCCGCAGGGCTGACGGCCCGGCAGCGCGCGGGCGTCAGTCGTCGCCGCCCCGCGCGTCGCGGCCCTCGGGCGCGTCGTCCCCGCCGAGGTCGACGTCGGCGCGGCCCCGCACGCGGTCCCACGCGCCGCGCGCCCCGCGCCTGACCGCCTCCCGCACCGTCGCGTCCGCGGGCACTGCCGCGAGGGCGGCACCGACCAGGGCCCCGGCCGCGACGGCGAGGCCGACGGCGACCGGCGAGGCGCCGACCACGGCGAGCCGGCCCGGCCCCGCGGCACCGGAGCCGAGCGCCGCCACGACGGCACCGAGCGCCCCGGCGGCGACGGCGAGGACGCCCACGGCGACGAGCACGTCCCGCGCCCGGCCCACCACGAGGCGGCGGTGCAGCCACGCGCCCGCCAGCAAGCCCGCCGCGACCGTGACGACCGGCGCCCAGCGCACGAGCCCGCCGCCCTCGACCGGCAGCGCACCGAGCAGCGGCAGCGCCGGGAGCGGCCCGGCGACCACGCCCGACGGCGCGTACAGCGTGCCCTCGCCCACCGCGAAGCCCGGCCCGGCCAGCCAGGCGAACGCCCACGCGACGAGGTCGGGCGCGACGGCGAGCTGGGCGACCGCGAGCAGCAGGCCGCCGAACGTGTCCACACCCAGGCCCGCGACGACGTCGCCCGCCGCGGCCCGCCCGGACAGCACCCAGAACCCGGTGAGCAGCGACGCGGCACCGACCAGCGCCGCAGCGGCGACCATGCCCCCGACGGCGCCCGCGCGGACCGGGTGGTCGAGCCGCCCCCACCACCGCTGGGTCGCCGCGCGGACGCGACGCGGGCGCGCCACGCCCGCCCCCAGCCCGAGCGCGGCCACCGTCGCCGCCCCCAGCATCAGGCGCACGACGGCGCCCGCCCCGGCGCCGAGCGGCCCGGTGCCGCCCGCCAGCAGGAGGACGAGGAGCACGACCGCGAGGTAGCCCCCGACGCCGGACAACCAGGCCGAGACCGTGCGGTGGCTCGACCGGCGCGCGGACGCGTAGCAGGCGAAGAGCGCGAGGCCCGTGATCCCGAGCGGGACGAGGGTGAGGGTGGCGCCGCCGGCCCGGAGCGCGCCGCCGTGGCCCAGCAGCCACAGCGCGGCGCCCACGCCGACCGAGCGGGTCCAGCCGACCTCGGCGTTCGCCGGGTCCGCGGACGTGGCGACGTACGCGGCGAGCGCGGGCATGGCGACGACGAGCAGCGAGAGGACGGCGGCCTGGGCGCCGGCGAGGACGCCGGAGACCCAGCGGGGCGAGCCCTCCGTCGCGCTGCGCACCGACGCGCCGCCGCGCTCGACGGTGCGGCGGACCCAGCGTGCGCCCGCCGCCGCGGCGGGGACGTCCCGCGCGGCCGACGCACCGGGGACGGGCGACGGCGGGGGCTGCGGGCGCGCGGGCGGGCCCTGGTCGGCCCGCGCCCG